>JAZKER010000012.1:0-328620 GCA_040386955.1 Verrucomicrobiota bacterium
TCGAGGTCAATGAGGCGCTTCAGTTCCACGCTGTATTCCATCGGGAATTCCTTCACGAGGTCGTTGATGAAACCATTCACGCTCAGGCTCATGGCTTCAGCCTCGCTGAGGCCGCGCTGCATGAGGTAAAAGATCTGGTCCGCACTCACCTGGCTGACGCTGGCTTCATGCTGCGTGGAGTGCTGGTTGCCGCGCACGCTGATGGCGGGGTAGGTATCGGTGCGGCTGTTGCTGTTGATCAGCAGGGCGTCGCACTCGGTGTTGTTCTTGCAGCCCTTGAGGTGCTTGGGGATGTGAACCAGACCGCGATAGGTGCTGCGGCCTTCACCGATGGAGATGGACTTCGAGATGACGTTGCTCGTCGTGTCGTCAGCGGCGTGCACCATCTTGGCACCGGTGTCCTGGTGCTGGCCGCTGTTGGCCAGGGCGATGCTGATGACCTCCCCACGGGCGCGTTTGCCCTTCATGATGACGCCCGGGTATTTCATCGTCAGGCGGCTGCCGATGTTGCAGTCAATCCAGCGCACCTCGGCATCTTCATGGGCGATGCCGCGTTTGGTGACGAGGTTGAAGACGTTGCTGCTCCAGTTCTGCACGGTCACGTACTGGATCTTCGCGCCCTTCATGGCCACGAGTTCCACCACAGCGCTGTGCAGCGTGGCGGTTTCAAATTTGGGGGCCGTGCAGCCTTCCATGTACATCAGTTCCGCGCCTTCATCGGCGATGATGAGCGTGCGCTCGAACTGGCCGAACTGCTCCGAGTTGATGCGGAAGTAGGCCTGCAGGGGGTGCTTCACCTTCACGCCCGGGGGCACGTAGATGAAGGAACCGCCGGAGAACACGGCGCTGTTCAGGGCGCTGAATTTGTTGTCACCCGTGGGGATGACCTTGCCGAACCACTTCTTGAAGATCTCAGGGTGCTTGTGCAGGCCCTCGGTGCTGTTGACGAAGATGACGCCCTGTTCTTCCACGGCGGCCTTGATGTTGGAGTAAGCCGCTTCGGAGTCATACTGCGCCTCCACGCCGGCGAGGAACTTGCGCTCCTGCTCCGGGATGCCCAGGCGGTCAAAGGTGCGCTTCACATCCTCGGGCACATCGTCCCAGGAACGCTTCGGCTTCTGGCCATCGGAAAGGTAGTAGCGGAACTCGTCGAACTTGATGTTCTCCAGGTCCTTCGTGGCCCAATGCGTGGGCATCGGCTTGCTCTGGAAGATTTTGAGCGCCTTGTGACGGAACTCACGGATCCAGTCCGGGTCGTTTTTGACATCGGCAATGAAATCCACCGTCTTTTCGGTGATGCCAAAGCCGGAGTCATACTTGTTGCGCTCAGGAAACGTGAAGTCTCCCACGCTATCGACCTTGATGTCGGAAATGTCGTTGTCTGGGGCGGTGACCATGGGATGAATGTATTAAAGGTTAGGCGGCATTAGGCAGCCGCGCTGGCCAGCAGTTCTTCCTTGACCCAGTCGTAGCCTTTTTCTTCCAGCTTCAGGGCCAGTTCCTTGCCGCCGGTGTGGACGATCTGGCCATCAATCATCACGTGGACGATGTCGGGCTGGATGTAGTTCAGCAGGCGCTGGTAATGGGTGATGACGAGGAAGCCACGGTTCTCGCTGCGCATGGCATTGACGCCACGGGAGACGACCTTGAGGGCGTCAATGTCGAGACCGGAATCGGTTTCGTCGAGGATGGCGTACTTCGGCTCCAGCATCATGAGCTGGAGGATTTCGTTGCGCTTTTTCTCACCACCGGAGAAGCCTTCATTGACGCTGCGGCTGGTAAAGCTGCGATCCATCTCCAGCTGGTCCATGCGGGTGTAGAGCTGCTTGTAAAACTTGATGGCATCAATGTCCTCACCCTTTGGCAGGCGGGCCTTGAGGGCAGCGCGGAGGAAGTTGGCGTTGCTCACGCCGGGGATTTCATGCGGATACTGGAAGGCCAAAAACAGGCCGGCGCGGCTGCGGGCATCCACGGCCATGTCCAGGATGTTTTCGCCATCCAGCAGGACTTCACCGCCGATGACTTCGTAGTCTTCGTGGCCGCAGAGAACCTTGCTCAGGGTGCTTTTGCCAGAGCCGTTCGGGCCCATGATGGCGTGTACTTCACCAGGATTGATCGTGAGGTTCAGGCCTTTGAGGATTTCGCGGCCGGGGATCTGGGCGTGGAGGTCTTTGATTTCGAGGGACATGAGGGAGTGTTGAAAAAGGGATTAGGCTTTGCTGGAGCAGGCTTCGCAGGTGCCGTGGATGGCGATGTCCATGCGGCTGACTTTCGTGCCGGCAGGCAGGTTCCAGAATTTGGCAGGGTCAAAGTCGGCCGCTGGGTGCGCATCAATGACCTTGCCGCAGCTTTCGCAGTGAAAGTGGACGTGCTCGTGCAGGTTCGCACAGTAGCGGGACTGGCCGCGCTCCAGCTGCACCTGGCGGATGAGGCCGTGGCTGGTGAGGTGCTCCAGGCAGTTATAAACTGTGGCCAGCGAGATGCTGGGGGAGCGCTCCTTCACCTTGGCAAACAGGTCGTAGGCCGTCGGATGATCGTTGGATTCCGCCAAGGCCTGGAAAACTTCACGCCGATGCGGGGTCAGCCGGGCATCGGTGCCCAGCACGGCCAGACGGCAGTCGAGGCCGGAAGGCTTCGACGAAGAGCGTGGGGAGGGAGTCGCCATAGTTTAGAATTAGAATTGGAATGATTCTAATGTATGGGATACGGCTGCATTTCAAGGGCGGATTCCGGGGCATTTCACAAAACCGGGCCAAAAATACCGACTCAACGCCACCTGCCGGCTTTCAGGGGTTGCCAGACGAGGCGCTTCTCACCACTGTCCTCTCTTAGCATCCCCATGACCCGCATCCAATCTGACGACCTTCCCTGGACCTCGCAAAACTCACCTCAGGGCAAGTATGGCGTCCGCCGGCGTTCGCTCACGCAGGCGGCGGGTGGGCCAAAGGATACGGGTACCTGGGGTGGCGGGCATCCTTTTGAGGTGGAGATTCACCGCGTGCCGCCCGGCAAGGTGAACTTTCCTTTTCATGAGCACTCCGCCCAGTGGGAGGCCTATTACATCCTGTCTGGATTTGGCCAAGTGCGGGGACCCAAGGGCCAGGAGGCCATCCAGGCAGGCGACTACCTGGTGTTTCCACCGGGAGAAGCCCACCAGATCCTCAATCACAGCGAGGAAGACCTCACTTTCATGGTCATCGCGGACCAGCCGCAGGCTGACATCATTCACTACCCGGAATCCGGCAAATGGCTGCTGAAGCCCCAGAAGAAATGTTTCCAGATGAATGAGGTGGACTACTTTGCCGGCGAAGAATAGCCCTCTGGCGAGGGGACATTTTTTTTGAGCTTTCACCCTCGGGCCCTTGGACCCGAGCACAAAAAAGGCGCTGCACAGAATGCAGCGCCTTTTTTGTTAAAGGGGCGGTGGCCTACTGCTGGGGCGCGGGCTGGGCAGGCTTCACTTCCTCCGTGGGAGTGGCCGGAGTCGGTGCCGCAGGTGTGGCAGGGAGGGTGGTGATCACGGAAGTGCCCGGCGCAGGAGTGCCTGCAGGGGCAGTCTGGGGTCCAGGGCCATTGGGATCATCCGGGGCCAGGGTGGTGGCCTCAACTGCTTTGACGGCGGCTTCCTCAGCCTTTTTCTTGGAGGCCGCCAGCTTGGCCGCGTTGGCCTTGGACTTGGCGTTCGACTGCTTCATGTAGGTCGCATAGTCCGGGCCGCTGCCCTCGATGGTCACCGGAGTGCCCACCGAGATATTTTTGAAGATCGTGCCGGCAAACTTCGATGGCAGGCGGATGCAGCCATGGGAGGCACGGCGGCCTGGGCGCGGGATAGGGCCGATGTGCATGCCCACGCCGTCGCCGGTCAGGCGCATGAAGTAGGTCATCTTGGCGGCTTCAAAACGGCCACCGGGAGGCAGCAGGTCACGCCCCTGCTTGAAGTCGGAGTTCACCAGCTTGCCATTGGCATCGTAGCCCTTGCCATAAAGGTTGGAGACCTTGTCGGCGATCTTTTCCATGATCTTGAACTGGCCCGTCGGGGTGGGGAAACTCGTGATGCCCGTGGCCACGTAGGTCCAGCCGATCTGGTCGTCGCCATTGTAAAGGTAGGCCTTCTGCTCATCCACATTGATGCGGATGGAGGAGATGCTTTTGCCTTCCCCATGCCATTCAAAGAGACCCGTAGGCTTCTTGGCAGGTTCTTCGACCGGGGGCGGAGGGGCCGTCGGTGTTTTACAAGAGGATAGCCAAAAAGAAGCCGCCAGGACAGAGGTCTGGGCGGCGATTCGCAGAAAGCGGGTGGAGACCATGATGAGCACATTACTCGCAGCCACAGCCGCACTCAAGGCTCAGCGTGATTTGTCTCCGATTTCGAGCAATTCGCCCGGTTTGGAGATCACATGCACGGCCCCATGCTCCTTCAGTTCTTCCACCGATCGGAAGCCCCAGTCCACGCCGATGCCCACCATGCCGGAGCTTTTGGCAAAGGCCATGTCAATGCCCGAGTCACCCACGTAGGCGCACTCCTCCGGGCGCAGGCCCAGGCTGGCCGCCGCCTCGTAGGCACCTGCGGGATCAGGCTTGCGCGGCACCTCGGCACGCTGGCCCAGGATGAGTTCAAAGCAGTCGCTGCCAAAAAAATGCTCCGTCATCGGCACCGTGAAGCGATGGGCCTTGTTGGAAATGACGCCCAGCTTCAGCCCCTTTGCTTTCAGGGCGGCCAGGACCTCGAGGATCTGCGGGTAAGGCAGCGTCTGCTCCTGCCAGTGCAGATCATAAAAAGCCCGGTACTCCTCCGTGCAGATCCGGATCAGCTCCTCGCTCCGGGCCGTCTCGGGCAAGGCGCGTTCGACGAGCTTTTCCATCCCGTCTCCCACCATCTGTTTGAAGATGCCTGCATCCTTGCAGGCGGGATAACCGCGTGCCTCCAGCATGCGGTTGATGGACGCCGCAATGTCCGCCAGGGAATCAATGAGGGTGCCGTCGAGATCGAAGATGAAGGCTTTCAGCATGCCTCTGTGATGGCGCGGGATGACCGGCACTTCAAGGACTCTCAGAGGCCGGACTTCGTGTCCGCCGCACCGCCCACGGGCATGGGTTTGGCCACGGTCCACACGGCCGGCTGCCCTTTCCGTTGCAGTGCCAGCCAGTTCAGCGAGGGCGTGTACAGGATCTCATGCCCACCTTCAAAAAGCGTCACCCGTGTGTTGCCGGAGACTTGGCGAAACAGCACCGGCTTCGGTCCATACAGCGGATCCGTCTCCGGGGCGGGCCAGCCTGCGGGCCGCTGCTGGGTCTCATAGTAGGCCTGGATCTCCGCCACAGGCAGCGGCGTGGCGGCGGTCTGGTTAAAGGCTAACAAACTATGCCGAAACGGGACGCTGCCCAGCCGCCCGTCGTGAATGCCATGGTTCAGGTCCAGCGGCACGCCCTTGGCCCGGGCCAGGTGGGTCAGCGGGGATCGCTTGGCCGCCTCGGTCAGCAGCTTTCCTGCCGGTGCACCGCCCAGCGCCAGTTCAATGTGGCGTGCATAGTTGTCCGGCATGCCATTTTTCAGGTGCTCCGTGTGCCAGGCCGCGATGTCACTGATGCCGCACCAGGCGGAGACACCGGCCCAGATCTCCGGGTGCCTGCCTGCCATCTGCATGGCCATGTGGCCTCCACCGCTGACGCCGATGAGGTAGATGCGGCTGGCATCCACACGCCCGCTTTTTTGCAGATGCGCCACCGCGTCCACCACATCCTGCACGGCCAGGTCACTGCCCATGGCGGCCGGGGTTCTGTTAGGCCCGCGAAAATTGGGATACACAAAGTGCCAGCCCTGGTCCATGCACCACTGAGCATACACACGCCCGTTCGCTGCCTGCCGGTAGTCGCCGCCCCAGGTGTGCAGGCCGACCAAAAGGGGGCGCGCTTCCTCGGTCGTGGGCGACCACGTCAGGGCAGGTTGCAGGGACTGATCTGCCGTGCTGGGAATCTGGATCTCCCTCACCTCCGCCTGCCAGCCGTTGAGGCTTTGAGCCTGGGACGGGGCCTCAAAGGTCACGAAAGAAAGGAAACCGAGGGAAAGAAAGGTGCGGAGCAACATGGGGCGGCGTTTTTTATCAGAGGGCGGAGAAGGATCCCTGCCTCTGGCACCCAATCTGTCATGGGAGCAGGTTCTTCGGCAAGAAAAAGGCTCCCGTTAGGCCCCACTTTGAACTCGTTGCATGGGAGGGGACCGCCATCTGTTTTAAAAGCTCACCGGAGCCTCGGTTTGCAATCCCATACGGCCGAAAGAAGGGTTCGCACGTTCTTTAGGTGCTGTTCAGGAACGCGGATTGCGTTATGGGGAGAAAGACCGCATGCCTGCCTTCATCCATCACATCGCCACCGAGGTCCCTACGCATGTGAGTGAGCAGACTCAGGCGCGGGACCGCATGAAGGGCTGGGCCGCGGAGCCCAAGACGAGACGCCTCATTCAGGCCATCTACAACCGAAGCGGGATCGAGCGGCGGTACAGCGTGTGCCCTGACTTCACGCCGGAGGCTGAGCCCCTGCTCTACCTCACCGATGACCAGGGCCTGCTCCTTTCTCCCAGCACCGGCAGGCGGAATCAGATCTATGCCCAGGAATCGCACACGCTGGCGACAGCCGCCGGGCGGCGTCTGCTGGAAAAAGCCATCGGCTTTGCACCCGCAGACATCACCCATGTCATCTTCGCCTCCTGCACCGGATTCACCAATCCGGGCCCCGACTATCATCTGATCCGGGATCTCGGCCTGTCCGAAAGTGTGGAAAGATACACGCTGGGGTTCATGGGCTGCTATGCGGCCTTTCCAGCCCTGCGGATGGCCTCGCAGTTCTGTGCGGCAAACCCGCAGGCAGTGGTTTTGGTCATGTGCCTGGAGCTATGCACGCTGCATTTGCAGATGACGGACAAGCCGGACGACATCCTGGCCCACTCCCTGTTCGCCGATGGTGCCGCCGCCGCCCTGGTCAGTGCCCGCCCGCCCACAGGCCCCGCCTGGCGGCTGGACAGCTTTGAATCCGCCCTGCTGCCCACCAGTGAGACGGACATGGCCTGGGACATCGGCGACCACGGATTTAACATCGTCCTTTCCAGCTACGTGCCGGAGCTCATCGGCGCCAATATCCAGGCCCTGTTGACGGGCATCCTGAACCGGCAGCAAAAGACCCTGGCCAGCATCCGGCACTGGGCGGTGCATCCGGGTGGGCGCTCCATTTTGGACAAGGTGGAACAGAGCCTGGAGCTGCCACCGGAGGCATTGCAGGCTTCGCGCAGCGTGTTGCGGGACTTTGGAAACATGAGCAGCGCCACCATCCTGTTTGTCCTCGCCCGCCTGCTGGAACAGCCCCTGCAGGGACTCACCAGTGCGGTGGCCTTTGGGCCCGGACTGACGGTGGAAACGGCCTTGCTGGAAAGGGTATGAACGACTCCCAGGTCATCATCATCGGGGCCGGTCCGGTGGGGCTGATGCTGGCCAATTTCCTGGGGGATCAGGGCATCCCCGTTCTCGTGCTGGATCGCCGCGTCACCCCACCGCCGACTTCCCAGGCCATCGGTGTGACCCCGCCTTCCCTGCACCTGTTTGCCAAGCTCGGTCTGGATGAGGCCCTCATCGGGCAGGGCATCCAGATTCAGGACTGCCACGTGCACGGCCAGTCCGGGTACCTGGGCTGCGCCTCCTTTCGGAAGATAGATCCGCCTCATCCTTTCATCCTTTCGCTGCCCCAGCGCCTTCACATGCAGGCTCTGGAAGAGCGGCTTGCCCGGCTTCCCTGCGTGGCCCTGCGGCGCGGTGTTGAAGTCCTGGATGTCAGGGACAGCACGGATCAACAGGCCGCCATCTGCCTCACCGATAAAGGTGAATTCAGGGGAAGCTACATCATCGGGTGTGACGGCCATCGCAGCCTGGTGCGGGAAAGAATCGGGACGAAGATCCGCCGCGTGGACTATGGCTGCCATTTCATGATGGGTGACTTTGAGGATCACAGCGGCCTGGGGCCTGAGGCTCATCTTTGGTTCACCGCCACGGGGGCCGTCGAGTCCTTCCCGCTGCCGCAGGGCCTGCGGCGCTGGATTGTCCAGACGGCCCAGCCAGAGACGGCGGGCGACTTTGGCGGGATAAGCCGCCTCGTTCTTCAGCGCACCGGCCATGATCTGCCCGTGGAGCAGCAGCAAAATCAAACGTCCTTCAGCCCCTGGCGTCTGGATTGCCGCCAGTATCATCGAGGGCGTCTCATCCTGTGCGGAGATGCTGCGCATGTGATGAGCCCCATCGGCGGCCAGGGAATGAACACCGGCTGGGCGGATGCCGAGTTTCTCGCGGAGGCGCTCGCCGGAATTTTGCAGGGACGTTATCAGGCAGCGCCCGTTCTGGCGGCTTATGAAAAGCATCGCCGCGAGGCTGCGGGGGTGGCGGCCGGACGTGCGGCGCGGGGCATGTGGCTGGGCACGTGGACAGGGCTGCCCGCGAGCCGCCTGCGGGATTTCATCATGCGGCACTGCCTGTTCAAGGGCCCTCTGGCAGCCGAACTGGGGCCGTTCTTTTCCATGCAGACCATTCCCTTCAACCGCCTGGAACGAGTGCCCGCGAAAGTGTGGCAGGAGTGTTCAGCGAAGAGAAAGGCCTAACAAAAAGCCGGGCATCGCTGCCCGGCTTTAAAGTCACGCTGAGAATAGACCCGCCTTTACTTCGGCTGGTGCATCGCAATGCAGTGCAGGGCACCGCCTTCCATCACCAGGTCCTTGGCGGTCACGGAGATGATCTCGCGACCTGGGAAACACTCGGCGATCTTGTCTTCCGCGATCGCGTCCTTCTTCTTCTGGCCGAAGATCGGGACCATGACGGCGTTGTTCAGGATCATGAAGTTCGCGTAGCTGGCCGGCAGGCGGCTCAGGCGCCAGTCCTTGGCCTCGATGGCGTTCGGCATTTCGATCTCGATGATCTCCAGCTTGCTGCCGTCGGCGGTGCGCACGTCGTCCAGCTGCTCGCGGATCTGCTTCAGCACCTTGAAGTTCGGGTCGTTCTCCTTGGTCTCCACCATGCAGATCACCGCGTCGTCGCGGACGAAGCGCACGATGTCATCCACATGGCCGTCGGTGTCGTCGCCTTCGATGCCGGCCTTGAACCACACGATGTCGTTTACGCCCAGCATGCCCTTCAGTTCCTTTTCCATCTCCGCCTTCGTGCGCGCCTTGCCGCCATTGCGGTTCGGGTTCAGCAGTACGGCTTCGGTGGTCAGCAGGAGGCCCTTGCCGTTCGTCTCAATGGCACCGCCTTCCAGGGTGAAATCGGAGGTGAAACGCTGCATCTTCAGCACTTCAGCCGCCTTTTCAGGGATGGTGTTGTCGAGTTCGTACGGGAACTTGCCGCCCCAGGCGTTGAAATTCCAGTCGGTGATGGCCACCTCGCCGGTCTCATTGTGCTTGATGAAGATCGGGCCATGGTCACGGCACCAGACATCGTTGGTGTTGTGATTGTAGAGGTCCACCATGTTCAGCGCGCCTTCGTTATCAGCGATGCTGAGGCGGATGCTCATGTGCATCATCTCAGGCGCATTGATGCGCACACGCTGGTAGCGGGTCAGGTTGGCGGCGATCTCTCCAAACTTGTCCTGAAGTTTGAGATAGGTCTTGGGACAACTCTCCTTGTTGGAGGGCCATGATAGCCAGATGGCTTCCTGCGTTTCGAATTCGGCGGGAAGGTGGTAGTTCTGCGGGTATCCTTTACTCATCAAGGTAGCGTTTGGTCAGAGGGGCGTAAGTGTCAATGCGGCGATCACGGAAAAACGGCCATATCCGCCGGAAATCCTCCACCGCCTGGAGATTGCACGTCACAATCACCACTTCTTCATGTTCGACGGACCCCTTGGCGACGATCTCGCCATAAGGATTCGCCACAAAGCTTTGGCCCCAGAATTCCGTGTCATCCTGGAATCCGGTGCGGTTCACCGCCGCGACATAGCAGCCATTGGCCACCGCATGTCCGCGCTGCACGGTTTCCCAGGCGCAATGCTGGGCGCTGCCCAGTTCGGCCTTCTCACTGCTCAGCCAGCCGATCGCGGTAGGGTAAAAAAGAATCTGCGCCCCGGCCAGGGCCGTCAGGCGCGCGGCCTCCGGGTACCACTGGTCCCAGCAGATCAGCACGCCGATGCGGCCAAACTTGGTGTCCCAGACTTTGTAGCCGAGGTCACCGGGGGTGAAATAAAACTTCTCTTCAAAGCCCGGATCCTGCGGGATGTGCATCTTCCGGTACTTGCCCAGGTAGCTGCCGTCTGCATCCAGCACAGCCACCGTGTTGTGATACAGGCCGGGACCGCGTTTCTCAAACAGCGGCACGATGATCACCACACCCAGCTCCTTGGCCAGCACCGCCAGGCGGTCCGTCGTCGGCCCAGGCATCGGCTCCGCCAGGTCAAACAGGGCCGTGTCCTGCCGGGTGCAGAAGTACGGGATGTTGAACAGCTCTTGCAGGCAGATGATCTGCGCCCCCTTGCCGGCGGCGTCACGGATCAGGGCCTCGTGGCGGGCCAGGCTTTCGGCCTGGCTGGCGAACGTGGTGCCTTGAATGAGGCCGAGGGTGACAATGGACATGGGGCGCGGAGGATTGAGAGATGTTGGGGCCGTGCAAGTGAAGATATGGAACCTTTGGAAATCGCCAGAAGTTTGATGCGGCCCTGCACGGACGGGGGATCAGTCTCTCATCACATCGGTTCCTGTCAAAAGACATCCAGGTGCCGCTTTTGTGAAGCACCCAATTTTCTCTGGTCAATCCAAGGCTGATCACCTAGCGTGAAGTCGGCTAAATTCTCCATCCGCTTATGAAATACTTGTTTGCTGTGCTGTTGCTTCTTGGAATGTCATTCTCTGTTCAGGCGGCTGAAGCCCCTGCCAAAAAGAAGGCCGCTGCGAAGGCAGAAGCCAAAGTTGACGCCCCCTCCGCCAAGGCTCAGGCCGTGGCGAAAACGCTGACTCCACTCCAGAAGACCAAGCTGCTGGACCTGCTGAACAAGGGCGATGACAAGGCCCTGCAATCCCTGCCTGGCATCGGTGAAGCCCGCGCCAAAAGCATCGTCAAAGCCCGCCCCATCGCAGATCCGGTGGACCTGGTGAAGGTGGACGGCATCGGCGATGCCATCCTCGCGGAAATCGTTGCCCATGCCAAGGCAGGCTTCCCGGTGGAAAAAAAGAACGAAGCCGAACACAAGGTCGTCACCAAGAAAAAGACCGGCACGGCTGACAAAAAAGCCGCCAAAGAGTAATCGCCGCTTCTCAGCAGCGCTTCATTTTCCAGACCTCCACGCATCCGGGTGCCTCCACTTCGAATGCCGTGGACTCTTATTGCCCATCCCGTTCCATTCCCCTATGAACCCTTGGTTTTACGTCGATTCAGAAGGTCAGCGCCATCAGGTCACTGAAGAACAGTTGCAATCCCTCGCCGCCTCCGGGGCGGTGCGTCCCGAGACCCTCGTCTGGACCGAAGGCCAGGCCCAGTGGAGCCGGGCTGAGCAGGCCCTCCCTGCCCTGTTTCGCGGTGCCGCCGGTGGCCCTCCTCCTATCCCAGGTCCGCCCCCGGTCTCCGGTGCCGCTGGCATGCGCGCCCATGACGTGGACTATGAGATCCACGGCAATGAGATGCAGATCGTCGAGGTCGAACTGGACCCCGGCGAAACCGTCATCGCCGAAGCCGGCGGCATGAATTACATGGAGGACGGCATCGTCTTCGAAACCAAGATGGGCGACGGCTCCACCCCCACCAATGGTGGCCTCATGGGCATCCTCAAAACCGTGGGCAAGCGCATGCTCACCGGGGAGTCCATCTTCATGACCCACTTCACCAACCGCGCCCACGCCGGGAAAAAGCGCGTGGCCTTTGCCGCCCCTTATCCGGGCAAAATCATCCCGCTGAAACTCACCGACTACGGTGGCGAGATCCTCTGTGAAAAGGACGCCTTTCTCTGCGCCGCCTATGGCACCTCCGTCGGCATCGCTTTCCAAAAACGCTTCGGTGCCGGCCTCTTCGGCGGTGAAGGTTTCATCCTTCAGCGTCTCAAGGGCGACGGCATGGCCTTCATTCATGCAGGCGGCACCATCATCAAAAAAGAAATGCGGGGGGAAACCCTGCGAGTGGATACCGGCTGCCTCGTCGCCTTCACCCAGGGCATCAGCTATGATATTGAGCGCGCAGGTAATCTGAAAAGCATGTTCTTGGGCGGTGAAGGCCTTTTCCTCACCACCCTCACCGGTCACGGCACCGTCTGGCTGCAAAGCCTGCCCTTCTCCCGCCTGGCGGACCGCATCCTCGCCAATGCCCCCTCTGCCGGAGGCAAGGCCACTGGTGAAGGCTCCGTCCTCGGCGGCATCGGCCGCATGTTTGACGGGCAGTGATGCTTCACAAAAACCCGCCTGCCCGGTCTTCTCGACACGGACAGGCGGGTGCTTTTTGCCCTGATGTAACGTTACTGTTGGTTAGGCGTCGCTGCGTAAATGTCCAGCTCCTCCAGGCTCCAGGTCGTGCGGTTGTCGCCGCCCGAGGTCTGGCTGATGCGCAGGAACTTCGTGGTCACAGGTTTGAACAGCAGCTCGGCGATGGAGGCGGCATTCGGGTTGTTATAAACAGGTTTGCTCCACTTTTTCCCATCGGCGGAGACCTCCACACGCAGTCCCCGGCCAAAGTGGCCGCCGCTGCGCTGGCCATCCACGCGCACGCCGCACACCTCCGTTTCCGCAGGAAGCTCCACCGTCAGCCACATTTTGTTGGTCATCGGCGTGCCGCTGTCCCAGCGGGTCTTCAGCTCGCCATCGGTCAGGGCCTTCGTGTCCGTCGCCTTGTGGCTGGCATCCAGTTTCCAGGTGCTGCGATTCGTCAGCTTGGTCGGGCCAGCGGTGGCCAGTTCTTTCTCCGTCCAGGGGGCGGTGCGGCCTTGGGTCTCGGCACGCACGCGGGCCACATCGTCCGGATCAATGAGGCTGGCGGAGTTGCCGAAGCGGTTGCGGATGTAGCTCGTCACCGTGGCCACCCAGGCATCGTCATTGTTCGCCATCGGGATCATCTGGCCCTGGTAGGTCTTGCCATTCACCGGCCCCGTCACGCCATGCAGCACGGCGCGGATCAAACCGTCCCGATGCCCCAGGACGACCTTGGATCCTGACAGCGGCGGTGCCAGGGCGATCTCTGCACCGGGAGCCCCAATCAAGGTGCCGCGCCCGTCCAGGCCGTGACAGGTGAAGCACAGCTCCTGGTAGATGACCTGGCCCTTGCTCAAAAAGTCCTTCTGGCTGGCGCTGAATTCTTTGGGGAAATCACTGCCGTTGGTGAGGATCTGCGCGGCCATCTCCTTCACCCCTTTCGAGGGGTGGACCAAGGCGCTGGCATTGATGAACTTCGCGTGGTCCTTCCACTTCAGCAGCTTTGCGGTGAGAAGCACCTGAATCGCCACGGCAGGATCTGCATCCCCGGCCAGGGCCATCACATCCGCCTGCAAGGCGGCATCGCCAGCCACCATCAGGGACTCACTGGCGCGGATCGCCGCATGGCGCACGGAGGCGTCTGCGTCTTTGAAGCCTCCACGCACCAGCTCCGCCGTCAGTGCGTTCAGGCCCTCCAGCGTCCACAGCGCATGCATGCGGGCCAGGGCATTGGCGTGACCTTTCAGCATCGCCTCCAGGGCTGGCAGCACGCTGCGGTCCTGCTTCAGCACCAGCAGCTTTTGCGCCGTATCCCGCTGCCAGCCATTCGGGTGCCCCAGCACCTCCACCAGTTCCGCCGGCGTGGCTGTGAGCAGCTGCGGTGCGGGTGTCGGTTTCATCGAGTCATGCACCAGCCTCCAGACGCGGCCGCGCCCGGTGACTTTGTCAAAGCTGTGCTGCAGCAGCACCTTGCGCAGGTAGCTGCCCTCGCGCGTCCAATTCCCTTCCTGGATGACCCCGCGGTACATGTCGCAGATGAAGAGGGTGCCATCCGGCGCGGTCTTCATGTCCACCGGGCGAAAACACACATCCGTGCTGCGCAGGAATTCATTCTGCGGATGCGGATTGTGCAGGATGGTGATGCCGTCCTTCACCTCGATCTGCGTGCGCCGCACCAGACGGCCCACGGGCTCGCCAAAGAAAAGGTTGCCCTTCAGCTCCGCAGGCAGTCGATCCCCACGATAGATTTCACCGCCACAGGTGGCGGTGAAATGGTTCAGCGTGTTGTCTTCGCGGGACTTGCCGGGGCCGCCCTGGTAGTCGCGCAGGCCCACGGCCGGCCACACCACTTCAAAGCCGGGCTCGAACTGGTTGCGGGTCATGAACTGGCCGTAGAGGATGTGCTGCTGGAAATTCAGCGGCCCCTTTTCACCGCCTGCATTCACCACCCAGAATTTGCCCTGGTCATCCTGCGTGCCGCCCCACTGGCCGCCATTGCCGGGGATGTCCTGTTTGATGAGCTGGCCATCCTTCCAGCGCAGCCGGTAGTTGTTCACGGCGGAATACAGCCAGTTGTCATTCGCCCAGGTCAGGCCGCTGGGCTGGTGCTCCATGTTGCCGCCGCGCGGCCCGCCTTCATAGACGCGCTTCCTCTCGTCGCTCACCCCGTCGCCATTGGTGTCGTGGTAAAGGTAGAGGTCGTTCGTGTCCGTCTCGCCGATGAGCACCCCTTCATCCATAGGCAGCAGGATTCGCGGCAGCAACAGGTTGTCCGCATACACCCGGTGCTGGTCAAAGACACCGTCGTTCTTGCTGGACCAGTGGACGGAAACCCGGCTCTTCGGCACCAGTTCATCCGTGCCCTCAATGTCGCGCATGTAGGTCAGCATCTCGGCCACGTAGAGCCTGCCATTGCCGTCAAAGGCCATGCACACCGGCTCCATCACATCCGGCTCGCTCAGCACCAGTTCCAGTTTGTAGCCGGGCGGCAGTTGGAAGGTCTTTGCGGCTGCTTCGGCGGAAAGCGGCTGCACCGGTGGCTGGGGAGGAAACTCCTGGGATTCAGCTCCCGGGCACAGGGAGCAGGCGTAAAGCCCGAGGGCGATGAGGGTGAGGCGGCGGAAGGGCTGGAGGCGCATAACAAGAAGTGTCTGTAGGCAGATCAATACTGCGCCACCGCACCGCTTGTTTGGTGACAGCCTGCCAATGTTTGTTAAAATCCTGCCATGAAAAAATCAGCCCTTCAGTCAGCCTTCTTCGCCCAGATGGGCGATTCCCAGGCGGTTCGGGCCATCTTTGACCACATGCCGGGCGTGTTTTTCTTTGTGAAAGATGCGCACGGTCGCCACATCGCCGCCAACAGCCCCACCTTCCCCCGCTTCGGCATCAAAAGCGAAAGCGAGCTCGTCGGCTCCACCGATGAACGCTGGTTCCCGGCGGAGGTGGCCAAGGCTTTCCGTGAGGATGACCAGCGTGTCATTCGTTCTGGCAAGCCCCTCATCAACCGCCTGGAAGTCTGGTACGACGAGCAGCGGAACCTCGACTGGTTCCTCACCACCAAGCTGCCCGTCCGCGATGCCAAAGGCCGCATCATTGGCGTCATGGGCATCACCCGCCGGGATGAGGAGCGCATGCTGCACCACGATGTGCGGGAGGTGACCGAGGCCGTGAAATTCGCCCGCCGCAACACCGATAAAAATCTCAAGGCGGCAGAGCTGGCGCGGGCCGTGGGCTTGTCCGAACGGCACCTGCACCGCAAGCTTCAGGAGACCCTGGGCCTGACCCCGCATGAGCTCATGCTGCGCAGCCGCATCCAGGCCGCTGCCGAGGCCCTGGCCAAGACCTCCGCCACCATCATCGAGATCGCCATCCTCCACGGCTTCTGCGACCAGAGCGCCTTCACCCAGGCCTTTCGCAAACGCACTGGCCTCACCCCAAAGCAGTTCCGCATCCGCCACCGGCTCTAGCTTATCGGCGGCGCCGACTCATCAGGGCCAGCCCTGCAAACCCCAGCAGCAGCAGTCGTGAAGGCTCGGGAATCGCCACAATGATGATGCCGCTGCTCGCAAACTGGCTGATGTCCCAGAAGTAGCCGCTGCCAGAAATGTCGGGCAGGTTCAGGTCCGTCGCGTCGTCATCGCTGCCATCGCGGTAGTTGCTGCCCAGGTTGGTCGAAAGGGATCCCAGAGTGCCCCAGTCGAAAAGATTGAAACTCTGCCCCAGCACCGGCACGAAGTCGCCTGGCTCCACAATGATCTGGCCGCCTGTCTGCTGGGTGAAAGTACCCGTGACAAAAACCTGGTCGTAGTCGCTGCTGCTGGAAAGCTGCAGCCGTGTCTGCGAGCCACTCGCCAGGATCAGCGAACTGGAAAAGCTGAGCCGTTGCAGGAAGTCACCGCTCACGGTCCCTGGGGCCAGCGTCGCTCCGCTGGCGATCGTCGTTGCGCCTGCCACGCTGCCACCGCCCTGGAGAAGCTGGCCGCTTTTGACGGAGTAACCCCCCGTCACCGCCACCCCATCAAACGTTGCCCCCGCCGCCACCGTGATCACTGGCGAGTTGTCCACGCTGCCTGAGGCTCCCAGGCGCACCGTGCCGCCATTGATGGTCGTATTGCCGGTGTAAGTGTTCGCCGCATTCAGGGCCAGGATGCCATTGCCCGTTTTGACGATGCCACCGCCGCTGCTCACCACGCTGGAGTTGCTGGAGGTCGTGCCGCTGAGGATGTTCCAGGTGCGGTCCGTCGCGCCCAGGTTCACCTGCGAAACGCCGATGGTGTTGGCACCCGCGTTGATCGCATTGGTGCCGCTCGCCGTGATGTTGCCATTCAGCGTCAGCTCGCTGCCAAAGGCCCCGACTGAAGTGCCCTTCGCCAGGTTGATGGACTGGCCCGTCAGGATCAGCCCGCCGCTGCCGATGATGAACTGGTTCAGCGCCGTCGTGCTGTTGCCGTTCAGGGCGATCGCGGTGCCTGAAAAGCCGGTAAAGTCCGCCGCTCCCACCGTCCACACGGCACCGCTGTTGAGGTTGATGCTGGAGCCACCGGAAGCCCGCAGCAGGCCCGTGATGTTGACGATGCCCGAGTTCGTGCCGCCCCCGCTGTTCACCGTGCCCGACGTCTGCGTCAGGTTGGCAAAGGTCTCCGTCAGGTTGTCAAATTTCAGCGAGCCGCCTGTCAAAAAGATGTGCGTGGTATCGGCCAGCTGATTCGCCGCATTCCAGTCCAGCGTTCCTCCCGTAGCCACCGTGATGTCCCCCGCAATGGCATTCACCCCGGCGGTTTTGCCCAGCAGTAGGCTGCCGCCGGAGACCGTCGTCATGCCGCTGTGCGTGTTGGCATCGGCTCCTGCCAGGGCAAGATTTCCAGCGCCCGTTTTGATCAGGCCGCCCACGCCAAAGGTGGCCACGTTGATGTTGGTCGTACCTGCGGTGATGTCCCAGGTGCTGATGATCGGCAGGCTGATGCGGGACGCTCCAAAGGTGCCGCCCGTGTTGAAGTTGTTGGTACCACTGGCCGTGACGTTGCCGTTAAAAACGATCTCACTTCCCAGTGCCGTTGCAGCGGCTCCTTTGTTGATGGTCAGATTCTGCCCGGAAAGGATCAGTCCGCCGCTGCCAATGTTCAGCTGAGTGATGCGAGTATTGCTGTTGCCGGTCATGCTCAGCGCACCAGTCACCGCTCCGGTGAAGTCCGCCTTGTTCACCGTCCACTGCCCGGCGCTGTTCATCCCCAGGCTGCCCGTGCCATTGATGGCCAGCGTGTTCGTGATGGTGAGAAAGCCGCCGTTGGAATTGGTGCCGCCATTGCTGTTGCCCCCCTGCAGCGTCAGATTGGCCAGGGTCTCCGTGTTGCCGGCGATCTGCAGCACGCCGCTGATCAGCGTCACGCTCGCCGTATCCGGCACCTGGTTGGCCCCGCCCCAGATCAGTGTCCCCCCGTTGATGACCACGTCCCCGCCCACGGCATTCACCCCGGCGGTTTTGGCCATCGTCAGGCTCCCGGCCAGCACGGAGGTGCCGCCGCCATAGTTATTCGCTGCCCCGCCTGAAAGAGTCAAAACGCCCGTACCATTTTTGGTTAGGCCCACCGTGCCCGCCAGGGCGGAGGTGATCGCCGCATTCACATTCGCCGTGATCGTCGGCGTTGCTCCATCCAGCGTGATGGTTCCCCCGCTCAGCGTGTAGCTGCCGGCAAAGGGCGCGTTAAAAATGATGCCGTTGGCGATCACGCTTCCCACCGCCACCGAGCCCGCCGTTCCGGAAGTGCCGCCGCCAAAGACCGCGATGTCAGCATTCGTGTTCGGCCATGCCAGATAGGTCGTGTTGGCGCTGTCGTACCAGGGCTTGTTGGTCGCCGTCGTGTTCCAGCCACTGGCTGTCCCGTCCGTGATGGAACCGGTGCCATCGCTGTCATACTGCAGCGTTGCCGCATTCAGGCCCGCCGCCAGAAAACAGGACAGCCATCCCATGAGCAGGGCCTGCTTCTTGGAGTGGGGATGGGGGCGGGAAAAAATGGACGTGGGGGATGAAGGCGGTTGCATGCTGCCAAAGGGGGGATGGCACACACCGGGCAGCAGCGAGGGAGGCGCACGCGGCCAGGCAGTGTTGGGGGGACAATGCGGGGGGTTGGGAACTGGGAGAATACACACCTGCGCCGCGCAATCCAGCCCAGGGCGTAAAAATAGGGGCGACATAAAGAAACCGCTGATTTGTGACCAAAGTCCGAGATTGCTTTCGTTAATGAAACCGGAGACACTTTGATTCAATTCCAACCGGGAGGTCACTATGAATGCACCGTTTTCCCGCCGCCGCTTTCTGGCTGAAGTCAGCCGAGGAACCCTGCTGGCCACCATCGGACCCGCCCTCGCCGCAGAGCTGGGCATCACCTCCCCGGCCTTGGCCGAAGATGCCCCTGGAGCACTGAGCTTCGGAAAGATGGAGGCCCTCGTCTGCTTCATGCAGGAGACCGCGGTGGAAAAATTGCAGTCCGGCCTCACCTCCCGGCTCAGATCCGGCACCTCGCTGAAGCAGCTCGTCGCCGCCGGCGCCCTGGCCAATGCCCGTACCTTCGGGGGCGAGGACTACATCGGCTTCCACACCCTCATGGCGCTGAGCCCCGCCTGGAAAATGGCCGGCAGCCTGCCAGCTCCGCAGGCCGCCCTGCCCGTCTTCAAGGTCCTCTACCGCAACACCCACCGCATTCAGGAAAACGGCGGGCGTGAGGATGAGGTGCTGCACACCGTCATCCCCGCCCCTGGCCAGCCCACCCCCGCCCAGCTGCACGAGGCCGTGCGCAGCAAGGACACCGCCCAGGCGGAGCAGCTCTTCGCCGCCATGGTCGGGCAGGACAAAGACCAGGCCTTCAATGCCCTCCTCGAATGCGTGCAGGATGATACCGAAGTCCACCGCACCGTCCTCCCCTACCGCGCCTGGGACCTCCTCGATGTCGTCGGGCAGGAGCACGCCCACACCCTCCTCCGCCAGTCCCTGCGCTACTGCCTCCAGGCCGAAGGCCGCCGCCGCCCCGAGTGGGATCTCCACGCCAAAGTGCTGACCGGCCTGCTGGATGAGCACAAGCTCCTCGGCCGCGATCCCGGCACCCGCGCCGCCGAAGACGCCTTCGTGGAAAAACTCAGCCACACCATTTTCAGCAGCTCGCCCGAAGCCGCCGCCGGGGCTGTCGCCGCCGCCCTTGCCGAAGGTTTTGACCCCGCTGAAATCGGTGAGGCCCTCTCCCTTGCGGCCAACCAGATCGTCCTGCGAGACCGTGGCCGTCCGCCCGAGTGGGAGTTCACAGGCAAGCCCACCGGCAGCGTCCATGGCGACTCCATCGGCGTTCACGCCAGCGATTCCGTCCACGCCTGGCGGAATCTCGCCCACGCCAGCCACGGGCGAAACAGCTTCGCCTGCCTCATCCTCGGGGCCTGGCAGATCGCGCGGGATCGTGAAGGCTCCCGGCAGCCCTTCCTCACCTGGGAGCCCCTGCCCTCCAAGCGCCAGGTCGGCACCATCACCGCCAAGGAACCCGCCGCCCTGCTGACGGAGCTGGAGGCCATGGTCCGCCAGAACATGCAGTCCCATGCCGGGGCCGTCGTCCAGCGGTACAGTTTGTTAGGCCACGCGCCGGAGCCCGTCTTTCAGCTCCTGCTGAAGTATGCCATCAGCGAAGACGGCGCCCTCCATGCCGAGAAGTACTACCAGACCGTCTGGGACGAATTTCACCGCACCCGTCCCGCTTTCCGCTGGCGTCACCTCACCGCCCTCGCCCGCGTCACCGCCAGCGAGTACGGCCGCCCCGCCCCCGGCCAGACCGAGGCGCGCGAGCTGCTGGCAGTGTGAAGATCACCGTTCGCTCCTCGTCGAGTGGCTTCACTTTTCTCCGGCGGAGGTTTCAGCCACCCCCGCGACTATATAAACTTACTCATCTCGACAGCACCACCCTCGCCGCTTTATTGGCCGCTCTCATGAAGACCTCTCTTTCGTTGGCGTTGGTGGTCGCTTGCGGCCTTGTCTCCGGTCTGGCTCAGGCCCAGGTCAGCCCAGAATTCACCCGTGACAAAGAGGGGGCGAAGGATCACCCCCTGCTCAAGCGCATTGAGGGTTCCATCATCCTCCACTACGCCACCAAAAAGTTCGATTCCCATCAGGTCGCCCTCGGGCCTGTGATCTTTGACTACGGCGAGCAAAAGACCAAGGAATGGAAGAAGATCGAGGCCGAAGGCGCACGCACCACCCTCTTTTATCGCGAGCCTGCCGATGCCAGCACCCTGGAGTGCCTGCGCTCCTATCAGGCCGATCTGAAAGAAAAAGGTTTCGAAGTCCTCTTCGAAGGCACCAGCAATGGCAAACCCCAGGAAGAGGCCAACACTCTGGACAATGGATATGGCCGTTTTGTCGCCGCCGTTTACCAGACGGAAAAGGACTACGGCCTCCAGGAATACACCCTGCCCGGGGCCGATGACTTCCGCTACACCGCCCTGAAAAAGACCGGTGAAGGCGGGGCTGGAGATGTCTATGTCACCATCTTCGCCGCTGCCGTCACCGACTCCTGGAAGGACCCTGAAAAAGGCATCCTCGGCGGCACCGTCGTCGCCCGTGTGGATGTCATCGAGACCAAGGCCCTGGAAAACCGCATGGTCATGGTCAAGGCCGACGAGATGGAAAAACAGATCACCACCACCGGCCGCGTCGCCCTTTACGGCATCTACTTTGATACCAACAAGGCCACCCTCAAGCCCGAGTCTGACACCACCCTGGCCGAGGTGCAAAAGCTCATGACTCAGGATGCCACGATCAAGCTCCTCATCGTCGGCCACACCGACAACGTCGGCGAGTTTGAATTCAACCGCGACCTCTCCAACCGCCGCGCCGCCGCTGTGGTGGAGGCCCTCACCAGCCGTTACGGCATCTCCTCCCAGCGCCTCTTCCCCTTCGGCTGCAGCTTTGCCAGCCCCGCCGCTCCCAATGCCAGCGAAGACGGCCGCAGCAAAAATCGCCGCGTCGAACTCGTGAAGTGGAACTGAAGCCCCGAGCTCCCCCTTCACCCCCAAGGAGCGGGACTTGCCAAGTCCCGGCCCCTGAACCTCCGCCCACCCTCAAGTCTCCTGGTAAAGGCTCATGGATCTGGTTATAAGAGACCTGAATTTCGGGCTAACAAAAAGGTCAACCATCCTTCGCCTAACAAATGATGTCGCCATTTTCGGGGGCTTCGGAAGGGTCGCCAAATATCCAGTCTCTCCCGGTCACACCACCACCAGCACGATCGCGCTCATCATCATCAGCGCCCCCGCCAGCCGCCAGCGCAGGATGCCCGGCCCCAGGTTCCGCTCCGTGTTGGCAAACCAGTGCCCGATCATCCACACCAGCGCCACGCTCAGCAGCCCGCGTGAGGCATACATGATGTTCGCGGAGGTCGCCTTGCCATACACCGCCAGGGTGCTCACGAAGATGATGCTCTGCGTGCCCAGCAGCAGAGAGCCGCCCGTCAGCCAGCCCCAGGCCTGCTTCGGGATGGCGCTCAGGGGCGCAGAAAAGCGAAATACCAGCCCGCAGGAAAACAGCGCATTGATCCAGAAGATGCAGGGCAAAAGCCGCCCCACACCCCAGTGCGGGCCCCACTTCTGCACCAGCACGTCGAATACCGCAAAACACACCGCCCCCACCCCGCCAGCCGCCAGCGTGATGCCCAGCCCGCGGGGCCGTTTGCCCTGATCTTTCTTGTTGAGAAATGAAATGCCGATCACGCTCAGCAGCGCCGCGCCCCACAGCTTCAGACCCACCGCCTCGCCGATGATGAACGGCGTCAAAAAGGCCACCAGGATCACCTTCAAACCAAACACCGGCACTGCCACCGACACATCCCCCTTCTCCAGGGCGATGAACTGCGAAATCTGCCCCACAAACAGGCACATGGCGATCACCCCCGGCTGCCACAGCAGCTCCTTTTCGATCGGTGGCCCGCCCAGCAGCCACAGCAGGGAAAACAGCCCCCCGACGATGAAATTCGCCACAAACGTCGTCCGCCACAGCCCCACTCCCAGCTCGCTGGATCGCTTCAGCACCAAGGCCCCGAAGGCATAGACAAGGGCGGCAATGAGGGGGTAAACAATCGTGGCTAAGGTTGGAGGCACCCCCAGCGATAACACGGCCCCGCCTCCCGCTCAAGGAGCGAGGGTCACCGATGCCCATACGATTGAGGCGTCCCCGCTCCGCCCTTGCACCCGGCTTGACCCACGTCTCCTTTCCTCATGCGCCTCCTCCTCGCCCTCTGCCTTTTGGCCACCCTCGCCCCCGCGCAGGAAAAATGGGTTTACCTGGACAATGGCCATGTGCGCCTGGGCATCAACCTCAGTGCCGGGGCCTGCATCGGCTGGTTTTCCCACTCGCACTCGTCTAACAATCTGCTGAACGCCTACGATGTGGGCCGCTACGTCCAGCAGTCCTACTACGGCGACCCCGACGGCAGCGACTGGAACGGCAAACCCTGGCGCTACAACCCCGTCCAGGGCGGCAGCTGGCGCAACGAACCCGCTCAGCTTTTGGAAAGCCGGGAGTCCAAGGACGAGCTCTACGCCAAAACTACCCCCCGCCACTGGGCCACCGGCAAGCTGCTGCCGGAGGTCACCCTGGAACAATGGCTGCGGCTGGAAGGCGGCCTCGCCCAGCTCAAATTCAAAATGGCCTACACCGGGGAAAAGACGCATCAGCCTTATCACCAGGAACTTCCCGCCCTTTTTGTGAAACCCACCCTGGACACCCTCGTCTTCGTGGGAAAAGACGGCAGCCTCCAGCGCCAGCAGCCCGGCTTCCCCAACGAAATCATCGCCATCGGCCCCGAGCCCTGGATCGCCTGGGTCAATGCCCAGGATTCCGGCCTCGGTCTCCACCTGCCTCATGTCCAGGAGGCCACCACCTACCGCGTGCGCAACGGCAATGCCGGCGACTGCTCCTACCTCGCCCCCCTCCAGACCTTCGCCCTCAAACCCGGCCTCATCTTCGAATACGAAGTCACCCTCGCCATCGGCACCGTGGAGCAACTCCGCAGTGTGTTCGGAAAGCTGGGCCCGCCGAAGTAGCTTCGCTCTTGCCGCTGAGAGCCCCCAGCCCCAGCGGGGCGTGACAACAAAGCCCAGGGCAAGCGCCCCCGGCGCGCAGCCCTGGGTATGACCAATACCCCCCATGCTCTCCTTCAGGCGAGCCCTGAAAGGGCGGGACACTCCCCACCCACCTCAAAAATCCCCCAAAGTCGCCTTCCCGCAGCTTGCGCCCCCTTGCCCCTTCCCGGATATTGTCGCCGTGCCTCTCACCCCGGTCCTTCCTGGCGTCTCCGTTCGCTCACAGTCCGGCCCGCCCGCGTTCCCTGCGCCGCTATCTTCCCCTTCATCGGGGACCATGGCCCCATTCCCGACCCATCGATCCCGGCACAGGCGTCTGAAATCTCCCCACACCTTCCCCATGGGGAGGCAATGGGGATCTCATGGGGAAAATCATCCCCATCCTAAAGTCCTGACTTTCAGCGCGTTAGCCTCAAAAATCCCCAAATGGGGAAAATTCGCGTCTCTCCCCATTTCCCCTCCCTGCCCCCTCCTTTTTCTCACACCGCACCGCCAGCCTCCGCCATTTAATGCTTCTCGAACGCGACATCTTCCGCCTCCGCCCTTTACAGCGCGCTGGCTCTGTGCAAGATGCCGCGCTTTCCCGGCTGCCGCCGCAAAGATGAGCGGTTCCCGGAACCGCCGCCTCCACCTGTGGCAGCCTTGAAAGCCCCAACCTAAGCTTTCTCTTCTCTTTCCGCCCTCCGCCTCCATGCCCAAAGATCCCTCCATCAAACGCATCCTCGTCATCGGTTCCGGCCCCATCGTCATCGGCCAGGGCTGTGAGTTCGACTATTCAGGCGTCCAGGCCTGCAAAGCGCTGCGCGAGGAAGGCTACGAGGTCGTTTTGATCAATTCCAACCCGGCCACCATCATGACCGATCCGGAATTCGCCTTCCGGACCTACATCGAGCCGATCACCCCGGAGATGGTCGAGAAGATCATCATCAAGGAAAAGCCCGACGTCCTTCTCCCCACCTTGGGCGGCCAGACCGCGCTGAACACCGCCATGTCCCTGCACCATTCCGGCGTGCTGGAAAAACACGGCGTGCGCATGATCGGTGCCAAACCGGACGCTATTGAAAAGGGCGAAGACCGCCTCAAGTTCAAAAACGCCATGCTCGCCATCGGGCTCGACCTGCCGCAGTCCGGCGTCGCCCACACCATTGAGGAAGCCCGCGTCATTGCCGAAGAAATCGGCACCATGCCCCTCATCATCCGCCCCGCCTACACCCTCGGCGGCACCGGCGGCGGCATCGCCTACAACAAGGAAGAATTCGAATACATCACCGGCCGCGGCCTGGATCTCTCCCCCGTCAGCGAAGTGCTCATCGAAGAGTCCCTGCTCGGCTGGAAAGAGTTCGAAATGGAAGTCATGCGGGACAAGGCAGACAACTGCGTCATCATCTGCTCCATCGAAAACCTGGACCCCATGGGCGTCCACACCGGTGACTCCATCACCGTCGCCCCCATCCAGACCCTGACGGACCGCGAGTACCAGATCATGCGCGATGCCTCCTTCGCCTGCATTCGCGAGATCGGCGTGGAGACGGGCGGGTCGAACATCCAGTTCGCCATGCACCCGGATACGGGCCGCATGATCGTCATCGAGATGAACCCGCGTGTGTCGCGCTCTTCCGCGCTCGCCTCCAAGGCCACCGGTTACCCCATCGCCAAGATCGCCGCCAAACTCGCCGTGGGTTACACCCTCGATGAGTTGAAGAACGACATCACTCGCGAGACCCCCGCCTCCTTCGAGCCGACCATCGACTACGTCGTCACCAAGGTCCCGCGTTTCACCTTCGAAAAATTCCCCGGCGCCGATACCACCCTCACCACGCAGATGAAGTCCGTGGGCGAGGCCATGGCCATCGGCCGCACGTTCAAGGAGAGCCTTCAGAAAGCCCTGCGCAGTCTGGAAATCAAACGCTTCGGTTTGATCGGCGACGGTGCCGATGTGGTGGTGGACGAAGAAACCCTCACCACCAAGCTCACCGTGCCCAACGCCGAGCGCATCTTCTTCCTCGGCCAGGCTTTCGCCATCGGCTGGGATGTCGAGAAGGTCTTCGAACTGACCAAGATCGACCGCTGGTTCCTGCGCCAGATTGAGGAGATTGTGAAGGAGGAGCAGAAGCTGGAAAACGGGGAACTCGCAGGCAGCATTGTTAGTGCAAAAGCTTCGGACCAGGGTGCGTCCAACGAAGGTTCGGCTTGGGCCAGACTGAAAGCAGCGTTGCTCCATGCGAAGAAACGGGGTTTCTCAGACAGACAGCTAGCGACTTCCTTGAATGTTCCAGAATCAGTAGTTCGTGCGGCACGAAAAGCGGCGGGCATCATCCCCACCTACCGCCTCGTGGACACGTGCGCCGCCGAGTTCGAAGCGCAGACGCCTTATTACTACTCCACCTACGGCACCGAAGACGAAGTCCGCGACAATGACCGCAAGAAGGTCATGATCCTCGGTGGCGGGCCGAACCGCATCGGCCAGGGCATCGAGTTCGACTACTGCTGCGTCCACGCCTCCTTCGCCCTGCGTGAGCTGGGTTATGAGACCATCATGGTCAACTCCAACCCGGAGACCGTTTCCACCGACTACGATACCAGCGACAAGCTCTACTTTGAGCCCCTGACCCTGGAAGACGTGCTGAACATCTACGAGCGCGAAAACCGCAACGACCAGGTGCTGGGCGTCATCGTCCAGTTCGGCGGCCAGACCCCGCTGAACCTCGCCAAAGGCCTGGAAGAAAACGGTGTGCGCATCATCGGCACCAGCCCGAAAAACATCGAGCTCGCCGAAGACCGCAAGCTCTTCGCCGCCCTCCTTGATGAACTCGGCCTGATGCAGGCCGCCAGCGGCACCGCCACTTCCCTGGAGGAGGCCCTGGCCATCACCGCCCGCATCGGTTACCCCAGCCTCGTCCGCCCCAGCTTCGTGCTCGGCGGCCGCGCCATGCAGATCGTTTACAGCGATGCCGAACTGACCCACTACATGAAGAACGCCGTCGAGGCCACGCCCGACCGCCCCGTGCTGGTGGACCGCTTCCTGGAAGACGCCACCGAGGTGGACGTGGACTGCATCAGCGATGGTGAGACCACCGTCATCGGTGCCATCATGGAGCACATCGAAGAGGCCGGCATTCACTCCGGCGACAGCGCCTGCGTCATCCCTCCCTTCAGCCTCAGCGCCGAAATGCAGGACCGCATCCGCGATGCCGCCAAGAAGCTGGCCAAAGCCCTCGGCGTGCGCGGCCTGATGAACATGCAGCTCGCCGTCAAAGGCGACGACCTCTACGTCATCGAGGTCAACCCGCGCGCCTCCCGCACCGCCCCCTTCGTCAGCAAGGCCATCGGCGTCCCGCTGCCAAAACTCGCCGCCAAGATCATGGCGGGCAAGACCCTCAAGGAACTGGGCTTTACGGAAGAAGTCCATCCCAAGCATTTCAGCGTCAAAGAAGCCGTCTTCCCCTTCAGCAAGTTCCAGGGCGTGGACATCGCCCTTGGGCCTGAGATGAAATCCACCGGTGAAGTCATGGGCATCGACATGGACATGGGCCTCGCCTTTGCCAAGAGCCAGATGGCCGCCGGCGGCACCCTGCCGACGAAGGGCAATGTCTTCATCAGCGTCAAGGAAACCGACCGCCCCAACGTCGCCCGCATCGCCAAAGGTTACGCCGATCTCGGCTTCACCCTTTACGCCACCGCCGGCACCGGCCAGGTCATCAAGGACGCCGGTACCGAAGTGAACATCCTGCCGAAGCTCGCCAGCGGCCAGCGCCCGAACGTCATTGATCTCATGAAGAACAAGGACATGGCCCTCGTGATCAACACCCCCTCGGGCAAAAACCCCCGCGAGGACGAGATCAAGATCCGCACCGCCGCCATGCAAAACCGCATCCCCATCATGACCACCCTCCGCGGCGCCGATGCCGCCATGCGCGCCATCAAGTCACTCCAGGCCGCCGATGTCGAAGTTCGAGCCCTGCAGGAGTATCATCAGTAGCCAAGCCAGTTGAGAGGAGCGTGGGCACTCTTGCCCACCTCTTCTCATCGCGGCTTCGCCGCCTATGTTTTTCGATTGCGGAGAGGTGCGCAGCCGCGAAGCGAATCTCCGCGCTCCCCTCATGTCTCGTCGTCACGTTTAGTCTTTGGTGAGTCGGATGGGATTGAAGAACCCACTCACAATGAAGGGATCACTGGCGCACCTGCGTTATAAAACGGCCATGAAAGACCATCCCTTGCCAACCCTCCGCAACCAGCTTCTGAGCCTGCACAAGCTGATCATGAATGCTGAACGCGCAGCCTATGAGAAGGAAGAGAAGGTGACCTTGTCGCCGCTGAAGCTTCTGCAGTTGCTCACCGAAGATGAGCGCTTCTCCTGGCTGAGGCAGCTTTCACAACTGGTTGTGATGATGGATGAGGCGATGGAGGAAAAGCCGCCGATCACGACGGAGCGGAAGGATGCCCTGGTGGCCGAGGCTCGGCATCTGCTCACAGGTTCGGATGAGCCAGGCAGCTTTGCCGCACGTTATGCTGCGGCCAGGGAACGTGAGGTCGCCGTGGCAGCCGCGCATGCGGAGATCCGCAAGAGCTTCGAATAGTTCCCATTCGTCTCTAAAGGACGCGGTATAGGAACGTAGGGCGGGTGTGTCCGGCGGGAACGATGTTCGCAGACTCGTGCCAGCCAAGCGCCGGATTACCCGCCTTGTTTGGGGAAGGTGGAGCAGTGCTAAAATTGTGGCCCAGCGTGAGAGTCCTATGCGTGACGGAAGTGCTGTCTCTGGGGCCCGTCTTTACGAGTTGCGAGGCTTCCAAGAAGACGGGTAATCCGGCAGCAAGGTCTGTCTCGAAAAGGACCTCCATGGCCGGACAAACCCGTCCTACGGCTTGCAGGCGATGGTTTATCTCTTTTTGTTAGGCCTCCTCACCACCCGGAGTTTTCCGCTGCTGCCACCGCCGCAGAAGAAGCGGTCTTGGCCGTCGGATTCGAGGCCTGAGACGCCGATGTCGGGGGGCATGGTGAGGGTTTCGAGGACTTCGCCGGAGTGGGGGTCGATGCGGCGGAGTTCGCTGTCGTCTTCCCAGGTGCCGTGCCAGAGATCGCCATCCACCCAGGTCACGCCGGTGACCACGCGGTTGGAGGGGATGGTGCGGAGGATGGCGCCGGTTTGAGGGTCGAGCTGAAGGATCTTGTGCCCTTCCGCCTGGCCGATCCAGAGGCTGCCTTCGGCCCACGCCAGACCGCTGCTGTCATCGGCGCTGGGGGCAGGGATGGTGCTGAGGATGTCGCCAGTTTCAGGATTGATCTTCTGAATGCGGCCTTCGGAGATCTGGTAGAGGTGCTTGCCATCATAAGCGGTGCCGGCGTGGGCGGGCACTTCCAGGAAACGGACGATCTCGCCGCTGGCGGGATCGAGCGCATTGAGTCTTTTGTCTGAGGCCCACCAGACAACGTCGCCGTCGTAGGTGACTCCGTTCACTTGGGCGTTGCCTGGATAAGGGCCAAATTCGCCAACAATGTCGGCAGGGGATGTGGTGGGGTTCATGGGAATCAGTCTAACCGCCGGGCAGCAGGGCAGGGAGTAACATTATCGTCGTGAATCCTGGGGTGGACGAAGTGATCCAGCGTCGGGCACGGGCGCGGCCGAACCACTGCACTTTTCCTTCCGTCGCCAGGACATCAAGCGATCGCTGCACGGTGCGCTGGCTGATGCCGATGGCCAAAGCGAGGGCGGAACTGGACCAGGCCTCGCCATCGGCGAGAAAGGCCAGCACCGCGCCGTGCTCCTCCTCCACCGGCCAGGCCAGTACGTTCACGGCTGCATCGTTGCGAGGCTGGAGCGCAAAACCCTGCGGGGTCGCCTGCACATCCGCCAGCGGATGCAGCAACTGACGAAGGCGACCGATCTCCACCCGCAGCCGGGCGCGATGAGATTCATCCACCCGCTTGGCTTGAAACGCAGCGCGCAAGAGATCCGTTCGGCAAACATCGTTAGGCCAGGCTTCGGCCAGAGCGCGGACGAGCGCAAACAGCACCGGCCGCGAGGCTAAGGGTATCACTACCTTGCCCCGCCGCACCACCCGACGGCAGGCATCCACCACCAGGGTGCCTGAGGCAAGCAAGGCCTCCACATCGGCCAGGAGGATGAGGCGTTCATGGTCGCCTGTGATGTGCCGTGCCACGGGTGTTTCTAGACGCTGGGCAGCGGCGGCCACTTCGGCTTTCAAAGCGGGAATGCGGGACAAATGCGCAGCCTCTTGGGCGCGGGCCAAAGCTGCTCGTGCAGGACCCGTGCGCAAACGCTGCATGGCAATGCCTGCGAGAATCATTTCATGCGCGGCCCGTCGTATCAGCGGCAAAGGCGCAGGATCAACGGTGCCCAGTACACGCTCCGCCTCATCGAGCTGGCCGAGCAAAAGCGCCCGTCGGGCCTGAAGGTGGCAGGCATGCACGGCATTGAGCGCATCGCCGTTTTGTTTCAGCGTGGCCTGGGCTGCGGCGAGCTCTTTCACCGGCCAACCCAGCTCGCGGGAGACAAAGGCGATCTCCGCCTGGGCGACCACGCAGCGGGCGTGGGCGAGGGGTTGTTTGGGACCAAAGGCCCGCGCGGCCCGCTTCAAAAGATGTTGGGCCTGGGGGAGATCGCCCAGCTGCGCCATCGCGATGCCTCTCAATGCCAGGGCGGGTGCGTCTTCGCGCAACGCCACGCAATTCAGCGCACGCAGGGGATCTCCCGCAGCGAGGGCGGAGGCAGCCGCAGTGATGAGCGAGTCCATGAATAATCGCGCCACCGTTGTCACTCACATGTGCTGCTGCCAAGCGATAACTTGATCCCGACGACCCGACCATGGGCAGTCTCCAACACGAAACCCACATTACCATCCAAGGAGGAATCCCCATGACTAAGCACCGAATCGCAACGCAAGAAGAATGGCTCAAAGAACGCCTGGAACTGCTCAAGGCAGAAAAGGAACTGACGCGCCAAAGTGATGAACTGGCCCGGCAACGTCAGCAGCTTCCCTGGGTGCCCGTGGCCAAAGATTACCGCTTCATGACCGAAGCGGGTGAAGTGAAATTGGCGGACCTGTTCCAGGGCCGTTCGCAACTTTTGGTTTACCATTTTATGTATGGCCCGGACTACACGGCGGGCTGCCCTTCGTGCTCCTCCATCGCGGATGGGTTCAACGGCATCGTCACCCATCTGGCGAATCACGATGTCCTGCTGACGGCGGTTTCACTGGCCCCGCTGGAGAAACTGCTGGCCTTCAAAAAGCGGATGGGGTGGAGCTTTCCCTGGGCTTCATCGTTGGGCGGCGATTTCAATTTCGACTTCTGCGCCTCATACACGGAAGAACAGCAGCGGGACGGTCTGGAATACAATTTCACCCGCGAGCCGCAGCAGGAATGGCGCGACGGCAAGCCGGGAGGAGGTGAAGGGGCGGAGTTCGAATTCGCCACGATGTGCGGCGTCAATACACCCACCTATCTTCGGCAGAGGCCGGGGATGAGTGCCTTCATTCAGGAAGGCGGCACCATTTACCACACCTACTCCACCTATTCGCGCGGTGTGGACAGTCTGTGGGGCATGTATCCCTGGCTGGATCGGGCTCCTCTGGGGCGCAATGAGGAGGGTGGGATCTGGTGGCGTCACCATGATCAGTACGAAACTGCAAGGAGCCAAGCAGGGTCCTGCTGCCAGCACCCCAAACGCTCATGAAATCCCTCTCATGCTGCATGGATCGTCCCTGCTGCCCAGGAACGTCGAAACGACGAATCACGCAGGTCACGGGTTTTCTCTTCTCCAGTGTCACGCTCATCCTGATGCCGAAGTGTCCAGTCTGCATGGCCGCGTATGTGGCACTCATCACTGGGATCAGCGTGTCCACCGCCGTGGCCTCGCACCTGCGGTTGGGCCTCCTCATCGTTTGCCTTAGCGTGCTGGGCTACCTGGCGCTGAAAGGACTGAGCAAGTGCTGTCGCGGCAGGGGGGGTGCCAAACTGCCGCGGGTGGAGGGTGGCTGATTCGCCGCCTTTGGCAGCCTGCCAATGCGGCGGGAGGCTGGGGCTATACATGGGTCATTTCCATTGTATGGGAATGACCTGTCAGCCCAAACTCCTCATGATCCAGCGCCACCTGTTTCTTGTTCTCCTCACTTTTGCCGCCGCTCTTTCCGCCCAAGGCGATCCCAAGGAGCACGTGGCGGACATCGTCGTCTATGGCGACTCGCCCTCGGCCATCACGGCTGCAATTGAGGTGGCGGACAGTGGCCGCAAAGTGCTGCTGGTCTCCCCGGTGCAGCATTTGGGAGGCATCATCGCCGAAGGGCTGGGCAGCCAGGATGTGGACAAACGGGCAGGTAATGGGCAGCCGGTCGGCGGTCTGGCCAAGGAGTTCTTCATGCGCATCGGGCGGGCCTATGATCCCAAGGCCACGGAGCCCAAGTACAAGTTTCGTTCCTCCATCGCGGAGAAAGCCATCGATGAATGGCTGGCGGAGAAAAAGGTTCCCGTGCTGCGCAGCAAGCGCCTGTCCGAAGAGCCGGGTGCTGTGGTGAAGAAGGACGGACGCATCACCAGCTTCCTTTGCGAGGATGGCACGCGCGTCAGCGGCCGGGTCTTCATTGACGGCACGGTGGAGGGGGATCTGATGGCCTTCTCCGGAGTCAGCTACACCTGGGGGCGTGAAGGCAATGCCAAATACGGAGAGACGGTGGGCGGAGTCATCCATCCCACTCTGGAGCAGCAGTTTCAGGTGAAGGTGGACCCGTACAAAACCCCTGGCGACCCATCCTCCGGCACCCTCGTGGGCGTGCAGAACGAGGCTGTGGGCGAGCATGGTGCCCCTGACAAAAGCGCCATGGGTTTCTGCTTCCGGCTGCCCCTAACCAAAGATGATGCCAATAAAATCGCCATCACGGCCCCGGAAGGCTACCAGGCCTCCGACTATGAGATCTACCGCCGCTTCCTGGCCGCGGGAGGCATGAACGACTGGCTGAATGGCCCTGGAAGTCCGAGCGCCGATCCCAAAAAACGCCTCGTTGACCTGGGGAGCTGGCACGAGCTCTCCGCCAATTTTTACGGCCGCAACCATGGCTACCCGAATGGCAGCTACAGCGTGCGCAAGGCCATCTATGAGGAGCACCGCCGCTACACGCAGGGGCTTATTTATTTCCTCTCTACAGACCTCTCCGTGCCTGAAAAGATCCGCCAGGAATGGTCGCAGTGGGGGCTTTGCGCGGATGAGTTCACCGACAATGGCGGCTGGCCCCGCATGCTCTACCTCCGCAGCAGCCGGCGCATGATCTCCAACTACGTCATCACCGAGGCCGACGTGCTCGCCCGCCCGAAAGAAAAGGCCACGGGCGGCAGCCTGCAGCCAGCCCCGCCTGTGGACGACCCCATCGGCATCTGCTGGTGGTTTGTGGATCTCCACGCCGCGCGCACCGTCATCAAGGACGGCCACGTGTACAATGAAGGCGCTTTCATCAACTACACGAACTACGCGCCCTTCGGCATCCCCTACCGCGCCATCGTGCCGAAGCGCAACGAGTGCACGAACCTCCTCGTTCCTTCTGCCCTTTCCGCCTCTTATGCAGGTTATGGGGCCATCCGCCTGGAATGGACCTTCATGGTCCTCGGCCAATCGGCCGGGGCGGCTGCAACGCTGGCCCTGGAGAAGGATTGCCCAGTTCAGGATGTCCCGTACCTTGAGCTCAGGGAGAAGCTTCTCAGCCGGGGGCAAAAGATCCTTCCGCCGCAGACCGAATAACAGTCACCTAGCAAAAAACCCACCCCAGCCGAGAGGGCTGAGATGGGTTTCCTGCTTGTCTCGATGACAAGTCCGGGGGGGGATTGACGGGAGATTATTTCACCAGATCAAAGCGGTCTGCGTGCATGACCTTGGTCCAGGCGGCGACGAAGTCGGTGACGAACTTCGGTTCAGCGTCGGCGCTGGCATAGACTTCGGAGATGGCACGGAGTTGGGAGTTGGAACCGAAAACCAGGTCAATGGCGGTGGCGGTCCATTTCAGCTCGCCGGTTTCCTGATCACGGCCTTCGTAGAAGTACTCGCACATTTCGGACTTTTTCCAGTCGGTGCCCATGGCCAGCAAGTTGACAAAGAAGTCATTGGTCAGGGTTTCACGGCGTTTGGTGAGGACGCCGAGATTGGGCTCGCCCACATTGGTGCCGAGGACACGCATGCCACCGATGAGGACGGCCATCTCTGGAGCGGAAAGCTTCAGCAACTGGGCACGGTCCACGAGGTTTTCAGGAGCGGGGCGGTCGAGTTCATGGCCGAGGAAGTTGCGGAAGCCATCGGACTTCGGCTCCAGCACGGCGAAGGCTTCGACATCGGTCATTTCCTGGGTGGCGTCTGTGCGGCCCGGGTGGAAGGGGACCGTGACGGTGTGACCGGCCTTCTTGGCTGCTTCTTCAACGCCGACGCTGCCGCCGAGCACGATGAGATCTGCCAGGGAGACCTTCTTGTTGCCTGACTGGGCGCTGTTGAATTCCTTTTGGATTTTTTCGAGCGTTTCGAGGACCTTGGCGAGCTGCTTCGGCTGATTGACCTCCCAGTCTTTTTGAGGAGCCAGACGGATGCGGGCGCCATTGGCACCGCCGCGTTTGTCACTGCCACGGAAGGTGGAGGCGGAGGCCCAGGCCGTGGAGACGAGCTGAGGGACGGTGAGGCCGGATTCGCGGATCTTGCCCTTCAGCGCAGCGATGTCCTGCTCGCCAACAAGCTCATGGTCCACGGCGGGGACGGGGTCCTGCCAGAGGAGTTTTTCTTTGGGAACCAGGGGGCCCAGGTAGCGCTCAGCAGGTCCCATGTCGCGGTGGGTGAGCTTGAACCAGGCTTTGGCAAAGGCCTCGGCAAACTGGTCCGGGTTTTCGAGGAAGCGCTTGGAGATCTTGGCATAGGCCGGATCTTCTCTCAAAGCGATGTCCGTGGTGAACATGATGGGCACGTGGCGCTTGGTGGGGATGTGGGCATCAGGCACCGTGTCTTTGCCAGCACCGCCTTTGGGGATCCACTGGGTGGCTCCGGCCGGACTTTTGGTTTTCTCCCACTCGAAGGCAAAGAGATTGGTGAAGTAACCATGGGACCAGGCGGCGGGTGTCGGTGTCCAGGCACCTTCCAGACCGCTGGTGATGGTGTCTTCGGCATTGCCTTTGCCATGCTTGTTTTTCCAGCCGAGGCCTTGCTCCTCCAGGGGTGCGCCTTCGGGTTCGGGGCCGACGTTTCCATCCGGCTTGGCAGCGCCGTGCGCCTTGCCGAAGGTGTGCCCGCCTGCGATGAGGGCGACGGTTTCCTCGTCATTCATGGCCATGTTGCCAAAGGTGGTGCGGATGTCCTTGGCAGCAGCCAGGGGATCGGGATTGCCATTGGGGCCTTCCGGATTGACGTAAATGAGGCCCATCTGGACGGCGGCGAGAGGCTTCTCCAGTTCGCGGTCGCCGCTGTAGCGTTTGTCGCCCAGCCACTTGCTTTCAGGACCCCAGTAAATGTCCTCCTGCGGTTCCCAGACATCCTCACGACCGCCGCCGAAACCGAAGGTCTTGAAGCCCATGGTCTCCAGGGCCACATTTCCGGTGAGCACCATCAGGTCTGCCCAGGAGATCTTGTTGCCGTATTTTTGTTTGATGGGCCAAAGCAGGCGGCGGGCCTTGTCCAGGTTGGCATTGTCCGGCCAGCTATTGAGGGGGGCAAACCGTTGGGTGCCGTAGCCAGCACCGCCACGGCCATCGCTGAGACGATAGGTGCCGGCGCTGTGCCAGGCCATGCGGATGAAAAACGGGCCGTAGTTGCCATAGTCGGCCGGCCACCATTTTTGCGAACTGGTCATCAGCTCGCGCAGATCTTTGCGGAGGGCATCCAGGTCGAGCTTTTGAAACTCCTTGGTGTAATTGAACTCGCCTCCCATGGGATTTCCCTTGGGGGAGTTTTGGTGGAGGATCTTCAGATTGAGCTGTTCCGGCCACCAGTCGCTGTTGGTCATGGCCCCTGCGGCAGTGTGCCTCATGGGACCTGCGGGCTTGCCCATGACCGGGCATTTGCTGATGTCTTCTTCAGGCTTTTTGTCGGAGGGTGCCGAAGCATCCTGTGCTGGTGCCAGCATGACCGGAGCCAGCATCAGAGTGGAGAGCATGGCCCTGAATTTGGGTAGTTTCATAGCAGGTAGGGTTGGGTGGGTATCGAGTTGCGGATGGTGGGAAAGTCCGAACAGGGAATGAACTCCGGGAGAACGGGTGATGCATCCAATGCATAATATGAATGCTTGCGATGCGTGTGACGCATGGTTAGCCTTTTGAGGTGAGGAACGACCTAGACATCCAGTCCCTTGAACAATTCGTCGTTTTGGCGAGGACGAAAAACTTCACGCGGGCGGGTGAGGAGCTGAACCTTTCCCAGTCTGCCCTGAGCCGGTCCATCCAAAAACTCGAAGATCAGCTCGGGCAGCCGTTGTTTGAGCGCAAACCGCGCGAGGTCGTCTTGACCGATCTGGGGGAACTCCTTCTCGAGCGGGCGAAGAAGATCCTGAAACTGGTCGAGGACACCTTCTCTGAGCTTTCCGAGGCTGGCCGCCGGGGCCGGGTACGACTGGGGGCCATCCCGACCATCGCGCCCTATTTTTTGCCGAGCCTGCTGGGCAGCTTTGCCGAAAAGCACCCGGACATTTCAGTGATTGTGCAGGAAGACACGACCGAAACCCTGATCAAAAGCTGCAGCCATGGTGACATTGACCTGGCCATCGTGGCCCTGCCGATCATCGCCAAATACCTGGAGGTGGAGCCCCTGTTCACCGAGGAGCTGCTGCTCGTCCTTCCCGCCGGACATCCGTTGGCGGCGGAGGAAAGCATCGCGGTCGCCTCTGTGGATGGTTATCCGTTTGTCATGCTGAACGAGGCCCATTGTCTGTCGGAGAACATCTCTTCGTTTTGCCGGCGGCAGTCCGTGCAACCCGTGACCGTCGAGCGGACAAGCCAGCTCACCACGGTGCAAGAACTCGTCGCTCTGGATCATGGGGTGTCCATCGTTCCTGAAATGGCCCGCCGGCTGGACCTGAGCAACCGGCGTGTTTATCGCTCTTTCAGCGGCGAAAAGCCCCTCCGTACCGTGGCGCTGATGTGGAATACCTATCGTTACCAGGGCAAGGCACTGAAAGCGCTGATGGAGCATGTGCGGCATCAATCCCCGCCATCGCATTCCGCCAGCTAATACCAGACTGAAATATAATCTGGTAGATCGATATCGCCAGCCCCTCACCTAGCCTCTCCCAGAGGGAGAGGGACCGTCGCTTGGGCTGCTATATTGAAGGCCAAAAGACGTCCCCTCTCCTCAGAGAGGAGAGCACTGGGGTGAAGAATCGAGGTGATTTTTGCCAATCGAATTCGACTTCTCATTTCGTCAGGTTGGTATAAGGCGTACCGTGTTCTGGTGATGAGCTTGAGATTGATCCCTCGTCTCCACCCGCTAAAAGAAGGGGATGACACTTGATCTTCCCCGCTGGTTTGACCTCCACACGCACTTCCGCCAAGGGCCTGCCATGGCGGCGTATGTGAAGGCGCATGTGGACATGGGCTGTGCAGGGGCGCTGGCGATGCCAAACACGCAGCCACCAGTGGCGCGGGTGTCTGGCGCAGCGCAGGCGGATGGCTGGTCACTGGAGAGTTATTCGGCGGATCTGCGGGCTGCGGGGGCAGATGCCTTTGAGCAACTGATTGTGCCGCTTTACCTCACCCGCCAGACCACGGCGGCGATGATCCGCGAAGGGGCGGCCTCCGGCCTGCTGCGCGCCTGCAAATACTATCCGCCGCATGGCACCACGAATGCGGAGCACGGTCTGCCGATGGATGACCTCATCGGCGGTGAGGTGCTGAAGGCAATGGAGGAGGTGGGCATCATCCTCTGCATTCACGGTGAGCAGCATGGGCTGAGCGGGCCGGACTACATCGACGCGCAGCAGAATGCGGAGACGCGGTTTTACGGCGAGCGGATGCCGCGCCTGCTGGAAGCCCATCCGAAACTGCGCATCGTGTGCGAGCACATCACCACACGCACGGCGGCTGAGTTTGTGGCGAAGGCACCGGACCATGTGGGGGCCACGATCACCCCGCAGCACCTGCTTTATACGATGGGGCACCTGATCCAGGGCCTGAAGTACCACCTGTATTGCCTGCCCATCGTGAAGTTCCAGGATGATCGTGCGGCACTGCGGCAGCAGGTGACGGCAGCGGGACAGAGCAAGTTTTTCGCGGGCACCGACAGTGCGCCCCATACGACGAAGGCGACCGCCTGCGGCTGTGCGGCGGGCTGTTTCACAGGCGGGTGTGCGCCGCAGCTTTATGCCATGGCATTTGAAGAAGCGGGGGTGGATCTGGGCACCGCCGATGGCAAGGCCCTGTTTGAGCGATTCCTCAGCCTCAACGGCCCTGGCTTCTACGGGTTCCCCGCTTCCACGCAACGGTTCCAACTGGAAAAAGCCCCCTCCCAAACGCCATTGCTGGACACCCCTGCGGGCCCCATCACGCCGTTGCCGCTGGGATTGGGCATCGAGCTGACCTGGCGGATTCTGGGATGAGGCGGATGCCGCTTCTGCGCCAAGAAATGTCGTTGCCAAGCATCATTCATCGGACACGCTAAGTCATGAACACACGTCTCCTGCTGCATCCTCTCTTCCTTCTGGTTTTCTTCCTCGCTCAGGCGCAGGCGGATGAGTTTGATTCGCAGGCCTTTTTGGGCATGACCTCGGGCAACAGCGTCGGGGCTGCGATCAAGCGCGGGGAAAAGGACAACAAGCGGGTGCTGGTGTTTGCCTACGACGAGAAGAAGAATGGCCAGGCCTTTCACATCAAAGGCATGCTGGAACTGGAAGAGACGAAGAAGCTGGTGCGCGAACATTTCATCCTGGTGATCACCGACTTCAAAGACCGGAACATCCGTGATGTGATCGGCAGCGAGGGCACGGACCGCCCGGTGTACTTCCTGTTCAATACGGACGGATCGCTGGTGCAAAAAGGCACTGCCGCCATGGGTGCGGGTCCGGGGGCCAAGCTGGTGAAGGAATGGACGTCCAAGTAGTCTCTGCACGGTCTTTGCTGCATGCCTGAAATCACGCCCATCGCCACGCTGCGGACTTGTTACACGGACAAGTTTGGCGTGCCGAGGCAGCCCGGGCTGGTGCCTGCGGCGTGGGGGATCGTCGAGTTTGAGCCTGCCTTTCGGCGGGTGGAGGCGGTGCGTGGCATGGAGGAGTTCAGCCATCTGTGGCTGATCACGCAGTTTCATCTGGTGAAGGAAGAGCCTGCCTCGCTCACCGTGCGGCCACCGAGGCTGGGGGGCAATGAGCGCAAGGGGGTGTTTGCCACACGGTCGCCCTTTCGGCCGAATCGCCTCACTTTGAGTGTGGTGAAGCTGGACCGGGTGGAGCTGGAAGGTGACCAGGCCCCGCGGCTGTTTGTCTCGGGCGTGGACCTCGTGGATGGTACGCCCGTCTTCGACATCAAGCCCTACATCCGTTACGCAGACTCCATCCCGGAAGCGAACAGCAGCTTTGCGGATACTCCGCCCGTGCGGGTGCCGGTGCTGTGGGAGTGTGAGCCGCCCCCTGAAGAGGTGCGTGTGATCATGGACCAGTCCCTGGCCCTGCAACCCCAGCCCGCCTATCACGCGGACAATGTCCGCGAGTATGTGACGGAGATCGCGGGCTGGCGCGTGCGCTGGGCGGCGCTGCCCGATTGTGCCAAGGTCGTCGCCTGCAGCCCCTTCCCTGCCCCATGAGCCGCCTCGACCTGCCCATTCGTGCGGCCACTGAAACGGCCCTCGCCCATGGTCTTACGCTGGACCGGTGTGAGGTGCTTCAGGATGGGAACACGCTGGTGCTGCGCCTGAGCGAGACACTGGTGGCGCGGGTAGTGCAGGATGTGGACGGGCCGCGCCAGGGCACGGAATGGTTTGCCCGTGAGACGGCGCTGGCACGCCACCTGACCCATTGCGGTGCCCCAGTCGTGCCGATGCATCCCGACCTGCCGCAGGAACCGCATGAGCACCTGGGATACACACTTAACTTTTGGTTATACGTTTCAACCGTGGAGGCAGCGCCGGAGGCGGCGGAGATTGGGAGAACGTTGCAGGATTGCCATGAGATGCTACGCAGTTTCCCGGAGCCTTTGCCGAAGCTGGCCATCCTGAAGGAAAGCCTGGGTCTTTTGACCACCCTCCGGGAACGCGGGCTGTTTCCCGAGGAGACGCTGTCTTTGCTGAGTGGCTGCCTAACTAATTCTTTGGAAAAACTGGATGCCTTTCCGCATCAGTCCCTGCATGGAGATGCGCATCTGGGCAACCTGATGAACACCACCCAGGGCCTGCTGTGGGCGGACTGGGAGGATGCCTTCTCTGGCCCTGTGGAGTGGGACCTCGCCTCCATCATCTGGAACGCGAAGATCCTGGAGGAAGATCACGACACGGTGAACCAGATCCTGGGGGCGTATCGTGATGCAGGCGGGCAGATCCACGAAGAAGCGCTGCATCATAGCCTCATTGCACGCGCGGCGGTGATGAGCGCCTGGTACCCCATTCTTTATCCAAACCCGAATGCCGAACGGCAGGCCAAGCTGCAACGTCGGCTGGATTGGCTGGCGGTGGCGGCCCGATAGAGGCCTCAGCGCAAATCATGCGAAAAGGCTGAATACGCGGTTCCGGCATTTCGTCAGAGTTGTTGTGAAAACTCGACTCCATTCTCTTCTCGTGGTCCTGCTTCTGGGTGCCACCCTCACCAGTTGCACCACCGCTTACGATGCCTATGGCAGGCCGCAGCAAGTGGTGACCCCTGAGGGGGCGGTGCTTGGCGCTGCTGCCGCTGGCCTGCTGGCCTACAGCCTGGCGAACAACAACAATGACCGTCACTATCGCGGCCACTACCGCCGTTCTCCTTACCGGTCTTCAGGCTACCATCGCGGCCACTGGCATTGAGGCGTCCGGGCCTAACCAGATTTAACGATGCTTGGGTGAAGAAGTGAAGCGCCCTCTGCGGAGAGGTTTCATTTCTTCACCGCCGTTTCTGTTTGCTCCGGCAGCAGTTTCGGATCGTACGTGTCTCCCTTGGAGACCTGGATGAGCGTCATGCGTACCCGGGTGGGGAAGAACTTTTCTGCATCCGTGCGTTTGTGCGCATGCGTGTTGGTGTGATCCTTCAGGACGAGGTGCATTTCCTTGATGCCCTGGTCCCAGAGGATGTCGTTGTTTTGCCAGAAGCTGGTCATGGCGATGTCTTTTTCATACACGCCTTTTTCCTGATAGGCCCCGGTGCCGATGCAACCGTAGCCATGGTTTTGGCCTTTGTAGGGAATGTAACAGACACTCCAGGTGGTGGGTGCGCCGCCCTCGGGTTTTTCCAGCACTTCCAGCCGCAGATGCACGGTGCCGTTGCGGTAGTCCACGGGGGTGGTCCAGTCCTTGGGCCGCTGGGGATTCAGGCGGTCGCTTTTGACGTAATAGTGGGACTTGCTGGGCGTGCTGTTGTCCGCATCCGCCTTGGTAAAGGGAAAGGTGACGTCAAAGAGAACGAACTGCTCCGCCTGGCTGAGAGGCTTGCTCAGAGAGAGCAAGGCAAGGATAAGAAAAAGAGGTGTCTTCATGCGGATGAAAGAGGTGCGATGGTTGAGGCTTGTTGGCAAGCGCGGGAGCGGCTGCTGTTGGACTAACTGCATGCGTGTCCAGACGCTCGAATCCCTTGGCCATTGTTTGGGATCGGCCTTGCAATGGGAAGTCTCCTTGCTAGCAGAAGCCACTAATGAAAAAGCTGCTTAAAGTCCTCGGCACCCTGTTGGTTCTCGCTCTCCTCCTCGTCGCGGGCGGGGTGTATTACGTGGTGAACTACCTGCCCAACATCCCTGTGCAGGCGGAGCTGAAGGTGGAGGCCACGCCGGAGCGCCTGGCGCGTGGGGCCTATCTGGCCAACAGCGTGGCCGTGTGCATGGACTGCCACAGCACGCGTGACTGGGCGGTGTTTTCGGGGCCGCTGAAGCCGGGCAGCCTGGGCATGGGCGGTGAGAAGTTTGACCAGACGATGAATTTCCCGGGTTCTTTTATCGCGCCAAACATCACCCCTCACGGCCTCAAGGGCTGGACCGATGGCGAACTGTATCGCGCCATCACCAGCGGGGTGAGCAAGGACGGGCACCCGCTCTTCCCCATCATGCCTTATCCTTCCTATGGCAAAATGGCCACGGAAGATGTGTACAGCATCATCGCCTATCTGCGCAGCCTGCCTGCGGTGGAAAGCAGCCCTGGCCTCTCCAAGGCGGACCCGCCGGTGAATGTGATCATGCACCTCATGCCGCAGCCAGCCCAGCCCGTGCCGCTGCCTGCCAAGACGGACGTCATCGCTTATGGCGGCTACCTGGCGAATGCGGCAGGCTGCACGGAGTGTCACACGAAGATGGAGAAGGGCAAACGCGTGGGCGAGCCTTACGCAGGCGGCTTTGAGTTTGCGATGCCCAGCGGCACGGTGCGCTCGCCGAACATCACGCCTCACGCCGTCACGGGCATCGGTGCGTGGACCAAGCAGATGTTTGTGGACCGTTTCAAAGCCTATGCGCCGGGGACATTCAAACCCGTGCCGGTGGATGCGGCCAAAGGCGAAATGCAGACCGTCATGCCCTGGACCATGTATGCGAACATGACCGAGGAAGACCTGGGGGCGATCTACGATTACCTGAAGACGCTGCCGGCGGTGGAGAACAGCGTCGAGCGCTGGTCCGTCGCGAAGAAGTGAGGCTTGGAGAGTGCGCAAAGGAGGCTCAGCGGAGTCCCGTCTTGCAGGGCGGGCGGGGAATCGTTATAACGCCAGATTCCTCATGAAAAACACCTTCTTGTTAGGCCTTTTGCTGCTGGCTGGCGGCTGCATCGGACCCCGGGCCGTGCAGGCTTTCGATGCCGAAGCCTTTTTCGCGGCCAATTTCATCGTGGACGGTCTGGGCACCTATTACGATACCAACCGGGGCCAGGGGCATCCCTTTCCCTCAGCCGAAGGGCCCTGGGATTTCAAGCCGCTGAAAAAGGAGACGGGATGCAACATGGTCATCATGAGCTACACCACGCAGGGCAGCTTTGAGGGGCAGTCGCAGCGGTTCAAGGCGGGGCAGTACCTGAATTCACGCATCATCCGCACGTTCACGGACATCCGGCAGATCCGGGACACGGGAGAGTTCGGGGTGCTGATGTATGTGCAGACGCCCTACCCCATGGGCGGGGGGATACAGAACCTGGAGAAGTTTTATGACCAGGGCCTGCGCGTCTTCCAACTCGCGTATGGAGCGCAGCACACGGATCAGGCTCCGGAGGACGTCATGGGTTATGGCAATGACCAAGAAGGAGGGGTGACGCCGCTGGGGGAAAAGATGATCGCCGAGCTGAACCGCCTGGGCATGCTGGTGGATATCTCGCACTGCAATGAGCAGACCACACTGGATGCCTGCCGCCTATCCAAAGCGCCGGTGGTCTGCACCCATGCCGGGGCACGGGCGGTGACGGACCGGGATCGCAACAAGTCTGACAAGGCGCTGAAGGCCATTGCCGCGACAGGCGGAGTGGTGGGGGTGACGTGCGTGGGCTGGATCATTGAGAACCCGAAGACGAAAGAACGCGGGGTGGCCCAGCTATGCGATCACCTGGACCACATGAAGAAGGTCATCGGCGTGGACCACATCTCCGTGGCCACAGACAGCCCGCTGCGGGGATGGGACAGGCTGTCACCGCATCGCACGAGTCCGGAGCTGTCGGAGATCGGGCATTGGAAAAACGTAGCTGCCGAGCTGGACCGCCGGGGCTACACGGAAGAGGAGCTGAAGAAGATCTTTGGGCTCAATCTGGTGACACTGTTTCGCAAGGTTTTGAAACCGTGAGCCTGTGTGGGCGGCCGGTGGATGCCCAACGAGGCAAAAGCAGTGCCGAGTGCCAGGCCCTGCTCGCAGACCGTCCCCCCCGCTAAGGCTTTATGCCTCGTTAAGGTTGATCAACTGGCAAGACGGGGCATCATGAGAACCCTCCATGAGTTTTCGCGCGTTTGTTTTTCCATCTCTTGTCCTTCTGGCCAGCCTTTCCCCCGCCCCCGCTGGTGTGGTGGACTGGGATGGAGGGGGTGTGGATAACAAGTGGAGCACGGGGGATAACTGGAACACGAATGTGATTCCCGTCACGGTGGCACCTTTGGACGATGTGCGTTTTGCGGGCTCGGTGCGGCCAGGGGTGGATGTGGACACCCAGGTGAGTGTTCAAACGCTGAAGTTTATTTCAGGCGCGGCAGCCTTCACCCTCGGCGGAACGGGTGTGATCAACCTCGCGGGAACCGGCACCGGCCATGACTCCGGCCTGCATCTGCGCAATGAATCCTCCGCGCTGCAGACGATCAATAACAACATTGTCTTCACAGGCACAAGCATCGGGTTCAATGCGGTCAGCGGCAACATGACCTTCAATGGCGGCATTGACATGACGGCGGCGACGAACATCCGCTTTCTCGGCAGTGGTGGCCGTGTCACCACCTTCAACGGGGTGATTTCCGGCACGGGAGCCGGCCAGCTGGCTTTCAACAGCGGCGGCACCTTTGTGATCAACAACCTGAACAGCTACACCAAGACCACCAGCATCTGGACGGCCACGGTGAAACTGAATGTGGACGCACCGAATGGAGCCAACGGTGCCTTTGGTAACAGCACCGGGACGGTGAACCTGGGCACGACCTTTGATGGACGCCTCACTTCCACCTTGCTGACCACCAATGCTGTGACGGTGGGCCGTACGCTGACTCTGGCGTCTCCGCATGCGAACCAGGCCGCCACTCCCCACATCTTCACCATCGGCGGTGAGACGGCTCACATTTCCAACTACACCGGCACCATCTTCAATGCCAATGACCAGGGCACCAAGGCCGCGAACAAACTGACAGTGACGGCCGCCGCCGGAGGCCGGGTGAACATCGCCAACATCGTACGGGGTACCGGGGCACTGGGCACGGCCGATGATGTGGTGAAGGTGGGCAACGGCATCGTGGCCATCACCGGCAGCAGCAACAACTGGCAGGGCAACACCCTCGTGCAGGCGGGTACCTTTCTGGTCAATGGCAGCGTGCTCACCAGCCCCAGCGGCAAGAATGTGCAGGTAAGTTCAGGGGCGATCCTGGGCGGCAACGGCACGCTGACGCGCGAAGTCTCACTGGCCGCAGGGGCCATTTTGTCCCCCGGGGACGTGAGTGCCGCAGGCGTCAGCCTCGGGGGCAAACTCACCGTGGGAGATTTGACGGGACTGACGCTCGCGCCGACTTCCGTGTTGAGATTTGACCTCGGCACCTTCGACAGCAGCACGGACGACGAAGTGAGCGTGCGAGGAAACCTCACCCTGGCGGGTCAGCTCAATGTGACCGATCTGGGTGGTTTTGGAAACGGGGCGTACAAACTGTTCGACTGGACGGGCCTCCTCACCTACAACCCGGCGGATCTCACCTTTGGCAACCTGCCCAGCGGCTTCACTTACACGATCGACACCACCACTTGGGCGAACTCCGCCTACCTGGTGGTGACGCCTGAGCCAGGGCGTGCGCTGCTGCTGTTCGTAGGTCTGTCCACGCTGCTTTTCAATCGTCGCCGCAAGGCCGTGGCTTGATGGAAAAGGCTGGGCGAAAGGCGGCGGATGCTTTTCAATGTGGGCAAAGCCTCCTTGCCCGTCATGAAATACCTGAGCTATGAGAAGTACACCTGCTTATTGTTAGGCTTGTTTGTGCTTTGGTGGTCGGTCCTCGCCATCAGCCCTCACTACCGCCATGACTGGCTGCTGGAAAATGTGCTGCTGGTGCCCGCCTCCGCCTTGTTGATCTGGGGCTGGAAAAGGCGGCTGTTTTCGCGGGTCTCCCACACGCTCATTTTTGTCTTCCTGTGCCTGCATGAGATCGGCGCGCACTACACCTATGAAAAGGTGCCGTATGACCAGTGGTGGCTGGCGCTGACGGGTGGTACCTTCAATGACCTGATGGGCTGGGAGCGGAATCATTTCGACCGTCTGCTGCACTTTCTGTACGGCCTGCTGTGCGCCTATCCGTTCCGCGAGATCTTCCTGCGCGTGGCCGGGGTGCGCGGTTTTTGGTCCTACTTCCTGCCGCTGGACATCATGCTGTCCACCTCAGCGATCTTTGAGCTCATCGAGTGGGCGGCGGCGACGGTCTTTGGAGGCGACCTGGGCAATGCCTACCTGGGCACCCAGGGGGATGTCTGGGATGCGCACAAGGACATGGCCTTGGCGGGCCTCGGTGCCCTCATCGCCATGACGGTGAATGCAGCCGTCAACAAGCGTTGCCAGCGGGACTTTGCGCGGGAGTGGAGTGAGAGCCTGAAGGTGACCTCGAAAGCGGCTTAGACCGATTTCCAAAAATCTTGTCCGAAAAGCGGCGACGGGGTGGGCGATTGGCAGCGTTTTTCGCTTGGCTGTTATCATGAAGATAGCAGCCTGCGCTCCTGCCTTGCCATTCATCCCACCGCGCCCGCCTTTTCAATCGGACAATCTTTTGGAAGTCGGTCTAGCGCCTACAGGTAAGGCTCGATGTCCAGCTTGCCGTTGGTGGCGCAGATGAACATGGTGCCTGGGCGCACGGTGCTGTCGCGCGTGACGATTTTGCCGCCTGCAGCCTCCACCAGCATGACGCCGGCAGCGATGTCCCAAAGGCTGATCTGCTCCTCCACATACGCATCCAGTCGGCCGCAGGCGATGTAGGCCAGGGCCAGGGCGGCACTGCCCAGCATGCGTGTCTTGAACACTTCGTAGCTGATGCGGCGGTAACGCTCGAAGCCGGCATCCAGGGCGGATTTGCTCTTGGAGAAACCGACCGTCACCACGGCTTCGCTCATCTGGGCGCGCTGGCTGGTGGAGATGGGTTTGCCGTTCAGGGTGGGCACGCCACCTTTGACGACGGACCAGGTTTCATTCTGCATCGGGTCATGGATCACGCCCAGCAGAGCCTCCTTGGTGGAGCGTACGCGGGCGGCGATGGACACGCAGAAATGCGGGATGCCGTAGAAGTAGTTCACCGTGCCATCAATCGGGTCCACGATCCATTCCACATCGCCATCCCCGCCCACATCGCCTTCCTCTTCGCCGAGGATGCGGTGGTCGGCATGATAGCCGAGGATGATGTCGGTGATGAGCTTCTGGCTGCGCACATCCAGCTCCAGTTTCACATCGCGACGATGCATCTCATTGACGGTCTTTTCAGAGCCGAAGTTGTCACGGATGAGATTGCCGGCCTGGGTGGCGGCTTCGATGGCGATGGCGATGAGTTCTGGCATGGAGGTGAGAGAGAGGGAGACGAATGTCCCGGAGGGGATCAAAGGGTTTTTTTCAAGGCGGCCTGCTGGGTGATGAACGCGATCAGCTCGCGGGCCAGCGCGGCTTTGGTCTGACGTGGCAGGGGGAACGGCGAGGCGTCAGGCAGGCACAGAGTGACTTCGTTCTCCGCGCTGTCAAATCCGATGCCCGCCTGCGAGACATCATTGGCGATGACGAGGTCGCAGCCTTTACGCACCAGCTTGTCGTGCGCATGCTCCAGCAGCCGTTCTGTCTCCGCTGCGAAGCCCACCAGGTATCCGGTGAAGCCGAACACGCTGCGGGCCGAGCCTAGAATGTCCTCGGTTTTCTCGAGGGTGAGGGTGAGGGTCTCGCCCGTCTTTTTGATCTTTTGTTCGGCCATGGCTGCGGGCCGGTAGTCGGCCACGGCGGCGGAAAAAATGGCGGTGTCCTGCCCGCCCAGGTGGCTGCGCACGGCCTCGTACATCTGGCGGGCGGTTTCCACCTTCACCACGGTCATGCCTTCAGGCGCAGGCAGGGAAACTGGGCCGGAGATCAGCGTCACCTCATGCCCTCGGTCTCGGGCGGCTTCGGCGAGGGCGTAGCCCATTTTGCCGGAGGAACGGTTGGTCAGATAACGCACCGGGTCCAGGGGTTCACGGGTCGGGCCAGCCGTGATCAGGATTTTCATGCTTCCCCCTTGTGCAAGAGGGCCTGCACGGCCGCCAGGATTTCCTCCACCGGAGCCAGACGGCCCACGCCTTCGTAACCGCAGGCCAGCAGGCCTTCCGCAGGTTCGATGAATTGCGCGCCCCAGCCCTTCAGCGTTTCCACGTTTTTCAACGTCGCCGGGTGCAGCCACATTTTGCCGTTCATCGCCGGCGCGATCAGAATGGGGGCGCGTGTGGCCAGGGCGATGGCTGTCAAGGCATCGTTGGCAAACCCATGGGCCATGGAGGCCAGCACATTGGCCGTGGCCGGGGCGATGAGCAGCAGGTCTGCGTCATCGGCCAGTTGGATGTGACCGGGCTGCCAGCCTTCTTTTTCAGCAAACAGATCCGTCACCACCGGGCGGCGTGAGAGGGTGGCCAGGGTCAGCGGCGTGACAAATTCCAGCGCCCCCTTCGTCAGCACACAGGTTACCTCATGTCCGGCTTTGGTGAGCTGGCTGGCCAGATCTGCCGCCTTGTAAGCAGCGATGGAGCCGGTGATGCCGAGGACGATGCGTGACATAAGGCGTGTGGAGAATTCGAGGTAGTAACAAAGGGCACTACGCCTGCCGTTTGGAAATGAAAACTTTTGCCCGGTAGTGGCTCTGCTTATGGCTGTGGCGTGGAGGTTTTTTGAAGGCTGGCGCGACCGGCCGGCTTTTGATGATGGAGCGTCGCCGTGCTGCTGGCCGCTCCGCTTTCAAGATAGGTCGTCACCAGGTAGTCCCCCGGAAAACCCCGCCAATTCACCTGGCCTGAAGCATCGGTTTTCAAGGTGACATCGGTGCGCCAGCGTCGGCCAATCCACTCTTCCAGCACCTCGCCTCGGGGACGAATGGACCAGTCTTTGTTCCAGGAGGCGGCCTCGGGCTTCCAGTGGCTGCCTTCCCAGAAACCCCAGAGGAGGATGCTGCTGTAAGCGGGGTGGCTAAAACAGGCGATCAGCATGTCGCGGGTGTAATCTGCGGCCAGATCTTCATCGGCCTGAGTCACCACATCAAATTCGGTGATGGACTGGGACGGGACGATTTTCGCGTAGCGATCGGTGACGGCCAGCAGTTCCTCAGGAGAGGGCAGAAAGCTTTCGTCAAAATGGGCTTGATTGCCCAGGCCTGCCACGGGGAGTCCCGCTTCATTCAGAGCCTGGATGTAGGTGAAGGTGCGTTCTTGCTGCGGGCCTGGGCGGAAGATTTGATCTTCATTGACCCAAAAAGGCAGGTCCGTCAGCGAACGTGCGAGCCGGTAGGTTTCCCGGTCGATCTCTGCCAATCCCGGTTTGGCATTCAGCATGTCGGCCCCATGCCAGGCGATGGGGTGATTGATCACATCCCATTCACGTACTCGGTTTTTCACGAAGCCGAGCCGCTCACGGGTGCCTTCCAAGATCCGCTGCCGGATGACTTCGGCGTCGTTGATGCCGTGGAGATTGTAAGGTGTCGCCACCTGCATCAGGTAGTGGCCGCGCACTGGGATGTGGCGTGCCTCCAGCCAGGCGAAAGCTTGGTCGAGCTGGGCATTGCGTTGCTGGCGTTTTTCGGCACTCGCCTCGGGTGACCACTCACCTTCTTTGAGATCGTTTTCAAACACCACGATGCTAAACAGGCGGTCCACAATATTCCGGAAATTGCGCCCATCCTGACTGTCTTCCACCAGCCATTTCACCGGCACGGCGGAGCCGAAACCAAATTCATGACGCTGTAGAACGACGCGGACCTCAGTGTTCTTCAGCGGTTGGCCTGTCGGGTCCGTCAGGGTCAGAGTCAGATCGGCCTGGCGATGTTTTTCGATTCGCTCCAGAGCGGCCTTCCGCCAGAGGGCCTGGGCCTCACGCCCGGCATAGGTTCGGCGGATACGTGGGAAGGTGGCGATGTCTGTTTTCGCGGGATAGCTGAGCAGCCGGACGCTTTCGACCTCCAGGGTCTGTTCTTTTTGCCCGCAGAGCAAAACCAAAGCGGCCATGCCTGCGTCTGCGCTTTTGTTGGGCACCAAGGTCAGGGGCAATTCAGTCCATTCAGGATGAATCTCCAGAGTGGTATCTGGGCTGAGGGCTGTGTAGGGGGCCTGTTGCAATTGCAGTTTGGCGGTCACCACCCCTTTGGAGGACGGGCCCAGGACGCGTGCCTTGATCACTGCCAGCAAAGGTTCATCGGGCTTGATCTCAGGCACGCAAGGGACGGTAAATTGGGCGAGGTAAGCCTTGGCGGCATCGGACTTTTCCACCGTGATGCGTGCGCCCTTTTCCAGAGTCACGGCTTTCCCAGCTTCGGCATTGACGGTGGCTTTCAGAGAGCTGCCGATTTCGGTGCCTCCGGGAGGGATCTCCAGTGCTTGCGCTGAGTGGAGACACACACTGAGCATGGCGGGGAGCAAGATAAACTTCACTCCACAGTCTGACGCAGCGCAGCCCTGCCGCAAGATTTTATGCAGCGGGGGGCTGCTGCGAATCGGGTTTGACACTTCAGGTCGGGAGCACATCTCTGATTGCAAAACAGGCGCATCTGCATCACGCCATTCCATGTCTTTCCTGAAACGTTTCGAAGTCTGGTTGCTCATCCTCCTCAGCCTGGGGGCCACCCTCTGGGTTTTCACCACGGATGAAGCCACCGAGGGCAACCCGGAGCCGCTGGCTGCGGAAGCGACGACCACCGAGCCGGGTTTGAAAATCCACCGTTGCACCCTGGAGCGGGACTATGGCAATGCCCGGCTGGACATTGAGCTGCGTTACCGCAATACCAGCCCCCGGCCCTTCTCCTTTCAGCCGCCCGATGTGCGCCTGCTGACGGCGGACGGGAAAGAGGTGCCGCTTTTCACCCTCGCCACGGAAAAGCCGCCGCAAATCGCTGCCCAGACGGCCCAGGATGTACGCCTGCGCTACTGGCTGGAGAAAACTCACCTGCAAGGGGCCCTGACGCTGGAGATACGCGGCGAGAAAGCCGAAGTGAAAAAGCCGGGGTCTTTGGATCTCGAAAAGCTGGAAAACGGCAAAGCGAAGACCTGGGTGGGAGCTTTGGAATAAAAGAGATTTGACAATTAGACCGATTGGTCTAGTTTGCCGTTGTTATGAGCGACAGGACCACCAAAGAACGCATTCTCGACGCAGCTGAAGAGCTGATGCTCGAGAAGAGCTTTCATTCGGTGGGGCTCAATGAAATCCTCAAGGCGGTTCAGGTGCCCAAGGGCTCCTTTTACCATCACTTTGAGTCGAAGGAGCAATTTGGGGTGGAGATGCTGAAGCACTACGTGGCTGAGTCCACCGCCTACAAAAGCAAGCTGCTGCTTTCCCCCACTCCGGAGCCAGATCCCCTGCTCCGCCTCGTGACCTATCTGGAGTCCAATGTCTGCCGGACGCTGGAATCTGAGGGCAAATGCCCCTGTTTGGTCGTGAAATTGGCCTCGGAAGTCGCTGATTTCAGCGAACCGATGCGCGAGGTGCTGGCCCAGGGAACCCGGGAATGGGTGGCGATTTTCGAAAAACTGCTCATTGAAGGCGTCGAAAAAGGCAGGATGGCGGCCTGCATTCAGCCTTCCATCATGGCCCCGGTGATTCTTGATCTCTGGACAGGTGCCATGCACCGCGCCTCCACCACCCGCAACGTGGCCTCGCTGCGTGAAGCCATCGCCTTTTTGAAATCCATTCTTTCTCCAAGCCAGGTCTGACTTTTTTAACTTCTAGTAAACCGACTGGTCTATTCAAACGTAAATCGAACTCAAACCCTAACATTATGAAACCACAATCCCTCACGAACGAGACTTTTGATGCCGCCATCAACAACACCACTGGTCAGCCCGTCCTGGTGGACTTCTGGGCCGAATGGTGCGGTCCTTGTAAGATGCTGGCCCCGATCCTGGACCAAATCGCCGGAGAACAGGCAGGATCCGCCACCATCGCCAAGGTGGACATTGATGCGCATCCTGAGCTGGCCGAACGTTTTGGCATCCGCGCCATCCCGACGCTGATTGTTTTCAAGAATGGCCAGCCGGTGAACACGATCACGGGTGTCAAAAGCAAGGCGTTCATTGAAGCCGCCCTGGCAGCCTGATCCGATATTCACGGGAACCTTTCCAAGCCATGAATCTCACTCAGCGCCCTCCTCGCAGCCCACGTGTCCGCCTTGGCGGCTACGTGCTGCTGCCCCGGTTGCTCGACAAATGCCGCGCAGAAATCGCAGGCACTTTGGGCGAGTATCACTACAATTGTCCCATGGACCGCCGCTTTTTCGACTTCGCCGGGGTGGATCATGAGACTTTGAAAACCCAGGTCGCCCAAGGCTTCGGGGATGGTGCCGTGCTGGCCTGGATTCTCGAAAACCGCCGGCACAAGCACAGCGAGTGGGAGATCGCCCAATGGAGCGCCCATCGCGAAACGGCCGTGCCCGCTGACAATGAGAGCCGGTCTTTCATCAATGAAAAGGTGGCCGAAGCGGGTGGCGCAGACCGTGAAGACATCGGCACTTGGTTCGATTTCCTCGATCTCGACGATCATGTCACCTTCGGTGGCAAAGCTTAGTTCCGCATTACCGCATCCATTCCACTTATGAGTACACCCATTCACGCCCTCGCCGCCTTCGGTGCCAAACAAGCGCTGCAATCTTATGAATACACACCGGGGCCGCTCGGTGATGAACAGGTGGAAATCGCCGTGGAATCCTGCGGCATCTGCCACAGTGACCTCTCCATGCTGGACAATGACTGGGGCATCTCCAGCTATCCGTTTGTACCGGGTCATGAGGTGGTGGGCAAGGTGGTGGAACTGGGGCCGCACACGAAGCGCCTGAAAGTGGGAGATCGGGTGGGCCTGGGTTGGAATTCCGGGAGCTGCGGTGCCTGTGCGCAGTGCCTGTCCGGCAATCAAAACCTCTGCCCAACGGCGGAGGGCACCATCGTTGGCCGTCATGGGGGCTTTGCCAGCCGTGTGCGTGCTCATTGGACCTGGCTGAATCCCATCCCTGAAACGCTGGATGCCAGCAAGGCAGGTCCGCTTTTCTGCGGTGGCATCACCGTTTTTAATCCCATCATCCAATGCGGGGTGCAGCCGACGGACCGTGTGGGCGTCATTGGCATCGGCGGTTTGGGACACCTCGCGTTGAAATTCCTCCGCGCCTGGGGCTGTGAGGTCGTCGCCTTCACCAGCAGTGATTCGAAGCGCGAAGAAGCCTTGCAGCTCGGGGCCCATCGTACCCTGAATTCGCGGGATAAAGCAGACCTCAACAAGGCGAATGGCAGCTTCGATTTCATTCTGAACACCACCAATGTGGCACTGGACTGGAATACTTACATTGCCGCTCTCAAACCTAAAGGCCGGTTGCACACCGTGGGTGCTGTTTTGGAGCCTATGGGCCTGGCCGCTTTCCCGATGATTTCGGGTCAAAAATCCGTCTCCGGTTCGCCTCTGGGCAGTCCGGCGACGGTGGACACCATGCTGGAGTTCTGCGCTCGGCACAGCATCGCCCCAACCACGGAGACCTTCCCCATGTCGCGCGCGCATGATGCGCTGGAGCATCTGCGTTCTGGCAAGGCGCGTTACCGCATCGTGCTTGAAAATGATCTGAGCGCCTAACCAAATTTATAACCCGATGTCCTCCCGATCTCTCTTCAGTCCCCTCACCCTCGGGGCCGTGGAACTGCCCAATCGCATCTTCATGGCACCGCTGACCCGCTGTCGTGCCGATGTGAATCACGTGCCCACGGATCTCATGGTGGAATACTATTCCCAGCGGGCCAGTGCGGGCCTCATCGTGGCGGAGGCCACCATGGTCATGGAGGGAAACTCCGCCTTTGCTGGCCGTGAGCCGGGGATCTATTCAGATGCGCAGATCGTGGCCTGGAGAAAGGTGACGGATGCGGTGCATGCCAAGGGAGGCCGCATTTTCCTGCAGCTCTGGCATGGTGGGCGCGCCTGCCATCCTTATTTCAACGGGGGTGCCACTCCCGTCTCCGCCAGTGCGCTTCCCATCACCAATGACGAGGCTCATACGCCGGAAGGCAAGAAGCCCTATGCCACTCCACGCGAGCTGAGTGATGATGAGCTGCCGCACATTGTGGAAGGATTCAAAAAAGCCGCGTTGAATGCCAAGGTGGCTGGGTTTGACGGTGTGGAAGTCCACGGAGCCAACGGCTACCTGCTGGATCAGTTTTTGCGCGATGGCAGCAACCGCCGCAGCGGTGAATATGGTGGCCCTATCGAAAACCGTGCGCGCCTTCTTCTGGAAGTGGTGGATGCCGTGACGGATGTCTGGGGCGTGGGCTATGTGGGCGTGCGCCTTTCGCCGCTGAACAGCTACAATTCCATGGAAGACAGCGACCCCGCCGGCCTAACGGCCTATGTGGCCACGCAACTGGACCAGCGTGGCATCGCCTACCTGCATCTGATGCGCGGAGATTTCTTCGGTGTGCAGCAAGGGGACGTGGTCAGCATTGCCCGGGCAAGTTTCAAAGGGGCGTTGATCGGCAACATGGGCTACACGCCTGAAGAAGCCGGACAAGCGGTGGAGGCAGGCACGCTCAACGGTGTGGCCTTTGGCCATCACTACGTCAGCAATCCAGATTTGGTCGAACGTATCCAGGCGGGGCTGCCTCTGGTGGAACCCGATGCTACCACTTTCTACTCTCAAGAATCGAAGGGGTACACGGACTATCCAACCCGTACTGCGGCGTGATGGCTACCACACGCCCGCCCATTTCTGAAAAGGCCCTCCTCATCCTTTTGGCCACGGTGCAGTTCGCCCACATCATGGACTTCATGGTCATGATGCCGCTGGGTCCGCAGCTCATGCGTGAGCTGGACATCGGTCCGGAGAGGTTCAGCGGCATGGTCGCCGCCTACACCTTTGCGGCGGGCATCGTTGGCCTGCTGGCCGCCCCGTTTATGGACCGGTTTGATCGCCGGAAACTGCTGCTGTTTTGCTTTGCTGGGTTCATCCTCGGCACTCTGGCCTGTGCCCTGGCTCACACCGCAGCCGCTTTGACTCAGGCGCGCATCATCTGCGGTGCCTTTGGCGGTGTGTCCGGTGCCCTCATCATGGCCATCGTCAGTGATGTGGTACCGCCGCAAAGGCGCGCCGCTGGCATGGGTATCGTGATGACGGCTTTCTCCGCTGCCGCCGCCCTGGGTGTCCCCTTGGGACTTTATCTGGCGCAGAAGTTTACCTGGGAGACACCGTTCTTTGTGATTGTGGGCATCGGCGTCGTGACCTGGCTGTCCTTGTGGTATTATTTGCCGCCCATCCGCGACCACTTAAAAGTCAGCACGACGCTGCGTGGGGAGGCCTTTTGGGCGCTGCTGCGCAATGCGAATGCCGGTTGGGCGCTGATGTTCATCTTCATGCTGGTGCTTGGGCACATGATCATGATCCCGCTGCTGTCTCCCTATCTGGTGCATAACCTGGGGTTGCCCGAAGAACATCTTTCGCTGGTGTATCTCATTGGCGGCTGCCTCACCATCTTTACTTCTCCGTGGGTGGGCCGTTTGGCGGATCGCCTGGGTCGTATTCAGGTGCTTGGCATCATGATCATCGTCGCTGCAGGTGTGGTGCTGACTATTACCCACGCATCCCGCCTTCCCACCGTCGCCATCCTGAGTTTGAGCGGTCTGTTTTTCATCTTTGCCAGCGGCCGTTTTGTCCCTGCCCAGGCCATCGGTTCTTTGGCCGTTCCGCAGTCTCAGCGGGGAGCTTTTATGAGCCTGAATGCCTGTGTGCGCGATCTTGGCGCCGGGGTAGCCGCCAGCCTTGCTGGCTTCATGGTCACCACGGCCCCCACCGGAGAACTGGTTCATTTCAACCGCATCGGTTACGTGGCTGTTGCCGCATCTGCTTTGAGTTACTGGCTGGGCACACGAGTGCGCACCCAGGATGTTACACTTCCTCCACCCGTCGCCTCATGACCTCGCTCGAAACCGTCCGTGAACTCTACCGCGCCATGCGCGAAAAAGATGATGCCGCTGTGCATGCCCTTTGTGCGGAAGACATCGTCTGGCAGCAGAGTGCCGGCTTTCCGGGCGGCTCCACCTGGCATGGCCCGGCTTCGGTGATCGAAAACGTTTTCCGCGCCAATTCCCGCCGCTGGACAGGCTTTGCCTTCACCGAGGAAGAGATGATGGAAAACGGGGACCGGGTGACCGTGCTGGGCCATTACTCCGGCACTTCGCCTGCGACGGGCAAGTCCATGCGCGTGGCCGTGGCCCATGTTTATGATCTGAAGGCCGGCAAGGTGACGCGCTTCCGCATGTATGCAGACACTCACCCGATGTGGCAGGCCATGACGGAGGAAGCGTGAGATATTTCGCCAGATGATGGCGGCTGGCTGCGTTCAAGAGGGACCTACCATGAAATCACGCCTTCTGCTGCCGCTCGCCCTGTTTTCCCTGCTCACCTCCGCCCGCGCCGAGGATGCCTTTGTACCTCTGTTTGACGGCAAGACCCTGGCAGGCTGGGAACAGCACAGCGGCTCTGCCGAATACCGTGTGGAAAACGGGGCCGTGGTGGGCAAGACGGTGCCCAATACGGGCAACTCCTTTCTCTGCACGGCCAAGAAGTATGGTGACTTCATCCTCGAATTGGAATTTAAGGTGGATCCCTCCATGAACTCCGGCATCCAGTTTCGCAGCAACTACTACACGCAGGAGACGGAGGTGGAGATCGCTGGGAAAAAGAAGAAATTTCCGGCCGACCGCGTGCATGGTTACCAGTTTGAAATCGATCCCAGCGCCCGCGCCTACACCGGCGGTGTGTATGATGAAGGCCGTCGCGGCTGGCTCTTTGACCTGAAGAACAACGAAGCTGCCCGCAAAGCCTTCAAACAGGGCGAGTGGAACAAGGCCCGCATCGAGTGCAAAGGCGACAGCATCAAGACTTTCATCAACGGGGTGCCGGCGGCCGACTTCAAGGATGACATGACCAAGGAAGGCGTGATCGCCCTCCAGGTGCATGGAGTCGGCAAAAAGACCGAGGCCATCGGCAAGGAAGTCATGTGGCGGAACATCCGCATTCAGGAACTGAAGTAATCGCAGGTCCGCCAAGCATGCCAACGGCTGTCACAGGATGTGGCAGCCATTGGCGCGCATTTCTTCGAGAGCCCGGTCCACATCACCGGCCTGGAGGTTCACCCCACGGCATGCGGCAGTGATGAGGCTAACGTGAAAGCCCTCGGCCAGGGCATCCAGCACGGTGAACTTCACGCAGTAATCCGTGGCGACACCTGCCACGTGCAACTCCGTGACAGCCTGGGACTTGAGCCATTCGCCCATGCCTGTGGAGGCACGGTGGCCGTTGTCATGAAGGCCGCTATAACTGTCAATCTGAGGGTTCATGCCTTTGGTGAAAACCCGATGAATGAGCCGGGTATCGAGACCGGGAGCAAACAAAGCACCTCCGGTGTTTTGCACACAATGCACGGGCCACAAGGTCTGGGGCAATCCGTCTAACGAAATTTGCTCAAAGATGCTTTTGCCCGGATGGTTGGCGGCAAAGCTGCCGTGATTCTCCGGATGCCAATCCTGTGTAGCCACGACAAGGTCAAACTGAGGCATCAGCTCATTGACAATGGGAATGATCTCATCACCCCCCGGCACCGCCAGTGAGCCACCGGGCATGAAGTCGTTTTGAATATCGATGAGGAGAAGGGCTTTCATAGGGCTGGGGGAAAGGCGTTAGTTTTGAGGAAGCTGCCAGTATCTTTCCGTGCGGCGGCTCGTGCTGCCAAGTCGCTGGCTGTGGCGAAGGTCCGTTTGTTTCAGTCGTCTCAGCGTTCCACAGAACGCCGGGAACTGGCTGGCGTAACAAGCTGCCGCTTGGTGGCTTACGGATGCTTCGTGATCCGTGGCCTGGATGAGTTGCTTTGTGGCAAGTGCTTGGGCTGCTTTTTCGAGCGGTTGCAGGAGCAGTCGTTCACAAAATTTTCGTTCGTGACCCGGGGGCAAAAACTGCTTCACATGGGGCAGTTGGCGGAAGCTCTTTAATAAGAGGTGGGCGGGGATAGGGCCGTCATCGAATCCTAATTCACGCAGTCGTAGCTCGGCGGCACCCTCCGCATAGGCATAGGGGCGATCCTCATAGAAGGTGAGAGAGGTGAGTCCCTTGAGCTGTCTTGCTGCCTCGTGCACCAAGCGATGATCCACGTGCGTGCCCGCGCCGAGTGGCGCATAGAGGTGGCTGGCCTTGGTTTGACTCAAGCAGTCCGTCAAAGAGTGGGTGACGGACTGGAGGGTGCTGGAATCTGCCCCATGCCATCCAAAGATGATTTCGCGAAAAGTCTGGTAGGGTGGATCACGGTCTGGAGCATCCAGGTGACCCAGATGGATGGCTCCTACGCCTAACAAATGAAGCGCATTCAAATCCTCGTCGCGTCTTTGGGCATAGTTGTATGAGCCTTCGGTAAAAACTGTGGCCACTATCACTCGCGTGCCTTTGGCGACAAGTTGCTGGATCAGCGCGGCGCAGGAAAACACGGCGTCATCCAGATGGGGGGAAATGAAAAGTGCGGTGCTCATGTCAGGTGATCAAAGCTGCGCCGACCCCAAAGCCGAGGGTCAGAACCAGGGTGCGTCCGTTCACGCGTGGATCCATCTTGGCCGAGGTAGCCGCCAGTTCGGCATCGTTTAAAACAAGGATTTGGGTTTGGCCGAAACCTGCCAATGCCAACGCTTCGGGAAGCAGGGTCGCATCGCCTCCCATACCGATGTAGGAGCTGCCTTCCGGCACCCCCGCATCATCCAGACGACTGGGCAGAGCACATACGAGCCCTTCGGGTAAATGATCCACGATTTGGCTGCAGGCTCGCAGGGCAGCGGCGAGAAAATGCCGCAACTCCGCACGTTGGCCACACTCTGATGCAGAGGCTCCGTTCCCACGGATCGGCAGCCTTGTGAGGTCACGCGGCCAAGTGTGCTGCTGGCCTGCCGCGCTGATCTTCAGGGCACTCTGACCCAGATCGAGAATCCAGCCCGTGAGGTCATGCTGGGCTAACAAAAAGTTTCCGCCGGATTCACCCGCAAAATGCTGTGCCGGGCACAGATGTGTTGTGGACCATGGGCCGTCCTGGAGACTTGTCAGCACACTTTCGGCGCCCCCGCCTGCCAGATACAACCCCTGAAAGCTGCGCACCTCATCTGGCACAGGGCCTTCGGAGCGAGTCTCGCCCCGGCCCTCCCAGAGCTGCACGAGGCTGCGTTTGAGAATATTGCCAAAATCTGCCTGGGACATGTGATCCCACAAGATGCCTGTGCCGACACACAGGTCCCAAAGTTCCAAAGGCAGGATGCCGCTGGGGCGCACTCGCATCATAGTGTTCTTTTGGTTTCAGTGACGGGTTGCCAAGTCTCGGGAGGCTGGCCCGGCAAGGATTGAAAATAGAACCGTTCCAGTCTGTAGCGCAATTTACAGAGGCCCAAAGCCACCCGAAAAACGCGCCAGAGGATACGATCACGCCAGGGTGCACGGCGCTCCGCCTCCCAGTCATAACCGCGATGCTGATGCACGGGGATGGATTCTGGAAACAGAAGGTTCAGCCGCTCATGCTCCCGCCGCATGCGCAGGTACATGCGATACATGCCGGTGAATGTTTCAGGGGGCCGATAGTGGATCTCGGCGTTGGGGATTTCGCGAATAGCCTCGGTTCCGTAACGCAGGAGGATGTCGCGGCTCAGCCAAATGTCATCCACACGCAAGCCTGCGTGGAAGTCATAAAAGCGATCTCGTGAGAGCTGTTGCAGCCTGGGTTTCAGATCCGTCAATGTGGGGGCCTGCCAATCGCGGATGGCGAAGAGTTTGCCATTAAAATAGCGGCGGGCTTTTTGAAAACCCTCCACGCGATTGTAGCAATACAAAGCAGCAGCCATCAGGCTGGACCGCTGGGGTGGCAGAGGGCGTTTGGTCGGGTAAGCCACCTGGAGATGGGGATCCCCCAACATGGCCTGCGTGACTTCGAGAATGACGTTTTCACCCAGCAGGATGTCGGCATCGGTGAAGATGACAAAAGGCCGCCTGTGGGCGATCAGGCGCTGGGCTTCGATGAGGCCCCCGCGAGTCTGGAGGATCTGCACCCGTGGGAAGTTTCTGACCACGGCTTCTGTGCTGTCGGTGCATTCATCAAGGATGGCCACGACTTCATAGGTGGCGATGTTTTCGCTCTCAGCATAGGCCACAGCATGCAGCACCGAAGTGAGGGTGGCCGCGATGCAGGCCTCCTCATTCCGGGCGGTGATGCCGAGTGTGATGCTGGGTTTCATATGAGGGTGGCGATTAGTTCGGCCGCACGCTTAGCCCCGTCCAGGGCATAGGATTCGGTGACTCTTTGGACATTGGTAGCGATGGCTGGATCATGCAGCAGGGTGCGTAGGCTGTGCCTGATTTCCATCACGGTAGCGTTCTCAAGAGCCAACTCCAAACCCACACCTGATTGGCGAATGAAGTGCGCCTGATGAAACTGATCATTGCAGACAGGGGAGATGAGCAGGGGAACACCCAAGTGCAGGGCCTCCATGACGCTGTTCGCCCCACCATGGGTGATGAAGGCCTGCATCTGCGGCAGCAGCTTGAGCTGGGGGGCATAACGACAGGCCAGCACATGCGGTGGCAAGTTTGCCAAAAGGGGGCTGCCTAACAACTCATTCACCGAAAGGATCAACTGCACCTGCATGTCCGCCGTGGCCCGGATGACCTTTTGAAACAGGGCGGGCTGATGATAAATCTGGCTGCCGAATGACATGAAGATCTTCGGGCGATCTGTGGCCAGGAGCTCCCAAGGGAAATTGGTTTCATCTCCCCGCTGCGCAGGGGGGAGCGAGGGGCCTACCATGACAACTCCAGGCACGGATCTGCCAATGAAGGCTTCGGTGGTGAAGGCGATGGTGAGATGGGGCGAGAGCATGTCGCAGCCACGGAAGTCCATGTTCATGCCATAGGCTGCGAAGAGTGCCTGTCGCGCTGGACTCAGGGCCTGGACTGTCTCAAGCAGATCGCTGGTGATGCGATCATCGAGAACAGGATTGAGTGAATTGGACAAAGCCACCCAGGGAATGCCTGCGCGGTGCGCAGCAATGGCGGCCGGGTAGATCATGGGATCCGTGACGATCAGGTCCGGCTGAAAGTGCCGGATGGCAGCATCCAACTCGGGCAGTTGGGCCGGAGCTTCGTCCACCAGCAGGCGCTGGATCCATTCTCGCAGCCAAGCGGCGTCCTTCACCTTTGCGGCAAAGAAGGCTCCACGATTGGCATCGGGTGGCGGTGCTGCCTCGGTCTCTGTGTCCAGTGCCTGAAGACCGGCGGCATGGAGCTGGACGGAGATGTCGTGCGAGGCATGAAAGCGAACCTCATGCCCCAGGCGCTGCAGCCACACGGCAGGGCCGATCATCGGATTGAGATGGCCTTTCTCAGGGATGGTGAAAAAGAGGATGCGTTTCATGGTTCCCGCACTTGGTAGGCCGTGGCCCAATGATGAAAACAAATGATTCGAAACAACAGCGCACGCTCCATTTCGGTGGGCGTGCAGGCAGGATGACAGAGCTGCCGAAGGGCCTGTAAATCCAACCAATGATCGAGGAGGTAAGAAGAGGCATTGAGAGCCTTTTGAGCTTCCTGCTGATAGATGCGCGTGCAGGTATCATCTTTCGACAAGCTGGATTTCCGTCTCAGCCGTGCGGTCTCGGGCATGAGCCCTTTGGCGGCCTGACGGAGGAGGGATTTTTCCAAGCCGCCACTCAGTGCCAGTTCGGGGTGGATCTGTACGGCGAGCTCCAGCAGTTCCGCATCTGCAAAGGGTACACGGGCCTCCACGCTGTGGGCCATGGTGTGGATGTCTCCATTGTGAAGCAACCGTGGCAGCCAGCGCTGCACGATGAGATGCGTGATGCCACGCAGCCGATCTGCACGCGTGATGTTTCCATGACCAGCCTCGGCCATCATGTGAGTGTAATGATGCCGCAGTTCCGATGCTGCGCCTTCCATGCCGCGATTCAGCTTGGGGCTGCCGAAGCGGCTCAACAGCGCTCCTGCTCCAGAGATGCTGACATCATCCAGCATGAAGCCATAACCATAGTGGGTTTCATCCGCTGCATCGCCGACCAGTACCGCCCGATATTGGGTGGAAACGGCGCGGGCCAGATGGTGCTGCGCCAGCTCCTGCTCCCAGGCTGGCAGGGCATCATTATGAATCGCCAGCGTGCGCAGGTCATCGGCCAAGGTGGCGCGGCTCACTGGCACCACGTGATGGTTCATCCCGATCTCATGCGCTGCTTGAGTTGCAAAGGGCACGTCGTCTGATTTCACCATCAGGGCCTTTGCATAGTCAAAATGAGGCTGACCTTCAAATGTAATGGTATAACCACAAGTCATATCATGGATGTTTGCGCAGGCTGCCAGGAGCGTGCTGTCTAATCCGCCACTGAGGAACACGGCAGCGCGAGTGTTAGTATCCAAAGCCCGGGCCACGGTGCGGGGCAACAGTGCGTGCAGGGCTTGTTGCAGACCTTCCGCATCGTCATTGACACTCCGCCGCAGGTCATAGCGCCACCAGGCGCGCTGTTCCACTCGGCCTTCTATGAGAGTCAGCAAGTGGCCGGGTGGCAGATGGTGCATGCCAGCGAACATGGGCTCTGCCACGCCGCTGAAACATGGGGCGACGAAGTATTCTAAGACCGCCTTTGAATTGATTTGAGGTCGTCCTGGAAGGATCTCTAACAGAGCTTTCGCCTCAGATGCAAAGGCCAGTCCATCCCCATACGACATCCAGACAAAAGGCTTCACGCCCAGCCGATCGCGACCCGCCAAGCCTTCATTCTTTTGAGCATCCCAAAGGAAAAAAGCGAACATGCCATTGAGCCGCAGCAACGCCTCTTCTCCCCAAGTGATGAGGGCGGCGAGCAGGACCTCCGTGTCGGAATGCGTGATGAAGCGCCAGTGCCCGGCCAGTTCCTGACGCAAGGCGCGGTGGTTGTGAATCTCGCCATTGAAGACCAGCGTCCAGCGACCATCGGGTGATGACATTGGCTGCTGTCCGTTGGCCGCATCCACTTGAGCCAGGCGATTAGCCCCCAGGACGCTGTGGGAGCGGGTTTGGACACCGCTGCCATCAGGCCCTCGATGGCGTAGGCGACGTAGCATGGCATGAACCTTCCCTGCTGCGACTTCAGCCTCCAGATGGGGGGCGATGATTCCGGCAATGGCGCACATCAGTTCAAAAAATCGGCGAGAAGCCCAAGGGAGGTCCACAAGGTGGTCTCTGCATTCACGGCCGACTGTGGGGCTTGGAGGTTTAGCTGTCTGGCCAGGCGGTGAATGGCTGTCTCATTCCAATAAGCGGAGAGATCCAGATCGGGTGCATAGGTGGCTGTTTTGGGGCGGGTGATCAGTGCCTCGGGCAGCCAGGTACGGGCCACTTCACGCAAGGCACTTTTGTCGGGAGTGGGGACTGGTGCTGTAGCGAGCAGGGCCTCATCAAAGAAGGGGGAGCGAAGTTCGAGACCTGCACTCCGGGTGAGCGCGCCGATGATGGGCAGGTAGTTGCGAGGATCGCTCCCAGCGAAGACTTGATCGGCTCCATCGCCTGTCAGCAGCACTTCGTAGCCTTGCTGCCGCAGGGCCTGGGCCAGCAACCAGCGATGAACGGGATGCAGATTAAACAAGGGCACCTCAGCCGCTGCGATCACTTCGGGAAAGGCGGCGATCCATTGCGCCTCATCGGTGTCGATGACCTGTAAATTTTCCACACCCAAGAGTTTCGCGGTCTGGCTTGTGAGGTTTCTTTCACAGTAGCCTGGCAATCCACTGGTGAGGGTAAACACGGGGATGTCATCCCGGCCTAAGCGACGAAGAATGGCCACGAGCAAAGCGCTGTCCAAACCTCCGCTTAAGGCCACCGCCGCCCGCTTTCCGTCGGCGAGCAAACGAGCCACGGATTGCTCAAGCAACTCGGCCAAGGTCTTGTTTGCCTTGGGCGAGATCGGGCTGGGCCGGATCTCATAACGGTCCTCGGTTTGCACCAGATCATGCCCTGGCGGAATGGCGTGAATGCCTGCAAAGCAGGTGTGCAGACCATCTGGGCAGCGGGCGAGGTAGTTGCGAACCCCTTCCACGTCCCAGGCCCGCGGCAAGTGAGACTGAGCCATTACTGCGCGAATGGTTTCACCTTCGGTTAGGCCGTCGGTGGTGTGGTAGCCGGGCCGAGTGCCAAAAGGAGCATAGCTGCGCACCGTCTTCATGCCGTCACTCGCACCCGCTCCTCTCCGGGTTTCAGTTGGCGATGTGGGGTTTCCGGAGCATTGCCGCCCAGACAAAGGGCGCAGGCTTCCAGAGGCTCGGTGCGTTGGAGGTAGGACTGGATTTGCTCGGCAGTGCTGGCTTCCTCCAAGAGCACGCCATCCGCCGTGAAGTCCACATCCAGCAGCTTGCCAAAATGGGCCGGGCGGGTGCAGGCAGAAAAGCGCCCATCGCGGATCATGTGGCAGCGGCGTCTCAGCCAGCAGGCGGCCCAGATGGCTTCATTCTCCCGGTCATCCTCACAGCGCTCTTCGCGATCCATTTGCACAAACTGGTCCTGCTTTTTCCAGTTCAGCCGCACTTGATGCTGCGCGGCTTTTTCTTCGATGAGTTGGATTGTGGCGGCAGGCAGTGCAGGCTGGGGATAGAGCGATACCGTGAGGGCATCCAGCATTTGCCAAAACTCGTCGGGCTGCCGAGGCAGCAGAAAGCCATTCGTCGTGACTGAAACAATCGTGGCAATGTCTGCCGCCTTGGCCACTTCCAGGCATTCCAGGAGTCGCGAATGCAGCAGCGGCTCACCTCCCACCAATTTTAGCCACGTCGGCGCGATGACGCGGCGCGCCAGACGCAGTTCTTCCGCCAGTTGCACAGGCTCCACTTCCCACTTCGGCAGATGAGGCGACAGGGAGCAGCAGGCCGCACAGCGCAGGTTGCAGTGATCCACAATGTGCGACTCGAGCGAACGTGTCTGCACGCGATCGTCAACGATGGGGAAGACGTTTTTCATGGGGCCTTGAGGATGGTCTCATAGAGCTGCTTGTCCTGAATTGAAAAGCAGCAGAAGATGATGTGATTTAGCGAGGTGTCACGGATCGCAAAATCACGTGCAGCGGCGACGGCAATGCTTGCGGCGAGGTCTGCCGGATAGCCATAGATGCCAGTGGAGATGCAGGGAAAGGCAAGGCTGTGGAGACCGTGTTTGCAGGCCAGGCGCAAGCTCTCGTCATAGCAGGCGCGCAGCAGTTCAGGCTCACCGTGAGTGCCACCGCGCCATACTGGGCCTACGGTGTGGATGATGTGTCGTGCTTTGAGCTGATAACCTTTAGTGATCTTTGCCTGGCCTGTTTTGCAGCCGCCTAACAATCTGCATTCGTGGACCAGATCCGGCCCAGCGGCCCGATGAATGGCTCCGTCCACACCCCCACCGCCCAGCAACGATGAATTCGCGGCATTGACGATGGCATCCACATCCAGGGTGGTAATGTTGGCTTGGAGTGCTTCGAGGGTCATCTAAATATCGAGTGGAGGTTGGATCGTGAACAGAGTTTAACGGGCTAAAGCCCCGAAGTACTTTTTGCTTTCGCCATCATGGCCAGTTTCTTTTCGGCAAGGCTGCGCTCGACTCCGGCGGGGTATTCGTGTGGATGCTGCAGGCGTCTTACCGTGGCGTGCAGGTGCTGAAGCTGATGACGGGTGCGGGCCTGGATTTCTTGAAGGGTGGGTTGTCCAGCCACAAACTGGCCGCGTTGAAAGACAGGTTTTAAGAGATCCTCATGAGTGGCGGTTTCGGGCATGATCTTGCTGCGTTGAGGATCGGCGGGGTGCATGATCTCAGTGGGTGTGGGGCAGCCGGTTTCCTGATCGTAAATGGCATCGCCGCGGAACTCGCCATTCAGGGTAAAACGGCGCAGCTGCTGGATGCCGGGATTGCTCACTTTCACCGCCTGCTCGCTGAGTTTGATCTTCGGCTCCCACTCGCCATTTTCATGGCGGATGGCACCCAGTTTATAGACGCCGCCCAAGGCTGCCTGTTCACCTCCGGTGACGAGCTTGGTGCCCACACCCCAGACATTGATCGTGGCACCCTGATGCTTCAGGCTTTCGATGAGATGTTCATCCAGGTCGTTGCTGGCCACGATGTTTGCCTGAGGAAAACCGCCCTCATCCAGAATGCGGCGGGCCTCAATGCTCAACCAGGCGAGGTCCCCCGAGTCTAGCCGGATGCCCGCCAGTTCGTGACCTTGCGCCCGCAGTCGCTGGCCTATCTCCACGGCATGGCGCACACCTTCCACGGTATCATAGGTATCCACCAGAAACACACAGTTGTTAGGCATGGCCTCGGCATAGGTGGCGAAGGCTTCCAGCTCGGTATCGAACGACATGACCCACGAGTGGGCATGGGTGCCGCGTACGGGAATGCCATGGGTCATGCCCGCGAGCACGTTCGAGGTCGAGGCACAGCCGCCAATGAAAGCGGCCCGGCTGGCCATCACGGCACCGTCCGGCCCCTGGGCCCGGCGCAGGCCGAATTCCAACACGGGCTCCCCTTGTGCGGCCTGGCAGACACGAGCTGCTTTGGTGGCGATAAGGGTTTGGAAATTGACGATGTTCAACAGGGCGGTCTCGACAAGCTGAGCCTGAATGAGTGGCCCCTGAATGCGCAGCAGGGGCTCATGAGGAAACACCACGGTGCCCTCAGGAATGGCCGCCACATCGCACTGCCATTTCATGGCACCGAGATAGTCGAGGAAACCAGGTTCAAACAACGGCTTGCCATCTCGTCCTGGGATCGTGGCCAGATACTCCAGCTCCGCCGGGGCGAAGTGGAAACCTTGCAGCCACTTCACCACATCGCCCAGACCTGCAGCAATGGCGTAGCCGCCTGCAAAGGGCAGCTTGCGAAAGAAGAGGTGGAAGACCGCCTCTTGCTCGGCCTTGCCACATTTCCAATAACCCGCGGCCATGGTGAGCTGATAGAGGTCGGTGAGGAGGGGGGTATCTGTTTTCATGTGGGGGAAAATCAATAGGGGGGTAACAGACGGCGAAAGCCATGCGTGAGGACGATGCCAAGAAACAGGAGATTGCGAGGCAAAATCATCAGGGTTGTTAGGTGTGGAATGGGAGCGTTGTTATCTGCTAGATGCGGCGGCAAGGCCTCTGCGACTTGCTTTATGTAAGCGATGGATCTTGGCCAATCACAAACACCGTTTAGCCAAGCAGCAGGGATGTCTGTTTCAGACGTTTCTGCGCCGCATATGCCTCCGGCGATGGCGGCGACGGTGTCTGTATCTCCGCCACAGGCAATCACTTCGCTGAGCACCTGCCTGAAATTACCCCGGTGCCGTAACCAAGCATACAAAGCCACAGAGACGGTATTGGGAGCAAAGCCCGAGACACCTCGTTCACAACCGATGGCCGAGGCATATTCAGCCACGGTATTTTGAGACTCAAGAGCCGAGACGAGTTTAGCAAAACGATCCTCCATCTCCAGGCTGGTGATGAACGAATGAAGATGTTCAAGAATCTGAGGCGTTTGTTCGCCATTGGTCGCTGCGGCTGCTGCTTCTGCCACAAGTAGGGCTGACTCTTCGGCCCGCGGATCGGTATGGGTGAGTCGGCAGGCGGCTAAAGTAAAGGCGCGTCTCTTTTCGGAATCATCGGAGAAAACCGCTCCGAGAATGGCACTGCGCATCGCTGCCCCATTTCCCGCTGAACGAACTCCGGCACGCGAGGCAGGAAAGCCAAGCCAAAGCCTGAGGATGGCCTTCGCGGTGCTCAATCCCACCCCTGCGGGCAAGGCGAGCAACCACCAGCGCAATGACCCGCCCAGCGAACGCTGAAAGGCGGCGGGATCGTGAGGATGACGCATCAAGGCCGTGGCTGCCATGAGCGTGTGTTCGGTGTCGTCACTGAACATGCCACGACCGAAGAACAGGCGATGGCCTAACAGAGGTTGATGAAACCGCATGGCCCTTTTTCGCGACATGCCTTCGGTGGGCAAACCCAATGCATCGCCGATGGCCGTGCCGAGCAGGCAGCCGAGGATGGAGAGGCTCCGTCCATCCCGGTGATCGCTGGTTTTGTTGGTGGGCGCATTCATCAGACAGGGGTGCGATTTCTGGCTGCCAGATATTCTGCAAGTCGAGGATTGTGCTTCCTGGCCAGGATGCCGTGGTAGCGGGGGGAACGGATCTCGGCCATGAGGAGAGTGACTGTCACCGGAAGCTGGGTGAGCAAGGGTGGCCAGGCTTCGAGCGACAGCCGGCTCATCCAGAAACCCACATTCAGCAGAAAGAACAGGGCCCAGAGAAGTTCATAGTTCCGGCGCAGCCGGAAGACATTGCAGAAGAGGAAGAAGTGGCCAATGACGACAGGAGGCAACCAGGTCAACGCATTGTCCCGGCGCGAGAGCTCGAAGGTCGTGGCTCCTGCGATCACCAGAACAATGGCATCCGTGATCGAAAATCGGAAGCCATGCATGGAATGAAGGGATTTAGACATGGAAAATGGTTTGGGTAACGGTGCCTTGGGCATTCACGAAAATGTCGAGGTCGCCAAAGGTGGAGTTAAAATTTCGGACCCTGAGATCGCTGCAAAAAATCCGTTGCTCCTCACCCACAGTCTCGGATTTGATGGCGTGGTAGGCAGGTGAAAGGCCACGCATGAGCTGCCATTCTGGCAGCGGTTGCAAAACAGAGGAGACCTGCTCATCCATGATTGAATGAGCGGAGAGTTGCTTGCGCAACCCCGTGCGCAGGTCCAGCAGATCGACCATTACTTCCTGCCCGTGGCGAAAACAGATATAGAATTGCCAGGGCAGCCAGGCTGACGGAAGGACCGAGACAGTTCCTTCTCCGGTGGTCATCCGAGCGCGCCTTAGCAGCAGGCCTTTGCAGGTCCAATATAAGATGAAGAGGATCAGCATGACGAACGCGACAGGAACGGATGGTGTCATGTTTTGCTGGAACCAGAGAAAGGTGGTCGCAGCTGCAATGCACGAGACAGCTATCACAAAAGCATCCACAAAAAAGACCCAACCGATTTGCATCCTTCGTCCCACAAAAGGCCACAGCAGGGTGACGCCGAGAGTATTGGTATAGTCCATAAGCACATGCAGCAGACTGCCCAACCCAAAGCCCAAGGCTACAGGCATGCCGAAGGCTGGCACCATCCCCAGCAAGAGTGAGATGGCCGTTAGTATCGGGATCGAGTGACTGAAAGTCTGGTGGCAGAGAAGCATCGCCCTCTTGCCCAGCAGCCTGCTTAACACATCCAGATCTGGAGCCACTGAACCTGCCAATAGAGCCAATGCCATCTCCGGCCGATCTATGAATGCTCCGGCGATCACCAGGCCGATGGCTGCATGAGTGACAATGTCCATAAGATTGAAGGGGGGGTGAGTCTGAAATGGAGCTGCCCAAACTGGAATTAGCCCTCGTCGGGAAGGGGTATGGTCTTACCCAGGGTTGCACTCGCTGAGGCTCGTTGGCCCTGGGCTTTGTTATTAGGCCTCTTCGGGGCTTGGGAAGAAGGATTGGGTGACTTTGATCAGGCCGATGATGTGTTGATTGAAGGCCTCCAATTCCTCAGCGGTAACCCACAGTTCACGATGAACATGGCCACCGACGACTTGTTCCTCATATCGAGTCAGGAAGTCGGTTTGGACCTCGAAGCGAGTGACGTAGCCAGAGCCTGAGGCGCGGACGTTCCAGTCGCGCGCGATTTGGACGGCGTAGTCTTCGTTCATCACAGGATAAAGATCGGTTGGTCGGGCAAACGAGGTGGGAAAGCCCTCCAGCCGGAGGCTTCAATCAGAGCCAGTTCTTTTGGGCCTACAGGACGGTAAAGGATGGTGGTTTTCATGGAAAGGTGATGAAGGCTGGGGGCACGTGGTCCACGAGCCAGACGCCGTTGGTGCTTTGGTAAAAGACGTGGCCGTTTTGCTGCATGGCGGCTGCATCAATGGTGAGAAGGGCGGGTTTGCCGTGCCGTGCACCGACTTCTTGGGTGATGCGAGTTTCGGCGGAAAGATGGACCTGATGGCGGTTCATTTTCAGCAGGCCCTTTTCACGGATGGCATCGAGAAAACGTGTCGCGGTGCCGTGGTAGAGCACCACTGGCGGGGACTTAGCCTCGTATTGCAGATCCACTTCCACCGAGTGGCCTTGGCTGGCGCGAATGTGAGTGCCACGGGCACTGAATTCGAAGCGCTTTTTGGCATTCGTCGTGACGATGTGCTCCAGTTCTTCGCGAGTCATGGGCCTGTTGGCACGGGCACAGCCTTGGAGGAGTTCGTTTACGGGTGTCCAGCCGGCAGCATCCAGTTGGATGTGGGCGGTCTCGGGTTGATGCCGCAGCACCAAGCTGAGAAACTTACTTTTGCGGGTGATTTGGTCAGGACTCATGGTGAACAGAGCGAAATGAAGGGTTGGAAAAGATCATGCAGGCTTTGCCGCCGGGGCAGCTTTGCACGCCAGTCTTCAGGGATGGCCTCGAGCCCGTAATAAACACCGGCGAGGCCGCCAACGACGCAGCCAGTGGTGTCGGTGTCATCGCCCAGATTCACGGCTTTGAGGACGCATTCGGAGAATGAACTTGTGGTTAGCAGGCACCACAGGGCTGCGGTGAGGGTTTCCATGACGTAGCCTCCCGAACCGATCCGAGATTCTGGCAGGGTGCCAAGTGTGGGTTGCATCACGGTGATGAAGTGGCTGAACTCTCCGGACCTTTCGTAGATACCTGCGAAACAGGCTTGCGCCTGATGAAGCGCAGCTTGCGGATCGAGGCCGTGCATCAATGCACGGACCATGAGCCCATAAAAGGTGCAGGCCATTTTTGAGCGTGCGTGTCCATGAGTGATGGCTGAGGCCCTTTCCAAATGGCTGCGAAAGAGGGATTCGTCCTTGGGGTAAAAGGCCAGGGTCACGGGCAGAATGCGCATGAGGGAGCCGTTGCCATTGTCATACGGGTCCCGGCCACCAGCCAACTCGGCTGGGCAACCTTGCTCGATGAGCCGCAATGCCTTGCGAGTGGCGATGCCGATATCAAAGACCGTCCCATGGGCCGTCCAATGACCGAGGCTGCACCAGCGCACAAAACGGGCTCCCATGTCCTCGGTATCGAAACCTTTTTCGACCAGGCTTTCCACAGAACAGAGGAGCAAGGCGCCATCGTCCGACCACGTGCCCGCAGGCTGGCCGTGGGTGCCGTAGTCACGCATGTCCGTCACGGGATCCGCCACACGGTCGGCGCGCGGTTTAAACTCCACAGGCACGCCCAGGGCATCGCCCACGAGCGAGCCGTAAAGGCCGCCGAGGATGCGTTGGGGATGGGTCGGGGCATTCATTGATTGCGTTTCCAATTCGTGACGAAGGTTTGTTGCTGGGCGGTTTCCGGAATGACGGGAAAATGAATGCGGGCGTGTGCGGTGAGTTGCATCAATTTGCCCAAAGGATCGGTCTCGCCGTGACGGGCTAGCCAGCAGCCGATGACGGTGGCTGTGCGGCCTTTGCCGCCCCAGCAGTGGACATAGGCGGCGCGGTCCTCGGCCAGCACTTCATCCAGCACGTCCAGGGTGGCAACCATGTCTGCGACGCGGGGAATGCCCAGATCGCGAGTCGGGCTTCGATCCCACGTGACGGGCTCGCCCCGGATGCGGCCGAGGTCGAACCATTCGGTGGTATAATCGGTGAATCGCCGCTTTTGGATGGGATCCGATTCATCCTCCTCCATGAGATTGGTGATGTGCGAGATGCCACAATTGAGCAGCGATTCCAGCTTTGCCTTGGCGACGAAGGGATCTCGGTCGCCCGGGAGAAAACCGGCGAGCAGTTTGCCTGGGACGACCCAATAACTGCGGGCAAAAGGGAGTTGGGGAAGACGTGGGGGTTTCATAATTCAAACAAGAATCCTTTTTGCTTCAGTTTCTCATACCGCACGGGATCAAAGCGGAAGAGTTGGGCGGAATGTTACTCCACTGGGGTATTGGCCAAGCTTCTATCTGGCGGTTCATCATGCCTTTTTGGCCACTCGTCGAAAACGTCGAGACTGCTGATAGGCGCATCATGGCTGATCACTTCTGCGATGGCGCGCAAGAGACCGATATGGGGATGGCCCGACTTTTCTGCGTTTGCCACATTGTCTTCTAAAGGCCAATTGAGAGACCGCTTGCCAGCGTTCAGTAGGTGCTCCATTTCTCCCAGCTTTTCAGGCCATGCCGAGGGATCATGGGCTAGACGATAAAAGCACAACTCAATTTGAAGATCGGTAGGAAGCGGAGCCAAAGCCTCGGCTTTTTGGCACCAGGTAAGTCCTTCAGAAAGACGACCTTGAATCAAACAAAACTGTGCATAGTTGCCGAGGTTATTGGCATTTTTTGGCTCAGCCTCAAGGGCTCGTTTGTAGAAGGCCTCAGCCTGTTCCATGTCTTTGCGCTCGTGCTCAAGAAAGTGGGCGTAGTTGCCGAGGTTATTGGCATGTTTTGGGTCAGCCTCAATGGCGCGTTTATATAACGCTTCGGCCTGTCCCATATCCTTGCGCTCGGTCTCAAGAAAGACAGCGTAGTTGCATAGAATGTTGGCATGTTTTGGGTCAGCCTCAATGGCGCGTTTATATAACGCTTCGGTCTGTTCCATATCCTTGCGCTCGTTCTCAAGAAAGAGGGCGTAGTTGCCCATCAGCTCTGCACAACCGGGAAGCGCTGCCAGGGCTTCTTTGTAGATACGATCTGTCTCATCCAGCGAGTCGGCAGACGACGCTTCATCCTCCCACAACCACCAGGGTTTTTCTTTGCGTTCTTTGGCTAGTTCGCCAACCGCGTGAGAAAGAAGTTTATCTACTTCTGAAAAAGGTGCCTCGCTGGTTCCTTTTGGAAGAGATGCGTTCTTTGTGCGCTGGGCTGGAGTTTTCAGTTTTATACTGAGAGCTCGCTCTTGTTCATCGTACGCGCTTTCACGCTCGCGGGCACGCTCCTTCATTTGAGCAAGCAAATCTGGCATTTTGGTCGCAGGTCCTAGCTGTCGTTTGATCAGTAACATCAGTTCATCGAAACCTCGAATAGGCACGAGACGTCCCTGCTTCGCCTTGACAAGGTTTTTAACACGCTCAGGCACTTTGGCTACCTGGGCAATTGCGTCATCATCAGGGCAATAATAGCACCAATAAAGACAATCAATCTCACCATCCTGCATGTCTTCCAGAAGGTTCATGAAACATCCATCGTTACCATCATAGCCAATGACTATGGGGGTATAACGCTCAAAGATGCGCTTGAGGGCTTTCTGCCAGGTTTCGGAAAGAACTTTTAATTCCTCAGTGGAATTCTTTGGAGAAAATCCAAGCCCGCCATGAACCTTAGCAACGAGCGGACGTCGAAGGTCCACCTGAGCATAGTCAGCCAAAGCATCATGTCCAACCACGATGGGAAATGTGGTAGAATGAATCGATAATGCGTCGGCGACTAAATTATCAAAGTTGGTCGTAATGACAATTTTGTGAGGTGTCTCCGCAAGTAGGTAGGCCAAGATAGAATAGCCAAAACTGGGGTCCTTGCCCTGCATTTTGTCTTCAAGAAAAGCGTATCCCGCCTCAGGGCTGTCACTGAACCTGCGAGAATAAAGTTCCGGATAAAAACGTCCCAGATTGTGGATGTCGAAATTCTCGATGCCGAGGTTTTCGGCGGTGGCCCAGTCTTCGAGATTCGAACCTGTGAAATCTTCCGCTTCATGCAGTTGTTCAAGCCACTCGCGCGCCATTTCGGTGCCCGTTGCAATACCAGAGGCACTAGATGCGCCCGCACCAAGGATGAAACAAAAGGGGCGGTCTTTCCGTCGCCTGTGCTGATCTAGCAGATTGCTGAGAAAACCTTTCAGGGTGATGAGGCGTTCAGGAGGCATAAAATGAGAGATTAGAGTTCAAACAAGAATCCTTTTTGCTTGAGTTTCTCATAGCGCACGGGATCGAAGCGGAAGAGCTGGGCGGGGCGGTGGGCGCCTTCGCGGTGGGTTTCATCAAGGGGGAGGAGGAGACCGTAGCTGAGAACTTTTTTGCGGAAGTTGCGCTTGTCCAAGTCGGTGCCGAGCACGGCCTCGTAGAGCTGCTGGAGCTGGCTGAGGGTGAACTTGGGCGGCAGGAGTTCAAAGCCGATGGGTTCGTAGCGGAGCTTACCGCGCAGACGCTGGAGGGCGGTGGCGAAGATGTTGGCGTGGTCGAAAGCGAGTGCGGGGATCTGACGGACGGGAAACCACCGGGCATCGGCGGCATCGGTGGTGGCCTGGGTGCGGTGGTCGGCGGGCTTGGTGAGGGCGTAGTAGGCCACACTGATCACGCGTTCACGAGGGTCGCGGTCCACCGAGCTGAAGGTGTAGAGCTGCTCGAGAAAGAGTTTTTTCAATCCGGTCTCTTCCATGAGTTCGCGTCGTGCGGCTTCATCCAAGGTTTCATCCACCCGCACAAAGCCGCCTGGCAGGGCCCACTGACCTTTGAAAGGGGCGATGCCTCGTTCGATCAGGAGGACCTTCAGCTCCGTGTCGTCAAACCCAAAAACAACGCAGTCCACCGTCAATGCCGCGCGCGGGTATTCATAGGTGTGTTTCATGCACGGCATGAAAGTGTAAAAACAACACTATGTAAAGTAAAAAGACAGGTGATTTCCCAAAAGGCACATGCAATCGGCAAGGAGGCGGGCATTTTGAATCCGTGCATTCAGCCTGTTTCAAGTGGGCGGACTGCAATCGGATGAAGTCCAAGGCATTGTGAATCAATGAATTAAGTGGGCGCATCCAGCCGTGGCATGGCCGGTGCAAAAGCAGGCTGGAGGTGCGTTTCGCACTTTTTGTTAACATCAACTCTACGACTCCTATGAAACTCATTCGCCTCCTCACCCTGACCGTGGCTGCCTCGGCCTTCACCCTGACCGCCGTGAGCTGCAAAGAAGAAAAAGGCCCTGCTGGCAAAGTGGGCGACAAAATTGACGATGCGTTGGATGCGCGCCCTGCCGAAGGCATCCGCGATGCTGTCGAAAAAGTGACGGAATAGTCTCCTCTTTCCCCCCCGATATATCAGGTTGGCGGTGGTCTTCCCCTAGCCAGGCCAGCCTGATTTTATTTTTTACCTAACCAATTTATCTGAATCACGACTATGGGCTTTATTTCATGGATTGTTCTCGGCCTGCTTGCAGGCGGCATTGCTAAATTTTTGATGCCGGGCAAAGACCCTGGCGGCTGTTTCCTCACCATCATTCTCGGTGTGGTGGGTGCCTCTGTCGGTGGCTGGATTGGCACCCAGCTGGATTTTGGTTCGGTGCAGCAGTTTGATCTGCGCAGCCTCGGCATTGCCACTCTCGGGTCCCTGGTGCTGCTGATAATCTATCGCGTGATCGCTGGGCGGAAATAGCCCTGCTGCGAATCCTTGCTCCTCATTGTTGATATCCTTCCCCTTCCCTCTTTCACCTCATGAGTGATCGCAAAAAAGCCTTGGAAAAAATCCACGTCATTGCTGGCATGGGCTGCATCGTGCAGCCCAAAGGAGCAGCCTTTCGCGTTTGGGCCCCTCATGCAGAAAGCGTGTCAGTGGTGGGGGACTTTAACAATTGGGATCCGACAGCGAATCCGATGAAGAGAGAAGAGGGCGACACTTGGTTTGCCCTGGTGGATGGGGCTGAGGAGGGGCAAGGCTACCTCTATCACATCCGTCATGGGGAAAAGGAGTTCACACGTCCGGACCCGCGCGGGCGGGTCATGGAAAATTCCGTGGGCAACACGCTGATCTGGAAGCCGCGGCCAGAAGAAGCGGGGCCTGCCTTCACTGCGCCGAAGATGAATGACCTGGTCATTTATGAAATGCACCTGGGCTCTTTTCATGTGCCGGAGGGGGCCGCCCATGGCACCTTCGCCAGTGCAGTTGAAAAGATGCCTTATCTGAAAAGTCTGGGCATCAATGCGATCGAGGTGATGCCGGTGGCGGAATTCGCGGGGGATTTCTCCTGGGGCTACAATCCTGCGAGCCCTTATGCGGTGGAGTCTGCCTACGGTGGGCCTCAGGGCCTGCTGGCTTTTGTCAAGGCGGCGCACGCCCATGGCATCGCGGTGATCATGGATGTGGTGTACAACCACTTTGGTCCTTCGGATCTTGGCCTTTGGCAGTTTGACGGTTGGTCTGAAAACGACAAAGGCGGCATCTATTTTTACAATGACCATCGCTCAAGCACGCCATGGGGAGACACACGGCCTGATTATGGGCGGGGCGAGGTGCGCACCTACATCCGGGACAATGCCCTGATGTGGTTTGAGGAGTATGGGGTGGACGGCCTGCGCTGGGACATGACGGTTTTCATCCGCAGTTGCCAAGGCAATCCGGGCCATCCCGACGATGATCTTTCAGAGGGCTGGAGCCTGATGCAGTGGGTGAATGATGAAATCCACGCCCAGTATCCGGATGCCATCACCATCGCCGAAGATCTGCGCGACAGTGAATGGCTGGTGAAGGGCACCGGCGCAGGTGGTGCAGGCTTTCGCACGCAATGGAATGCGGCCTTTGTGCATCCGGTGCGGGATGTGATGACCCAGACTGAGGACCAGCACCGCCACCTGGAGGTCCTTCAATCCGCGCTGACGTGCTGCTTTGATGGGGACGTGTTCAAGCGGGTGATTTACAGTGAATCCCATGATGAGGTGGCCAATGGCAAGGCGCGGCTGCCTTCGGAAATCTCGCCGGAGGATGCAGCGGCGCTGCCTGCACGGCAGCGTTCGAATCTGGCGGCAGCGCTGCTTTACACGGCCCCGGGCATCCCGATGATCTTTCAGGGGCAGGAGTTCCTGACGGATGAATGGTTCCGCGATGATGTGCCTCTGGACTGGTCAAGGCCGGAAGAGTTCAAGGGCGTGCTGGCCCTGTATCGGGATCTCGCGCAGCTGCGCAGAAACTTCACAGGGACAACGGCCGGCCTAACAGGCCAGTTCATCCAAGTTCATCATTTGGAACATGACCGCAAAGTGCTCGGCTATCGCCGTTGGCTTGAAGGCGGGCCGGGAGATGATGTGCTGGTGGTCCTGAATCTCAGCCATCAGGCAGCGGGCGATGTGCGCATCGGTGTGCCATCCCCAGGGCTCTGGAAGGTGCGCTTTCATAGCGATGCCCAGGTGTACGGGCATGACCTGGACGGGCACCCCTGTGTGGATGCGACGGCGGTAGAAGGAGAATGGGAAGACCAGCCTTTCAGCATTCATCTGGCCGTCGGCGGGTATTCGGCCGCCATTCTTTCGCTGGACCGTGCTGCTGCACCGTCAAGCTAAGGGCTGTGGAAGCTGGGGCCCGAGGGGTTCCGCGCGCGGAAACGGATGGATGCAAAAGATCGTTTTGATTCTCAGGCGCGCGAAAATTCTCTGCATAAACCTGCTGTTGCGATTCGGGCGGAGGCTTATCGTAGCGAAGACTTCATGCAGCAGCGCCGCACCAATCTCTTGCTCATCCTGCTGGTCATCACGCCTGTGGCGCTGCTGACCTGGCTGGGCACCTACCTCATTCGCGATGCGGCGCGTAGTACGGATGCCGCCATGGCGGCAGTGCTGACGGAACGTCTGGCCGCCGCCAATCAGCAGCTGGTCAATGACCTGCGCCGGTTCACCGACGGGCTGGACCAGATGGGCAGTGCCCCTGCGGCCTCGGCTGCGGAGATGGCCACCGCCTTGGGCGGGCATGAATGGGTCGCCGAAACCTGGACGGCTGCCCCAGGCGGAGTGGTGACGCTGATTTCAGGAAAGCAGGATTTGCATCCGGGAGAAGGCGCCGACGCCGCGTCCCGATCAACCATTCTGCTGGCACTGCTGAAGTCCGCTCTAGGCCGGGAAAGGGAGGCCGGGGGACCTTTTTTTGCCTTGGAAAGTGCGGCAGGCCAAGTGCCGCCAGACCGTAGCCGGAAGGCCGTGTGGAAGACCTTTTCACGCACGGAAGGCTATCGGCTGCAAAGTCTTGAGGGGCACGCGCTCCAGGTTCCTTTCGCTTCCGGCTGGCATGTCACCGATGGCGATTTCATCTATTGGCGGAATCTGGGAGATGGGACTCTCGTCTGTGCCCGGCTGGACAGCCCGCGGCTGCGCAGGGCCCTGTATGACCGTTTGCCGCCGCCTGGGCTGGAAAGCTACCCAGGGCGGATGGCGCTGGCCACGACGAGCGGGATTCAGCTGCATCTTGCAGGCCGGCTGCTGCCGGGATCCAATCGGCCGCCTTCTGCGTGGCTGGAATGTTCGGCCCCATTGACCCAGTGGGTGCTCAGCTATTCGCCTGCATCCATGGAGTTTCCAAAACCCTATCTCTTTCCCATTCTGCTGGGGGTGGGATCCGGCTGCCTGCTGGTGCTGGCGCTGGCCTGGACATTCTTTCGTGAAAACGCCCGGGAACTTCGTCTGGCGCAGCAGCGGGTCAGCTTTGTGAACCAGATTTCACACGAATTGAAAACGCCGCTGACGAACATCCAGCTCTATACGGAGATGGCGGCCCACCGCATCGAAGACAGCGGCGATACGGTCGCCCAGCGGCATCTGCGGGTGGTGGAGACGGAGACGGCACGGCTGAACCGGCTGATTCAAAATGTGCTAAACTACGCGCGGCAGCAACGGGACAAGCTGAGCGTGCAGATCAAGCCGATCGTGCTGGATGAAGTGGTGGCCCGTGCGGTGGGGAACTGGCGAACCTTGCTGGAAAACAAAGGCTTTCAGGTACACACGCTTTTGAAGGGCCCGCCGACCATGAAGGCGGATGCGGATGCTCTGGAGCAGATCCTGGGGAACCTGCTTTCCAATGTGGACAAGTACGCCGCCCATGGCAAATGGGTCTCCATCCGCACGGAAACAGCGGGCAGCAGCGTCAGGATCGTGGTGGAAGATCACGGTCCGGGCATCCCGCCTGGGAAGCGGCGCATGGTGTTCGAGCCGTTTGAGCGCCTGCGCTCCGACTTGAACGAGGGCGTCAGCGGCACCGGCATCGGCCTGACGATTTCGCGTGAGCTGGCAGATTTGCATGGCGGCTCACTCGAGGTTTGCAGCCTGTATAAAGAAGGAGCTAGATTTATCCTGACACTTCCCGTTCAACCTCTATGAAGATCCTCATCGCCGAAGACGACGACCACACTCGCGAAGCCCTCCGCGAAGTTCTCAGCATGGAAGGTTATGAACTGGTGACGGCGAGCGACGGTCTCCAGGCCGTGGATTTTTTCCGGGCCACGCGGCCGGATTTTGTCTGCCTGGATGTGATGATGCCTGGCCAGAACGGATATGAGGTGTGCAAGCAGATTCGCAAGATGGATGAAAGCGTGCCCATCCTGTTTCTCACGGCGAAGGCGGAGGAAATTGACACCGTGCTGGGGCTGGAACTGGGGGCCGATGACTACATGATCAAGCCGTTTGGGGTGAAGGAGATCATTGCCCGCATTCGCGCCATTCTTCGGCGGACGGCGGCCCGTGCGGGCATCAAGACGCCAGACCAGGAGTTTGTGATGGATGACCTGAAGATCGTGCCGGCGGAGCTGCGGGCTTACCGTGAAGGGGCCGAAATTCAGCTCAGCCCACGGGACATGAAGGTGCTGACGCTGCTGTATGCGCGCCGCGGCAAGGTGGTGGACCGCAACACCATGGCGGATGAAGTCTGGGGGGTGGATTATTTCCCAGAAAGCCGGGCGTTGGACCAGCACATCTCGCAGTTGCGGAAGCGGGTGGAAAGAGATCCCGCGAACCCGCAAATCATCCGCACGGTGCACGGTGCCGGGTACCGGTTTGAGTGAGGGCCGTCCGCTAAAATGGGTGTGACTTGTGGTTAGAAATATTTTCTTGCCAGTGTTTGGATTACATGTGTAATCTTGTGATTACATTTGTAATTCAAGAAAATGCCACCACGTCCACAGCCCTCCTCCTCACCCAAAATCTCCGATGCCGAATGGACCGTCATGAAGGTTCTTTGGGAGCGGGGGGCCAGTACGGTGGCGGAGGTCGTCAAGGAACTGGAAGGCCGCCTGCATTGGAAGCCGCGCACTGTGCAGACCCTGGTGCGGCGCCTGGCGGACAAAGGTGCGCTGGCGGTGGAAACGGTGGGCCGCGAGTTTCGTTATGCGCCTGCGGTCGCCCAGGACGAATGCCAGCAGGAGGAAAGCCGCAGTTTCCTGGCGCGGGTGTTTGATGGCCGTCTGGCCCCTTTTGTGGCGGGCCTGATGGAGCGTGAAGAAGTTTCCAAAGATGATCTGGAGGCCCTGCGGCAGGTGCTGCGTGAGGCGGAGAAAAATCTCAAAAAGTAATCTGTCATGAATGCTCCTGCCCTGGATTCCACCCTGCACTGGCTGCTGCGCACCTCCCTGGAGGCCAGTGTGCTCATTCTCGCGGTGCTGGGCCTGCGGGTATTGCTCGGGTCGCGGTTGGGGCCTGCCTGGCGCATCGGCCTGTGGATGCTGGTGGGGCTGAAGCTGCTGCTGCCCGCCTGCATTCCGGCTGGTTTTGGTCTCGGGGGCTGGGCGTCGCAGGCCATCATGGAAGCGCCTGTTTCTATGAAATTTCTGCCTGCTTCAGGTCCTGCATCCCCCCTGACCGCGGCAGAGATGTCTGTGAGTATCGAGGAGATGACATTGGCTCCAGCGGCCACCTTCCACCTCCTCCCTGCCCTCGCTCTGCTTTGGCTGGCAGGGGTGGTGTTGGTGTTTGGCTCGGCGGTGCTGCGGCAGCGGCGCTTTGAGAAAAAGCTGGCGGTTGCCCCGGTGGGGGATAATCCGCAACTCCTGACCTGCCTGCGCAGCCTGCAAAGGCTGGCGGAGATCCCGGGGCCGGTTGAGATCAGATTGCTGTCAGTTGGCGCGACGCCTGCCATCACCGGCCTGCGTTCGCCCCGGCTGCTTTTGCCGGAGGACTGGCAGTCCCGCTTCGATGAGGCCAGCCTGCGCCATGTGCTGCTGCATGAGCTTCTGCATGTGCGCCATCGTGACCTGCTGTGGAACTGGGCCGCGGTGGCGGTGCAGTCCGTGCATTGGTTCAATCCGCTGGTGTGGACCATCGGCTCCCGCTTCCAGGCCGACCGCGAGCTGCGCTGTGATGCCGCTGTGCTGCGCCTGCTTTCGCCTAATGAACGATTGGCCTACGGGCACACGCTGCTCCGCATTCAGGAGACCTTTTTTGCACCACCGGCCATGGCAGGGTTGGCCCCGTGCGTGCGCAACCATCCCACCCTGCTGCAACGCATCACCATGATCGCCCAACCCAACCGCAACCGTCCTTGGCTGCACGCCGTCTTCACCCTCGCCTTCGGCGTGCTGACCTGCTATGCCTTCACCACCGCCACCGCCGCCGATGAAAAAGACGTCCCCGCCAAGGACCGCAGTCGGGAGGGAGAGCGTAGCACACCTTCCGGCGAAACAGGACAGGCCCCGCGCGCCAACCGCGAAGGCGATGGCAAGATGACGGGCGACCGGCCAAAGACAGGGGCCCGCGAGGGGGACGGCATGAAAAAAACTGGCACCGCTGACCGTGAAGGAACCAAGACCGGGCCGCGCGATGGCGACCGCCCCAAAACCGGCCAACGGGACGGTGACAAACCTCGCACAGGCGAGCGTGATGGGGACCGGCCTAAAACGGGGGAACGGGACAGCCAGAAATCCGGTTCCCGTGAGGGGGACGGCACCCGTGGTAACGCTGAGGCCAAGAACTCCGGCAGCGCCTCCGGGGAAACCCTAACGATCCGTGTTACCAAGAATGGCGAGAGCGTGATCCTCGGTGAGGAAGAAGTCGCCATGAACCGCCTTCGGGGCCACCTTCAGAGTTACCTGCCACAGCATCCAGGTGCGCAGGTCATTGTCAGCGGCGACTCTGGCGTGCCTGACAAAGCCCTCGCCGAGGCGATGGACGCTGTCCGGGACAACGGAAACAAAAACGTCCGCATTTCGGCTGAGTAGGATGGGCATTTGCCCAGCTTTATCACAGGATGTCAACATATCGTAAAACATCCGTCCAGATGCTTGGACGTCTGCGTCACCCAAACTTTAAGATCACCTTCCAATGTTCCGCTTCCTTGCTGGCTTTCTGATTCCTGTGATGGTTCACGCCGCCAGTCCTGGCGAAGTCGCCATGGCTTTGTCCAAAGCCGTCGCCTTTTACCATGGCAAGGCCGCCTCTCATGGCGGGTATGTTTACCGTTACAGCGCCGACTTCACCCTGCGTGAGGCGGAGGGCATTCCGGGGCCGGACACCATCTGGATCCAGCCGCCGGGCACGCCCGCCGTGGGCATGGCCTTTTTGGATGCCTATGAGGCCACCCAGGATGAAAGCTGCCTGAAGGCGGCGGTGGATGCCGCCCATGCGGTCAGCCGCACGCAGCTCATTTCCGGCGGCTGGGATTACTCAGGGCATTTCGATGCGGCGAGCCGTGCCAAGCACTTGTACCGGCGCGATGCGGAAGGGAAACTCATTGACCGAAAAAAGTTTCCTCAGGGGGAGGCAGGCTGGCACATCTGGCGGCAGCGCGAGCACAAGGACACCAACTACTCCACCGTGGATGATGACGTGACCCAGGCGGCGACCCGTCTGCTCATCCGTGTGGACCATGCGCTGGCTGGCAAGGATGAAGAGATCCGTGAAGCGGCGGATTATGCGCTCAATACCATCATGAGCGCGCAGTATCCGGCGGGGGGCTGGTCCGCCAGTTTTGATACCTGGCCAGCGACGCCTCCACCGGTGGACAAGTATCCTGTGAAGGCTGGCAATTACCCAGCCGACTGGCCGCGCAAATGGCCCAAGGATTTCACGGGCTGCTACGTGCTGAATGACAACACCCATGCGACGCTGATGGCCACCCTCCTGCTGGCGTGGCAGCTTCGTCAGGACGAACGTTACCTCGCGGCGGCCAAGCGTGGTGGCGACTTTCTCATCACCGCGCAAATGCCCGAGCCGCAGCCAGCCTGGGCCCAACAGTACAATGCTGACATGCAGCCCGTGTGGAGCCGTGCCTTTGAGCCCAGTTCCGTGAGCGGTCGTGAGTCGCAGGCCGCCATGTGGGCGCTGCTGAAGCTCAGCGCTGCCACAGGTGACAAAAAATACCTGCCACCTGTCGCCAAAGCCATCACCTACCTGCGCAAGTCCTTGCTGCCCGGCAACAAACTGGCACGCTTTTACGAGCTCCAGACGAACAAGCCTCTCTACTTTGAGCGGGGTGAAGGCGGCAAAGGTTTCGAGCTGACTTACAGCGACAAAAAAGCTTCCTCCAATTACGGCTGGGTTTGGGACAGCGAGCTGGATGCCATCGAGGCCATCGGAAGGAAGATTGTGCGCAACGAGCCGGTGGTCTTTCCACGGGCGGAAAAAGAGCGCTGGTCTTCACCCCCTACCGATAAGGACATCTCCACCATTTTGAGCGAGATCAAGCCTGATGGATCGTGGACAGAGAGCAAGGATGAACGCGGCATCATGCGTGATGCCAGCGGCAAAAAGACCTCGCCCAAAGGCGGTGTGATCTACAGCGACACCTTTGTCCAAAATGTCCGGGCTCTTAGCGCCTGGCTGAAGATGAAAGGAGCCAAGTCATGAAAGCCAAGGTGGCCTGGATTCTTCCTGCTCTGACGCTGGCGTTGACCCGCCTCCCGGCAGCGGAATATGAGAATCCGGTGCCCTGGTCTTACAAGCCGATGCAGCGGCCTGTCCTGCCTGAAGTGAAAAATACGGCCTGGTCTCGCGATGATCTGGATCGCTTCATTCTGGCCCGGCTGGAAAAGGAAAATCTGCAACCCGTGGGAGATGCCAGCCGTGCCATATGGATTCGCCGCGCATCGTTTGATCTTCGCGGCCTGCCGCCGTCCCAGAAAGAGGTGGAGGCCTTTGTGCGGGATCCTTCTGTGGACGATGCCGCCTTTGCGAAAGTGGTGGATGCTTTTCTCCAGAGCGAGCGTTTTGGCGAACGCTGGGCCCGGCATTGGCTGGATGTGGTGCATTACGCCGACAGCATTGGGCGGGTGTGGAATGCCCCGTTTCTCTACGCTTTCCGCTACCGCGACTGGGTCATTGATTCCTTCAATGCCGACAAGCCCTACAACCGTTTCATTGCGGAACAGATCGCCGGAGATCTTCTGCCTGCCAAGACCGTGGCGCAGAGACGGGAACAAATCACCGGGACCGGCATGCTGGCTCTGGGCAGCCTCAGCTTGCAGGAGGGCAGCCATGAGCAGTTCATCCTGGATCAGGTGGATGACCAGATGGACATCACCTCGCGCGCCTTTCTCGGCCTAACATTGAGTTGCGCACGCTGTCATGATCACAAGACGGAGCCGGTGAGCCAAAAGGACTACTATGCGCTGGCGGGCATCTTTTACAGCAGCCGCACCCTCTCCGGGCTGGCCAACCGCCATGACATGACACGGGCGGGTTATGTGGACCCTGAGATGCTGGTGGACCTGCCCACCGCGCTGAATGAGAGCGTGGGGCCGCCGCAGATGCTGCCCCCCGGGGTTCACTCCATGGATGACATCCGTGCACTGGGAAACCCAAAACAGCTCCCGCGATATGACACGGATCCACACTTTTGCATGGGGGTGGTGGAGGGGGAGGCCCGTGACTGTGAACTTGCTGTCGGTGGCGATCCCTATGAGCGCCTGTCCGCTCCTGGCCGTGGCAAGATCACCGTGCCCGGCCTGCCTCCCCTGCCCCGCATTGCCGCCCAGGCTTCCGGACGGCTGGAACTGGCTCAGTGGATCGCTTCGCCGACCCATCCGCTGACGGCACGTGTGATGGTCAACCGCGTGTGGCAGCACCTGTTTGGAGAGGGCCTCGTGCGTACGGTGGATGACTTTGGCAGCACGGGTGCCGATCCCACCCATCCGGAGCTGCTGGATCATCTGGCCATCCGGTTTGCCGAGGGCGGCTGGTCGGTGAAAGGGCTGATTCGCAGCCTCATGCTCAGCCGCACTTACCGCCTTGCCTGCTCCACCGGGGCCGCGGCGGATCCAAACCATCCCGATGCAGGAAACCGGCTGCGCTGGCGGATGAACGCACGTCGGCTGGAGATCGAGCCCATACGTGATACGCTGCTGCATCTGGCGGGCAGGCTGGAACTGGTGCGGCCGGAAGGAACCCAGGTGGGCGGCACCGGTGGCAAAGGACGGCTGGGCATCACCCAGGGGTTCCTCGGTGTGGAGGATCCTTTTCGCACCATTTACCTGCCAGTGGTCCGTGACGGTGTTCCTGAGCTATTCAGCACCTTTGATTTTCCTGGTCCCACCCAGATCAAGGGCCTGCGCGATGTCACCACGACCGCGCCGCAGTCTCTCTTTTTCATGAACAGTCCGTTCATGGAAGACGTGGCTGGTGAGATTGCCAGCAAGATCCTGGAGGAAAAGAAAAATTCAGGAGAATCAGTGAATGAATTGTATCGCTATTTGTTAGGCCGGGGGCCGTCGGCGGAAGAGCAGGCGGAGGCCCTCGCTTTGCTGGGAGGAACTGAAGTTGGTGGCGAACCGGCCCGCTGGACCACGCTGGTTCAGGCCCTGCTGGGAACGGCCGAGTTCCGTTATGTTTTTTAAACCCTGATTCAACCGCAATGACCACCCGCCGCCATATCCTCCAGTCCAGCAGCACCGGCTTTGGCTGGCTGGCTTTTCAGGCGCTTAACCAGCAGTGGGCGCATGCGGCCGCGCCTCCAAAGACGATCAATCCGCTGGCCCCCAAGCCGCCCCATTTTGCCCCACGCGCGAAGCGGGTGATCTTCATGTACATGCAGGGCGGGCCGAGTCACCTGGACACCTTTGATTGGAAGCCTGAACTGGCGAAGGCCGAGGCGCAGAAGGTGCAGAAGTACATGGGATCTGTTTTTGAATTCAAGCCTCGGGGGCAGAGCGGGCTCATGATTTCCGAAGCCTTTCCTGAGCTGGCCAAACATGCCGACAGCCTCTGCCTGCTCAATGGCATGAAGACCGCCACCAATGCCCATCAGATGGCCACGGTGGCGCTGCACATCGGCAGCGAATCCTTTGTCAGGCCCTCCATGGGAGCCTGGATCGTTTACGGCCTTGGCACCGAGGCGGAGGACCTGCCCGGTTTTGTCACCATCAATCCCATTGCCGATAATGGAGGGGCCATGAATTACGGATCGGCCTTTTTGCCAGCTTCGTTCCAAGGCACACGGCTGAATACGGGCGGCGGCGGTGTGGCCCATCTCAGCAACGGCCGCCTGTCCGATGCGGAGCAAAAACGGCAGATCGAATTCATCCAGAAGGCCAACCGCCGCCTGCTGGGGCAGGACCCTGGCAATCCGGAGATTGAAGGCGTCATCCAGTCCTATGAACTGGCCTACAAGATGCAAACCTCGGTGCCGATGACGCTGGATCTGGACCAGGAACCCGAACACGTCCGCGAGCTGTATGGTTTGAACGACAGTGATACGGAACGCTTTGGCACCCAGTGCCTCATGGCCCGTCGGCTGGCGGAAAAAGGGGTGCGTTTCATTCAGCTCACCTCCCCTGGCTGGGATCATCACAACGGCCTGCGTGAAAATCTGGGCCGCCAATGCCATTCGATAGACAAGCCCATCGCGGGTCTCATCGCAGATCTCAAACAACGCAACATGCTGGACGATACCCTGATTGTCTGGGGCGGCGAGTTTGGCCGGGGTTCCGGTTATGACAATGAGCCCTACAATGGCCGGGGTCACAATGGCGGCGGCTACACCATGTGGATGGCGGGCGGCGGTGTGAAAGGCGGCCATGTGCACGGCAGCACCAATGAGATGGGCGATACCGCCGCGACGGGGGTGATGGGCACCCATGACCTGCACGCCACCATCCTGCACCTGCTGGGCATCAATCATGAGCGCCTCACCTATCGTTACGCGGGGCGCAATTTTCGCCTCACGGATGTGGCGGGTGAAGTGGCGAAGGATATCTTGGCCTGAAGGATGGTGGCCCTCTCAAGTGCTGGCCTTCAGCGGGGATTCGTGCTTTGATTCCGACCACATGAACCGCCGCACCATCCCCTCGCTCCAGATGAGTGACTATGGGCAGGACAGCCTGCGTGAGCAGGGTGTGGTGGTGATGCCTCTGGAGCTTTCCATGAGCCAGGAACCGCAGCGGTTGATTCCCCATTTTCATGACTTCTTCCAGCTCTTCCTCATTCAGGGGCCGGCACGGCTGATGCATGATTTCCGTGAATATGATGTCACTGGCATCACGCTGTTTTTCCTCAGCCCTGGGCAGGTTCACACCATTTACCCGCGTGCGGCCTCCATGCGCGGCACGGTGGCCTCGTTCACCCAGGCGTTTTTTGATCATCAGTCGCCACCGCCGAGCATGCTGGTGGAACTGCCCTTTTTCTTCGCCCCAGGTGCCGTCCCCTGGTTCCAGGTCAAGAAGAAGGAGGCTGGCCGCATTCTGGAGCTGTTTGGTGACTTGCAACGTGAGTATGATGGCGGCAGGCGTGGTGTCATGGAGGTGCTGCGCGCTCTTCTGCGCATCCTGTTTATCGAGGCGAGCCGTCTGGATGCCGCAGGCCACCCGGGATCCGAACCCACCCGTGCCGCCCTTCTCGCGCGTCAGTTTCATTTGGCCTTGGAGCATCATTTCCGCGAGTGGCAGGCACTGGCTCCTTACGCGAAGCAGCTCGGAGTCACGGTGAACCATTTGAATGACATCATTCACCAGGAGACTGGCCACTCGGCCGGAGAACTGATCCGCCATCGCCGTTTGCTGGATGCGAAGCGCCTGCTGTTGCATTCGGACCTCAGCATTTCGGAAATCGGCTATCAGACAGGCTTTCAGGACCCCTCCTACTTCAGTCGATTTTTCCGCCGTTATGCCGGTGACACACCTGCCGAGTTCCGGGAAGCAATCCGAGAAAAATACCATTGAGACCCGGCTGAGCACCAGGGCTGCCCTTTGAGTTTCGGCGACTTCTTGGGAAGAGTCATCGTCCCTATGAATGAGACTGTGATCGAGGAGGCCCCCCCGCTGGTGAGGCCCCAGCAGAATGCCACGGAAACCGTGTTTGCGCTGCTTTTTGCCATCAGCTTTGCCCACATGCTGAATGATACCATTCAGGCCCTGCTTCCGGCGATTTATCCGGTGCTCAAAGAGTCCTACGGGCTCACCTTTACCCAGCTGGGTCTCATCACGCTGACCTTCCAGGTCACCGCTTCCCTGCTGCAGCCGCTGGTCGGTTACATCACGGACAAAAAGGCCATGCCCTATTCCCTGCCCGTGGGCATGGGCATGACCTTGGTCGGCCTGCTGTCGCTGTCGCAGGCGCACAGCTTTCCGACGATCCTCATCTCTTCCGCCCTGGTGGGCGCAGGATCTGCCGTGTTTCACCCTGAGGCTTCGCGCATCGCCCACATGGCGGCGGGACGTCGGCGCGGGCTGGCCCAGTCCCTCTTCCAGGTGGGCGGCAATGCGGGCACCTCCGTCGGTCCGCTGCTGGCTGCATGGTTCATCGTGCCGCATGGCCAGGCAGCCCTGTCGTGGTTCTCCATCATTGCCATGATCGGCGTGCTGGTGCTGTTTCAGGTGGGCCAGTGGCAGGCGCGAAACCTGCACCGCATCCACAGGCGGCGCGGGCCTGCCGCGGGTGTTGCCAGTGAGGCGCCGGCAACAGGGCGCGTGGCCTTTGCCGTGGCCGTGCTGGTGGTGCTGATCTTTTCCAAATACGTCTATCTGGCCAGCCTAACCAATTACTACACCTTTTACCTGATGGACCGCTTTCAGGTCACGGTGCAGCAGTCGCAGTATTACCTGTTTGTCTTCCTCTTCGCGGTGGCGGCTGGTACCATCATCGGCGGCCCGGTGGGGGACCGCATTGGCCGCAAGCAGGTCATCTGGGTCTCCATCCTGGGGGTGGCCCCCTTTGCCCTCTGGCTGCCTCATGCCGGACTGCTGACCACGGCGATTTTGACAGTGATCATCGGTCTGGTGCTGGCCTCCGCCTTTTCCGCCATCCTTGTCTATGCGCAGGAGCTCATGCCGGGCAAGGTGGGCATGATAGCCGGTTTATTCTTCGGTCTGGCCTTCGGCATCGCCGGCATCGGTTCCGCCGTGCTCGGGGCCATGGCGGATAGCCAGGGCATCAACTATGTGTTCCGTGTTTGTGCCTATCTCCCCCTGTTGGGTTTGCTGACGGTGTTTCTGCCGGACGTCGAGACCGCCAAGGAGAAGTGATCCCGGGTGCCTTTGGCGGTCAGCTTTTGGGCAATATGCACTGGCTTGAACCGCCAAAGGCTGAACATCGGCACTGCCCCCAGGCTTGCATCTTCGCTGTGGCATGATTGTGTGAACGTCCGACCATGAAAGACGACCCCACGGTGCCCAGCGAAGCACGTTTTGAGACCCGAGCCATCCACATCGGCCAGGATTACCGTAGCGAAACGGGCGCGGTGATCCCCCCGATTTACATGACCTCGACCTACGAGACGGGGAATCCTGGCGGCTTTGACTACACGCGCAGCGGGAGCCCGAATTACCGGAACCTGCAAAACACCCTGGCCAGCCTGGAGAATGCCCAGCACTGCACCGTTTTCGCCAGCGGCGTCTCCGCCATCACCGCCATTGCCTTTGGCCTGAAGGCTGGGGACACCATCGTGTCTGAGCAAAACATCTACGGCTGCACCTACCGCCTGTTTGAGCGGGTGCTGCGCAAGTTCAACGTGGAGATCGAGTATGTGGACCTGGCCAATCCGGCGAACTACGCCCGCATCGCCGAGATCAAACCAGCCCTGGTGTGGCTGGAATCTCCCACGAACCCGCTGCTCAAGATTTTGGACATTGGCGCCATCGCGGAGGTGGCTCACAGTGTCGGTAGCACGGTGGTGATGGACAATACCTTTGCCTCCAGCCTGTTGCAGCGTCCGCTTGATCTGGGGGCCGATCTCTCCCTCCTCAGCACCACGAAGTACACGAACGGCCATTCCGATGCCCTCGGCGGCGCGGTGTGCTCAAATTCGGCCGAATGGCAGGAGAAAATGATCTTTGCTCAAAAGGCCCTCGGGTTGCAGCCCAGCCCGTTTGATTCCTGGCTGACCTCTCGCGGCGTGAAGACCGAGGCTCTGCGCATGGAGCGCCACAGTGCCAATGCGCTGGAGCTGGCCACCCGCCTGGAAGCCCGGGCCGATGTGAAAAGCGTGCGTTATCCCTTCCTTCCTTCGAATCCTCAGTATGAGCTGGCGAAGAAGCAGATGAGCGCGGGCTCTGGCATGCTGCTGGCGGACTTTGGCCACACTCAGGATGAGGCTCTGGCCTTCATTCGCAGGTTGCGCCTTTTTACACAGGCCGAAAGCCTGGGCGGCATCGAATCCCTGGTGTGCCATCCAGCCACCATGACCCACGCCTCCATCCCCAAAGACATCCGCGAAGCCGCAGGCGTCACCGATGGCCTCGTGCGTTTTTCTGTCGGCATTGAGCATGTCGAGGATCTGTGGGCCGACATCGAGCAGGCCCTCAAAGCCTGACCTTGCCTCTGGCCTCTGTAGCACCCTTCCCCCCTTTCTTTGACGTGGCACTACGCATTCATACCGCCATCACACACGGTGAAATCGATAACACCGAACGCGGTCGCGTCCGTGGCCGGCTGTGGTTGCTGGGCCGTGAGGAGCCCATCGAGCTGGACCTTGATGGCGATGCCTGGCGAGATGTCGCGGGCACCCGGGTTTCCTTTGTCAATCCGGCCTCCCAGCCGCAGCCGGAACTTCAGCGGCTGAACCGGGTGCAAAATGGCATGGTGGGGGACATCACCGCCTCCCGCAAAGTGAAGGTCTTCACCGTGCCGGAGGAAGAATGGCGTCAGGCCTACCGGGAAGACCGCATCGCCGACGTGCCGACCGAGCTGCGCAACAGCCTTTACCTGGAATGGTTCACGATCGAGCAGGGCCGCTGCGTGGTCGAAAGCGCCGACCTGGAAATCACCATTTCTGAGCATGTCTGGGAGATGGATGAGGATGAAGAGGGAGCCCAAAGACTGGCCAACCTCCAGGCCATGCGCGACTTTTTGGCTGCCATCATCCAGCGTCCCGAACCCACGGAGGATGACGAAGACGACACGGACCTCGCCATGACCGAGGAGCAGTGGGAAGAGCAGCTCAAGGCCTCCGACCGCCTGAATGATGCGGGCATGGAAGCCTATGAAAAGTACGGCGAAGATGAAGACGCCGATGAAAAGACCGCCTTTGTCATGGGCTGGGACAATCTGCTGGAAGACATGGCCGATGCCCAGGAAGGCGTGGAACCTTCTGAGGATGACAGCCCGGACAAAAAACGCCGTCGCGAGTGGGCCGAACTGATGAATCAGGCCGCCACGGATGCGGAGGAAGGTGAGTCCTGGAAAGTGGATGACGACAGCGACGACACTGAGGGCGATAACCGGGAGGCGGACGAGCCGCATCCCCTGAAAGCCCAGTCCTATGACTTCCTAGTGCAGGTGTTGCGAGAGATTGGCAGCACCGGAATCAATGAGAGCCGAGGAGAGATCCGCGATCAGCCGGCGGACCGCTTCATGACCAACCTCATGCAGGCCAGTGGCAAGCTGTCGGCAGCCCTGCACTCGCGCCGGGAGCTGGCAGATCCGATGCAACGCGGCTTTGTCCTGGCCATCACCCGCCGCTGCCTCAACTGGATGCAGGAAGCCCTCCTCGCCCTGGACGAACTGCTGGCGGACCCTGCTTACCAGTCTGCCCACCCGCAGTTTGAAATTTGGAAAACCGGCCTGCGGGGCCTGCACGACGGCACCGAAAAACTGCGGCAGGAACTCCAGGCCGAGTGAGCAGCCTCAGGGCTGTCAAGCCGCGCTGGGCGCAACGACGGACTGTTCTTCCTGCGCATTCCAATCGAGCTGCAAGATGATGTCGCGCTGAGCCGGATGGCCGACAATCCAGTGGGCGAGGGGTGTCACAATCAGTTCTTCCAAACGCCTCTGCAAAGGGCGTGCGCCATACACGGGATCAAAACCCCGTTCGCAGACGAGGTGCAAAAGTGCATCGCTAACTTTGATCCGAATTCCTCGCTGGGTCAGGCCCTCACGTCCGCTCATGGCCAAGATTTCACGACGTGCAATGGCCTCGACGGCGTCGCGGCCTAATGGATCAAAGGTCACCACTTGGTCCAGGCGGTTGAAAAATTCGGGTCGGAAGAATTGGGTGATGGCCCCTGTATCGGCCCGTGCCGATACAGTCGTTGAAGAACCAAAACCCAAGGCCCCCCCTTTACGAGTGCCCAGGTTTGAAGTCATGATGATGACGGTGCTACGAAACCAGGTGGTGCGTCCCAAAGCATCTGTGAGACGGCCCTCATCGAAAACATTCATTAAGGTATCGAAGACCTCCGGCGCTGCCTTTTCCACTTCGTCCAGTAACAGGACGGTGAAGGGATTTTGCCGCAGTCTTTTGACCAGGTCTGAAGGCTCTCCAAAGGGGTCTCCGAGCAGGCGGCGGGCAGCGTCATGCCCGGCGTATTCGCTCATGTCCAGGCGCACCAGGCGGTCGGTTTCTTTACGGTGGGGAAACAGCCAGTCGCCCAGGAACTTGGCGAGCTGGGTTTTGCCTGTGCCAGTGGGGCCGGTGAAAAGCAGCACGGCCAGCGGGCGGCGTGGGTCATTGAGCCCGGTCTTAAATTTAAGCACGGTGCGGCACACCGCATCCACGGCCTGCGGCTGTGCGACCAGTCGTCCGCTGAACCAGTCGCGCAGAGCTGCGGGATCCATCGCCGCCGCTTCATCCATGAGATGGTCTGGAAGTCCGGTGGATTCAGCAAACAGGTGGCGCACATCTGCGAGGCGTACACTGCGGCGTCCCTCATCGCGGGCACGGGCAGCCGCTTCATTCATGAGGCTCATGGGCGTGCCGGGAAAACCGGCGTAGGGCTGGAAGCGTTTGCAAAGCCGCCCGACATCCCGCGCGGCCTCCAGGGAAAACTCCAGCTTGCCGCCACCATTCAGCGATATGGCAGCCATCTGCAGCACGCGGTCTTCCTGGTCGTTGGAAAGAGGCGGCAGCCGCTGGGTGGAAAAAGCATCCAGAAAGCCGGGCAACGTGCGTTCGCAGGCATCCACCTCTGCTGGAGTGGCCTCGACGACGAGATGCAGCTCGCCGGATCGGAGATACGGGATGAGGAAGGCTGCGATGCTGCTTTCCGGTTTGCTGCCCCCCAGACGCATGAGCTCCTGCAGGCTTTCCAGGCATAGCACGCCTTCGATGGTCCTCAGCTCTTCGATGACTACCTCCAGCCGTTCCTGCCACTCGCCCAGCCAGCGCATGCCGGCGATCAAACGCGCAGCGCTGGTGATCCAGAACCGTTTTGGTTTACGGCCGCTTTCGCCCGTCAGCTTTTCTACACGACGGGCAGCTTCAATAAGTACCGCAGATTTGCCGCAGCCGGACTCACCCACCAGCAGCACGCTGCCCCTGCCATGGCGCAGGCGATTTTCCAGTTCTCCCACCTCAGCTTCACGCTCCCAGGTGCGGGCCATTTTTCGCAAGACCGTTGCGCCAGCATGATCGGCGATCTTCGAAAGAGACTTTAACTGCGGCCCCTCTCCCGTTTCCTTTTTATGGTGGGGCGTGATGGAGATCGTTTCCAGCCTCCACTCTGCGGGTGGCAGCAGGCGCAGCAGTCTGGCGGGGGTCAGCCCCTTCAGCTCCTGGCGGGCATAGTGCAGCGCCATTTCCTCGATCTTATCGTGATCGCTCAGTTCAAACTCCACATCCAACGTCGGCAGCAGGGCGCAGATGAGGCCGCTGCCACGTTTGCCGACTACGCAGGGGAGTTTCAGGGTCACCGGCTCTGCACAGGGAACGGTGCGTTTGCGGCCAAGACTGGATTCGTGGCCATGGGCGCGGGATTCTTTCACTTTGACCTCATACTCCGGCACCGCCTGAACCTTCACCACCCGCACTTCCGGCTCGTTAAAATCCGGGGACATCAGGGCCATGTCGGGGGTGCTGTCCACTCCATGCAGGTAGTCCTTGAGCTCGCGCAAAACGGCAGCGGGTTTGTCCGCACTGGAAGTGCCAAAGCACGCTAGGTCATCCAGCAAGCGGCCCGACCAGCCGTCTGATGAAGACTGGCGCCAGAGCAGGACATGATAACGAAGGGTGCGGGACATGGTCAGGCAGAAGGGGGTGCGGCAAAAGCGTAAGCCAGTGCCATTTCAAACGGCAGCCCATTTTCCGTATCCAGGCACAAACCCGTGCGCAAATCCAGAAACTGCGTCTCGTGGCGGATGTGGGTGATCTCGCCTGAAGGCGCTGGCAGTTCCTCCACCGTCAGAGCTGACAGGCTGAGGGCAGAGTCAAAAGAGGCATGCATACCGAAGATGGACGCGGCGATTTGGCCAAGGCCGTGGCCTTCCAGGGTGGAGATTTTCCCATCGTCCAGAAGAGCATCCACAAATGAATCTTTGGACCACTGATGAAGCCACCCTGTGACCCGCGACATAAAGGTCCACTTCTGGGGCGTAACCCATGATGTTTCAGAGAGGGAGGCGAGGCGGCGCGTGCGCCAGAGCAGGCGCATGGCAATGCCGGTGGAGCGTGTCATGGGCTGAGCCTTGGCAAACTGGGCCGCCACTGATGAATCCGCCATGTCCGAGTCTAACAAATCATCCAACAAATTTCGCAAGCCCTCCGCAGGGAAGACGCGCAGCACGTTGTCCAATGGCTCGATGAAGGGTTTCAGGCCACGGGAGGCAGTCGCTTTTTTGCGCGCCTTTTCCATGGCCTCCACGGAAGTTTCTGCCTGCTGCAAGAGCCCCCGCAGAGCGTTGCTTTCATCCCGCAGGCGATAGTACCAGGCCCGCAGGGCGGAGATGCCGTCCTCTCCAGAGTCCAGTTCCCAGGCATCCAGCCGGGTGTCCGCTTCATCCAGGTGCTGGTGGGCTTCATCCAGCGCATCCAGCAGTTCATCCGTGGTCAGTTGCACTGGCAATGCCACCTTTTGGGCGGCCTGGCGGTGCACCTCACATTCAAATCGCAACACCCCATCTTGCAGGGTGGCATGCACACGGATGGCACGGGAGGATTCCCAGGTCATCAACTGCATGGCCAGCGGCTCCACCAGATGGGCCTCAATGGCACGCCGCAACGCCCGCGCCCCGTAGTCGCGATCATAACCCCGTTCCGCCAAAAACGAGGTGCTGGCTTCATCCAGCCGCACTTCCACACGCCGGTCGCGCAAGCCCTGGCGGCTGAGGGTGCTGGAAGAAAGGGTGCTGGCCAGATGCTGAATGTCCTGTCGGCGCAGCTCATGAAACGGCACGATGCGGTCCAGCCGATTGAAGAACTCCGGCCGGAAAAACTTCTCGGCCGCTTCTTGGTAGGCCTGGCTGTCTTCCACCTCGGCATGGTCAAACCCGAGACGCCGCCGCGCGGTCTGGGCGCCGATGTTGGAGGTGAGAATGATGAGGCAGTTGCAGAAGTCCACTGTCAGTCCCTGGGCATCGGTGAGGCGGCCTTCGCCCAGCACCTGCAGCAGGAGATCAAAGACATCCGGGTGCGCCTTTTCCACCTCATCAAAAAGCAGCAGGCTGAAGGGCTGGCGGCGTACGCGGGAGGTCAGCAGGCCGGTGTGGCCGGGACTGCCGATGAGGCGCAGCGCGGCATCGCCACCCGTGTATTCATTGAGGTCAAACCGCAGCATCTTTTCCTCACTGCCAAAGGCGAACTCCGCCAGGGCCTTGGCACACTCCGTTTTGCCCACCCCTGTGGGGCCCAGGAAAAGCAGCGAGCCCAGCGGCCGCCGGGCATCGTTCACCTGTGCACGCGCCATCAAAACGGTCTCAATCATCGCTGCCACAGCGGCTGGCTGGCCCATGATTCGCTCGGCAAAAAACTTCTTCAATGTCTCTTCCGTCAGCGACTGCGTGGCGTCAATCATGTTCAGCCTCACGCCGTGCCGCGCAGCGAACCAGGACAGAGTTTCGTCCATGCTGATCGGCTCGGCCTGGCGGGTTCCGTCTTGAGAAAAACGATTCGCACAGGAGGCAGCGAGGGCTCCCAGCATCTCCACACCTTTGCCCGGAAAGGCGCGGGCCCGGCCAAAACGGGTCTGCAGGCGCAAGGTCAGCGGCAGCACCTCCGGCGCCAGCTTCACGCGGGCCTGCGTTTCCAGCATTTGCAAGGTGCGGGCAAGGATGCGCAGGGTGTCATTCTCCCCCATCTCCCTCACATGGATGACCTGGAACATACTGGCAAAGGCGCGGTCCACCTCCCGCAGGCGGCCCCAGGCTTCGGGGGTGGCCTCGGCCAAAATGGCCACGGGCTCATGCTCCTGGCGTGCCTTCAGGACATGGCCCAGGGAGAGATCGCTGCCTGAGCTTTTGCCGGCTTCAAAAAGCCCTAACAAATCATCCAGCACCAGCACATGGCGCTCGCTACGCATTTCGGCCAGCATGGCCATCCAGCGCTGTTCCCACTGGCCCAGGTAGGACATGCCGCTGATGACGCGCTGCGGGGAGATCTGCCAAAACTGGCCGCGCTTTTTGATCTCGGGCGTCTCCAGGCGGCGGCGCACGCATTCATGAATGAGGGCCGTCTTGCCCGCCTTTGATGGGCCAACAAGCAGGACCATCGGCATGTGGGATTTGCGCTGGCCAAACCAGGACAGGAGTTCCTTCACCTCGGCTTCACGCAGCAGCGCACGTTGCAGGTCATTCGGATAAAGCTGCTCCAGGCAGCGGCCCACCTTGCGCAGCTCCCGCCCTCCATTCATCGGCTCTTCCTGCCCCAGGGCCAGCTTGCGAGAGGCTGGCGAGGGAAGGCGTTGGCCGCCTGAAAGCACCACGCTGATATGGGTCAGGTGCGGCTGGCTGCCAGCTAACCAGGGTTTGGGATCGAAGTCTGTTTCGTCCTCCTTTTCCAGTTTGCGCAAATGCTCGGTGAGCACGCGCCGCAGTTCGTCTTCCAAGCGGGTTCCCGAGGGCCACTCAAAGGTCAGCCCACCCCCGCGTGGCAGCAGAACCAGGCGCCGCCCAGCCCCCTCAAACACCGTGACGTAAAAGCTTCCCTCAAAGGACTGTCGGCGCAGTTCAATCCGCAGCCGCACGCTCTGTCCGCTGACGGCAGGGGAGAATGTCCAGGGCAGAAGGCCACCGTGGTTCGGCGACAGCATCTCCTCATTCAGCCGCTTGCGCAGGATCTCGCCGAGGCGCTTTAAGGCACGGTCTTCACGGATGTCCGTTTCATCCTCAGACCACTGCGCGGCAAAGAGGGGCCGGGCACGGAAACGAGTTTTCCCAGACTCATCGCGATGATGGTCCACATAGACAGGAATGGAGAGGCGCAGATTCATGCCAGCGCCTCCTTCAGCACGGTTTCATGCAGATGACGCAGCAGCCAGGAGTGTTGAAATCCGCCCGCCACCCGTTCGCCCGTGGGGCCGTCGCGCACGATCATGCGGTTGGGGTCGTAGTGACGTCGCAGGACACCCTTTTCCAGATGCGGCGGGCCCGCAAAGGTGGCCACAGGCAGCATGAAATGGCACAAGTCGCGGAGGTCCCCTTCTGGCACGGTGATCTCCACCCGGCAGGTCCAGTTCTTTTCTGTCTGCTGGGTTTTTCTCTCACTCAGCCGCGCGGGTTTTTCCGGTTCGTCTTCTTTGCTATGGCTGGCCTTCATGAGGTGCAGGCCAGCCTCGTCTTTCAGATACATCGTAGATTGCCCCCCTTGAATCCACAGAACCACGGCGGCTATTTTGCCAGGGGCCTCCTCCCACAGGGCCTCCTGCTCACTGGCTTTTTCAGGTGAGTGGACAAAGGCCAGCAGACCGTCTGTGCTGAGAAAATGTGCCGGTGTCGTTTTGTAAAACAGCCCCGCTCTTACCTGCCCGCCTAGTTCCTGGGCGATGGACTGGTACATCCGGGCAAAGTCCAGGCGGCTGCTGCTCGGACTGCCCTGAATCATCAGAATGAGGCTCTTTGGCGATGGCTGCCACAGGGCATGGGCCTCCAGCGCGGCTTTCTCAAGATCGCCTCGCAACAGAGGATCCCGGCGGTTGAGAACCGTTAAGTCGTTGTGGTGCAGGGCCAGGATGAGTTCCTCCTCATGACTGAGCTGTTTGTCCGCCTCATGCTCAATCCGGTCCAGGCACTTCTTCAGCGTTTGCGACTCGGGATCATGCGATGTCCATGCCTGTCTGCCCTTGATCTTCGGTTGAGTCGCCCGTTGCCTCTGATGCATCATGCGCAGCCTGCCTTGCAGTCCGCTGACCATGGTGCTGCTGCGCAGTTTTTCATAACTTTCACGCAGCGCGGCACTGCTGCGCAGGCGATCGCGCAGGTTTTGCTTGGCCTGTTTCTCCTCCATGTTTGAGCCAGGCTTGATGATCTGTAAAACAATCTTTCCGGTGGCATCCAGATCGGCGCTCAACAGGCTTTTTTCAGCTAAGCCCTCTGCGAGGCGCGCTGAGATGGGGGCCAGCAAGTGCTCCGCCACCCGACGTTTCAAGGGACGTGCTCCGTAACGCGGATCATACCCCTCGCGGGCCAGGTGCTGGATGAGCGCCTCGCTGACCTCCAGCCGCAGGCCCGTGCTGATAAAGCCAGGCCGCAGAGCGGCAGTGGCGATCTCCCGGCGAGTCAGCGCCACGACGACTTCCTCCGTCAGCGGCTGATAAGGCACGATGCGGTCAATGCGATTGAACATTTCCGGCCGCAGAGCCTTCTGCACGGCTGTGGTGAAGTGGTCCGTGGCATCGTTCAGCGTACTGCCGCTGTTGTTGAAACCCATGCGGCCTTTGGAAAAATCCTGCGCTCCCAGATTCGAGGTCATGATGACCACGCAGTTGCTGAAGTCCGCCGTTCTCCCTGCAGCATCGGTCAGGCGGGCTTCGCCTAACAATTGAAGTAACAAATCAAACACCGCCGGGTCCGCCTTTTCAAACTCGTCCAGAAGCAGCACGCTGAAGGGCTGCTCGCGGATGGCGGAGGTCAGCAGGCCTTCTCGGCCGTCGTGACTGCCGCTCACCAGCCGTTGCGCGCTCCACGGCTGGCCATACTCGCTCATGTCCAGACGGATCATACGCTCGCTGCTTTGAAAAAGAAACTGAGCCAGGGCCTTGGCCATCTCGGTTTTGCCCGTGCCTGTGGGCCCGATGAACAAAAGGGACGCCAGAGGGCGGTGAGGCCGCGAGAGTCCCGCCTTGATCTGTGCGATGACGGAGATCACGGCCTCCGTCGCTTCCCCCTGCCCTTGCACGCGATCTTGAAACCAGGCGCGGGTAGCCTCCAGATCCAGCGCGGATTCTGAATCCAGCAAAGCATGCGGCATGCCGGTCTCGCGGGAGAAGGCGGCATACACATCCGCCTCTTCCACCAGTCGGTCTGAGGGCGTGTTTTCATGCAGCCGTTTCATGAAGCGCAGCGGTGCGCCTGGAAAGGCCGAGTAGCTGATGTAACGGCGATGCAGGGAGGTCACCCGAACCAGAGCCGGCCGGGTGAATCGTGCGGCATTGCCTGCCATGCCCAGCGAGGCCGCCAGCAGCAGCGCATCCGACTTTTCAGGCTGGGGCTCCTCCAGTTTCAGCGTGCGGAAGGCATCTGCCAGACGAGGGTCCTGCTTCTCCACAATGACCATCTGCTCATGCGTGCATTCCACAATGATCTGAACCTCTCGTCGCACCAGATAAGGCCGCAGAAAACTGGCGATGCTTTCGCTGCCCGCGCTGCTCTGGCCCACGTTCATCAGCTCAAAAAGATTGCCCAGGTACAGCACCAGCTTTTGGTCGCGCGCTGCTTCGATGAGCTCCTGGCAACGCTGCTGCCACATGCCCGCCCCAAAGGCACCTGCAATGAGACGGGTGCCGCTGCTGCGGTAGAATGGCTGTCTGCCCAGGCCATGTTCGCCCCGCTGCCGGGCCAGCTCCTGCACCAGCGCCGTTTTCCCCACACCCGCCGGGCCGAGCAGGAGAATGCTGGGCCGGTCGGCCAGGGACAGCAGCCGGGCGAGCTGTTTCAGCTCGGTCTCCAGGCCAAAGGCCCGCGGCAGAAACACACCCTCCATGCGCGAGCAGAGCTGGGACAGCGCACCGGGCCCCTGGTCCTCCTGCATGAACTTTTTCCAACGGTCTGTGGCGGAGTCCAGACGCGGGCTCCAGTTCAAAGATTGGACTGCCAGGGAGCCGCGCGCCAGCATGGCCATGCCTAACAAAGAGCTGTTCCATTCCCCGCGCTTCAAAGCGGTGAGGGCATGCACGCTCAGCATCTCGGGCAGCCGTTCGCGGTCAGGCGCAATGACCGAGATTCCGAGGGCGGGCACGGCAGCCAAGGTGTGGCCCCCCTGCTCCCACACCACCGCCTCCAGCGTGAGGGAGATCTCATTTTTCCAGGCCTCGGATCGTTTGGTCGGTCCCACCTTCAGCTCCGCCTGGATGATCTCCGGCTCACTCGAGACCATGCGGCGAGTGATCTCATCCAAAGAATGCCGCTTCAGCAGATCCTCCGCCAGATCCAGCAACGACGACTTCCCCCGCCGCTCCTTGTTGGTCAGGGTGCTCAGCTCTGGAAACAGCAGCATCTCCAGCACCACCTGCGGTTCCCCCTCCGCACTGGTCTCCAGCGTGCGGGTGATGAAGTGCAATGTGGTTTCGATGTCCGGCATTCAAATGAACTTTGGCGTGCCTCGCCGAGTAAACTCAAATACTCGACGCAAACAGTCCGTTACCAACTTGAAGAAGAGTCTCCTCTTGTTGTGGTCACATATCGCTCAATTTCACTAACGATTTCAGCCATGTGGCGCACAGCCTTGTCATTTCTCGATTGTGGAATGTAATTCACATCATAAGGAGCCCTTTGGCCATCGTTGTTGGTGTGATTGAGAATCTTGGTCGTAATTTTCATCCGGCCATCTTTCGTATCTATGCGGATGGTGTAGCGAATGTGGTATGCGATGATACCTAGAGGATCGGAGCCGATTTTGCCGACGCCCTTACCAATCACGGTTCCTACTTGTGCATCTTCATAGTCAACTACTGACTCACCGGATACAAAGTATTCGGAGAACCATTGCCGACATCTATTGAATACCTCCTTCTGATTAACCCCTGACACAGTAACTACCTTGGTTGTCTCAAGGGGAGTATATTGAGGCATTGCGCACTGTGAGAGGCACATCCCCATGGAAACTGCTAACAACAGACGTATGGTTTGAGTTATCATAAAGTAATTGTGGATGCAGGCTATCTTCACGCCAGCCTCACACTGCGCTTCTTGTCCAGCTTCAGCACCGCGCCGGTTTCCCAGGCGGGTTCGGCCTTGGGATCGGTGAGTTTTTCGCCATTGAGCTGGATACTGCCACCTTGGATGAGACGACGCACATCACCGCCGGACAGGGTTTGGGTGAAGACGGAGAGATAAGCATGCTGCACCACGCCCAGCACATCGCGGCGATCCGCCAGAGTGAGCAGGGGCAGTTCGACATTGGCGAGGTCCTTCTTGCTGAACCGCAGGTCCCAGTCGTCGCGGCATTCCTGGGCGGCGGCTTCGCTGTGGTAAACGGCCACGCATTTAGCAGCGAGGGCTTTTTTGGCTTCCATCGGGTGCATCGCCGTATCCAGCTCTTCGCCGAGGACGAGCAGATAGTACTTGGCCATGAGCTCGTCCGGGATGCTCATCAGCTTGCCGAACATCTCCTTCGGAGCATCTGTCAGGCCCACGTAGTTGCCCAGGGATTTGGACATCTTTTTCACGCCGTCCAGACCTTCCAGCAGAGGCAGGGTCATGCAGATCTGCGGCTCCATGCCCTCTTCTTTTTGCAGGTCGCGGCCTACCAGGATGTTAAACAACTGGTCGCTGCCGCCGATCTCCACGTCGGACCGCACTACCACGCTGTCCCAGCCCTGCATGATGGGATATTGGATTTCGTGCAGGCGCACCTCGGTGCCATTGGCCACGCGGTTTTTGAAGTCCTCACGCTGGAGCATCTGCTGAAGGGTCACTCGGGCATTGAGCTTGATGACTTCCATGAAAGGCATCTCCTTGAACCAAGTGCCGTTGAAGACGACTTCCGTCTTGTCTTTGTCCAGCACCAGGAAGGCTTGGTCGGTGTAGGTCTTGGCATTGGCCAGCACTTCGTCATAGGTCAGTGCAGGCCGGGTGGTGGAGCGGCCGCTTGGGTCGCCGATCATGGCGGTGAAGTCACCGATGATGAGGACGATCTGGTGCCCCAGGTCCTGAAACTGGCGCAGCTTTCTCAGCGCCACCGCATGGCCCAGGTGAATGTCTGGCGAGGTTGGGTCCACCCCCAGTTTGATGCGCAGGGGTTTGCCCTTGGCCAGCTTCGCCGCGAGTTCTTTCTCGCTGTGAATGGTCACGGTGCCGCGCTTGAGGATTTCGAGTTGTTCAGAAACAGGGAGCATGATGGAGGGAAAAGGGGGTCGGATGCCGGGATGACAGCATGACGAATGACGGGCAAATGACAAATGCCCAAAGCAGAAGTTGATGCTTTTCGGCCGTTTTTGGCCTGGCCGCCTCAGGCGGCACTGGAAGACGGGGCCGGAATCACCTCGTCAGAAAAGCCGGGGGTGGGCAGGTTTGATGCAGCCTCGGCCATAACGGGTGCTGCGGGCACGGCGACATTTTCGGGGGCGTAGGGATTGGGCAGATCCGCCTTTTCCAGCTCCTTTTCAGCGGCCAGGGCGATTCCAGAAAGGTCCCCCATCACCCGGACAAAGAGCGGGATGAGCGCGTCTGAGCACACCTGTGCGAGCTTGAAGGCGCGTGCGTATTCGTTGTCCCCTTTCTCTGGCAGGTTCAGTACCTGGGCAATGGGCGGATGTTCTTCCAGGTATGGATGCGCAGCATCCCCCAGGGTGGTGATGCAGCGGTTGGCAGTCACCTCGATGCGTTGGGCGACGGATTTGACATAACGCTCCAGCGCATAGCCATCATGATGATTGGCTGCGTTGTCGAAGAGCAGTTGCAGGGAGCGGCTGCTGCGCGCGGCGTGCATCAGGTCGGGCAGGACCTGGGCCAGGGCATTCTGGGCGGCCAGCAGGTGCTGCAGGCGCAGCTTGTCGCCTTCTTCCTGCGGATGCCGCAGCCGCCACTCCAGCGCGGCCCCCATGCGGCGCAGCGCGGCCGTTTCAAACAAGGCCATCTGGGTGCCCAGTTCATGAATCTGCGCCTGCGTCTGCTTCAGACCGATCTCGGCACTGCTGGAGGTGCTGGCCATCAGGGCAAACTCGTCCGGTTTCGGCAGGGTGAACTGACCGTTGATGAGGTCCCCGCCGATGCTTTGCTTGCCCTGTTTGTCCTGCAGCTGATGGTACTTGGCCAGCAGGTCGCCATAGCCGGGCTCGGCCGATTTCATCTGCTCTGCTGCGTCGCTCCAGGTGCCGGGCAGCAGCGTTTGCACGGGCTTCATGCGCAGGAAGTGGAAGTGCTTTCCAAAGAATGCATCCAGGTGTTTGTCGGAATCATCAGCAGCCTGGCGGTCCTGCACCATCTTGGCCGCACTGCGGAACTGTACCTTGTCCGTGGCCACATCCAGCTCGTGCTGGAAGTAGTGGCGGGTCACGGCCTGGCTGGTGGCGGAGAAGTTTGAAAACAGGCTGCTGGCCGGGGTTTCCAGGTGGAAAACACCCTCCGCCTTCAGCGCCAGGGCCTCCTTCACGCGGTCCGGGTCTGCCGGGTGCGTCTGGTTCCACTGGGTCGTCGATTCGGCCGCCTGCTTTTCCAGGTTCTCGCGCATGTCGGCAGGCATCATCTGCTCGCGCCACACCACCAGGGCGGGCAGGTCGTCCGGCAGGGTCTTGGTCTGGTAAGTCTGGTAGGCGTCGTTCATCGCCGCCCCATGGGCCACGCTAAGGGCGCGCAGGCGTTCGGCCGTGCGGGCAAATTCGGTGCTGCCTGCCAGCTTGGCTTCGTAGCTGTCCGCATCGAATTCCATCTGCCGGGACATGAAGCAGCTGATCGTGTGCCCCACGTGCATCAGGCACCACAGCACCTTGCGGCCCAGCCACACCCCGCCCTGGGCCAGCATGAACACACCCTTCAGCCACCAGCTGTCCGTGCGGGCCCAGTCGTCCAGTTTTTGATCCCAGTGGTCGCGTTCATACACCACCCGGGCAAACCAGCCGTTGACCCGCCGGATGATGTAGCTGAAGCGCATCCCCGCCCCTTGGGCAAAGTGGCCAAACTCATGGGCCAGCACCCCGGCGAGCTGCCGGGTGGTCATGCCAGCGGCCAGGGGCAGGCCGATGACCAGGACGAGGTCATTGCCAAAGAAACTCCACCCGCCCCGGCGAAAGCCCGCTGAGGCATTCACCTGCGTGTCCAGCCGGATTTCGCGCGGTACCGGGGCTCCGACGAGCTGGCAGATCTTCTTTACAAAACCGAACAGCAACGGTTCGTCGGCCTCATTGACCTTGAAGTTAGGCACCGGCTTGGCCGAACGCGAAAACAGCGGCTTGATGAGGAACAGGATGAAGATCGCTCCGGCGATGGCCGGGCCGAGATACAGCACCAGGGCGATCAGGGCTCCCCGTCCCTGGACATGTTCAAAGATGCCCACATCGTTTTCCAGGTGCCACCACACCAGCTTGCCCATGGCCACAATGAGGGCCACATAAACCAGCGGCAGGAGAATCATGGTGAGGGCCACAACGCCCAGCCCCATCTGGTAGAAAAACGAAACCCGTGTCGGTTCGATGCGTCCGTTGAACGCATCCAGGGGAGAGGTGTTTACGGGATCGTTCATAGGAGATCGTGCTTGTGAATGCCTGATCTTCTTAAGATGGTCAACAGACGACCCTGGGTTTTGAAAAAAACTTCCCCCAGTCTTTGGCAAAAGACGCCGCATGCAGGCAGTTGCCGATGGGGACGGAAGGCGTATCGCTGCCGTCTCATGTTTCGTTGTCCTTCCCTGTTCCTTCTGGGCATCTCCCTCAGCGCCTCTTTCCTGGGGGCTGTAGAGGTGCAGGTCTCCCCTGCCCTTTCCCTCACCCAGGCCCTGCAGCAGGTGCGCGAATGGCGCAAAGCAGGCAACAACGAGCCTGCCACCCTGATCCTGCCTGAGGGTATCACGGAAATCACCCAGCCTCTTGTGCTGGAGGCCCAGGATTCCCAGCTCACGATCACGGGAAAAGGTGCCAGCCTCATCGGCGCGCCCATTGTCACTGGCTGGCAGGCCCATGCGGGGGAAATACTCAAGGCCGATGTTTCCAAACTCCTGCCCAAAGGCTTTCTGCCCAAGCAGCTCCTCTTTGCCGGCCAGCGCCAAGTGCTGGCCCGGTATCCAAACTTTGACGCGGCAGATCCGCTCTACGGTGGCTGGGCCTTTGTGGCGGAGTTTGCACCCGGCGGCGCGCCCGAAGGGCATCAGTGGAAAAAGACCCTTTATGTAAAGCCTGAAGACGTGCGGCAATGGGCCCACCCTGAGGAAGTGGAAATCAACGTCTTCGCCCAATACGGCTGGTGGAATTTTATCGAACCCGTCATCTCGCTGAATCCAGAAACCCGGCTGCTGACGATGAAAAAAAACTGCGTTTACGACTATCATCCGCACAATCGCTTCCACTTTCAAAACGCCCTCGAAGAACTGGACGCGCCTGGCGAATGGTATCACGACAAACGCACCGGCACCCTATATTTCTGGCCGCCTCAGCCCATTGAGGGGCATGATGTGAGGCTACCCACCTTGGATACCTTTTTCAAGGTCTCCTCAAATGCCAAAAACATCACTCTCCGTGGCCTCACCTTCATCGGCTGCACGGGCACCGCCATCAGTTTTGAAGGCGCCATGGACTGCGTCGTGGAGCGCTGCGTCATCACCACCGTGGGGGACTTCAATGGCAGCGGCATCAGTGTCAGCGAAGGTAAAAATGTCCGCATCTCCCGCAATGAAATCAGCTACACCGGCAGCAATGGCATCAGTCTCAGCGGGGGTGACCGTAAAACGCTGACTGGCCCTGGCCACATCGCGGAGGACAACCACATCCACCACATGGGCGTCTATCGCAAACACGCCAGCGCCATCTCCATGCAGGGGGTGGATATCACCGCTGCCCACAATCACATTCATGACGGCCCACGCGCAGGCGTCCAGATGAGTGGGAACAATCTCATCGTTGAGTTCAATCACCTTCACCACCTGATGCTGGAGACCCAGGACGGCGGTGCCATTTATACCGGAGGACGTGACTGGATCAGCAGCCGCGGCAGCAAATGGCGGTATAACAAAATCCATGACATCATTGGTGTGGGCCAGGGCGAGGGCGGCCTGAAGCATCCCTGGTTCACCTTCGGCCTCTATCCAGATGATAACAGCGGCGGCCTGGACATCATCGGCAACGTGGTCTTTCGCGTCGCCCACACGCCTATCCACCTGCACAACTCGCGTGACTGCTTAGTGGAGAACAACATCTTTGCCCTGGGCCGCCGTTTCCAGTTTGACCTCCACGGCTGGTCCAAGTCGCAGAGCTCTTACGTCACGCATCTCCCCACGATGGTGAAGGGATACGAATCGGTTATCCATGAGCCCGCCTGGAAAGACATGCGCAACATGGACCTGCATCCCAAGGACGCCCTTCGCGAAGACGGCACCATGATGAGCGGAAATGTGATTCAGCATAACATCATGTTTGGTGACTCCAAAGATGCAAAATATGGTGACATCCGCAATGCTTCCCCGAAGTGGAATATCATTGATTCCAATCTAGGTTGGAACAATGGCCACCCCATCGTGACCGGTATCACCCAGGTGGGATCTGATGTGGGCGAGCCGTTGTTGAACGACACCTTTGATACGGCCACCCCGGGTAAGACACCCGCAGGCTGGGGGTTCAATCACCGGCCTAACAAAGACGTACAACTGGTGGCAGCAGATGGAACTTTGCGTGTGGATTGCGCCTATGGAGACGATCCCAAAAACTCCAAGAGCGCCTTCCACGGTCCCTCGCTACCTGTCAAGCCGGGTGCTGCCTACCGCGTGCGGCTGCGTATTCGCTCCAGTGAGCCCACCGCCCGCATTGGCATCGGCTTTGCCTGCTTTAAGAATGGCGAAGGGTACTGGAAGACAGCCACCACAAGCATCGTCGCCACAGATGAGTGGCAGGAATTTGAGGCCACTGGCCGCATGCTGCGTGAAAATGAAAATCAGTGGAAACCCTGGATGAAGACCTTCTGGATGCGCATGGACTGCGATGAATCCAAAGGCCAAGTCTTCATGGATGACGTCCGCATCACCGAAGCCGAGTCCCTAAATGAATGGTCCGCGTGGCAGGCCGCTGGCTGGGATAAAAACAGTCTCATTGCCGATCCGCTGTTTGTGGACTGGAAAAAGGACGACTGGCGTCTGAAACCTGAATCTCCGGCCTTCAAGCTCGGGTTCAAGGCCATCCCAATGGAGAAGATCGGCATCCGTGCGGAGTAGCACCAGAACGGGCAAACAAGCATTGCCGAGCCTGCCTCGGCGCGGCATAGCGTATCCTCATGCACTATTTCATCACCGGCACCGATACCGACGCTGGCAAAACTTATGTCACCTGCCTGCTCATCGAGGCGCTGCGCCGCGAAGGCCACGCGGCCGTGGGTTACAAGCCCCTGGCCTGCGGGGACCGCATGGATGCCCATGCGCTGCGTCAGGCCAGTGGTGAGGCGGTGACGCTGGAGGAAGTGAACCCCGTGTATCTCAAAGTGCCCGCCTCGCCTTTTGCCGCAGGCCTGCTGGAAAACAAAAAAGTGGATGTGGAGGCCGCGAGGCAGGGCTTTTTCTCCTTGGCGGCCCGATTTTCCCAAGTGCTGGTAGAGGGGGCCGGTGGCTGGGAAGTGCCCCTGACGGACAAGTTGAGCATGGCGGATCTTGCTGGCGACTTGTCCATTCCCATCATCCTTGTGGTAAACAACAAGTTGGGTTGCCTGAACCACACGATTTTGACGGTCAAAAACATCCAGGCCCGTGGCCTAACCTGTGCGGGCATCATCCTCAACAACACCCACGACGAGCGCGACCTGGCCAGCATCTCCAACCGTATGGTGATGCAGCAATTCCTTGATGTGCCAGTGCTCGCGGAGATCATGCATGGTGAGTCGCAGATGGACTGGCCGGCAGATTTAAGCTTATAAAGACTGTCACCCGAGGCTGGATTTGGAGTAACTACCTTGGGCTCCCATGCCGAAGTGCTTGATTTCCCTTCGGTCATCCCGATGATGCCACCTTTTACCCCATCGCTCAACCTCGATGAAATTTGCCATTTTCGGAGACATTCATGCTAATCTGGAGGCCCTGCAGACTGTTCTGTGGGACGCCCAGGAGCAGGGCTGTGCCAATTACGTCTGTCTCGGTGACATCGTCGGTTATGCCGCGAATCCTGTCGAATGCCTGGAAACGGTGCGCCAGATGGGCTGCCCGGTTGTCCGTGGCAATCATGACGAAGGTGCGGCCAGCGAAAGCCAGCTCGATGAACTGAATCCTCTGGCCCAGGCGGCGCTGCTGTGGACACGGCAGCAGTTGAACGATGATCAGCGCCAGTGGCTGCGCGAACTGAAGCTGGTGCGTCAGGTGCGGGATTTCACCATCGTCCATTCCACCCTGGATTCACCGGGTGCCTGGGGCTACGTGACCAATCGTTTTGATGCGATGGCCAGCTTCAGCTACCAGTTTACCCAGGTCTGCTTTTACGGTCACACGCATGTGCCGCGCATTTTTGAAAAGGATGACTCCGTGCGCGCCGCCCGTGGCAACGACGTCACCCTCCAGCGTGGCGTGAAGTATTTTGTCAATGTGGGCAGTGTGGGCCAGCCACGTGACGGAGACTGGCGTGCGGCCTATGCCATCTATGATGTGCAGGCGCAGACCATCTCCATCCGCCGCCTGGAATACGACATCCAGACGGCGCAGGACAAAATCCGTGCCGCCGGGCTGCCCTCCCTGCTGGCTGAGCGCCTGTCCCTTGGCAAATAAATGAGCGATTCTGGGCTGCCTTCCCTGGCTGGATTCCGGTCCGTCATGATCGTGAAACCCAGTTCGCTAGGCGACATCGTCCACACCCTGCCCGCTGTGCAGGCCATCCGTCAGGCCTACCCGCATTTGCAGCTGCGCTGGCTGGCCAATACCGAATGGACGCCCCTGCTCCAGGGGTCGCCTTTGCTGGATGAGGTGATTTCCTTTCCACGCAAGCAGTGCCGCGGTCTCGGTGGCCTGCTGATCATGCGCCGCTGGGCCAAAGGCTGGGGCGCCCTGCCCCGTGAAGAGCCGGAGATCGTGCTGGATTTTCAGGGCCTGTTTCGCAGTGGCTACATCGCCCGGTCCCGGCGCTCGCGGCCTGTGGTGGGTCTGTCGGACTCCCGTGAAGGGGCGCGTTTTTTTCATGACCACATCGTCCCTGTGGATGCCGGGGCTCATGCGGTGGACCGTTACCTGGCGCTGCCACGCGCCTTTGGCATCCAGGTGGATGCAGAAAACCTGACCTTTCCCCTTGCCCAGGGGCACAAGCCCGCTGGCTGGCCGGAGCGTGAAGACTTGATCGTCCTGCATCCCTGGTCCCGTGGAGAGGGTAAATCTTTGTCGCCGGAGGTTTTGCAGCGGCTGTGTGATGCACTTGCCCCGCTACCAGTGGTTCTGGTGGGCATGCCTCAGGGCGCACCCATCCCCCAGGGGCCCCATGTGGTGGACTTCAGCAATCGCACGTCTCTGGCAGAACTGATCTGGGGGCTCCGGCAGGCACGTTTTGTCATCAGTGTGGACAGCGGCCCCATGCACATGGCCGCCGCAGTGAATGATCGTACACTGGGCATCCATACCTGGAGCGATCCACGTCAGGTCGGCCCTTACAATCCGCGTGCCTGGGTGTGGAAGGCGGGCCGTGTGGCCCGGCGTCAGGCCTTGAGCGTGGAGGAATGCACCGCCTCTCTCCAGGTGACTCTGCAGGATGCGCAGCAGATCGCCGACTTCGTCCGCAACTTCGGAGAGTAAGCATTGACAAGCGGGGGCTGATTTCTACACTCACCCTTGTAATTCAACTGCACACGGGACCTGGAGGTTTACACTCAATGAGGAACGACGAATCTGAAGAGCCGAGGCGCGGCAGCCCAGCGCTGCACTCCGAAAAGATCATGACGGACCGGAAGATCTTCTTTCTGGACCTCAAGGAAAATGAGCGTGGCCGGGTGATCAAAATCACTGAAGACGTGCGTGGCCGCCGTGACACCATCATGCTGCCGCTGGAGGCTGCCGACGAGTTTCTCGATGCCCTTCAACGCATCCTCGAGGTCGAGCGCGACCTTCAGTAGCCTTTTGGTGGACGACTCCCCTTCCCCCGCGACCCCATGACGGAGGAGGAAATTTTTCATGCCCTCCTGACCCAGGAGGATTCCAGGGAGAGGCAGCGTATTCTTGATGAGCATTGCCAGAACGATCCCGTTCTGCGCCGCCGGGTGGAGGCCCTGCTCGATTCGCTGAAGACAGAGAACTTCATGCGCGTGCATCTGGAGCCGCCCACGGCTCCCTCTGCCCCTGTCATGTCGGAAAGCCAGAGCATCGGCCCTTACAAGCTGCTCCAGCAGATCGGCGAGGGCGGTTTCGGCACCGTCTGGATGGCGGAGCAAACCCACCCCGTGCAGCGGCGTGTGGCCCTGAAGATCATCAAGGCGGGCATGGACACCAAGGAGGTCATCGCCCGCTTTGAGCAGGAGCGTCAAGCCCTTGCCCTGATGGATCATCCGAACATTGCGCGGGTTCTGGATGCTGGAGCCACCGAAACCGGACGTCCGTTTTTTGTCATGGAATTGGTTCGCGGGGTGCCGGTGACACGCTTTTGTGATGAGCACCTGCTCACCCCGGAGGCGCGGCTCACCCTGTTTATCAAGGTCTGCCGCGCGGTGCAGCACGCCCACATGAAAGGGGTCATTCATCGCGACCTGAAACCTTCGAACATCCTCGTCACCCTCCATGATGGCGTGCCCGTGCCGAAGGTCATTGACTTCGGCGTGGCGAAGGCCATGCAGCAGCGCCTTACGGACAAAACGCTCTTCACGCACTTCGAGCAGATGGTGGGCACCCCGCTCTACATGGCCCCGGAGCAGGCTGAACTCAGCGGGCTGGACATTGATACCCGTTGCGACATTTACGCCCTCGGCGTGCTGCTCTATGAACTGCTTACCGGTTACACACCGTTCAGCCAGGATGAACTGATGAAGGCCGGCTTTGATGAAATGCGCCGCCTCATTCGTGAACGTGAGCCCAAGAAACCTTCCACCCTTTTGAAGACGCTGGCCGCAGCCACTGTCAGCACCGTGGCCAGCCACCGCCAGAGCGAGGCACCGAAGCTCATCGGCCTGCTGAAAGGCGACCTGGACTGGATCGTCATGAAGGCCATGGAAAAGGACCGCCGCCGCCGTTATGACACGGCCAGCGCCCTGGCGGATGACCTCCAGCGTCATCTCGATCACGAGCCCGTCCTCGCCCGCCCGCCGAGCACGATCTACCGCCTGCATAAGCTGATGCAGAAAAACCGGGCAGCCTTCATCACCGTCACCCTGGTCGCGCTGTCTCTGCTCGTGGGGCTTGCCATATCAACCACGCTTTATGTTAGGCTGAAAATTGAAAAGGCCCAGCGTGCCGTGGAGGCCGCCCAGTTTGCTATCATGAGCGGTGAGGATGAGTGGATCACCGCCGCCATCCGGGAATGCACCGCCGCCGGCGTGCCCAAGGCCTTTGTCGGCCTGCTTGAGGGAGAACAGCACTTGATCCAAGGCCGGGTCGAGGATGCCATCCGCACGCTCGAGGACCTTGTGCGTGAGGCCCCCCAGAGCATCCCTGCGCGCGCCTTGCTAGCCACCGCGCATGATTTGGCGGATGACACCCGCAGCTACCATCGCGTGATGGCCACCCTGGCCGATGCCAAACCCAAGGAGCGCGAGGATTACCTCATCCTCGGCCATGCCCTCAGCCACAGTGAGGATGCGAAGGAACGCCAGCAAGGCGTCGAGTTCATGGCCCACGCCATTCATCAGATGCGCGATTCCCCCATGGCCCGTGTGCTCCTGGCGGAGGCGCGCACCCGTCTTGCCCTTCACAGCCACAGCCTGGAGGAAATCCAGGAAGCCATTGCCGACATCAATGCCGCCCGTGGCTGGCAGCGGCACGGCATCGCCGTGCTCGCCATCAGCTCATGGGCCCATGCCGTTGGGGCAAAGATTGCCACCGAGAAAAACAGACCTGATTTGCGTGAGCGTTATCTGCCTGTCTCACAGGCCGATGGTGAACAGCTGGCCACCTTCACCAGCTACTACGCGGAAAAGTATCTGAAGCTACAAAAGGCCATCTTTGCCCAGATGGGCGTGACGGCAGGGAAATGATATCACAGGATATCACCCTGCTGAGCCTTTAGCGCATATTGCAGAAGGGCTGTGTCCTGGGCGAGACTAACCAACTTAGCTTCAATGATGGCCTCCACTTGAGTGGGATATCGGCAGTACAGCTCTCCCAGCCCGTGCAGGGCACTCTCCATGCAGGCGCGATGCGGCAGGTGCAGGGCTTGCTCCAGCAGCTTCAACAGAGCCTTTTCAATGGCGGAGGAGGGATCTGCGTCTGGCGGCCAGCCCAGAGGTGAAGTGTCCCACAGCATGTAGCAGATGCTGTTGAGCGCTGATCCGGTCTCGCACAAATGGCCGAGCGTTTCAGTGCATCGGCTGCTGAAAAGATCCCGGTAGAGCCAGAGGATGGCTTCATACACCTCGACGACTTTTTCTATGGGCAAGCCTTCATCGCGGATCTGGTGACTGTGATCCGAACAGGCGTTGGAAAACAGATACCACAGGCCCTGGGAAAGCTGTTCGTCAGTATAGACGCAAAGGTCCATGCCGCTGCGCTTCATCATCGCAATCCACAGCTCGGCCATTTCGTGCGGAGTGGCCTCAAAAGTCGGTGCATCATGACTCCAATACCATTCCGGCAGACCCGGGCGGGTTTCGTGGTCGAAGAGATAGCACAGCCATTCTGAGTAACGCGGGGGCAGGGGAGGTGGCATGATGTTCAAACTTCAAGCCAGGGGCAGCCCTGTCTCTGCCTGGCACAGCTCATCATGAATGATGCGCAAGGCATCTGCGGTGGGATGGACATTGCTGCTGCCCAGACTTTCCAGAAAACGGCAGGCGGCATAACCCTGGGCCTTGGCTTCATAGGCGGCGATCCAGCGGTGGCGCGCAGGCAGGTGCTCAGGCTTCACCGGCCAGTAACCGGGCCGGGGGCGGATGTGCTCGCGGATGCCGATGCGCCAGGGTTTGGGACTGAGCCGGGCGCGGAAGCAGTGCTGGTTGCGGCACATGCGGACATAGATGGGGTCGGCATCCAGCGCTTCAAAGAAGTGCTGAACCACCTCGTCCCGTGCGCCGAAGGTGGTGTGCATGACCAGAACGCGCAGGCCTTTGGGTGTCTCATACACTCGCAGATGCCAGTCCGGGTACTTGCGGGAAAACTGGTGAATGCGTTGGTGTGCCCGTTCGCGAGGGCCGCCTGTGGCTTTTTCAAAAAGGCGGAAAAGCGCCAAAGCCAGGGGTGAGCCGACGACCAGGGCGATCAAGAGGCTGATCACGGTCACTTTGACGGAACCCTGCCATAGGCCGAGTCCGGTGGCGAAGGCGACCAGGGTCAGGTAAACGGAGCAGCTCAGTTTCATCGGCACACTCTGGCCAAAGTCCACATCGGCAAAGAGTACGTCTGGGGTGTTCAGGCAGCGCGCGCCGTAGAGATTCCGTGTGATGACCGCTTCGCCATGACGGGCCAGGATTTCCTCGCGGATGGGCACACCCTCCGCGCCGTTGTAGGCCATCTTGGGCTCGTATTTTTCCACCATCTCCCCGGCGGCGATTTCATGCAGGGCCGCTTTGGCCCGTTCATCGGCGTGGGCCTGGGCCTCTTCCTGGCTGACGTCCGACCAGCCAAACCGGCGCACGGTGACCTGATGGTCATCCACGCGTGCTTTGATCCGGCCCTCGGCCCAGAATTCAGGGACAATCATCCTGCGACCATGAAATGGCGCATTGTGCCTGTCAAAACATCATTCCTTTGCACCCGGCGCGCTTTGCGGGCAAACATGGGCGTATTCTTCTGCCGGATTTTACTTGCCGCCACCTTCCAGGCGCACAGGAGTGTCTGCGCGCCTTTTCTCAACCATGTCCCAACCTACCCTCACTCTCGGCACTCGCGGCAGCGAACTGGCACTCACGCAGACCCGCATGGTCACGGAAGACCTGCAGGCCGCGCATGCGAACCTGAATGTGGTGCGCCAGATCATCCAGACCAGCGGGGACAAGCGCCAGGACCTGCGTTTTTCTGAATTCAATGCGGTGGCCCAGGTGGACAAGGGCATCTTCATCAAGGAGCTGGAGATCGCCCTGGAGAACAGCGAGATTGATGCCGCCGTGCACAGCCTGAAGGATGTGCCTTCGGATTTGGCGGCGGGTTTTGTCATCGCCGCCGTGCTGCAGCGCGCACCCATTGAGGATGTGCTGATCACCCGGGATGCCTGCACCCTGGAAACCCTGCCGAAAGGCGCCCGCGTGGGCACTAGCAGCGTGCGGCGTGCCGCCCAGCTCAAGTGGCTGCGGCCCGATGTGGAGATCGTCGAAATCCGTGGCAACGTGCCGACCCGCGTCAAAAAAGTCCTGGGTGAGCAGCCGCTGGATGCGGTGTTGCTGGCCGCCGCCGGATTGATCCGCCTGGGCCTTATGGAAGGCAGCCACATTCAGATCGAAGGCAACACCCTCAGCGCCTTGACGCTGGATCCCGTGACCTTTTTACCTGCGGCAGGGCAGGGGGCCATCGCCATTGAGTGCAGGGCAGGGGATGAAACCTCCATCCAGGCGGTGCGGGCCCTGAATCATGCTGAAACGGAGGCACGAGTGACCGTCGAGCGCGAGTTCCTGCGTCTGCTGGGAGCAGGCTGCCAGACCCCTGTCGGTGCCCATACCTGGATCACGGGAGACCAACTCACCATGGCGGTGCGGGTTTTTAACGAAGCCGATTTGTCCGTGGCCCCGGTGGAACTGGAGGCAACGGGCTCTTTGTCAGATCCCAAGGCCCTGGCCGCCGCGCTGGCGAAGCAGGTGCTCGGTTGAGCGATCAGTGAATGATCTGCACCTCGTCCCCAACGCGGACGAGGCTGAAGAACTTCTTCGCCTTGTCATAGGGCAGGCGGATGCAGCCGTGGGAGGCAGGCCGCCCGGTGACATAACCGCTGTGCAGGCCGATGGCGCTGCAATTCAGCCGCATGAAAAAAGGCATGGAGACGTGGTAAAGCGTGGAGGTCCAGGCCCGGTGCTTGTCCGTGATCACGTAGCGACCGGCGGGGGTGGAGAAACCCTCGCGTCCTGTGGAGACGGGGCAGGTATCAATGACCTGTCCTTCCTGCGTCACCCAGGCGCGCTGTTTGCTCAGGTCCACCGTCACCAGGATCTGCGGTTCAGACTCGGGCTGGCGGCCCAGAATGATACGCATGAGGAAGAGGTAACCCTGGGTGGCCGCAAAGTTGATGGGGTAACGTTTGTAGCGCGTGGTGCAGTGGCTGGTCTTGGCCCCTGCGCGCAGCAGTTCGGCCGCGCCTTCCACATCCCCACGGGCTGCGCAGGCGATGAGCGGGGTCACTCCCCGGTCATTTTCCAGCGAGTGTTTCAGGTCTTTGATCATCACGCGATCCAGCACCGCCTGGGCCACCGGACTGGCAAAGCGCGTGTTGGGGTCGGCCCCGGCGGCGGTGAGGCTGCGCAAGATGTCCGTGCCACGGCGCAGGGAGGCCAAAGCGATGGGTGGCTGCTTTTCAAAGCCTGGTTGCTGGACATCGGCTCCACCATAAATCAGGGCGCTGACGCTGCTGCTGGACATGCCCCGGATGGCGGCACACAAAGGCGTGTCTCCACCGGGAGTCAGCTCATTCGCACTGGCTCCGTGGGAAATGAGCTGGCTGATCCACTCGGCATCATCGTTTAAAACGGCGTAGTAGAGCAGGGGCAGTTCGCCCAGGTCCGGGATCTCCGTGCGCAGGCGCTCGTTCACGTCATCCACCAGGGGCTGCCATTGCCAGACCCGCGCCGATGCTGGCGGGGGAGCTGGGGGTAAGGCTACGGTCTGCGGCGCCTGTTTTTCCGGCACAGGTTCCGCCACAGGCGGGGTTGCTTGCAGCGTCGCTTTTTGGGGCTTTTCCGGAGGTGATGAAAAGCTGCTTTCGAGACCCTTTTTTTCGAGGCTGAGGCTTTGGCTCAGGGCCTCCATCTCCAGCTTGCTTTTGGTGCCCGGCTGGCTCAAGACCACGATCATCCCGCCACCGACGGCCGTCCCGACAAAAGCCGGAAGGACCCAGGCGAAAAGACTTTGAATCCAACTGGATTTTCCGATCATCGGGGCGCAATGCTTAGCAGGCTGTCACGTACTGTCGAATGACGTTTCACGTATGTGATGACACTGTCATTTCTGCTACGCAAAAACACCCTCATAGTTACTCAAATTCTCCCTCCGATTTTAACAGTTATGAAGAGCACGGATATTCGCATCACCCAGGCCCAGGTTTACTTCCTTCCCGTCACCATGCGTGTGCCTCTGAAGTTCGGACCTGAGACGGTGACGAGCACTGTTTGCCTTCGTACCCAGGTGACGGTGGAGGATCGGAACGGTCGCTCTGCCACGGGCTGGGGAGAGACCCCGCTCAGCGTTTCCTGGGTCTGGCCTAGCACCCTCGCCGTCGCCGAACGCGCGCGCCGCATGGAGGCCTTTTCCATCCAGCTCGCCAGCCGTCTGGTGCAGTCGGGCTTGGTGGGGCATCCGATGGAGATCGGTCAGGATTTCATCCACGGCCCGTTGGCCGAAACGCTGGCCGCAGCCAATGTCGCCGCAGGCGGCCCGGAGATGCCGTATCTGGGATCGCTGGTGGCCTTCAGCGCCTTTGACATCGCCGTTCACGATGCGTATGGCAACCTCCTGGGCCGCGACATTTACGAGACCTACACGGCGGAATTCATGAACCGTGATCTCTCGGCTTTCCTGGAACCAGAAGCCGGCAGCAACGTCAGCTTTGCAGGCCGTTACCCGGCTGATTTCTTGGTCCAGCAAGCCCCCAAGGTCCTGCCTGTGTGGCACCTCGTGGGTGGTGTGGATGCCCTGGAAACGGCGGACCTCACCGGCAGCGAGCCGAAAGATGAGCACCCCCTCTTGCTGGCCGACTGGATCCAACGCGATGGCCTGAAATGCCTGAAGGTGAAGCTGCGGGGCACCGATGCCGCCTGGGACTATGAGCGCATGGTGCGCGTGGGCCGCATCGGCCTGGAAAATGGCGTGAAGTGGCTGAGTGCCGACTTCAACTGCACCGTCAAAGACCCCGCTTACGTCAATGACATCACGGATCGCCTCCTGGCGGATGAGCCCGAAATGTATGCCCGCACGCTGTATGTGGAGCAACCTTTCCCTTACGACCTTGAAGCGCACCAGATTGACGTGCGCAGTGTCTCCGCCCGCAAGCCGCTGTTCCTGGATGAAAGCGCGCACGACTGGGAATTCGTCCGTCTGGGCCGTCGTTTAGGCTGGTCCGGCGTGGCCTTGAAGACCTGCAAGACGCAGACCGGCGCGCTCCTCAGCCTTTGCTGGGCCAAGGCCCACGGCATGCCGCTCATGGTGCAGGATCTCACGAATCCCATGCTGGCCATCATCCCGCACGTGCGCCTCGCCGCCCATGCAGGTACGATCCAGGGCGTGGAGTGCAATGCCATGCAGTTCTACCCGGATGCCTCCGTGGTGGAGGGAAAAATCCACCCCGGCCTCTACCGCCGTCGCGGGGGCGTGGTGGATTTCAGCACGCTCAGCGGCAGTGGTTTCGGTTACCGAGTGGAGGAGATCGGGCGGGAACTCCCCGCTCCGGCCGTGGTCTGATCAGGCCTCCTCTTTCTTCATCCGCTTGCTCACATCCAGCTCGATGGGGCCGTACTTCTGCTCATAGGCCTGCAGGGTCTGGGTGAGGTGTGCCCACAGCCGCTTCGCGCCATCGTAGGAGGTGACCACGCGGCTGACGATCTTGGCGTCTTCTTCCACCATCGGGCCAAAGGCATTCAGGTTCAGACCGAAGTCGAAGATGACCTCATTCGGCGTCGCGAACAGGCGCGTGACATTGGAATACACGGCCTCGGCGGGGGGCGTGATTTTGGCCGGGGCAGGGGATTCGGGGCCGACGATTTTGACGGGGTTGGACATGGTGGTTAGGGCTGAGTTGGGGAAAGCAGGCGTCCGGGGTGGGCATACACGTTCATGGTCTCGCCCCGGAGAAAGGCGATCAAAGTCTGGCCTGAATCGCGCGCAAAGTCCACCGCCAGACTGCTGGGCGCAGAAATCGCCGCCAGGATGGGGATGCCGCCGGCGAGGGCCTTTTGCATGATCTCAAAAGAAACCCGCCCGCTGACTAACAGGATGTGTTGCGAGAGCGGCAGCAGGTTCCGCTGTAGCGCGTAGCCCAGCACCTTGTCCAGCGCATTGTGTCGCCCCACATCCTCCCGCAGCACGATTAGGTTTCCTTCCAGATCAAAGAGCGCACTCGCATGCAGTCCGCCCGTCTTGGAAAAAGTCTCCTGCGCAGCCCGCAGCTTGGCGGGTAGGGAGGCGATGAGGGCAGGGGAAATGTGGGGAGTGGAGAGCGAAGGGGAGGAGTCCTCAGTTCTCGGTGCGCAGTTTTCAGATGGTTTCGATGCGAGCTCTTCGTCTGAGGACTGAGCACTGAGGACTGAGCACTGGTTTGGATTCAACGGCGTGAATTTCTGAAACACCGACTCAATGCTCGTCTTGCCACACAGGCCGCAGCTCGAGGCGCTGAAGACATGGCGTGTCAGCGATTCCCAGTTCACCACGGCCCCGCCCAGCAGCACGTCCACGATGTTGCCGTATTCATTGTTCACGCTCGGGCACTGGGAGATTTCCAGGATGTCCCGGGCTCTGGTGACGACGCCTTCGGTGACCAAAAACCCGGCCACCAATTCTTCATCATGACCCGGCGTGCGCATCACCACGGCCACGCTGCGGCCCTCCACGCGGATCTCCAGCGGCTCCTCCCGCGCCACCACATCTTCACGCGTCACCGCCGCCTGGCCTAACTGGAGGTGTGTCAGTTCAAGGGCGGCGGTTTCACTCATGACGTGGTCTCCACCAGATCCGCGCTGACGAGGCCCTGGGTCACGTGGCGCGGCTCGGCGATCAGCCGCACCAGTTTGTCGAAAATCTCGCGGCCTTTGATGATCTCGATCTCCACCCGCAGGAAGTAGATGGGGATGTCCCCGGGCGGCAGTTTGGGGAAGCGCACAAAGTCCTTTTCCGTGGTCAGGATGGCATGGGCATCGGCCTTTTCACAACGTTCGATGAACTGTGTGATGTCCTTTTCCTGGAAGCGGTGGTGGTCGGTAAAGCGGGATGTCCAATGCACCTTCGCACCCAGTTTCCTCAGCCCGTTTTCAAAGCTCTCCGGCACCGCGATGCCGGACAGCGCACCGACGTATTTGCCGCGGAAGGTGTCCAGCGGCAGGTGCTCGCCCGTGTGGATGTCCTCAAAGTGGACGGGTCGGTGGCGGCACTCGATGATCTCGGCCACCGGGTTGTACTTGCGGATCTGCTCGATGATCTCGCCGCTGTCGCCATCGGACTTGGTCAGGAAGATGTAGCTGGCGCGGCGCAGGCTGGAGGGCGGCTCGCGCAGGGTGCCGCGCGGCAGCATGTAGCCTGTGCCAAAGGGGGCGGTCTTGTCCACCAGCACGATGTCGTGGCGATGCTTCAGCTTTAGGTATTGCAGGCCATCGTCCAGGATGAGCACATCCGCGCCGAATTTGCGGATGGCATGGGCCCCCGCCTTCACGCGGTTGCGATCCACCACCACCGGCACGCCCTTGCAGTTCTGCGCCAGCATGAAAGGCTCATCTCCCGCCACGTAGGAGTCCAGCAGCACCTTTTCACCATCGGAGACCACGCGCGGCAGCAGCTCGCGCGGCTTGCGCGCCAGGCCCAGCTTCGCCGCGATGCGCCAGCTCAGCGGGATCTTGCGCTGGCGTTTGCTTTTGTAGCCTCGGCTCAGGATGGCCACCCGCCGCCCCTGGGCCAGCAGCGCCTTGGAAAACAGCTCCACCACCGGCGTTTTGCCCGTACCGCCCACCGTGATGTTGCCAATGCTGATCACTGGCACGCCCAGGTGGTGATCGTGAATGAAACGCTCGCGATAAAGAAACAGCCGCAGCCGCACCGCCCCCTTGTAGATGCCCGAGAGGAACCAGAACACCATCCGCAAAAACGTCGCCCTCATGCCACGGCGATTGTGGATGATGACATCAATGATGAATTGTTCGAGATCTTCGAGGGTGTCCTTCATCCGGTGGGCGAGGGGAACAGGTAGAGCGGGAGGGGCAGATGCTCAAGAGGGAGAGTGCCCTTCTTTCCTTGGGCTGAAATACGATTCATCCGTTGCTGGCAGAATCGTTTACGGGTCGGTGGGTTGATGTTGCCTAACTTCGCTTTCATTTGTTTTACCACGCATGAATCCCTTCATCCGACTCTACAATGCAACAGGCGCAGGCCTGATTATCTGCTGTCAAACTGGTGTCATGGTTAGCAACCAAACGGGAGGTAACTCTTGCCTTCAGTCGGAAATTGAAGGCATGTATGTTCCGATCGAAAATGAGGACTTGTCCAAATCCAAGGGATATGGGTCAAACAGCATCGACCTTCAACTCGGAGAGATATTCTGTGGCCCCAAATATCGTGGTAATGGAGCCTCGACGAAATCGATGCAGATCATATTGATGCGGTTCTGGAAAACCATCAGCTAAAGCCTACCCTCAGTGTAGACCGCAATCGTCTTCGTGATTCTCATGAAGCGTGGGTGCATGTCGTCATTCAAGGGGATTCCAATCTTGAAACCTACACCGATTTCTTTCCGTATCCGCATCCAGGAGTCCTGACTTGGTGCAACAGCGATTGAGAAAGCGGGGGCAAATGTTTTCGACTAACTATCATTGGATAATCTAAATGGATTTCACAAAGCACGGTTTAGCTAGAAATGTCCTCATGAGAAATAGTTTGGACACTAGAATTCGATGAATGTATGGCATGGCCATGCGCCCACTTTCTGAACTCATCAATGATGAAGATTCAGCCATCAGCTTTGTGCGGACAACCGCACTGGCTGAGCCTGGGCGTTGTGTTGTGCATCCTCCTTCTGAATCCGCTGCAGACGTTCTGTATCATACCCAGGTCACAACACGTTCTCCGATGGGAGCAATTGCCTATCATACCGGAGGCATTTCGATCTTAGACGGCTGGCTGAGAATTCTTGGATCGGGAAGTGCTGCTATTCCCCGATCTTTGTCTGGGTGGAACACAGGAAGGTCAGACGGATTTCACCTCTTTGCTGATGATGCCTTTGGTGGCTTCTTTGCCCTGGATGGAGGAGCCTTGGGGCCGGGTAAAGGGGATGTTTTCTATTTTGCTCCGCGTAGCCTTGAATGGGAGCCGTTGGACTGTTCGTATACCCAGTTCTTCACGTGGGCATGCACGGATTTCAGAGGCTTTTATGACGATGTGATTTGGTCTGGCTGTGAGACGGTCATCGCAGACATGAAGCCAGACCGCTGCTTCTTCTTTTACCCTCCTCTGTGGACGGCTGAACGGGTCCTGCCTCCCATAGATATTCGAGATATTCCTGTGGCTGAGGTTTGGGGATATCAAATGGAAATGCGCCTTCAGCTCGCCTCACAAGAAGCATCTTGTGAGTGATGGATGACCCTCAATACCTCCGCACCACGGTATCCGCAGGCTCCCTCACCAGATCCTTCTCGGGATAATCCAGGGTGAAATGCAGGCCACGGCTTTCGTGGCGGCGGATGGCGCATTCGACGATGAGGGAGGCGGTTTCGACGAGGTTGCGCAGTTCTAGCAGCTCGCTGGTGATGCGGAAGTTCCAGTAAAACTCCTGCACCTCGCGCTTCAGGTTGCGCAGGCGGGCGGCGGCGCGTTGCAGGCGCTTGGTGGTGCGCAGGATGGAGACGTAGTCCCACATCAGGCGGCGGATCTCATCCCAGTTGTGGTAGATGACGACGAGCTCGTCATTGTCCACGGCCTCACCGCTCTGCCAGGGCGGTAGGGTGTAGGTCTGCTCCGCCTCTTTGCCGATGGGCATCTTGCGCAGCATGTGGTTGACGGCCCGATGGGAGATGACGAGGCATTCCAGCAGGGAATTGCTGGCCAGGCGGTTCGCGCCATGCAGGCCCGTGCAGCCTACCTCGCCCACGGCGCAGAGGCCGCGAATGCGGGTGGCCCCATTCACATCCGTCACCACACCCCCGCATTGATAATGGGCGGCGGGCACCACGGGGATGGACTGCTTGGTGATGTCAATGTCCACCTCCAGGCAGGCTTTGTAGATGTTCGGGAAGTGGCTGAGGATGAACTCCGCCGGGCGGTGGGAGATGTCCAGGTACACGCAGGGGCCGCCGGTGCGCTTGATCTCGCTGTCAATGGCGCGGGCGACGATGTCACGCGGGGCCAGGGAGCCGCGCGGATCATACTTGTGCATGAACTCATTGCCCTTGTTGTCAATCAGCCGGGCACCCTCGCCACGCATGGCCTCGGTGATGAGGAAGGAGCGTTTCTGCGGGTGATAGAGGCAGGTGGGGTGGAACTGGATGAACTCCATGTTCGCGATGCTGGCCCCCGCACGCCAGGCCATGGCCACACCGTCGCCCGTGGCGATGCGAGGGTTCGTGGTGTAAAGGTACACACGCCCGCAGCCGCCGGTGGAAAGCACGATGCGGTCTGAGCGGAAGGTCTCCACCTCATGGGTGGATTCATTCAGCACGTAAAGCCCGAGGACGCGGTCCTCCGTGACAAAACCCAGCTTCGCCGTGGTGATGAGATCAATGGCAAAGTGGTTCTCGTAGATGGTGATGTTGGGCCGCTCCTTCACCGCCGCCAGCAGCTTCTCCGTCAGCTCTCGCCCGGTGGCATCGGCGGCGTGCAGTACGCGACGCTGCGAATGGCCGCCCTCGCGGGTCAGGTCAAATTCCAGGTGCCCGTCGGAGGCCTCGCGCTGGTCGAAGTCCACGCCCCATTTCACCAGTTCGGCGATGCGGTCCGGCCCTTCGGTGACGATGGTGCGCACCGCCGCTTCATTGCACAGCCCTGCGCCGGCGATGAGGGTATCGCTGACATGTTGCTCGATGCTGTCTTCCTCACTGGTCACACAGGCGATGCCGCCCTGGGCCCAGTTGGAATTGGAGTCCAGCGTGCCCCGCTTCGTGATGATGGCCACGTTTCCATGCTCAGAGGCATGCAGCGCTGCGCTCAGACCACCAGCACCGCTGCCGACAATGATAAAATCGTAATCAATCACAAAGGGATAAACGGGTTGAAGCCATGCCTCGAGCGCCCGATCTGCGGGTCGGCAAAGTTTTCCGGGTTGGAACGGCGCTGCCTCTCGTCAAGACGGGACTCATGACACTGCCAAACATGGCGAGAATGACACCTCGCGCCAGCGGGTTGTTAGGGGGGGAGGTCGTTCCAGGATTAACGGTGTGTATCGAAGATGTCTGGGCGGCTGTTCTGATCTCCGGACTGAGTCGGGCTTTATGGGAGGTGTGGGACAACAATGGCCGACGACTTACGGAGGAGCTGAAGTAGTTCAGAATCAATCCGTGCCCATCCCGAATCGCGGAGGTAGGTCCATTGAGGAACCCCTTCCGCAGTGGAGAAGACGTGAATGGCTGAAAGATCATCCCGCTGAATGTAGTGACTGATCCGTAGTTGGGCGAATTCGGCAGGGGCATTTCCCAGATCTTTGGGGATGTTCGTCCAGGAGCCATACTCGCTGAGGACCTTTCTTAGCTCGGCCTTGAGATCGAAAGTTCGTTGGGTCTGATTGGCTGCATAGGCCGTGGCAATGATTTGCCACATCAGATCTGCGTTATAGATGCCCTTGTCGTAAAAGTACAAGGCCAGACGGCTGTCTGCATGCCACAACCGCCAACGATTGCGGAATTGCATGGCGACAGGCTTGGATGAAAGCTTGCCTTTGTCTTCTGGAGCCAAGATACGCCCAATCTCACGCACTGCGTCAGTCACATCATAGGGGATGTATGGCACTTCCGCCTGATCGGATGAAGAGTTCGTTTGCGCAGCCAGGGGGTAGGCCAGAAAAGCCATGCAGATAAAGAGCCAAGCCTTCATGGAGTCTGGAGATGCCGGGCTTTAAACCTCCTGACTCTGAATCGGGCCGATGTCCATGCCGTCGTAGCTGTCCAGGCCCTGGTCATGGGCGAACTGGTAGAGCTCATCGTTGCGGGCATCCAGGGTCGCGGGGGTGTGGGGCTCTTCTTTTTCCACATGCAGCCACCAGGGGCGGTTGCCGTGGTCATCGGCTTCATCCAACTGGTAGATGTCCACGAAACGATAACCCTGCGCCACCAGGAGGTCCTTCGCTTTCACCAAAGCCTCAGGCTCATGATGGGTGAAAAAGTAGCCCCAAAGCATGTTCTCCAGCATGTTCCAATCGGTCTTGTCGAAGATGTTCCGGAACATCTTCTGAAGCATTTCAAGGGTGATGGTTTTTTCTTGGCGAGGTTTGGAGTCAGACATGGTCGGTGAAGGAGATGAATAATGTAAATCGAATTAACATTCGCTCAACGTCAGTCGTTTTTTTTGATGATGGGTGCTTCCCACCCATCATAGCTACCGCCGAGTTTCTTAGCCTGTCGTCCCAGTTCGATTGAGTGACTGCTAATGTCGCCGATTTTAATCGGGCCATGATGAGAGACTCTGACGCAAGAGCCCCCATCATCATCCATCGTTGAGAGATCAGGCTCAGACTTAAAGCGGCTGTTTTCTAACCATGTTTTAAATGACGCGGCGGCACAGGCATCGGTGAAACAAATCCAATGATCCACTTTTCGAGGCACCGATCCATCATCGCCATGTTTTTCTAAAATTCCGATGACCTGGAGGTCTTTGATTACCTGCCGATCATCCTCTGTCGGGTATAGTTCCTCCCAGTAACCTTCATGTGTTGGGTCGCTACGAAACGATGGCACAAATTCATAGCCTGTTTGCTCCGTCACCGATGCACTGAAGTCAGTCCATTCTGATTCCGAGCGTGATGTGTAAATGTAGAAGTAACGATATCCTGAAACCGTTACTCTCCCCACATACCAATCGTTTGTGAGACCAGCAAACTCCTTCAAACGGTCTTCAATGGAAGAGACGGCTTCAAATTCTATCGACTTTGGAAGACCCGTGGGGTGAGGATCATGATAGGTAAGAGCAATTCGAACAAGCTCTGACGGTGCCTGTTGGCCAATGATCTTCTCAATGCCTTCATCAAAGCAAATAAACGCTTGGTTATCCCCCATCGAACATGGGTAAAATTGCCACTGCTCACTCATAGTGTTACACAAATGTGGAACGGCACTGTCACCTCACCAGCTCAATGTTATCAATCAGCCGCGCTTTATCAAAGAACACGGCGAGGGCGATGAGGCCGTCGTTTTGGAGGGTGTGCAGAGGCTGCAGGGTGTGGCGGTCCACGAGGGCGGTGTAGTCTTTGCGGCCCAGGCTGGTGTGGTCGGTGAGGTGCTGGTGGATGATCTCCAGCAGTCGATGGCTTCCGGTGACTCCACCCACCCACGCCTCGCGAGCTTTGACCAGGGCGGCGCGCAGGGCGGGGGCCTGGGCACGCTCGGCAGGGCTGAGGTAACGGTTGCGGGAGCTCATGGCCAGGCCATCGTCTTCGCGCACGGTTTCGATGCCGTGGATCTCGACGGGGAAATCCAGATCGCGGACGAGGCGGCGGATGATGGCGAGCTGCTGGTAGTCCTTTTTTCCAAAGACGGCGTCGTCAGGCTGGACGAGGTTGAAGAGCTTGGCCACGACGGTGCAGACACCGTCGAAGTGACCGGGGCGGCTGGCCCCGCAGAGGACTTTGGAGAGGCTGCTTTCCTGGATCTGAATGCTGCGGTCGGCGTGATAGACCTCTTTGACGCTGGGGGCAAAGACCATGTCGGCACCGGCGGCCTGGCACATGGCGAGGTCGGTTTCGAGGGTGCGCGGGTAGCGGTCGAAGTCTTCGTTAGGCCCAAACTGGAGCGGGTTCACAAAGATGCTGGCCGCGACTTTCGCATCCGCGCCTGCCATGTTTCGGGCCTCGCGCACGAGGGTGGCGTGGCCTTCATGCAAGGCTCCCATGGTGGGCACAAAGTACACGTGGCCGGCGGCCTTTCTCCAGGCGCGCAGGTCTTTGACAGTCTCGATCAAGGTCATGATTTCAGGTCTCTGGATTCAAATACGGCTGCGCCTGCGATGAAGAGCGAGGCATTGACGGCAACGAGCACGGTGAAGGACCGCGTCACCACCGCCCAGTCGGGCGAGGCCAGCAGCAGCTGCCCCCAGGCGGCGATGTGTTTCGTGAGCAGCAGGTGCTCATAATCCTGCATGTAGGGCGTCTGTTTCAGGATGAGGTCGCTCAAGGCATAGGAGAGTGCGCCGATGGTCGCCGCCGCGGGCTTGATGGAAAAGCAGGAGAGGAAAAAGGCGATGGAGCTGATGACGGTCATCGCAAAGGCCAGGAAGAGACTGGCCGTCGCATAGTGGTACAGGCCGTCATTCCAGTCATGAAGCTCGCTGACATTGTCCACCAGCAGCAGAGCAAAGAAGCCGCCGCCCCAGCCCTTGATGGCCAGGCCTAACAGGAAGGATGACCAGGCCATGAACTGCACCAGGACCAGGGTGTAGCAGCAGCAGGTGAGGAACTTGACTGCCAGCAGGCGCAGGCGGCTGATCGGCCGGACGAGCAGCAGGCGAAAATGCCCGTCTTCATTCTCCTTGGCGACGATATCACCGGCAATCAAGGTGATGTAGATCCCGCCCAGGAGAAAGCACGATATGCCCAGAACCTGGAGCGCCATGGTGAGCGCGGAGTCGTAGTATTCCAACGAGGCTCCCTGGCGGGTTAGGGCGCCGTTGATCATGTTTTTCAGCCCGCCTGTTCTCAGGCGGAAAAGGATAAAGGCTTCCAGGGCGAGAAACACCCCAAAACCGATGAAGGTACGGCGGCGGGCAAAGAGCTTCAGCAGTTCACCCTGCCACTGGCGGAAAAAGAGGATCATGCGCCGGTCATTCCCAGGTAAAATTCTTCCAGGGTGGGTTTGTGAGGCTGCCAGGAGTCCACCCGCACGCCCGCCTCCACCAGGGTTTTCAGCACGTCATGGCCGGCCAGATGCGGCGGCAGCTCGACCAGGCTGGTGACGGCATCCATCATGGCTCCGGCACGGGCGATGGCTTCCTTGGCCTTCGCGGTGTCCCGGGTTTGCAGGTGATAGACGCCCTGCTTGTTTTCCCGCGAGGGCACGGGCCCCTCATACATCTTGCGCCCTTGTTTGAGGATGACACAGCGGTCGCACATCTGCTCGACTTCGGCCAGCAGGTGGGAATTGAGCAGGATGGTCATGCCGAAGTCCGAGCGGAGCTTGAGGATGAATTCGCGAAACTCGCGGATGCCTTCAGGGTCCAGTCCGTCGGTGGGTTCGTCTAACAACAAGCACTTCGGCCTGGGCAGCAGGGCCTGGGCGAGGGCCAGACGCTGGCGCATGCCATGGCTGTAGGTCTTGGTCTTGTGACTGGCGCGGTCTGCCAAGTTCACCAGCTTCAGCACCCGGCGGGCTTCCTCCTCATCCCACCAGCCTGAGAGGGAGCACAAAACCCGCAGGTTTTGCCAGCCGGTGAGGTAGTCGTAAAAATGGGCGGCTTCATAAATTGCCCCCACGTGGCTGACGGCGGCGGCCCGTGCCTGCTGCACGGAGTGTCCGGCGATGCGCACCTCCCCCTCATCTGGCCGCACCATGCCCAGGGTGATGCCAAGGAGCGTGCTCTTGCCCGCGCCATTGTGGCCCAGCAGTCCCAGAATCTCCCCCTGGCGCAGTTCAAAGCTCACGTCATCCAAAGCTAGGCGGCCGTCAGGCCAGCGTTTGGTGAGGTTGCGAACTTCGAGGAGGGCCATGGGCCGTCACCATGGCCAGGGCCTGCCCCCTGTGCCAATCAGAATCTCAGCGGCTGATGCTGAACGTGACCCCACCGATCCGCCCGCTGAAGCTGCCGTGGTAATAAGGTGCGCAGGCGCGGTGGAGGTAAGGCGGGCAGTAACCACCCCCCAGGTAGCCGGAATAGGGGTAGCCATAACCGTAACCTAGCCAGGGAGAACGATCCCGGTAGCCCACGCCACGATAGTCCCGGCTGTCGAACACGGCGCCCAGTGGAGTGACTTCAGGAACGAGGGGCGGATTGGGTGGGGGAGCTTTGGCCATCGCCTCCAACTCGGCCCGGGCCTGCACCTCAATGCCGCGCAGGCGGGCGTGCTCGATCTGCTGGGCCATCAGCAGGGCTTGGCCGCGTTCTTCTTCCTGTTCTCGACGGAGGGCGGCCTGGGCCTGACGGCGTTCTTCCTGCTTGCGCTGGTAGGCCTTGGCCTTGGCGGGATGATAGCCCAGCCGGCTCCGCCATTCCTGGGGCAGATCCGTGAACAGGACTTTGGCCGCCCCATGGGCATGGGTGAAAGACACTCCGTCCGGGTGAACTTTGACGATTTCACACTGGCGGTAGGTCTTGCCCGTGAGCGTGGAAATCTTTTCCAGCGGCGCAGCATGCGCAGAGGCCAACGCCAAAAGCGTCAGCAGGAGAGGCGTGAAGGCTTTCATGACAGTCGGCAGGTTAGACGGCCCAGGGCAAAATTCCTTCAAACGCCCCGGAGTCAATGGGCGGTGGGCCCGTTATTTGTAACCGGTGATGATGGCGCAGGCGGTGTCTTTCTTCTTACCGGCCTCAGTCTGGTGGACGGTGACGACGTAAACGCCGGTCTTCTTCGGTTTGAAGAAAAGCAGGAAACCCCAGCCATCCACCACAGGCTGGATTTCGCCCACAGGCTCGCCCTTAAAATCGAGGACGGAGCCGCTGATGTGCACCCCTTCCTTGCGTGGGATAGCCACGCCGATGCAGTACTCGTTGCCCTTGAAAAGCTGCATTTTCACCGCCTTGCCGATGTCCTTGCTGAGGGCACCTGTCCAGGCCTCGGCCCGGAAGATGTAGCCCGCGCTTTCCTGGTCACGTGCCAGGGCCTGGGCGGCAGCTTCCGCATCTTCGGTGGAGTCTGCGTTCACCGGCGACACGAAGGTGAACAGGCAAAGGGCCGCCAGAAAGGTGAAGGCCGCTTTGGCGGGGCGGAGGGTGAAAAGGGAAGGGATCATGGCAGGACTTTGTGCAAAAGGCGATCTTTGAGCAACATAGGCATTGCATCAGGAAAAAGCCAAGATTCTGTGTGCTTAGATTGAAATGCCAGCCCGGCATTCAAGAAATAAAGCATTCCCCCACTTCCTGCACCATGGCCACGCTCGTTTTTTATCTGGAGGACGGTAGCACCCTGAATCATACGCTTGATGAGGGTACTACGACTATCGGCAGGCATCCGGACAGCGTTGTCGTGCTGGAATTTGCTTCGGTTTCCGGCCATCATGCGGTCATCGAGCTGAATGAGTCCGGCTGTTTTGTCAGCGACCTGAAGTCCAGCAATGGCACCCGGGTCAACGGGGTGGAAATCGAGGAAGCCCAGCTTCAGGACGGGGACCGGGTGGGTTTTGGCGATGTGCAGGCGGTCTTTGCCGCAGGGGAGGCCCCGGAGCCGGTGTATGTGCCACAGCCCGAGGTGCTGCCTCAGGACGTGCCGCCGCCCATCCTGAAAACCAACTACCGCCAGCCCCCGCCAAAGAAGAACCCCAAGATCAAGCGTACGGGCGGCTATCCGGACGAGGGCGGTGGCTGTGGCACGGCGATCGTGGTCATCTGCCTCTTTATCGCAGCCCTGCTGGCCGGACTTTACATGCGCCATCATAAGGAAACGAATGGCGGAAACTTCTTCGAAGACCTGGCCGACAAGCTGGGGACCAACATTCCGAAGATCAAGATCGAGAAAAAAGACGGCCAGTGATGGGTCGCTGAAGTTTTGGGGCCTGGGCCTCGTTGTATGGGCAGTCCTGACTGTCCTATGAAACGACGTACTTTCCTTGCCACTTCCGTGGCTTCCTCCCTTGCTTTGCACCCGGCCTGGAGCGCTGTGGCTGCCAAAACCCGCGTGGCTGTGATCGGCCACACGGGGCACGGCAATTTCGGCCATGGGCTGGATGCCATGTGGCTGGACATCCCGGAAACGGAGATCGTGGGCGTGGCCGATGCAGATCCAAAGGGGCTGGCTGGCGCGCTGAAAAAGCTGAAGCTCGACAAGGGGTTTGCCGACTATCGGCAGATGCTGAAAGACACCCGGCCAGAGATTGTCGCCATTGGTCCCCGGCATATTGACCAGCATCACGAGATGGCCATGGCCGCCATTGAGGCAGGCGTGCGGGGCATCTACATGGAAAAGCCTTTCATGCCCACGCTGGTGCAGGCGGATGAGGTCATCGCCGCCTGTGAAAAACGCGGCACCCGGCTGGCCCTGGCCCACCGCAACCGCTATCATCCCGTGCTGCCGCTGCTGAAAAAGCTGGTCGCCGAAGGTACCATCGGCCGTCCGCTGGAATATCGGGTGCGTGGCAAGGAGGATGCCCGTGGCGGCTCGCTGGACCTGTGGGTGCTGGGTTCCCACCTGTTCAATCTGGTGCATTATTTTGCCGGGGATCCCAGGGCCTGCATCGCCACGGTGTATCAGGACAGCCGCCTGGTGACCCAGGCGGATGTGAAGGAAGGCGCCGAGGGGATCGGGCCTCTGGCCGGCAATGAAGTGCATGCACGCTTTGAGATGGCCGATGGCCTGCCCGCTTTTTTTGATTCGGTGCAGAATGGGGGGACCAAAACAGCGGGTTTTGGGGTGCAGATTATTGGGACGGAGGGCATCATTGACCTGCGGATAGATGAGGAACCGGTGGCGCATCTGCTGGCAGGCAGCCCTTTTGATCCGGTGGCCACACCGCGCTCCTGGGTGCCCATCACCACGGCTGGCATTGGCAAGACGGAGACGATGGAAAACATGCGCAAGCTGGTGGGCGGCCATGTGGCCCCAGGTCGCGACCTCATCGCGGCCATCCGCGAAGGGCGTGAACCCCTGTGCAGCGCCAAGGACGCGCGGGTGACGCTGGAGATGACGATGGGCATCTTTGAATCCCACCGTCTGCACGGGCAGCGGGTGGAGTTGCCGCTGAAGGAGCGCCAGCACCCGCTGACGCGCCTTTGAATTCTATTTGCGCAAGTTTCGTCGAAAGCAGGCATCCCGAAGATGAACCCAAACCTTCTGAATGCCATGAATGCCGACCCTTCTTCAGACGCCTCTCCTCTGCAAATGCTGCCCATGTTGCTGCTGGCCCTCTGGCTTTTTCTCCAGGCCATGAACGGCAGTTAGCAGGGGCTGGCGGATTTAGGCTGGTGCAAAAGGCGGCTTTTGCCTAGCATCCGACCGATATGAGGATCCCATCCGCTCTTGCCCTCGGCGTTGCGCTTCTGGCGGGCGGCCTCCTTTTTTGGCGGCAGCAGGCAGGGACGGCTGCCAAAGTGGCGTCCCCGGCGCTTGCCGCGTCCAATGGCGTCACGGAGACTGTTTCGCCTGCGTTGCCTCAGCAAGCCGGCGAGATGCCGCCGACCACGCCGCAGGTGGCTGCGTTTGCGCAGGACACGGTGGCCATGCAGGCCCAGGCTGTCTTGCAACTGACCAACCCGCTGGAACGGCGGGCTGCTTTCGAAAAGCTCATCGCCGGTCTCAAAAGCCTCGAAGAATTGCAGGGCGTGCTGGATGCGTTTGCCATCTTGAAAAAAACGGGCCGCCAATATGGGGCGGAGTGGGCGCTTTTCTGGCAGACCATCGGCCATCGGGATCCCAAGCAGGCAGTGGCCCTGATCGAGAAGAACGGACCCGAGCAGCCCTGGTATTTCGATGCGGTGAACCGGGTGATGGAGCAATGGGGCGCGCTGGAACCTGAGGCGGCAGTGAAGTGGCTGAATGAAAATGAGGCGCTGAGTGAGGACCGACTGGATGCGGCCCTGGCCAGCGTGATCCAGGGGTATGCCAACCGGGACCTCAGATCCGCCACCGCCTATGCCCTCAGTGTCGTGAAGCCTGATGAGCCGCTCTTCCGCGCCATCGCCGGCACGCTGAGCCGTGCAGCCATCCAGCAGGGTGGCACCCAGGGATTGACGGCCTGGTTTGATGCCCTGCCTAGCGATGCCCATCGGCAGGGGGCCTTTTCGGCGGTTTCAAACCGGCTCAGTGAGGCGGACATGAACCAGCAGCGGGAGTGGCTGCGCCTGCATGCAGACAAGTCCTACCGTTACGACGATGCCTACCGCGGCTATGCCCAGCGGCTGGCGGAGCAGAATCCACGGGCGGCCATGGACTTTGTGTTTGGGGAAGCCCCGCGGTTTAACAACGGCGGTTATGTGGGGCTGGGATACGCCTCCTATGAATGGCTGATGCAGGATCCCGTGGGATTCACGGACTACTACCGGAACATCAAGGATGAAGTCCAGAGGAAGGCACTGCTGCAATCCCTGAAAGACCCTCTCGGAGACGTCAATTTTCCCATGCGGAAACGGCGGGCGGCCGAACAGTTTCTGAGCGGGCTGGCCACACCTTGATTCGGTGGCCAGCTTTGTCCGTAACAACGGTGCACCGGCTTCAGAGACCCACGGCCTTGCGCGGATTCGTATCCAGCAGCAGCGCCAGTTCGGCCTTGGTCAGGCCCAGGGATTGCTGGCCATTGGTGAGGATGCGTGGGATGGTGACGGTGCTGCCGACGAAGTGGGAGCCATCAGGAGAGCGGGCGACGAGGTCTTCGCCGATTTTGATGTCCCAGCCAGCGAGCGTGTAGTCGCCAGGACCCAGGCGGGCGGCGGAAATGGCATCGGTGACAAAGATGGTTTTCTCCAGTCCCGCACTGCGCAGGTAGTTGAGGAGAGCAAAGAAGTCGATGTGCACGCCATCGGGGATGAAACAGAGCCAGAGGCGGTCCCGCAGGGCCAGGGCACGATGGATGATGTTGTCATGCCGGTGCATCAGCATGGGGCAGCCATTGCCTACGTGGGTGAACATGCTGAGGCCGTGCTCGGTGGCGGCGCGCAACTGGTCCAGGGAAGGATTGCAATGGCCTGCGGAGACGGTGACGCCATTGCTGGAGAGGAACTCGGTGACGTGGTAGTTGGCGTCATGCTCCGGTGCCAGAGTGACGATCTTGGTGAGGCCCCCGGCGGCATCCAGCAGGCGCTTGGCATCTTCCATATTCGCGGGCTTCACACACTGGGGCGGGTGCGCGCCGACGTAGCCTTTTTCAGGATTGATGAAGGGGCCTTCGATGTGGATGCCGGCGATGACTTCCTGGGCCAGGGGGTCCTTTTCTCGCAGGCTCACCAGGGTGCTCATGCGCCGTTCCAGCGTGGCCACGTCATCGGTGATGAAGGTGGCCAGAATGGCATCGCAACCGTCTTCGCGCAGGCAATGGCAGGCGTGATGGAGGGCCTCCGCCGTGAGGCCGTCGCGGTTGAAATCGGTGCCTGCGTAGCCATTGACCTGGAGATCGAGCGGTTTCATGAGAGATGGTGGGGACTGACCCTCAGACTACAGGCGGCCTTGCCACCTTTGCGACCACGGATGTTGCCGGGTTCTGTGCTTTTGTGATGGCCGTCTCAGCCTGGGATGTCCATCACCTCGGCCAGCACCTGGCTCAGGGAGACGGTTTCATCATTTCCTGGAGGCAGCGGCTTCACGACGGCGATTTGCAGGACGCCCAGCCGTGTTTGGCAGGGAATGATCGTCAGCGTTTCGCCCGTGGCCAGCGTCTGCTGGGAGGTCTGGGCGGCACCGCTGGCAGCCTGGGCGCTGGCACGGATGGCGGCATTCCAGGCCATCATGGTGGAAAGCACCAGGCCAGATTTTTTCGGGGGGCCCCACAGGAGGTCCCCATATTCGTCCACAATGAGAAGTTCGTCTGCGCTCCACTGCCGGGTCGCCCAGAGGGAGTAGGCTTCCAGGCGCTCTTTCACTGAGGCTCCTGCCGGCACGGGGACTTGCGGGGCATAAACCGGGGCCTGGGTGAAGTAAACGGGCGGGGGATTCGGAGTAAAGACAGGCTCTGGAGCAGGTTTTTCCGAAGGTGCAGGCGCGATCGGTGAGTCTTGGAGAGGCTCTTGTTCAGCAGATGCCTCCGGTGCTTCCGGCTCGGGCTCTGGCTGCGGGGCTGGGACCGGTTCTGGAGTCGGCTGCGCAGGCGGGGCCGGGGGAGTGGCCATGGGGGTCAGCAGTCCGGCATTGATGGCTTTTTCCCGGATGGATTGCAGCCGTTGGCGGAAGGCGGACAGATTGGGCTCTGGCACCGGTTCCTCGGCGGTGGTCACGGGCCGTTCACTGACCAAAGGCTCCACGGGTTCCGGCTTGGGCGGAGCCGCCGGTGGGCGTGCCGAAATTTTGGGTTGGAGAGAGGGGCGCAGGGACTCAGCCAGCGCGGCGACCTCTTCGGGGTCAATCCAGGAGACTTGCATGATTGTCGGAGGCTTCGCGTTCCAGGAGCAGGCCGGTGCGCTGTTCGATTTCGGCGGCGATCTGGTCAAAGATCAGCGCCTCAGGGGGCGGGTTACGTTTGATCAAAGCGACAGGCACTCCCATGGCGCTGGCTTCGAGAAAGGAGGACATGCGGGGGATGCTCTGCTCGAACATCAGGTCGGCCGGCAGCAGGGCGCGCAGCTCGGCCACCACTTTCTGGCTGATCTGGTTTTCACCCATCACCATCGTCAGCAGGATGCCAGCCACCTTCACTCCGGCCCCTTCGGCGCGGAAGCGGGACAGCGTCTCCAGCATGTGCGGCACACTGCGCACGGCCAGCGGCTCGGCCTGCTGCGGCAGGATGACGTAATCGCAGGCCTTCACCACGGACTCGGACATGCCATTCAGGCCGGCGGCGGTGTCAATGATCAGGCAGTCCACGCCGCGCAGTTCCGCCGCGCGTAGCAGGTCGGCCAGCCGCGCCGGGATCTCCGCCGGGGACCAGCCCTGGCGGGCGCAGGCATCATATTGGCCGGCGGGGAGGATCTGCAGCTCGGGCAGACGGGTGGAAAGCACCAGCTTGCTGAAGTTTTTCTCGCCCGTGAGGAAGTCATAGAATCCCTGCTTGGCCTTGGTGGACCGGGCGAGGGAAAGGCCCACGCCTCCCTGCGGATCCGTGTCCACGAGCAGGGTGTTCCACCCGCGCCGGGCGAGGGAGTATGCGAGGTTGATGCACAGCGTGGTTTTACCCACACCGCCTTTCTGGCTGGCCGTTGCAATGGCGATCACAGCCCGCAGATAGACGCAACCGGACGAAAATGCAGCCGCTTTTTTCACGGCCTTGCACATCGCCTTAAAAGAATCGCGGCAGTCGGGAGCAGGCCTGGTTTCTCTAGGCGGGTGCTGGAGGGGCTCAGCGTTTCAAAAACAGCGGGCTGCTAACCAGGGATTCGATCAAAGACAGGAGGCGGTAATCTGTGGTCTTGGCCCCTTCGGCGATCCGTTTCAGTTCTTCGCGGTCGGAGAAGGTCATGCCACGGCGCAGGGCGTAGGTGGCCAGCTTTTCGGTGAAGGCGGCGGCGAATTTGTCGCTGTCAGCGACGAGCAGTTTTTTCAGCCCAATGGAATCCTCGAACACACGGCCATCGGGCAGCTTGCCACTGGGGTCGAGCGGCGGATTGGCCCCGGTGCCTTCCTTGAGGGTTTCCACCGTGCGCCAGCGGCCGATGGCATCGTAGTTGTCAAAGGCCACGCCCAGAGGGTCGATCTTGTTATGGCAGGTGGTGCAGTTCGGGTCGGCGCGATGCTGCTCCAGCTTTTCACGCACGGTGGTTTTTTTCGCAGTGGCTGCAGGCGTGCTCAGGGCGGGGACATTCGCCGGCGGTGGTGGCGGCGGTTTGCCAATAATGGACTCCAGCACCCACACGCCGCGATGTACCGGCCTGTGCCGGGTGCCGTCTGAGCTGAGACTGAGGATGGAGGCCTGAGTGAGCAGGCCGCCACGATGGTCTTCCGGTTTCAGAGAGACGCGCTGGAACTTGTCTCCGCGAATGCCCTCAAAGCCATAGTGCATGGCCAGGCGCTCATTCATCATCGTCCAGTCGGAGTCGAGGAACTCACGCAGGCTGCGGTTGCCTTTGAGCATTTCGCCAAAAAAGCCCATCGTCTCGGCGACCATGCTCTGCTCCAGGTTCTCATCGTACTCGGGATAAAGCACCTTGTCGGGCGGGAACATGCCGACTTTGCGCAGTTGCAGCCACTGGCGGGGAAAGCTGGTGGCAAAGACCTGCGCTTTGGGGTCTTTCAGCATGCGCTGCACCTCGGCGCGCAAGGTTTCCGGCGGGTGCAGCTGGTTGGCCCGGGCGAGGCCGAGCAGGCGCGCATCGGGCATGGTGCTCCAGAGGAAATAGGAGAGGCGGGAGGCGAGCTCCCAATCGTTGAGCTTTTGGTTAGGCTTTTTCACGTCGCCCTCTTCCAGGTAAACGAAGCTCTTCGAGCACAGCACTGCCAGCAGGGAGTTCCTCACGGAAAGCTCGAAGCTGTCTCCCAGTTTCTGGGCCTGCTCGAAAGGCTTCAGCAAATGCGTGATCTCGCTCTCCTGCGCGGGCCGTCTCCAGGCCTGGGTGGCGAAACGGGAAACGATCTCGCGGGCATAGGCCGGATCTTTCACCGCCTCTTCACCGCCAAAGAAAATCCGCTGGTGCGCGGCTGTGGGCCAGGAGTCCACGATCGGGCCATCCCACTCCACCATGTCCACAATCAGGGTAGGCTGGATGGGTTTGAAATCATCGTCGGTGAGCTTCAGCTGCCAGGGCACACGGCTGCGCACGGTGGTGAAGGCATTGGCTGTGCCCGAGTGCCGCGAGCGCCGTCCTTCCGGGTTCGGGCCCGGCACGGAGTTGATGATGCGGATGGGATACTTGCCTGCGGCCAGATGCACTCGCGCCTCCACCAGGATGGGTTTGTCCTCGGGTGCATCCACATCTTGCTCGATGAGGGTCTTATCAATGCTCGACATGTACACCTTCAGTCGCGGGGCCCGGCCGCCTTCCGGGCGCAGGCCGCTCAGTTTCAGCTTCAGAAGGTACTCGCCAGTGGTCTTGACCTCGAGATTCCACGTGTCGGTGGTGTAGTTGTTCGGCACGATCTCGATGCGCACCTGGTCGGCAATGCCACGCGCTTGATATTCCTTGGCAAAGTCCTTCCAGCGCATGTCAAAAGCACCCCAGCGGATGACATCGCGCTTGGGTTCCGGGCGGAGGGACAGGGCTTCATCCAGGATGGTTTCGGCTGCCGAGAGATACTTTTCCACATGGGCAGGGGACAGCGTGAGCACGGAGCCGATGCGCTCAAAGCCCTTCCAGTCCGGGTCCTCTGGCAGGCCGGTGGGGGCTTTGACATCGAAGTTCACACCCAGCAGATCGCGGATGGAGTTCGCATACTCCTCACGTGACAGTTTGCGAAAGGAGACCCGCTCACTGGCGGAGGATTGTTTGGCCACCTCCGCCTCGCGCAACTGGCTGACGATCCAGTCCGCCACGCGGGAGATCTCCTCCGGTTTGGGGCGTGCCTCATCTTCCGGCGGCATGTCGCCGGAGTTGATCCGGTTCATGATTTCCTCCCAGTGCATCAGCGATTTGGGGGAGTCCAGGTTCACCGTCAGGTTGTCCACCCGCAGGTCGCCCTTTTGCTTCTTTTCACCGTGGCAGCTCGTGCAGTGCTCCGCGAAAAAAGGCTTCACCAGGCTGTCCAGTGCCGACGGTTCAGCGGCGTGCAGGTTTGGGGAAACCAACATCGGGCTGAGGGCAAAGAGGGAAAGACACCACCGAATCATGGACAGTCCAAAACGATGGCTGGTGGATGTTCCTGCAAGTCCCCCGAATGTTCGGGGGAGAGGGAGGCCGAGAAGAAGGTGGCGCAGCCTGCCGCCGCTGGCTATCCTGCACCCAGGATGCTACGCCCCAACTGCCAGACTCTGGGCCTCGCCTGGCTGCTCATGCTGGGGGCCAGTTCCGTGCAGGCGGCTTCTCCGTGGTCATGGCTGAGTCCCGAGTGGCGACGCATCGAGACCGCCCGGCAGAGTTTGGAGGCCAAGCTGCTGACGCTGCCCCCCGCACCACCTCCGCAGGTGACGCAACGTCTGGGCTGGCATAGCGATTACTCAGCCTCGCCCGATACGGTGGAGTGGATGGAGCTGAATCTCGGGCAGCCTGAAAGTCTGGATGCGGTGGTCCTGATGGCCCCGCCCCCCGGTGCTGGGGCGGCTGTTTCCGGGTACGGATTTCCGTTGCGCTTCCGGGTGGAGCTTTTGGGCGTGGGGGAAGAGACGCAACGCCGTGTGCTGGCCGACTACACGCAGGAAGATTTCCCGAATCCCGGCCTGCTGCCCGTGGTCATTCCCGCGCAAGGACATCGGGCGCAAAAGGTGCGCATCACCGCTACCCGCCTGTTTCGCGAGGATCAGCGTTACCTGTTCGCTCTCGGAGAGGTCATGCTGCTGCAAGGGCCGCATAATCTGGCGGCCAGGATCGAGGCCATAGGGCCATCGCATGCCTTTGCCAGCAGCAGCCAGGGCACCCGGCCAGACTGGGGCCGCATCAATGTGGTGGATGGGCACTCGGTGGTTGGGCCGCCTTTGGGCCTTCGCCCCAGCCCCTCACTGGGTTTTCGCAGCAAGCCCGTGAGTGAAAGCAAGGCCACCTCCAATCCCTGGGTGAGTGTGGATTTAGGCCAGGTCCTATCCGTGGAGGAGGTGCGTCTCTTTCCCGCGCAGCCGCCGCAGTTTGCCCACAGTCACGGATATGGTTTCCCCGTGCATTATGAGATGGAGCTTCGCCAAACCCCTGAGTCGGCACCTCACGTTTTTTCGTCTCCTCAGTCGGGTGGCTACGTGGCTTCGCCAGGGGACAATCCGGTGGTCATTCCCACAGCGAATGCACGCGCCCGCTGGGTGCGGCTGAAGGTGCTGGAGCCGCATGTCAGCAATGGCAGCGTGGTTCTGGCCCTGGCGGAAATGCAGGTTTGGTCCGGTGGTCAAAACCGGGCGTTAGGCAAGAGCGTACAGGCATCGGATCAAACCGAGGCCGGTGGCTGGTCCCCATCGGCATTGGTCGATGGTTTTGCCAGTGGGGCAGACATTGTCGAAGCTCCACGCTGGCTCGCAGGCCTTTCGGCACGACGAGAGGCGATGCAGGGCCTCAGGGTTTTAGAGGTTCGGCAAGCCGCCTTAATAAGGGAACTGCAAGCTGTGGGATGGGGCCTTTTGGCTGTGTCAGTGGGAGTCATGTCACTCATTTTGTTAGGCGCTTACCTTCGCCAGCGGCGGATCAGGCGGCGCGAGCTGGATGATCTACGTCAAAGGATCTCGCAGGATCTGCATGACGAGATCGGCAGCAGCCTGGGCAGCATCATGCTCATCACCGAGGATGCCCTGGCCACGGCGCGTGATGGCGAGGTGAAGCACGACCTTCAGGAGATCCGCGACACCGCCCGGCAGACCATGGACTCCATGCGCGACATCGTGCGCCTTGCGCAGACAGGCAGCTACGGTGGGGATGACCTCGTGGCTCATTTGCGTGAAATTGCCGACCGCATGCTGCGCGGCCTTTCCCACACCTTTTCCGCGGATGAGGTGAGCCCTCCACCCATGGACCTGCGGCGTGATCTGGTACTGATGTTTAAAGAGACCCTGCACAATCTCCAACGCCATGCCCAGGCCACCCAGGCAGAGATCACCCTGCGGCGAGGGCAGGGCACCCTGGTGCTGACCGTGCATGATAACGGCTGCGGATTCGAGCCTGCGAACGTCTCCAGCAGCGGCATGGGCCTCACCAATCTCCAACGTCGCGCCGCCAAGCACGGCGGTTCCGCCGTCATCACCTCCGCCCCAGGACAGGGCACCACCGTCAGCATCACTTTCCCGCGCCATGGCTGAAACTCCACCCACCCTCCACGTCTGGCTTGTCGAAGATCACAAGGTCTATGGCGAGCGGCTGATGCGTGCGCTCAACCGTCTGGATGACCTGCGCTGCACCCAGCGGTTCACCGCCTGTGAAGATGCTTTCGCCGCTTTAGTTGAGCATCCGGCTCCGGATGTCCTGCTGCTGGATGTGGAACTCCCTGGCGTGAGCGGCATCGAAGGCATCGCCCGGCTGCGCCAGCTCGCGCCGAAGGCGGCCATCGTCATCCTCACCGTTTTTGAGGACGATGAGAAAATCTTCCGCGCCATCTGCGCTGGTGCTGCGGGTTATTTGCTCAAAACATCCGGCACGGAAGACATCGCCACCGCCATCCGCTCCGCCGCCGCCGGCGGTTCGCCCATCAATCCGCGCATCGCCCGCCGGGTGCTGGAGATGCTGTCGAAGGCCAACGAGCCTCCGCGTGATTATGGCCTCACCCCGCGTGAGCATGACATCCTGCAATTGCTCGTCCAAGGCCACACCATCAAGGAAGCAGCGGCGCAGCTCGGCATCGGCTATTACACGGCGGATGAATACATCCGCAGCGTCTATGAAAAGCTGCAAGTGCGCAGCCGGGGCAGCGCCATCGCTAAAGCCATTCATGAGCGATTGGTTTAGTGATTTGTGGAACAATCTTTACTGTTTTCTGAGAAGCAGTGATTTTACTGCCTTCTTTGTCGGATTTTAGTCGATGTGGGAAGGATTTTAGGGTGGAATGACGTTTTTCCCGGCCCAACCCAATGTCGCTGCCCTCCCCCAGGCATGTTCGTATTTCCGGACGTCATTCACCACCATGCTGCCGATACCCGGTTAGGCGGGCTGCGGATGTCATGTTCACCATCCCTTTCTGAAGGGCAAAGGCTTTCCTTAAACCTTGCCGTAAGGTTTCTTTGCTTCCAATCATCTGCTTTTTACAACCATGGTCAGTGCCCGATTCCGTTTCTCCTCCCACGCCTTTTGCCTGCTGGCAGCCACACTTTGCCTGATCCCTCAATGGAGCCTCCGGGCAGCCGATGGTACTTGGATCTTCACGACTGGAGGAACTTCAAACTGGAGTGAAGCTGCCAAATGGAGCGGCACGATTGCAGACGGTGCAGGTTTCACGGCTTTCCTGGCCAATGCAAACTTGGCAACGGCGGACCAGACCATCGTCTTGGACACCTCCCGCATTCTCGGAGCCATCCGTCTCGGTGACAACAACAGCACGGACCGCCGTGCGCTGACCATCAGCTCATCGGGCGGGACCACGCTGACGTTCGACAACACGCCGAACGGGGCCAATGCCAGTCTGGTGCAGGTGAGCACCAGCGCGGGGGATACCATCTCTGCACCGGTGGTGCTGAACAGTTCGCTGGATGTCATGAATACCGCGACGGACCGCACCCTGACGATCTCGGGGGCTATCTCTGCGGGGACGACTGGGCTGAAAGTGATCACGAATGAAGGGGTCAGTTCGCCAGCTCTGACGACCAATCCCTTTGCCACCAACGTGGGCACCGGGGCCGTCACCCTGAGCGGCATCATCAGCGACGGCCTCGGCCAAGTGGCCATCGTCCAGAACAGCCCTGGCAACAGCACCCTGGCCCTCAACGGAGCCAACACTTTCACGGGTGGTGTGACGCTGAATGAAGGCACCCTCACATTGGGCAATGCCACCGCTCTGGGGGCGACCAGTGGCAAGCTGGTGATCAACAGTGGTTACTTGAACTCCAGCATCGCTAACTTAGCACTGACCGCCAACAACCCGGTGGAGATCAACGGTAGCTTTTCCTTCTTCGGTTCTCAGAGTTTAAGCCTGGGCACGGGAGCGGTGACCTTCAGTGACAACATCAACATTAGCTCCAACAGCAACCAACTCACCCTCGGTGGCAACATCAGCGATGGCGGCAACGGCTACAGTCTCACCAAGACTGGTCAGGGGCGCGTTTACCTCACTGGCACCAATACCTATACCGGTGGCACCACGGTGAATGCGGGTTTCCTGATTGTGAACAAGAACGCTGCGCTTGGTGGCACAGGCCGCAATGTCGCCGTCAACTATGGTGCCACACTCGCCGCGAACTACGCCATGGACCAGGCCTTTGTGGACCGTGTGAACACGGCTTCCGTGGGCACCTTGGCGCTTTGGACCAACAGCGGTGCGGCGCTCAATCTTTCGGCATTCCCGAACATGCGCCTGGGCTCCGGTAACAATGCCACCTACTCGGGTACTCTCACACCCCATGGCACGACTTTCCGCCTGGGTGGCGGCAGTTCCACGCTGACCGTTTCCAGCGCTCTGACGGGTGCAGGCAATTCTTTGGAAGTGGGCATTCAGGGCAGCAGCGTCGGCAATGTGACGCTCAGCGGCAACAACACCTATGGCGGCAGCACCACCGTGCGCGGCCCAGCGCTCCTCCAGCTCAACGGAAACACGGGCCGCATCGCCGACACTTCAGATTTGGTCATGGCGGGCAACGGCACCTTCCGCTACGACAATACAGGTGCGAGTGCCGCCATCAGTGAAACCCTCGGTGTGCTGCGACTCGAGGTGGGGGACTCGACGGTCCTTTCTCAGCGCACCGTCGCCTTTGATAGCACACTGACTTTCGCCAGCTTCAACCGTACCAGCGGAGCCACCGTGAACTTCACCGTCGCTGGCACAGGAGCGACCACCGCGTTGCAAAAGGTAGCCTTCGCTTCGGCTCCCACCCCAGGTGCTTTTCTGGACGCCGGCCTTTTTGTCAGCGGGGCCAACTACGCCGCCTACGATGCAGGTGGGTTTGTCCGTGCGCTGGACTACGCGACGGATAGCAACACGGCGAGCGTGGGCGCAGGGGCCACTCTGGCAACCGGCAGCGGTAAGCATGTGAATCTCACGGGCAGTCTTTCTGCGCAGACCACGGACAGCATCCAAACCTTGCGCATCAGCAATGCTTCCAATGTCAGCCTTGCCTCTGGGGCCACGCTGACGGTTTCCGCGGGTGGCATTCTGAAATCTGGAGCTTCAGTGGCAACCATTGATGGCGGCACGGGCATCACGGTTGGCGGTGGCGGGGAGCTGGTCATCCGCACGGATGTCGGGGCGGATCAGTTGAACCTCACGTCCAACATCCTTTCCTCCACGGGCGCACTCACCAAGTCGGGCGCAGGCATTGTGGCCCTGGCAGGCACGAATGCCTACACCGGACAGACCACCGTGAATGCGGGCACCCTGCGCATCCTCGGTGCCCAGGCACTGGGCAGTGGTGATGTGGCACTGAATGGCGGCACCCTGGACCTGCGTGCCAATGGCATCCTGCCTAACAATGGCGGCACCCCGGAGACCTTGGCGTTCGGCCAAAATGTCGTGGTGGGGGCCGATGCCACCATCGCGGTCAATACGCTGGCGGGAACCAGCACCCAGGCCAACAAGACCATTCGCCTGGGGAACCTGAGCATCGGCGGCAATGTGCTGACGGTGACCAACAACAACGGCTACGGCCTGGAGTTCTCCGGCACGACGACCCTGAGCCCAGGTGCCACGGGCAACACCGTTCTCAACTTGGCCACGGCCAAACCTTCGAACCTCGTCCAGGCATTGACGCTCAGTGGCAAGGTGACAGGCAGCTCGCAGCTGACCATTCGCGGCGGCGGCATGGTTCAGCTCACCAACAGCAGCAACGACTTCGTGGGGAACATCCTCATCACCGGCGGGGGCCTTGCCGTCTCCAGCGATGGCGCTTTGGGCAATGCGGCCAACCAAGTGCTGATGACGGATTCCAACAGCACCACGACCTTCCGGGCCTTGGAAACTTTCGCTACCAGTCGCAGTTTCACGTTGGGCAACAACGCGGCCACCAACAACATCTTCCAGGTAGTCGCAGGCAAGACCTTCACCCTCAACAGCGCGTTCCTGGGCAACAACGGCTTCGTAAAGTCTGACAATGGCACCTTTGAAATCAATGCCGCGAACACTGGCTGGGACGGCACCGTGATCGTGCAGGATGGCGTTCTCAAAATCTCCAACTCAGCGGCCTTAGGCAGCACGGTGGGCACCACTTGGGTGAACAACCAGGAGACGGCCCTGCATCTCAATGGCGGGGCGAACGGCATCACCGTGACGGACAAACTGTATCTGTTCTCTTCCGGTCTCAGCAGCACCGGCGCTTTGCTCAGCCTCACGGGCAGCGGAGCCAATACGGTATCGGGCGACATTGTGCTGAATGGCACGGCGGCTATCGGCGTGGAAGTGGGTAGCACGCTGAATCTGACCAGTGCCAATGCCATCACGGCCAATGCAGATCTCACGGCCTCTGGAACCACCACCTCAAACACTTTTTCACTGACCCTCACAGGCGCTGGCAATGGCACACTCGCCAGCCCCATCGCCACGGGAGCCAGCACGCTCATCAAGATGGGCACGGGCACCTGGACGCTCACGGGCACCAGCACTTTCACCGGCACGACCCTCGTGAACAACGGCACTCTGGTGCTGAGCGGAACCGCCGGAAAAGTATCTACAGGGGCGGCTTGGCAGCTCAGCCCAGGGGCTACCCTCGTGCTGGATAACACGTCAGGCCATCTGGATAACCGGCTGGGAACTCGAGGCGTCCATTTCGGCGGCAATCTCACCATCCTTGGCGATGCCAGTGCGCCGACTTTGGAAACCATCACCAGCAGCAACTTGTCGGCAGGCAACACCGCCGGTGTGCTGACTTTGGATGCAGATCCCAGTCAGTCGCTCACGTTCCAGGTGAACAGCGGTAGCTTCATTCGTAGCGCGCAGGGCACGGCGCTCTTTCGCGGCGATAATTTGGGCAACACCCCAGGCGCGGGTGTGGCCACCATGAAAGCCACCACGGCTCCCACCTTTGTCGGCCAAACGGGGGCAGCGGGCACGGCCAATCGCGGCATCCTGCCTTGGGCGATTGTGGATCAATCCATCACGGGTTCAGGCACCGCCTTTGCCACTTACGATTCCGTCCGGGGGATCATGGCGCTGAATGCCGTGACGGGTGAGGAACTGGGCCATCTGCAGGCAGGGACCAACGTGGCGCTGGAAGCTGGTCGAGTCGGGCTGGGCGCTTACTCCATCAACTCGCTGAATCTACGCAGCTCCGGTGGCGTGGAGATGAACCCCATGCAGACGCTGAATATCGAAAGTGGCGGCCTCTTGGCCTTTGCCGGGAATTCGGGCATCCAGGGCGGTCTGCTTTCCACCAGTTCCAACCGGGAATTGATCGTCCATGGGTTGGGAGATCTGGAGATTGGCTCCGTCATTACGGGCACCACCGGTGGCCTGACCAAGACCGGAGCGGGAACCCTCAGCCTTACCGCTTCCAATCTCTACACCGGCGCTACCACCGTGAATCAGGGCACCCTGAAACTGGCGGGCGGCCATCAAACCCTCCTGGCCGGGCAGCCTCTCAATGTCAACACCGGCGGGACACTGGATCTCAATGGCAGCACCCAGATGGTCGGTGCCCTGCGCAGCCTGGGCAGCACGGCCGGTGAAACGCCCATGACGGGCGGCATCATCACCTCCACGAACAGCTCCTCCACACTCGTGATCAATGAGACCGCGAGCACCACTTTTGCCGGACAGATCACGGGAGAGGTGACCTTGATCCGCTCCAATGGGAACACCCTGAACCTCACCGGCGCCAACAGTTACACGGGCGCTACGGTGTTGAATGGCGGGGTCACAAGTTTGCGAGATGGTGGCAAGATCACGGAGTCTTTCAGCTTGGATCTCAGCTACGGTGCGCTGCGCTTTGAAAACAATTTCCTCACCGACGATACGAACCGGTTGGCGGATGACATTGGCATCACTCTTCGCGGTGGCACCCTCAGCCTGTATGGACGCGGAGGTTCCATGTCCGCTGAAACCGTGGGCCTCGTGAACCTCGCCCAGGGCAGCAGCATCATCACAGCGGCGGCGGGTAGCAACAGTGGCAACCTGATGCCGCAATCCGCCACGCTGACGCTTTCAGGCTTCACGCGGGATGCGGATGCAGGGGCGACAGTCAATTTTGGCCAGAGCTACTCGGGCACCAGTTCGGAACGTCTAGGCCTTGTGGCCAGTACCGGTGGTTCTTCAGAAAATATTGTGGTTACGGGTGGCCTCGCCACCACCAACAACATGGTGGGCCCTTGGGCGATCGTGACGAACTACTTCAACACCAATGCGGCGGAATTTGCCGGTTATGACACGGTCGGCGGTGTCGGCGCATTGAATACGGTGGGCTTTGCCGGTTATGATGGCAACGCCCTGCCAGCCGCCAACCAACCGACGCAAAACATTCGTCTGGCGGCCTCTGGCGCAGTGGCTGCAAACGGCCTCAATATCAACTCGCTCAACTTCATCGGCACTACGGCCACTCCGGCTCCGGTGATCAGCTTTGCCGATGCCAATGATGTGCTGAATCTCACCAGCGGCGGCCTTTCGGCTAGCATGGAAAATGATGTCACCTTCACACCGCAGATCGGTGCCACGCCGAACCATGGAAGGATCACTGCGGGGGGGATCAACCCTGGCGACACCACCGACCTCTTCATTTTTTATCAGAACAAAGCCGCGGCGAATCTCTTCACCATCAACTCGGCGATCATTGACAACCCCACCAACAACCAAGCCGTGCGACTGGTGGTGTGGGGCGGTGTCTTTGGCCAGTTCCCTGTGGTGCTCAACAGCAACCTAAACAGCTACACCGGCGGCACCGTGGTGAACAGCCAGATCCTTCAGATCGGCACGGCGGGGGCAGCGGGAAATCTGCCTGCGGGAGGACTGACCCTCAATGGAGGAACCGTCACCCAAATCAATGGCACCATCGCCCCCCAAGACGTGACCTTGAATGGTCCTTCCGTCCTGACCCTCACAGGCAGCAACACGCTGAACAATCTGACCTTTAACAACACGGGTGGCAGCACCAATCCCGTCGTCAGCGTCGGCAGCGGGACGCTGACACTGGGCGGAAACATTGAGGTTACATCCTCGAATGTGAGTACTACGGCGACCATTTCTGGCGGCACGTTGAGTCTCGGCGGCAGCACCCGCACGGTGGATGTCGCGGCCATTCTTTACGCCGAAGCTACGCTCTCACCGGAACAGGCGGCGTTGAACATTTCCAGCACCATCACGGGCACCGGAGTGGGCCTGATCAAAACCGGTGACGGCTTCTTGCAGCTGAGTGGAGCCAGCACCTTTTCCGGCGGGGTGGATCTCCAGGTCGGCGGTCTGGTCATCGGTGCCAGCACGACGGGTACCGTGACCAGCGGCCCTCTGGGCACAGGCACCCTGACCTTGGGTCAAGACACCATGTTGACGGCAGATGGCACCGCCCGCACGGTTTCGAATGCCGTGGCGGTCAGTGGTGACTTTACCCTGGGCGTGCGCGGCCCCACAGTGCCTGCGGCACTGACTCTCTCCGGCGCCATCGCCTGGGGCAGCAGCGTGCACACCGTGACGGTGAATAGCGCCCCTGGCACCGTGCAGACGATCTCCGGTACGGTCACTGGCAGTGGTGGCCTGGTGAAAAAGGGCATCGGTACTCTGGCCCTGACAGGCAACAACACCGCTTCGCTGGACTGGCGTGCAGAGGGCGCGGTGACCGTGGAAAATGGCAGCCTGCGTATCAACAATGACAACTCCCTGGGCGCGGCCCCGGTAACAGCCACTCCGGATAACATCGTGCTCAACGGCGGCTCACTCTCCGTGGGGGCCAACGTCACGCTCAACTCGAACCGCGGCATCGCGCTGGGAGAGGCAGGTGGCTCTGGCACTGGGGTTCTGGACGTGGTGAACACCGTAGAAACTTTGGGTTATGCCGGGATCATCGCCGACAACGGCACGGGAGCAGACAACCTGCTTAAAACAGGCGCCGGCACCCTGCTGCTGAGCGGGGTCAACACCTACACGGGTAATACCACCATCGCCGCAGGCACGCTCACCCTCGGGGCGACCGGCTCGCTGAATGATTCTGCCAGGATCAGTGTCCTCTCTGGCGCCACTTTCAACGTGAATGCCGTGAGCGGCGGTTTCCAGCTACAGGCCGGCCAGATTCTGGAAGGCGGGGGCAGCGTGACGGGTGCCATTTCCGCCCTCAGCGGTTCCATCATTACCCCAGGTTCGAGTGTGAATGATGCGGCGGAAAGGCTCAGCTTTGGCACGGGGCTCAACCTCGCCAGCGGCTCCACCCTTCAGCTTCAAATCACTACCGCCAGCTTCACCAGCAGCAATAATTTTGGCGGCAATGCCTACGGTTCCTTGGGCTACAACAACTACATCATCGCCAATGCGGGCGGCCTTGGAAACCACGATCAGGTGAGCATCACCGGCACGCTGGATCAGGCGACTGGAGCAAAAATCCAGGTGCTGTCTTTAAACTTCACGCCCCAGAACGGCCAGATCTTCAACCTCGTGGACTGGACCACAGCCTTCAACAGTTCGACCAATTTGGGATCCAATACCCGTTTCGGCGACCTGGATGCTGGTTTGGATCTGGACCTGCCAGACATCTCCGCCTCGGGCCTGTTCTGGGATACCAGCCACTTTGCCACCCTCGGAGTCGTTGTGGTGGTGCCAGAGCCTGGACGCGCGATGCTGCTGATGCTGGGGCTCATGGCCCTGTTCGGTGTCCGCCGTCGTGGCCGGATCCTCTGAGGCTGGTCTGTCGCAAATCACACACACTTTGTCGTGGTGGTTAGCCACGGCATTGTCGTATCATGACAGCACCAACTCATGAAATCCGCCGCCGTCGTCAATTACGCACCTGAAAAAGGCTCTGTCGAAATCCGAGAAATCGAGCAGCCCGAGATCGGCGCGGAGGACGTGCTGCTGGAGGTCGCCAATGTCGGCGTCTGCGGCAGCGATCTTCACCAGTGGACGGCAGACCACTCCTGGCCTGTGAACTACCCTGTGGTGCTCGGCCACGAATTCGGCGGGCATATTATCCAGGTGGGCAAGGACGTCGAAGGCTGGAAGGAGGGCGACCGCGTGGTGTCTGAAACCGCCGCCATCATTTCCAAGGACAATCCCATGACGCGCCGGGGTCTGTACAATCTGGACAATACCCGCAAAGGTTTTGGTTATGGCGTGAACGGAGCCATGACCAAGTATGTTCGGGTGCCCAGCCGCATCCTGCATCACGTGCCGGATCATCTGCCTTTTGAACAGGCCTGCCTCACGGAGCCCTGCTGCGTGGCCTACAATGCGGTGGTGAAAAATGCCCGTATCGAGCCCGGCGACCGCGTCGTCGTTCTCGGCCCTGGCACCATCGGCATTCTCTGTGCGGCCATGGCCCGTCTTTGTGGTGCAGAGGTGGCCATCGTCGGCCTGCCCCAGGATGCCCATCGTCTGGAACTGGCTCGCAAGCACTACGGGTGCGAGGTGATCATCGGTGATGCCAAACCTTGGGCTCTGGAGCGCGATGGACTCGGCTGCGATGGCGTCATTGATGCCGCTGGTGCCAGCGTTACCCTCAAGATTGCTCTCGATATCGTCCGCCCTGCGGGCTGGATCAGCAAAGTCGGCTGGGGCCCGCAGCCACTCGGCTTCAACATGGATCCCCTGGTCCAGAAGAACATCACTCTGCAGGGCAGCTTCAGTCACAACTGGCCGGTCTGGGAGCGCGTGATTGCTCTCCTCGCCAGCGGTCAGTTTGACGTGAAACCCATCATTGGCGGCGTCTGGCCCGTCACCGAATGGCACGAGGCCTTTGAGAAGATGCACAAGGGCGAGGTGGTGAAGAGTGTCCTGCGGCCCGTGTAAAAAAGCCGTCGCCACAAAACGACGCTAGTTGTTTCCCCGCCCCACGTTAATAGCTTCCCATGAAAATCCTGCTGCCCCTGGCTCTCCTTTCTCTCTCGGTCAATGCCGCCTTCTCGGCTGACTACCCGCGTGTTATTTTCTCCGACGACTTTGCCGCCGAAGGTTTTGGTAAGGCCTGGGGCCACTACAAAAGCGCCAGCATTGTGAAAGATGGCGTGTTGGTGGGCATCACCGCCCCGACCTCCGATCACTCTGCCGTGGATCACATCCGCATCGAAGGTGAAAAGGACCTCGAAGTGTCCGTGAAGTTCCGCTTCGTCAGCGACAAGGCCAAGAGCTTCAATGTCTGGTTTGATGACAAGAACTACAAGGGCTCCCACGCCGGCCACATCTGCCAGGCCACCATCAGCCCCACAAGTGTGAATCTCTCCGACGCCAAAACTGGTGGCTTCAATCTCGAAGGCGGTCTCTATGAGCGTAAAAAGGCCAATCAGCTCACTGAAGATGAAAAGAAGATGCTGGCTGCGAAAGCCAAGCGCCTGCCTGTGAAACTGGCCCTGCAGGAGTGGCATACGCTGGTCGTACAGACTCAGGGCGACGAACTCAAGGTGACGATTGATGGCAAAGAAGCCGGCAGCTTTAAGTCTGAAGGCATCACCCACAGCACCAAGTCCCTCATCAGCCTCACCACCAATCCGGTGGACGTGGAGTATGATGACTTCGCCATCAAAGGCGCGGCCAAGTAAGCGCCTGAGGCGTCGCATTTCTCATAGACTTTGACGTGGAGGTGGGAAGTGGGCTGCTGTTAGACTCCCCACTTCTCACCCAACCACCATGCGCCTCGAAAACAAAGTCATCCTCATCACCGGCAGTGCCACGGGCATCGGCAAAGCCATTGCGAAACGCTGCGTGACCGAAGGCGCGCGTGTCATCATTCACGGCCTGGAAGCAGACCTCGCGGCCGAAGTCGTGACGGAACTGGGAGCGGACAAAGCCGTGGCTCATGTGGAAGACCTCACGAATGAAGGCTGCCCGCAGCGCCTGGTGGACCTCGCCTTGGCCACTTTTGGCCGGTTGGATGCCGTGGTGAACAACGCGGCCATGGTTTCCCAGGGCAACATCCACACTACCGATGCCGCCTTCTTCATGAAGATGATGTCGGTGAATGCCCTGGCTCCCTTCCTTCTCACCCAGGCCGCTTTGCCAGCGCTGACGAAGACGGGTGGCAGCGTGCTAAACATCGGCAGTGTGAATGCTTACAGCGGTGAGCCCAACCTGCTACCTTACAGCATCTCCAAAGGCGCATTGATGACCCTCACTCGCAATCTGGGCGACACCCTCATGCGCGAAAACGGTGTGCGTGTGAACCAGATCAACCCCGGCTGGGTACTGACGGAAAACGAGGCCAAACGCAAACGCGAGCACGGTCTGCGCGAGGACTGGTACACGGATCTTCCCAAAGTCTATGCCCCTGCCGGGCGCATCCTTTGGCCGGAGGAAATCGCCGCTGCGGCCATCTACTGGCTGGCGGATGAAAGCGGCCCCATCAGTGGTCAGGTCATGGACCTGGAGCAGCACCCTTTCATCGGTCGCAATCCGCCCAAAGACACCTCCACGATCCCAAACAAATAATTCGTTAGGCCGTCTTTCCTGCACCCCTTTTTATTGCCATGCCCAAGCTCGCCGCCTTCCCCAAAGCCTTCATGCAGCAGCTCTGCAAAGAGGGCACCATGTCCGTTTCGGAATGGATAGCCCTTGCCTCCAAGCTCGATATCCAAGGCCTGGAGTGGTACGCCGGCTTTTTGGAAATGGCCGATGAGAAAAACTGGCCCCGCTTTCGTCGTGAGGTGGAGGACACGGGCAAGGTCATCCCCATGATGTGCTGCTCCCCGGACTTCACGCATCCGGATGCCGCTTTTCGGGAAAAGGAGATCGCCAAACAAAAGCGCTGGATTGACATGACCCAGGTTCTTGGCGGTAGCTACTGCCGCGTGCTCAGCGGCCAGCGTCGCCCTGAACTGAGCGTGGATGAGGGCGTGAAACTCGCCGCCGATTCCATCCAGGCCTGCCTGCCTTATGCGCAGGAGCGCGGCATCACCCTGATCATCGAAAACCATTACAAGGACGACTTCTGGGAATACCCGGAGTTCGCCCAAAAGATGGACGTTTTCTGCCAGCTTGTGGCCGCCGTGGAGCATCCCTTTTTCGGGGTCAACTACGATCCCAGCAACACCTACCTGGCCGGGGAAGATCCCATTGAGCTCTTGAAGCGGGTATCCCACCGGGTGGTCACCATGCATGCCAGCGATCGCTACCTCGCCGAGGGCACCATCGAAGATCTGCGCAAGGAAGAAGGCGGAGCCATGGGCTATGCCAAACGCCTTCGCCACGGCGAGATCGGCAAAGGTCTGAATGATTACGACGCCATCTTTACCGAACTCAAAAGCCAAGGCTTCGATGGCTGGATCAGCATCGAGGATGGTGTGGATGGCATGGACCAGCTGGCCCGCAGCGTGGACTTCCTGAAACGGAAGATCGCGCAGCATTGGGGCTGATCCTGCTTTGGGTCAGCGCAGACCAAACTCCACCCGTTCGGGCGTTTTTTCGTCCAGGTTCTCACACTCCCAGTTCACCCAAAGCTTCTGGTCATCGCCCTCCTTCAGCCAGGCAAAGTTCCGGCAGCGCAGGTAGCGGTCCTTGGCCCCGACCGCGCGGGTCATTTTGGCGACGACTGGCTGGCCTTGGATGCCGTGATCCGCATCTGAACTGATGGCCTTCAGCCCTTCCCAGGCGAGGGCTCCAGGAGCCGGGTGCATGATGGCTGAGGAGATGACCTGGGCGATTTCCGCCGCCGCATCGGTCCTCTCCAGAAAGCCGAGGGCACCGACATGCACATCGCCCGAGAGGAGGGTGACGCGGTCATATTTTCCTTTCCCATTTTCTTCGACCTCGTTTCCCTCATATTTGAGGACTTGGAAGAGATGATGCACGAGGCGGTCACGTTCCCCCTCATGCGTGTGGTGGCTCCAATGATCCCGCAGGTCATCCTCGCCACCATGCTCGCCGGGCAACTCGGAGACCCAGTTGTGAAAACGGCGATACACCACGGGCACTGGGGAGACGACGAGCAATGTGCTTTTGATGGTTTTGGGGCCCGTCGGCTGGGTTCTTTCGAGCCATTTCAAGATTTGGCTCCATTGGTTGCCATCCATCACCTGGCTCGGAGTCCGGTGAGTACGGTTGTCCATGACCAGGATGTCGTAGGTGCCGAACTTCAGTCCCTGGCTGTAGTGGCGTGGGCGGGGTGCTTTGCGGTCCAGCAGGGAGCGGTTGGAGGATTTTCCCCGGATCTGGTACACCTCGAAGGCCTGCCGGGCGGCCTCAAAGGCCTCTTTGTAATACGGGATCTTTTTCTCGGACGCTTGATAGGAGCCCCAGCCGTCGAAGATGTCATGGTCATCCCACATCATCACGCTCGGCACACTGGCCATCATCTGTACCATGGCGGTGTGAGGATACTCAAAGGTTTGCTGGCCCTTCACTTGCACGATGCGCCCCCAGGTCATGAGGTAGTGATCGAAGTAGGCTTTCAGGAAGTCATTGGCATTTGGGGGGCCTTGGGGCTTTTCGCCGGGTTTCAGCCAGGTCCACACCCGGGCAAAGCTGCCTTCTTTGCGGGCCAGATCATCACAGTAAAGCTGGTCACCGCCCATCAGCAGCAGGCTCAGCGGCTCCTGGTCGTGCATGACTTTCATCCGCTCCCAGAGGGCCAGGGGATTGATGCCGCTCATGGCGTTCGGATCCGTGAAGCCATTGCATGAGCAAAAGGCGATGCGCGGTTGTAGACCTGGCGTGAGCTTGCCTGGCAAATGGAAGCTCCAATGATCCTCGCCACACACATTCTTGAGACGGGTGTTTCCACGCTTCACCGAGTACGCCACGGAACGGGCTGCCACCCCCGCCGCGAAGGGAGCCAGGGGAATCTCTCCCCGCCACACGCGGCTTTTGTCAGGAAGGGATGCCGTGATGGCTTTCATGGGGATATCCTGTCCATCCACGTTCCACGTGGGCGCTGCTCCCCGGGCCCGTACGATCACCGTATACAGGCTCTGGCGGTTCTCTTCATCCCATTCATACCCCAACACAGGACCCAGCAGAAGTTCATATGATGCCATAGTGATTTCGGTTTAAGGTGAATACGAGCTGATCTTAGCGGGATCACGCTTGGATGATCGAGCTAAAAAGCGGCCAAGACAGAAAAGGATCTCGGAACCGCCTTCTCGCCTGTCATCAGGTCTCCGTCATTGGAAGGTTTGAAATGAGCGCTAGGGTTTTTCTTTGCTTCAGACTGAAGGCCTTGCATCAAGAATTGCTCTTGGTTCGGTGTTTACGGTGTGATTACATCATGGGATGAGATCCCCCCGCTCATACCCAACCTTCGCCCGTACTCTTTTTCTGGCCATCGCCAGCCTTCCCTTGGTTTCTCAAGGGGCCGCCTACACCTGGGTGCCGACGGCTGCCGGCACCACCTATGACTGGAACAGCACCGCCAACTGGACTCCCGCCACGGCTTTCCCCAATGCCGTGGATGACGTGGCCAACGTGAACAACAATCTTGCCGGAAACCAGACCATCCGGCTGAACCAGCAGATCACGCTAGGGACGCTGAATCTGGGGGACTCCACCTCCACCTATTATGGCATCACCTTGAATGTAGGAACGGGCGGTTCATTGGTTTTTCAGACAACGTCAGGTTCGGCCTTGCTGGCGCGTCTGGCGAACAGCAATGCGACGGATGTGATCAATGCCGATGTGTTGTTGAATTCGCCCCTGAATGTCAGCCTGGCGGCAGGCAGCAGCAATGGCATCCGCCTCGCTGGCGTGGTGTCTGGGGCGAATGGCATTGACCTCACGGTGCCCACCATGCCCACGGGTTCGCTTAACGGCTTTTTGGAGCTGACCAACACGAACAACAGCTACACCGGAGACACGGTGGTCTCCAATGGAGTGCTGGTTTTCCGGGGCAGCGTGCTCAGCGGGCAAAATAGCGCGTTGGGCAATTCCACCTCCGCCGTGAAGGTGGGCAGTGCAAACACGGCCATCAGCACCACCGACATCCGGAACAACACTGCCACCCAGCTCCGGCTGCGCGCCTCGAACGACACGGAAAACTATGTTTTTGAGCGAGACCTGGACTTTTCAGGCAATACCGGCACCAGCCCGCAGAACGGACGTGTGCGTTTTTCCCTGGATGGCGATGGCGCGGGTGGGCTGAACACCAACACGCTCACCATCAGTGGCGATGTGACCCTGGGCTCCAATGCACGCAGCGTGGAGTTTCTCGTCGCCCGTGAGGGGCAGACCATCTACTTCACGGGTCAGATCGCCTCCGGCACCGGCGGGAATGGCACCGTCTTTTGGGGGCCCGGCTCGCCCGGCACCAGCACGGATGGGCGTAACAATGGCACCATCCGTTTTTCGGATCTTGCCCGCACCTATGCCAATGGCCAAAACATCACCGCAGGCACGGTCGTCATCGAAGGTTCTGTCGGCGCGGTGGGCACGGCCAGCCCCATCGGCACGCAGACCTTCAGCCTGGGGGATGGCAATGGCGGCAATCTTTACTCGCCGAATACGGAGGGCGGCAGCCGCCGTCTGTTCATGGAGACACCCGGCACCACTTTTGCCCGTAGCCTTTCTCCGGCGGGCGGCACAGGCACCAATCTGGCCGGCACCACCAATGTCAATGGGGTGACTCCTGCCGTTTATCAAAGCCTGTATGGGAACTCCGGCAGCATGAACCTCATGAACGGCTATGAGTTTGGCGGACTGAACACCAGCGGCACCGTCACCTTTAGCGGCAACATCGCGGCTCAAAATGTGAACGTGCCTGTCACCGGTACTGCGGCCGGGGCTGGCGGGACCAATGTCATCACGGCCGTGCATAATTTTGCCCTCAGTGCGGCAACGGGTGGTACCACCATTTTTTCCGGCGTCATTTCTGGCAGCACGGCTCCCGTCGCTGGCTCGCAGACGCCCGGTGCCACCATGGGGGCCAACAACACCCGCATCACCATCAACCAGTTCCGCAATCACGCCAATCTGGACACCAATCTCGATGGCCTCCCCGATGCCAATGCAAACCAGCTCGTCGGCACAGCCAAACAGGGCACGGTGGTCTTCACGGCAGCGAATACCTATGGCGGCGGAACGGAGGTGCTCGGTGGTGCATTGCTGGTGAATAATACCACCGGCTCCGGCACAGGTACGGGGGCTGTCACCGTCACCGCGGGCGCGCTGAGCGGCAATGGATTCATCGTGACCCCTGCGGGAGTCGCGGTCAGTGCCGGTGCCATCCTCCGTCCTGGCGATCCTACCGTTTCAGGTGGTCTCGGGGCTCTCACCGTCACCGCTCCTGTCACTTTGAATGCCGCTGGAGGCAGCATCCTGGACTTCCAGATCAGCCGCACCACTAGCGATGTCAATGCGAGCAACCTGCTGGCCAATCTCAACCCGAACGGCACCATGAACTGGGATGCCATCGCTGCGAATGCAGGCGGTCTGTACGCCAAGGACGGCACCATCAACAACGACACCCTCGTCATCAATGGCACGCTGAATGTGAACAGCAGCGGTAGCACGAATGTGAAGATCGGCTCAGCCTCGGGTGGCGAAAACTTGAACTACACGGCGGGCATGGTCTGGGATCTCATGGACTGGACCACGATGGTGAATGGGTCCGAGACTTCCTACACCTTCGAGGTGGACAGCACGCTGCAAAACTACCTGGACCTCAATGGCCTCATGCTGGATACCAGCCGCTTTTGGGACACGGGCTTTGTCGGCATTGTCGTGGTGCCGGAGCCTTCCCGTGCCATTCTCCTGCTGCTGGCTTTGGGTGCCTTGCTCATGCGCCGTCGGCGTGCCTGATTGGCAGGGTCGCGGGAACGGGTGTCGCGTTTCACACAGTCTTTGTCGTGGTCAAACGGGGCCGGATTTCGTTAGGATCGGTGCATGAAACGCTTTGTGCCCAGTCTCCTGGCTCTCTTGCTCCCGTGGGTGGCGGCTCCCTTGCAGGCCGATGACACGGAGCGCATCGCCGCGCTAGTGGGGGTTGGAGGCGTGGTCACCATCCCGCCGGGGGACTATCATCTGGAGGGGGCAGCGCCTGTGAAGCTCGTTTCCAACAGTACCATCACTGCCTATGGGGCTCGGTTTCACCTTCCGAAAGTCTTGGGAGACAAAGCGCGCGTTGTCCTGTTCGCCGGCCAGGATGTTCAGCATCTCACCTGGTTAGGTGGTGAGTTCATCGGACACGTGTTTGACCCTGCTCAAAAGGACAATACCTGGGAACCCAGTGTGAATACCAAAGGCATCGAAATCACCGCCTCGGAAGGAGGTGCCACGCATGACATCCTTTTTCGCGATGTGAAATCGAACGGTGTCGCCGGGGCGGTGATCGGAGTGCATGGCCTCAGCAAAAAGGGCAAGGAAGGAGAGGTCATCACCCCGGCTCAGCGGGTGGCGGTGGAAAGCTGCACCCTGCTCCGCAGTGGCAAGTTCATGTGGGACTATGGCTACCTTTGGCAGATACTCACTTGGCCGGAGGCCTATGAACCCTGGGAAGCGGAGCGAGCCCGGAAGTATTTCCGCATGGATAAACTGCGGCCCGTTATCTCCATCGAGCCGGGAGATGACCGGGTGTTCTTTGCGAATCAGTCCGATCCGTGGCCTGCCAGTGCCAGTGCAGAGCCGAAGGAAGCCCTCACCTTTCTGGGACTGCATTTTCCATCAAACTTGGTTAGGGGGCGCCAATACTTCATCGTGGAGTCCACGCCGGAGTTCATCAAAATCGCCGAGACTCCAGGCGGCCCTCCCATCCGATTTGGGGGTGGCGCAGATGGGGAGCTGATCATGGCCCACAACATCTCCGCGACTTATTTGGCCGCCTACGCGCCCACCGGCAGCGGGCCAGGGAAGGGGGCTTTTGACATCACCGGAGCCCATGACGTGCGGGTCACCGGCTGCCAACTCAGTGCGCTCGGGGATACCATGCACATCCAGGCCTGCAGGAACATCGTCTTTGCCAACAACCACATCCTCGGTTCGCGCATGGGGGCCTTCTTCCTGGCCGAATTTTGCCAGAATGCCACCGTCACAGGGAACCTGATTGATGGCACCAACGGCTCCCGGGTGATGAGCGTGGAGAAGTCCTGCACGGATGTCACCATCGTGGCCAATACCTTTCGCAATGGCGGACGTGGGAACTGGATCAACCAGCCGAAAAACTTCATCCTTCAGGGCAATGTGTTCGTGAACAACACCACGAAGAACGAGCCCGACCTGCGCCGGGGCCGCATCGCCTACCAGACAGGCAAGCCAGTGAGTTTTCCGGAGCTCTACTTTACGCTCTACGAAGAAGGGGCCAGCTACGGTCCGGTCATCGTGCGGGACAATGTCTTCTCCCTGGGGGATTCAGCGCCTCGGGAAGCCGTTACCTTTGCGCCCAATGGCCATGACATACAGATGACGGGCAATGTTTTTCAAAACCGCCCTGCCACCATCGTCGTGGATCCTTCCTGCAAAAACGTGAACGTGGGCGCGAATCAAGGTGCCGAGACCAAGATCGCCCCGGTGGATTTTAATCACGGAAGACGTTAGGCCATTAAACGGCCTTCGTCGCGGCTTCGCGCAGGATGTCCATCGTTTCCCGCTGTCGCTTGTGCACGAACGCCTGAGCTTTGGCCGCTTTGGCCTTGGCTGCCACAGGATCCTTAGCCACCGCCAGGACCGTGGCAGCCACGCGCGCCAGTTCCTCGGGTTTATCCAGGTCAAAGAGCCAGTCGCCCAACCCGATGTCCTGCCACATGAATCCCTTGGTCGTCTGCTCGGCAAAGCGGCACACCAGAGCCGGGATGCCATTGCCCAGGGCCATGATGGGGCTGTGCATCTCATTGCTGACGAGGCCGGCGGAGCGCACGTAGGTGCTAATCGCCTCATTGGTCAGCCAAAAGTCCTTCCGCCACACCACCTTCGCCTTCACATCGGCAGGCAGGGGATCCACCAGCAGTTCCTTGCCGGTTTCCATTTGGGTGGAGTCTTCCGGGCACACCAGCACCTTCATTCCTGCCTCGCGCACGATGGCGATGATGGCCTCGCGCAGCGGCGCGTGGTCATGCTCTTTCATCTCTTCATTGCGCAGATGTTTGGCCTCGTTGAACTCATAGTTAGGCTTCACCTTCCAGTAGGGGGCATTGCGCAGATTCGGCAGGAAGCACATGAACTTGCCCTCTTCCAAACCGTGCTCATGAAGGAAGGCGAGGGCCTTTTCATCATCCCGCACATCTGCCGCGAAGGCCCCATCGGGCCCGAACTCAATGATCGGTGCCTTCACGTTCGCGTCCTTCACCACTTGCAGGGATTTGCCATCGCGCAGGAAAACGAAACTGGCACCGTCGAGCAGTTCCTTGCAGTACGCGTCCAGCCCATTGTTGCGCATGATCTTCAGCCCTGGGTCTCCCGCCGCTGCCATGGTGATGCCATAGACGCCGTAAGGCTTGCCCGTCTCCTTTTTCCACGCCGCCACATCGCGATGCGCGGTCAGATACGGGCCGGAGCCATGCAGCAGAAAGTCGCACTCATAGGCCGCCTGTTTTTCCTTCACGATCCGCAGCTTGGGAAAGCGCCGCGTCAGCATCTCCTCCACTCCGTTGCGCACATCCATCGGCCACAGCGTCACCTCAGCCTCGGGAATGTGTTTTTCGATGAGGGCCAAAACCCCTGGGGTATGGCCGATATCGCCAATGTTCACCGTCTGCCAGGACGAGCGCAAAACGATGCGCGGAGGCCGCCCACCCGCAGCGAAAAGCGGCGGAAACAGAGTCGAGCTCGTGACTGCCGCTGCGAGGTGGTGAAGAAAAGGGCGACGCTTCAAAGAGGGCGGCTTCTGCATGAGCAGAGTCAAAGGCCAGTCCCCGCCTCCGTCAATCCAGGGATGGACTTACCGCAGGTTCATCTTTGGCCCAGCGTCAGCAGTGTGCCCGGATCATCCGTGTAGAGACGGTCAATGCCCCAGGCCAGAAACTGGCGCATCTCGTCCAGATCATTCACCGTCCAGGCCCCCACCTTCAGCCCAGCAGCTTGGCACTGGCGGATGCATTCTGCCGTGATGCCCTTGCGTTCGATCACCAGCGTTTCAAAACCCAGCTCTTTTGCCGTACGCAGATCCGTCGTGAGGTCAGCGTTGGCGGGGCGATCCCAAAACACCGGGATGCCCGGCTCCAGCTTTTTCACCAGGGTCATCTTGGCCAGATTGCCATCATTGAAGCCCACCCACTCCGCCGCTCCCATCTCGCGCACCAGCTTGATCGCAGCTTCCGTGCATCCGTCTTTCGGTTGCAGGGAGGCACGCGTGCGACGTTGGGTTTTCACCAGCGTCAGCACTTCGGAAAGCAGCGGCATCACGGCAGGCGGGCATTGCTGGAGACTCAGTCCTTTTCGCTGGCGAAACTCCGTGGCCACATCCACCTCGCGCAGTTCGGCATAGGTCGCCTCGGCAGGCTTCAGATCCTTATCCCCGGTGCGCGCGGTGCTCAGATCATGCAGCACCACCAGTTGCCCATCACGCGTCTGCTGGATGTCCAGCTCCATCCAGTCCACGCCTACTTCGATCGCATGCTGGAAAGCCGCCATTGTATTCTCCGGCTGCGCCGTTGAGCTGCCGCGATGCGCCGTGGCCCCATTGTCGAGAAAAACCGCCGCTTGCTGGCCATAATGCTTCCGCATCAGCGGCATCACCACATCGGGGTGATCCGTGGCAAAGGACTCCACTCCCAGCTCCAGCAGACGTTCATAGATGCCTGGTGAATTGGCCCCCCAGGGTAGCGACTGGAAAAGGATGCCGCGCTTTTTTAGCTCCGGGCCCACGCTTCTCAAAAACGCTTCCGAAGGCTCGATCTCGGTCCAGCCCGTTGTCCCTTTCTTTTCCCGGACGTGGATTTGCACCTGTGTGATGTCCGGAAACCCTGTCTGCTTTAGGCTTTCGATCCGCTCCCTCAGGCTCTCCTCCGTGCCGCCCATCCAGTGCAGCGTGTGGGAGTCTGGCAGCAGCGTTTTCCATTCGTGGATCACCTCCAACTTGGTCGAGGCCAGGATCACCTGCGGGGCCACTTCATGCTGCTTCGCCAGCGCTGCCAGGGCAGGCAGACTCACCTGCTTGATGTCCAGATACAGCCGCCGTTCAGGTCGCCCCTTCATGATGGCAAAAATATCCGCCATGCTGGAAACGTGCCTCTTCTGGAAACCCTCTGGACTCTCCGCCCCCACTTCCAGTTTGGAAAGCTCGTCAAAGGTCACATCCTGCACCCCCTTTTTCTTCAGCGTTTCATCTGCCCCATGCACCACGCGGGCAAAGTCGGCATCGTGAAACGCCACGATCACGCCATCACTCGTCGTGCGGATGTCCGCCTCCGGGATCGTCCCCAATCCCCAGCCTAGCTCAAAAGCCGCGATGGTATTCTCCGCCGCCAGCACCCCCGCCCCCCGATGACTTTGCACAATGAAAGGCGGTACCGCCTCCGCCGCAGTCGTCTGGGGTAGAAAGGTCGTCAAAGCCGCAGCCGCGAGGAGAAAGGTGGCAAAAGTCTTCATGAAAAAGGGGAAGAAAGGATAACGAAAAATGCGGCCCCATTTGTCCAAGTTATTCACGAACCCTGGATCAAAGAAGGGACCACTTCACCCATGCCACCCTCTTCACCTCCAGGCCGCCCCCGTCCTGCAACATTTCCTTCAGATTGAAGTGTAGGTGATTGAATTAATATAAAAATACGTTGAAAATAATATGGTATATAAATTAACGTGTTTGACAAAAGATGGCATGTTGATCATATGTGATGCTATGAAGACTAATCCTGGCGGCCAACTTTCACCGGATCAGATTGTTGGACGCGACGAGTTGATCGCGAGCATGTGGGCCACTTTGGAGGGGCAGAGCATTTATATGAATGACCTGCGCCGCATTGGCAAAACCCAGATCATGGTGAAGATGCACGCCGAGCCGCCGACTCAATGGGTAACTGTGAAATGTGATCTGGGCGGCATGCACTCAGCGGCTGAGTTTGCCACGCAGGCCTACCGAGACTCGTTGAAGGTGCTTGATACGAAACAGAAGGTGTTGCGTACCATGGGTAATCTTTTGGGAAGTCTGAAGGGGGCTGAAATCGCCGGGATACTCAAGCTTCCTGATGGCAGTTCCGCACCCTGGAAGGAAGTGCTGCGGAGGACGTTCAGCGATATTGAGGAGGCCATGATCCAACTCGGCCCTAACCATAGAATGCTGTTCTTGTGGGATGAGGTGCCGTTCTTACTGGAAAATATAGCTCGAAGCGAAAACGCCGGAGTGGCTATGGAGGTTTTGGATGTCTTGCGGGCGCTAGGACAGGATCACGATAGGATTCGGTTGCTGCTCACAGGTTCGATTGGGCTCCATCACATTCTCGCGGAGCTGCAAAAGCAAGGTTATAATGGCACGCCATTAAACCGGATGGAGCATGTCCAACCCGGTCCATTAGAGGCCGCCAATGGTATCGCTTTGGCGGAAAGTTTGTTCGGTGGCCTGGCTGTCCCTTGTGCCGACCCTCAAGGCTGTGCAGTCGAATTGGCGGAGGCTGTCGGTCATGTGCCTTTTTACATTCACAAGCTCATTTCCCGCCTGCCTAAGGGTGGAGTCACTTCGGCAAGTATTCAGGCATTGCTGGATCGTGAAATCACCTCGGATAACAACGACTGGGACCTAGAGCATTATAGAAAACGCCTTGGCCGCTATTATGGCCCGGATGAAAAGCTGGCTTTACAGATTTTAGACGCCATTGCCATCGGTGAAAGTTCAGGAAAACTTCTTAGTTTCCAGGCTATGCGCAAGTTGTTGAGTGCTAAAGGGCCCGTAAATGAAGAAACATTGCGTGCTCTGTTGAAGTTGCTCTGCCAGGACCACTATCTCATCAGAACTACAGCAAATGAATACCGCTTTTATCTCACGTTGATCCGCCGCTGGTGGTGTCTAGACCGAAACCTTTAACGATCATGGACGAATCCACCTTCCTTTCCCAGTTCTCTCCTCAATGGACTCATCCAGACAAGCTGGAAAAAATTCTAGTCCAGCGTGAGGACTTGCTGGCTGAGAGCGTGGCGAAGATTCGCGAAAGCATCCTCACGGAGAACAAGCACCATCTGCTTTTTATAGGACCCCGGGGAGCGGGAAAGACGCACCTCATATCTCTCATTCACCATCGACTGCAGACGTCCGAGCTAACAGACCATGTTCGCTTTGCTTGGTTAAACGAAGATGAAATTGCCACCACTTTTCTGAAACTGCTGCTGCTTATCTATCGCAGCTTGGCTGAGCGCTATCCCACTATCTTTTCCCGTGCCACCATTCCGGGACTTTCAGGCATGGAGCCGCTCGCTGCAGAAGAGAAACTAGGCCAGACACTGCTGTGTGAGTTGGGGTCATGTACCCTTGTAGTGCTCATGGAAAATCTCGATTCTCTCTTCCGCCACATGCCGGATGGGGAACTATTACGCTGGCGGGCATTTGTGCAAAACCACCCCGTCTTTGCCACAGTCGGAACCGCACAGACACTGTTTGACGGAGTTTCAGAGAGGACGGAGCCCTTCTTCGGCTTCTTCGATACCCAGCATCTAGAGCCCTTGTCGGTACAGGATGCCGGCCTGCTCCTCGAAAAGATCGCAACCCTTCAGGGAAAGATAGACCTGTTGGAGTTCCTCCAGACTCCCACGGGCCGGGCGCGTGTTAGCGCGATTCATGACCTCGCTGGTGGAAATCCCCGACTTTACCTCATCTTTTCCGAGTTTCTAACCAAGGCCGCCTTGAATGATCTGGTGCGACCTTTCGAGGAGATGGTGGACCGCCAGCTCACAAGTTATTACCAGGAGCGCTTGCGCTGGCTCAGTCCCCAGCAGCGGGAAATCATCCAGCTCCTCTGCCATCATGGGCGGCCCATTCCGGTCAAACAAATCGCCGAAGGTCTTTTCACCTCGCACAACTCCATCACGGGGCAGCTCCGACCCCTGCGTGACATGCGTTATGTTAACTTCCGTCCCAGTGGCCGCGAGGTCCTCTATGAACTCGCTGAGCCTCTGATGCGCCTAGCTCTTCAGGTGAAGGAAACGCATAACCGTAAACCCCTGGCTCTCATTGTGGACTTCCTGCGGGTCTGGCATGACCGGGTGGAAATCGAGAAGCAACTTGCCCAATGTCCGTTAGGTTCGTTAGGCCATGCTTACTTTCAGGAGGCACTCGCTCGAATGGACTCAGATCAACCTAATCTGCGGCATCAAATTTGGCGGGATCAGTTGGAAGGAGCCGAGGATGGGCCGTGTGATGACGAGACTCTGTCAAAAGCTCAGGTTCTAGCGGAAGAGAGCGACGAGTCGCGAGACTGGATTAAAGTGGGATCGATACATGTTGCTCGTGAAGAATGGGATCCTGCCATTTATTCATTCACTCATGTGTTGGAGCAGATAAATATTAGTCCCGAAGATTTAATATTAACTCTATTGCGGAGAGCTCGGGCAAATTACGATGCTGGGAAACTAAAGGAAGCTATGCTTGATTTTAGTATCATTATCCAACAGCCGGAAGTTCCTGTTAATGTTCTCGTGCCAACTTACTGTTTCTTGGGGCTCTTGAGGGAAGAGTTCGAAGAATTTGATGAAGCCATTGCGGCCTACAAAAAAGTGATATCTCTTCCAGGTGTGAAGGGTGAACTTTTAGGCGTGGCGCATAAAAATCTTGTCATCTTATACCGGCGAGTTGGTAGATTTGAGGAGTCAATGGACGAGTGTGCAAAATTGATTGAGTCAAATCAAGTGCCTCCTGGTGATATAGCTTGGGCGTTTTGTGTTCGGGGTATGGCGTATGGATTTCAAGGAAATTGGCAACTCAGTATTAACGAATTTAACGGTGCAATTAAATCGCCTGAGGTAGATGTCGAGGTGCTGATTGAAGCTTTCACTTATCGGGGGGTTGCTAGAGCAATGGGGAACAAATTGCGGGAGGCATTATCTGATTTTACAGCAGCCCTTGAGCTATTCGAACAGACTAATAGTGGGATCGCCAAAGTGCTCAATTATAGAGCATTCGCTCTTCGACAGCTAGGTGACGTGGAAGGAGCGATAATGGATTATAATCGTGTCATACAACTCTCTGAAGCACCAACTGAAGAATTGGCTCAATCCCGATACTTTCGCGCAATATTATCGATGGAGCAGAGGCGTTACGAAGCCTCTTTAGATGACATGAGTCAGTTTTATTTACTGGCAGATGCAAACACACTTTCTGAACTGACAAACTCAGATATTGGATCTCTTGCTGAGAGGGCAGTTTCGCTGATCTTCGCCCACACCACCGACCCCCAGCGCTGGTTAGCCTGCATCATCGAACTCCTGCCTCACTTCTCCCGCTTTAACAGCCTTTCGCAGTTGGGAGAAGCTTTGGTCCAGCATTTGCCGAAGCTGGCGGAAAGTCTGTTGAATCATGCGGCCTACGATGCCTGGTGTGATGCCTGGAACCATGGCTGCATGGCTTTGCGGCAGGGAGAACAGGATTATCTAGAGATTCCGTTGCGGATGCTGGGGGCTGGGATCGAATACCTGAAGACGAAGGATGAAACGAAGCTCCTGATCCTGGCCAGCGAGGAACGAAAACTCTTACGCCAAGCTCTGAAACTGCCACCAGAAACATGATGGTATAAAACGATGAAAAGTGAAAGAGTGGCGAGTCTCACCTTCTTCACACGTGAATCTGTTTTCAATGCCGTGGTAGTATCTCATCCTGATTGAAAGACATATTAATCCCTCTAGTTAGGTCCAACGCCCTGACTAAAAGTCAGTTGTTGGACGAACCAATAAAGAGCCTGTTTCCATTCGGGTGGGGTGTGTCCGTGGTCGGTCACGTGCCAAAGGTGGGGAATGTTTTGGTTCTTCAGATAGCCGTGAAGGTCTTGGCTGATATGGAGGAGGCCATCTTGATTTCCGCAGGATAGCCAGAGGAGTTTGAGCTGTTTAGCGGCTGTGGGGCTCAGCAGGTCTTCAGACTTTTTCGTGTTGGGAGCAGAAGAAAAGCCACCGACCCACGCAAAGGTCTCCAAATTCCCCAGACCGAAATTCAGAGCCTGCCCGCCGCCCATCGAAAGACCTGCGATGGCCCGGTGCTCTCGGTCTTGAAAGGTGCTGTAGTGGGATTCGATGGCTGGGATCACGTTGTCCAGTAGGTCGCGCTCGAAGACGGTAAAGGCGGCTGCGTGCTGGAAGACATCGCCCGTGGGCCGGTCGTTCTTTTGCGCACGTCCATTCGGCATGACGATGATCATGGGCACGGCTTTTTGATCGGCGATGAGATTGTCCAGCAGCACCTCGGGTGAGGCAAATTGGAGCCACTCTGTTTCATCTCCGCCAATGCCATGCAGCAGATAGAGGGTGGGGTATTTTTTCGCCGCTGAATAGTTGGGCGGGGTGTAAACCTGCATTTTTCGCCGTGTGCCGACGGTTTTGGAATCGTATTCGATCATCTCCAGCTTGCCGTGGGGAATGTCTGTACGCCTTACATCCCAACCGACGGGAGGTGCAGGAAAGGCGGGCTTATCATCCGCCTTCAAAACGATGGGCCCCCAAGCCGCACGTGGCTGTGGCGGCGGGCTTTGCTTCGGTGGCGAAGTCGGTTCTTGAGAGAGCACTGGCAGCGCCGCCAGCAGGATGAGGAGGAAAAAGCGGCTCATAGTGGGTGAAGGGAAATGGGCTCCCGAGAGGCATGTTTTACCACGGCTTTCCTTAAACCAGGATCCATGGACGATGGTAGGCCGTCTTTTGTGTGATCTCGGACATCATGAATCCACACAAGCGGAGCGAATGAGCGCGCGACTCCTGGCATGGCCAAGCGTGGGGGAGGGAACGTCGGTTTTCTCTGATGAAGACAGAGGAAACCACGCATCGGTTTATAAATCCTTCCTTGCAGCTTGGGTGAGCATTTGAATAGTGGCCCTTCATGGTTGCCCGCACCTACTCAGCCACGCTACTTGGCGTCAATGCGATCGAGATCGAGATCGAATCTTACGACAGTGGGGGCACGCAAAAGATGTTCATTGTGGGCTTGCCGGATGCCTCCGTGAAAGAGAGCCGGGAGCGGGTGACGGCAGCGATTTCCTCCTGTGGTTTTGCCATGAATGATGGCGTGACGACGGTGAATCTGGCTCCCGCAGATTTGAAAAAAGAAGGCCCAGGGTTTGACCTGCCCATTGCTATTTCGCTCATCGCCCATCGGGTTAAAATCCCCATCGCAGTGCTCGCCGAGACGGCGATGATTGGCGAGCTGGCGCTCAATGGGGAACTGCGTCCCGTGCGGGGTTTATTGGCCGTGGCGCTTGAGGCCAGGGCCAAGGGCCGCAAACGGCTGCTGGTGCCGAAGCGGGCCGCCATCGAGGCCAGTGTGGTGGCAGGCATTGACATTATCGGTGTCAGCCATCTGCGCGAGGTCGTCGAGTATCTGAAAGGTGACATCGAACTCACGCCCGAGCCTTGCCGGGCCACGGAGTTCTTCACGGCGGCTGCGCACTACGACATTGATTTTGCCGATGTGAAAGGCCAGGGCGATGCCAAGCGCGCCATCGAGGTGGCGGTCGCCGGCGGGCATAATCTCCTGATGGTGGGTCCCCCAGGCACGGGCAAATCCATGATCGCCAAACGGGTGGGCACCATCATGCCGGGCATGACGGAGGAGGAGGCCATTGAAACCACGAAAATCCACAGCGTGGGAGGCCTGTTGAATGAGCAGCAGGCCTTTGTGGCCACGCGTCCCTTCCGTTCTCCGCACCACACCATCAGCGATGCCGGATTGCTCGGCGGGGGTACGAATCCAGGGCCGGGCGAAGTCAGCCTCTCGCACAACGGCGTGCTGTTTCTGGATGAGTTGCCCGAGTTTCGCCGCAGCACGCTGGAGGTCATGCGGCAACCTTTGGAGGATGGCCGGGTCACCATTTCACGAGCCAGTGGCAGTGTGACCTTCCCGGCTTCCTTCATGCTCGTGGCTGCCATGAACCCCTGCCAGTGTGGATTCAAGCGACGGTGATATTGAGCAGAATTATTTTTCTAAATTCCGCTATTAATCTCAGCGGCTCAAGTCGGACGAGGCTCAAGTAGCGTCGCCAAATCCTTTATCCGACTCGTGTCGGGTCCGGGGGTTGATACACGGGGAGGGACGACACGAGCTGATAATATGAACCTAGATTTGCTGGTGCTTCGGATCTTCCTGGCGGACGAAGAGGTTGATGGTTCGAATCCCGCCAGTCCGACCACAACCTAAGGTATTTAAAGGCAGGAATTTACAAGGATTCCGGCGCGGCTTTGAAGAAGTGCCAGCGTTGATTTGTCACCCCGTCTGCGTTGACTAAAGAGGACAGAAAAAGTCCCACAATTATGACCCAAGGGGGGCAGACTCCGGGGGCTCTTTACATGGTTTGGTGGCACTTTTCCGCCCACTAAAAAAGCCGTTGGGTGTCTGGCGGCGACATCTAAAAACAATCTTGACATAGCGCTCCCCTCAATTGACAAACTGATAACGAACCATTATCCATAGTTAAGCAGGAACATTAGTTTGTTCATTCAACAACCTAAGAACTAGATGCCGGCCATTTTCGTACATCTCTCCGACATTCATTTCGGCCAAGAGCGAGACGAGCGCGTCCACATCCATGCTGACGTCAAAAACGAGCTGATTCGTGACGCCCAGGACGTGGTACGTTCCCTGCCTGGTGGAATCGCCCATGGCATCCTCGTTTCTGGCGATATTGCCCACAGCGGAGTGCAACAGCAATACTCTGATGCTGCTGTCTGGCTCGACAAACTGGCGCGTGCAGTAGGCTGCCAAATCCATCGTATCCAAATGGTTCCGGGGAATCATGATGTCGACCGCAGCAAACTTTCAAGAAGTGCAGAACTTCTCCTCGACGCAATCCGAAATGGCGGCGCGGCGGAATACGAAAAGGTCCTCGCTAATGGGTTGGATCGAACCGCTCTATTCGCTCGATTCGAGAGCTTTGCCCAATTCTGCGAGGGATACGATTGTCCACTTGATACCGAAGGCCGTTATTCGACTAATCTCCTTGTGGAACTTGCTCCGGGACGCTCCATTCGGTTCATCCGCATGAATTCCTCGTTGCTATGCACTGGATCCGAAAGTGACGCGGACCCGGAGCTGATGGTTGGGGAACGCCAATTCACCGTTGCAAGAAAATCAGGTGAGGAGGCAGTCATACTCATCCATCACCCCCTCAATTGGATCAGGGACAACGAGGACGCAAGACGCTACCTTCGAAGCCGCGCACGTGTGATGATTTCAGGTCATGAACACAATCCAAAAGTCCACATTGAGGCAGTTGAGGACGGCACGGACTTTATGAGGCTTGCAGCCGGAGCGACCATCCCATTCAAGTCTGACAAGATCTTCACTTTCTGCTACAACATTATAGAATTTGACTGGGATTTTGAAAATGATGCGCTGGCCGTAACCGTTCACCCCCGCACCTGGAATGCTCCGCTGACCCGCTTCGAAGCTGACGAGCAACGTCTGGGTGGCAAAGACCCGAGGTTTGTGTTAGGTTCACCTAATTTCCGCCGGGCTCCTCGGTCGCAAGTTCAAGCCGAGTCGGTTGAGGTCGGAATCACTGAAGTTGAACCCATTGTCGAAATTGTGGCTGCTCTTGATACAGAGCGAGATCTTGCTGTGCCCCCCGAGGACACTGGCTACCGTCTTGTGCTTCTGCGCTTCTTCCGAGACCTCTCAGAAGGCGAGCGGCTTACTCTTCTTGTAAATCTGGGAGCCATCGATACTGGTTCGGAAGAGCGCATTACACAGGCTGGGGAGCGCCAACTTTTGGATTGGCTTGTAAGTAAAGGCCGTATAAAAGAAGTTGAAGCTATGATGGAAATGCTGATATCAAAACGAATTGGGGGAAGCGATAATGAGTGAACTTGCAAATCATATGCGGATTACAGGGCTGCACGTCACCGACCAAGATGTTGACACGCGCAAGGCAGCCATCGCGGTCCTAAAGACCACCTGGAACAAGAACCTCTCATATGACTTCGTCTTTGCGAAAGCGTGTGACATCGCATCCGCGCTTAGCGGTGACGGCACGCCTTCTGAAGCACTAGGTAAGTCCGTCGAAGCGACTATTCAAAAAAAGGCGTCAGCTTTTCTTTACGTCGAACGACCACTGGAGGTTGGGATAGTGGCGGGGATGGTTGTTAAAGAAATTTTAGCGGTACCTGCGCAGCCCCAAACACTAGGCTGGACATGGACAGATGTTTGGGCTGCCGCGCTATGGTTGGCTCTGGGATTTCAACCATCGCTGGCTGATGAGAAACGTGAAGCGCTTAGAATGTCGGTGCTGAAAGCTGCACGCGATCGCAGCATCGAGGGCGCGGACAAGGGACGTCAGCGTATGGTTGTTCCCGATTTCGGCAAGATTTCACTTACTGCTGGCGAAGAGGAAAAACTCGGCGATACGGTCAAGCAGGCGACGAGTGCAACGATTGAGGCATTGCGCCGTAATTCTGCTTTGGATCGCGAAGAGATGGACTTCCTTTGGTGGACTCAACTGCGCCGCAGCCGCTTGCTCAATCGACCGCTCGACGTCATCGAGGAGATTACGCGCGTAATAGCAACTGGCATTGAAGGGGCAGCGTATTTGCGCCGCATGCCGAGCGAAGTCCATCGCGAGATCGTTTTGCGGACTATCGATGCCAATCCCAGCTTCTCGTTAGCGGGCGTTCTCACGGCCCTTGGTGCGGATCGTGAGGCCCTCGCTACACATTATGTCGGTAAACTTCCGGCGGGAGGAGCGATTTTATTTCCTCTTTTAACTGCAATCAATACAGGGCGCGTTGATGATACGCCCGCATCCAAAATGGAACGCAACGCCGAGGAGTGGGGGACGCGCGCGCTCCTAGAAGCGGCGCTCCTCAAGATGCAGGTATCGGGTCCAGGTGCACTATGAGATCCCCTTGCACATACGAAGGATGTACCGTCGGCGAGACAGGGCGCTGTGCGCTTGAGCGTGACCCTGCGACTTGCGCCAACCGTCTCGGCAATCAATCCGAGATTGATGACGACGGGTTAGCGGCGACTGGAGATGTTGGTGCTCCTGTTTTGACATCACCAGACGACAACCCCAGCTTCCCACGTAGCACGACCCTCGGCCCCGAAGATATCGAAAAAATGATGCGCAACCGTTACGTGACGGTCGTGGGCATTCTGGGCGATCCAGAATCAGGCAAGACTGCGTGTTTGGCGAGCCTTTACTTGCTCGCTTCAAACGCTATGCTGGAAGGTTGGTCGTTTGCTGACAGTCGCAGTCTGATGGCGTTTGAAGAAATTGCACGTGGTGCCCGTAAATGGAATGAAGGCCAACCGCCCGAACAGATGACAATGCACACCGAAATGGCGGATGAGCGTCAGCCAGGTTTCCTACATTTGCGGCTGCTGCGCCAAGCCGATGGGCGAATGTTCGATCTCGCCTTGCCTGATCTTCCGGGCGAATGGACCAAAAGCTTGATCCGCTCAGCTAGGTCCGACCGATTTGAATTCTTAAGGTCTGCTGATGTCTTTTGGTTAGTTGTGGATGGTAGGATTCTCGCCGATCGCGAACGCCGGCAAGGGACAATCAAGCGGCTGGGCCAACTAGCCGCGCGACTGCACACACTAATGCGCGGGGAAATGCCGCGAGTGTTGATGGTTATTACCCATCGGGACATACATGAGCCAGACCACTCCACTATTGCTGGAATGACCACTGAATTTGCCAAGCATGACGTCTCCTTCGAGCTAATGCCTGTTGCTCCCTTCTCGGATAACGAGAAGTTCAACGCTGGGTTCGGGCTAGCGGCGCTCGTCACGGCAACAGCCCGGCAATTAGAGGGTATGCCAAGTTTGTGGCCAAGAACGCTACCGCCATCTGACGCATCCTCCTTCTTATCTTTCCGACGAGACCGATGAGTGCACGATCTATAATCCTCATTGGAGGCCCTGATTCCGGTAAGACCAACTATGTAGGTCGTCTCTGGCCCGCACTCGACGCCAAAACGGGGACATTGGTCGCAGCAGAACAGCCCGATGAGATCGGCTTCGTTTTGGATACAGCTGAACATTTGTATCATGGCCATTTCGCACCCCGCTCCGAGCATGCCGACGACCGTCGTGACTTCAAAGTCGTGGTGAGGCCTGCCGGTTCCGAAAATGAAACATCTATTATCGTTCCAGATATTTCAGGCGAACTCTGGCGAAATGCTGTCCTCGATTCGGAAATCTCTGCGGAGTGGATGACAGAGCTACAACGTGCCGATGGCGCGCTGCTGTTCGTCCGTATTGGATCTGATCAAAATGTGCGCCCGCTGGACTGGGTGACTTCACGTAAACTATTGAAGAAGGTCGGACAAGACGAAGATCGGACAAAGCTCCCGACTCAGGTGTTGTTGTGTGAGTTGGTGCGCTATTTGGAACTCACAATGGCTTATCGCCCCGATGGCAAGAAGCCTCGTTTGTCCGTAATTGTTTCTGCATGGGACCGCGTAGACCAGGAGACATTTAGCACAGGCCCTGTCGCCTATCTCACCAAAGAGTATCCATTATTTGCCGGGCGAATCGGTGACTGCAGTGCTTTAGACGTAAAGGTTTTTGGTTTAAGTGTCGTTGGTGGTGACCTCAAAGACGATGCGTTTTTTCGGGATCAATTCCTTGAGTCATCTCTCGACAATCATGGATGGGTCGCAGTTCAGAATAGCGTGACGGGCGAGTGGGAAAAACAGCCTGATATCACCGCACCTGTGTCGTGGCTAGTGGGTGTCTAACTAATGATCACAGTAAACACACAGATTCATGGCTACCGGCAAGGGCATCAGCTTCTTGAGTCGACCATCTCATTGCCAAAATTTGATCAATCGGTTGTTGATCGCCTATCCGACGTGGCCGGTCCGCTGCGCCCTGGGGAAAAGTTTGAACCTTATCTAAGCGCCTACCCCCTCCCGTCCGGTCAATTGTATGTTCTTGCGCGAACATGGCAGGACCTCACCGTTCCACGCGCCGGCTGTGTAAGAACGCTGAGCGTTATTATCCTTGTAGAAGACTGGCAACGCGCACGGGGGCTCCAGTCATTCCTTGACCTTCTGGACCCTCATGCCTTCCCTCCTTCCGCCACTTCTACAGAACTAGTAGAAGTGTCGCCTGCTGCGCTGCCGCGCACTCCTGAATTTCGAGCGAGTGAACTGCTCGAGGCATTGTTTCTCGAAGACCAAAAACCGGTCGCTCTGTTTGACGCACCATCGCCAGAACTTATCGCGATCCGATTGCTGACCGCCCTGTGGCCAGCTTTGCGCCGCCGCTTTGCATTATCCACCTTTGCCTTGTCGCCTCGCAAGGTAGAGGGTCGACATTTTGACCTCGTCTTCGCGCCCAAAGACGCCCGTGCAAAATTTGCTAATTGGCCTGGCCGACGCATAGATGCCTATGCTGGCACGGTGATACGTCACCGGTGGACAAGCGAGATTGTCGAACGGGTGTTCCAATCTCCTATACCGAGGCTGTTGGCTGACCATGACATTAGGCTGCTCGGCACAGAGGAGAGTGGCACGCCTGCGGCCCTCCGTATCGCTTTGCTTTGGGACGAATTGCTAGCCAAGCTTGAGCAATCACCATCTGCGGCACTCGGCCTGCTAGATATTGCCAATTCAAAAATGGACAACCGCTCAGCAGCGCTACACGATTTGCAGCCTGCGCTAGCTATCGCGGCCCAGCGTGCGTCCGAACAATTGCCTTCCGCTGAAGCCTGGGAATTTCTTGGTGCCATGGTTCGCAAGCTTTTCGGTACTCCGCTAGCTCTTGCATTACCTTCAGTGACCGATGCTATAGGCGTGCTCGCCAGCCGATCACCGGCAGGAGCAATTGCGCTTCTCGATCAAGGCCAGGGGGAAGATGCAATTGAAGCAATCGTTCCAACTATAGCTGATGGGCTAGCTGTTAACTTTGGAGAGGCGGCCGCACAGGCGCTCGAAAGAGCTCAATCATCGACCTATAAACAACTGATTCTAGCCAACCACCGGCTAGCTAGAGCTACACTTACCAGTCCACATCTTGTCAAGCGATTGGCACATCTTATCACCGAACTTGAACCGCCTATATTCGACTCGCTTCGGGATGAGATAATGCCAGCAATCGTAGATGACCGACATGCTATCTTGGCACGTCCGATTTTCGGTTCTCTAAACCTCGATGGCCTGCTTGCCGAGATCGAACATTTGAACAAGGCTAATCGGTTTCAGTCGATAAAACTCTTCCCGCCACTCATCGAACGGGCACGGCAATTGTCCGCAATTGAGGAACTGCGGAGCGCTTTACTGTCGATTGCGTCATCGCATGGCCGTGATGAATTTCTACGTATGACGTTGGCGCCGGTCGCAGACGATGCGTGGTGGCTATTGCGACGTTCAGGGCTGAGCAAGGGTGCCGTGAGTCTACTCTTAGAAAACCTAGTTCAGGAAGCCGACCTTCAACAATTCCAAAATCTGTTTGCACATGCCCCGCTAGCACTGGCACTACTTGAACTCTTTGCGACAAAGCGAGATATCCTCCTCCGCGCAGTTACAGAGGGCCAACTCCCACTCGTTACCCGCGTCCCGATCGTATTGCAGTTATTGGCAGACAGTGCTAAACAGCAGAAGCGAGAGCTTGCTACAAGTTTAATGAATGATTGCCTACGGGGACATTTCGGAGGCGACGAACTGGCAACCCTCTCGACGCTATTCTCTATTCTCGAATCGGACCTGGATGGCAGTAAGATAATGCGGATGGGCTTGGGACGCGCGATGCCAGCATCCGTAGTTAATCGGAATATAGTCGCGTTTAATACTTCCTCTAAAAGAGCAAGACAGCAACTTCTTGGTGCGATTGAGGATCTCGCAGTAGAAATGGCCAGGCGGTTGCCTCTCGACCTTGACCGAAATGCAGCAGCCGCTTGTGCTGTTCTCCTATGGGATGCACAATCGGTCAATTCTAAGGGTGCTATTAACGGCGCGGGCCGCTTCTTGCCAACACTATTCCGGTCTGGGCGGGCACCTGTCTCCGCAATCGTCGCTGCCGCATTTCCTCTCGTCTATCTCGAGCTGGCCAAAGAAGATGATGTTCCTGACTTCTTTAAGTTTGTGCCGTTCCTCGATTGGGACCGTTGCAAAACGGCGCGGCGAGAGCTAGTCGACACATTCTTATCATCGGACACATGGTTACCGAGTGACCTTGCTCTGACAGCCTGCCGCGCCAGGGAGGTCGACAAAATTTTGCGGCGCGTCGCGAAATCAGACCACAGCAAATTGTATCTCAAACGAATCGCTGGGGATCTTGAAATGCTACCTCCACCGTGCAGCGAGGACGTGAAAAGGACTTTGGCACACATTCAATCTGAGTGAGGTATGTTGAAGGAAAGATACTTTACGCTGAGCAGGCCGCAGGCGGTGTCAGTCAGTACAAGTCAAGACCAGTCCGGGTTCTTTTACCATAAGCTTAAAGCTTCTTGCAACCAAACATATGGGCCTGGCTGTTGATGCTCCGTTCAACTTCTAGCAACGAGTAGCGGACCTCTGCCGCGTGCCACGGCAGACCTCGCGAGGAGGCAGCCCTGGTTACCAAGAAATCCGGTGACGAAGGCATAGACGGCATCATCAACGAGAACCGGCTGGGGTTGGATTCTATCTACGTTCAGGCGAAGCGCTGGCAAAGCACTGCGGGCCGCCCTGAGATCCAGAGCTTCTTGGGGGCCATGATGTGCAAACACGCCCACAAGGGTGTGTTCATAACCACCTGCGACTTTCAGAAGAGCGCCATTGAGCTATGCCAAAGGCGTCCAGCACAAGGTCATTCGGATCAACGCCCAGCGCTTGGCTGAGCTGATGATTGAGTGCGACATGGGTGTCTCCACCGTCCGCGCCATCGCCCTGAAGCGGGGGGACTCAGACAGTTTTGAGGAGTGATTGGCAGCCGCCACTTTGCCGAGTGGTTGGCAACTTTTGGTAGTAAACTCTAGATCTTCCACGCCCCTACCTGCCACCGACTTCCCTCCCGAGTGTGCTGCCCTTTATCCTGAGGGCTTTCGGTATCCCATCGAATACCTGCCATTGCAGGACCGGGTCACTGAGCCAACTCTGCTTCAGCCCTTTGTCCCAAGGCTTCGCCCTTACGTCATTCGTTACAACGGCAACATCATCATGGACGGGCGCTCTCCCATATCCATCCGCCGACTTCAACGGGACGGTCGGGACGACAGCTTCTTGTCTCGTAGCCATTCACTTCTGCCTCCCCGCAGCAACAGTAATCTCTTGTCGGCCATCCGTTCTTGGAGTGGGGCGCGGTCACTGAAGATCCCTCCATGCAGGCAAGTTTCAACGCACAGAATGCCGTGGCTGAAGGCTCGAGACTGGTCAGAGGCCGGTCATAATTTGGCAGCCATCGCACTCCTCCGGAGCCTGCTTGTTCCCTTCCAGCAAACCCACACCGCCCTTCTCTCCCTGGTGCGCAGTCTCAAGGCTCTGGAACGCTACGAGGAGGCCTTGATTGAATCGGAACGCCTCGTGCGGGTGGAGGACATCACCGATCATGCCACGGAACTTTACCGCATCGAGCAGGCCGAACTGCTCCTGCCTCTGGGCAGACGTGAGGAAGCCGAAACTCTCGTGGATCAAGGGCTGGATCGCTTTCGCGTCCGAATCGTCACCTCGTCTCGCTGGAGACATTCATCCGGACCGAACTTTTGACCGAGGACAATAAACCTAGCCTGTATAGGAGCGACAAAGAGATGTAGAGGCTTTACCACAGCATCCATGGAGCTTTCGTGAGCGGCGATGTGATGGCGGCCTCATCTCTAGCTTAGGCCCTCCAGTTTAGCCACATCCACAACTGGCAATGCACCTAGTCCCTTGCGCTTGCTTTGGTGAGGCTGGGAGCCTGGAACGAGATCACGACTTTGTTCCGAAGAAATATGGGACAACAAGAACCCAGACGAGCGGCATCATCGTCGATCAGGCCCCAGGCTTCACCCAGGCACGTTCTGATGTGATGGAGTCAGTCATAAACTTGATATGCTGGCGACCAAAAATACCATGGTCCTCATTCCTGAATTTGAAAAAGAATGTAGCTGGCTCCCCGACCTTCATGAAGCCCTGGGCTTCCACAATGTTGCTGCTGCTTATCTTCCAGGTCAGCGGCGTTTTGCCGCATCCGTGTAAACGGTAGCCGGTGTTGTCAGCTGCGAAAAAGTATTTGGTGCCCGCAGCACTGAGCCAACTCTTTCCGACAAACAAAAGCTCACGCCTTGCGAGATCCGGCTTTGCGGATTCCTCTTCGTTGCCCTTGCGATCTTGCTGCCTTTTGGTGCCCGCCACAATCGCTTCGCGAACACGCCAGAGAGCCAGCACTGTCGTCATATCTTTGCCGCTCTGGCGCTGCAACTCCGCATCAATATCCTTCAGGCTTGCTTCCTGAACTGGCTTCAAAAGAGCTAGTTTTGCAGAGTCATACATGATGAAGATGCTGGCGATGGCGGAATGAGGAGTGGAAATATTCTCCCCTGCAATCTTGGCCTTCACTTGTGCCGCGATCAAAGTTGCAGCCGCCGTGTCTCCCTGCGCCACTCGTTGTGCCGCGATAGAAGTGCTTTCCCTGGTCAGGACGGCATCAATTTTCTCGCATGAGGCCGCCCCCGTTTTTGATATGTTTCGTCGATTTCCTCGGGAGTGAGGGCAGTCAAGGACTGGCACATGTATAAGCAGACAACGGCGAGAAATAGATGCTTCATGTGAATCCCGGTTGCCCTACACGGGGCACTACCTGCAACGGCTTTCTGGGCCCTGCCCCTTCACCTTATCTGAAATCAGTCCACAACAATTAACTTGCGGGTTGGAAATACTGAATACTGTTCTAAAGAACACATGTCATTCACATGATCAATCTCCATCCTATTATCTACGGCACTGAATGTGAAACCGCTCTGGAAGCAAAACAGCGGCTTCAGACTTGGCTAGACGGGCTCACCCCAAGGCAGCGAACTCTTTTGCAGAATGAGTTCCACCAGCCCACGGCCAAACCCAAACCACTCAGTCGAAAGGTGCAGGCAGAAATTGAACTGCTGACTGGATTCTCTCCTTCCAAGCATGACGCAATTGAGAGGCCGGGGTGGGGCTTAGCCATCAAAGTTTCTTCCTCATCGTGAGTCAGGGGTCGAGTGCTCCTCAGATCATAGAGCGGCGGTAAAATGAAATGGGTAGTTGCTGGAAACTCTTTGTTTTGGCTCGCGAAACCGGATGATTCGACTCGAGAGCCATGGGCTGGCATTCATACAGGCCGCTCCTCAAAACCGTGATCTCGCAGTATGCTATCAGGCATGTTGCAGATCTGGTTATTTGCCCGTGCACAAGATCCCCAAGGATTGACCAGGCGCTTTTTGAGATGGTCAAGGTCAGCGCACGAGCAGGCGGGGAGGACGATGGCGAATTCGTCCCGAGCTAGTGGTTCCATTGTAGAAGAGGTCCAGCGCACGAGCTTTTGAATCGTTACCCACATTGCTTCTTCCTGGAATTTCGCGCTCTAGTTTAGACCACGCCCAAGGGGCAGAAACGGTTCCGCCATAATCCCCACTTCGGCTTAAGGCAGCCATAACAGGGTAAGCCCAGCATTCAATTTAGGCATCCGAATGGTTTGTTCCAAGACTTCCTCCTTGCCCCAGCTCAAGTCAGGAAACCAATCAGCATCTTCGTAATGTGCCATGCCCTCATCTACATCTTCCACCGGGAGACTTGCCGAACTGAATGCAGGAGGTTTTTTTCCGGCGATGACGAAGGGTGCAGTGTTGTTTGAATTGATGTAGCTCCAACGGATTCCAAGCTCAAAGAAGACAGCTGCAGCGGGGCGCTCTTTCTCTTCACCAAGAAACGGCGCAGGTTGCTGAAGATCCTTTCTTTTAACGGCTCTGGCATGTGGCGATTTCTGCTTGGAATCCCTGCCGTGCGGGTTTTAATGACACTGACTGCGAGTACACGCGGATACCTGGCCACTATCGCATACAATATCTGACGTTTTCGGTGGAATGCCGCCCTAGAACATCCGGTCCTTGGTCTCTCTGAAGGAGAGGTTGCGGCAGTTTCCGAGCCTGTCGATGGTGGTAGGCGTCGAGGGGGACCTGCCAGAAGGTCATTTTGCGGGCCTTATCGATAGCAGCCAGCCAAGCCGCCGCAGGCTTAGAGACCTGTTCTGGACAAGATGTGCCGAGCAAGACCATCAACGTCGCCTTCGAAATCCTGGGGATTGATGTGGATGTCCTGCGAACGGAGATATTCGCGATAGCGACCAAAGTTTTCGTGATGAACGGATTCGTTCTGATTTGCCTTTTCTGGATGGTGCTCGTTGCGCCGCGTGACGCGCGCCAAATAGTCAGCTTTGTCTAGGTGCCAAAGAAGGATAACTGTTCGATTTGGGGGAAATTCACAGCATTTACATCGGCACAACCGATGAAGAGAGGACCCTTGAACTTTAGAGCACAGAGCTGCTGCATGATGGCCAAACGCTCCGCAGGGGAAGCTTGAACATTTTCCAAGTCGAAGGCGGTCAGGTGCTTGCTAAACGCCGGTAAATGCTGAAGCAAAGTGCTTTTTCCTGGTCCAGGAGGGCCTAGAATGAGGAAGGGCGGGAGCATGGGCTAGGGACTGAGACGTGTGTGTTTCCTGGAGGCAGGGCGCAACCTCGTTGCAGATTTGCTATTAGAGTGTCTGGCACTTGACGGCTTTCCTTCTGAGCTTGCGCTGATAACGCTTCTTTAGTATATCTCGGATGCGGCGCTCTTCATCGCGCATGGCTTCGTCTACGGGGGTGAATGAGGCAGCTTTTCTCGACTGCAATTCACCACGATTACGTATTTGCGTTTCATCACGTCGACCGAGCCGGACCACGTTTGCACCATCTTGCCGCGTCGTTCAATCTTCCAAATTTTCGAACTGGTACCGTTTTTAGTTTCGGGGCTCGGGCCGATGAAGTAGAAGATTTTCGTGTCCTGAAAGTGTCGGTTGCCTTGGCCGCCGGGAGCGCTCACGGCCGAAGGAACCAGTCAGGTTGGTGAGACTTAGGCAACCGAAAAAGGTATGGTGTCCACATACGCCACACTCGATCCCCTACCGTGGATCGACCAATTGGGCAAAGTCAGCGTCGGAGATCTCGACATCGGGATAGTCGTTGTCGTCGATTGCGCGCCATCCCGGATTCATGAACTCCAGAGTCGCCTTTGGTCCCACGAGCGCGCAGTTCGGCAGAACAACTCCTTTAACGAAGGGATGCAATTCGAAGGCTTTTCGAATGTACGAAGAACCGCGAACTTCAGTGAGATACCACGGCAGCTTGCCAAAAGAAGCGAACTGAAGTTCGATGATCTGGTTGAATTCGTGCAAGGCCTTGAGAGCAGGGCCACGGCATTCCTGGTCCAAATCTGGCCGGAAATGAATGGCGGAATTGCGGGTTGCCTTAAATTCGCGGAACACCGCCGCCGTCTCCGTTAGAAGGATACCCCAGGCCTCGAGGGTGTCGATGGCAAGGCTCCAATTATCAAAAGAATTTTTGCCGTAGACCTTCTTATACTGCGGCGTCAGTTTGAATTGATCGCGGAAGAGAAGGACGAGGTGATTGAGCACGCGTTCTCCAAGGGCGCAGATGCCAGTTAGGGATGGGTAGTAGCAGCCTTGGATAAAGGCGTGGCGCGCCTCATTGAAGAAAACGTTATGGAATGAGACCAGCGAGAGCGGCTTGGCTCCAAGGTCGGCAAGGTTCTGAAATTTCACCTGGAGGTTCTCCATCCCGTGTTGGCTGGCTAAGGAAGTGGCCAAGTCGTTGACCTGTTGCTGCCAGGCTGCTTTTGCCTTCGGTGCCATTTGATCGGCATATCCGGGTTCAAGGATACGGGCGCGGAGGTCAAAATCACGGTGAAGTACTAAGTATCGTTTCATCGGGAGGTGTTAGCTGCTGCCAAGGCGCTGTCGGACTAATAATGGAGGCCTGCTGGCAGAATAGGCCAATGGAGCGAGCCCAACTCATTCGGCAGCAGTGTTCCGTGTGTGGCAAAAGCTGATTCCAGTTCCTGGTTCATCCAGATCGTGCCTTCAGATGAGAGCTCCACGCCGGGAGCGCGCTTGTAAGCCGTGCGAGGATTTACAGCCTTGGGTGAAGTCGCCATACGGGCTTTTGTGGTTTGAAATGCAAGAGGACCGAGCACGGCCATCAAACGGTTCAATGAGATCCCGTTGGCCAAACTACCATTCAAAAATTGGCCGGAATGGGTGCGAATGTAATGCGGCCACTTTTTCTTAAAATCGTGGCGAATAACCTCGGCCGGACAGGCGTCGTCACGTCCGGCTACATAGCGATATGCAGTCGCGCGACCATAGATGATCATGTCGCCACCCTGGACCATGCGGCTGACAAAGATGGTATCGCCCTCCTTCACCTGTCGCGGACGTTTATTACGTGGATGATTGCAGGACCAATGGCTACCGGACTCGTCCAGTTCTTGAAGAACCGGAAGTGCCAAAGGGGCTCGATCCTTACTGGTGCCGAAGAATTTTACGAAAGCACTGCCACTTTCCGCGACCCTTGCAGGCAGAGGAAAAGGCGAACCTTGAATCCCCGCGTCAATGCCATCGTCACCTAGAGCGGGCGGAAGAGCCCGCACCGACGCGGTAGCCAAGTAGGCGCTTACTTTTCCCTGCCACACTTGTATACGAGCAGACAGCAAATCAGGCCCAGCGCGGTTCCAAAGGTTATCGAAATAGGCGTGACAAGGCGTCATGGCACTCTGATCATCGCTGAAGAAGCCAAACTCATGGTTACGGGTCAGGGCTGCCTCGGTCAAGTTGGCCGAAGTGACAATGGCGCGGCAGTCGTCGAAAAGGTACAGCTTTGCGTGAAGATTACGGACGCCGCGAATGCGTGCACCCGCACGAAGCAAGAGGTTAAGCGCGGCGATGTCGCTGACACCGGAACTGAAGTCGTCCAGGTTAAAGCGGGTTATGACCAAGAGCTGCCTGGGCCGTCCTTTAGCCAACAACCTTTTCGCTGCCCGCACCTTGATGAAGGGTACTAAAACTTTGATTGAGGCCGGAGCCGGACCCAGCGCGGTGGCGAACTCTTTATCCCAGTTGCTATCGATTAGGCGGAAGCTCATGATGAAACTTGTAAACGAGCGGAAGGGCCGCGCATTGGTGACCACTCTCAGGCTATTGTTCAGGCTGCCAATAACCGTGGGGAAACCTAAAATTATACTGCCGTAGCCTATTGAAAGCGGCGCATCTGTCGTGATCGGTGAAGATGGTGCTTTCGCACCAGTCCGGACCGAGAATTAATGCCTCAACGGTGAGGTCGAGACGGCCCAGTTCGAAAAGAGATGTGTAGCCGCTGGATGGCTTGCTATCGTGGATCAGCTGCATGGCAGCGTCGTATCCGCCCTGCTCGTGAACCATTTCCACAAAGCGTTTGGCAGGGTACCCTGCCTCCCTCAAGGCACGCCTGTAGATATTAAGCATTGCAGCGGTGAATTCAGGACGTGCATCGGACATATGATGATTCGCGGTATTTAGTGAGATTGATTGGCCTCTTCATTTCTACTTCCCGAACGTTCAGCATCCGAGTTAACAGGTTCCTGTTGCGGCAGCAATGGAATGACACAGAGATGCAGCACAACCACCACTTCGAGCCGAGCTGCCGGGCAAGGTGGGCTCCACGACGAAGGTCGCTAATGAAGGACACCAATTGCACCGAATCCTCGCGTAATTTGGTGGTGCCCAGGTGGTTGAACATACCATCTCAACCGTTTGATGGGGCTAGGGTTACGTGTCCTGATCCGTTGACTAAAATCACTCCCAACCCTCTGGGCAAGGCTGCGGTCCCAACGATCACCATTGTGAACGCGAGGAGCTCGTGGTCGGAGCGCAGGAATCGCTCCCGCGTATTGGAAAGGTCAGTAGAAGAAGGCGTTGGAACCTGTTCCGGATGAGTATGCCAGTTTCCGATGAACTGCAGTCCAAGATCGAATTGCGCGTCGATGTCCTTCTGCTCCCTCTTTCGGTCGGGAGTGAAACTGTGCCTGCGCCTCTTGTCTTCTTTATGGGGGCCCGTGGCGACTCTAATCGTGATGGTATCTTCTTCGAAGGTGCCGAAGAGTTGTCCTCCTGATTCAGGCTGGCAGATTCGCCGCTGCACGAACTTCCTGAAGTGAGCCAGGACCGGCTTTTCGATCACCAACTGCTTTCGGACCCCCTCTATTTGGTAGAAAAGGGCACTCATGCTTCGCGGCATTGCGGGCATTGCTCCGAAATCGGCCATTTTCTACTCACGATCTGACCAAGAGTTGACGGGTTCTGGAAATTGGGTAGCCACTCGTCAGTGATCTTTCCACCAAGATTTTCAATCTGGATTCGATTACCGAGCCAGGAACGCAACTCCGAATATTTGGGAGGAGCTTGGAGGCATTCAATCGCCAGGGACGCGATCATAGATTTTATTGGCCCGGTTTCCACTGCCCCATAAGGCTGGTAGAATCCGCCGCATGCCGGGATGGGCTGCAACTGGGTCTGCTGCCAGTCCGTGACGCGGTGCGTTACTTCGCCAAATGCATTCCGGCCGCACGTGGCACAACCTCCCCGAGGAGCGACCAGCAGTGCGTGTCCAGCCAGCCCGTGTGGTTCTGTCCACCCAAAGATCGTCAGCGGACCTCCTCTCGCACGCACCTCTGCATTCAACCTACTGTCGCTCGGCCATTCGCCGGTCAGGGAGATGATTAGATCGGAGGCAAAAAGTGGGAATTCTTCCTCCTGCATCAACGTTTCCCAGGTCATAGTACGAGACTGAATCCTGGCGTGCGGGAACTGCCCGAGCAGGTGTTTGCGAAGAGCCTCCGCTTTCTTGGCTCCTACTTCGCGGGCGCCCAGGAGGTGTCTGCCGATGTTATCCATAGAGAGCACATCCCCATCGACGATTGTGAGTTTCTTCAGCCCCGCGTTGCACAGAAGCTGGGCCACTTCGGAGCCAAGAGAACCGGCGCCAAGCAGAACGACCGACTTTTCGGCGAGACTCGTCATCCCGACCCCGCCGCCCCTTGAATGCACCCACTCGGGATAGGCTCTGTAAACCGGCGTGCGACTGAATTTCCCGTCCCGGAATCTACAGGCGAATGCGGTCTCGGAAACTGTCCCGTCCCGGAATCCATCCATCGGGTCCGGCCTAGGGATGTGGACACTAGCGCGGGGAACGGCAGTTGCCCCCTTCCAGGTAAGGAACCCGGCGAGCAGTGCAGTTCCATTATTGGTCTCTATCCCGAGGAAAATCTTTGGATGTCTGTTTGAACGCGTTACCAGCGATGCCAGATGCTGTAGCTGGTTTGGGTGATGGGCCCTCATATAATGAAGGAGATCACCGCTGCTGCGGAAGTAGGAGTCAGGATAGATTCCCGCTTCAGCATAGAGGAATAGTGAACGTTCGATGTGGCGGCGTACTTTTGCTCTCCGGTAGTAATTTTCCAGCCAGCGGGTGCACTGTTGTTCCGAATCTCCGACGAGGACCATTCTTCCTACCGAAACGCTGTACACGATTCTGGATGGAGGCCGCAAGGCTCCAATGAAAAAAATCGGAGGATGTTTCTGGTCGGGATCGGGTTTCCAGTAGCTTTCCACTTCCGTGACGAAATCCTCTCGGTTGGCCCCAGAGATGCCATCCTTGATCGTTTGGATCGCCCTTACCACGACCATGTCAATCACTTCTCCGATGTTTGACTGATCCGAAGAGGTTTGATTGGGAAAGAGACACACACATCCGTCGGATTCGATATGCGGGATCCTCAGATACCAGTTTTTAGCGTCCTCAATGACAACTCGCGGCGGGACCGCCGGGAAATCGGCTCCAGTCGCCAGAATGAGCTGCGGAAGATTCTCGCCCGACTCGACGTGAATACGCCAAGCCCGGTCGAAATCGCCGAAAAGGCCAATCCGGACTAGATCGTCAGGGTTAAGTTCCGTGGCGCCATAATTCGCGCTCAAGTGCGTCGCCATGACTTCTAGCGCCTGCTCACGCCATTGACTGGAGATGAGAGTCATGCTGAGGTGCCGGGGCCCTGGATATTAACCCGTTTGTTCGGATAGCTGTCGCTTGGAGTGGCGGGTACCTTCTTCGCCTGCTCGTCCATGTGGAGCTCCGAGAAGAAGTCGCTCTTGAATACCTTGTCCCAGGCTTTCCGGGCCTCAACCTGTGTGCAGTCTGGATCATCCAGAATTTCAAACGTCTTGAGCGAGCTATCGATTTGTTCGATCAGTTTGTCGATTTTGCCGCTGTCGCGATCCCGCGTGAGTTCCTCCGACAAATCGGCGGGGTTGTAGACCTTGCGATTGTATCCGAGCCTGGCGCGAACATTTGTCAGGAGATTCCGGAAAGCATTGTCCTCTCGGGAGTCGTGGATCCGGTGCACCTCCGCAGCCAGCACGGTGAGGAGCAGGCCGCTGAGAGCGTCCTTCCCGAGGTTGTTGCCCGCGTACATTTTCAGCAACCTGACCAGACGCCGCAACTGAGGTTCGTTCTCGCCATCTTTGTGAGTGTTCTTCTCCGTCGTCTTGAACCAGTTGGTAATGCCGGTTGGATCCGAATCCTTCCATTCATCACCGCTCGCAAACTCGCGCTTCTCCACACCCCATAAGGAGTTGGAGAGCCTGAAAACCGGGATGTCCACATGATGCCCGTCCGCGTAGTCCACCCTGACGCAGTTCCGCTTGATCACCGGGTCCGTCGAAAGCCCGCCACCGGCAATCAATGCATCACGGACCCGCTCCTTTGCCTGGTGGGGCGTCAGTGGATCGCTCGTGGCATTGACCAGATTGTCAGCTTCAAAGGCTGCCCCATCATCAATGTCGTAGTCCTTTTTTGGGTGCTGCTTCATCGTCTTCATGCCATAAGAGCCTTGGATGATGAATTTGGACGGCTTTGGATGCTCATTTTTCTCCAGACCCCTCCTGAGACGATCCCGGTTAGCGTTGCGATTCCCCCTGAGGGAATCCTGAATGGGCTTTGGCAGCGTGACCCTTTGATCGTGATAATTTAGAACGTCCTTGGAACAGTCTTTCATATTGATGGGATTATTGTGTTTGTCGTTTGGAAGGATCTCTAAATCAGGTGAAACTCGATCCACTCCTTCACGGGTGAGGACGGCGCAGAAGCCAGTTTCTGCAGTGTTTTCGCGAATTCGGTCACCGCATCAACCAGCTCATCGTCCGTACGGTGATCCAGGAACGAGAGAGTGTTGATCGTGGTCGGAATGTCATAGAGAACTGATTCAGGTCCGAGTTGGGATGTCCTCCTCGCGACCTTATTGCCAATCTGCACAGGCCTGAACCCGTTCTTCTTGTAGTATCCTTCAGCGGCGGCCCCGCAGGCTTCGCCGGGAGTCTTCGGAATCAGCACGACCAGTTTTTTGATATCCTGCTTGAGTTCAGTGCCGTCGGATGCGTAAATTTCATCACGGAGGATGCCGTCGGCGACTCTCTTCACGTATTGATGGAAATACGTGACGGCGGACCAGCGTGCGGCATCATACGGGCTAATGGGCTCTTCGGAATCGGAAGGCACTGTGCCATCCGCAAACTGTTTGATCTGGTCGATGAAGGGTATCCACTCGTTGAGATAATGGTCGGCCGCGAATACTGAACCATGATCGAATTCGTCGAAGATGGTATCCAGGATAAAATCCTCTTTTTGGTCGAAGCCTCGAAAACCAGCGTCGCCAGTCCCGAGCGCGAAGAAGCGGGACAGCTTCGCCGGCAGGTCTTTGCTACCTCCGTCGTTTTTTACGATGGTGAACTGATTTCTCGAGAAGATTTTCCGCCAGTCGAAGTCCCTTCGGACTACGGACCCACAGAGGATGATCTTGTCGAACTTCAGCGAGGAATACTTCTGAATCGCTTTGCAGAGAACATAAGTGCCAAAACTATGGGCGATGATGGACGGGGTGACTCCCGGGTAGCGAGCCGTGAGCTCATTGTATCGTGCCCTGAACCACTCGACCTTCCGGTCACGGATAAACGGGATTACGAATAAGAATGCGGGGAACCATCCATAATCCAATGGATAATGAATCCACCCCTCCTCGGTGATCAAAGGTGAAAGATCCTTCTGCCACTTCCCACGCGTGCGAATACCGTGAAGCGAAATAACAATTTTACGCTTCGTCCGAAGCTTTCTTGTGGCGATTGATAGTGACATAGGCGGGAGAGGAGACAGACTTCTGAAGCAAGACAGTGACTTTTAATCTTGCGCTTGCCTCCGGCAAATTCGCATGGTAGATGCGAAATACGCATGTTTAACGATCTTTTCCAAGAGGATGGTTTATCGCTAGAGCGCCTACACGCTCTCATTCTCCTGGAAGACAATGGCAGCTTAATACGAGCAGCGAACGGAGACTCGGGCAGACAAAGCCGCTTGAGTCACTATATAAAAGAGCTGTCCGGCTTTTTTGGGGTGGAACTGACAGAACGAGTCGGCAAAACCATCCGACTCAGCCAAGCGGGAATGGAACTGACGGTTATGATTCGTCGCCACTTGTCCGATATAACGCGATTCAAGAGAAACGTGTCGAATCTTCCGCCCACCTTCCGTTTTGGCGCGGGAGAAAGTCTTCTCCAATGGTTGGTGATCCCGTCGCTGCCTCAAATGCAATCGACGCCAGAGCAGATCCATTTCATTTTAAGCAATCTCAGAACACAAGAGATTAATGCACGGTTGCAAGATCAACGGCTCGATGTAGGACTACTGAGAGAGGATGCCGTAGCTGTAGGGCTGAAGCGGAAGCCAGCTTGTTCGATCAAGTACGTGGTGGTCGTGCCACAGAGAATTGTCGGTCGGCGGCGGCAATTATCTTTAAAAGAAGCACTGCTAAATTATCCCCACGCAGCACTCGCAGGCGATGGAGCAATGAGAGCTTCGTTGGATCGAATCGCCGGCGATTTTGGCGGACTCTACGTGCCGCAACTGCAATGTGATTCCATTGCCCAATGCGTAGCCGCGGTGAAGACTACCCATTTTGCCGCAGTCCTTCCATCTTGGGCATGGCAACCAGAAGCTGGTATAGAACACCTGGTGTGTGAGGATCCAGGTTTAGCCCAACTTCGTAGATCCTTGGTTTTGGCATGGCACCCCAGGCTAGTCGAAACACATGGAGAAAAGGTCAAGGAACTCGTTGATGGCATGGCGAATACATTCCGTCAAAAGTGCAAATAACTGAATTTGTGGTGGAGGCCAAATTTACTGCCTGTTCGCGTGAGGGCAAATCACACGATCCTTCCTTAAGGAACCAATACAACGCTGTGCCGTGATCGAACCGTTTAGGGACCAGCGAGCAGCGCGCCTCGTTCGCTACGGCTGATGAAGGCTCAAGTCATCTGAAATGAATTCAAGGGGAACGATGTTCCTGATGGCAGACTCATCTTAACCATTTTGAATAATTGGTTATATTCGACCGATGAGTTCTCCGAGACGTGTCACCTCCATCACGTGGCGCCAGCCGACGTAGTGCTCATGAGCAAGGGCATTTCGAAGCCGCCGGAGATCACGCCAAAACGCGGGAGCTGCAGGGTGAGCGGCATCCCATTCACCCAAGCTCGCATAGTGCCAGCCATCACGATTGAAGTCGGGCTGGCAAGGATGACCTGAAGGGTAGGCACTCATGCTACTAGCCTCAGTACAGGCGATGTGCAGTGATTTGCGTGCGTCTTCGCTTGGTGGACTAGTAGGCACCCCGGAGAGAAGTGTATGACGTTGTCGGACGCTGTTTTCCATGGCCAGACAACGGAAGAGAATATCGCGAGAAAGCCACACGCAGTTAAGCGAGTTACGCAGCAATGAACGCTCGCGGTCGGAGCATCCTTGCTGGAGCCAAAGCCTAGCTAGCCATGGTGCAACAGTGAATGCCGCATCAGGATGACTCTTCCAGAGCAATCCACGCCTTGCAAGCTCGATGATTTCAGAACCAAAAGTCGATTTACGAAGTAGTCTACGCACGCTTTCGATTATCGACTTGTCTTCGGTGCTGCCAACATGCCTGGCGTGCGAATTGAGGACCGCTTCCAGCTCAGACTCGGAACCGATCGTCGGGGCGGATTGGCTTCGCCACCAGATATCAGAGGCGAGCGTGCTCAATGGCTTGCCTGCACATTCCCAGGCTAGGCGCAGGTGGGTAAAGGCAGCCCAGCGTGCAGCCTTTGGGGTAGTGCTTGAACCAAACAACTCCGTACGTGGCTCACCAGTGGTGAGATCAAGGGTCCGCACTGAACCGATGGTTTGGAATGGGCCAAGAAAGAAGATAAAGTGCAGGCGTAAGGCGGCAGAGGATTTTCGAGCGGCGTCGGTGATCTGCTGCAATTCGCTCTCCAGGAAAGAGGTGTCTGTAAACACTGGTGCAAGATGCACTAGTGCGATGAGTGGCTGCCCGCCTAGGCATTGGGCAAGTTGTGGCATGAAATCCCATGCGTTGTGGCCAGCAGATAGCTCATACCCAGCAGCGAGTTCGCGGCGCAGTGAGCTGGCTGTTTCCTCCAGTCGCAGGACGCACATCCCTGGCATATGGCTGGCATGGGCGGCAATATGCCGGGTCAACAGCGACTCGATGTGACAATCATTGTCTTGAATGTCGAGGCGCAATGCTATTGTTTCGCCGCAAGCCTTTTCCCATGGTTGAGCGTTTAGCCAACGCGCAAGTTCTAGCGAGTCGCGTAAATCCCAGGCGGCGCTGCTGCCGGTGATATGCATCAACGGGTTCACGATGCAGGCAAATGCTTCACCAGAGCATGCAACGGGTCGTCTGGCTGGAGGATCATGTCGCCGTTGTTGTCCATCGGCAGGAAGCCTGCCCGTTGTAACAGAGCTATGGCAGAAGCATCGCCAGAGCCAGCATAGAGAGCGGCCGCGTCCGCCATCTCTAGAGTTTCACGTATGGCATTCCAATCCGCGCCCGGCTCGTTCGCGAGGTTTAGCTCTGGACCAAAGCTTTCGGTAACTTTGCAAATCATGCGGAGGATCTCGAGTTCGCGTGCAGTCAGCCGCACCTCTTTCGCGCCATTAACAAGTTCCTCGGCATAATAGGGGAGTTGTTCGCGCAGTTGCTTCAAAGCTTCTTCGAAGTCCGCTGCGTTCACATCGCCGCCGAATGGCTTCCCCAAGATCTTGTCGATCTTTCCCATGAGAAACGGGATGCCCCCAGTGGCCTGCCAAATACGGCGCGATGGCGTGCTGACACCCTGGAAGTGCCAAGAACGCGCTCGCTCGAACCACCACGTCACATACGGGAAGCTCAGACGGCCGAGGCCCGTGCTCTCCCATTCATCCTGTAGCAAACCCCAACGCAGCAAGTCCAAGCCCCCGAAAAACACCGGCCGCAACTGCGGCGCTGCGCTCATCCGCCAGGAATCCGCAGCTTGAGCGGTGACGTGGATTGCGAACCTGTCGTCCAGCGAATGCGGACTGGCATTATTCTGCCAGTCTTGATACTTAATGCCGTCCAGCGCGCCTTCCAAGCGATCAAGCAAGCTGTTGGGTTGATCCATCAGCGCGGCGTGCCATGGCGAACAAACAATCCTACCTTTGTGTATGTCTGCCATCCACTCGGTATCGGCGGTCGGTTGCAAAAAACCGCGAAGCTCTTCCATGATGCTACTCGGGATGAGCCCGGTAATGGACGAACTAGCTGGTCCTGCCTCACGGGTGGCATCGATCAGCTTGCGCAGACGGGTTTCGATGTCCTCATCCGCAGGCTTGAGCATAATCGAGAGGAAGTGTGGGAACCGCAGGCTCCACAGCTTGCGAATCCGCCCATCGGGTGATTGCTCGACGATTTGGCTGATCAGTTTGCGTGTTTCGAAGTTGCGCAGGCACGAGCGAATATGCGCTTGGTGATCAGCATTGAGCTGGGTCAGCCAGCTGAGGTCCGCGCTCACCGTGCGGAGTACGTCGAGCATCTTGTCTGCAATCTCGCTTTCTGGCAAACCGCCCCCGCTGCCGCTTTGCTGGAAGGCGATGAGTAGCGCAGTGAAGACGATATTGTTCACATTATCGTCCTGGAAGTTGTTGAGAATTACCGCGCGGATCTCATCTTCAACAGGCCTGGCCTCTAGCACTGCGTGAACATCGTCTGCGGTCACCGTCATGTCGCGCCCGCGTTCGCCGGAGAGCTTCTGAACAAGGCAGTCGCCAAAGCGCAGGATCACTGCAGGTTGGAAGCCACAGCGGAAAGCGATGACAGGTGCCAGATCTTGCGCATTGATGCCCATGCGGGCGAGCGGGCCAGCAACGAGATGCTGAGCATCCACGTCTCGCAACAGGTTGAGTTCCTTTACCTCGCCCGCACTCAGCCACGCGCCTTCGCGTTTGTTGGTCAAACGGTAGCCGGCGATGAGGAAGCGTACACGAGGTTCTCCATTCTTGTCCTTGGCTTGGCCAGGAATGATTTTGGCCATCTTGAAGCTTAGGCACGCCTCCTTGCGCTGCTGTTTTTCAAACTGGCGAATTTGATCCTCAACAAAAAAGTCGGCTTCATCCAAAAGAATAAGAAGGTTGTCGCTACGGTGCGCCTTTGCGAATTCCTGCATGGCCTCGGTGAGCTTGTCCGCTGGGTCTGTCAGTGTGGCGGTTTCGGCCGAGCAACTGAAGCCGGTCGTCTCATGAAGGCGGTTAAGGATATTTGCCACCACCCGGTTCTCCTGTTCGTTGGCTGCCATGACGTAGAGGACTCGCAAAGTCTGCCCAGAAGGGAGAACACTTCCGTGGCGGTTGAGTTCCAAATAGCGAAGCAGAGCGCTCTTGCCCAGCCTGCGTCCGGCGAAGACACGGGTGTATGTGGATTGCTCGGCAAGCTGCTTTGCATCATCAACGCGACCGACAAACATATCGAGTTGGATAAACTGACCGTCAGTAAGCCTGAAAGGTGACTTGTTAAGCCAGTCCACTTGCTCCAACACGATTTCCATCAGTCCCATGAAAAGACTCCCATGCGCCGCACCCTCGATGAGGCGACACAAATCCAGATCATCCACCAGCGCCACCGCCGCTCGCAAGGAACGAAATTTTCTCAACAGCGCCGTACGGCGGTCCGCCGCGAGCCCCGGAGAAAGAAGCACAATCCAGTGATTTCCTGCCAACTGTCCGGCAAACTCGCCCACCAGCTTGCCCGCTTCATCTTGCACTCCGATACTCGGGTGAACTCGCAGCTCCAGCTTCGTGAGGCTACGTAATTGTGGCAGAAAAGTTGGGTTACGACCTTGCGCAGTGAGTCGCTCAATCACCTTATCTCCGTGAATGAGCACCGCGCTGTGGTCCAAATCTCGCATGGCCACTTCGGTGCCACTGGCTTCCGCCACACCCTCCTGGCAAACAAAGGAATAGAAAGTCTGGCGCAAGTCGCGCTCTTTCCCGGAACGATGCGGCCACAAGGCAGAGAGTGCAGCCAACGCAGGATCAGTGGAACCTTCGCAGTCAGCAATGATCTTTTGTACATCAAAACTCTTGCGCGCAGTCTCTCGCCAAGGAGTCACGCGCCACTCTGAGTTGTCAGCGGTATGCTGCTCATGCATAGGCAGCGAAAGCAGGCGCAGCACGTCTGCGTAACGTCTGGACTCCATGGCAGCTAACGCCTGCACACGTTCGCCATCGAGCAGTTGAGTTCTCACCCGATAGTCCAGCCAGCGGCATTGCTGAGAGATGCTGGCATCCGCTGCTTGGATCAACTGGCCTGTCCAATGCTCGAGCAGGAGCATCGTGTCTGGGCCTGACGTTGCCGTGCTACTCGGCGATGTAAATTGATCGAGTGTTTCGCGTGCCCGGCCCACTTGGCTCGCGATAGGTAAGTTCATGTCCGCCGCCAGTCGCTCCAAGCGCAGCAACTCCGCGCGTTTGGTCGCCAAGTCGGCCATGCGGCTGGTCTGGCGGGTTCGGATGGCTGTAGCATCGTCCGGGGTGATTGCTCCGCCACTTTGCATCTCCAGCAACAACTCCTCTCGTGGACCTTGCAACAGCCGGTCTCGCAGATGCTCCCGCACCGTAGTCCAATCATCCTGGAGAGGTCCTTCCAGCAGGGGTGGCTCCAACAGCATCGCCACCGCCCGCACTGGATCATTCACGGCGGTGGCTTCGACCACGAGGACACTCGTCGTTTCAAGTCCGATGCGCTTTTGTTTTATTGCCGGGTGCGTTTGTTTGGCCGCTCGCGTCTCGAAGCACTGACCATGGACCAGTGTAAGAAGGTCGGGGTGTTCGGCGATATCCACGGCGGAGAAGTTGAGCGTATTTTCTGGCAGCGAAGGCTGCTCAAGCGTCACCGGCTGAGTGTCATTTTTCAACAACTCATGAATCAACGCGGGCACAGCCGCAGTTGGTTTGGCGGAGAGCAGGCGCTGCAAAGCCTCAGCAGGCATGTCGAACACCAATTCTTCATGCATCGCGCCTTGCTGCCGCGCCTCCTGCGCCAGCTTTACAAGCTGCAGTGCCCGCGTCTGGGCCTGTTCCATTGTGCGATTGAAACGCGAACGGTCAGCATCATGGACCTCCTCTTTGTTGGCGATCTCGTCACCATTTCTGACCAGCCCATCAACAGTGCGTCGAAGCTTAGCAATATCCCACCTCAAGTGGTCACGCAAATCCTCGTCACGGGGATAAAACACTTCTGTCAAAGGTTGGACGAGCTTCGTAACAAACATGTCCCAGGCACGTCGGCAGTGAGTTTGCTGCAAGCGTCCGCCCGCCGCTTTCCAGTGCTTAGCCATCCACTCGCGAAAGTCGGCGCGTGCTTGGGCCAGACGTACGGCGGGGGGCACGACGGCCTCCGTAGGATGCGCGGACCCTTGTCCCCAGGCACGCAACCGCTCGTGAGGCAGCGCATTTTGCGATGGGAGCTTCAGCAAAAAAGCCAACACTTCAGACATGTCCGGTCCACATGTTTCTTCCAAGCGCTCTTGCAGGGCATCTGCCTGTGCATAACTAAGAATCTCCCCCTCCTCCTCGCAGGGACGCAATGCGTGCAGCGCGATAGTCAGCAGGTTTGTACCAAGGCGGCCCTTCTTTTCCGCTTCCTCAAACACACGGGAACGCCGCCAGTCAGCATTGGGCAGAGTCGGTGCGTCCGTTCGTGCGAACAAGAGCGCCACAGCCTCAGCATCCTGGGGCTCTATCAACACCCCACCGAAGCGCAAGCGCGCGGCCTGCGATAGCAGCCACACATGCGGCCAGCATCCATGACCAAGGGCAAGTTCGATCCGCGCTTCAATCTGTTCGTCAAAAGCTTCGGTCAACCATGGCCGTCTAACGCATTTGCCATTCAGGTTAATCCAATGCGCGCCTTCAAATTCTTGAAAAGATGCCACGGAGTCAGGGAGCTTCGGCACGACACCCTCCGGCTGCTCTGGCAAAGGGTCTGACGCTACCACAGTGCTCACATATGGCTGAATGGGCGTATGCGGGGAAGTGCTTGTGTTTTCAGGCGGGCCATTTGGAAGCATTTCCTGGGACGCTTTCTCTGCGGTGGAAGCATCTCCGGTCGCCTCCATAGCGATAGGCGAGGAGTCCTCATGCGAGGCTAGGGATCCAACCGCCGCCGCCTCTACCACATTCACATGCGCGGCTATTTCTGGGTCGGGATTTGCCATAGAATCAATGGCTGAGCCGACAGTTTCAACGATAACTGCAGGCTCGCGCAGAAGCAGACTTCGTGCGTGCATTGCTGCCTTCCGCAATTGAAGCTTCGCGACAGGAATTGCATCGTCGTGCATCGCCGCATAGGCTTCACGCACTGCTATCCCTGCAACCCGGACCTCGTCCACCGCTTGCAGGGCAGCTTCTAAGTTTTCTACGGCTTTCACTTTCCAACTTTCAAAACCTGCTTCTGGCACATGCTTTGCCAAGACCAGATGACAGCCGTGAGACAACGACTCCAGTGCGTTATGCAAACGCTCCTGCAATCGTTGCGCCAACTTCTCCTGAGCCAAGGACATCAAGGCTTCCTTAAAAGCCAATGATCCATCCCATGCCTCCGACTCAGGTGGCAAGGCTGAAGCTGCCTGCCACACGGTGTCCCAGTCTAGGTGAAAAGAAATCGGCGGTTCCACAGTGTGACACTAGTGAGAATCACTAACCAAACAAGACAAACGAGTGGGCAAAACTTTATTTCGCCAAATTCAGGCATGATTTCGCAACCGAGCTTGTTGACAATCGCGGGATTCTTCTCATCTAGGTCCTTTAAGTTCGGGACGACTGATGCAGCCACAAGCGGACCAAAGTGAACTCGTTACGATCGTAACATTCCCGATGTGTAGCCCAATGTTGTTACCCGAGTTGCAGGGGGCAAATCGGGGGGATGTCCTCACTGAGGCAGGACTTCGCGACGGAGCTTGTTGACAATCCAGGGAGTCATCTTCACTGGGCCGTTCGTTCGGGAAGAAGAAGTCATGGGGTTTGAACCCTGCCAGCTCGACCACCTTTAAAACGTTAAACCCACAGAAAAACTGGAGTCTCACAGTTTCTTGGAGGTTGCTAGCGCACCTGAGTCGTGGGCTAAATTGTTGCCTCTGATCTTTAATGCTACTGTCTCCTATGCTTTCGTTTTGTGCAGCTGCTGAGGGTTTGCATTATTTGTCATTAGCTTGGTTGAGAAAACCGGACCAACGTCACGATGCCGCGGCTGATACCGGTTTGGGAGCTGGGATCAATAAGGTGCAAGCGTGAGGTTTGAGACGTTCGTGGCGGACGAAGAGGTTGAGACAACTAAATCACACAGGCTATGTTACCATGTGAACGGACGTTCGCCCAGTAACGGCTGAATTTTGGTGCTCGGAAGTGGACGGTGCCTGGGTTCCGACGGTCCTTTCTCCGAGGTGCCTCAAGTCAGGAGCACCGACGCGGGTTTGAATTGTCCCCACACCAACCCCTTGTGGAGGCTAAGCCGTGCTTCACAAGGCCAGAGTTTGTTCGGCCTGGTCTGATTTACATGGCACCGAAAATGGCTTCTGACTCCTGTGTTCGGGAGCCGACGAACACCGCTCTACTATATGACGAAGGCGTCGGGAGATCTCCCGACGCCTTTGCTGGTAAAGAGTGTTATGGGGGCCCAACCACTGGAAATTCGGCGAAGTTTCAGGGCTGCAAACAGCGCGGGCGCGCCCTGTCAATCAAGCCTGACGAACGACTTCACGAAACGTTGTGTGAAGGTCATCTTTTCATGCTCTCATTGACGGCCTCCATCAGGCCGTCGTTTGCGGCCTGCCTCAATTGAAGTGCCATGAGCTCTGTTGGTTCTATGTGGGCGGAATACACTTCGTCTTGGAACTGCACAAGGATCCCCGTGGTGGCTCCTGTGTTGTAGAAGGCGGTCCCCTGATATTTGCCGTCACCAAGCATGGCATCAAGTTTGACTTTGATGCATTGAATCTTGGGATCGATGGAAGACGTTGAGAGAATGTCGTTGGCGATTTGAACCGTAGCCATGGAAATCATCTCCTGGCGCACACCTTCCGCTGCGTTAGCCGTAACCCCAGCCAGCACCAACTGGGCGGCAATCCCCAAAACCACCGGAAGAACCCAGCTTTTGTGTTGGTAATCGTTACCGTAGCGTTCTTTTACAGCCGCAACCTGACCTCTGGCGGAAATGAGGATCCAGAGCACCAGAAAGAGAAGCACCAGAAAGAAGCCCCAACCTGAGGAGTCAGGAGCAAAGGTTCCCCAAGCCATGGACCCAACCATCAAAAAGAGAGCTGCGATGAACCAGCGCAGGGAAGCCCTTGATCGCTGTTCATCCCCGAGAGTTTTCCAGTTGAGGTAATGAAACAAGGGGCCGAAAGCGGGACCTAACAGCAGGCACCAAGCCGCAGCTGAATTCGGATTCCATAGCTGGACTTTTACGGGCTCAGATGCGGGAGGGGCAAGATTTGGAAGCGGCTGAGAAACTTTGGCTACCGGAGGTGGGAGGGACGGCACCATGAAGGCACTGGTGCAGAGAGGACAATCTAGCTGCTGACCGGCCCAGCCTGAATCGACTTCGAGATCTTTGTGACATGAGGGGCATTGGAGAGTGAGGTTCATATTTGATGTAATACGTTCAGGATGAACACTTTATATTAGGTTTAATTCTTGCGCAATACCGCCATCCTGCCCTTAGATGCAGGCATGCTACAATTGTATCATGCGTGGGCAAGGCAAAATTAATTAAGGGCAGAGCGTGCCTCTTTCTGACAGCAGCCTTGATCAGCTTTGCCTCAATCTTCGGACCCTTTTGAGGGAAAGACGTCTTGAGCTGGGTTTGTCACTGAATGAGGTTTCTAAACGAGCAGGAATCAATCGTATGGCCGTTTCATTTATTGAGAACGGACAGCGTGTGCCTTCCGTCGCGACATATGCACGCCTCGCTGCCGCCCTTTCTTTAACTCCTTCCGATGGATTGGCCCAGGCTGAGAACAAAGATGAAACGTGGAGCCAGTCTGTGGCGAAAATGAATGAAGCGGGAACCACCAAGCCTAACAAAGGTTAAGTGATTAACTGAGTGGTGACGTTTTATGGACAAGCGGACTCCAAACGCCTCCGGACCCGAAATGTGTTAGGCAAGTGCCAGCTCCCTCCACCAGGACCAACAACACCTCTACTGTTGAGGTGGTCACGAATCTGACGAGTGGTGCGGAGGCCCAGTGCCGCTGCGTCCGCGAAAACTTGCCTATACTGCTCTGCCTTCTCAATGGCTTCCTTCCGGTAGCGTTTCGCCAGCACTCGGCCAGTTTCCCCGATCACCACTCCTCTGTTCTTCGCCGCAGCCAGAGCCTCCCTTGTTCGTTGTGAAATCCTCCGTGCTTCCTCCTCCGCGAATGCCGCCTGAACATGCAGCATAAAGCGGTCTTTGGTGGGCATGTCCGACGCGACAAAGTGGACGCCTGACTCCATCAGCCCCGAAATGAAATGGACGCTCCTCGCGAGCCTGTCGAGTTTTGCGATCATCATCGTTGCCCTGTGCTTCCGGCATATCTCCAGTGCTTTAAGAAGGGCAGGGCGGTTGCGCGCCTGTTTGCCAGACTCGGTCTCCGTAAACTCAGCGAGTACTTCGCCAGGGTGGCCCTGCAGGTACCTAGAAACAGCCAAACGTTGCGCCTCTAAACCCAGGCCGCTCTCTCCCTGCTTTTGGGTCGAAACTCGGTAATAGGCGACGTACTTGATGGCATTGGGTTCGGTCATGGGAAGGTCACGCTTAGTTGAGGTCGTGGCGGATGGTTTTGCCGTCAGGGGAAAGGCCGAGGAGCCCCAGCACGGTCCGGGCCTGTTTGATCTCTTCAGCAGATGGTGAGCGAGGAGAAATTAGCCCGGCGAATCTCCCCTGGACCGAGTCCAGGCCAGGCATGCTGACAGGTGTGAGTCGTCTGAACTTGCCGTACTCCGTGCGCTCGATTTTCAGCAGCAAAGCGCGGGAGCCTTGACGGTGTTCCGTCATGATCATGACGGCTTCGATTCGTTCCGTCATCGGCCCTCCGGGCTCTTGTGCGATTCGTGCCCAGGACTCAAGTATGGTCGTGACAACTGTCGCATCATTTGCGGTGGCCAGGAGCCGAGCGATGTGAGCGAGCCTATCTTTGGCAGCAGCATCAGCGAGCGCTTCGGAGGCATGCTCAATGACGGTGTTTTCATTGCCGATAAGCACCGTTGGTGGAACTGCGCCATGATCCTTCATGGCACGGACGGCCATTCCTCGTGCAAGAGATTCCATCATGAGGGCTTCGCTGTCGGAGAGTTCGTTCATACGAGTGAAGGAGCGTTGGCGGCCAGGCGGCGGATCGTCGCGATACCAAGCCCGACTTCGCGTGCGATCTGGCGTTTAGGGGTTCCGAGGGCGAGCAGTTGACGAGCCTTTTCCCGGCGTGTGTCCTCAGGGGAACCTTCCGGCTTTTTAGGGGTAGCTTGGAGACGTATGGGCTTGGGAACTGCCTTGCCTTTGTGAAGGGGAAGGAGCTCGCTCAACGAAGAATGTTTTCCACCCAAGCTGCCGCTGATCTGTCTCAGCAGACTTTCAAACGAAAGGAAGAGCAACACAGGCGGTGTCGCTCCGACAAGTGCTGGCATGAAACCACCTGGGGCATGGGCCATGTTAAAGATGACGGAAGCGGCGGTGGAAATCACCACCAGAGACATCGACCACCGGGTATCATCACCGACGATGGAACAGCGCAGTGTGGAGATCGAAAAAACGATGATCGAGCCATCTACGACGACCGGGAACAGCCAAGCCCTCTCACGGGCCAGGGCCCCTGATTCAGCGGCGAAGTGCCAAAGCGCTTCAAAGGACAACGTGAAGGAGGCCAACGCGAGCAACGTTACCAGGGTCACCGTGAGACCCGATATTATCCGCACGGATTGGTTGGTTCGTAAGATCTCAGGAGAGACGGGGGAGTCGTGTTGCGGGGGCTCAGGCAGAGCGTCTTTAAGGGCCATTCATGAAAAAAACATGCCGGAAAATTCTCGTCAATTCCCCCTGACAAACCACCGGTGAAGCTGTTATAGCGCCCTGGTTTGGGTGCCAGGTTTCAGGCACCCGCCAGCACCATGGCGGCAAGCTCTGCTGGGCGTAATTCGCCTAACATCATGTGCGACAGAAGCGGCGGGCGCTATTCCACAATGATATCGACGACAACTGGACGGTGATCACTTCCCGCCATGTTTAAGACCTGGGCCACGGGCCGTCCGAGGCCTCGCGTGAAGATGTGATCAAAGCAGGCATCTGGATACCGGCCTGCGCCCGCAATCGTTATACGATCCTTGTGGGGGATCCCCTCAAACGTCCAAAAGAACCCTGCCTGCTCAAACTTCCGAAGCGTGCTGTCTCCCACCAAGCTTACCTGGTCATAAGAAGTGTTGAAGTCACCGCAGACCAAAGTCGCCTCTCGTGGCTTAACTTGAGTTTTAACGTGCGCTAACAGCTGCTCGGCAGCGTCCTCCCGTTTGGCCGTGTTTTTGACGGGGTCGCCAAGGTTGCTCTTCAGGTGCAGGCCATAGACGTTGAGAGGCTTTCCGGCGACCTGGAGCCGTGCATAAACATACCCTCGCGGAGCGTTAGCCCAGCCTCGTTTCCAGGCCTCCGCCCAAGCTGCATCCGCAGGGAACTTTGACAGAATGGTGATTTGCTGTTCGCCGGGTGTCCCACTGAACCCATCTTGGAAGCGGCTGGTCACGTGGACTTTGAAGCCAGGCAGCTCCTTGGCTAGCTGTTCAGCCGCAGCTTCATTGCGAATCTCTTGCAACACGATGACGTCGGCTCGCAGCTGTGGGAGCACCGTGGACACCTCTTTGAAATGCCCGTCACGCTCAGCCTGTGTGGCCGCAGGTTTACGACCTGGAAACCACTCAAGGTTCCACGTCACGACCCGCACCACTTCTGTGCAATGTGCTGAGGCGCAGAGGAAGGTTAGCAGAATCAGCCGCCACATATTTTGCAGCCGATACCTTCGTTGGGGCCACAGGCACGTCCACCCCGGAAGAATCGGCAGCCTGAGTTGTGACGTTTGCCGGTGGAGCTGATCGTATAAGCCATCCCGGTTTCACCGGCAGGAAGCTGTGGCGTCAACGATTGCGCACGAGACGGGACCGAAGAGGGCGCGTTGGCGACGGCCTGCCGCCGCAAGTTGGCGTTTTCTTGCTGGAGCTGGGCCACCTGGGCTTCGAGTTCTTTGATGCGGCGCAGCATACTTTCCGGGTCGGGTTTATACTGCGCAAGGAGGCTTGCACGCGACTCCGGCGTCAGTTTATCCAGGGCGATCCGCAGAACGCCGAAGTCGCTCATCACAGTGGCCTCGGTGTCGGTGGTGGAAACGACCCGTCCCTTGAGGCGTGAACCGTCCTTTAAAAGGAGTTCGCTCATGACTTCAGCAGCTTGGCCCACCGGCCAAAAGAGGCTGCCGAAGACAAGTATAAGGAGAGCACAGCGGTTCATCGCCTAACCATGCCAACCGTGCTCCCGTCTGTCCAACAGAATACAGGGAAGCTCACCGTTGGGACCAGTGCCGCTTCCAGTAACCTCGTCTAACGGGTTCTGTGGCTGGCTCGATAGCAGCGTAGTAACGGGGGCGCAGGTCGGCAAATGGATCTTTTTGCGGCTTTGTATATCCATTTAACAGGCTGCGCATGGCCGGTGTCCGCGTCAACTCAGTCAGCGCGTCTGAGCTCAAGACCTCGTATTTCCTGAAAATATTGAGCAAGGCGATGATCGTTTCGCTTCGACCATCGAGCAGACGGCGTCTTAAACTTGCCAGCCCTTTTTGATCGAGTTCAAACCGAGCCCCTGCCTCTGCCAGCATTTTCATGGACTCTAATCGTTGAGCGTTATCATCGCGTTCGCGGAAATAGGAAAACCTGGAAGACAAGGCATAAACCAGGCTGAGCCAAACTGGCTCCCCTTCTTCGTCAGGAGCGTTCATGTCAATCCCGTGGGCAAGAAGCATTTTGAGAAGCACTGGGTGACCGAAATAAAGAGTGTCGGCAAAGATCTCTTGGGCCCTTTCAGCAGGCGGGGGATGTTTGAGCAAAATCTTGATAATGGTTTCATCCGAACGGAAGAAGGCGGCCTTGATCGAAGAGCTCGTATCCACAAGGGTTTCGTCCTCAATGTAGGGCGATTCAGGCACTTCTAAATATGGATCGGCTCCGAGCCACAGCATCAGAGAGACGCCTTTGAGGTCGTCGTCTTTGACAAAGGAAAGAAGTGCGATGCTGGTCTGACGTTTTAAACCGGGGAAACGTTTCCAGTAGGTTTTTACAAACCCCAGAATGGGTTTTCCTTTTTTCAGTAACGCTAATGCCACAGCACTGTTGCTACACGGGTCTGCGCCTGCCTCGACGAACCGGTCCATGATGTCGCGGTCATAGGTTGCCATGACATGACGGAAGTCCGCCTGTTTCGGATCGGCTCCGTATTGTAAAAGCAATACAACCATCGAGAGGTTCTTGGCGATGACTGCCGTATCCAAGCTGCTGCCGTAGTCTGCGTTGGGGTCGTAGCCGTTGCGTAATAGAAGCTCCGCTAGACTGTGGAAGCCTTTGGTCGCCGCGATTTGGAGCGGTGAAAGCAGCCGTTGAAGTTTACGGTCAGTTGGCGGGATGCACTGAAGGGGCCGGTCTTCTTCGATCCATTTTTCCACTTCATAGAGCCTGCCTTCATTGCAGAGTTTGCAGAGCGGGGCGACGTCCTCCCAGTTGGCTGCTGGCGTTTTGAAAGCCGCTTTTGCAGCCTGCGGAGAATGGTTAGGCCGGATTAACATGACGTGAGATCAGGTTCCGGCAGTAAAGTTCTGTCACTGAGCCTCTCATGCAAGCTTCAGGTAGAAGGCTTCATGCCTTTGACCGGCGCTAGTCGTGGGACGACATGGAAGAGCGCCGATCCGGCAGGAATGGAAATGGGTGATGATTTCACGCTCATTGCATTTTCGGTCTGCGCGCAGTCATCACACCGCAAAAGGGCTCTTGTCAGGTCTATTGACGAGGGCGGCACTTCTGTGACGGCAGACTTGCCCCAATTACCAGAGGGCGGTCAGGTTGTGATCGCTCAGCGCACGCAGTTTAAGGTCGTTGTTCAGCTCACAAGCTTTGCGTAGGGCCTCCTTAGCGATCTCGACGGCCCCAGCGTTTAGGTCGGCCACAGCCAGGCCGTACCATGCTTCAGCATTGCTGGGAAAGGCACCCACCAAACAGCGGGCGAGTTCAGAAGCGGCGGCCCAGTCTTTCTGGGTCAAGAGTACCTTGAGGTGAGTTTGAAGCAGCTGGCAGTCTTTTAGTCTCACCCATTCAGGGATTTCGAGCAGAAGCCTCAGAGCCTCCTTGGCGTCTCCTAGTTCCAGAAAACCTTCGATGGCATCAAGCCGTCTGAGAAGTTGTGGAGCTGTCATCGCAGCTCTCTCACGCGTTTTGAAGTCGTGTGCAAGCAGTGGGTGGGGTGATGAGGCACCCGCTCGCACGTGGCTGTCCTCGATTACATCTAAATTTGCGGATTCCGCTTGCCCCCCAAGCACTTCTGAAAAGTCACAGGATGACTCAATCGGTCAACTTTTAGCCCCCACTATTTGGTGAAGGGCGGCCTAGAGCTGGTTTCTTTCTTTATCGGTTGAGACTCTGGGCCGTATGCCCGCAGGTGCAGTCACATGATTTTCGATAAGGGATCGCGGAAAAAGCACAACCTGACTCCAGTGTCCCGGTGCGATAAGACACATCTGAATGTGGGTTGTTAGACTTTGTCGAAATACTTATGCCCTGTGAGCTGCTGGCCCTGCATAGCCATAACAACGCAAGGCCTTTTTGTCAGTTCGATTGACGGATTCGGTGATGTTGTGGGTGCCCCCCCCCCAAACATCAGAGGAGGAGTTACCCTTCCCCTGATGTCCTGATTTCAGGGTAAGTCTGACGGTGCCCGATGGCGCACCGTCAGACGCTCGCCTTGGCTAGCTGGCAGCGAGAGCTTCTTTGATTGCCGGGTGGGAGGGCGAATGGATCACGTTGCCACCGAGCGCTTCCATAAACAGCGACCAAAGCTCAGGTTCGGTTGGCCAAGTAAACTTCGGTTTTTTCGATTTCGTGAATGCATCCGCCTTCCCGTTAAGAGCCGTGCAGTGCCACACCCCCCTGGCTGAGAGTGCGCGTTCATAAGACCGTGGGTGCGTTTTGTCAGAGCGTTTGTCCAACTTTATAAGCCAGAAGTGAAGCTCACAAAAGGAATCCAAATACGGCACAACCACCACACGTTCAGTGAGCCGGGGGGCCATGGCAGCAACCCGTGGGGTCACCAAATAGCGGGTTGTAATGAATTCGTTTTTTACACGAAGAATGTACAAGCCCTGCCAGTGTGATGGAGCTGTCTGGATACGGGTATTTTTGCCGGGGGTTTGTACCCGGGGGACCGTCCGGGGACGATAAGAGGGCTGGGTGCTTTCGAGGTGACTATGAGTCATGGATGTATGCATATGCGTTTTGGGTTTTTTGCGTGACCTACTCGTCGTGAGGCGGCCAAGAGGGGGCTCAAGTTTTGGGATCCTTGAGGTGCTTCCAGCGTTCCTGATGGGACGCGTGGTGAGCAAAAATGACGTTTCAGAACAAAGACGTGGCTGATCCCGCCGCAGGGGGGGCGGGGGGCCGGACGCCTTCTTACAAGTTATATAAAACTAGAAATGGTACGGGTGGCGAACGAGCGGCCAAGTACCCGGCCAGCCCTTTCCAGGTTAGCCTAACACTGTGACCAACGGGCTGCGGCCGGGACGGGGCTGAAGTGCGATCATGCCAATCCCCGCCAGTGCTTTCAACCCAGCGGCCTTCTGTTTGCGGTCCAGCCCGAAATAGCTTGCGACAATGTTGCTGACAGCGAAATGGGCTTCGCCTGTCACGCTCTTGCGGTACCACACCAGCAAGGCGACCTGCACCGCTGACTGGGCCGGTGCGCTAGCGGCGCGCCGGATCCACTCCAGAGGCACACAGACGAAGCGGGCCTTCCCATTGCGGGACCTCGGCAGCAAAAGTCCTTCTTCAAAGTTCTCATTCGTGTCTCTCATAAGTTCTGTATGATTCTGGTTACTTTTTCGAACATGGGACTTGCGTCAGCCCAGCCGCCCCCGGGTGCGGAAACTGTGGCCTCCACGCGGCAGCGTTCCCCGGAGAGCACCGCCATGGATGTTTCTTCCATGAGGCCGGTCACCGTGCGGACTACGTCATCAGCCTCGGCGTGTGCACACTCCACAACGAGGGCGTCGTGAACCAAGGCCACGACGGTGATGTTTCTCTCCACTAGACTGATGGCGGCAATGCGAAGGATGTCGCTTCCGGTGGCCTGGACCGGCCAGTTTCCGACGCTTCGAGGGTTGATTTCTTCGCCAGAAATGTCGGACTTGCGGATAGCCCACCCGAACGGTGTGGTCAGGCTCTCGCCGAGAAGAACACGTTCCACCTGTTGCTCACACCAAGAGTGGTAGCGCCTGAATTGATGTCGGTGTTCCTCAGAGAGTTTCTTTGCAACGGCCCTGTCGCCAAGCTTGGCGGAGAGGCCGTCTAAGCCGGTGCCGTATTGGATTGAGAGCACCAGGGTCTTGTAGAGATCGCGCTGCTGGCGGTGGCTATCTTTGGTGGCGTCCGGCGGAATCGCTCGGCTCAGCTTGGCCATGTGCAAGTAGGGGTCCCCGCTGTGGTAAGCGTCCATCATGGCACGGTCCTGGGCAAGAGCGGCCCCGATCAGGAATTCCTGCTGCTCGTAGTCAAAACTAATCAGGACCCGGCCTTCAGGAGCCTGGATGAAGTTTCGCATCCATTTGGGCCAGGCGAAGACGTAACCGGAGCCACGCGGCTGGTTACGGCCAGTAATGGAAGAAAACGGCATCAGTGCGACCCGGTTGCGGCCATCAGCACCTAACGAAGGCTTGATAGCGCGAAAGGTCGCGAGCGATTTTCGGAGCTCAGCCAAAGGCTTAACGCAGGGGTATCTGAGGGAAAGTTCCTTGAACGTATCCTCGCTAAGCTGAAGGCGACCAGCCAGGGTGCGCGGCCATACCATGCCTTTTTTTTGAAGAAAAGATTCGAAGTTTGAGTGGATGAAGCTGCCATCAACGTAAACCCCAAAGTCCTTGTCGATGTCCACGGTGAGACGCTTTGCGATTTCCGCCTGGTTTTCCACCATCGCCGTAAGCAGCACGTGGTTTACAGGAACCCCAGCGTATTGAACGCCAGACACAGCCACCATGGTGTAGCGCCCCATCAGCAGAGCGTGTTGGATGTCGACGGTCTCGATGAGTTTTGGGAAGAGGGCCTCAAGGGCTTCCACGTCGGTCTTGCAATAGGCAACCAAGCCATCCATTTCCGCTTCGGTAAAAGGGGCTCCCCGAATGGCCAGGGCACGGTATTCTTCTTTTTCGAGACCGCTGATGCCAGGCAGATTAAAATGCTTTAGCGCATCAAGTAGGGACGCCTTGCTCCTGCTGCCGAATCGGTTGATCAGGCGGCGGAATATGGGTAACAAATCCACACAGTGCTGGGGTAAAGGCCAGCCAAGCCTACGACAACAGCGTCCTTCGGATTCTGCCGCGTAAGCGACCACCACATCTCTGGGGCCGATGTCGTAGATGGGGCGGCATACCTTGTCGGTATGCCGCCAGACGCGAACCTCCGCTGTAAACAGGTTCTTCGCGACTGCGCACCAAGGTTCCACGAGGTTTCCCTCAAGTTCCCTGTATTCGTAATCGAGAAGCCAAAGGCTTTTAAACGGCAGAGGCATCGGGGTTCTAGAAGAGTTTAGCGATTTCGGGGTGGTCCATCGAGGCGATGACACGGCCCGCGATTGCTCTTTCCAGCTCGCGCTGGATCTCCTCCGGTTCAGGCCAGATTGGGCCCGGCTTTTCTTCCTTCATCCCAAATGAGTCATAGGCACCAGCCCGGGAGTTGGGAACCATGCGACGCCACGACGTGCGGGCTTCACCCGCAATTTCCAGAGCACTTTCAGACCAGCTATTGGAGCGCTCTGGACTCTTGAGTGCCCAAAAGTTGAGTTCTTTTTCCAGGGTGAAGTAGGGCACCAGATGGACGCGGTTGGTCAGCGCCCCGAGTTGCGCCGCAATCTGGGGAGCCACCAAGTATTGGGCATTCCCGAATTCTCCTTCGGGAACGAACAAATGGTAGATGTGCCACTGCTTTTCATCAGACAGCGTTTGGAACCAAGTCTGCTTCCCGGGTTTGAGGATTTTGGGAAGCATAGGGAGCTTAACGCTGACCGCTTCGTGACCTGAATTCGCCCGCAGGTCTAACAGGCTGAAAGGACTTAGCGGCCTTTCGGGGGCGAGCGGTGTGGTGCACCCGGCGGCTTCCATGGCGTTTAGAGGAACGAGGTCGGGCGATTCCTGATCGTGTTTTTCGACGAAGGGGTTCGAGGTTTGCTTCATTTTCTTATCATTGAGGTGTGTGGGGGGGCCGACGTTGTGCAGGCCACGATGCTCAAAGCTCTGCCGGAAAACGATAAGGGGTGACAGTGGATACGGCATAGCTCCGCTCTGCTTGTTCCCCTTGACAGGGCCTCCAACTACGCAGCGCAATGGAAAATCAGTTGAATAAAACTCTTAGGATATTTGACCTGCCGGCCTATCCGGCGAGGCAGCTGGGGGACCCGATTTCTGCACATTCGTGCAGATTCATAAATCCCATGACACCCTCCATCCTGAACGCCGCTATTGTTACAAATTCGCTAGAGAAATGTGCTTGTACTGGGATAAAATCACTACGAGCCACGAGGAACGAATCCGGGAACTGAAGGGGCAGATCCAAAGGTGTAGCCCCTCCGAAAAACAGCAGCGGAAGATTTACCAGAACACTCTCGTCTTGATAGAGCGGGAGAGGCCCACGTTCCTTAAGTTAATCAGGGGCAGCCATTATGATTTCCTTTCACCAAAGCCAAGGGTCGCTACTGCCGCAGGGTCTGTCACCCATGTCATTATGCGGTCAGCATTGCTGTCATTTAGGAAGACAGGCAAACCTCTGAAAGATCTTCAATGCTGGGCGTCTGCCGAGGCAGACCACGATTTCGGGGCCCAGTTCATTGTAAAGGTCACATCATCCGAGGCTGAAAGCATGGCAGCCGTGTTCGAAGACGTTGTCCGCGGCAGGAAAGGGCTCGATCAGCTGCTGCGCACCTTCTGGGAACCCTGGTCCCTAAACCCAAAATTCGCGGCAAATCTCTTCACCTCGTCAATAGTTGACGCCTTCAGCTATTGGATGGCCCAATCGCAACCCTCGGTGATACGCGAAATGCCTCGTGCCGAAATCGAAATCCTGGAACATAAGACTCAGGCTCAACGTGATGAAGTCATGAAGACGTGCTGTAAGTCTTTACGCCGCACGTTAAAACCATTGAAAGCTGTGCTTACGTAGGACGGTTGGTTTAAAACGCCAGTCGATTTGTCTGCCACTCCATTAATCACGAGGAGTGGCCGAGACAAATTCTACTGTTTTTTCGGCGTAAGTCGACCATAAAAGGCAAATTCAAATTGTAGGTCTGACTTTAACTCTTCAATCCTGTATTCTTGACTGAATCGTTTGTTAACAAACTCTCGTGCTTTTCGTCTGGCCACTTCAGAAGCCTTCGTGGTTCTGGCGAATTTTGCGTGCTTTGTTCCCTTATAGTTAGACTGAGCTTGGAGAGTTTTTTCAACTTTGATATTTTGTTTATCCCTCATAGCCATTGGTGTCGAGTCCACAACCGAGATGTGGCAGAGAGAAAGCCGATCTACCAAACTTAAAGCTTCTGTTTTGATTGAATAGTTGGTGACAACAACGAAGCCTTCGGATTTAATTCCTCGCTTGCGCGTGACACGAATCTGCCAGGATAATTTAAGCATTTCATACTCTAGCTTCAGCTTTGTTTCCCGCTGGATCTCCTCTTTCTTACCGGGCTCAGACCTGTTTAGGTCCTTGTAGATTTTACAGGTCACAAGGATGATTCTTTCCTTTGCTTCCGGGCTAGTTTTGGGGTGCTCCTTATGAACTGTCATGTGACTGTGGCGGGCTTGGTTGCTATAAGACCTGTCCAAAATATGCAAAGCGGAACATCAACTGCGTCTGCTTGTGAGGCATTAATTGGAGATTGTACCGCCGGTAATGCGTAGCGAGCACATCCGGGACCTTTTGCTTTATCAACACCCGCGACTGAGTAGAACGCGCCATCTTCTTATCGACTCCAGGGAGGGTGGATGCGGCATTTTTTTTCTTCTCGCGAATAAGCTTTTTTATTTCTGCATGATTGAGTTGAGCGTGCAAGGTTTGTACTCGCTGAATGTTGAGACTGTGGATCCAGTCATCTAGGAGCCGTTTTGCTTCGAAAGAAAACGTCACCACAAAACCCAGCACGGTGTAACCTGCCTCCGTCATCTGATTAGTCTGCCATTCGAGCCTCAGCAAATCATGCTCCAAACGCATGAGCTTTTTCCCTTTCAACTTTGCCGGATCAATATCAGCTCTACAGGTTGCTAAGACAAAATGAGGTTTGCTCATAAAAGGCCTTAACAGCAAGACACCCACGAAGGCAAGCCCCACTTATCTGGAGCAAACGTTGCAGCCGGACTTAAGTCGGGGAAAATCGTCGAGAACGATTTAACCAGATCAGGCTAGGCCCAAGATTTGCCTCAACGCCACACAAAGGCGGGCGTTCCCCGTATGGTTTACATAAAGAAGTGATAGTGCTGAGCCTCGCAAATCTGTGCAATAATGCATAAAGCACGTTCTTATAAAGGCACTGCTTATTTGCGTATAAGCACATTGGCTTTTGACATCACTACGGCACCATGCGTAAATGAGTTTTAGGCCTATGATTAAATGCTTTCCAAGGACCTTGTGTGCAATTTGCTTGTTTACCACAAGTGCCTTCAGCAGAGCTGCCGAACGTCCATCGGAATTGGAACCGGTCCAATGGACTGTGGGTGCCAACCTGCAGGTTTACGGCGTTTTAGGTGGCCTCGCAAAGACTTCAGGCGGCTCTACGACGTGGAATGGGGACTCTATATCGATGAATCAATCCATCGTGCATGATGGCAGAGTGTCCTTCAAAGTGGCCGCATCCAGTCACCTAGGAGTAGGATTGAGCCTCATCAACGAGAACGCCAGTTACACGGATCTGGATTTTGCGATTCTGGTTAGATCTGACAACACCGCAAGGGTCTACGAAAGCGGAGTTGCTGGCCCCGTCATTGGCACTTATACAGCGACCACTGAATTTGAAATTCGGCGGATTGGTGAAAAGATCGAGTATCTCAAAGACGCTACGGTGGTCCATAGCTCGACAATTTCTGCGGTTGGCAAGCTCAATGTGGAAACATCTTTCTACAAAGTGGGGAGCGTTCTCCAGGAGGCTTTCATCTTTGATGGGGATTTGGATAACGATGCCATGCCAGACACTTGGGAGTCGGCTCATCTGCCTCCCAACCATAACTGGAACGACATTTTGGCGTTTACATCTGGAGCTGACGCCGATGAAGACGGAGTCGTCAATGTTCAGGAGTTTATCGACCGGACAGATCCGCGCAGTGAGATTGATTTCCTGCAAGACATTGTTTGGGAAAACCTTTCGGGTACTCAGACAAGTGGAGGTGGCGGGCTTATTAAAGTCAGCACGACAGCCGGGTGGAATGCCGATGCAAGCAGCGAGCAAACAATTCTGGCGAATGGCCAGCTCAGTTTCAAAGCCCCTGGGGGCTCTAACCTCATCGTCGGGCTGACGCCTTCGAATGATTCCAGGAGCAACATTGACTTAGAATACGGGATTCAGCTCACGACCTCAAATACAGCCTCAGCCAAGCGCCCAGAATCTACGACCAATATAGCATTAGGTGACTACACTCCCGACACCGTCTTCACGATTCAGAGGGTATCGGGTAAGGTTCATTACTTGAAGGATCGAGTGATAATCTACACGTCAACAACGCCGAGCTCAGGCCCCCTTATTGCGGACTGTTCGTTGAGTGCGCTTGGGGCAACCATAACGCAGGCGAGAATTAAGACGGATGATTTGGATGGCGATAACATGCCTGACTCCTGGGAGGCTCGATATTTAGGGGTGACACCAGCATTTCAAGACATCCAGGCTTTTGCTCCCGAGCAGGACGATGATAGCGATGGCATTTTGAATCTGGACGAATATTACGAAGGGACGAATCCGATAATCGCTCTCGCCTATCAAGCGGACGTTACGTGGATACCATCGTCCTCGACCAACGTCTCAGTGGGGCCGAACGGCAACGCAAAGAAGATTTCAGGGGGATCGGCGTGGACAAACGCAGACGCGGTGGCGACGAAGGTTGTCCAGCATAGCGGCTGTGTGACGTTTAGTGTAGCTTCTCCAAGTTACCTGGGAGTCGGGTTTACACACAGCAACGATAGCCGCAGTTATTCAGACCTCGAATATTGCATTCGTGTGAATTCCAGCAACGAAGCTCATGTCTATGAGGGGACTGTGGAGCGGGCCAGTCTTGGAAGTTATACGCAGTTTACGCGGTTCTCCATACGGCGGATTGGGGGCGTGGTACAATACTTAAAAGATGCCGTGGTGTATTACACTTCGACGGTGCCCGTTTCGGGTGCGTTATTATTAGATTGCTCCTTCTACACCAACAACAGTGAGGTCAGTGTCGCCCGCCTTTATACCGGAGACTTGGACGAAGATTCAATTCCTGACGATTGGGAATATGGATACTTGCAAAGAATGCTTCCAGGGAGCGCCATCACCTTTGACAATCTCAGCAACGACTTCCTGCCGGGCAACGACGAGGACAGTGACGGCTTTTCCAACATAGCTGAGTTCAGATACGGAACTAACCCGATCCAGCAGACAAGTAAACCCTATCCGATAAATTGGAACTTGTCCACGTTGGTCAACACAACCACGGTAGGTTCGGAAGGGGCATTGAAAAAAACATCAGGAACGGCCGCCTACAATGCAGATGGTGTCAGTATTGAGTCGCTCGCTACGGACGGTCTTTTTACATTTTCGGTCACCGGCACGGGAACCATGGCCGTGGGGCTTACATACCAAAACGACAGCCGCGCGGTCGCAGATCTGGAATACGCTTTCACCTTTGCATCTTCAGCCGCCCAAATTAAAAGGCCAGAATCAACGGCCAATCTCGCCGTGGGTGCCTACTCCGCGAACACTATTTTCGGAATTCGACGTCGGGAGACAGTAGTTGAGTTCTTGAAAGACGGAGTCGTATTGCACGCATCCACCACTCCCAGCGAGGGGGCATTGCACGCAGACTGCGCCATTTACACCCTCAACAACGAGATCATCTCCAGTTACTTCTACACTGGTGACGTGGATAACGATGGACTCCCCGATGAATGGGAATTCCAGGCTCTGCCCCCGAATGCTACCGCGAGTCAATTGACAGCGTTGCTGCCCAGCAGCGACGGACCTGACAATGACGGTGTAAGCGTTTTGCAAGAATTCCAGGCTGGCACTTCCCCCTTGCTGGGAGATACAGACGGGGACGGAATGCCTGATTCTTGGGAGGTCCTCTACGGTTTGGCCGCGAATGAAGCGACCAACACTGGCACGGACGCGGACAATGACGGCCTCACCAACCATGAGGAGTACCAAATCGGCACGAGCCCTATCTCTGCCGATACTGATTCAGATGACATGCCTGACAAATACGAAGTCGACATTGGCCTCCAGCCTACCGTTAACGACGCGGGAACAGATTTAGACGGGGACTTTCTGACCAATCTGCAGGAGTATCAGCTGACCAGTGACCCATTAGATTATTATGACCAGGGAGGGGAGAGAATCATCCCTGAGCTCGTTGTCGTCAGCGGTAATACACAGGCAGGCCCGCCGTCCACTTTTACAGAAGACCCAATTGTGGTTCTCGTCCGAAACTCGCAGACTCAACTTGCTCTGGTGAATGCCCCAATTTCATTTGAGGTTGAGGAAGGGGATGGGCTCATTTCAACATCTTCTTCGGGGATCCCAGCTCCCGCGTTGTCAGTGCAAACGCGGACAAACAATTCGGGGCAAGCTACATTGTATGTCCTGCTGCCTTCTGGATCACTATCTGAAACGGTTATTGCGGCCACCGCTGACACAGAAAGTTTAAATGGCCTATTTGTAACAACTACTTTACCATTTGTAGCAGCCGTTCCCAAGGTCGCAGTAGGCGCGTATCACGTGGCGATAGCGGCGCATGATGGCACTGTTTGGACTTTTGGAGTGAATAACTATGGCGTCTTTGGGAACGGCCAGACGGCAGGTCCGGAGGTACGAACTACTGAGCCAGTTCTGGCAATAGGCGTCACTAGTGCCGTCGCTGTGGCAGCAGGAGAAAGCCACAGCCTGATTCTAAGATCAGACGGGACTGTGTGGGGTGCGGGAGCCAGCCATAATGGACAATTGGGGCAGACAACCGTCGCGGTCCAGTACACCGCAGCCAAAATCGAGAATCTTCAGAATATTGTGGCCGTGGCGGCGGGGAATAATCACAGTGTGGTGCTTAAATCAGACGGCTCGGTCTGGGCCTTCGGTATAAATGTTGCCGGCCAGTTAGGCGATGGCACCACCATTAATAGATCTTATCCGGTTCCCGTTCCCGGGTTGAGCGACATCGTGGCAATTGACGCTGGTGATAATCATACCTTGGCCCTAAAAAGCGACGGATCCGTTTGGGCCTTTGGCAAGAACAATGCCGGTCAGTTGGGGGATGGGACCACAACCAATCGTTCAACACCCGTGCAGATTCCTGGTGCTAACAACGTGGTGATGATCAGCGCTGCAAGCGAGCATACATCGGTTCTGAAAAACGACGGCACGGTTTGGTACGCGGGAGCGAACGTTAGAAGCTCACTTGGAGGGATATCGCCCCAATTGTCGCTATTTAAAATCCCTGGCCTAAACCAAATAATCTACATGGACGCAGGAACCTCCGAGTTTTTAGCCATTCATAAAAACGGTGAGGTTCTCAGGGCCAATGGGAGTGGATTTGACTCCTTGAATCTAAACAAGGCCATCGTACAAGTCGCCGCTAACGCTCTGTTGTTAACTGAATCCAACGGAAATCTGTGGAAATTGACAGGCACTGATTCTTCAGGTCTAAGCCAGTTTCCGTCTTTTAAAGCGACTCCAGTGGAGATTGAGAATATCTCGGACGTTGTGTTGTCGTCAGGTCAGACTTTTGTTGTTAAAAAGGACGGCACACTTTGGAAGTCAGATGCTAGTGCTCCGGCTTTTTTGCAGGTAAGCGGGATCGGTTCTGTCCAGGCGGTTACCTCAGGGATGCATACTTTGATTGTTAAGAAAGACGGCACCCTATGGGGATTGGGCGCTAACAACTATGGCCAGCTTGGCGACGGCACGACAACAGCCAAAACGACCCCAGCCCAAATCACAGCTTTCAACCAGGTTAAGAAGGCCGTAGTTGGTGACGGGCATTCCGTCGTGCTTAAGGAGGATGGAACTGTCTGGACTTCCGGTTTAAATACATCTGGCCAGCTTGGTGACGGGACAAGCACCAATCGTCTAGCTCCCGTTCAGGTGAGCAGTCTAACGGGTGTGATTGACATCGCTGCGGGGAATGCACACTCACTTGCCCTAAAAAGTGACGGGACAGTCTGGGCCTGGGGAACGAATGGAAATGGACAATTGGGGGACGAATCTGTTTCCTCTAGCCTTATTCCCATCCAGACCCCTATCACGGGAGTTAAACAGCTTTCGGCTGCAGTTGATCATAGTTTAGCATTAACTGTGACAGGGGAAGTATGGGGCTGGGGAAACTCAACTTATAATCAAGTCGGTGGAAATTCATATGGATTTCAATATTCTCCTGTTAACTGCAATATACCTGCTTTAATCAAGGCAATCTCCACATCGGATTATCATTCTGTGGCATTAGATGATAGTGGGGGCGTTTGGACATTTGGAAACAGTTGGTATGGTCAAACAGGCCAGGGAACTCAAGCGGAAGTAGTTGCGCCCGCACGACTTAATCTAGAACATGTGGTCGCTGTTTCGGCTGGCAGTACGCACTCCATTGCCATCAAAGAGGATGGTCGCGTCGTGGCCTGGGGGGCGACACACCTTGGACGTTTGGGCGGTGTGGCCTTACTCAGCCCGGGGATTCACTCGCTGTTTGGGCTTAACGTTTTTCAGGCACCACCCACAATCACCCTGTCCTCACCCGTGCCTCCCGTTTCAATTAACCAAGGAAGCACGGGCATAATCACTTCGGCAGTTAGTGGCGGCAACGGCAGCCCGGTGGCAGTCAATTTCTATATCAACGGAATTTTGATCGGTTCAGACGACCAAGCTCCTTTCACTGCTGTTTTTACGCCATGGACTTGGGGAGAGTTTGAGATCACAGCCGTCGCAGTGGACTCTCTCGGTTGCTATTCTCGGTTTACCCCTCTGGCCACGATTGTTACGCCATACGACAGTGAACCTGATGGTCTGCCCGACTGGTGGGAGCTAAAACATCTGGGGACCCTGGCATATGTCGGATCAGTGGATTCCGACGGGGATGGGTTGACCAATGCTCAAGAACTTGCCGCAGGTACCGACCCGACGAAAACCGACACAGACGGTGATGGACTAGAGGATGGAGATGAAGCTTTCTATGGCACTAATGCTCTCCTCGCGGACACAGACGGAGACGGGTATTCAGATGGGGTGGAAGTGATGGAGAACTCGGATCCTCTAGATTCGGCGAATTCTTCAGCCCTCGTGAAGCTCAACATTTACACTCGTTTGGAATGAACAAAACAGACAAATCACGGAGTTCTACCCGCAGGTCCTTTCTCAAGGCCGCTGCACTGGCCGTAGCAGCCCCAGGGACCCTCGACTGCAATACGAATGCCGCCTCTTTGGAGGGCTCTTTCATCCGTGTTAGGCGCAACCCGGGTAGCAGTGGATGGAAATATTATCGGGTTAGAACCGCGGCCGCAAATTTCCCGGCTCTGCCTAACGAAAAAGAAATAGTTTCAAGCATCTATGGAGGTAACCTCTCAGTTGTTCGTAACGCGACCGGAACATTCAGGACCGAAAATATTGACGGCCGCTGGTGGTTGATAGATCCAAATGGTCACCCATTTTTGAGTTCCGGCATCAACTCTGTCTCTCCGCAAGCAGGAAAGCAGCTCGGAAAAACCGTGGCAGGATTAGGAGACGCCGCGTGGTCCGCCGAAACGGTAAAGATGCTGAAGTCAAAAGGAATTAATACAGCCGGGTACTGGAGCAAGTCAGGACGGTCCAAAGAACCAGTGCCGCATGCTGGAATGGCATACGTCTTTTATGACTTCGGTAAGCGGGGCGATGCGCGTGCGTTTGATGGACAACACCCGAAAGGACTGATGCAAATTTTTTCAGCCAGGGTGGGAGCAAAGCACCGCAATTTTCCTGTGTTTCACCCGGCTTTCGCCGACTTCTGCGAACAGCGCTGCAAAACTGTTGAGAGCGCAAAGGACGATCCTTGGATGCTGGGCTATTTTACAGACAATGAACTCCCGGTACCGGATATTTTACAATGCCTTGAGTACTCAATTCATGACCCTGTCTACGGGGGGGCAGCCCAAGAGGCCCGCCGATGGCGGGAAGCACGCAATGGAGCACCGTCAGATTTAAAAGCCCTTCACGCCGCCTGGACTGGGCATGTCTTTGATTGGTACTACCGTATTACGACTTCGGCCATTCGTAAATATGATTCCAAGCATCTACAGTTAGGATCGCGGGTGTTTTCAGTAGAACGTAACTATAAGGAAGTATTTTCCGCCGCCGGTAGGTACTTGGATGTGATTTCGATAAATCCTTATGGTGTGGCGTCACTGTCAGTTGGTGAGTTACAACAATGGTCTGAGTGGGCTGGGGGGAAACCTCTTTTGATAGGGGAGTTTTACGTGCGGGGGGAGGACGCCAAAACTGGTAGTCAACGCGGCGCAGGTTTGACGGTCGCTACGCAGGAAGAGCGGGGGCTTTATTACCAGAATTACGTTATAGCCCTCTTGCGAAGCCGAGTATGCGTCGGCTGGCACTGGCATCGTTACTCAGATCATGAGGATGAGAGCGGAGCTCTAAAACTCGCAATCAACAAAGGTATTCTTGGGGCGGATCTTTCGCCTTACCACGAACTTCTCGAAAAGATGGCGGAAATGAATCTACGTGTGCATCAGGTGGCCGCGCGTATGTGAGCAGAGTGAAATGATGGAGCTAAGATTTATAAAGCGATGAGAAACTTGATTGATACCACTAAACGGTTTCTGTGGGGTGTGCGATGGGTGGCGTGGAGCCTTCAGGTAGTTACCGCGGCATGCTTGCAGACCAATTCTTTCGCCGCGGGCGACGATGATGGATTTACCATCACGATCAAAGCCTCTGCCCCGAAAGTCACAGACCCACAAGTGTTCTTTGAGGAAACTCCAATTCCGTTGACGAATGAAGCTACACCTGTGCACGTTAAATTTGATGTGCCATACACAATGACATTTAGTGGGAGTTTTACTCCCACTAATATGACGGATCTTAGTGCTGATATTGATGCGGACATTGCCACTTGCTTCGATATCAAATTGGAAAGGAAAAGCCCACTTCCAGACGGAACGACCCAGACGAGCTCTGGCGGGGCAAGGGCTGGGCTACAGGTGACCAATGATGCAAACAACGGAGGCGATCAGGCAGAATACGCCATTACTTTTGTCAGACCGAAGAATGACAAAAATAACGACTTTGGATCGGATGGAACTAGTTCTGGAGGCGGGGGTTGTTCTATCGGATGTAGCGGCGGAGGCGCAGGAAGTACCTCCCCTCCAATGTTGAACCCAAGTCTAGGATTTTCGTCAGGAATGGGCAGAGATTCCAATGGGGATCCGGTGGGAACATTACGTCTCAACCATTCTCTGAGCTCCGGTGTATTAAGCAGGAACGACTTTGAATTCTACCCAACTTCGGTGGCTTCGGAGCCAATCTCCAATACGGGCGGTCTGCGCCAAGTCTTCGGCCCTCAGGGTCTAGCGGACATTGTTGAATTGATCGATGGATCGATTGAACTCCGCTTTTATGAAGTTGGAGCAGTTGCTGGTAAAGATGGTAGCGGGCTTTATACCGTGACAGCTTCCCCGGTGATTGTGCAAAAGCTGACACCTGCTACAGATCCTATTTCCGGGAACGGCGTCATCTACAGCGATACCCGAAATGGGGAGACGACTACCCAGTCGTTTTATGGAGATGGCAATGCCTCTGGAAGTGTTGAACGTAGTGTAGACGCGCGCGGGCGAATTACAGAGGTGACGACGAACTTGGCGGTAGATCCGTTGGACTCTACCAAATGGACGCGCGTCGTTGTGACTCGCAAGCTTTACACGGTGGGAGCGAACGAGATCGAGCTTTCAACCTTACAGGAAGAATATGCGTCCTGGGGTTGGGGGGAAGTGATTGAGCGCGTTATTCACGATCCCAACGGTGAGAATCGCGTTACAGCGTACGCGTATTACGACAACCAAATTGCAGATGGCGCTGCTTTCAAGAAAATGAAGCACGTCATTAACAGTGATGGAAGTTGGGAGAAGTATATTTATAATGTTGAAGGCCGACTGGAGGCTACCCGGTATCCCTGGAAAGATTCTCCGGCACACCCAGATAGCGCAACTGCGACGAATTGCGTCGCTGAGCTGCCTTCCTATGATGATGAGGGCGAAATCAACGGCTCTTCAAAAAGAGTTCTTGGAGTGCAGGTGCAAAAGCGTCGGTCCTTCGAGGTGCTTGCGGATCGGGAGGATTATAACGGACTGGAAATCGATTTGTATACTGTAGAAGAGCGTAGATACCACGGGGATGCGGCCGCTTATCTGTCATCGTCCACGTCATACCTACTGGACTACTCGAGCCCTACGCCTCCTAAGGGGCCGCTACGCCGAACCATCGAGGAGAATGGGTCAGCATCGCGCTCCTTCGAGGAGAATGGTAATTATGATGAGGCTACAGGGGCCTTTACTGCAGCACCCTCCGGAGCTTTCACCCGGAGCATTCAGACCGAAGGGACAGCAGAATTCGTTGAAGGTGTTGCGAATCGCACAACCCGGACGATAACGATTAGTGACCATAAAGGGATTTGGAGAAGCGAAAAGCAGGTATTTAATGGTGGTGGCTATGAAACATTGAGCATCACTACTTATGAATATGAAAGTGGCACTGGGCGCAGGCTCATGTCGGTGACACAGGACGGTCGAGTAATCTCTGGTATCACTTATTCCGGTATTACAGAGAAAGTTGAAACCGATGCAAGAGGAACTCAGGTAACCTATGATTATGACCTTGGAGGGGAATTGATTCAAACTACTAAGACAGGAGTGCCTGCTGGCCAGAATCATGAATCGCAGGCTGCCATATCGACCACATTTACCCGGGAAGGGTTGACAACTACGACCACAACAAGTTCCGGTGGGTTAAGTTTAAGCTCCTCGCTAACGACGACTGAGGATGGGAGGACCGTGTCGCTCACAGACGAGCAAGGCCGCACCACAAATGTTGTTTATACAAGTGTTGGCCGGGGTGTTACCGAAACTCGGCCCGGGGGTGTGACGCGTGTAACAACTCGTTATCTAGACGGGCAGCTAAAGAGTATCAGTGGAACTGGGGTCATTCCTGAGTTCCATGACTATTCGGTTGATAATGACGCCAATTTTGTTCACACAATCTATGTTGGAACGGGGGATAGTACTTCGCCTCGTTGGAAAAAGACCGTGACCAACGGGTTAGGACAACTTTTACGCGAGGTATCTCCAGGACCTAACGGCGATGATGTTACCATTTCTTATGTCTATAATAATAAGGGGCAATTGGTAAGGAAATCCAAAAACGGTTTTGCGGATAGCATCTTTGAATACGATAGCCAAGGCCGGCTGACTCGTTCTGGCATGGATGTGAACGAAAACGGGTTTTTGGATTTAGTATCTGCCGACATAGTTGAAGATGTAGTCGAGTTTTATGAAAAGGATCTTAGCAACAAATGGTGGAAAGTCATTAAGACGATTAAGTGCCTAAATGATACCAATTCAACCGACGTCCATGAAGAGCAGGTCAGAGAAAAAATGGGGGTCGGCCCCGAGGCTGAGGTCGTCAGTATTGATGCAAGAGGCAACACCCTTGTTTCAGTCATGGAGATTGAACGCCAGTCAAAGACTTCGACCGAAACTACAACGAGTAACCTCTCGAATATAATTTCAGTTAAAACTACTGTTAATGGTTTACTTGTTTCGGAAAACAGCTTGACGGTAGCGCTGCCTGTTTTGTTCCGCTATGATGGCCTTGGGCGGCAGGTTCAGCGTATCGACCCGTCTACTGGTCTACCTTCCATCACATCATATAATTCTGTCGGGCAGATTGAAAGCCAGACAAACGGGGCGGGTAATACGACGACATTCACCTATTATCCGAACTCGCATGCTAACGCGGGTATGCTTGCAACGCAGGCGAATGGCGAGAATGAAACGGCTCGTTACGCATACGACGTGCTAGGGCGGCGGATCTATCAGTGGGGAGATGCAGTTCATCCCCTGGGATATCATTACAATGTTTACGGTGAATTGGATGAATTGAAGACGTATCGTGGTTCGGGGGACTGGAACGACACTGGACTACCTAGTTCTTTCGCCAGCGTCACCCCCTCGCTTACCTCTTGGAGCTATGATCCCGCATCTGGAGTGTTGATGAGTAAGACGGATGCAGCAAGCAAATCCGTCATTTACACGTATGACAATAATGGGTTGCCTTTGACGCGCACGTGGGCCAGAGGCGTTATCGTAACTTACAGCCATGACTCTGCGGGTCGAGTTACCGACATAAACTACTCGGATGAAACCCCAGATGTTGCTCACACGTATCGGCGAAGCGGCCAGAAAGTATCAACATCCGACATGGCGGGTTCACGCATTTTTACTTACCATGACAAGACGGGGGCTCCTGCGACTGAGAATGTGGCGGGGGGCCTTCTCAATGGGGTTTCATTGATGTGGCCACAAGATTCGTCGAAAAGACCGGCGGGCATTGCCGTGGCTTTCGCAGGAGCGGATATCACCGCTGACACTTATGGCTATGACCCACAGGGGCGGATGGACTCAGTCGCGAGCGGGAATCAAAGTGTCGCATACACCTTTAAAGCCAACAGCGATCTTCTTCACATAACAACCTTGGCAACGGGAGGGGAATCTAAAGTGGCCGGCACTCGAGTCTACGACGCGGCTGATCGCCTTGAGCATGTGTCGTGGGTTAGTAGTTCATCGGCTGTTCTGTCCAGCCATGTTTACACCTATGACGGGGCCGGACGCCGCGAGCGTGCGGATCTGAGCGATGGATCTTACTGGGTGTACGCTTACAATAATAAAGGTGAAGTTGAGGGAAGCGTCAAAAGGAATGCTGCAGGGATCGCTTACCCAAGCTTAACAGAGGGATATTCGTTTGATCATATTGGAAACCGTACGGCGGCCTCTGTGGACAGTGTCGGCGGGGGGAGCCGCCATACGATCTACGCCCCGAACGATCTCAATCAGCATACGACTATAACACACCCAGGTGCATTCGATGTCACGGGATCAGCGGACCCTGAAGCAATGGTGAAAGTGAATTCACTTGCCACCCAACGTCTCGGGTCATATTTTAGACGCGAGTTAGAAACCGACAATTCTACACAAGCGCGATGGGAATCGGTTCTCGTAGAAGCTAGTCTTGAGGGCGTAGGGAAAGGTGGTGGTGACATTACCACTCAACGCTCCGGTAGCCGGTTCATCCCTAAATCGGCTGAAGTTTTGGAATATGATGAAGACGGGAATCTTGTCGGCGACAGTCGATGGAATTACGCATGGGATGCAGAAAACCGGCTTGTAACCATGGAGACTGCAATCTCAGCAGTGTCCGCTGGTGCACCAAGACGTAAACTAACCTTCAACTATGATAGTGAAAGTCGCCGTATTGGTAAACAAGTGTATGAATGGACCACCTTGGGTGCTTGGCAGTTAGTGATAAACAGGCGTTTCATCTATAATGGATGGAATATGGCGGCCGAGGTCGAGGGGGCTGAGATTCTTTCAATAAACGTTTGGGGCTTGGATCTGTCACAAAATATGCAGGGTGCAGGCGGGGCCGGAGGACTGCTTTGGAGCAGTTCAACAAAGCAGAATAACATATCGACGCGGTTCATGGTTTTTGACGGGAACGGAAATGTTACCGGATTGGTCGATGCAAACAGTAGCACACTCCTGGCACGATATGACTACAATGCGTTTGGTGAATTGGTCATGAAAGGTGGCGATACAGTTTATGAAACCCCATGGCTTTTTGGCACAAAATACTACGACACAGAGTCAAATTTGATTTACTATGGTTACCGGTACTACTCACCGGAAATGGGCAGGTGGGTATCACGGGATCCGATTGAGGAAGAAGGTGGCATCAACCTGTATGGCGTGGTGGGCAATGATCCGGTGAATCGCGTGGATGCTTTGGGCCTTATAGATTTTGAACGCAAGTTAACACGGAGAGAAGCTGACTCGCTGCACTGTGCGTTAAAGTGGTATTTGAGAAATCCAATTGTCCGAATTGGGGGCGTATTAAAAGGCTATCTATGGGCGCCGATCATGCTTAGTAATTATATTCACAAGGGCGGTGACAAGAGTGTTCCTTATGGATTAATTGAGAAGGATGTCGGGGTTGTAAATGCAGATAAGGATGCCAGAGCTGCCATTTTTAAAGGAGGTGCCGACGTCTACAATCCCACTCCATTTCGTGTGGCTGTCTCGGACGATGCCATAGGCACGCTAAGTGGAGTAGCAATTAGATACAAGTCAATAAGCGCATCTCAAGGAGTTCGTAGGATGAAAGCAGAGATCCGTGATCCTTATGATTTTCATCCAAATCTTAGTGCTGGAGAGCGCCGCTCAAACACAAAAAATTTGCCATTTTTTGATGCTCACGAGCAGCTTACTACGTGCGGATGGTGCCTTGGAGATACCATAGCAGACGGCTGGATGGCTGATCTGGAAGATTTTGGCTTGGCGGAGAAATTTACAATTTCCGTTGATTGGTATTTGGTAGATGAAGCATCTTACAAGCGGCCATGGATTCCCCTTGGTTATTGATATCTCACATGAAAACATTATTTTTAATACTTGCCTTGATCGTAGTCAGCATGATTGCCTCCTCATTGGCTTTTGATGCCGGGAAAAAAGATGGAGAAGGAAACACGTATCGTGAGGCCGTGAAAGCCATTGATATAGTTTTTATGAATGTGGAGCCGTTAGTATCTGAAGTTTCAAAAAAACGATTTGAGGAGATGAGGAAAATTTTTGAAACTAAAATTAAAACGGGAAAGCCTGGTGCAGGTTCTCTCATCAATCTTTCTGAAGGCTTGAACTTTGGGAACGAGAACGGTCAAGAAAAACAATGAAATTCAAAACAGTGACAACCCATAGCAGGCACGTCACCCATGCCGCCTAACAAAAATTAAAACTCCGAAGCAAGCTTCTCGATGCAGAGTCCCAGGTGAGCTTGCAACCTTACGCTCGGAAGGCGTCAGTGCATGGTCCATTCTTCCCTTCAAGCCACCCACCGTCCGGCGAAGGGGATGCGCGCGAAGCGCACGCCCCTTGAGGGGCGGTGGAGTCAGGCTGTGGAAGGTCACATGCGGCCCGAGCAAGCCGTTTGTGCCGGAAATGCTGGGCCGGCCTCCTGGAAGCGGCAAACTTTTAGGCGGCTTGAGCGATCATAAGTAAGCGTCATGCCAAGCACCTGCTGAAGCAGGTTGACGGAGGTGTGCCGAGAGCTACGCGGCTCGTTGTTTCGGCTTTCGGGCCTCTGCCCAGGCTACAGGCGTGATGTCTTTGACCTGCCGGTTGATCATGGTCGGCGGGCGGATGAGCACATCGCGCAAATAAGCCCAGGGGTCCAGGCCGTGGGCGCGGCAGGGTTCGATGATCGTGTAGAGGGTGGCACTGCGCTGGCCTGCACCTGCATCGCCTATAAAGAGCCAGTTCTTTTTGCCGATGGTGGTGGGGCGGATCGAGGTTTCCACCGGGTTGTTGTCGATCTCCACACGACCGTCTTTCGCATACACCTCCAGCATGGGCCGGAGCGTCAGGGCACAGTCCATGGCCCGCCCAAAAGCGCTTTGGGCAAGTGACGGAGGCTAAGTTTGATCCTTCTCAGAGCTTGGTGCAGGCGGGCGATGATGGGTCGGCTTTCGGCAGCGCGGATGGCCTGTCGCAGCTTTGGCCCGGCTCGGCTTTCCCGCAGCCGCGCTTCGATCCGGTAAGGTGGCCGATCTGCAAAAGCACCCAGCCTGCCTGCTGCGGCGCGCTGTCTTTGGCCTGATAAAGCTTCCTCCGCAGATGTGCCCAGCAACCTGCCAGAACCAGTCCTTGGCCCTCCCGATTGCGGGCGTAGGCTGGATAGGCGGCCTAGCCGTCGCTCTGCACCTCGCCGGTGGAGTCGGCAGGGATGATGTTGCCCAGGCAGGCGGCGCTGCGGCTGGTTGCCCAGGTGAAGCACACGTCGGCTCCGGGCCGTTTGCAGGTCTACAGGTAACCTTGTTTGGTCTGCCCGTGGCCGGGGCCTAAATACTCAATGGGCGTCTCGTCCATCTGCACGTAACCTGCGGCCATCACTCCGCTGCGGATGTGTTCATACACGGGGGTGAGCCAGCCCGCGGACCAGGCTCTGGCGCGGGGCATATATCTGCTCCTGCCGATACAGTGGCAGGTGATCGCAGTGTTTGCCCACGATGATGGCGGCCAGCAGGCCGGGGGCGGCAAGGCTGCGTTCCTGCAAGGTGGTCAAAGACGCGATGACGGGCGGCAGGTGCGGCTCCTCACGCTTCACATACTTGCGCCGGATGATCCTGCGGCGCAGGAACCTGGCCGGTTCATAGTCGAGCTGTTCGGTGACCTCCTCACCCATGCAGCGCCAGGCTTCGGGAGCGGCTTTGACGGGCTCCGGTTCAATGACTTCCTCCACCACCGGCAGGTGCTCAGAAAGGCGGGCTTCGCGCTCCTTGCACCGCTTTTGGGGCTGTGCCGACTCCGCCTGCTTTTCCATTCAGCCTCCAAGACGCCGGGGTATGCGCTGGAGGCCGGGTCTTTTTTTACCCCGTCATCCCCCTGTAAAAGCAGCATGAGCTGCGCGTCATCCATCGCCTCGCTGCTGCGGCCAAAGATGCGCCTGATAATAAATCGATCTTTTCTCTCAGCAGCTTGATCTCCCGCCGCTGCGCATCGTTCTCAGCGGTCAGCCGGGCTTCAAGAGGCGTCATCGGCGGCGGGTTGGATGGCGGTTAAAACGCAGCCTCTTCACCACCTTCTATCTAGGTTTGTTCCTTCCGTTTCAATCCCGCTGATACCACAGACGCATTGAGGCTCCCTTCAAATCAATGCCTTCAGTGAGCATCGCCAAGGCCTCCGGGGCCAGGCGCATCTTGGCACCCTGGATCTCCCCGGCCTTGGCCCAGGAGAACGTGCCGGCCTCCAGCCGATTGGTCATCAAGACACAGGCCCGTGCCGTCAAAGTAAAGCACCTTCAGCCGCGTGTGCCGTTTATTGCTGAAGACAAAGAGCGCTCCGCTTTTGACTTCCTCCATGAGCCGCTCTCCCACCAGACCGGTGAGACCTTCAAAGCCCTTGCGCATATCGCAGGGCTCCAGCGCCACGAAGACCTTCAAACTGCCCGTAAAGCTTAGCATGGCCGGGACTCCTGCATGGCCTTGAGAAGCTGCACCGCCAGCGGGCTGTGCGAGGCGCATTGAAGGCGCAGCTTCACGCCAGAGGACCGCTCAATAATGAACTTCTGAGCAAGCTTGGATTCGACTGCTTCACTCGAGCTAGGTGAGATCACAGCTTCCATAAAGGACACCGACCCCGACTTCGGCCTCTGCTGTCCCCGTGCTGAATGGCCCACACCATGCCTGCGCCGCCACGTAACGAAAGTTTGATAGCTGACACCAGCCAGTGCCGCAAAGTGGGGCCCAGACAAGCCACTTCGCCCATACTCCCGCACTAGAACAATCTGCCGCTCCACGGGCGTCTGCACGCGACCTGCTTTATCACTCTTCAAGACCATAGCCTCTTGGTTCATAGAGGTCATAGCTGACCACCTATGACCTCTATGAATCCAGCAACTTCACACGGCACTCCACGTGACGCTTACGATCATAAGGCTCCAGGCGCTGCTGCCGAACTTGGCGGACCCGTAGGCGTCGCCAGGATCGGCGGGGCCAGCGGCGGCTCGGTCAGCATAACGAGGTGTTGCGCCTCAAAGTGGATGCGATGGCCCGCAAGCTGTTTGGTCGCAGCAGCGAAAAGCTTGATCCGGCGCAGCTTCAGATGGTCTTCGAAGCATTGCAAAACGGGGTGCCGGAGGATGCGGGGCTTTAAAAGCCCGAAGCCGCCAAGCCGCTAGTCCGACAGTTCTAGCTCTCAGACATTGAGGCATTATTTATTCTGCGGAAGATTTGAATGGAACCTGAAAAACTTGATCCTGGCGTGCCTAGGAATTGCGAGGCGAGGGAGCAGGCAAGGAGATCGGTCACCGCATCACGAAGGGAAGATTGCCTGAAATTACCCGGATCGAGGCGTGCGGTGGTTAAGATGTTTTGGGCACCGTAGCGTTTGATAAACGCGGCCTGGAGGTTTTGCGAGTCGGTGGCCAAATAAAGGGGGAAAATTGGATGAATTTTTTCTCGTTCCTCTATCTGCGAAAAAAAATCAGAAGGTGTTAGCTGTAAACCGGTCGACTTGTAGAGGTCAGTGACTCGGGCATGAACGGCGAGTTGGGCTTGCCTGCCTACTTGGGCGGCCAGAGTTATTGTAGGGTCAAACTGGATCTGGCGGTACGCGTTGCAGACCACCTTTTCCTTGGCATCAATGCCATAAATCTGGACAATATCTTTGAAAGTGACTTTTCCTGGAATGGCTGGAGCGTCACGAGGAGGGCTAATGGAATGTTGAATGTCCACTCCATCAATAACGAATGCATTGTCGAGGGCACCGCAGAAGCGGTTTTCGAGCCAGACAAAGGTGAGCGGCACCCCGAATTTTCGACACACCTCCCGGTAGCCGAGCAAGATGCGGAGACGATTGGCGAAACCAGCGTTCGCAGTGATCTTCATCGGGAAGCTGTGAGTTGGGGGTGATTTGGATTCAGGCGGATTCCTTCTTTCCACGCAATCAAATGACGACATGATGGTAAACACAAATGACGGAGAATTCAATGATGGACGAAGGTAGTCTCAAACCCATTTTCCGGTCAGAAGTTCGTTTGGCCAGAGCAAGCAAAAAAGTGGAAGTGGTCACTGGTGGTTTGGCCAACCGCATCTGTCATCTTGCCAATTTGATACGGCTCGGGCACAAACGTTTGGTGCTTTGGACAAAAATGGACTGCCCAGCAGCATATGATGAGCTGTTCGATAGCGACTTGGGGCTCAAAATATTAGACACAGACGAGACGTTTGAAACGCGGGCTTCCGTGCTCACTTGTGCTCCTCAAATGTCTCTGTTTCGTGACATTGGGGAGGCGAAACAGGTAATAAGGGAAGTTGTGGACGCCATGCATGGGGTGGCCGGATCCGGTCGTTTGAGGGTCGGCGTGCATGGACGATTTTTATGCAACCGAGTCAGCGCAGGTCAAGTGGCTGACTTCGCCGCTGCAATCAATGGTTTCATAAGAGAAAGAGAGATTCAAGAGGTGTTTCTGTTGTCTGATTCTCATCGAGGGGGGCTCAAGTCTTTGCTACAGGCCAGAGTTACAGAGGCTCGATGTCGAGAGATGACTCATGACGGGGATCGTAACAGGGCCGACGTATTGCAATTTGCCGCTGATCTGAAAGACCTATGTCAGGCACAGTTCGTTCTATCTAACAATGGGGCCAGCTCCGTTCTTCATCTTACTGGGGCTGCAGGAGCCACGAACTATGTGTTGGGCGCTGTCAAGGAGATGCGGCCTTCGATGCTTGATATAAGAGGGATCAAGCCACTTTTCACCCCACGACCCACCGCCCAGCTGAGAGATGACTTGGCAGTGGTAAGCTGCTACTACAATTTCGGAAATTACGATACAAGTCGACGAAACTTACTACGCTTTGTGCGGCAAATGGGGAGGGATGGCGTCAGGGTTTACGGTGTCGAAGCCTATCTTGCTGGGGAACGTCCATTGACATCGCACCTGCCGGGCTGGAAGCAGATTGAACTGACGGACCGTCAGGTCCTTTGGCACAAGGAGAGTCTGCTCAACCTGGCAGAAAAAGAGCTGGTGCCGCTGAATATTTCCAACCTCGTCTTTATGGATGCTGACGTTTGGTATGATGAACCGAACTGGGCCGACAAGGTCATTATATCTCTGCGGGAAAGGCCTGTTGTTCAGCCTTTTGAAACGGCGGTCTGGACCGGGCGCGATGGTCAGGAGGTCCGCCATAAGCCCTCCGCTGCATTGGCCGGTCTTCAGAATTGGGCGGGTCATTGCGGATTTGCCTGGGCCATGAGGCGGGAGGTGTTAAAAGATATCGGCGGACTTTTTGACCTGGGCCTTTTGGGAGGAGGAGATCACATGCTTGCGTTTGCCTGCCTCCATGAGAAGCCTATGGAGGAAATGGCGAAGCGGCGAATCCTGAGCGCAATCACCTTGGAAAGTGACGGTGTCATAAGTGAAGCGTATTCCCGATGGGCCGCCAGGCTGTACGCCTGGACGGGTGGCCATGTGGGATGGATCGAGGCCAACTTGTATCATGAGTGGCATGGTGAACTGGTTCATCGCCAGTATCATGCCAGGGGGCAAGTGCTTCGCGGACTTAGGCTTGAGAAAGACCTGGAAAGATTGCCGAATGGCACGTGGAGCTGGTCAGCGGAATGTGACCCTGAGCGTATGGCATCTGTGCAGGAGTACTTCCGTAGTCGTAGTGAAAATGGTTAATACTAAACTTTCAAAGAAAAAGCGGGGGTTGCCCAATTCCTTCATGGACCACATAAATAATATGTCCAGCACCGTCGTAGCGGGCTGCGTAGCTGTTTTCGGATAGGCTTCCTGTGATGAGGTTTCTGGAGACAATCGAACGCAACAAAGGGCTTCCGCTGGCGGATCTGATATCACTCCCGTATTGGCAATGAACGCTCTGGACGAGACTCCATCCCGTTGCTCCATGCACGCTTGCTTCCAAGTGAGTGAGAACTGGCGCGCCCCGTGCGGATATTTGAAACCCGTAATGTACCCGTTCTAGTGGTAAAGAGGCTTTTGTGCGCGTAACCGCGGTAAGCAGAGAAGTCGTCGAACGGCTTTCATGCAAGTCGTCTGAATACTCATAGTGGAGAGCGTTGGGCTGACCTAGCTTATCCAGCCATTGGATCTCAATGATGGTATCCTGCTCACTTCGTACGACCTTAAATGTGCAGTCACAGGCTGAAAGTCTTTTCAGCTGCCCGCGAAGTGGCCGGGGAAGACTCTCATCAAAGCTGTGGAACTCAAGGTCAGGGCCTGTCAGCGGGGAGAACTTGAAGGAGCGGTCCACCGTGTCGTTATGTAATGTGCCCCCGATTTGCTGAAGAGGCAGCCAACCGCTTGTTTCTTCCTGTGACGCGAACCAGCGAACTTGGGCGATTCCGGATACAACGGCTACAACTTGTCCCTGGCCTCGCTTTCGCACGACCGCGAACGGGAAGTCACTCAGAAACCACCCTGCGCCTAGAGGGCCGGGCCTGGAGCTTCCTTTGACTAAGCTGCAGTAAGTTGCGCGGTGACCCCAATTGAGGTCACGTTCGGTTTGAGGAAGACCGGAAAAGGTGAAGCACAACTGATTACCAATCACCGCTACGACAGGCACTTGGGGGTCGGCGAGAAATCCTACGTTTGTGCAAATACAGCTGCTAGCAGGGATCTCTGTTTCCCAGGGATTCCAAAAGGCGGAAGAGGAATATTCCATAACAGAAGAGAGGGATCAGGCGGAACGGTTTTCAGTTGTGGATGCCAGGAGAGACGGTTTAAAGCAGGATGGACAAATTCCCGGGCCATCATGTGATTGCAGCAGGTCCAGTTTTGATCAAACTGAACTCTGTCAAAGTGTACATCATCAATTTGGAGGAGTCGAGAACGCGCTGGATACAGTGTTATAGACGGCTGAGCCGGTTTTTCGATTCAGACCAGATATGTCGCGTCTCGGCTATTGATGGTAGAGCCTATGCGCGTCCCGGGCATCCAAAAGAATGGGACCCATTTCATCTAAAGCGACTCACGCAGGAAGGGCTATTGTCGGGCTCTACGATCCCAGACCCGGTGAGGACAGCCCTGTGTCTTAGTCACCAGCGGGCGTTAAGAACCTTTTTGGATGATGCTCCTTTGGGAGATGAAGATCACCCTTGGGCATTGATCCTTGAAGACGATGCAAGGCCGGGCGAGGCCCTTGTAAGTGCAAAAGACAATGACCTCTGTTTCGCCGCGCCTAGTGACGCCGACCTTCTATTTTTACATGACCGGGTAACTGGCGGTATGACTGTGGAAATGGTCCGTGACGTAGACAATTGCACCGTGACTGTGGACTGGAAAGAGGTCACTGGCGGCATCGGCTTGGAGGCATATCTCGTCAACCCAAGAGGTGCCAAGAAAATGTTGGACGCATGGAAACCCCTGTATTTTGAGTGCGATCTTCAGTTGATGGCCTTCATGAGGAAGAAGGTGATTATGACTGATCTGGCCACTCAAGTGCGTTCGCTACGAAGTGCGTCTGGTGCGGCCGCTATGCCCCTCGTGCACGCCTACGCTCCGATTCGTCCGCTGATGCAGATAGATGAAACTGCGCCCTCTGTTAAAATGGACATCCTTCTGGGGCGGCCGACTGAGCCGCCCCAATCTTCACCAACAGGTCATCTGAAACTCGATACGGGTGTACCTATCGCCTTCGCCACATGCTGGTTCAATCCTCAGCATTACCGCGCCCGTTTGAACAATTTCATGCATTTCTACAGAAACTTAAAAGTGCCCAATCTGGTGATTGTAGAGTTGGCCTTTGGCGATGAGCAATGGCAGCTTCCCGATGATCTTCCGAACCTCGTGCGGTTGAGGACCACCACTCTCTGCTGGCAAAAAGAGGCTCTGTTAAACTATGCGTTTCGGATTCTTGATGACGCTGGTTTCCCGTTTTTGGGCTGGCTGGATGCGGATGTGGTCTTTAGAAAGGACTCTTGGGTTGAGCGTGTATTGGAAGCGCTTCAGGACAAGCAGCTCGTGCAAGTTTTCGAAACGGTTGAGCTGGCTTTTCCTGATCGGGGGAAAGAACGGTCGATCGGCGCGGCAGCAGGATGGGTCAGTGGATCGGACCATCCTTGCGCCACAGGCATGACGGGATTTGGGTGGGTGATGCACAGTCACATTTGGCGGCAAGCGTCTTTGTACGATCACGGCATTCTTGGTGGCGGAGACAGTGTGATGTGGCGCGGCTGCTTCCATGGCAGGCTGGATCCTGCGCGCTTGTTTGATGATCGGACCTTTAGCCCTCATCTTAGCGAAATCCGTGATGACTGGGCTAAGAGGTGGATGGCGGCTGTGGATATGAAGATTGGATACGCTGCCGGCGTGGAAATTGAGGCACTACCACACGGTAGAGCTGCGGACCGGCTTTATACACGTCGCAGTCATATTTTACGGGAGTATCATTACGATCCAAAATTACACGTCGGCAGGGACCAGTTTGGGTTGCTTCAGTGGGAAGACTCAGCCCCCACTGAGATGCGCAACGCAATTGCCACTTATTTCTGTGGCAGGAAAGAGGACAACCTGGGTTGAAGGAACATTTCCTCAGAACATAAGAGTTCGAGACGTTATGACGGCGAAGATTCCAGCGGCAAGGAGTGGTCGGTTTTCTTTCTCCGAAGTGACGACGTGGCGGGGATTCCCGAAAGAGGTTCGAAAGTGTGCCTGCACAGCTTCAATCCGCATAATTTCTTGTAATAATATAAGATAATGACCCAGGTGGCGGCGGGAGCGCCAGGTAGATGGCAAAGATTGGGCATGTTCAGCGACCCTGTGCCGACTGCCGAAAGGGAATGCAGCTGCGCTGATGCTGTGTGGTGGGAGCACTAAACTCAAATTCGCAAAGCACGAATTTGGGTGACGGCTTTCTAAGCAGGATGACACCACCGCCATCCCTTGTCGGCACACCGCTAGTACACTTGCTGGTATCTTCAGTTGAAGCCGAGGAACAGCTCATAGCGCGCATCATTGACGCAGTCCTGAGGGCATCGCAACCCGCACTTACAGAAGCTGCTACTGAGTTGGCGGCCTTACGCTCATCTGCAAAAGGGCCGGGAATTGTGGGAGCCTAATCTCTGGTTTTTTTTGACGCATGGCGCTCGCTTTTCCAGTTCCGTCTGACTGCTCTTCGACCGGCATCCCGGTCGCTGAAATTTTACGGGTCAGCACCGAAGAGCAGGCTGGGGACACCCGTGCAGGTCTGGACCGTCAACGGGCCGTCAACCAAAGGACCATTGAGGCCAAAGGACTCTACCGGGCCCTGACAATCGAGCTGCGTGTCTCGGGAACTGTGGCCGTGCATCATCCGGAAATGCGGCGGGTGCTGGCGATGATTTCAGAGGGCACAATCCGTGGCATCGTATGCTCAGATCTCGATCGGCTCTTTAGGCCCGATCAGCCGCAAGGATTTGCCATATTACAAGTCTTCCAAGACATGGATGCGAAGATCTATACGGGGGATTCCGAATACGATCTGCGGACCTCAAGCGGCCTTCTTCAATCGTCGATTCGTGGGGCCATTGCGGGGTTTGAATTGTCTCTCATCCGTGAGCGCATGCAGGGGGCCAAAGAGGCAAAGCGACGTCAGGGTAAATGCCCGACCAATGCTTACACCTTGCCGCTTGGGATTGGCTATGACAGGTCCACGGACACCTGGACCTACACACCTGAAATCGCGAAGGTGAAGCTCCTCTTTGATCTGTTCCGGCAAGGGAACCGGAACTATTCGGAACTCGGGCGGCGCGTAGGGCTGAGCAACGTTGGGGTCAAATTTCTCCTGAAGAACCGCCTCTACACGGGCTGGCGCATCATTGATCAGAAACGGGGGCCAAAGCGCACCAGTGCCACAGGCAACCTTTACCGGGTCAAAGTTGCACGTGCTCCTGAAGATGTGATTCGCAACAAGGTGTTGGACGGCATCATTTCCGAGGAAGCCTTTGAGGAGGTACAGCGTGAAATCGCCCGCACCAAGTTCAACTTCATCGAGGCGAATCGCTCATCCCCAATGGTCCATCTGGCGACCGGGGTTCTGGTGTGCGGCTGTTGCGGGCAGCCGATGTTTCTGACAAGCCGAAGGCGCATACGGGCGAACTACATTGTCTGCAAGGCCAACCACTATTTGTATAAGAAGGACTTGGGAGGCTGCCGACAGCCTAACCTTCGCGAGGATGAAACAGAGGCAGCCCTTATCAAGCTCGTCGGAGATGTCCTCACAACGCCTGAGCGGCTGGCTCAGATTCTGGAGGCAAGCGCCCGTAAAACCCGTGAGCTGATCACGCCATTCTCAAGCGCGGTTGCACCGTCAACGCAAATTGAAGAGCTTAAGCGCCGGGATGCACGGCTCGTGGATGCCTTTGCCCAAGGAGTGCTCTCGGTGGATGAGCTGCGTAGCAAACGTGAGGCTATTCGGAGGGAACGTGATGCTTTTGAGCAAACGCTGCAGCCCAAACCAAGTCCCGACAACGCCTCGTTATTGCTACAGGCCCGACTCGTCGTGAAGGCGGCCCTTCGCTTTTCCACGATAGGTGATCGTTATCAGCAGAAGGCCATCTTCAATGAGCTCTTTTCAGAAATCCATGTGCGGCATCGTGAGATCATCAGTTTCAAGTTCAGGCCCTCTGCGATGGGCGGGAGCGAAGGCGGTGACCAAGTTCTTTTAGCCCAACCCGTTCGTATTGGATCGGCTCCAATGCTCGTTCCTGAGGGACGCCGTCATTGCATCAAATGTCTTCAGGTGAAGCCGAAATCGCAATTCTACCGGAAACTGAATCGCTGCAATTCTTGTCGGAAGGCCGCCGACCGCGAGAATTATCAGCGGAGGGCTAGGGCGGCCACCCCAAGATGAACGGTTAAAATCGTTCTGAGCGTGCCTTGAATCGCCCGTAAAGCATTTAGGCCTTACTGAGCCGAGCCCTTATAGCTTGGGCAAATTCTCCGTGTCGTAACGTATGACTGGTGGCGGATGTTTTTTGTCTGAAATTCAAGGACCCGGTATTAAGAATATCCGAAAAGGCCTTGGCAATAAAGTTTGCTTTTCGGTTAAAAAGTTAATCTCCTGGCCAAAAATAAAGAAAATCTTCATCCCCATATCGGGGGACATTCTTATTTCACGCCTTTCATCAAAATGAACAAATCAAGATACTGCACGGATGTCCTTCCTCAGTTGCGTCGCTGGAGCCGTCACGCCTGGTTAATGCATGGCATCCTGATTGCCTCACTGATCCTCGGGCCTCAGCCGTTCAGTCAGGCCGTGCCAGTACAGAGTTACGATGTTTTGGATTATCTCGGGAATTTTGTTGAGACCCGTCAATACGAGGATTGGAACAATAATCAGGTCCATGACTCCGAGGAAAATTCCTGGGTTTATGATACTCAGGACAGTGATGGCGATGGGTTGTTGAATGCACGAGAGGTTTTGTGGCAGACGGACCCGTTTAATCCGGACAGTGACTATGATGGTATTTCGGATGGCAATGAGATGGATCTGCTGGGCGGCCCCGTGGCAGGTTTTAGTCCGACCAATTGGGACAGCGATGCCGATGGCTACAGCGACCACGATGAGCTGCATAATTTTTACGGGGTCCATTATCCCACGCTCGGCTTGGGAATCAGCTACTTTGACTGGGATGGAGACGGGACGAAAAATCACGAGGATTCCCACCCTCAAGACAGCGCCCTTAGCCGGGATTACAACAATGATGGCGTTGACGACCCTCCTACCAATGACTGGGATGGTGATGGATATGTGAATTCCAACGACTCAGATCCGTATGATCCGACCCAATGGAATGACTGGAATGACAACGGGATCAATGACGATCCAAACGGGGACGACGATCAGGATGGCACGATCAATCTAAATGACTCGCACCCTGACAATTCCCTGCTGTGGAATGACTGGAACAACAACGGGCTCAACGATGATCCCAATGGCGATGACGATAGTGACGGCACACTGAACCAGAACGACTCGCATCCGGATGACGCCGCACGTTGGTATGACTTGGATAACAACGGATTCAACGACGACCCCTATGGAGATGATGACCAAGATGGAACCGTCAATCAATACGACTCACATCCCAATGCTTCCTGGTTGTGGAGCGACTGGGACAACAGTGGCTACAATGACGACAATGAACCACCTCCAGACGGAGATGGTGACGGATATGCAGACAATGTGGACTCCGATCCCGCGAACAATGCCCTGTGGGCTGATTTTAATCCACGCAACGGCATCAACGACGGGTCTGAAACGGGTCTGACAGATGTCGATGGCGACCTGCATTTTGACCAGAATGATTCAGATCCTCAGAACAGTTTGCTATGGAATGACCGGAGTCCGCGCAATGGCATCAATGATGAGGAGGATCCTGATGTTGACAGTGACGGTGACGGCTACCCTGACCATGCAGATTCGGATCCCAGCGACATCAATTTGTGGGAGGATGTAACTCCGCGCAACGGCATCAATGACACACTTGAAACGGGTCTGACAGACGTTGATAACGATACCTATCTTGATCAGGATGACTCTCATCCCCTGAACGATTTGCTGTGGAACGACCGGAGTCCGCGCAATGGCATTAACGATGATCCAAATGGAAATGATGATAATGACCAGCGGATTAACCAGGACGATTCACACCCTGACAATCCGTTGCTGTGGAATGATTTCCTTCCACCTGGCGGCAATGGCTACAATGATGAGGATGAATCGCTTTTGGATAGCGACAATGACAACCATCCTAACGGTGCTGATTCACACCCTTATGATGGAAATTTGTGGAATGACAATAACGGCAACGGCATCAATGATCATGAAGAGCCGCCTGTCACGCCGCCGACTAACAGTGATACTGACAGCTACCCAGATAACAACGATTCGCATCCTTACGATGGAAATCTGTGGAATGATTATCTTCCATTGCCCAATGGCAATGGGATCAATGACGACCCTTATGCCAATGACGATGGGGACCCCCGGATCAACATGAATGATTCGCATATCAGCGATCCTTTGCTGTGGAATGATTTTAACCCCTCGCCCAACGGCAACGGCATCAATGACCAGTTCGAAGACGATGAGACAGACGGTGACTGGGACGGTTATAACAACGTGGACGACAGCCATCGTGAAGATCCCCTGCTTTTCACCGACTGGGATTCTGACGGGCTCAATGCCAATGTGGAGACCGCCATTGGTTCGGATCCTGATGTGGCGGACACCGACAATGACGGGCTTTCAGATGGGGACGAGCATTTGTTACATCACACCCAGACGACTCATGTGGACTCCGACGGGGACGGCCTGACTGACTTCGAAGAACTTCGAATTGCTCCGCATAGCAATCCTCTGGACAAGTGGTCGCGCAGTAAATTACTGGGACTGAGCACTTACCTAACGGATTTTCAGTTGTCCGGTGCTGAAGTGGACACCGATGGAGACGATATCCCCGATCCTGTCGAACTGGCCTATGGACTCGATCCTGAGGATCCCTCTGATGCTGGGGGAGATTTGGATGCCGATCAGGTCACCAACCTTCAGGAGTACCAGGCAGGCACCAGTCTGTGGGGTAACAATGACGTTTATGATGCCGATGACGACGGCATGACGGATCTGGAGGAAGACTTGAGCAATCTTTGGTACCCAGGCCGGTTTGATCGCAATCAGCATGCCGACGCGACGGAAGATGCGGACGGTGACGGGCTTTTTAACTATGAGGAGTTTGATCTGGGGCTGAACCCGATGGACGCAGATTCCAGCACACCTAGCCTGGACAGTCACAACGGGCCGGGTGTTTCAGCGGACATGGCCTATGTCATCGCGAATGCACACCCAAACTGGACCATGCCCGTGGCGGATGGAGATGCCGATGGTGACGGGATGGCGGATGTGTGGGAGCATTTTTATCGGGCCCGAGGAGGGCTGCCAGGCTTGAACCTCCGGGACGCATCAGACTGGGATGATGACATTGATGATGATGGATTGATCAACCGTTTTGAAGTGCTGAGCTACAGGCATCCGTTGATCAAGGATTACGTGCCGCCACCGGTTACCCCTGGAAACTACAATCCCGGCACGGGCGTCACCAGTCCCTACATCCAGCCAACGGTTACGCCGTTGAACCACGGATCGGGAGGCGACTTTGAGGTCAATCACATTGTGTCCGTCCCGGCTGGCGGAGATGCCGGGGGCGGACCGACCATTGAAGTGAGAGGCTATATAAATCACGGTTCTTTTGACGCTGTTTGGTATGAAGGTGATAACGAGTTTCACAAAATAACTGAGGGTGGTAAGGCGCTTGTGCAACCTCGTGCCTGTTCACATCTTAACACTCCTCTTCCTGACGCCGTATGGCAAAGATGTGCCTGCCAAATCCATTCTACACCGAATCGTTTTCGGGCTGTTGAGGTCATAGAGCCCGGTGAACCGATGCAGATAGAGGGCATGGACACTCCTGATGATATCACCGACGATAGGTGGGGTGGAGGAGGCAGTATTACTTGGGATTGGAATCTTGACGATGAAGTCGTTTGCGATTTCGAGAACGATCAGGATAATGGGGATTTAAACCCAGGAATTCCCCCACATATTGGGACGGTCGAGATGCGCATGACGTTGCGTCAGCCTTCTTCGCAGAAGATAAGCCGCAGAGTGAGGGTTACTCATACTGGTGATCCTGCATTAGAACCGCAGGTCTCTTATAAGATGCTCGAGGTGCTTCCAGGGGAGCTGGAATCTGAGCTATTTTCAGAAACCGCCTTTGGTTATGGCAAGGGGGGGGTCTCTTTCGTCACTCTGGAACTTACTGACGACAGCACGGATGACGGCAGCCCTATGCGGATCAGCGCCTCAGACGGGGCGGGGCCACGTTACCGGAAAGTGGGGCTCAATGGGGTCCCGATGCCGGATGCGAAGCCGCAGGTCCAGAATGAAAATGGAGAGCTGAATGAGGAAACCTACATTGACAGTTTCCTGGCCCAGCTCAGGCACTCCGTCAGCGATGTGTATGTGACGGAGGACAGCAGCCTGCTGCCGTTGCAAGTTCGCCGGGATGTGGCTTCGGACTCGTGGTCAGACCGCTCAGGCCTGCGGCCTTGGGAGCGTCCTTTCCAGCCCTTCGGACCTGGCTGGGGAACCAACGTCTGCAGTTACGTGCAGTTCAACATCAACAAGGGAGGCGAGGTCAGTGCGAACGTGGTGGATGAAACAGGAAGCCACCAAAACTATGACCACATTGAGGCTCCTGGATTGAACGGCCTGAAAAAATGGTTTCATTCCCGGCAGGAGTACTATGACATCAAAGGTGCCCAGAGCTATTTCCAGGCAGGCGTTGTTCCAGCCGATCCGGAGCTGATCACCTTCCACACGGTCAAGCTGACCAAAAAATTTGGCACCCAGTGCTTTTATGAAGTGATTCCAGGGAACACTCTCAAGCAGAAGTTCTCAGACGACCGCGTCTATGGCAGCGGGGGCGTCCAATACCAGAGGTATGCCCGCCTGACCCGGGTGAAGGACCGCTGGGGGAATGAATTGCACTATGAATATCCAGATTCGGTCAGCCTCATCCCCTCCCTGATCAAGGATCCTCAACGGCCAGGACATCAGATTTCCTTCCGGCAGGAAAATGGCCGCATCGTGGAAGTGCGCGCACCCAATGGCGACAGCACCAGCTACAATTACGCCTCGCTGTCGGTTCCTTACCGGGTGCAAAATGCGGGCACCCAACACAGAACGGTGAAGGTGCTCAGCTCGGTGGTGCGCGGGGGCAATACGGTGGCTTATGAGCAGACGCTGTCGGATACGCAGGAAACAGACGACGATGGCAAATTTGCCAAGCATTATCATCTGGAACTCACCCAGATCACAGATGAGCGAGGGCAGGCATACAATTTCAGCCATGCGCACAACACCACCATCTACTACTCCGGCAGCCAGGGACGGAAGATGCAATACGGCCTGCCGATGAAGCTGACGGCGGTGCATTCGCCCATTATTGGCACCGTGAACATCAGCAATACTCGTGTTGTGGATCCGGAGCTGCTCAATGACTATAATTACCAGCAGGCGGCCCGGCCCGTGACCACCATCTTTACCTATGGAACGGGATCTACCGCCCGTGCCTACACCTATCGCTTTACCGAGCCGATGGGCACAACGGTGAAGGGCGTGGTGGCCAAGGAAAACCCTGGCAACAAGGCGGTGACCTACTCCTTCCAAAAGATGGAAATCGAATCTCCAGATGGCGGCAAGGAGAGCTATCGATTCAATCCAGGTGCCAACATGTCGCTACAGGAAGTCACGGACCGCAATGGAAACCCGACCGCCTTCTTCTACGCGGACCGGGTGCAATATTCCAACGTCATGGCACCTGACATGGGTCGGGTTTACGATGATCCCATCCTGGAGGTCAACTCGCTGGGACAGACAAAGACCTTCACTTATGATGCGGCGACTCGCATCCTGAAATCGGTGACGGACTCCCGCAAAGTCAAAACGGAGTATGTCATCGACCAGCCGAACGCTTCAGGCGGAGCCTTTGGGCGGCGTCTGAAGGAAAAGGTGGGCGGCATGGTAGGGGGCAAGGAGGAGACCCTCACCTATGGGCATGGCACCTTCGCGGGTTTTGTGACCCGCCGCACCTTGGCCCCAAATGGGACAGACCCGAACCGCCCGGCCATCGGTATCTGCCCGCCTCTGGTGACAGACTACAGCCTGGGCACGGATGTGCAGGTGCCCGGCTGGTGGAGAAGGGTGACGGAAACGAGGGTGGTGGACGGCCAGGCCCACACCACTTTGACGATCAGCGATCTCAATGGCAACAAACGCTCTGTCACGGATGGACGCGGATTCACCACCTGCTTCAGCTACGATGGCAGCAACCGCCTGACGGGGGTGCAGTTCCCGGACGGCAGCACCAAGAGCATGGAGTATGATGCGCATGGCAACCTCGTCAAAGAGGCGGATGAGACCGGCCGTACGGCCTTCCATGCTTATGATGCGCTGAACCGGCGCATCACCAGCACCGTGGATCTGAATGGGAACGGCCTGGCCGACTCCCGCGCTGCCGGAGATCTAGTGGAGGAAACCACCTACAATGACATGAACCTGCCCGTGACCCAGACGAACGCACGCGGCGTCGTCACACGGTTTAAATATGATGGCATCGGCAGGCCGGAACAGGTCACCGTCAATGATGGGGCGGCCAATGCGGCCGACCGTCAGGTGACCCTGTCTGAATACCAAGTGCCCGGTCTCAACAACGGCAAAGAGGGGGGTAGCAGTGTCTTTGACATCAGCGGCTTCAAACCTGTGCGTCTGACGGATCCCGCAGGCCGTGTGGCGACCTTCAAGTATGACAAACTGTACCGTGTCACCGAACAAAGCGGCACAGATGCGGGCACGGTGACGACCACCTATGATGTGAAGGATGCCTCGGCCAACCCTGCCTCCGTCAGCCACCGTGTGATTGCCACACGTAAAACCCTGTTCACTTATGATGCCCAGGGCCGGGCCATCAAGACGCAGCACCCAGACGGCACCTTCGTACAGACCTTCTACACCCACCATGGCCAGCCCTGGAAGAGCATCAATGAGCAGGGCAAGGAGACGCTGACCCGCTTTGATACCGCAGGGCGTGTCCGAGAGGTGGAGTCACCTGCAGTTGGAGGTGTGTCAGCCATCACCAGGACGGGTTATGACTTGGCCGGGAATGCCGAGTGGGTGAAGGATGCCCTTGGCCGCGTCACCAGCACGGCCTATGACCGACGCAACCGCCCGACGTTTGTGACGTTGCCGGAGGTGGTGGATGCTGGCGATGCCGAACAGGTGGTGAGACACCCGGTGGTTGAGACTCGTTATGATGCTGCCGGGCGTGTGACCGTGACGGTGGATCCGCTGGGATATGAAACGAAGAAGTTTTATGATCCTGCGGGGCGTGTCACTTCCGCCGAGGATGCGCTGGGCAACGTCACCTCCATGACCTATGATGAGGGCGGCAATGTGCTGACCACCACCAATGCCAAGGATCAGGTGGTGACCAACGTTTACGATGCCTTTAACCGGCTGGTTCGCACCACGGATCACAGCAACATCGTCAATGAGTTTGAATACGACAAGGCAGGGAACCGCATCCAGGTCAAAGATGGACGGGACAAGGTGAGCACCTTCACCTATGACGGCCAGAACCGGGTGAAGACCCAGGTGTTTCAGGGATCCCTGACCGCCACAGGGACTGCTACGCAGGACGTCTGGACATACACTTACAATGCCGCCGTCAAGCTCAGCGAGACGGACCCGGCCATGAACACCAGCACCTATACCTATGACGACCGTGACCGCCTGGAAACGGTGTCCACCCCTGCCTTGGGATCGGTGGCGGCCAACACCCGCACCTTTAACTACGATACCTGCGGCCGCATGCTCAGCGTGGCGGAAAGCAGCAGCCCCGCCGCAGGCGTGGTTTACACCTATGATGAACTGGGACGGCAGACCAGTGAAACCGCACGCGGGGTCACCCACACCTACCAGTATGACAAAATCGGTAACCGCGTGCAGGCGAACTATGGCGACGGCAGACGCACAGTGACGGCTTACGATGCGCTGAACCGCCCCCTCACGATCAGCGAAGGACCTGCGGTCACGTTTGAAGCCGACAAGAAGGTGACAGGCTATGCCTATGACCTCGCGGGCCGCGCTCTCCAGCTCAATGTGGGCAACGGGCAGGTGACACGCAATACCTACGATGCCCTGGGCCGCCTGACCGCGCGGGTCCTGCATCAGGCCGCCCCCTTCACGGAGGCGAACCGACAGGCCCGGTTTAACTGGTTGCATGACGATATCGGCAATGTGGAGCAGCAGACGGAGCAGTGGTTCGGCGCGGAAGCGCGGACACGTGTCACCATGCTGTGGTATGATGATACGAACCGTTTGTTAGAAGAGCAGATCAGCGAAACCGGGGCGCAGACCGTGACCACTCTGTATGGCTACGATGCGGGGAACAACCGCAATAGCAAACAGGTCAGCGTTTCGGGCAGTGGCACCCTGGGCACAGAGGTGGGCCACTGGACCTACCTTTACAATCATGCGAATCAGCTCGTCACCACCGAGAAGAGGCTGAGTCCAGCCGGGGCTGTCACGGGCACTGTGAATTACCTCTACGACGCACGGGGCAACCGCGTACGCCGGGAGCTGGGCGTGGACCAGACGGCGACTGCCAGCATTCAGGGCATCAGTTACCAAGCGGCCATGCCGGGGGAATCTGGCAATGCGCTAGGTGTTCGTTTGCTGAATGGTGCAGCAGGCAGGCCTGCGGCGGGAGTGTCGGTGACGGGGAGCGATGTCAGCGTCACCCTCGCGATGGACTTGGGACTCACGGCGGCTGTGACCAGCCAAGGCATCACCTACACTGCTGCCGAGGCGGGAGATGCTGGCAATGATCTCAAGGTGAGACTGGAAAAAGCCAGCGCGGGAGGGGATCTTTCGGCTTCAGTCCAAGGCAATGATGTGGTGGTGAAGCTGGAGACGGATGCAGGCAGCCCTCACAGCCTTGTGAACCAGGGCATCACCTACACCGATAACAAAGCCCCCGGAGATGGCCCCGCCACGGGCATTGCCCTGCAGGCCAGTGAGCCGGACCAGGAAGCCTCCGTCTTGGTGGTGGATGGTGACATTGCCGTGAAGCTGGCGACCAATAGCGGGGACAAAGCTTCCGCGACTGTACAGGGACTGACGTATCAGGCCGCGACGGCGGGCAGTGGGGGGAACGATCTCCAGGTGAGCTACCAGCTCGGGAACGAGAACGAGGCGCTGGGGGCCACGATGGTGGGCAACCAGCTCAAGGTAAGGCTGGAGCAGACCGGTGCCGAAGCGGCGGTCCTGGAACAGACAGGACTGACCTACACGGCCTCCAATCTGGGCACGGCTGGCAATGCCATCACGGTGACCCACACGCTGGGCGGGGAAGGCGAGCCGCTGCTGCTTTCGGCCACGGGCAATGGGGTGACGGTGCGCCTCGCCCGCGATGGCGGCCATGCCAAGGCGGACTGGGCTGGCGTGACCTTTAAGGCCGTGCCACCTGGCACGGATGGGAATGCCATCTCGGTGGCGATTCAGGAAGGCCAGTCGTTTGGGGAGTCTCTTGCGGCTCGAGTGGAGGGTCAGACAATCATCGTCACGCTGCCCACGGCGGCGGATGAATTTTCCTCGCCACCTGCGTGCACCGTTGCGGAAGTCGTCTCCGAAATTCAGTCGGTGGCGTCTTCCTTGGTGACGGTGTCGGGTGCTGTCTCTAGCAGCGAGACGGTGACGACGAGCACCTCCGTGCAGCTGGCCGATGGCGGGCTCTATGCTCCGGCGACGACGGCAGGAGAAGTGGCGGCGGCAGCTTCGGGCCTGTTGCCTCTGGTCCAGCTCAGCGCGAGCGACCCTGACCAAGTGATGTCCGTGGGCAGCTGGCAGCTAGCCGGTGGTGAGGACGGCGTGGTGCAGACGACCACGGCGGACGTGGCGAATTTGCTGTCCGGCGGTGCGGCCAATGGCTACCTCACGGTGACGGGCAGCGGGGATGCCATGGTGCTGGCCCAGCCCGAGGGGGTGACACTGAGCGGAGGCGGGTCCAACTGCCAGTCCACGACTACCGTGGGCGAGGTGGTGACCTTGCTTAATGCGACACCCGCCGTGACTGCCCTGATGACGGTAACTGGCAGCGGCGAAGCGGTGATGACGCCTGCCGACTTCCAGTACCTGTCCGGCGGCACGGCCCGTGCCTCGGTGAGCACGGTGGATGAAGTGGTGGCCTTGCTCGGTGCCACGCCATCTGTGGCGGCCCTGATCACCGTGACTGGCAGCGGCACATCCGTTGTAAACGCCGATGGTGCACAAACCCTGAGCGGAGGCCGCGAGGCGCTGAGCCTCAGCACGGTGAGTGAGGTGGTGACCCTGCTCAGCAGCACACCCGCTGTGACGACATTGATGACGGTGACAGGCAGTGGCAATACCGTCCTGCTGCCTACGTTAGAAGTGCTGAGATTGGCTGGTGGCGGCATCGAATACACCGGCACGGGCATCACGACGTATGCGTGGGATGTGCCGGGTCGCCTGGCCAGCGTGACAATGTCCGCAGGGCAGGTGCACAGCTACGATTACGACTACCGCACACGGCGGATCGGCACGCATCAGAGCGCCCAGGGGCAACAGGCCGCGAAACACACGGCGATCCTGTTCAGTGGTGGCCTGAGCCTCGCCGAGTATGAAAGCAGCGCAGCCCAAACGACCCTCAGCAGCCCTGGAGGCAGCACGGTAAGGTATGTGCGCGGCCCGGACATGGGCGGTGGCGTGGGAGGCTTGCTATACAGCACCCGAGGCGGAGTGCCGAAATACAACCTGAGCAACGGCCGAGGCGATATCGTGGCGCAAAGCGACGCGAGCGCAGACCTAACCTGGACAGCGAGCTACGAAGCCTACGGGAAACGGACGAAGGAAACAGGCAGCAACGCGGACAAACAGCGGGCAAACAGCAAAGACGAAGACCCGACAGGGCTTCTGAACGAAGGCTTCCGGTATCGCGACATCGAAACGGGTTCCTGGCTGAGCCGGGACCCGGCGGGGTTCGTGGACGGCCCCAACCTGTATGCCTACGTGAAGCAGAATCCTTGGACGGGTTGGGATCCGCATGGGCTTCAAGTTGAGGTCAAACGGACGCCTAAACAAACCAACCTCTCGGGAGGAAAATTAACCACAGCTCAACGAAGTGCTCAGAAGGAAGGTAAATCTGGAGAGAATACTCACACTGATATAACGTACAACGCCGTGTTGATTGATCGTTCCGGAAAGAACTTAACCAAGGGAAATTTGGATTTTATCGCTGATAATATTAAAACTAACCTAGAGAAAACGTTTTCTGGTGAAGATGTAGAAAAAAATCAGTCATGGAGCATGAAGGTGAATATTAAAGTTGTCTCTTCGGCTAAAGACATCAAAGAATCTGACCATGTCATAGCTCTTACTGAAACAGTAGTGGCTACCCATCCATTTAATAAGCCTAAAGAATTGGGGGGGTATGCATTCGCGCCGAAGGGCAGAGATTCGTCAGGATCAGCTATCTATGGTGGAAATACATTAATACTAAATGCGAGCGCGCTTCTAAATGCCACTGGTTATCCAAAAGAATCATTGAACCGTATTGGTCCACATGAGGTAGGACACACATTAGGCCTGCAACATCCGGACGTTGTAACCAATAAAATTGGTGCAAGAGTTCGAGAAAGTGATCAGCTAATGATACATGACTATATTCAAGGTGCCAATAGAGTGAACTCTTATCAGATTGATTCGATCCACGAACTTTACAATGAGGGCAAGTTGAATAAAGGTCAGGTTGATGCGAGCTTATACGGTCATATCCGAACATCTAAATAAAATGAAACAATTCATCGTATTAATCCTTATTTATTTCTTGGTCGGTGAAGCGAGGGCGCTAGAAAAGACAACGTTAGTTGGAACTTGGTATAGCCAAAATACAGATACATTGTATGTTCTTTTTCCGAGCGGATCTATGTTATTCACTTTTTTGGACCCTCCAGAAAATGCGCCTATTGAAAATTGGCATACAATGGGAACCTGGAGAGTGGTGGATGGGGAATTTGTGGAAATCAAATATACGTACAAGGCAGAAGATAAAAAACCTTTTCTCGAACGTACTGATAAACTGAAATTTATTAACGGGGAGTTATTGAAAGAAGAAGGTACTGGTTATTCAAAAATTAAGTAAGTAATATAAACATACGCACCAACTAATATCCTTGATCGTGCCAAGCTATTCGAAAGAGTGAAATGCAGTTCAGCTTCTCGGCTATGAAAACCCCGTGAATGAAGAGCGCCTCCGACCGCCAGCTCTTCCGCAATCGTCTCTGCGGTGGAAGGATGAACGGACGGCCCCGCTCTGTGTTTGGTAAGCGTCACCGGTAGCATGATGCGCGTCTCTGGCCTGCGGTATCTGCGTGCTTTGTAAAAGCGTCAGAGAAAGAAATCATCTGCGTGAATCCGCAGGCCTAACAAGAATTAAAACTCCGTAGCAGGCGTCTCGGTACAGAGGCCCAACTGAGCTTGCAAGCTTTACCCTCCGAACGCGTCAATGCACGGCCCCTCAACCATCCAGCGCTCGTCCTGAGCGACCGTTGAAAAGGATTTTGGCTCAGGATCTTTCACCCAGTCCTAGGCACACGAACCCAGTTATACGCGCGACTTGCCCGCGCTATGACTGACCGATTAATCAATCAGCATACTAGAGCGTGTCTGTGGCTGCAATCGATTCGAACTCGGGAAGAAAATCCGGGTATTTGGATTTTAGATGTCTGATGACCCGAGGGTTCTTGAGTATTCTTCTAATATAGCCTGCAATCAGCGTCAGACTTAACATGTCTTCGCCGTAAGAGGTCTGCAGTTTTTTAAAATCCTGAGCGATGGACTCCATCTCATTCTCCATGCGGGCAATGTCTTCTGCTGATAAGCCGATCCTGGCTTTTTGAACAGTCGGCCGCCGCAGTTCGGATTTTGGCGTGCCGATGAATAATGCTTCTGCATACCATGCGTGGAAATTATTGGTGCTGACCATCAATTCGGCAATTTCAATCTGCCGGACTGTTGAGACCCGTTTCAACACGGAAATGGTTTTGGGCGAAACCTGCTTGTCCTTCAACAAATTGGCTACTTCTTCATGGATACCATCAAGGAGATTGATGGATGATCGCACATACTCAATCTTCAGTCCAAGCGCGGAGGCTATCCTTTCGGCAGGAACGCCATTTTGCACCGCCTTCATGATCATCTTGTGCTCCTGAATCGGTGCCAGCCGATTGACCTTTGCATTGCAAATGTAGCTCTCATCATCAGTTGCTACGATGCAGTCGGCGGTTGTTATGCCCAGTTCTTTTAAAGCCCAGTAACGGAGATGACCGTCTGTGATAAAAAAAAATCCGGGAGCTCCTTTTTTTGGATACACCATGATCGGTTCTACCAGCCCTGAGTTTTTGACCGATTGTACAATGGCTTTGAAGCGGGTCGCGGTCTGTTCCTTTTGGCTGACCTGCCTCACTGGCAGCAGGACCTCCAACGGCAGGATATTCTTTTCCAATTCAAAGGCGATCTTTGGGGTGCTCATGGGATTCAAATGCTGATTTCCTAAATTCTGTCGGTGAGAACCTTCGGCATGGACTCCAATTTTTCCGCCCGCAGAAGTGTCGCAAAGTGCCCGTCGGCCAGCATCTTTTTGAAGGCTGTTTCCACAAACAGCAGCCTGGCTTCGCAGATTTTGGCTTTCCGTACCAAGGCTCTCTGCCGTGAGGATTCTTTTTTGTAAGCTCGCACAAGGGTTTCGGCAGTGGTTTGAGACTTTGCCGATGTTATTGACGGTCCTCGTTTCTTGCCAAAGAGCTGCCGATGGTTCATGAGCTTTTTGATGGCGCGTATGGAACCGCCGTTAAGCTGCTTCTTTTCATACGCGTTAAGCAGCTCTCTTTGAGATTCCACGCTGTTGACCTTGGCGATTTCCATGGCCAGAGGGACTGAGATTCGCCCGGCTATCGTGGCTTCCATCAGCCGCTCTTCGCCAGCCTGATTCAAGGCCAGCAACCCGCCAACGACAGTATCGGAAATGTCGAGTTTGTTACCGATGGCAACGTTGCTATGACCAGCTTTTTTTAGCCGTTCGATTTCATGTATCAAAGCCAGCGGCGAAGGAAATTTTCTGGCCATATTTTCAATCAGGCTCCGCAGCAGCCTGTCCTCCTTGCAGACATCGACAATGATGGCCGGAATTTCTTCATAGCCGAGGGCGGCAAATGCTTCCATGCGGCCTTGCCCACAGACCAGATCGTAACCTGGTTCCGTTGATTCCGAAGCCGAGCGTTTGCTTATCTGGATGGGCTTTTTCAGGCCGAGAGATTTGATGTTCTGCACGATCAGTTCAAACTTCTTCTTGTCCCGGTATCGAGGATTAATCACCCGTATTTGATTGATCGGGATCAGCTGGATTTCAGTTTTCATAAATGCTTATCGGAGTGCGTGAAATCATGGTCATAAAAGGCTCAAGCGTTTCAAAGCGGTAGGCGTCGAGATACACCCCGTTGTCTTCAGCGACTCGCAACGTCTGCCAGGTCATGTCGATGGCCGGGAGGATGTAGTAGTCCAGGACCCCTTCGTTTGTCGCATCCATGCGCACGGCGATAGTGATGTCCGGCCTGTTGCCGGTGTCGAAACGAATGACCCATCTGGAGGAGCCGGCCGGGGTGCTGTCGTGCCTGCAAAGAACCACGGAGATAAAGACCTCATCATTGACATGAAGGAGCCCCGGCCGGGCCCCCTGGGTGATTTCCCCCCCTCGGGCGCTGATCTCCCGAATCACTGATTCGACCAATTCCGGATGCCTTTCGCGCAGACGGCGGTTGATCTCGATGAAGCTGTAGTCGATGCCCGCCGAGTAGCCGATTAAGCGGTAGGCTGTGAGCAGGCTTCCGAAGCGGTGCCTGTACGCCGAACTGGAAGGGCAGTCTTCGCGTTCATCAATCAGTATCCCAGAAAGCTGGCCATTGTGCTGCAGAATATCCCTCAGCTTGCCCAGCATGTCGCTGTCGCTAAGCCTGATACTGCGAGCCAGGATGATCTGACGTGCCGCCTCAAACACGTCGGGCTCGACGAGGGCTTGAAAGGCACCCTTCGCTCTGACCCACTGGTCGGGAGTGTTCGTCACATGGTGGCGCTTGAGCTTGAACGAGGTGCGAAAATAAACATTGTTCCCGATATACTTTTCGTTGGTGAGAACCTGATGCACGGTCGCCCGCGTCCAGGCCCTTCCCAGGTCCGTTTGGATACCTCTCGCGTTCAGGTCATTGGCTATTTCGGTTTCTGTTTTACGGTGCTGGGCAAATGAGGCATACATTCCAATGACGATTTGGCGCTCTTCCTCGGGACCAGCGATCAGGATGACACGGTCAGTCTGCAGGCTCTTTTGCTCGCCAGTTTTCATCACGGTCTTTGGCATACCATGTTGGTCAACCAGCAGCCTGCGAAGGCCGAAGCCGGCCGCGCCACCCTGTTTGTAGCCAAGTTGGATCAGCCTGCACGCTCCCTGAAACACCTTGGCAGAGAGTTCCCGGCTGTACTCCCCTGCCATCGTGCGTTTGATGCTTTTCATGATGGCCGAGACCGGCGTGCCGTCATTGTTAAACTGTTCGGCGCAGTAATGCACGGCGAGCCCTGCTCTTTTGCACAGGTATTCGTAGTAAGCGCCTTCGTCTGCGTCCTGGAAGCGGCCCCAGCGGCTGATGTCATAAACAAGAATTGCTTGGAAGGCGCACACGTTTGCCCTGACGTCTTCAATCATGCCTGAGAGGGCGTCTCTCCCTTGGATGCTCAGGCCGCTTTTACCGCCGTCCGAATAGACCTTGACGATCTTGAGGCCGTTTAGGCCTGCGTATGCACGGATGACGTCCATTTGGTTGTCCAGCGAATACTGCTGGTGCTCGGTGGACATTCGGACGTAGGCGGCAGCGGCCCCGCCCATTGCCGTTTCGGCTTCCGAATCATTCATCTGGGTTCCTCCCAATGGACAAGTTCGCCCGACGTCCTGGAGAGGCGTCTGTCCCGCTCGCGCTTTGAATGGAGAGCCAACTGGCTCTTTGTCCCGGATCGCTGCATAGGCTCTGGCTTTATGATTCCATAGACCTCAATTTTCGTGTGGGGATCTATGCGCCCTACCTCTAAGCCCTCCCAGCATCAACGGAATTAACCAGTTGTGTGGTTTCACCCGAAGGTATAAGTCTTTACTGTCTTCAGGTTAACCGTGGCACCGATATTTACCGAAAATGGTTATCTGAAATTGATCGACCATCTGATGGGTTGTCGCGCCAAGGCCCGCTCCGGGCCATGTCTTTGTCAGCAGCTTCCAGGGATCGTTATGTGCCGTCGGCGGAGGCAGGCCAAAGATGTGCCCTAGCTGGGCAGCGAGTTCGGGCAACCAAGCCCGAAACTTCTTGAAGTAGCGGCGAAGCAGAAAACGCCACCGATAGGTGTCCAAAGTCGCTGGCGCAGATTCAAAATGCCGTTGGATGGTGACGCTGCATATAAGCCGGTAAGGCTGCGCAAATGAGGGTAGCAGGCTTGTTGTCTTGCGGCAGGCCTGGCAGACAAAGCGCCTTACTTTGATCACCACGATGCTTCCCGTGGTCGAGGCTGTGCTCGACCTGGAATAGAATCCAAGTGCTCGTAGCGATCCGTTGCTCCGGCATTGACGGCATTGCGGTGGACGGTTCACCTGCCGATGCATCTCCTTTTTGGCATACTCGGCTGCGTCCATGCCAATCATGTGGATGATTTGCATGCTCGTTATTTCGGCATCCATCATTGGATGTCCAGGAGCAATACACTTTTCTGCGACCGCAGAATGAAAGAATGCCCGCCGGAATACCTTGATGGACTTCACTCAGCCCCATCTAGATAATTCTCGCGAGAGTAGGCCCACATCGTCATGTCCAGTCCTATCACCTGTTGAAAGCATTTGCTGGGAGCTGGCAGGCGTTGATGATTCTCCATCACCTTTCATGCCTTATCGTGCAGGGAAGCACTTAGTTTATGCTTGGAATCACCGCCGCTTGAATCCCTGCCAATGCGGTTTCTACGGAGACACGCGCCGCGACTGCCGTTGCAGCTCAGTGATGGTGCAGAAGTATCGTCAGCGCATCAGCGGCCCGCTTCTGGACCGCATCGATCTGCATGTGGAGGTTCCCATCGTGGACTTCAAGGCGCTCACCAGCACCCAGCCGGGGGAGTCTTCGGAAAGCATCCGCAACCGGGTGGAAAAGGCCCGCGCCATCCAGGGGGCAAGGTTCAAAGGGCTCAAGGGCATCCACACCAACAGCGCGATGACGCCGCGCCTGATCAAGAAGCACTGCGAGCTGGATGCCGAATGCAACGGCCTGATGGAACACGCCATGGGCCAGATGAATTTCAGCGCCCGTGCCCACGATCGCATCCTGAAGGTGGCGCGCACCTTGGCCGACCTGAAAGAGGCAGACAAGATCGATGCGGACAGCATCCTGGAAGCCGTGAACTACCGCACGCTGGACCGGAATCTGTGGAGCTAGAATGGGTTTTGGAAGGTAGCATTTCAAAAAGCATGCCGGTGATGTCGCCAGGTATGGAACGACATCGGCCGGGACTGGATCCATGCCTGGCTGCTGGCGGACGTCGGTGACACGCGACGATGCACGAGTGGGCAAAACCACGCTCCCTCGCCTTCATTCAAAGAAAGGAAAGCGTCTCGGGCCACGGTTTTGTCACGTGGGCAACAAGCAGGCACTGGAGCAGATCTTGATGCGAACAGCCCTCCGGCAACTTCCAACCAACGGCGAACCCAAATGATGAACCAGCCCTTTCCAGTCGTCACGGCGATCCTCTCTTTGCTGCTTCTCCCTGTCTCTGCAGAGGAAGAGCAACGGTCACCCTACGCGCCCATGCACAGGCTGACGATGGGGGAATATGAGGGCACCCTGCGGTTTTGGAAGAAGCAGCATCCGGGGTGGGTTACGCTGGAGTCACGGGGGATGAGCGGACAGAACCTGCCGGTGTATCTCCTCAGGATCACCGACAGCACGGTTTCTGACGTCGACAAGCAGGTTTGCCTCATCACGGCCCTGCACAGCGGACCGGAGCGCACGGGCGCGACGGGGGCACTGGCCTTTGCGGAGTGGCTCCTCAGCGAGGATCCGCTCGCGGCGGAGACGCGACGACGGCAAATCGTGCTGGTCATGCCGGTGATCAATCCTTTGGCGATGTTTTATAGCGACCGCTTTCGCAATGAACATGGCGTGGACCCTTACACGGGCGCGGGCTTTGGGCCGGGCGGCAAGGTCTGGGACGTGAAGTCCATGTCGCTGATCAAACCGGAGCGGGCCCCGGAACTCGCCGCAGTGCTGTCGGTGATCGACGAGTATCGTCCTGAAACCCACGCCGATTTGCATGGCACGGGATTGCAGGAGTATTCGCCGGATCAACTCGGCACCCGGCAGATGTATCATGGGCAGATCATGACGGAAGTCACCGGTGGAGCTTATTCGAACTATGCGCTGCGCCCGTGGGACTGGCGGGTGACGGAGGCGATGGTCGCGGCCGGGCGCGAGGCGGGATTCCCTTCGGATCGTTTTGAGGCCGATGCGCAACGCACCTTCTGGGGGCCGGAGTTGGGACCGTTGGGGAAGAAGCTCTGGCACGGCATGCCGCTGTTCTATTCGGCGCACTACGGTTACGCGAAATATCACACGATGATCCTCACGCAAGAGGTGGCTTGGGAGCAGAGCGTCGTGGCCCGAATGAAGGGACTCATGCGCATCGGGAATGGTGTGTGGGATGACGAGCGCGTGTCCGGCTATCCGGTGAATCGCATGAAGCACTTTGTTGGGCATTTCGTCACGGCGTATGGAAACACCGCTTCCGAGCGTCGGCAGAGCCGGATGGAGCTGTGGTCGAAGCAAGGCGAGTTTGCTCTCGGCTTCCTATATCCGCAGACAGATGGGCGTGACAGCCTGGTCTGTGCGACGACCGCAACGGCCAAGAAAGCCGTGGCGGCAAATGACCTCGCGTCGCTCCAGGCCAATCTGCGCAGTGCATTCGGCGCCCACGCGCAAAATATCGAGCACTTCATCAAGGCTGGACCGGAGATCAGGCTGGCGATGGGCACGAGCAATCCACAACTTCTCACGGCCAAGGATGTTGATGATGCCAAGATCGAGCACGGTATCGGCTTCCGCTTGCGCCTGCCGTATCGCCAGCCTGCGCAGCTCAAGGTTCAACTGAATGGCGAAGCTTTGTCGCAAAGCACCACCGATGGTTACGAGAGCTGGTTTGCCGATGGCTTCACGCAAGTACAGGTAAATGTGCCGCCGGCAAAGGCCCGCGGCACCGGGCTCTTCTTTGTCACATGTAGCTACACGCCGGATGAAGCGCGGCCCACCGGCTGGATGCCCCCCGCCGAAGTGCAAAAGCAATCTGCCACGGCGAAGGCGGATGCCACGCCCGCCACATTCACCGACGTGTCGTATGGGGAGCACTTTCGCCAGACGCTCGACCTGTGGCAGGCGCGCTCGGACAAGCCCAGATCGTTGGTCATCTACTTCCACGGCGGTGGCTGGCAGCAGGAGGACAAGAGCAACATCCATCAGCATCTCGATGTGCGCGCCTTCCTGGATGCTGGCATTTCCGTCGCCTCGGTGAACTATCGCCTGCTGCAAGATGCGAACAGGGCGAAGGTCGCCCCACCGGTGCAATGGCCGATGGGCGATGCCGCACGTGCGGTGCAGTTCCTGCGCTCGAAGGCCGACGAATGGCATTTGGACAAGACGCGCTTCACCGCCACGGGAGTGAGCGCCGGAGGTTGCTCTTCGCTCTGGCTCGCGATGCACGATGACATGGCCGAACTGCAAAGCAGCGACCCCGTCGCGCGCGAATCCACCCGCCTTTACGGCGTCGCCGCGAAGGCCCCCGTGGTTTCACTCGACCCGCAACAAGTGCGCGAATGGATACCTAACAGCAACTTTGGTGCTCACGCCTTCGGCTTTGCCGAAATGACCCGCGCCGATTCATTCTCCTCCTTTCTCGCTGCGCGCGATTCTTACCTGCCAAAGATCAAGCGCCACTCCCCGATGGAGCACGCCAGCAGTGACGACCCGCCAGTTTTCATGGAGTTTCCCACGCAAGACAAACCCCCCGTGCCCGGCGAGGCACAGACGGATCCGAGCCACTCCGCGGTTTCGGGCCTGATGCTGGAACGGAAGCTACAAACCCTCGGCGTGAAGGTGGAGCTGCGTTATCGCGGCGATGGGAAGACAGGGAACGCGAATGTGCAGGAGTTCCTGACGAAACTGCTAGCCCCCCAACATTGAGTCGCCATGAAACCCCTTCGAACACATCCGCTCGGGATCGTCACGGCGATTCTTTGTTTGCCCGTTTGGTGGACCTTCGCGGAGCCACCACAAGACAGCCCCGTCCCAAAGAATGGCGTCGTTGGCTTATGGTGCATGGGCCAGTCGTTGGGCGACGGTTCAGAGTCGCTGCCTGTGGTCACCACTGGTGACACCGGTTGGGGAAACTATGCCTTCCTTCGCGGTGTACGAACGTGGCTGCCCAAGGATAATTCCGCCACGCCGGAAAATCGTCTAGCGGCGCAGTTCCAGTTCGGGCCGCTGAGGGCGCAGGCGAATGGCGGTTTGGGCGAGACCGTTGCCAATGGGCTGGCGGATCATCTGAAAGCGGCGCTGCTCTCCATGGGCAAAGACCTTGCAAAAAATGGACCACCGCATTTCCTGGTGGCCTGCGCAGGGCAAGGCGGACGCCAGATTCAGGAACTCTCCAGTGCGGACCTTTCTACCGATCCGCGCACGCCGGAATCCCGCCAGCACGACGGAGGCTACTACCGTACCAGCCTTGATGATGCGAGGCGCGCCTCGGCACAGGCGCGCGCGCAGGGCCTGTCGTTTCACATCCTCGCGCTCTACTGGATGCAGGGGGAAGGCAATGGGGGCCCCACCGGTGGCATCGTGCCCACGCGCTGGGATGCCGAGTTGCCCCGACCGCAGGGGCAGATGTGGTATCGCGATCAACTCATTGCTTACCGCAAGCAGTGGTCGGCGGACCTGTGCGCCGTCACCGGCCAGCGCGGAGAGCTGCCCCTGTTCACTTACCAAACCCTCGGCCCCGCAGGCGAAGCTCAGCTCATGGCGGCGGACGCGGACGCGTCGATCCATTTGGTGGGTCCGCACTATGCCGTGCCCAGCGCCATGAATAGTCGCGTGTCCAAAGGCAGGGCTGGCGATGCGATCCACCTTTCCGCCGACGGCGAGCGCTGGTGGGGCGAGCAGGTGGCCAAGGTGATGCATCGTGTGCTGCATCGGGGGGAAGACTGGCAGCCGCTGCGTCCGCGCAGCTCCAGGCTGGATGAAGCGCGCGATAGCCTTCTGATTGAGTTTCACGTGCCGAATCCGCCGCTTGTGCTGGATACGGACTTCCTGCCACGGCAGGAGATCGCCACGAACGGCGGGTTCTCTTCGCTTGCCGGATTTCAGGTGCGTGATCATGCCGGCGCGACGCTCGCACTGACGACGGTCGAAGTTGCCGCACCCACACGTCTCCGCCTGCACCTGGCCAAAGCATTGGCAACGGATCAGACCTGCACGGTCAGCTACGGTCATTCGATCGCCGCCGCGCTCGGAACGATCGTCACCCTCCGCAGCGGACCGGAGATGGATGGCCGACCGACTGAGGAATTGGTGCTGAAGACCAGTTTTGCGGGTAAACTGAAGCCGCTCACCGATGAGGGGGCCTTCTTTGTGACGAACCTTTCTGGGGGAGTTCCCACACGTGTTCCCATCCGCCATGTGGTGGAAGAAAGCGGAACCACGGTGCTGCGCTATGAACCTCGGGAGCTGCGTAACGGGACTCCCTTCACCGCAGGCGAGGCCATTGTGGCACAGCGTCCGTTCAGTTATGGCAACCTGCGCGACTCCGATCCTGCGCCGTCTACCCACACCTTTGCCGATGCGGCCTACGGCACGCGCGCGGGGAAGCCCTATCCGCTGTGGAACTGGTGTGTGTTGTTCACCCAGTTCCGCGTCGACGGGTCGCAGTGAAGCACCGCCCTCCGGCACGGCATATCAGGCGTCCCTCCTGCAGATCCTGCGGTAGGGTGGAGGTTTTCTGAAGTCCGGGGGTTCTCGGTGGCTGCGCCACCTCCACCCCCGGCTGTCGGCTTTCGTCCCTCCGGGGCGAGGAATGCCGATGGTAGGCCTCAGGTTAAGGGGCGGGAGTCGCTTGCGCTGTAAGAGGCGCGGAGTCTTTGGCCGGAAGGAGGATCACTTCGGGCGGGGCCTTCTCGCCTTTGCGGCTTTCACCGCCCAGGGCAAAGAGCTTGCCTTTCCCGCCAGGCAGCAGGCGATGGAAGAACCGCGGATGGGCCAGCTTGGCCACGGGCACCCAGGCATCGCCGCGCAGCTCCAGCAGCTGACCCGTCAAGCCGCTGGCAAACAGGCGGCCTTCATGGGCGATGGCGCTGAAGCCGAAGCCGCCCATCCTGTCTCCTGGCAGCGGGGGGCCTGCGGTCCACTGGCCGGTCTGCGTGTCCAGCACATTGACATCAGTGACGGGAGCTTCCTCATCATTCATGCCGCCGATGGCGTAGAGCTTGTCACCCACTGCCTGCACGGCGAGGGCGCGGCGTTTGAAGGGCTGCGGGTGAGATTGCCAGGTCGCATCCGGTTTGGAAAGGTCCAGGGTCAGGTAGGTGTCATGCCAGATGGGCTGGATGGTCTTCACCGTGCCGCCACCGAGGGACCAACCGCCCAGGACATACAGAGTGTTGCCGATCACCGTGCTATCATGGCTGGAGCGGCGATCTGCAAACTTGGGCAGCTCCGACCAGGAGCCTTTGGCGAGGTCAAAACTGGTGGTGGTCTCGCTGGACCACAGGCTCTGCTTTTCCGCCTTGGCGTTTTGGGCCGCCATGCCGCCGATGCGCAGGACGCGGTCTGGCAGGGCGATGAGGGAGGCTCCCTGGGCAGGCTCGCTGGTGCCCAGTTTTTTCCATTCGGTCATGCCTTCTTTCCACTGATAGAGGTCCCCGTTGACCTCCTCGCGGCTGTACTTGTGGCGGACCCCGGCGTGGCCGCCGTAAATGTAAACGTCGCCCTCAGGCGTAGCGGCTGCGCCAAAACTGGCGACAGGGGCTGGCAGGGCAGGTGGAGGTGGCGTGGCAGTTACCAGCACCGGACTGGCGGTGCTGAGCAGGAGCATGAGGATGGTTTTTTTCATGGGAATCTGGGTTGGGGAAAAATTCAGGTCGTACGTGTATTCGTGAGGTGGGTGATCCATTTGCTGGGTGAAACGCCCTTTTCTTCCTGAAAGGCGCGGCTGAAATGGGAGAAACTGCTGTAGCCCACCTCCATGGCGGCTTCGGAAACGTTGCAGCGGCCGCTGGCAATGAGCTCAGCCGCACGCTCCATGCGTGTCCGGCGGATCCACAGCATGAGCGGGATGCCATTGATCTGGGCAAAGGTCCTGCTCAGGTAGTGCGGGCTGCAACCTGCGGCTGCGGCCAGAGATTCCAGGTCATGATTTTCGTCCAGGTGTGTCAGGATCTGGTTTTTCACTTTCTCAATGCGGTCCCGCGATGCACGCTCTGACCTTGAGAGGGGAGCTGGGGAGAGATTCGACGGATCCTCGGCGGCAAAGAGGACGCGCAGCAGAAAGTCCGCCAGCCGGGCCGTGTCCAGCAGGCCGCGCACAGCATCGCTGAGGCAGGACATCATCAGACTGCGGGCCCACACAAAGTCCTCGGCCGACAAGGCCCGGATGGGGGAGAAGACGGGAGGAAAAGGGGGGGAAACGAGGCTGCGGACGGCCTGGGGGATTTGCGATCCGACCTCGCGCAGATACTCGGCCAGCCAGGCATCGGGATAAACCAGCGTCAGGCATTCATGACGGTCACGGGTGCTTGCACGCCAGGAGGCTTCAGCTCCCCGGCAGCAGGTCAGGGTCTGCGGTTTGATCTTCATGTGCTCGCCTTCAGAAAGGGCCAGGAGGGCTTCGCCGTGGAAGTTGAGGTGAAAACACAGGGCATTCGGGTGCAGGGCCTCATACCAGGGCCCCATCTCCGTGCTGGAGCGCTGGCTGGTATTCCAGATCCAGGTTGGTGGGGTGGGTGACGGGGCGGGAGCCATTTCAAGATGCGATTCATTCTCAGCGCATCCGCCCATCACTCGGCTTTTGTTTTGAAGCTTGCTCCTATTTGCTGCGGATTGACGGTCACTTGCGAAATCGCAATCAACCGTCAATTCGGGACACGAGAGGATAAGCGCGACGAGGGAGATATCAGTTAATGAGACGCAGGTGCAACACCCATGCTCCGACGACACTGACCCCCATATGCTCAAATACCTCCTCTCTCGTGTTGCCACCCTATGTCTGGGATGCAGCGCCTTGTCCAGCCTTGCGGCTGATTTTACCATCGACCAGATACCCGGCCATGTGGTGCCCAGCACCCGTGGCACTCTCACCACCACCCATTTCGGCTGGGACAACTTTGAAGACCCCGCCCCTGGAACCTTCCTCAACGACAGTACCCCGGACATCGGCACCACCAGTGTGGGGGTGAAGTTTGAGACGACCAACGGCCAGCTTCACCGCGCCCCTAGCACCGGCAACTTCTACAGCGGCTCGGATACGGTCACGGCGCTCATCGCAGAAAAAGTCACCGTAGCGACCAATGGCACGGTGGGCAGCAGCGGCTTCACGACCATTTTGGTCCAGTTGTCTGCAGCCAGCGGTAACTTCATCAGCCGATGGACCTTTGGGCCCATCAGCGGGGTGAATCCTACGGTTATTCATGGCGTTAACTCGGCCAAACAGGGCCAGGTTTGGGTGAAATGGGTGATCCCTGGCAATGCAGCCAGCTATGAATTCACCATCGGGGGTGTCGCTCACGCCATGTTCGGCAACGCCCACATGTCGTTCAACAAGATCGAAGTGGATACCTACTATGGCGCTGAAGCCCAGCCGGACACGGTGATCGCCACCACGCCTGCGCTGGCCAGCATCATGGACCAGGTGGGTGCCATTGCTGCCCCCAGCACCCGTGGCAAACTCAACACCACCCACTTTGGCTGGGACAATTTTGAGGACCCGGCTCCCGGCACCTTCCTCAATGACAGCACCCCGGACATCGGAACTACCACCACGGGGGTGAAATTCGAGACGACGAACGGCCAGCTTCACCGCGCCCCGAGCACGGGGAACTTTTACAGCGGTTCTGACATGGCCACAGCGGTCATTGAAGAAAAAGTGACGGTGGCCACCAATGGCACCGTCGGCAGCACGGGCTTCACCACGATCATCGCCCAGTTGGTCGCTGGCAGCGGCAACTTCATCAGCCAGTGGACCTTTGGTAACATCAATGGCGTTTCCCCAACCGTCGTCCATGGCGTCAACTCGGCGGCCAAGGGTCAGGTCTGGGTGAAATGGGTGGTCCCTGGCAATGCCGTCAGCTACGAATTCACCATCGGCAGCGTGGCCCACGCCATGTTCGGCGGTGCGCATATGTCGTTCGACAAGATCGAAATCGACACCATCCACAGCTCGGCTGCGCAGGGCGATACGATGAAGGCCAAGACCGTGGAAGTCACCACGTTGACCCTGGCCGATGCGACCAAAGGCATTTCCTACAATGCGGAGCTTACCGCTGCGGGCGGCCAGTCCCCTTACACCTGGACGCTGAAAGGTGCCACCCAGCTTCCCGCCGGGCTCATCCTCAGCCCGGCTGGCGTGATCAGTGGTACTCCTACGGCACTCGGTCTGCATCAGTTCACCGTGGTGGCGGAGTCGGCCAACGCCTTCAAGGGAGAGCTCAACCTCAGCTTGAATGTGCTCCCAGGTCTGGTGAATCACTTCACCCTCAAGGGGGAAAGCGGCCCGGTGGTGCCTTCCACCCGTGGCGCTTTCACCAGCACCCACTTTGGCTGGGACAACTTTGAAGATCCTGCTCCGGGCACCTTCCTCAATGACAGCACCCCGGACATCGGGACCACCACCACGGGGGTGAAGTTCGAGACGACCAACGGCCAGCTTCACCGCGCTCCGAGCACGGGCAATTTCTACAGCGGCTCAGATACGGCGACGGCAGTCATTGCGGAAAAAGTGACGGTAGCCACCAAAGGCACGGTGGGCAGCACGGGCTTCACCACGATCATCGCGCAGCTGGTCTCTTCCAGTGGCAACTTCATCAGCACTTGGAGCTTCGGGGACATCGCCGGTGTGACGCCTCAAGTCATCCAGAGCGTCAACGCCGCTGGCAAAGGCCAGGTCTGGGTGCGCTGGGTGATCCCGGGCAATGCGGCCAGCTACGAGTTCACCATCGGCAGTGCGGCCCACGCGATGTTCGGCGGTGCGCACATGGCCTTCGACAAGATCGAGATTGATACCTTCTGGGGCGAAGAGCCGCAGGGAGATACCATGATCCTGCAGGAACCTGCAGCCCTGGCGTCCATTATGGACCAGGCGACGGGCATCGTGGCCCCGAGCAGCCGTGGCAGCGCGGGCACCACCTTCTTCGGCTGGGAGGCGTTCAACAATCCAGGTCCTGCCGCCATCATCAATGACAACACTCCCGACATTGGCACCTACGTCGGCAGCCTCGCAAGATTCCGCACGACGAACAGCCAGATCCATCAGTTCGCCGGCAATGCAAATCTCTATTTCCTCAGCGGCACTCTTGCTGAAGAAGTGACCGTGCCGACGGCCGGTATCGTGGGAGAAGGCGGTTTCACCACCATCTTCCTGCAGATCGCCTCCGCGACCAGCGGCATGGGTGGCGGCAGCTTCGCCGGCCCCATCACCACAACCATCAACGATGTGGCCCCGACCGCCGTGGTCCAGGCTGGCAGCGCCACTTCCGCCCAGTATTGGGCCAAGTGGGAAATCCCCGGCAACCAGCCGACTTACACCATCGTCATCAGCGGTCCGGAAAACCAAGCCCACTTCAGCTTCGACAAGGTCGTCGTGGACACCAAGTTCAGCCCCTACGCTTACGTGGCAGATACCATGAAGCCAAAGACGGTTGAGATCACCACCGAAACGCTGGCGGATGCGGTGAAGAACACTCTTTACTCCCCCCAATTGGTGGCAACCGGCGGCACCACGCCTCACACCTGGAGCCTGAAACCTGCCCTGGGTACCAATTCAGTGGAAATCCCTCTGCCTGCTGGCCTGACCATCAGTTCCTCTGGCCAGCTCTCCTGGACTCCTGCCACACTGGGCGATGTGCGCTTCACTGCCGTCGCGGAGTCTGCCAATGGCTTCAAAAATGAGCGGACTTATGAACTGACGGTGGTTCCTGCTCTCACCATCACCACGACCACCCTGCCGACACCGGTGGTTGGCGTGGATTATACGGTGACTTTGACCTCCTCTGGCGGCCCTGATCCGATCAGCTGGGAAGTGGCAGACGGCGATGCTCTGCCCGCAGGTCTGACCCTCAGCGCCGCAGGCGTCATCAGCGGCAAGCCGACGGCGGCAGGCAGCGTCACTTTCACCGTTGTGGTGAGGGATGGCGATACGTCCGAGTTCAGCAAAGACTTCACCCTCAATGTCTCCGGCAGCTTCCTGGCTCCGGTGGTGAACGCGGTGGTGTTTGGATCGAAGGTTGTGGGAGAAGAATTCAGCCACACGGTGACGGCGCAGAACTATCCCTCCAAGTTCACGGTGACCGGTCTGCCCAAGGGCATGAAGGTGGTCGTGGCCAACGGCACCGCCGTTCTCTCGGGTCGCGCCTCCCTGGCCGGGGTTTACCTTGTGCAGATCCGCGCCAGCAACACGGGGGGCAACAGCCCGATCGTGACAGCTCCTCTGGTCATCAAGGCCCTGCCGGTGGCCCAGGTGGGCACCTTCACGGGTCTCATCTCCCGTGACGCGACGGCCAACAGCGGCCTGGGCAGCCTCTTCACCCTGACGACGACCTCCACGGGAGCCTACACGCTGCAGGTGAAGGCAGGCGCGGTCAGCAAGTCCGCCAAGGGCTTCCTCAACGGCAGCGCACCGCAGGTGCAGATCAGCATCAACGGAGCCGACCTGGCCCTCAGCCTCAACGCCCAGACCCATCTGGTCACCGGCACCCATGGTGCGGCCACCGCGAGCGGCTGGCGTCTGGTGTGGGACAAGAAGTTCAATCCGCCAAGCAGCCTGGAAGGCTACTACAGCACGGCGCTTGAGCTGTCCGACGAAGAGGATCTTGAAGACGTGACGCTGCCCCAGGGCATCGGTTACACCACCTTCACGGTGGCTCCTGCGGGCACGGTGAAACTGACGGGCAAGAGTGCGGACGGCCAGACGATCACGGCCTCAACGAACCTCGGGCCGAATGGCGAGCTGGCCATCTACGCGCCAGTATATGCCAACAAAGGCACGCTGCTGGGACAGTGGGCGGTTGAGGAAGACGAAGAGGGGCTGTTCATCGGCAACAAAGTCACCGGTGAACTGACCTGGTCGAAACCCGTGACGACCGGCCGCACGTATCCGGCGGCCTTTGGTCCGGTGGATCTGGCGGTGGAAGGAGGCTACCTGGGAGCGACGGCCACAGGCGTGGTGATGGGGCTGCCGGAGATGGAGGCGACGATTGGGATGAGCTTTGAAGGAGCGGGCATCGAGAGCTCCGCGACAGTGGCCAATGTGACGGGAGCGAAGTGGACGGAAGGGTATGCAGTGGACTTCGCCGGAGCGACGAATGCAGGGAAGGTGACGCTGAAGGTGAGCAAGGCGAGCGGGTCGCTGAGCGGAACGTTCACGCTGGCGGACACGGAGCCCGTGAAGCTGGACCGGAAGGGCGTGAAGTTCACCGGTCAGGTGGTGAGGCTGAGCGACGGGACGGTGAAGGCGGTGGGGCACTACCTGCTGGCGCAGAAGCCAGCGAACGCGACGGAGAAACCGACGGCCACACCCATCCTGTCCGGGGCCTTCCTCCTCACTCAGCCTTCTTTGGCTGACTGACCTAACCATTCAAAGACATCCAAAATGCAGTGCCTCAAATCACCAGTCTCCTCGAAAGCCGTGCTGAAATGGAGCGCTGTGTTTTGGATGTCCCTTCTTTCCGCTCTGGGCGCCCAGGCCCAGAGCGGTTTCATCATCCCCGGCATCCGTGCAGACGGAGGGAGCGATTTTGCCTACTGGGACTTTTTTGACCGGATGCCCGGTTCAACCATCAACCGCAATTACAACTACGACAATCCGCCAGCCTTGGGAGGCGGATTCGATGACGATGAGAATCCCACCACAACTTGGGAAGACCATGACAGCAATCCTGCCACTCCGCTGATTCCAAGGGCAACCCTGAGCCAGACCGGCGCACCCAACGCCTTTGTCACTTCCACGGGATCCATTTACAGTTTCGACGAAGACGAAATATCCAAATTTGAGGTGCCTTACCGGGTGGCCGCCAATGAAGCCGGAGAAGTCACCAACGTGATTTTCCAAACGCAGACGGGAGGTTCCCGTCTCAACGTCAACACGGTACATCTGATCTATGAGGAGAATGGTCTCCCTGTCACGGTGTTCCCCATTTTCAAAGGTCTGGATGACCGGCAAACCGGCTCATTCTTTGAGCGGATCGTCTGCGCTTTCCAGTGGGATCTGACTGGAAAAAATGTGCGCAACTTTAGGGTGGTCGTCTCCGCTCCTGGACCCTCCATGCCTCTCTGGGAAGCCCAGCTGGATGTGGTGGTGGCGGATCCGTTCGAACAGGAACTGGGTTACCTGATGGCCACCCGGGCCCGCCCCCTGACCCGCCATGGACGCCCGGGGCGAATTGATAAAAACCTGCCCCCAGGCGTGGACGAACGCTACTTCATCCAGGGCCAGTCTTTGACGCTTCTCGGGGAACCGGAACTGGTGCCCGGAAACCTGAACAAAACCTGGCTCATGTCCGGCTGGTCCTATCAGGGGACCACTCAGGCGGGCAACAGCTTGCCGCTGATTTTCCCGGCTGAGGACATCACCGTGACGGCTTTGTTCGCCCCGAACTCCTATGCCACCTGGCGGGACTTCATGTTCTATCATTTTAACAGCCTGATCGGTACCCAGGATGACTATCTGAACGATGCCATTTCGGCTCCCCTCGTGGACCACGATGGTGACGGCCTCATCAATGCGGGCGAGTATGCTTTCGGGGGTGATCCTTACAATGATGAGGACGATGCGCGGACACGGCCGCAGTTGCGGCTGGTGGAAGTGGAAGGCGTGACTTACCCGGCACTTCGCTACCGGACCAACGGAGTCCAGCAGACTCAGTTGAGCGATGTGGTGCAAAAGGTGCGGGTCGCCGCCAATGACGGCCCCTTCCAGGAAAATACGACGGTCCTTTTTGATCGTCAGTTGCAGACGGATGGTACGGAGCTGATCACCCACCGCAGCACCACGCCGTTGGCCGGTTTCACCTCTGTGAAGATGGATGTCATCTGGAGCGTGGGCAGCCTCACCGGGCAGACTCTGGCTCCGGCACCGCTGGCCATCACCACGTCAGCCCCTTTGGTTGGCGGCCATGTGGGCACGGCCTACTCTCTCCAGCTCGCAGCCTCCGGTGGCATGGAGCCTTACGTGTCCTGGACCAAGACTCAGGGAGATCTGCCTCCAGGGTTGTCTCTCGGCACGAACGGCATTCTGCAGGGCATTCCTACGACGGTTGGCAGCTACACCTTCACCGTCAAAGTCACCGACTCTTTCATGGCCGAGGTGACCAAGGAACTGACCCTCACGATTCAGCCGTTTGAGATCACCACCACGAGCCCGCTGGCGGTGCATCGGCTGGGGACGCCGGTCAATGTGGCCCTGGCCTCTTCAGGCGGCACGGGCCCATATGCCTGGTCATTCACTGGCACTTTGCCCGCTGGAGTCGAACTCACCGCCGCCGGGGTCCTGACTGGCACACCCACCCAGGCAGGAGTGTACTCTTTTGCAGTGGAAGTGGAAGACGCGGGAGAATTCAAGGTCACGAAGGCCTTCGAATGGACCGTGATTGATCTTCAGATCCTGACGGCAAACCCGCTGCCGCTGGCCGTGAAGACATTTCCTTATGCGGTCACACTGACAGCCTCCGGTGGTGAGGCCCCCTTCACGTGGACACGCACTGCTGGCACTCTGCCGACAGGTCTGACATTGTCTGCCGGCGGTGTCATCAGCGGGACTCCAACAGGATCAGGACTCGTTTCCTTTACGGTACAGGTTTCTGATGGGGACAGCTTTACCACCACCAAGGTCTTCAATCTGACGGTCTCTGAAACGGTTCCTGCTCCGGTGGTGAATCCGGTGGTGTTTGGATCGAAGGTTGTGGGAGAAGAATTCAGCCACACGGTGACGGCGCAGAACTATCCCTCCAAGTTCACGGTGACCGGTCTGCCCAAGGGCATGAAGGTGGTCGTGGCCAACGGCACCGCCGTTCTCTCGGGTCGCGCCTCCCTGGCCGGGGTTTACCTTGTGCAGATCCGCGCCAGCAACACGGGGGGCAACAGCCCGATCGTGACAGCTCCTCTGGTCATCAAGGCCCTGCCGGTGGCCCAGGTGGGCACCTTCACGGGTCTCATCTCCCGTGACGCGACGGCCAACAGCGGCCTGGGCAGCCTCTTCACCCTGACGACGACCTCCACGGGAGCCTACACGCTGCAGGTGAAGGCAGGCGCGGTCAGCAAGTCCGCCAAGGGCTTCCTCAACGGCAGCGCACCGCAGGTGCAGATCAGCATCAACGGAGCCGACCTGGCCCTCAGCCTCAACGCCCAGACCCATCTGGTCACCGGCACCCATGGTGCGGCCACCGCGAGCGGCTGGCGTCTGGTGTGGGACAAGAAGTTCAATCCGCCAAGCAGCCTGGAAGGCTACTACAGCACGGCGCTTGAGCTGTCCGACGAAGAGGATCTTGAAGACGTGACGCTGCCCCAGGGCATCGGTTACACCACCTTCACGGTGGCTCCTGCGGGCACGGTGAAACTGACGGGCAAGAGTGCGGACGGCCAGACGATCACGGCCTCAACGAACCTCGGGCCGAATGGCGAGCTGGCCATCTACGCGCCAGTATATGCCAACAAAGGCACGCTGCTGGGACAGTGGGCGGTTGAGGAAGACGAAGAGGGGCTGTTCATCGGCAACAAAGTCACCGGTGAACTGACCTGGTCGAAACCCGTGACGACCGGCCGCACGTATCCGGCGGCCTTTGGTCCGGTGGATCTGGCGGTGGAAGGAGGCTACCTGGGAGCGACGGCCACAGGCGTGGTGATGGGGCTGCCGGAGATGGAGGCGACGATTGGGATGAGCTTTGAAGGAGCGGGCATCGAGAGCTCCGCGACAGTGGCCAATGTGACGGGAGCGAAGTGGACGGAAGGGTATGCAGTGGACTTCGCCGGAGCGACGAATGCAGGGAAGGTGACGCTGAAGGTGAGCAAGGCGAGCGGGTCGCTGAGCGGAACGTTCACGCTGGCGGACACGGAGCCCGTGAAGCTGGACCGGAAGGGCGTGAAGTTCACCGGTCAGGTGGTGAGGCTGAGCGACGGGACGGTGAAGGCGGTGGGGCACTACCTGCTGGCGCAGAAGCCAGCGAACGCGACGGAGAAACCAACGGCCACACCCATCCTGTCCGGGGCCTTCCTCCTCACTCTGCCCACCGTGGTCGCGCCTTGAAACATCTACGCCTTCCCATGACCACACCTTCCTCTTCCATCTTTCGGCCCCGCACTCCGCGGCAGGGGCTGGCGTTGGTGGTGACGGTGAGCATGATCGCGCTGATGATGGTCCTGCTGTTGGCCCTGCTGAACACGTCCAAGGACAATTATCAGGCAGAGCTGATGGTGACAGGGAAAAGCCAGGCAAAGCTGGTGGCCCAGCAGGCGGTCCATGTGGCTCTGGCCCAGGCCCGCCTGGCTACGGAGCAGACCTTTGCCAGCGGGCGGCCAAAACCTTGGACCAGCCAGCCGGGCGCGGTGCGGGTGCATAACATGGACGGTTCCCTGCACACGCTGTTCAAGCTGTACAGTTCCAATCAGATGACGTCCGACTCCCTGGCGGCCTTGGAGGCGGATGTTCCTGACAACTGGGCCACCCGGCCGGATGATTTTGTGGATCTGAATGAGCCCTGGCGCGCGCAGGACGGAGATCTACGGTTTCCCATCGCGGATCCTCGGGCCTTTAGCAATGATCCGCTGACATCGGTGGAAGGCTTCCGTTATCTGCCGCAGAAAGGGGCCGTGGGTCCGGAGGCGGGGGACGCGATGCAGCAGCGCCTGCCCATGCCGGTGCGCTGGATGTATGTGCTGAAGGATGGGAGCATCGGCACCCTTTCCGCTGCCGGTCAGTTTGAAGGGGCGGGCGAGATCCAGCCCAGCCGGACGAACCCCATCGTTTCCCGATTCGCCTTCTGGGTGGATGACGAGACCAGCAAAGTCAATGTCAACACCGCCTCCGAGGGCTCGTTTTGGGATACGCCACGGGCCGATACCAGCCAGGAAAGAACACTAGCCAGGAACATTCCGTCGCGCCTGGAATACATGAGGCAGCCGGGTCACCCGGCAGGCGTCAGCCTCAGCAGTGTGCTTTTGCCAAACAGACGGCTGGCTCCCCTGGGTTTCCCCATCGGCAGCTCTTCCGCCATGAGGGCCATGGACAGCGAAGATGCGAGGGATCTCTGGCGGCTGGGACGCCTTACTGTGGCAGAGCGTCTGGACAATACCTCCCGTGGGGGCACGGTGGAAACGGACTGGGCCTCGCTGTGGGTCACCACACCCGCAGAGTCGGTGCGTCAGCCCCGTTACGCAGACATCCACGAACTGATTTTTGACAACGCCTCCAAGTCTCGTTTTCCCAGCCTGTGGCAGGGCGAGTCCAATGCCCCGACCAATCAAAGGCGTGGCAGCCATCTTTTCAAACAGCACCCTGAATCTTTGAGCCTTCTCAAGAAAGGCCACTTCTTCCTGACCACCCAAAATGCCGCGCCGGAGGTCACCCTTTTTGGCACTCCCCGTGTGGCCGCCTGGGCCATTTCAGACAACACCATTCCGAACGGTTCCACTCTGGGCCTGCCCCAGGACCGCGACACCCTTTACTCGCACAAGCTGGCGATGACCAGCATGGTCAAAGGCAGGCCTTACATCGTTCAGCGCTCGGATCCGGGAAACGGCATCAGCGACTATGGAATGCAGGCCGGAAGCAGCAACAAAGCCCTGTTTGAATATCTGCAAAGCCTCACCAACAGCCCGTTCCCGGGGTATGAAAGGGCTTCCCAGAACGGCTCTACCTTTGCGGGCAAGTACGGAGAGGACCGGGATGCCATCCTGATCGAAATGATGGATTATCTCCGCAGCTCTAACTTTGCCGAGTCTCAGCTCGACAAGAAGCTGCAGTTTTCCGTGCTGTGTCCAGGGGCGGAGCATCACGGTTTTGGCCAGGTCTCTCCCCTTCAGCTGACTTCCATCCGGAAGCCTCCCACGACCAGCAGGCACATTCAGGGACTGGGCAGAATGGCCACCATCAGCGAGATCGCCCTCATCATCACCTGCCGTGCGGAAGTGGGCCCTGACGGCCAAGTGCATGGCGAACCTACTGGCAGCGTGACCGACGATCCTCTCACGGACGAAGACGATGCCTATAAACTGAAAAATCCTGGGGACCGGCAACTGGATGTTGGGTTCCTGGTGGAGGCCTTTTTGCCCACCCAAGGCTGGACGGACTACCGCCCCTTTGTCACCGTCGCCCTGGTCGGAGGCAAACCTGGAGCCGCCTTGGACCCGGAAGGCGATGATTTCCCGGCATTCACCCTCAATGGCGTCATGCTGGAGAAAGACACACACCGGTCCATCACGGATGAACTGCCTCCTCAAAACTGGTATGGTGGCGGCGGTGGTCTGGGGGTAAGAAACTTCAAGCTCGGCACCCTCCAGTTCAAGCCGATCCTGATCAAGGCCAGGCCCAATGAAACGGAGCCGCCCAAGCTCAGCTTTACCAGTGCGCCCAACGAGCCCAACCAGCTGAAAATCGCCCTCTATGACGAACCGACCGAGCTCTTCACTCGGGAGTCTTTGTTGCAGGTGGTGCCGTTGAAATTGCCGGACATTTCAGAGGAAGCAGACATTCGTCTTCCCGCCCACGATGCCACGGTGGGATCTGCGGACCTCGCCAGCCGGATGATCTTCGCCTCCGATGAAGGCAAACCCCTGCTGGGTGCCACCGATGTGGTGCAGTCCGTGGCTCCTCTGCATGGAGATTACCGCCTCACCGCTCTGCAACGATGGGCGGAAAGTCCCGTGGGCGGGGTCAATACCCCCGTCTTCTCTCCCCATCCCCAATGGGGCAAACAGCGCCTGGCGCATAACCTGCGCGACTGGGCCCAGATCATCCCTGTGGATCTCACCCAGCAGCAAGGCTACGTCCAGGGCCTGCGGCAGTCCCCGCAATACCTGCCGGACATCCCTGATCATCTGGGCGGACAAATCTCAGTCAGTTCCAGAGACCTCGGTGCCGCAGCGCAAACCCATTCCCCTTCTGTCTCAGCGGACAGCCTGAGGCTGGACGGTGGTCGCCGTGGCAGTGCCCTGCCGGCCGCCACGGGCGACTTTGACAATGGCACGGGCAACACCCCCGATGGGCCTTACAGCAACCGCCCGGACGACGGACACTGGGCCGCCGTGGTCAGCGGCAACGTGCCCTATTTTGACAATGTCTCGCAGACGGGAACGACGGTGCCGCCCGTCAGCGTGGCCAGTTTCAGCCCTCAGCGGCTTGTGCCCTCGCCCGTGATGTTTGGCAGCCTGCCCACGGGGGCCCGCGCCCAGGTGCCCTGGCAGACCCTTCTTTTCAGACCTCACACCCAGCATTATGGAGCCGAGACCCCGCCAGACCACCTGCTGCTGGACCTTTTCTGGACTCCTGTTTTGGAGCCTGAGCCTCTGAGCAAATACCTGGAGACGGAAGGGAAGATTAACCTCAACCATCAGATCCTGCCTTTCCGCCACATCACCCGGGCCACTGCGCTGCATGCAGCCATGAAGGCCGAAACGCTGATGGCCATCCCCGATACGGCTTCGGAAACTTATAAGAGCGGCGTGGTGCCGGGCGACCGCTTCCGCCACGCCGTGGATGCCGGGCAAACACTCGGCCTGTGGCAACAGGAGGTCTTTGACCAAGGGCAGGTATTCCTGACCGCCGGGCAGATCTGCGAGCAGTACCTGGTGCCTGAAAGCCTCACAGGCTCAGGGAACCAGATCACCCGTGCCGACATGGAAAACTTCTGGCGGCAGCATCGCCTGACCGGAGACAACAGCAAAGAGCGGCCTTATGCCCATCTCTACTCCCGCCTGACGACGCGCTCCAACACCTATCGGGTCCACTTCGTGTCCCAGAGTTTGGTGAAGGCCCGCAGCACCCCGGTAGGCACCTTTGACAGCCGGCTGGACAAAGTGGCCGGAACCCATGCCGGCAGTGCGGTCATCAGCCGACAGCTAGACTTGGAGAATCCAGATCTGCCAGACTATCAGGCAACCACCACGGCCGAACCCCTGGACAAGTTTTACCGCTGGAGCATCGGCAGGATGGATACCAACAACAGGTAAACGGAGTCTGGCAAAGGGCGATTGGTTCCTTGTCGGATAGCCAGCCTTTTCACGGATCACAGATTCAGGTGGGCCGCATCTTCAATCTGTGGCCCGTTTCGAAATGAACACGGCCAGGGAGCGTGAGGAGACGGGAAAGCGCAGGGCCTTGCGAGCGCGCTTGTCCGGTTTCAGCGGGCCGGTGGTCAGGCGCAGATGCCAGGGGCCTTCATCAGGCGCTGGCATGGTGAAGTGTACATCCTCATAGTGGGCATTGATGAGGACAAAGACAGAGTCGCTGGTGCGGGGCTGGTGGTCGCGGCCGATTTCGCGCAGGGCACTGCCAGGCAGCCACATACCAAAGCAGCGGGTGAAGCCTGCGTCCCAGTCGTTGTCGCTCATCTCCCGCCCCTCAGGATTCCACCAGATGACGTCTTTGGGCTGGCCTTCTTCCGGTGCCTGGCCGGTGAGAAAGTTCTTCCGTGACAGCACGGGCTGCTCCTGCCGGAGAGCGATGAGCTCGCGGGTAAAAGTCGCCATCTCTTCGGCGGTGGAGTCCAGCTCCCAGGACAGCCAGGAGATGTCGTTGTCCTGGCAGTAGGCGTTGTTGTTGCCCTGCTGGGTGTGCCAGCGTTCGTCTCCGGCCAGCATCATCGGCACGCCCTGGGAGAGGAAGAGGGTGGCCATCAGATTCTTGGCCTGGCGCAGACGCAGGCTCTGGATGTTGGCGTCGTCGGTCTCACCCTCATGACCGCAGTTCCAGCTTTCGTTGTCGTTGGCCCCGTCGCGGCTTTCCTCCAGGTTGGCCTCGTTGTGCTTGTCGTTGTAGCTCACGAGGTCGCGCAGGCAGAAGCCATCGTGGGCGGTGATGAAGTTGACGCTGGCATGGGGGCCGCGGCCGCTGTGGTTGTAGAGATCCGCGCTGCCGCTGAGCCGCTTGGACAGCTCATTGGCGCGGTCATTGCCCTTCCAGCAGCGGCGCACCTCATCGCGGTAGCGGCCATTCCATTCCGCCCAGCCGGTGGGGAAGTTCCCCACTTGGTAGCCGCCCATGCCGATGTCCCAGGGCTCGGCGATGAGCTTGACAGTCGAGAGCACCGGGTCCTGGCCGATGGCATCAAAAAAGGAGCTCAGCTTGTTCCAGCCGAAAAGCTCACGCGCCAGGGCACTGGCGAGGTCAAACCGGAAGCCATCGACATGCATTTCTGTGACCCAGTAGCGCAGGCTGTCCATCAGCAGGCGCAGGCCGGATGGGTTCTCCATCGTTAGAGTGTTGCCACAGCCGGTGAAGTCTTCGTAGTAGCGCGGGTGTTCCTGGGACAGACGGTAGTAGGAGGCATTGTCAATGCCGCGAAAGGAGAGGGTGGGCCCGCGTTCGCTGCTTTCAGCCGTGTGGTTGTAAACCACGTCGAGGATGACCTCGATTCCGGCTTCGTGCAGACGTTTCACCATGCCCTTGAATTCGCGCAGGGCCGCGTGCGGATCCTGGGTGGAGGCGTAGGAGGGCTCAAAGGCGAAATAGGACAGCGTGTTGTATCCCCAATAGTTCGTTAGGCCACGCTCCTGCAGGAAGGAGTCGTCCAGGTGATGATGGATCGGCAGCAGCTCCACGGCCGTCACGCCCAGATTGCGCAGGTACTCCATGGCTTCATCGGAGGCCAGCCCTGCATAGGTGCCGCGCAGGTGCTCTGGCAGGCGGTCGAGTTTTTGGGTGAAGCCCTTGACGTGCAGTTCGTAAATGATGGTGCGGTGCCATGGGGTCTCTGGAGAAACGTCGCCATCCCAGTCGAAGGTGGAGTCGATCACCATGCCCAGCGGAGCATGGGAGGCGGAGTCTTGCACATTGAAGGACAGGTCCTTGGCGTCATCTTCCAGATCATAGCCAAAGAGGCAGGGATCCCAGGCCTTCAGCGGACGGCCAATGGCCTTGGCATAAGGGTCCAGCAGCAGCTTATGGGGGTTGAAGCGATGGCCATTTTCGGGCTCATAGGGGCCGTGCACGCGGTAGCCGTAGAGTTGACCGGGGGCGAGTCCGGGGACAAAACCATGCCAGATCTGGTTGGTGCATTCAGGCAGCTCGATCCGGGTTTCCTGCCCCCCCTCTGCCGAATCGAAAAGACACAGCTCGACTTTTTGAGCGTGGGCGGAGAAGAGGGCAAAGTTGACCCCTCCATTCTTGAAGGTGGCCCCCAGGGGGTAGGGAGTGCCGTGACCGAGAGCGGGGAGGGAATTCATCGCCGTTTCTTCGTTTCCAGCATTTTGGGCGGATGTGGAGACACGGTTTTTTTGTTTTTCCCCGGGCTTTTTAGCGATGGGTAAATTTCCCAACTATTGGTAAGGTCGCCAGGAGGCTGAAATCCGATACGTTCACGAACTTTTTTCCCCTACTGCATGAACACCCTTCCCTATCCCTGGTGCCAAACGGAGCCGCTGTGGAAGCTCTCCATGAGGACAACCGATGACTGAACGAAGTGCTTCGCGCTCCCATGGCTTTTCTACACCTGCTCAAAACTCAGACGTCCGAAGTTCATGCTGCGCTGGAGACACAGTTGGACATCGTACGTCATTTTGATTCCCGGACCAGCTACCTGAAGCTTCTGGAAGGCTTTTTTACGCTTTATGAGCCGCTGGAACAGCGCCTGGCCACCGCTCTGGACTGGTCGGCTGAAGGATGGGACTATGAGGGCCGGAGAAAGACCCCTTGGTTGGAGGAGGACCTCGCGGCCCTCGGCCTGGTGCCGCAGGATGTCGCCGCGCTTTCCCGCTGCGCGGACCTGCCTGACATTCACAGCCCCGCTGCCGCCGTCGGTTGTCTGTATGTGCTGGAGGGATCCACCCTCGGCGGTCAGGTGATCACCCGCCTGTTAGGCCAGCATCTGGACATTCCGCCCGATCAAGGCGGCAGCTTCTTTGCCGGTTACGGTCCGGAGACCGTCGGGAGGTGGCGCGAATTTGGCACCTGGGCGGAGGCTTGGTCCACCCGCCATCCTCAGGATCATCCCGCAGCGGTGGAGGCCGCACGGCAAACGTTCGATGTCTTTGCACGCTGGCTTACATCATAGATTCCTATGTCCGACCAAGTTGACCTGACCAACTGTGACCGCGAGCCCATCCATATCCCGGGTTCGGTCCAGCCCCATGCCCTCATTCTGGTGCTGGAGGAGCCCTCCCTGCGGGTCTTGCAGGGGAGTGCCAATGCCCCAGAACGTCTCGGTCTGTCTTGGGAGGAGATCCGGAATGGATCGCTGCACTCGTTTATCGCCGAAGCGGATCTGGCCTACTTGCAGAAGCATATCCTGGGCAAGCAGCTGGAGGCCGCGCCGCATTACCTGCCGCCCCTGCGCATCGTCCCCAACGGACTCGTTTTTGAAGCTCTGGTGCACAGGCACCTGGGCGTGCTGATCCTGGAACTGGAGCTGTGGCCGGACCAGGGCTCGATGGTGCATGAGGAGGTCTATGTTTCTTTAAAGCACACGCTCAATCAGCTGCAGGGCACCAGCTCCGTGGTGGAATTCTGCCAGCGGGCGTCCGAGCATGTGCGGCATTTCACCGGGTTTGACCGCATCATGGTGTACCGCTTTGCGGATGATGCCTCCGGCCACGTCATCGCCGAATCCAAGCGTGAGGACCTGGGGTCCTACCTGGGGCTGCATTATCCCGCTTCAGACATTCCCAAGCAGGCACGGGCCCTGTTTGTGAAGTCCCAGCTCCGGCTCAATCCCGATGTCAGGTATCAGCCCGTGGGCCTGGTCCCCGCCTTGAGGCCCGATACTGGGGGCCCGCTGGACATGAGCTACTGTGTCAGCCGCTCCATGTCCCCCATTCATGCGGAGTATCTGCAAAACATGGGCGTGGGGGCCTCCATGTCCATTTCCATTGTCATTGCCGATGAGCTGTGGGGGCTGTTCGCCTGTCATCATTACTCGCCGCGTTACGTTTCCCACACCACGCGCATGGCCTGCGAGTTCCTGGCCCACATGCTCTCGCTCCAGGTCAGCAACAAGGAAAACGATGAGCAGCATGAGTACAAGCTGCGCCTTCACCAGGAGCACCGCGTGCTCGCCGATGCCATGGCCATGCATGCGGAATTTCATCCCGTGCTGATCCAGAGCCCAGGCCGCACCTTTGCCGGGATTGAGGTGGGCGGTGCCGCGCTGCTGCTCAATGACACGGTGTACCTGCGGGGCGATACGCCGGATGAAAAGGATGTGCATGCCCTGGCACTGCTGCTGGCGGAGAAGGTGGAGCCGGCTGTCTGGGCCACCGATCATCTGGCCAGGCATTTTCCCGGTTGGGCAGGCGAGGCCTCTGTGGCCAGCGGCGTGCTGGCAGCACGTCTGTCCCGGCAGGCACCGGCTTACCTGCTCTGGTTCCGTCCTGAAGAAAAGCAGACCATGAACTGGGCAGGCGATCCCGCCAAAGCCGTGGAAACCGGTCCGCATGGCGACCGCCTCACCCCGCGAAAATCCTTTGAGCTCTGGGAGGAGGAAGTGCGGGGGAAATCCTTGCCCTGGCTGGCCTGCGAGACCGATGCCGCCCGCATCCTGCGGCAGACGATTTTGGAAACCGAGGTACGACGGGCCGAACAGCTGGTGCGGCTGAATTCCGAGCTGGATGAGCGCAACCGCCAGCTCGACTCCTTCGCCTACGTGGCCTCGCACGACCTGAAGGAACCGTTGCGCGGCATCAGCAATTATTCCAATTTCCTTCTCGAGGACTGTGCCGACCAGTTGGATGAGCAGGGAATCAGCTACCTGCGCACGATGATGCGGCTGACTGAGCGCATGGAGTCCCTGCTGGACTCCCTGCTTTATTATTCCAGGCTCTCCCGGGGAGAGATCTGCGGCCGGCGGGTGGACATGAACACCATCGTCCAGGATGCCATGGACATGCTCATTGCCAGGATTCAGGAAAGCGGCGCGTGCATCACCGTGCCGCGGCCTCTGCCTGAAGTGAATGGCGATGCGGACCGCCTCAGCGAAGTGATGTCCAACCTGATCAGCAATGCCATCAAGTACAATGACAAGCCGCAGTCCGAAATCGAGATCGGATGGCAGGCGGGAGAATTGGACAGCCCGCCGGTCTTTTTTGTGAGGGACAACGGCATCGGCATTGCTGAGGAGCATCGGCAGCTCGTTTTCCAAATCTTCAAACGACTCCATGGCCGGGACGAGTATGGTGGGGGTGTCGGTGCAGGCTTGACCATTGTCCAAAAGATCATCGAAAGGCACGGCGGGCGCATCTGGCTTGACTCCAAATCTGGCAGTGGAACCACCTTCTACTTCACCCTCGAACAGGACCCCAACGTGCCATGAGCGAATCCTCCCATCCATCCTTCCTCATCGTTGAGGACAGCGATGAAGACTATGTGGCCCTGGAGCGCATCGTCAGGCGCGCGCGCCCGGACATCATGGTGAAAATGCAGCGTTGTGTCAGCGCGGAGCAGGTGCTTGCCCTCCTCAATGCCCCGCTGCTGCCTCAAAAGCCGCTGCCGGAACTGCCGGCTCTCATCGTTCTGGACCTCAACTTGCCCGGCCTCAATGGCAAGGAGGTGCTGCGCGCCGTGCGGCAGCACCCCCGGATGAAGCGCACCCCGGTGGTTATCTTTTCCACCTCCAGCAGTCCGCAGGACATTGAGTGGTGCTACGAGCATGGGGCCAATTCCTACCATGTGAAACAGACGGATTACACGGCCTTCAAGCGGGCCGTCGAGCTGCTGGTTGACTACTGGGTGGAGGCCGTGCGCCTGCCACCCCCAGCCCGTGTCGGCACCGTTTTGGAAAAGCCGGACGAAGCCGCCTCGTTAGTCTGACAAAGCCCTTTCTCCCCCCACGCCCAGCAGCCATGCTCGCCCCCACGCCGCTCCATGTCCTGATTGTGGATGATTCGCTGACCGACTGTGTGATCTTCCGTCGGTACTTGACGCGTGGTGTGCAGAATCCGTATGTGGTCAGCGAAGTTTCGACAGCCGCCCAGGCCATGCAGCATCTGCAATCGAACCGGCCCGACTGTGTGCTTCTGGACTTCAATCTGCCTGACAGCGACGGCGTGAGCCTGGTGAAAAAGATTGTCGGCACCCATGGTGAAAATGCCTTCGGCATCGTCATGCTCACCTCCAATCATGAGGTGGAGCTGGCCGTGGAGGCCCTGCGCAGCGGTGCCCATGATTTCCTGCCCAAGGGAGGCACCAATGCGATCGTGCTGCGGCGGGCCGTGGAAAATGCGACGGAAAAAGCCGCCATCCAGCGTGAGCTGGAAACTCAGCGGCATGAGCTGGCCCACAAAAACGAGGAACTGCAGGTCCACGTGCAGCGGCTGGAAAAGGAGATGAGCGACCGCCTGCATGCCGAGACCCGGCTGCGGCAGAGCGAGAACCAACTGCGCGTAGTCACAGACCATGCCGCCGTCCTGCTGGTGCTTTGCGACCGCGACTACTGCTACAAGTTCGTCAACCGGCACTACGCCAGCCGCTTTGGCCGTGAACCGGAGGAAGTGGTGGGCCATCATATGCAGGACATCATGGGGAAGCAGGCCTTTGAGGCCATTCATCCCCATCTGGACCGCGTGCTGCAAGGGGAGCGGGTGGAGTTTGAAATCGAAATTCCCTTTCAAACTCTGGGCCTGCGCTGGATGAGCGTGGTCTATGTGCCCGAGCGCGGCCACGATGGCACTGTGCATGGGCTCATCGGGGTGATGTCAGATACGACGGCCCGCAAGACGGTAGAAATGGAACTGGAACACGCCCGGGATGAAGCCCTGGCGGCCTCGCGGGCGAAAGATGATTTCTTGGCGGCGCTGTCGCATGAGCTGCGCACCCCCCTGAATCCCATCCTGCTGCTCTCCAGTGATGCGGCGGATGATGAATCCCTGCCCGGGCATGTGCGCTCCGTCTTTGAGACCATCCGTAAAAATGTGGACCTGGAGGCAAGGCTGATTGATGACCTGCTGAACATCACCCGAATCAGCCGCGGGAAGATGGCGCTCGACCGGCTGCCGGTGGACATTCATGCCGTGCTGACGGATGCGATGACCAATGTGGCCGCCGAGATCCATGCCAAGCATCTCTCCCTCCGCCAGCAACTGAAGGCCACGGGCCACACCGTCCTGGGAGATCCCGTGCGGCTGCAGCAGGTCTTCTGGAACGTGCTGAAAAACGCGGTCAAGTTTACCCCCGAAGGTGGCTGCATCACCGTGACCACACGCACGATCCTCGAGGATGACGTCGTCGAGATCGGCATTGTGGATACGGGCATCGGCATGACGCCGCCCGAACTGGAGCGGGTGTTCGATGCCTTTGCCCAGGGAGACCACGCCGGGGAGGGCGGCTCACATCGCTTTGGCGGCCTGGGTCTGGGCCTCGCCATCAGCCAGATGCTGGTGCAAAGCCACTTTGGCCAGATCCAGGCCTGCAGCGAAGGCCCTGGGGAAGGATCCGTTTTTATCATCCGGCTCCCGCTCGTCCCGGACATTTGCCTCACTTTGAACCACCCGGATCCGGAGGAAAAGGCGGAGATCTTGACTGGGACCTCCGTGCGGATTCTCCTGGTCGAGGATCATGAGCCCACCCGCACGGCCCTGGCGCATCTGCTGAAAAGACGGCATTATACAGTCAGCACAGCCGCCAGCCTGGAGGAGGCGCGCCAGCTGTCCAAGGGGGAAAGTTTCGATCTGCTGATCTCGGACATCGGCCTGCCGGATGGCAACGGCTATGACCTCATGCAGGAATTGGCAGACCGCCATTGCATGAAAGGCATCGCCCTGACTGGCTATGGCATGGACCGGGACATTGACCGCAGCACCGAAGCGGGTTTCGTGGCCCATTTGACCAAGCCTATCCAGGTGCAAACTTTGGAGGCGGCCATTCAGGTGGCTTTGTCGCCTTCTGCACGATGATGAAGCGCAAAAAGGAGCTCGCAGCCGAATAGAACCGAACCAAAGTTTACCGATCCAGATGCCGACCGCCTACCTCCTGTTCTCCGAGCGAAATGCCGTGGCCCGCCAGGCTGCACGGGAGGGGATCGGGCGGGCTTATCCGCACATGTCGGTGGAGGAGGTCGCGGGTGTGGACGAGATCCTTTTGCACTCGCCGTCCGCAGCCGGCAGCCTGCGCGTCCTCATCCAGCCGACGATGGAGGAGCTGGAGCTGGCCCTCACGGCCGGACAGGAGGACGGGCTGCCACATGGCCCGGTCGTGGCCCTTGCCAGCACCCTTCACAGCAGCGCCCTGACCGTCATTCCTGAGGAAGACTGGCATGCCCCCCTGCTGGCCCAGGTTTTCCATGCGGCCATGCAAAGGCATGAGCTGCTGCGGGAAAATGCCCGTCTGCGGGGGGATCTGATGACGTTTGCACGCCGCATCAGCCATGACTTGCGCACCCCCCTGAGCGGCATTTTTACCACGGCAGAACTGCTGAAGGAAATCCTCGCGGAGCATTCGGAGGAAGATGCCGCCCTGACCACACCCCTTTACGATTCCACCCAGCTGGTCCTGAAACTGATCGAACGCACCAGCCAGGTGGCCCGTGCGACGGTGGAGCCCCAGCCCAAGGAACTGGCGGATGTGGGCCAGGTGGCCTGGGCCGGGCGCCAGACCGTGGAGCGCGCCGCCATGAAAATGGAGGTGCGGATGCAGGAGCCCAAGATTTGGCCGCTGGTGGCCTGTGTGCCGGCCTGGCTGCAGGTCGTCTGGGCCAATCTGCTGCATCAGGCGGTGCAGCGCAGTCCCCAGGGGGCAACCGTCGAAATGCAGTGGAAGGAACTGCCCGAGAGCTACGAATTCAGCGTGCATGACCAGGGGCCTGAATTGAAGGAAGAGCAGCGCCAAGCCCTGTGGTGGCCTTTTGAGAAGCTGCATCAGGGCCACAGTGCCAAGAGCCTGGACCTGCCCATCGCCCGCCGGCTGGTGGAGTTACAGGGGGGGCGTTGCGGTTGCGAGGCCGTGCAAGGCGGCGGCCTGCGATTCTTTTTCACCCTGCCCAAGGGTTCTCCTGTGCCAGGCCCCGTTGCATGAAGACGGACCCTCCCCATGCTCCAGCCTCGCCTGTTTCTGCCTCCTGGGTAAAGGGAGGCGGCGAAATGGGGCGGCGCATGCGTGAGTTTGACTGGTCGCAGCACCCTTTGGGACCTCTGAACACCTGGCCGCAGAGCCTGAAAACGACCATCAGCCTGATGCTGAATTCCCGTTTTGCCATGTGGATGGGCTGGGGGCCGGAGTTTTGGTTTTTTTGCAATGATGCCTACCTCCCCACCCTGGGGTTGAAAAAAGACTGGCTTGGGGAGCCTGCGACCCTCGTCTGGAAGGAAATCTGGCAGGATGTGGGACCGCGTGCGGAATCCGTGGTCAGCACCGGGGTGGCCACCTGGGATGAAGGGCTGCGGCTGTTCCTGGAGCGCAGCGGTTTTCCGGAAGAAACGTACCACACCTTTTCATACAGCCCCATTCCTGGGGATGACGAAAATGTGGGGGGGATGCTGTGTGTGGTCACGGAGGAGACGGAGAGGATCATCAGCGAGCGGCGGCTGAGCCTGCTGCGCGATCTGGCGACCGGGCTTACGGGAGTGACCACGGAGGCGGATCTCTGTGCCGCCTTTCAGCATTGCATCGAGCAGGAGCCCAAGGATCTCCCCTTTGCCCTCATCTACCTCGCCCAGCCCTGTGGCGAGGAGACTCAGCTGTCCTGCTGCCATGGGGTGTCGCCCGGGCACCGGGCGGCCCCGGCACGCCTTCGCTTTGGGGGCGCGGACAATGTCTGGCCGTTGGCCTGCCGCACGACCGATCCCGCCATCCAGTGCCTGGAGGATCTGCACACACGTTTTGAAGATCTGCCGGGCAGTGCCTGGGACAAGCCCTCATCCCGGGCCGCCATCATCCCCATTTTGCAGCAAGGGGCTGACCAGCTGGCGGGGCACCTCGTCGTGGGATTGAATCCCTACCGTCCCTTTGATGCTCCCTACCAGGGGTTTTTGGAATTGCTGGCAGGCCAGATTTCAGCCGCCCTCTCCAATGTCCGCGCTTATGAGCGCCAGATCCGGAGGGCGGAGGAACTGGCGGCCATTGACCGCGCCAAAACCGTCTTTTTCAGCAATGTCAGCCATGAATTTCGCACCCCGCTCACGCTCATGCTGGGGCCCCTGGAGGATCTTTTGGGCCAGGCAGGGGAGGCCGCATCCGGCAGTGGCCGGGAACTCCTTTCGGTAGCCCATCGCAATGGTCTGCGGCTGCTGAAGCTGGTCAACACGCTGCTGGATTTCTCCCGCCTGGAGGCTGGCCGGCTGGAGGCGGCGTTTGAACCGCTGGACCTCGCGGCTGTGACGGCCGACTTGGCGGAAAGCTTTGCCCCGGCGATGAAAAGAGCCGGGCTCGACTTTCACGTGGAGTGCCCGCCGCTTCGGGAACCGGTGTTTGTGGACCGGGATTTGTGGGAAAAGATCGTCCTGAACCTGATTTCAAATGCCTTCAAGTTCACGCTGAAAGGCAGCATCCACATCAGCCTGCAGGATGGGCCGGAGACCGTCGAACTGGCCGTGACAGATACGGGGGCGGGCATCCCCCAGTCCGCCCAGTCCAACCTGTTTGAGCGTTTTTTCCGCGTCCAGGGAACTGAAGGCCGCAGCCATGAGGGGACCGGCATCGGGCTGGCCCTCGTGGCGGAGCTGGTGAAACTGCACGGCGGCAACGTGACCGTGGAAAGCCAGCCTGACCTGGGCAGCACCTTCACCGTGCGCATCCCCCGTGGCCAGGACCATCTGCCTGCGGAGCAAGTCCGGCCAGGGGTCAAACCCCATGCCCATCGGTCGGACGGGGCTTTCCTGGCTGAGACGGAACGCTGGCAGCCGGGAGAACTGCCTGCAGAGCCCGCCTCAGCCCCCCCTTTAGCCAATCCTTCCGACAGTCCCCGGAAACGTATTCTGCTGGCGGATGACAATGCCGACATGCGGGAATACGTGAGCCACCTGCTTGCCACCCGGTTTGAGGTGCAGACCGTGGCCGATGGGCAGGCGGCACTGGCCGCCATCGAAACTTGGCGGCCCGACTTGGTGCTTTCGGATGTGATGATGCCGAGGCTGGATGGGTTTGGCCTCTTGCATGCCTTGCGGCAGGACCCGGCCACCCGGACGATCCCCATCATCCTGCTTTCGGCCAGAGCTGGCGAAGAGGCCCGTGTGGAAGGGCTGGATGCCGGGGCCGATGATTATCTGATCAAGCCTTTCGACAGCCGTGAGCTGCTGGCCCGCGTCAGCACGCACCTGTCCCTGGCCCAGTCCCGCCAGGAATCCGCGCGCCAGGCCAGCTTGGCGGAAGAGCGCCTGCAGCACATGCTCACGCTGCTGCCCGCCGCAGTGTATTCCTGCGATCAGGAAGGCCGGATCACCTTTTTCAATCCCCGGGCGGCGGAGCTTTGGAAACGCACGCCCAATCTTAACGATCCGGAGACCCGTTTCTGCGGTTTTCATCGCATCCTGCTGGAGGATGGATCCGCCATCGCGCCGGATCAAAGTCCGATGGCGGAGGCGGTGCTGCATGGGAAAAGCTTCCGCAACATGGAGGCGGAGGTGGAGCGCCCAGACGGCACCCGCTTCACGGCCAGCGTCAGCATTGACCCGCTGTGGGATGATCAGGGCCGCATCATCGGCGCCATCAATATCTTCCAGGATGTCACGGAATCCCGCGCGACGGCCAGCGCCCTGAAACGGGAGCTGGAGGACCGTCAGCGTGACGTCCGGCACGCCACCTTTCTCAGCGCCCTCAGCCAGCAGCTCAGCCTGCTGAACGATCCCGGCGACATCCTCCGGGAGGCGTCTGAAAAAGTCGGGATGCACCTTGAGTGTGATCGCTGCTGGTTTGGGGAGGTCGCTGACAGTTTCGAGTGGCTCACCATCATGGAGGACTGGACCCATGAGGGGGCTCCCCGGCTGGAAGGGCGCTTTGATCCGAGGGATTTTGCCTCTCCGGCCCTGTGGGAAAAGATCACCAGCCAGGTGGTCGCCGTGGAGGATGTGGCGGAGCATGAGCTGACCCGCGAATTTGCTCCGCGTTTTGAGTCCCTCTGCCTCAGGTCCTTTGCCGTGGCACCCTTCTCCAATACGGGTCCGGTGCGCACGCTTCTGGCTGCAGGCTCGGCCCGGCCACGGAACTGGCGTGAGGATGAGCTCCGGCTCCTGGACAACGTCGTCAGCCGGGTGCGGCCGCTGGTGGAGCAGGCGCGGGCCGCCCAGGATGTACTAGTCCGTGGCGAGCGCATGCAGCTTCTTTCGGAAACTCTGGCCCAGCTCCTCGGCGCCCGGAATCCGGAGACGGTGGTGAGGGAGCTCTTTGCCAAGGTGACGATGCACCTGCGGGCGGACACTTACTTTAACTTCATGGTCACGCCTGCCGGTGATGCGCTGGAGCTGCACTCCTGTGCGGGCATTGATGAAGAGACGGCCCGGGGCATGCACCGTCTGAACTTTGGCCAGGCGGTCTGCGGCACCGTCGCCCAGACCTGCCAGAGCATCGTCGCCAATGACATCCAGAACAGTGATTACGACAAGGCGGACCTGGTGCGCGGCCTCGGCATCCAGACGTATGCCTGCAATCCGCTGATCGCGGGCGGTGAACTTTTGGGCACCCTCTCCTTTGCCAGCCGGGTGCGCACGCATTTCGATGAGGAGGAGCTGAAGTTCATCCGCATCGTCACCCATTCCGCCGCCCTTGTGCTGGAGCAGCTCAAGTCTTCGGAGGCCCGCCAGCGGCTGGCCTCCATCGTCACCTCTTCGGACGATGCCATCATCAGCAAAAATTTGGATGGCATCATCACGAGCTGGAACTTGGGTGCGCAGCGCATGTTTGGTTATTCGGCGGATGAGATGATCGGCAAGCCGGTCCTCCTTCTCCTCCCCGCAGACCGCCATGATGAGGAGCCTGCCATTTTGGACCGCATCCGCAGCGGCGAATACATTCATCATTATGAGACAGTGCGGCAGCGCAAGGATGGCGGCCTGGTGGACATCTCGCTGACCATCTCTCCCATCAAGGATGCCGAAGGTCGCATCATCGGGGCCTCCAAGATCGGTCGCGACATCACGGAGCGGCGAAAGAACGAACTCGAACTCGGGCGGCGGGAGCAGCTCTACCGCAGCATCGGCGAGTCCATCAATTATGGCATCTGGGTCTGCGATGCCGAAGGCCGGAGCGTTTACACCAGCGAATCCTTTCTCAAACTGGTCGGCATCACCCAGGAACAGTGCGCCAATGATGGCTGGGGCGCGGTGCTGCATCCCGATGATGCGGAGTCCACCCTGGCCGAGTGGCAGGAGATTTGCCGCCAGGGAGGCATCTGGGAAAAAGAGCTGCGGTACAAAGGCGTGGACGGCCAGTGGCACCCGGTGCTTTCGCGCGGCATTCCCATTCGCAATCCGAAGGGGGAGATCGTGCAGTGGGCCGGGATCAACCTCGACATTTCGACCTTCAAGAAAACGGAGGAGGCGCTGCGCCAGCAGTCCAAGATCCTGGCCGTCCTGAACCACGTCAGCAGTTCACTGGTGGCCGAAAGGAACCTGGAGAAGATCGTGCAAAGCGTCACAGATGCCAGCCGTGAAATCAGCGGGGCTCAGTTTGGGGCGTTCTTTTACAACGTCACCAACGAGAAGGGGGAGGCCTACACCCTTTACACCCTCTCGGGTGTTCCAAGGGAGGCCTTCGCCAAGTTCCCGATGCCACGGAACACGGAGCTTTTTGGCCCGACCTTCCGTGGCGAAGGGGTGGTGAGGGTGGATGACGTGCTGGCAGATGCACGGTATGGCAAAAATGCACCCTATCACGGCATGCCGGCGGGCCACCTGCCGGTGAGGAGCTACCTGGCTGTGCCTGTCGTTTCCAGCTCCGGGCAGGTCATCGGCGGCATGTTCTTCGGGCATGATGAACCCGGTGTGTTTACCGAGGCGACGGAAGGCCTCCTCATGGGCATGGCCGCGCAGGCCGCCATTGCCATTGACAATGCCGAGCTGTACACCTCCCTCCACCGTGAGCTGGAGCAGGTGAAACGGGTGGAAACCGCGCTGCGGGCGAGCGAGCGGCGCTGGCGGGACATGGCCGAGGCGATGCCCCACCTGGTCTGGACCAGCGTGGCCGATGGCAGCTGGGATTTTGTGAGCCCGCAATGGTGCACGTACACCGGCAGGCGGGAGGAAGAGCAGCGCGGTCATGGCTGGGCGGAGGCCGTCCACCCCGAGGACAGGCAGGTGCTGGAAAAAGCGTGGAACGAAGCCGCCCACACCCGCAGCATTGTGGATGTGGAGGTGCGCATCCGCCGGGCAGACGGCCAGTACCGCTGGTTCAAGACGCGGGCGATGCCGGTGATGGATGAGAGCGGGAACATCATCAAATGGTACGGATCGAACACGGACATCGAAGACATCAAGCTGACGGACACCATCTTGCGCGAACGTGAAGCCCGCCTCTCCGCCATCTTTGCCCAGGCAGGCTCCGGCATTGTGCAGACCAATCTCGAAGGCGGCATCACCATGGTCAATGATGCCTACTGCGAGATCGTCGCCCGCACCCGCGATGAGCTGCTGGGCATGAATGTCCATGCCATCACCCATCCCGAGGACCGGACCCAGAACATGGCGGTTTTTGAGGCCATGATCAAAGGCGGATCTTCCTTCATCATCGAGAAGCGGGATATCCTGCCGGATGGCACCTATGTGTGGGTGCGCAACAGCGTCGTCGGCATCCGCAACGGCCAGGGCGATGTCATCGCGGGACTCATCATCACTCAGGACATTACGGACAGCCGCGAGGCCGAGAATGCGCTGCGTGCCAGTGAGGAGCAGCTGCGGCTGGTGACGGATCACGCACCCGTTTTGCTGGCCCAGTTTGACCAGCAGCACCGTTACAAGTTTGTCAACCGGCCCTATGCCGACCGGTATGGCTTTGAGCCGCAGGAAGTGATCGGCAAACATGCCCGGGACGTCGTCAGCGACAGTGCCTACCGCAGTGCCCTGCCGATGATGGAGCGTGCCTTCCGGGGAGAGCGTGTGGAGTTCGAAATGGCGATCCCCTATGAGGCGCTGGGCCCGCGCTGGGGCCACGTGATCTTTGTGCCAGAGAGAAGTGCGGAGGGAGAGGTGGTGGGCATCGTTTCCGTGCTGACGGACATCACCATGCGCAAGCAGGCGGAGAATGATCTGGAACAGGCCCGCGACCGTGCGCTGGAGGCGGTGCGTGCGAAGGACGATTTCCTGGCACGTCTGTCCCATGAGCTGCGCACCCCGCTCAGCCCGGTGCTGCTTTTGGCCAGCGAGGGCAGCAAGAGCCGGGACATCCCGGAAAGCGCCCGCGCGGATTTTGAAACGATCCGCAAAAATGTGGACCTGGAAGCCCGGCTCATTGATGACCTGCTGGACATCACCCGCATCACCCGGGGCAAGCTGGCGCTGGACCTGCATCCGATGGATTTGAATGACATCATCCGCGATGCCCTGGCCACCATTCGGGGCGAGGCTGACGGCAAGCAGGTGCGGATGGATCTGGATCTGTCGCCCACGCCGCTGGCCGTGATGGCGGATGCTGTGCGCCTGCAGCAGGTGCTTTGGAATCTGCTGAACAATGCCGTCAAGTTCACGGCCGCCCATGGCAGCATCCGCATCGCCACCCGGTTGGAGGATGACGGGCGCTCCGTCTGTGTGGAGGTGAGCGATACGGGCATCGGGATGACGGAGGATGAGATCCTCCGGATATTTGATGCCTTTTCCCAGGGGGATCATGCGGTCAAAGGCGGCTCACAGCACTTTGGCGGTCTCGGGCTGGGGCTGGCCATCACCCGCATGCTGGTGGATCTGCATCAGGGCCAGATTTCCGCCTCCAGCGCCGGTCGCGGCCAGGGGGCCACCTTTGTCGTGAAGCTGCCCCGTGTCACCGATGGCGGCTCCCTCACCGTGCCGTCACTGCCCCCTCAGAATGTGTCTGCCCCTGCCGCACCCGCCGCACCCCTGCCTCCTCTGCGCATCCTGCTGGTGGAGGACCATGAGCCTACGCGCATCGCCCTTTCTTCCCTCCTGCGTCGCCGCCGTCATGAGGTGAGCACGGCAGGCTCCCTGGCGGAGGCACGAGTGCTGGCGGCGGACCAATCCTTTGACCTTTTGATTTCCGATCTCGGCCTTCCGGATGGCACGGGATACGAACTCATGGAAGAACTCGCGGCCCAGCTGCCGCTGAAGGGCATCGCCGTCAGCGGCTTTGGCATGGAGCAGGATCTGGTGCGCAGCCGGAATGCCGGTTTTGTCACCCACCTCATCAAACCCGTGCGGATCGAGGCCCTGGAGGCAGCTTTGGCAGTTTTGCCCGGGCGCTAACCATGGGCTGTGCATTTGGCAAAGGCGGCATCGTGCAGAAAAAACGCAGCTTGGCGGATGTGAAGCTCATGGCCCTAGGCCGAGGGCTCCCGGCGCATGCGTGGCACAGTTTGCGCAAAGGAAGGTGAGGGGCGGGAATCCGCCTCTGAACAACCCTTCCCTATTATGACAAAGCTCAAAATCAAAGGCACCTGGAACGAAACCAAAGGCAAGCTGAAGCAGAAGTATGCCGACCTGACCGACAACGACCTTCTCTTTGAAGAAGGCAAGGAGGATGAACTCCTCGGCCGCCTGCAACAGCGCACCGGGGAGACGAAAGAAGCTATCCGCCGCTACATCGAAGAAGTGTAAAGGCTCACGGATTTTTTATCCCCAGTCATCGCCTGCATGGCATGACGTTTTTCACCCCTGGTGCCTTTGGTGCCAGGGGTGGCTTTTTATGAAATGCCGCTTGGCACCAAGACTTCGGGCGGGCTGGCATCGTCCAGGCTTTGGCGGATGGTGACGGCCACCTCCATGCCCAGGTAGCAGCCGGGTGCCCCTTCATAGATGCCGCTGATGGGCATCACCCCGCGGGGGTGGGCGCTGACTCCGAGGGTCACATGCCGGGGAGAGAGAGCATCCCCCACAGTGGGGTCAAAGCCGCACCAGCCATTGTCCGGGAAATACACCTCCACCCACGCATGGGTGGAGCCGCGACCTGCCGTGGCCGCCGCCGCATCCAGGTAGCCGCTGGCAAAGCGGGCAGCCAGCCCCAGGGAACGGCAGGCCTCCATCAGCAGGGTGGCCATGTCCCGGCAGGAGCCGGTGGCGTAGGTCAATGTGTTGGCCGGGGTCTGCACACCGCGTTCTTCACGCCGCCGATAGCGGATCTGGGCATGGATGCAGCGGTTGAGATGGGCCACCGCCTCGGCGGCTGTGCCTGCGGGCAGGCTTTCCATCTGGGTGGCCACCCATTGGCGGATGACGGGCTGATCCTCCGGATACACGGATTGCAGGTAGCCGCTGACCACGGGTTGTTCGATTTGCGGATAGGCCACAGGCAGGGTGACCAGGGAGGGGCGGGTGATCTGGCGCGGTGCTTCGTCTTCCGGGCCGCCGACGCGCTCGATGATCACCTTGTTGATGATTTCCAGCCGGTCGGCCATCTCCGGTATTTCGGCCAGGGCGATGCTGTTGCCAAAAAGGTCGGTCAGCCAGAAAAAGTGCGCCTGAGGATACACCTCCAGGTCATGCTTCACCACCTGCACGTCGTGCCCTTCACGGGGCCGCAGCACCATCCGGTGCAGGCCAAAGCGCACCGGCTCCGAGTAACGGTAAACGGTGCGGTGCTCGATGTGGTAACGTCTCATGGGAGAAGTGGCGGCGCGGGAGCAGGCCCACCTTGGGGGTTAACCAAGTTACGCGTGGGAGATGAAGACGCGCTGAAGTTCTTCCGCCGTCTGTTTTTGGTAGTTATCTTCCATCGCCTCGCAGGTGATGTTCTGGCGCTCCAGCTGCAGATTGCCAAAGGAGGTGCAGACGGACACTTCGGCGGCGTCCCGGCCCGTGCCGATGTGTACCACCCCGTCCGGGGAGGCCAGGCCGGTGGCATCCCACAGCAGCCAGCGGCCGCCGATCCAGGTCTCAAAACAGGCGTGGAAGTCGGGCGGGTTCAGGTCGTGGGCATAGGCGGTAAAATACCGGGCCGGGATGTTCATCGCCCGGCACATGGCGATGCCCAGGTGGGCAAAGTCACGGCACACGCCCTGGCGCTCCACCAGCGAATCCACGGCGGAGGTGCTGGCATCGGTGGAGCCGCTGACATAGGCGATGTGCTCTGAGATCCAGGCGATGACAGCCAGCACCCGCTCCACCGGGGTTTCGCAGTGGCCGAACTGCTGGGCCGCCAGGTTGCCCAGCCGGTCGGACTGGCAGTAACGGCTGGCATACAGGCAGGCCAGGACCTCCAGTGAAAACTCGTGTACTTCCGTGTCAGCGAGGTCTTTTCGGGACAGGATTTCAGGACTGTTCTCCACCAGGGCCTCATAGCGCACATGATAAAGTCCCGGGACCTGGGCAGTGATCTGGTCAAAGCGGTTGCCCGTCACCTCGTCTGCATGCTCCACATGGGGCATGGTCGGGGTGAGGTGGAACTTTTCTTCGAGGACCTTTTGACGCGCGTTTTTTTGGGCGCGGATGTTCAGCAGGAAAGTCAGGGGAGAGGTGACCGTGTAGTCCAGTTCACAGGTGATCTTGAAAGTCATGAGGGGAGGGGTGCAAAAGGGTGCTGCAAGACCTGTGCCGCCGGGCTTCTCATAAACATCCCCTGAATTTGCAGGATGCATTCGTCCAGCTCTTGCAGTTTGCAAAAGAAAGAGGTGCAGGGCCTCTGCTGATGCCTGTATGTTCCCCCTGTCAAAGCTTTATCAGGCAGGCATGGTTCTTGCAAAAGTAGTCAACTGAATGCGCTTTTGATCTGCCAAGAAAGATCGCCATCGTCTGATCCCGTCCCTTCGATTCACCTCTCCCGCGTTGTGTCTTCAAACACCCTCCTGCAAGCCCCCGAACTTTCGCAGCATCTGTCGCTGGAACTCAGGCAGAAGCTCGCGGTTCTTCAAACACCCACCCATGAACTGGACCTTCTGGTACGCCAGGAGATGCAGCAGAACCCCGTCCTGGAACTGGAAGGCGGCATTGATGCCAGTCTGGAGTCCACGGTCGAGGACCCCGTGGAGGATGCCTGGGACGAGGAACTGAGCAAACTGGCCCGCCGGGATGAAGAGTGGAATCCTGCGCCGACGCGCGGCGTGGTGACCCCGGAGGATGAGGAGCGCCGCCAGTTCGTCATGGAGTCACTCACCAAACCTGTGACCCTGGCCGAACATGTCGAGGGCCAGCTTTTGGGCATGCGTTTTGATGAAGAGGAAAAGGGCGACATCCTACGCCTGCTGGGGCACCTGAATGACAATGGCTGGCTGAAAAAGCCGCTGGCCGAGATCGCCGAGGAAGAGAGCCGGCCGCTGGAGGAACTGGAATTTGCCCAGGACATGCTGCTGACGCTGGATCCTCCCGGCCTCGGCGCTTCAGATTTGCGCCAGTGCCTCATGGTGCAGCTGGAGCGGGAAAAACGCACCAAGACCCTCGAGTATCACATTCTGGACGAGTGCTTTCTGCTGCTGTCCCGCCGCAAGTTCGAAGAGATCGCCGAGCATTTCGATGTGGAGCTGGACGATGTGCAGGACGCAGCGCTGCGCATCACGGACCTGAACCCGCGGCCAGCGAGAGACTTCGATGAAACCCCGGCCATCGGCTTTCATGTGCAGCCGGAAATGACCATCGAAAAGCAGGCGGGGAAATGGACGGTGACGATCCACAAAGAAGTGACGCCGTCTCTCCGCATCAGCCAGTTTTACAAGAGCATGATGGCGGAGTCGGGCGGCAAAAAAGATGTCCGCGACTTCATCCGCGACCACATCAAGCGCGGCCGCTTTTTCATCGAAATGCTGCAGCAGCGGCAGCAGACCATTCAGAAAGTGGCGGAGCACATCGTGGCCCGGCAGGAGGGCTTCTTTGAGATCGGGCCCTCCTCACTGAAGCCCATGACCATGGCCGACATTGCCAACGAGATCGGCGTGCATGAAAGCACCGTCAGCCGGACGGTGGCGGGCAAGTTTGCCAACACTCCGCACGGTGTTTTTGAACTGAGGTCCTTTTTCACCTCCGGGATGGCCACCTTCTCCGGTGAGGCCGTGAGCGGCCGCACGGTCGAGGCAGCACTGAAGGAGATCATCCAGGCCGAGGATCGTGCTCATCCTCTGCATGACAAGGAGATCGTCGAACGTCTGGCCGAGCGTGGCATTCGCATGTCCCGCCGCACGGTGGTGAAGTATCGTGACCGTCTGGGCATCCTGCCCAGCGCCCTCCGGCGCGGGCTTTGAACTCAGTGTTGCTGCGGCCTCTGATAAAGGCCGCTGTCCCGCAGGCGGCGCACCCGTTCATGGGCGCGGTGGACTTTTTCGGCCAGGGTTTCAATGCCTGATCTGACGACTTCAGGAAGCAGATCGGTCGGGTCCAGCACTTCATGAAATGCTTCTTCAGCCGCCTCCTCACCGCGTTCGACTTCATCCAGGATGGCCTGGTCGTTGGGTTCTTCAGAGAAGACGGTGCGCAGGCTCATCCAGGTGCGATGAAACGCTGCGGTGGCCGAGCCCGAAGGGGCGGTGGTGCCTTCGCCCACAAGGTTCATCAGCTGCGTCAGTTCGCTGGCCATGCTGCGGCGTTCGCGTGCGTATTTGTGGAATTCATCGCGCAGGGCGCGGTCATGCACCTGGGCGGCGGCATGCTGGAAGCCGTGTTCGCCGTCATGAGTGACCTTGATGAGGTTCTGGAAGATGGCGGTGAGCCCTGCCGCAGGAATGGAGGCCGCCTGCGGGCCGGCGGCTTTCTGGGCAGCAGGGAAGAGCGCAGGTGACCGTGCACCGGAAGAGGAATCGGGAGACCGGTTTTGGGAATGGGCATTCATAAGAGTCGGGGGGATTGGGGGATGGCTTTGCAGCCAGCCAAACTTCTTTCCTGCACATTCGGGTCCCTCATTCCCCGCCCTGCCCCGTCACATGCAAAGCGCCACGCAGAGTGCAAACTCGAAAGCGAAATGCAGCAGTGCGGAGGCTAACCAAAAGTGCGGTTAAGAAAGCGGCCTGTGGCTGATGGCAGAATGGAAGGACGGGGATGCGGGACGGTGGCACCGGTTATGCAACAGCCTTCGTGGCCTGATGATTGCAAAAGTCATCTGCAGCCACCCACCCAACCGCCACCACCATGAAAACGACATTGACCCTTCTCGCCCTGGCCCTTGGCCTTGCAGCCTGCGACCGTCAGGAACGCGCAGTCATCCGCCAGGAAAGCAAGGAAGCCGCCCAGGAAACCAAAGCGGCTGCCGCCGAACTCCGTGACAAGGCCGCCGACGCCACCAACTACCAGGCTAACAAGCTGCGGGTCAAAGGCACCTGGAACGAAGCCAAGGGCAAGCTCAAGCAGAAGTATGCTGAGCTGACCGACGACGACCTCCTCTATGTCGAAGGCAAGGAGGACGAACTCTATGGCCGCGTGCAGCAACGTCTGGGCAAGAACCGGGCAGAGGTGGAAAAGATTTTTGAGGAACTCTGATTTTTCCTCAAGACTAACCAAAAACACATCATGAAACTCGAATCACTTCAAACGCTTTACATCCACGAACTGCAGGACCTGCACAGCGCTGAGATGCAGATCAAAACCGCTCTGCCCAAGGTCATCAAGGCGGCGTCTTCCAAAGAACTGAAAGAAGCCCTCAAGGCCCATCTGGAAGTCACCAAAAAGCACGTGGAGCGTCTCAATGACATCCTCGCCAGTCACGATGAAAAACGCGAAAGCGAAAAGTGCAAAGGCATGGAGGGCCTGCTTGAAGAATGCGAAGGCATGCTCGAGGAGGAAGGTGATGACATCCTGCGGGACCTGGGCATCATCTCAGGCTGCCAGCGGGTGGAGCACTATGAAATGGCGGGCTATGGAAATGCCCGCACCTTTGCCGAGCAGCTGGGCCATGCCGATGACATTGCTCTGCTCACCGAAACCCTTGAGGAAGAAGGCGCCGCTGATGAGGAACTCACCAGCGTGGCCACCATCCTCCTGAGCCAGTGCGACAACGAAGCCTCCGATGAGGAGGAGGAAGATGATGTCCCTGCCCGTAAAAAGGCGGCCTCTTCATCACGCTAAGTCCAGGCCATCCGGCCTTCGCTTCTGACTCAGTCATTGGGCCAGCCTGCGTAACCCTTTTTGAGGGTGGCAGGCTGGCCCTCTGCTTTGATGCCCGGACGTCTCAGGTCTTCATGAAGAAGGGAATGGAAGATGGCCATTGAGCCTCATGTTTGGATGATGAGGCTGACCACCAAGGATCTCAGTGGACGGCTTTGGCGTCGAGCCCCATCTTTTTCCGTTTCCGGTAGAGGGTGGCCTGATCAATGCCGAGGATGACAGCTGCTTCAGCCAGGCTGGAGGCGGTTTCCAGAGTGTGCTTGATGCAGGCTTCTTCGATCTGCTGGAGGGTCATGCCCTCCCAGGCGCCGAAGTTCATGCCGCCCCCGCTGGAGCCTGGGCTGGCTGCCGATGAGGAAACAGAGGAACCGCCGTGCACTTCGGTGGGGAAGTCGTCGGCCTCCAACTGGTCGGTATTGGCCAGGATGACGGCCCGTTCGATGGCGTTGCGCAGTTCACGCAGGTTGCCGGGCCAGCTGTAGCTGGCGATGCGGCGTTTGGCTGCCTCTGAGATGCCGTGGAGCTTGCGCCCCACTTGGGAGGCGAAGTGCTCGGTGTAATATTCAGCGATGCGCAGAAGGTCGCTCTGGCGATGCCGGAGAGGCGGCATCTCGACGGAGATGACGTTCAGGCGGAAGAAGAGGTCTTCGCGGAAGGTGCGGTTGCGCACGCTTTCCTTCAGGTCGCGGTTGGTGGCGGCGATGATGCGGACATCCGCCTTGCGGGTCACGGTTTCACCCACCCGCTCATACTCACGCTCCTGGAGCAGGCGCAGAAGCTGGGGCTGGATCTCCAGCGGCAGTTCGCCGATTTCGTCGAGGAAGAGGGTGCCGCCTTCGGCCTGTTTGATTTTGCCCCAGGTGTCACGAATGGCGCCGGTGAAGGCCCCTTTGACATGGCCAAAGAGGTCGCTCTGCAGCAGTTCTTTGGACAGGGCGGGGCAGCTGACGGTGACGAAGGGTTTGTCCTTGAGATGGCTCTGCTGATGGATGGCCTTGGCGACCACGCTTTTGCCCGTGCCGCTTTCCCCGAGAATGAGGATGGCGGCGGGGGCGCGGGCGGCGCGCATCAGCACATCCATGACAGATTTCATGACGGGTGTTTCGAAGTCAAAGCGCGGTTCAGGCCCGCTTTGCTGGCGCACTTCCTTAACCTCTTTTTCCAGGGTTTCGATGCGCTGGCTCATCTGGCGAAAGCGTGCCAGGCGGGCGAGCACGGCGCGGAACTCCTCCCGCGTGAAAGGTTTTTCCAGGAAGTCCAGGGCCCCGCGGCGTACGGCCTCCACGGCCATCTTGACGGTGCCCTGGGCGGTGAACATGACGACGGGGATCTGGGGGTGGTGCTTGACCAGGAGATCCAGCAGGTCCAGGCCGTTTTCAGGTCCAAGGTTGAGGTCCAGCAAAATGGCGTCGTACTTTTCCTCCTTCAGCCGGGCCAGGGCGCCGGCGGTGTTCACTACGGGCTCTGCGTAGTGGCCCTCGTCATCAATGAGCATGCACGTGGCATCACGGATGCTCTTTTCATCATCAATCACTAGGAAGTCCATGTCGGTAGGGGTCAGGGGCGGAGCTCGTTGGACGGGCGTTTGTTGGGGCGGCTTTTGGGCAGCCGAACGGTGAAGATGGCGCCTTCGCCGAGGGTGGAGTCGAGCAGGAGATGGCCGTGCATGGCTTCGACCAGCTTTTTGACAATGCTGAGGCCCAGGCCGGTGCTCGGCTCTCCGGCGGTGGGCCGGGCGGTGAGACGGGCATAGCGGCGGAACATGTGCTGCTTGTCCTCGTCGGTAAAACCAGGTCCTTCATCGCGGATGCAGCACTCCACACAGTCGCCCTTCATGGGAGAGACTGAGACGAAAATCTTTTTGCCGGAGGGCGAGAATTTGATGGCGTTGGAAAGCAGGTTGTCGAGGACCTGCTTGAGGGCGGTGGGATCGGCCTCGATGGTGCTGCTGGGCGTGTTGAGCTGGCAGACGAACTCGATCTCCTTGCGCTCGGCGGCGAGCTGATACTGCCGCACGGCCTGATTGGCGGCCTGGGCGAGGTTGACCGGCTCGGCATTGAACTGGATCATCCGTTCCGTGAGGCTGTTGGCGAGGAACTCCTTCACGAAAGCCAGCATCTGGGTGGTGTTGAGGAGGATGTTGCCCACGAGGTGCTCGCACTTGTCATCGGTGGGGTGGCGCTCCAGCCGGTCATGCAGGAGCTGGGCGCTCATCTGCATGCCACCGAGGTGGTTCTTCAGGTCATGGGTGAGGATGCCCAGCAACTCGTCCTTGTCTTCGGCCAGGGCTTTTAGGGAGTCACGGGCTCCCTTCAGGGCCAGGTGGGTGCGCACGCGGGTGAGCAGCTCCGCCCGGCTGAAGGGCTTGGTCACATAGTCCACGCCGCCGCTTTCCAGGGCCTGGACGATGAGGTTTTTGTCATCGGCCGCTGAGAGGAAGATGATGGGAATGTCGGTGAGGGAGGGATTCTCCTTGATGATCTTGCAGGTCTCCACGCCGTCCTGTTCGGGCATCAGCACATCCAGAAGGATGAGGTCGGGTACGGTTTTTTTCAGCAGTTCCAGCGCCTGGTAGCCGCTTTCCGCCTCGATGACTTCATACCCCATCGCCACCGTCAGGAGATCGCTCACCAGCTTGACGTTTTGGGGCTGGTCATCCACGACCATGATGGTGGATCTGGGCGAGGTGGGATCGTTTTTGGAAGCAGAAGACATGAGGGAGTGGGAGAGGGCTGCTTTCACCGGGAACAATCAACCGTGATCGCGTATGGCGATTGCTATGCACGGCGTATGCCAGCGCCGGCGATGTGGCGGAGACCTGGATTTACTGGAGACCTTGGGATCAAGGTCCAGGTGTTTTGGCGTTTTGCAATGGGCTCAATTCGCAAAATGCAATGTCGAGTGTGCCAGATGAGCTCAGGCCACCCTGTTTGATGGGTGGTTTTACTGGCGGTCTTTGAGCCCTTTTTCGCCAGCCTTGGTGGCACAATGGGCACAGCAAAAGATCTGTTCGTCCGATTCGACCCCGTGACCAATGATCCGGCAGTCGCAGTGGCCGCAGACGGGGGCGAGCGCCTGGATGGCGCATTCAAAGCTGTCAAAAGTGTGCGTCTTCCCACGGAGGGTGACAGTGAAGGCTTTGTCGTAAACATTGCCGCAGGTTTCGCAGGGGGAAGTGGTGTTCATGGCGGTGATTTGGGTTCATGAGGCTTCGCTTCCGTCGGTGTTTTTGGCCCCGCGTTTTTTCTTGTGACGAACCTCATGACGGCACGCGCGGACAGTTGCGCATCCGATTAAACTGGATGACTCCATTTTATCGGGACGACGCCATCCGGCAGCGACTGATCGAGTTTCTCGGAGGCGAGACACTGGACCAGGTGACGGCCACGTATCTGACGCATTCGGACGGTTGTCAGTTCCGGCGTTCGCAGTTGCGTGTCCCGGGGGAGCTGGACTGGTTTTTGGAGCGGGACCTGGACATTGCGCGTTCCCTTTCGGACTCCAGGTCGCTGCTCTTCCACCTGGACATTGAGTATGTGAACTTTGATTCACCGGCGGAAGCACATGTGGACCCGGAGCGGGCCTTTGAGATTCAGGAACCGGTGGTGCGCGTGATCGAGTGCCTGCTGCTGCACTGGGGCATCCGGCCGCTGCACATCATCACCGGGCAGGGGCATCATTTTGTCTGGCGGATAGAACGCCACAGCGAACTGGCCCAGCGCTTCGGCCTGCTGGATCCGGCACCGGAGTGGCGGGATGCCTGCGTGGCTTCCGTGCCGGAGCCGTTTGCGGGGCAGATCGGGGCTCTCGCGCAGAGCGCCTTTGCCGGGCAATCGCTGGTGATGGAGTACATGGCGCAGAGGATCAAGCAGGATGCGGCGCCTTTGATGGACATCCCAGTGGAGATCACGGCGGTGCATGTGGGCCCTGGCCATTCAGGCCGGCGGGAGATCGTTTCGGTGGACATCTCCGAGTATGGGGACCCGCTGTATTCGCGGATGATCCGCCAGCCCTTCACCTATTACCTCAAACCCTGGATGCAGGGCCTGACGGATGATCCGCGGGTGCGGGACCAGATCCCGCTGGTGCGGGTGGTGCCTCTGCATGAGATGGATGTGAAACTGGCCCTGCAGGTGCGCCAGGTGGAGTCTGAGGTGAGGGACCTGGCCCGACGAGCCTGCGTGCGGATTCCTGAACAGTCCCACGGCACGGCCCGGCTGCTGGATGAGTATCTGGCCTCCCCCCTGCGGCGTTTTCATGAGTTCTTTTACTCCGACCATCATGATGCCAAGGACCGCTGGCATGAAACGTATGACCAGACACCTGGCCACATGTTGCCGACGTGCATGCGGAGCTTGCTGGAGGATCCTAACGACCGGCTGCTGAAGCCTGCGGGCATGCAGCTCATCACCCGCAGCCTGCTGGCGCGGGGGTGGCATCCACGGCATATAGCGGGTCTCATCCGGTCGAAGTTTGAGAACCCGGCCTTCGGCTGGGGCGTGGACTGGCGGGATTACAGCGCCGCCATCCGGGCAGATTTTTACACGCGTGTCTTCGCCGGCCTGCGCGCCACCGGCCTGGATGAACTCATTGATTTCAACTGCGTATCCACCCGGGAGAAAGGCTTTTGCCATTCGCCCTGCGATGCCGGGGCCTGCCTGGCACCGCTGCGCCAAACCCTGCTCACCCACCCCATGCTATGAACCAATGGCCCATCGGACTTTCCACCGGCTGCTTTTATCAGCGCAGCATTTTTGAAGTACTCGACGGCATTGCCGAGAGCGGCTTCCGGCAGATTGAAATCTGCTCCTTCCCCAAACATCTGGACTACCACCAGCATGAGATGGTGAGGGAGGCCGGAGAGCGGATGCGGGCACTGGATCTGCATCCGTTTTCCTTTCACGCCCCTTTTGCGGACCACATTGACATCACCTCCCTGCATGAGCCCACGCGGCGTGGCGCGGTGAATGAGCTGCTGGTGGCCTGCACGGCTGCTGCGGCCATGGGGGCGCGAAACATTGTGCTGCATCCTGGTCCGGAAAGGGAGGGGCGGCCGCCGCAGGAGGAGTTCCTCCAGCACATGAACCACGCGGCAGACTCCCTGAATGTGGTGGCCCGCAAATGCCAGGACCTGGGGGTCAATCTGCTGCTGGAAAACATGCTGCCGCATCTGCTCTTCGGCCACACGAGCGACATGCTGTACCTGCTGGGCCAGATCCGGGAGTGCAATGTGGGCACCTGCCTGGATACCGGGCATGCGAATCTGGCCGGGGAACTGGGAACCGTGGTCCACAAGCTGTCCGGCCACCTGAAAATGCTGCATGCGAACGACAACCGGGGCAACTATGACGCGCACCTCAATCCCGGCGAAGGGGTGATCGACTGGCGCTGGCTGCTGGGAGAGCTGAAGACACACCAGTTCAAAGGTTCCCTGATTCTGGAGCTAGCGGGGAACGCCAGCGAATCCGTGGCAGAGACGCTGGCCCGCGCACGGCGTGCCTTTGATTATCTGGTGGAGGTGGGCCAAAACAACTGACCGGGTCCCGGGACAGTTTCCCAGGATCCGGCCAGAAAAGACTAACAAGAAGTGTGATTACATCACCTTGTGCTGGGTGCCGCCGGCGACGTGGCAGAGCTTGCGCATGCCCAGTTCCAGGCGGGTTTTCACCGTGCCCAGGGGCAGGCTGATGGCGGAGGCGATCTGGCGCTGGCTCATGCCATGAAGGTGGGCGAGGACCACCACTTCCTTCTGGGCTACTGGCAGGGTCTGCAGGAGGCTGTTGAGGTAGTTGCGGATGTCGTGATTCTCAATGTCGTGCTGGGCGCTTTCGATCTCGTAGGCGTTGGAAGGCCGGGAGGCCTTTTCCAGCCGCTCCGTGGCGAGCTGGTAGGAGTGGCGCTGACGAAGGCGGTCAATGGCGCGGCGACGTGCCAGGGTGATGAGCCAGCCGGCGGCTTTGCCTTTGGCGACAGAGTAGTTGGCGGCGTGGGTCCAGATCTGGATGAACACTTCCTGAAGAACATCGTCAGCTTCGGTTTCATCATGGATGACGGAGATGATGATGGACTTCAAAATGGAGTGGTAACGCTCATGGATCACCCACAGGGCGTTTGGCTCTTTGTTGGCCAGGCAGGCCATGAGGGCTTCGTCATCCAGGTTCGTGAAGGAGGAGGTGGGGGCGATTTTCATAAGGGGCGTGGGCAAAAGGGGTTTCAGTGTTTGCTCAAATGGCTGAGCACAGAGCTGCTTCCCTGTATTGCAAACCCCATACCCGCTGTGCCACGGATGAAAATTCGTTGATTTTCAACGAGTTACCTACTTTCGCATTTTGCCAGCCGAGGGTGCCAGTGACGAAATGCACGAGGAAAACCGTGCATCTTGTGAAATGCGTATCGTTTGCACCCCTGTTGCTGGCCGTCTCTAAAATGACCAGACGCACGGAGGGCCAGACCTCCGAATACAGTGAACTAGCCCCCACGCTTATGAACTATATCAATCTGGCGACACTGGACAGCATGTACGAGGCGGAAAACCTGGCGGAGACGCTGAGCCGGAATGGCATCACGGCCCGCACCCACGATGAACAGGACGTCCAGCGCTTCATCTTCTTCACCAAACCCAAGGCCTTCTCCATCGTTCAAGTCAATGATGCGGACTATGCACGTGCCGTGAACCTGATTCAGGACATGCAGGGCACGCATGAGCCGGTCTGCCGTCATATCTTCAGCTGCCCGGAGTGCGGTTCCCTGGCGGTGGAATATCCGCAGTTTACCCGCAAGTATTTCATCACGCCACTGCTGCTGGAGTGGGCGAGCAACTTCGGCCTTTTCGAGAAGAAGTTTTATTGCCGCAAATGCCACGCGCTATGGGCCTACCAGGCAGGGGCCAAGCTGCCCGAGATCGGCCATGCAACGGGAGTGCAGGTGGCCCCGCCCAATTGAGCGGGATCCCTTGGGAGCTGAATCCGAAAGAGAGGGCTTGCCCAATAAAGCAAGCCCACAGGCCCTTTACGGATCGTTGGAGGGGGGCTCTTCCAGAGTCTCCAAGTCCGCGAGCTTCACAGCGCTGCTGGGAAAGGTCACGGTGACGTAGCCACCTGCACCACGGGTGCGGTTGCCGATGGTCATTGTGGCCTTGATCCGGTCGGCAATGCGTTTGGCCGAGGCAAGGCCCACGCCCAGGCTGGCCTGGGTGCTGCCATCTCTGTGATGCATGTAGGGCTGGAACTGGCGGCGCAGGTACTCGTCTGAAAAGCCTGGGCCATTGTCCTTCACGCGCAGGACGATATGGTCATTTTTCTCGGCGATGCGCACCTCGATGCGGCCCGCCTGCGGGGTGAAGTTGACCGCATTGGAAAGCACGGCATCCACGATCTGGTTGATGGCAAAGGAGAGGCCAGCCACTGGGAGCGGCTTGATCGGGGCGGTGAGGACCAGCTCCACCAGCTTCCGCTTGGCCGTGACGTACCATTTGCCCACCATGGATTTTAAATCATCAGTGGTTAGGCCGAGCGGGGCGGAGCCTTCCTGGAAAGCGCCTGCGGCAGAGGATTCCTGGTGCAGAAAGCCTTCGACGGAGCTCAGCATCCGGTGAGTTTCCCGCATGGCCTCTTTGCTGAGAGCGAGCATGCTGCCGGGCCGGTCGGCCTCCTCCATGTCCCGGTAAACGGTGGAAAGGAAGAGGGAGATGCGCTGAAGCGGCTTGTGCCATTCGTGGGCGATGAGGTCCAGGGTGCGGCGGCGCTCCTGCACCTGCATGAGGTTGCGTACCTGGCTGCGGTGCAGCTCCACATGCGTGCGCACCCGGGCGAGGAGCTCGGACTTGTTGAAAGGCTTGGAGATGTAGTCAATGCCCCCCTTGGCAAAGCCGGTCATGACGGACTGGTGCCCCGTGTCGCCCGAGAGGAAAATAATGGGGATGTTCTGGGTGGCAGGGTTGCCTTTGATCTGTTCGCAGACTTCAAAGCCGTCCATCTCAGGCATGACGACATCCAGCAGGATGAGATCCGGCCAGTGGTTGCTGATGCAGCGCAGCGCCTCCTCCCCGCTCTCTGCGGTGACGACCTGGAAGCCGTCACTGGACAGCACCTTTTTCACCATCTGCACGTTACGCGCCTGATCATCCACCACCAGGACCAAAGGCGGAGCGCTGAGGGAGGATGCCGAATGCTCCTTGCCTGCCTGCCTGTTGAGGTTGGGATTTGGGACCGGGGAATGGGCGGTTTTTTTAACCGCGCTGGTGGTGGGAGTATGAGATGCCGGGGACATGGTCAGGATAGGGCTGGAGGGCAAATTCCATAAAGGACGGCCAGTCTCCTGCCCGCCCTTCTCACACATCGCAGGGAAGTGCATTCCTGCATGTATTCCCTGGGGGAAAAATCGCCAGAGAGGCAAAAAAATTACGCGGCAGGGGCTCGGCCAGATTCCTGCACCCAGCGCTCGGCCTCCTGGATGCGGGGACCGTAGACAGGATGGCGCTCCAGTTCAGGCCAGGGAAGTTCCAGCCTTTCACACCAGGTGAGGCTGCCATAGCTGCCGGGCAGATTGAAGCGCTGGGCTGTTCCCAGCAAGTCCATGCACATGAGGACGGCCAGTTGGCAGGGAGTTTCAAACAAGGACTTTTGCAGGGCTGAAAGAAGCTCGCTGTTCAGGGCCTCGGGTGCGGGGGCATCCCACCTGGCAAAGGCCAGCAGGTTGGCCAGGTCAGTCGGCTGGGCGGCATCGTCTGTGCCCAGGCCCTCGCGAAGGCGTGAGTAAACGGCGGCGATGGGGGCGTGGTCATGATTGCCGTAGGCTACGAGGCTGAGCTCGCGGAAGGAATCCTGGTGCAGCAGCTGGCCGTTTTCATCCTTTTCCAAAAGGGGGAAGGTGAGGTTGGGCATTTGCAGGTCATCCAGGGCTTGGCGCATGTAGGGGGCCATCATGCCCATGAGTTCCGCCACCAGTCCCATGGGGCCGGCGGCCTCCTGCATGACGGAGATGATCTCGCGCCCTTGGAGGTCATTCATGAGGGCGGTGTTTTCCTGTTCGTCAGGGCCTGGGACAAAGCGGGGCAGCAGACCGTTGGTCCGGGCCTTCACCTCCTCTTCCGTGAGGGTGGCAAATTCGGCATGCTGCGCCCCGCCCTGCCAGGGGAACATGTAGCCGCGAAAGTAGCCTCGCAGATGGTCCAGGCGGCACAGGTGGAAGAACTGGGCCTGCGAGCTGAGCCGCCCGCGCAACCAGGCGAAATTTTCAGAGCGGTGGTTTTCCCAGCGGTAGGGCGGCAGGCCCCAGTTCTGGCCCCAGCGTTCGGAATCTTTGTTGGTGTCAAAGTAGGAGACCGGCCGTGTGCCCATGCTCCAGTCACGGTCAAAGAGCGCGGGATGCAGCCAGACATCGGCACTGCTTTTGGAGACGCCAAAGGACATCTCGCCCATGAGCTGCACGCCGCGTTCATCGGCATGTTTTCTCACCGCGCGCCACTGCCGCCAGGCCACCCACTGGATGAAGGTGAAGCTGCGACGCCAGGCCTCCAGACGTTCCCGTTCAGGGTGGGCCGCCAGCCATTGCTCGGCACTGGCCGGGGTGTGGTGCTCGGGCCGCCACTGCTCCCAGTGGGCATTGCCGCCATATTCCTGGACGAGCGTGCGGAACAGGGTGTAGCCAGGCAGCCAGTCGGCGGCCTGGGACTGGAAGTCGGCGTAGTTTTGCTGCAACTCCGGAGGGATCTCCGACGTCATTTCAAAGTTGCGCGCGGCCTCCTGGAGGACCTGCAGCTTCAAAGGATGGACCGAGAGATGCTTGACGGGGCCTTCGCGCAACTGGGCCAGCCATGAGGGCGGGGCCAGCGTGTCCAGAATTTCCTGCGTCAGTCCGGGAACGGCTTCGGGCTCCAGGGTGAGCAGGGCAGGGGAGAGGGCGCGGGAGCTGATGGGGTTGTAGGGGCTGTGGTCGCCTACGGTTTCATGAATGGGCAGCAGCTGCAAAATGGCGAACTGATGGGAGGCGCAGAAATCGATGGTTTCGAGGACGGCGCGGGTGTCGCCGATGCCCATGTCATGGGTGCGGCGCATGGCAAAAACGGGGACGAGGAGGCCGGCGAGCCGTTTGGAGGAAAGGGGGGCAGGCATAACAAAAAGAACGTCAAAAGTGAAAATGAAACTGGCGGTGACGGGAGGACGGAGAGTCCACCATCACCGCCAGCGTGACGAAGGCCCGGAGGCCTGCGCAAAACAGAAACGAAGAGTTATTTCTTCAGGGCGGCCTGGACGGCGTCAAGATGGTTGCGGAGTTCTGGCAGGGCCTTGCCGGCCCAGGCCTTCACTTCGGCGTCCTTGGAATCTTTGGCGGCATCATCAAAGAGGTCGATTGCCTCCTTGTGGCCGGATTCCAGCTGGTTCAGGAAAGCCTTGTCAAAAGCGTCGCCCGTGTTGGTGTTTTCGAGTTCCTTGAGGGTTTCGGTGTCGGCCGGATCGGTGACGGTGGAGATCTCAACGCCCTTGGCTTTGGCCAGGCCGGTGAGTTCGGTGTTCAGGGTGGTGTGGGCCAGAACCATTTTTTCGGCCAGGGCCTTCACGTCTGCACGGGCACCTTTTTTGACGCCGAGGGCGGCGATCTGCACCTCGCCCATGCCATGCTGTGAAGCTGCCTTCACGAATTTTTCATCGGCAGAGTTGAGAGTGCTCTTGGGGTCGGCTGCCTGCACGGTGATGGCAAGCATGGCGAGGCCTGCAAAGAGGGCGGTAACGATAGGTAATTTCATAGATCTTTTAGTTTGGGTTGTTTCGCAGCGCTTGTTGCCCGTGTCGCATGCCGGGCCGAGCTGCTGTGAAGAATTCGCCAACGCGAAGAGTTGTGGATGTGTGCAAATCCCATACGGGCAATATGCAGCATAACAAAATGTGCAGGGCCGTTAAGAGGTTCCACGGCGAATCCTGGGCAGACACTCTTCTGCCATGAAAAACACTGCCACACACAAAGATGATGACACACTCGACCAGTTAGGCGGAACCGACCAGATCGAGCAACTCGCCGCCGACATCGCCGTGGAAGATGACCGCGAGCGGGTGACGGACAAGGACCGCGAACAGGCGCTCAAGCAGATGCGCAAAATGGCTCCACCGGTCCGGCCTGACACACCTCCGGACAAGCCAGTTACCCGGGGGAGTCAAAACTTGTGAAAGAACCTGCCCCGATGAAGCCGCCGATGCTTCGCGTGATGACCTACAATGTGCACGGCTGCGTGGGCACGGACGGTTCTTTGGACGAAAGCCGGATAGCGGCCGTCATCGCAGCCGCCGCACCCGATGTGGTGGCGCTGCAGGAGCTGGATGTGGAGCGCCGCCGCAGCCGGGGACTGCACCAGGCCAGACACCTGGCGGACGCGCTCAAAATGGACTTCCATTTTCACCCGGCTGTCACCCAGCTGTCGGAGCAATATGGCGATGCGATTCTCAGCCGTTTGCCGATGACCCTTTTGCATCAGGGAATGCTGCCCACCTCATCCTCCCGGCTGGCCTTTGAACCCCGGGGGGCCATCCTGGTGCAGATTGATATGCAGGGGCAGCCGGTTCATCTGCTGAATACCCACCTGGGATTGAGCTGGAGCGAGCGGCTGGCGCAGGTCACCGCCCTGCTGGGGCCAGATTGGATGGATGGCAGCATCCAGACGCATCCCTTTGTACTGTGCGGGGATCTGAATGCCTTTCCCGGATCACTTGTTTACCGGACCATCACGCGGCGGCTCAAGGACGTGCAAAGGTGGACCTTGCGAAGTCGGCCACGGTCCACCTTTCCCTCCCGGTGGCCCGTGACCCGTCTGGACTACATCTTTATGAACAGCAGGCTGCAGGCGCACAAGGTGGAGGTGCTGAACAACCGGGAGACGCAGGTCGCCTCCGACCACCTGCCGCTGGTGGCAGACCTGGTGATTTGCCCGGAAGCTGAGCCGGCGTGAGCTGGAAAAATGAACCTCTTGTTTGTTAGACGCTCAGAGCTGGGAGCGAAAAATCCCGCCCAGATGGCCCAGCACTTTTTCCCGGAAGGGGCGGTTCATCCAGTCCTGCAAGGTGATTTCACGGGACCGTCTTTTGTCCGCTTCAAAGACTTTCAGGTGCTGGCGCGCAAACTCGCGGTCCCAGACATTGAGGTTGGCCTCCTCGTTCAGGCACAGGGAGCGGTCGTCCAGGTTGCATGAGCCGACGGACACCCATTGTTCGTCCACGACGAAATACTTGCAGTGGAGAAGGGCGGGCTGGAATTCATAGAAGCGTACGCCCTTGCGCATCAGCCCGCCCCAGCGGGCACGGCCGACGTAGCGGACCACCTTTTGGTCAATGCGCTCACTGGGGGCGATGATCTCCACGCTGACTCCGCGTTCGCAGGCCTTTTTTAGCAGGCGCAGCACCAGCATGTCAGGGACGAAGTAGGGATTCACGATGCGGATGGACTGGCGGGCTGCGGCGATGGACATCAGAAACATCAGACGGGCGCTGTCGGCGCCTTCACTGACGGAGCTTGTGAAGATCTGGCACTGCGTATCGCCACAGGGAAAGAGTTTTGGGAAGTAGTCATCGCCATGCAGCACGCGTGCGCGGGTCTGCATCCAGTTGTCCATGAAGGCCTGCTGCATCTGGGCGACCACGGGCCCCTCCACTTCATACTGGGTGTCGCGCCAATGGTCACTTTGATCACCATGGCCGTCCCACATGTCGGAAAAGCCAACGCCGCCGACAAAGCCGATGCGGCCGTCCACCACCAGGATCTTGCGATGGGTGCGGTGGTTGAAGTTGGCCAAGTTGTAGCGGCGGAAGATCTCCACCTCCACACCGGCCTCGCGCATCTGCTTCATGCAGCCGCTGTCCAGGCAGTTGGATCCCATGGCATCCTGGAGAAAGTGAACCTTCACGCCCCGGCGGGCGCATTCGGCGAAGGCGGTTGAAAACTCCTCAACGATCCGGCCTTTGGTCCAGACGAAGTTTTCAAAGGTCACGCTTCGCTGGGCCTGGCGGATGACTTCCAGCATGCGCGGGAAAATCTGGGCACCGTTTTGCAGGACGGTGACCTTGTTGCCGCTCAGCAGAGGCGGGCCCAGGAGATGGCTCATGGTGCGGGCAAAGGCCTCGTCACAGACCGCGTAGTCGGTCTCGATGTGGTGGGTGATCTTCTTTTCCGTTTCCAGGAAATTTTTGCTGATGATCACTGCCAGCGTGCCGCTGATGGCGGCCGTTAGTGCGAGGGTGGCCAGGCCGTGGCCGTTGCTGGAATACCCGGCATCATCCTCGGGCGTCGGGGGGATAGGCAGGCGGAGCATACACATTAAAGGTTAGGGCAGAACGCTCACCCGCATTGTAGAAGCGGTGGGGGGTGCCTGCGGGAACTGTGATGAAATCGCCTTTGCCCATGGAAATGCGCTCATCGGCAATTTCCCCTTCCAAAGTACCTTCGAGGACGAGGAGCACCTGGTCACTGCGGGCATGGCTTTCGGGTCCGGGCCCGGTTTCCCGGCCTGGTTCCAGCCGCATCATGGCCACCTGGCTTTGCTCGGTGGTGTGCAGTGCCTCAAACCACTCCTGAAAGTTGTGTACGCTTTGGGGTGTCATCTTTTCATTTTCGAAAGAGGACGGGCATCCGCGTGCATGAGAATCGTACAGCCAGGGGGATGAGGAGACACGATGGCCAAATGCACGACATCCTCACCATGACACTCTCCCTTCATCCGGAACACCTGAAAAGATACAAACAAGTCCTGGGCCTGATGATCAAATATGGTCATGGAGACCTGGTGAAAGCGGCCCCGATTGTGGATGATCCGCTGGAGTTTGCACCACCGCCGCCGGTGCCGCCGGGGGCGCTTGAACTGGCCAAGGATCTGGAGCAGATGGGGCCGACGTTCATCAAGCTGGGGCAGCTTCTTTCCACCCGCTCAGACTTTGTGCCACCTGCCTACATGGAGGCGCTGAGCATGCTGCAGGATAACATCCAGCCCTTCCCTTATGAGAAGGTGGAGGCCATCGTGAATGTGGAGATCGGCGCGCGCATTTCCAAGGCTTTTCAATCGTTCGATCCGGTTCCTATGGCGGCTGCCTCGCTGGGCCAGGTCCACTATGCGGTGCTGCGCAGCGGGCAGGAGGTGGCGGTGAAGGTGCAGCGGCCAGATGTGCGGGAACAGGTGGCCACCGACTTGGCAGCCATCTCGGAAATTGCCGAGTTTCTGGACCGCCACACGGACACCGGGCGGCGGTTTGAATTCACCAAGATTGTGGGGGAACTGCGCAAGGCACTGCTGCGCGAACTGGACTATCGCCAGGAAGCGCAGACCATGAAACTGATGCGCGAAAAGCTGGCGGATTTCACCCGTCTGGTGATTCCGGCTCCCGTAGATGACTACTCCTCAGGCCGGGTGCTGACGATGGAGTATGTGGACGGTACCAAGATCACCAAGCTGCACCCGATCGTGCGCATGGATGTGGACGGGCGGGCGCTGGCGGAGGAGGTGTTCCGCTCCTACCTGCACCAGATTCTCATCGTCGGGGTCTTCCATGCCGATCCGCATCCGGGCAATGTTTTTTTGACGGCGGACAACAGTAAGGTGGCCCTGCTGGACTTTGGCATGATCGCGCGGGTGGGCCCGCAGATGCAGGACCAGCTCCTGAAGCTGCTGCTGGCCATCAGCGACGGGCAGAGCGACCGCGCCGCCGCCGTGGCCCAGGCGATGGGCACGGAGAAAGATCATTTCGACGAAGCGGCCTTCCGCAAGGACATTGCGGAGATCGTCAGCCAGCAGCAGGGGGCCACGGTGGAGAATCTGGAGGTGGGCAAGATCGTCATGCACGTGACCCAGGTGGCTGCGCGCACAGGCCTCAGTGTGCCTGAGGAGCTGACGATGCTGGGCAAGACCCTGCTGAATCTGGACCTGGTGGGCCGCACGCTGGACCCCACCTTTGATCCGAACGAATCCATCCGCCGCAATTCGGCCGAGCTGATGCGGGCCAAAACTTTGAAGAGCCTTTCGTTAGGCAACCTGCTGAACTCCGTGCTGGATGCCAAGGAGCTCATCGAGAAACTGCCTGGCAGACTGAACCAGTTTTTGGAAGTGGTGGCCAGCAACAAGCTGAAGATCCACCTGGACACCATTGATGAAAAGGTGGTGATGACCGGCCTGCAAAAGGTGGCGAACCGCATCACGCTGGGCCTCATTCTCGCCGCGCTGATTGTCGGAGCCTCGATGCTGATGCGGGTGGAGACGAGCTTTCGCCTTTTTGGTTATCCTGGCTTTGCCATGCTGCTCTTCCTGCTGGCCACGGGGGGCGCCATTTCTCTGGCTTGGCAGATCATGCGCAGTGACATGAAGTCTTGAGTGTCAGGGCTTCTTTCTGCTGCTGCCGGGGGAGAGCCGCCTCCGGCTGCTTTTCAGGCGCTGCTGCAGCAGAACAAGCACGGAGGCCTCTTCGGGCTTGAGGCGGGAAAGGACGCGGTCAATTTTCCCTGCCATCTCCGTGCGCAGGGTGGCGATGGTCTGGCCCTCAAAATAAGATTCCAGGATGGCCGGGTGGACATAGCACTTCCGGCATACGGCCGGGGTGTTTCCCAGCATGCGGGCCACGGATTCAACAGCCAGGACGATGTTCTTTTTGGCCTGGTTTTGTGAGGTGACCTCCTCGAATTCACGCAGGGCCAGGGCGGCCAGCACGGTGCCGGCCCAGGTGCGGTAGTCTTTGGCCGAAAAGTCGCCGCGGGAAATCTGGCGCAGGTAGTCGTTCACATCTTCGGAGCTCACGTCCCTGGGTTGGCCAGACTCGTCTTCATAGGCCAGCAGTTCCTGGCCAGGCATGTCCTGACAGCGTTTCACGATGCGGGCCAGATGTCGGTCTCTCAGGCTAATCTCATGACTCTTGCCGCTTTTGCCCCGGAACTGGAAGCGGAGGGTCTCGCGGGTCACCTTCACATGCCGGTTGTGAATGGTGGTGAGGCCGTAGGAGCGGTTGGTGCGGGCATACTCATCATTGCCGACACGGATAAGGGTGGTCTCTAAAAGACGCAGCACGGCCGCGAGGATTTTTTCACGTGGCATGCCCCGGCGTTTGAGGTCGCGCTGCACCCGGCGCCGTATCTTAGGCAGGGCCTTGGCAAAGGCCACCATGTGCTCAAACTTGTTCTCGTCACGATGCTCCCGCCAGCGCGGATGATAGCGGTATTGCTTGCGGCCTCGGGCATCTCGTCCGGTAGCCTGGATATGACCATTGGCCGTGGGGCAGATCCACACCTCAGTCCACGCGGGCGGGATGACCAGGGAGCGGATGCGCCTGAGGACCACGGCATCGCTGACCCGTTTGCCATCAGGACGGAGGTAAATGAAGCCTTCACCGGACTTCTGGCGGCTCAGGCCCGGACGTGCATCACAGGAGTACCGAAGGCCGACCTCCTGTGCCGCATGCGCCTCGGGCATGGCAGCAGGTTTCGCGGCTGGGAGCTTCTGCGCCATGGCGTGTGGGGGAGCTTCAGGACAGCACCTTGTATACGCAGCCAGCGGCCCCGAGCGCGAGCGCAATGACGGCCGCGATGCCCAGGTATTGCTGATAAGGCCGCAGATGCCGCCACCACTGAATGAACTGCTGGCTGAGGGCGCGCAGCCAGACTTCCAGCCTGTCCAGCCCCCGTGCCATCAGGGCAGACTCGCCTGCCACCAGGGCCAGCCCCAAAGCCAGAACGAGCAGGCCCGGCCCCGGCATGCCGAGGAGCACGATGCCGCCAATAGAAATGACCACGCCCAGGCCGACATACAGGGCCCGCCGCCAGCCATGGCCGTCGCTGCGGTCCTCCTGGCGCTTTTTATAAAAGTCCTGAAACCGTTGGCCTGGTGGGCTGTCCTTAAAATCGTGCCAGAGGGTGGAGGCAGACATGGGCAGAATGAAGGGTGATCTCCTGCGGACCGCTGATGTCTTTAGGCGACCGATTTGAAGTAGGTTTCCCCGCTGATCACGGTCTCCAGGGCATCCATGAGTTCGGCTGGGGAGGAATCCTTGACGAGGTAACCTCGCGCACCGGCCTCGGCGGCCTGGGTGATGTAGGCCTGCTCTTCGTGGGCAGAAACCATGAGCACGGGCAGGTTCGGAAATTCGTGAAGAATTTCGCGGAGCAGTTCATAGCCAGTGCCATCGGGCAGCGTCACGTCGAGGATGATGACATCGGGGATGTCATCCCTTTCGATGTGCAGCCTGGCTTCTTCGAGGGTGGCGGCGCTCCAGGCCATGTCCAGCTCGGGCGAATCATCAATGAGGCTGCGGTAAACCGCCCGCATGATCGAGTGATCGTCAACGACGGCAATGCGAATGATGGACCTGGAGGAGGTCTCAGAAAAGGTTGGAGGAGACATCGTTCTCATTCGGCGCGCAGGCGGACTCTGCGTTTACTGGTTTCTCAAAATAAAGTTTTCAGGGACGGGCGGCCTGCCATGCCTGGCTGGCCGTCATGCTGGCACCGGTTTCGCTGAACGGGGGGATGCCTGCAAAGTCGCCACGCAGGGCCTTGAGGGCATATTTTTCGTGATCAATCTCCTGCCGGGTGCGAATTCCCAGGCGGCGCAGAACGGTGAGGGGCGGGCACCAGCCATTGACGGCATGGTTGAAAAGGAACGGCAGCACCACGCCAGGGATGAGGAAGTATTTTTTGTGGCGGACGAGGCCCAGCAGCAGGCCCGAAAAGGCCAGGGCCGAGGCATTGAACTCCAGCCAGCGTTCGATGTCCCACTCCCGGTCCAGGTCTTCGATCCGGCGGGAGATTTCGTCCTCGGACTGAATGGAGATTCCGCCCACACGCAGCTTTGCGTGGGCTTCGATCTGCGAGTTTACCGCTTCGTCGGTACTTTGCTGCACGGGGTCTGGAGATTGCATCGTCTATTGCTTCGCGTGGATGGTTTCCGCCGGATGCCGCCGGGTGCGGGTTTTATGGTCTTTTCACCCATCCTCGGGTGGCTCGGCCCCTGCTCCCATGGACTCGCCTTCGCCTTGGGCAAAGACTTCGATCATCTTTTGGTTAAAGGCGGGCAGGTCCTCGGGCTGGCGGCTGGTGATGAGCTGGCGGTCCACCACGACTTCTTCATCCACCCAGTCACCGCCGGCATTGCGCACATCGGTCTGGATGGCGGGCCAGGAGGTGAGACGGCGGCCCTCGACGAGGCCAGCTTCGATGAGCAGCCAGGGGCCGTGGCAAATGGCGGCGATGGGTTTGCCTCGGAGGCCGAAGTCGCGTACGAAGTCCACCGCCTCTGGCAGGGCGCGCAAGGTGTCCGGATTGGCCAGGCCGCCGGGCAGGACGAGGGCGTCGAAGTCTTCAGGGTCGGCCAGGTCCAGCCGGATGTCGGTGGCAAAGGCATCGCCCTTTTCATCGTGGTGCACTCCCTGGATCTCGCCTGCCTGCGGGGAGATGATGCTGACTTTTGCGCCCGCCTTTTCGAGGGCCTGCAGCGGCTGCTCCAGTTCGGATTGTTCAAAGCCGTCGGTGGCCAGGATGGCGACATGTTTGGTGCCTAGGAGAGTTTTCATGGCAAGGAGGTATCGCGAGCCGATGCTGCATTGGCTGCCATGATTTGTCTGGGTATGGAATGCCCATGCACATCCAATCGTGTGGAAGGACGCGATCTCCTTATGTCAACCCCACCTAACCATGAATACGATTCTTTTAGTCCTTTTGATTTTGCTTCTCCTCGGTGCGCTGCCCACCTGGCCTTACAGCTCGGGCTGGGGATACTATCCCAGCGGCGGCCTCATCCTGCTGATTGTGCTGCTGCTGATCTTTTTCCGCTAACGGTGCCTGACTGAGAAATGCAAAAAAGGCTGGCCACCCGCGAGGATGGCCAGCCTTTTTGTTGAATGTCCGGTTAGGCTAGTCGCCCATTTCGTCCGATTGTGGCGGAGGATCGTCAATGCCCTCGTCGCCATGGTTCAGGTCTTCCTTGTCGCCTGCGGCATCGGTTTCACGGGTGACCTTGCGGGGCAGGGGCACGTCTTCGAATTCGTCCGGCTGGTGCACGGGCAGTTCGTCGAGGTCGGGTTCCTGATCGGGGGTGGGTTCTTGGTGGGTGTTCGGATTCATGACGTGGGTGGGGTTTGTTATTGGGACTGCTGTGGGCGGTCGAGAAGGCGGGATGTGTCGAAGCCCTGCCGCCTGGCCTCTTGCACATATTCGTTGCGGCGGGCGGCCGTCAGGTCCCGGTCGCGTGAGAGCAGCCAGAGGAATTTCCGGTCTGGGGTGCCGACGAGTGCCGCCGAGTAATCAGGTGCGAGGCGGATGATCCAGTAGTTGCCTTCTTTGGCCGCCGGGACGAGGGCGGCGAGGCCTTCGAACTTCACGCGCAGGCGGCTGTTGCGGCTGCCAGGGACGGTGGTGGCCGTGCCGGTTGCGGTCTTGCGGGTGCCATCGGGGCGGATCTCGGTATTGACCACACGCACGCTGCCATCGGGCTGCGGGGTGTAACGGGCCTCGGCGGTGGCCTCATCATTCTGGAAAGAATTGGGCAGGCGGAATTGCTCGAACCACAGTCCGGAATAACGCTGCAGGTCCACCGGGCCGGCGGTCGCCAGGGGTGGCAGGCTTTTGCCAGAGGTGCAGGAGGGCAGCAAAGCAGCGATGAGGGCGGCTGCGGCCACCAAGGAAAGGAATCGAAGGTTCATGAGATTCAGGACTGGGGCGGTTCGGGCTCAGTGGATTTTCGGCGAAACTGCTCCGCCAGTTTTTCCAGCTGCTCTTCAGGAAGATCTTCGAGATCGATGATCTCATTGCGTGCATCCTTCACGGCACGGATGAGTTCATCCAGCTTCAGCTGCATGGCCATGGATTCGCGGTTTTGGCTGTTCTGGATGAGGAAGACGCTGAGAAAGGTGACGATGGTGGTGCAGGTGTTGATGAAGAGCTGCCAGGTCTCCGAGTAGCCCAGCGAGGGGCCCATGACCGCCCAGCCGATCACGAGGGCGACGGCAAACAGGAAGGCAAAGGGATGCCCCAGGGCACGGGCCGCATGGGTGGCCATCCTGGCAAAGAAGTCTTTCATGGCGTTGCGATGTTATTGGTTAGTCAGCCCTCGATGAGCGACTGCGCGCCATCAATGTAGATCTCGGTCCCGGTGATGTGGCTGGAGAGGTCCGAGGCCAGAAACCAGACGAGCTGGGCCACCTCTTCCACCGTGCCTGAGCGGCCTTTTTTCAGCGGGATGCTGCCTTCGGGAAATTTGACCGGCACGCGGATGCTATTCAGGTTCCGCTCTTCTGTTTCCTGGTGGATGGGGGTGTCAATGCTGCCTGGGCAGATGACATTGACCCGGATGCGATGCTGGGCCCACTCCAGGGCCAGCATTTTCACCAGGGCCACCTGGGCGGCCTTCGAGCAGGCATAGGCCGAGGCACCTGCATTGCTGAAGATGCGGTTGCCATTGACGGATGAGGTGACGATGACCGAACCTCCCTGCGGGCTCAGCAGCGGGAAACAATGTTTGAGGCTGAGGAAGGTGCCTTTCAGGTTGGTGTTCAGGGTGGCGTCCCATTCCGACTCTTCCAGTTCCGCAAAGGGGGCCCACACGCCGTTGGTGCCCGCATTGTGGTGTACAATGTCCAGCCGCCCCCAGCTCTCCTTGCAGGCGACGGCCACTTCCTGCATCTCTGCGGCCTTGGCGACATCGGCTGCCAGGACCAGGGCCTGACCGCCTGCCTGACGGATTTCCTTGGCGGTTTCCTCCAGCTTTTCAGCGGTGGTGCCGACGAGGGCCACGGCGGCTCCGGCGCAGGCGAGGGCCAGGGCGGATGCCTGGCCAATGCCAGATCCGGCCCCGGTGACCAGGGCGGTTTTTCCTTTCAATGATTCAGGAGGGATGTCCATGCCACCACAGTTCGCAGTCAGGCAGAGTGCTGGATGTGGGCGGCATGCAACTTTGCCTGCAATCAGACACGCGCAGCCGGGCAGGCACAGCCGATTGCATGAGGCAGTCTCCCGCTGTGACGGGGTTGCCTGTCACCTTGAGTCATCCATGAGCAAACTGCCCCACTTATCAACACCGCCCGTCCTGGAGGAGTTTAAGAAATTCGTCCTGAAAGGGAACGTGGTCAGCCTTTCCACAGGGGTCATCATCGGCTCCGCCTTTAACAACATTGTGACGGCCTTCACGAAGGGCGTGGTGGAGCCCATTCTGGCCATCATCGGTGGCAGCGATCTGGGGGCCTCGCATTTGAAATTCCCGATCTGGGAGCGCCTGACCACCGTGACCGAGAAGGTGAACGGGGTGGAGGTGAAGACCGAGAAGCTGGTGCCCGTGCTGCTGGATGTCGGCTCTGTCGTGGGGGCTGTGGTGGGGTTTCTGATCACCGCCACCATCGTCTTTTTCATCATCGTCAAACCGACGAACAAGCTGCTGGATCTGATGCTGAAAAAGGAGCAGCCCCCTGCTGCGATGCCGCCTGATGTGGCCTTGCTCACCGAGATCCGCGACCTGATGCAACGCCAGGAAGAAAGGGGCTTGAAAGGCGCGGCATGACTTGCCACTTAAAGCCTCCTTCTGAGGATGACTGGCCCCTTTTGTCCTGCGGCAGGGGTTAATTTCAGCAAACTCGACGAATCCTCCTCCTCCCAAGCGATGTCCGCGTACCTGTTTTTTGAAGGCACCCAGCCCGTCTCCCGACCGGGACGGGCCAGACCGGCACCCGTCGCCACCCTCCCTCGGCGTCTTTTGCCGATGGAGAACAGTGAGGAATGCGACCTCTTTTTTGGCGAGCTCTTTGACCTCGCCGGGCTGCCGCGTGGGGCCTATCGGCCGGGTTTTTTGCAGCGGCGTCTGCCGGCCTGCCTGCGTTTTTTGCAGGTGCCGAATGTCGGGCAGGGGATGGCCCGGCTGCGAGAGCAGCCACAGGCGAGATCGCAGATTCTGGGCGCGGTGCTGCTGGGCGTGACGGATTTTTACCGGGACCAGGAAGTCTTCGCCCAGGCGGAACGGCACTTTCGGCAAAGCTGGCTGCCTGCCCGGGAGAAAATCCGGGTGTGGAGCGCGGCCTGCTCCGATGGGCAGGAGCTCTACACCGTGGCCAGTGTGCTGGATGATCTGGGCATCCTGCCGGAGGCCGAGCTGCTGGGCACGGACATCCGCGCCGAAGCCATCGGCAGGGCTCATACGGGCCGTTACCGGCCTGAGGAACTGGATCGGCTGCCAGAAGCGGTGAGGGGAAAGCATTTCAGCACCGACCGCACCGGCGGCTGGGTGCAGGAAAGGCTGCGCCAGGGGATCCAGTGGAAACAGGCGAATCTTTTTTCAGGAGCGGAGGCCGGTCCCTGGCATCTCATTCTCTGGCGTAACATGGCCATTTATCTGGAACGCGAAGCGGCCTACCCCGTGTGGCAGAGCCTGGTGGCGGAACTGAAACCCGGCGGCTACCTGCTGGTGGGCAAGGCGGACTATCCGCCGCCCGGCCTGGGCCTGGTCCGCGTGGCCACCTGCCTCTACCAAAAACAAGGAGGGGTCCGCCGATGACCTTCGCCCGCCCCAAGGTTTTTCCGGCCTCCCTGGCCGCCTTTGGCATCGCTTTCCTGTGGATCTACATCCGCACCTATGTCTTTCAGGACATGGTGCTGCCCCTCACCTATGTGCTGCCGCTGATGGTGTGCGTGTGGACGCGGATGAAATGGCAGGTGTGGACGATGGCGGGCCTGTTTATTACCGCCTCGGTGACCAAGGTCCTGTGGATCCTGCCCGACCACCACCTGAATTCGGAGGAGCAAAACTGGTTCCTTGCCGCCACGATTTTTAACAGCCTCATGGGTGCGGCGGTGGTCCACGCCATCATCCGCCTGCGCGACGGGCTGGAACGGCGAAATGCGGTGATCAGCGCGCAAAATTCGGAGCTGGAAGTCCAAGCCGAAGAGCTGTTCCAGCAGAACGAGGAGATCAAAGCCCAAAACGAGGAGCTGGAGCAGCAGAAGGAAGAGATCGAATCCCAGGCGGAAGAGGCCTCCCGCCAAAATGAAGAGCTGGTGGAGGCGAACCAGAGGCTGAACAACCGCGAAGACATCCTCCAAGGCATGCTGGATGCCACGCGCAATCAGGACTCCCAGGCGCAGGCCCTGGGCAACCTTTGCCAGCATCTGCTGAAAATCCTGGGCAGCCCTGCTGCCGCCGTGGCCGTGCTGCAGCGCAATGGCGAAGAGCTGGAGATGGTGGCGCATGTCATGAATCCTGAGGTGGGGGAACTGCCGCAGTTCTGGCCGCTAAAGGATTCACTGGGAGAAAAGGTCATCGAACAGGACCGCACGGCCTATGTTTCAGACTTCGCGCAGGCCCCTGAGCTGGCGGCCCCTTTCGGCCCATCGGGGGCGGTGCGGTCCATGCTGGCCACGCCTGTGCGCATGGGCGGGGCCACCCGTGGGATCTTGGTCGTGTGCAGCACGGTGGAAACGCACTGGACGCAGGACAGCTTCCGCACGGTGGAGTGGGTGGCCGCCCAGGGTGGCCTGATGACCGAGACGGCCCACTGGCAGCAGATGCTCAAGGACCGTGCGCGTGAGCTGGAACAGGCCAGCCGTGCCAAGGACAACTTCCTCGCCGCCCTTTCCCATGAACTCCGCACCCCGCTCACCCCGGTGCTCATGGCGGCAGCCTCCCTGAGTGAAGATGAGCGCCTGCCGGAGGAGGTGCGCGCGCAGCTGGGGATGATCGAGCGCAACATCGGCCTGGAGGCCCGTCTCATTGACGACCTGCTGGACCTCACCCGCATCGCCAAGGGCAAGCTGCCGCTGAGGCCGCAGCTCTGCGACTCTCATTCGCTCATCAGCCTGGCCATGGAAATCGTGCGGGACGATGCCCATGAGAAAGGCCTGGTGCTGGAGCGGGAATTTCTGGCCCAGAATTGTGGGCTCATGGCGGATCCTTCGCGCTTTCAGCAGGTCATCTGGAACTTGCTGCGCAATGCCGTCAAGTTCACGCCCAAAGGCGGCAAGATCACCATCCGCACGCGGGATGAAAGCGTGCCGGGGGAGGCCGCCCGGCTGCGCATTGAGGTGGCCGATACCGGGATCGGCATCACCCAAGGGGCCATCGAGCGCATTTTTCAGCCCTTTGAGCAGGCGCACGAAGGCGAGCACCGCTTTGGCGGGCTCGGCCTCGGGCTGTCCATCGCGCGTGCGATTGTAGACCTCCATCAGGGCCGCATCAGTGCGGAAAGCGGCGGTCTGGACCAGGGTGCCACCTTCATTGTGGAGCTTCCTGGTGCCACGGAGGCCCCGGCAGGCATCAGCAACAACGGAGAAAGACGGAATGGAGGCTCCCCGCAAGGTGCCGCACCGGAGGAGATGGGCAGCGTGCCGCCTCTGCACATTTTGTTAGTCGAAGATCACGATGCCACCCTCCAGGTGCTGACCCGCCTGCTCATCCGCACAGGTTACCGGGTCACTTCGGTCAACACCATCACGGCTGCCCAGTCTGAGGCGGAGGCAAACCGGTTTGACCTCGTCATCAGCGATCTGGGGCTGCCCGACGGCAGTGGCAATGAGCTGATGGAAAAGCTGCGTGACCAGCATGGCCTGCGTGGCATCGCCCTGAGCGGATACGGCATGGAGGAGGATGTGGACCGATCGCGCAAATCGGGCTTCCAGGCCCACCTCATCAAGCCGATCGAGATGAACCAACTCCGCCGCACCATTCTCTCCGTGCTGAACCTGCCCGAAACACAGGCGGCCTAACCGCCAGTTTTTTTTCATCCGGACACATCCGGTGAGGACCGCACCTGCGATCCTATCCATGCTGACGTTCTCATTAGAACACAGCGGGGCCTCATCTGTTCAATTTTATTGGCCAGGCAAGGCCCCTGTCACCAACCCATCCGCTAAGCACACACGATCATGATCAAACAATCCCTCACCTCCCTCGCGGCCCTCCTCATGGCCGCCTCCGTCCACGCAGGCACGGCGCCCATCGCGCCACAACCCCCAGCCGAAGTGGAGCAGCCGATCCTCATCTCCTACTCCAACCTTTCCCTGGGCTACAACTACAGCTCGGCCGATTTCCTCGGCTTTGATGTGGACGGTCATGGCGCGGCCATTGGCCTGGAGTTCTCTCCTGTGAACCATCTGTACTTCGCCGTCCGCGGCTCCTGGACAGACATTGACTTCGCAGGCGTGGACTTTGACTACTGGCAGGGCAATGCCGGCATCGGCGGTTACATCCCGATCACGGAAAACATCCATTTCGTCGCTGAAGTGGGCGCCAGCTATGCTGATCTTTCCCTCGCTGACTTCGATGTCGGCACGGATGACTGGGGCGTCTATGTGACCCCTCATCTCCGCATGAAGTGGGGCGGTTTCGAGACCCACGTCGGCGTCACCTACAACAGCAATGACGTCATCACCTCCGAGTACAACGCCTTCGTCCGCCTCATGTTCGAAGTCGCTCCTCAGGTGGACCTCTTTGTCGGCGGCAACGTCGGTCTCGACAATGGCAATGCCTTTGACGATGTCTTCGGTGCCCAGGCAGGCGTGCGCTTCAAGTTTTAATCAGACAGCGGCCGGTGAACCCGGATTCCGCTAACCCATCGTGCCCGGTCTGAAAAAGGCCGGGCACGTTTTGTTTTCAGGGGTTGCAAAGCACGCAGCATCCGGTGTTTCAGATTGTCTGCATTTATTCTTGCGGGAATGAACTTCCAGTATTATCTGAAAGTAAGATGAAAGAGGACGCCGCCACCTGGGAAACTTCGCGAGAGGAGTTTGTCGCGCAGTGGGGGGCCCTCGGCAGCAATTGGGGCATCAACCGCACCATGGCGCAGATCCACGCACTGCTGATGACTGCGCCGGAACCCATGCACACGGAGCAGATCATGGAACGGCTGCACGTGAGCCGTGGCAATGCCAACACGAACCTGCGCGAGCTGGTGGGCTGGGGGCTGGTGCGCAGCGTGCTGAAAAAAGGCGAACGGCGCGAGTATTTCGAGGCTGAAAAGGACGTCTGGAAGATGTTCATCACCATCGCCCGTGAGCGCAAGCGGCGGGAGCTGGATCCTGCCCTGTCCGTCCTGAAAAACTGCGCCGAACAGACCAAGGACGAAGGTCCGGGCCCCGGAAAAGACTTCCACAAGCAGATGAAGGAGCTGCAGGAGTTCGTCGAATTTGGCATGAAGGTTTCAGACACCGTCTCCGGCATGAAACACTCCTCCGCGCTTCAGTGGGCCATGCGTCTGCTCAGCTAAGCCCGTCTCTTTTTTGCTCTCATCTTTCACAAGTTATCGAAAGTACAATATATAAAAGGATAGCCTCATGAACACACTCACTCCTCTGCCCAAGCCTGCCGCCCCGGATGCGGTGAGCCCGCCTGCCTGGGAAACCCTCCGCACTCTCGGTGCCCTCGTCTGGGAGATATTCCACCCTTCGGAAGCCCCGCCTGCCAAACACCGCGCCACGGCCTTCTTTGCCTGGTGATGTCCTTTCAACCCCAAACCTAACAAACAACATGAATGCAACCACCCTCACTTATGCTCTCTACCTGGTCCTTGCCATCGGCATGACCGTCTGGGTCGCACGGACCCTTCATCAAAACGGCCGCATCTTCCTGGTCGAATGTTTCCAGGGGAATACGGAACTGGCAGACAGCGTCAACCATCTCCTGGTCGTCGGCTTTTACCTGATCAACATTGGCTTTGTTTCGCTGTATCTGAAGACCTCGGACAGCGTGGTCGGGGCGCAGGGCGTCTTTGAAACCCTGAGCGGCAAGATGGGCATCGTGTTGCTGGTGCTGGGCGGCATGCACTTCTTCAACCTGGTGGTCTTCACCAAAATGCGCCGGCGTGGCCAGCTCGCCAGCATGCCGCCGCCCGTGCCCCCGATGCTGAAGGTGGAAGTCTGACCGAATTTGAAATCTCAACGGCCATGCCCACCCGCATCAAGACAAGATCTGTCGTAAGCCGCTCCTTCCGGGCCATGGCCTGGGGATGGGTGGCGTGCAATCTCAGCATCATCCCTGCGGCCGCCATCGTATGCTGCGTGGAAGGCCGTCCAGTGTCCGCATTGCCGGAGGTGTTTGTGACGTTCACTCTCTTCAGCTTGCCGGTGATCCTGCTGGCCTGGTTGTTTATTTTCCTGCCGATGGATATGGCCGTCCGTGACGATAGTGTGCTTCGGCACCCCTGTCTTGCTCCTTTGCTGGGCGGTATCAGCGGAGTCACCGTGATGACGCTCTATGCGATGATGGACCAGTTTCTGTATCCCGGGACATGGTGGAAGGAGGCGGTGCGAAATTTAAACGACCCGGATTCTTGGCTCTACTTGGTGGGCGCGGGAACGTGTGGGTTGGCGGCTAGCCTTCATGCCGCGCTGGCCCATCCTCGCGCTGAGCAGGCCAGATCATCGGCTCCACTTTCAAATCATGATCCTCATGTCCTATGAACACCCTCACCCTCTTTTATGATGCCCGCTGCGGGCTGTGCTCGCAGGCCCGTCGCTGGCTCAGTGGTCAGCCTGCGTATGTTCGCCTGGAGTTTCTTCCTTACGATTCTCCGGAGGCCGCCCTGCGGCTTCCAGGCATCCGTCATTTGCAGGCGGATCAGGAGATCCTGGTCATGGCCGATACGGGGGAAGTCTGGCAGGGGGCCGGGGCGTGGGTGGTCTGCCTGTGGGCTTTGCGGGAGTATCGGGTCTGGTCGTCCCGGCTGGCATCCCCAGCGATGCAGGGCATCGCGCGCCGAATCGTGCATTTAGTCTCACAAAACCGCCTCAAACTATCAGGTTTGCTGAGGTTGAAAGGGGATGCGGCACTTTTGGCCCTCCCTGAGGTTAGACCTGCCTCCACAGCCTGCCGCATTCCGCACGATTTAGATCTGATTGACTGACAAGAAGTTGTCAGTGAATGCGCGTTTAAGGCAGGTGGAATGTACTATGAAAAGTTAAGGAATTAAGGATTAAATAAACATGTCCTTATGAAAAAATTGAATGCCTCGGGGCATGCATTATGCATTTTGACTTGTTATAATTACAATAAATAGGATATATTTACAGGGATGCCGCCCGAGGTTGTCCCATGAAAACTCATCCAACACGCCATTATGCAGCTCTGCTGGCCCTGTTGGTTTTATTAGTTTTCATTTGGCCTAACATTCCGTGTTTTCAGAAGAATGGCGACAAAGTGATAAAAGAAATCAGGGGATCTGAATTTTCAGATGCACCAATCACCTACAAACTTGGTGAGAATAAGGCAAAAGGCCCGCTGCCCGACCACGATCTGCGCCAGAGTGATCTGGCTGGGCACGAGCTTCAGCTTTCCATCCCCCGGGCTCGGGCGCTTGCCCGGTTGAAGGCGCACATCCCAGGACTGGCGGTGGATTTTGATCCGATCAGCCAATCGCCCAAATGGATCGGTTCAGCATCGAAACTGCTGGGCGGAGATCAGGCGGTCCTGGTCATGCAGAATGCAGATGCTCCGGTGCTGCGTTTTCTTGAAGAGCAGCGGGAGCTGTTTGGCCATGGCCCTGAAGTGCTGGAGCAGGCGCGCCGGGTCACGGATTACCGTACGGCGCGCAGCAGCACGCGCAAAGTAGTCTGGCATCAGCAGCTGGATGGCATTGATATCTTTGAGGCGGTGTTTCAGGCCAACCTGACGGCAGACGGCGGCTTGATCAATGTGGGCAGCCAGCTCATCGCCCAGCCCACGGTGGCCGCAGGTGGGGAGGGCCGCGCGATGCTGGTGGCGGCCCCTCCTGTGACGGTGGAGGCGGCGGTGGCGCAGGCCGGGCAGCATGTGGGGGAAAAAATGACCGCCTCGGGGGTGAAGGCGGTGGCTCCCCCCGCAGCCCGCCCAGACCGCCGACAGGCCTTCCGGGCCGCGATGCTGACGGATGCGGAGGCGGGCCTGGTCTGGGTGCCGATGGATGCTGCCACGCTGCGGCTGGCGTGGGATGTCACGCTCACCAGCCGGGTGCGCGGGGAAATGTACCGGGTGCTGGTGGATGCCGAGACAGCGGCCGTTCTGGTGCGCCAGTCCCTGACGGCCTACAACACCGAGGCGAGCTACCGGGTGTTCACCACCGAAAGCCCGACGCCGATGTCGCCCGGGCATGAGACGGTCTCCAGCCTGCAGCCGCCGCGGGTGGAGCGGGCGCTGGTGACCACCGCCGCGGTGGTGCCTGCTGCCTCACCTGCGGGGTGGCTGGCAGCCGATGAGAACATCACCACCGGCAACAATGCGGATGCCTACACGGATGCCAATGCGGACAACGTGGCCGACCTGCCCCGCACGGATGGCGGCCCGGGGCGCGTTTTCGATTTTTCGTTGGATCTGAACCTGGAGCCCTGGACCCACAAGGATGCTTCCGTGACGCAGCTTTTTTACTGGACCAACTTCGCCCATGACCGCCTCTACGAGCTGGGCTTCACGGAAGCGGCGGGCAATTTCCAGCTGGCCAATTTTGGTCGGGGTGGCGAGGGCAGTGATCCGGTGAATGCGGAGGCGCAGGATGGTTCCGGCACGAACAACGCCAACTTTTCCACGCCCGTGGATGGAGGACGCGGCCGGATGCAAATGTACAACTGGACCACGACCACGCCGCACAGGGACGGAGCCTTCGATGTCGAAATCGTGCTGCATGAATATGCCCACGGGCTGAGCAACCGGCTGGTGGGCGGCCCTTCGGTGACGATTACGGCCTTGAGCAGCCGTGGCATGGGGGAGGGGTGGTCGGACTTTTACGGCATGGCCCTCACGGCAGAGGCCGGGGAAAATCCGCAGGGCAACTGGGCCCATGGGGGCTATGCCCGCTATCAGGCCAACGGCTGGTTTTCCGAAAACTATTATTATGGGGGCCGGCGCTACAGCTACAGCCCGGACATGCGGAAGAATCCGCACACCTTCCGGGACATTGATCCCACGCAGGTGGACTGGCACACGGATGTGCCGCGCAGCCCCACCCACGCAGCGACCCAGGATGCCACCCAGGTGCATTATCAGGGCACCGTGTGGTGCACGATGCTGTGGGAGATGCGGGCCAATCTGGTGATGAAGCACGGCTTTGCCACTGGCAATGAGAGGGCGCTCTTTTTGGTCACCGAGGGCATGAAGCTGGGCCCCGCCAACCCGAACTTCGTGCAGGCACGGGATGGCATCCTCCAGGCCGCCCTGGTGAATCATCCCGAAGATGTGGGGGAGGTGTGGGCCGCCTTTGCCAAACGCGGATTGGGGGAAGGGGCCACCGCTCCTGCCAGCACGAGCAGCACCGGCGTCACCGAATCTTACCGCGTGCCGGATGCCCTTGAACTCAGCGACCGCAGCGGGTGGAACATCACGGGCGGCAAAGGTGGCCCTTTTGCCCCTGCGGAGCATCGGCTGACCCTGCGCCATGACGGGGCGGAACCGTTTGCCTGGACAGCAGCCAGCACGGTGCCCTGGCTGGTGTGCACCCCTGCCGTGGGCAGCCTGCAACCGGGGGCGGAGGTGGTCGTGACGGTGCGTGTCCAGGCCGGGGCGGAAAAGGCGGGCTTTCACAGCGGCCAGGTGGTGTTTCAAAATTTGGCCACGGGTTTCACGCAGCCGGTGGGGGTGCGCCTCTACGTGGCAGCCCCGGTGGTGAAGACGTTCAGTCTGGATCAGGCACCGGCGGGCTGGACCACGACGGGGGAGTGGGCCCATGGGGTGCCTGCGGGCGGTGGCGGCATTGCCTCCGGTGGCCACGGCCAGGCGGACCCCACCACCGGGGCCACGGGTACGAAAGTCTATGGGGCCAGCCTTTCCGGCAATCCCAGCAGCACCCCTTCGGGCCCCTTTTACCTCACCTCCGCCGCGCTGGATTTCACCGCTTACAAAAGCACCCGGCTGCGTTTTCAGCGCTGGCTGAACGCGCCCGGTCTAACCAACAATCGAATCACGGTGGAGGTGCGGGCGCAGGGCACGCCGTGGCGTGAAATTTTTGTCAATGGCAGCACGGAGACTGCGGATGGCGAATGGAAGCCGATGGACTATGACATCTCCTCCCTCGCCGATGGCCGGCTGGGGGTGCAGGTGCGCTGGGGCTACCAGCCGCTGGCCAATGCGGGCAACTATGCCGGATGGAATGTGGATGATGTGCAGTTTCTGGCGGAGCCGCAGACGGAGCTCACGCTGGAGCTGGCCGAGTCGGTTGAGGAAAATGCCGCCGCGATCACCGGCACCGTGCATCTGGATGCGCCCCGCCCGCAGGCGGTCACGGTCGCCCTCAGCTCCAGCGATGCCTCGGCGGCGATGGTCCCTGTCTTTGTCACTTTTCAGCCTGGGCAGGTCAGTCAAAACTTCACCGTGCAGCCGGTGGATGATGCCCTGCTGGATGGCAGCCAAAGCGTGGTCATCACAGCCTCCTCGCCGGGCATTGCCCCAGGTGTCAAAACACTGGTGGTGACGGACAATGAATCGGCCGTCCTCGTGCTGACTGTGCCAGCGAATGTCCACGAAGGAGACCTGCCTGTCACGGGTCAGCTTAGCGTCACCAGCCCGCCAGCGCGGGAGGTGCAGGTGCGGCTCACTTCCTCCGTGCCGGGGGTATCGGTACCTGCCGTGGTGACCTTGCCCGCTGGCAGTATCGGGCCAGTGACGTGGACGATGAGCGGCCCTGACAATGCCTGGGCGGAAGGCAACCGGACGGTGACCCTGACGGCGACGGTTCCGGGCTGGAGCATGGGGCAATGTGAGGTGGTGCTGACGGATGATGACCGCCCGCTGGTGATGCTCACGGGGGCCGACTCGGCCAGCGAAGGTGATGGTGCCTTAACCCTGACGGCAACGGTCAACACGCTGCATGCCACGGATGTGGTGTTGCAGCTGACCAGCAGCGACGGATCGGAGCTGGCTGTGCCCGCGACGGTGACGATTCCCGCCGGGCAGAGCCAGGTGGCGGTGCCGGTGACTGTGCTGGATGACGACCTGCGCGATGGCCGCCAGCAGGTGCTCATCTCTGCGAGCATCATTGGTTACGCCGCTGCGGGCCGGACGGTGACCGTGGCGGACAATGATGTGGACCGTTACAGCTTCAGCGCGGTCGCTTCACCGCAGAAGCGGCACAAGCCCTTCATGGCCACGCTTACGGCGCTGGATGTGCAGGGAGAAGTGATCACCGGTCATCGCGGCGGGCTGGCCTTCAGCAGTGTTTCGGCAGCGGGGCCTGTGCCGTTTTATGTGGCCACGCTGTCCGAGTTCTCCCAGGGCGTGGCGGCGGTGTCGCTGGTGGTGACGACCACCTCTCCGTCCATGACGCTCACGGCCACGGATGCGGCTGGGCGGCTGGGCATCAGCGCGGCGTTTGCGGTGGAGGCGGTGCAGCACGATGGCTTTGTGTGGACAGGCCTGCCAGGGCAGACGATGCCGGACATTCCCATCACCGGCAGCGTGACGGCGGTGGATGATCTGGGCGCGGCCATCGCCAGCTATCAGGAGGCCACGGTGGTGGATACATGGATGGCGCCGCTGACGCGGACGGTGGGCTCCACCACTGTGGAGCCTAACATCTCAAGTGTGTACAACACAACGGCTTCGGATTCGCGGGTGCAGATCCTCTACACGGCGGCGGAGCTGGGGACCTTTGCGCGGTGGCTGGGGCGGCTGGATCTCAGCAGCAGCTCGGGCAAGACACTGCGTTCCTTCACGATTCGGCTGAAGCACAGCAACCTGGAAAGCCTGGCCGGGGCCACCTGGGAGGAGAACGGCTGGACGACCGTTTACAGCGATGCCGCCTTTCTCCTCGGCAGCAGCCAGCCCACCTTCCCGCGTCCCTTCTTTTACAACGGCGTGCAGAACCTGATGGTGGACATCTCGTTCAGGAACCTCTCCCAGAATACGGAAACCCTGGTGCGCGGCAGCCAGGCGGCCTCCACACGGCTGCTCTCTGGCAGCAGTGACGGCCTGCATGGCGATCCCCTGACATGGACGGCGGCGACGGGGCCCGTGCCTGTCCGCAGCAACGATCTGCCCACGCTGCTGCTGTATGAGTTGCAGAACATGGGGGCTGTGGCGGACTCGCCTCTGGCCTTCACCGCAGGCACGGCGGCGGTGCAGACCTTCATCCCGCAGGCCCCGCTCAATGTCGTCTGGCTGCGGGCGCTGGCACCGTCCGGGATCGTGGGTTTCAGCTCGCCGATCTGGCTCTCCACACCGCCGGTGCTTTCGGCATCGGATCTGGTGCTTTTCGAAAGTTTTGAAACGGGCAGCCTGGGGCCGCAGTGGAGCACGGCGGACAGCAGCCCCACGGCGCGGGCGCAGGTGACCACGGCCTACACCCCGCGCCTGGGCAGCCGCCATCTCACGCTGGATGCGCCCACCACCACGGGTGGCAGCTACGTGCGCAACAGTCCCACGCTGACGGTGAATCTGGCGGGGCGCAGCCATGTCTCGGTGGAATGGTATGCGAAGGAGTTTCAGGATGAAAGCCACCCCGCCCAGTCCAGCGGGCCGCTGGGTACCCTGGCTGCCGACGCCAATTTTGATGGCATCGCCATCAGCCAGGACGGGGTGACCTGGCATGAGATCGCCACTTTCACCACGCTCACCTCGGGATATGGCAGCCTGGCCACGCGGGTGTATCTGGACCCCATCGTTCAGCACCTGGGGTGGAGCTACAATGCCAGCTTTAAGATCCGCTTTTCCCAGTATGATGATCAGGCCATCGGCAGCGACGGCATCGCCATTGATGGCATCGCCATCCGGGCAAATCCCGTCACGGCGGTCGGGGTGGCCCTGCCGCCGGTGATCATGGAGGGCAGCCTGAATGTGCCGGTGGAGATCACCCTGCCCACGGCCTCCGCCACCAGCACCACGGTGAGCCTCACCAGTTATGCCGGGGCCAGGGTGAGCATTCTGAATTCCCCCCTCATCATTCCGGCGGGGCAGACGACTGCGACGGTCCTGATCAGCGCGCCGCAAAACCAGATCACGGATCTGGGCAAGGCCGTGGTGATCTCCGTCACGGCCACCGGCAGGCCGTCGAGCTATCACAACATCCGCGTGCTGGATGATGAGGTGACTTCGCTGAGCCTGTCCCTCCCGGCCTCGGTCACGGAGGGAAATCCGGCGGCCACGGTCACGGTGCGGCTGTCTTCCTTTTTCGCGCAGGCCGTGCCCGTTTATCTGGAATCCGCCAGTCCGGGAGAGCTGGGCGTCGCCAGCAGCGTGGTCAGCATTCCTGCGGGGCAGAACACGGCCACCTTTGCCATCTCGGCCGTGGATGATCCCATCCTCGATGGCAGCCAGGAAATCAGCCTAACAACAAGTGCGAATGGAGTGCAGGCGGCCACGGCCACCGTCCAGGTGCTGGACAATGAAAACCGCCAGATGGTGATGACGGAGCCCGCGCCGCTGCGGGAAGGCGGCACGGCCAGCGAGATCACCCTCAGCCTCTCCGGCCCGCGCCCGGTGCCGACGGTGCTGGAGCTGACCACCAGCGATCCCGGCGAGGCGACCGTCCCTGCCACGGTGGTCATTCCTGCGGGAGAGGTGGCCGTTTCGTTTGAGGTATCACCCGTGAATGACCTCGTGCGCGATGGGGAGCAGACGGTCCTCATCCGCGTGAGTGCCGAGGGTCTGCTGGGCAGCGCGGTGATGGTGCAGGTGCTGGATGATGAGCCTGCGCGCATTGTGGCCAGCCCCATCGCCTCGCCCCAGGTGCAGGGCGCAGAGATCCAGCTCACCCTGACAGCGCTGGATGAAACCGGGGCGCTCATTCCCTACCACGGCACCGCCCTTCTCACCGCCCGTTCCGGGGCCTATGGGCTGCCCGTCACCCCGGCGGCACCCATCGCCTTTGTGCAAGGGACCTGGGCGGGTGCCGTCAGCCTGGGGGAGGCGCGGGGGGGCGTGGTTCTCGTCATCACCACCCCAGGGGGGCTGGTGTCCCTGTCGCCGCCTTTTGATGTGAATCCGGCCACGGTGCCTGGGGGGCTGGTGGTGCCTGTGCCCGTGCTGAATCCGGAGCCGCTGTTCACCTCAGGTGTAGCGAATCAGGTCCTCGGGCCAGCCGTTCCTGCGGAGGTGGAATTTCAGGTGGAGGCCGCTGTGGATGCCGCCTTTGCCCAGTCGCAGTTCAGCCCCTGGCTGCCTGCCCCGAACTACACCTTCGGCGGTCTGGTGGACGGGCAGACCTACCACTATCGCGCCCGCAGCCGTGTGGCCATCGGCAGCATGGCAGCGCAGACCTGGGCGCAGGCCGTGACGGCCGCAGAGGTCGCCTGGAGTTCCAGCGAGATCGGTTCCGCGAGTGCGGGCACGTTTGAATCGCCCGTGATCCAGCCCGCCTCGCTGCATCGGTGGGGCACACTCGTTTTCAGCCCTGCCCAGCCGGTGCACATGGCTGTCGCGGTGGATATCCTGGCCCCTTCGGGCGAGGTGCTGGCCACGGCGGTGCCATCGGGTACGGATCTGCATGCGCTGACTGGCGGGGCGGACATTCCCGCCATCCGGCTGCGCGCCCGCCTAACCAGCAGTGTGACAGGCGAGGCTGCGGGTGCGCTGTCCTGGTCCGTCAGTCACCTGCCGCTGCCGGCCTTTGTTTACTCCGCCCCTTCCGCCGTCGTTTCATCCACGCAAGATTCCATGCCGCCTTCGCTGGAGCTGCTGACACCTGCCATCCGCCACCTCTGCGGGGCCACGGCGGAAATCGCGGGTCTGGCCTGGGATGTGGGCAGCGGCCTCGCCTCCGTCACCGTCAATGGCCAGCCTTTATTGAGCATCTCTGGTTATGCCAGCTGGCAGCATTCCCTCACGGGCCTGCAGGATGGTGCCCACACCTTCACCATCACCGCGACGGACTGCGCCAGCCCGCCGAACACCACCACCGTCATCAGCCGCATCCACCGCATCGCGGATCCGGCGGGGGATCACAATGGCAATGGCATCGCGGATCTGCTGGACCATGCCCTGGGCATCCCGCCCGCCGTCAGCCAGGGCCCTTCGGGGCTGCCCCATGCCTTTCGGCGAAAAAGCCTGGTCACGGGGGAGGCGGCCCTGCTCCTCACCTACCACCGCCACATCGAACGCAGCGGCTTGCACTACACCGTGGAGACCAGTGAAAACCTCACCGAGTGGGATGCCTCCGGCCAGGATGTGGTGGAGGAATCCGTGATGCCCAATGACGACGGCCTCACCGAGACCGTGCAGGTCCGGGTGATGCCTGAACTCGGCCTGCAGAGGGCCAAGTTCGTGCGTGTGCAGGTGGGGGTGGACTGAAGCTAGCCCGCGATCACCGCCGCGCGTGCATTCTCTTCGGCGCCTGTCTTCTCCAGGTAGTAGTCGTAACCGCCGCTGAAAGGCGTGACCACCCCGGCATTGATGTGCAGCACCTTGGTCGCGAGACTGCGGATGAAGTGCACGTCATGCGAAATGAAGACGAGCGTGCCTTCGAACTTTTGCAGCGCCAGGATCAGGCCCTCGATGGCCCAGATGTCCAAGTGCGTCGTCGGCTCATCCATCAAAAGCAGGTTCGGCGGATCCACCAGGAACTTCACCAGGTTCAGGCGGCTCTTTTCGCCACCGCTGAGGACCTTGCACTTCTTGTAAACGTCTTCACGCTTGAACAGGAAGCTGCCCAGGATGCTGCGGGCATCGTCTTCACGCAGCTCCGGCGCACAGCGCTTCAGCTCTTCCAGAATGGTGCATTCCGGGTCCAGCGTATCGGCGCGGTGCTGGGAGAAGTAGCCCATCTTGATGTTCGTGCCAAAGCGGCGCTCGCCCTTCTGGAAAGGCACCTCGCCCGCCATGATCTTGATGAGGGTGGACTTGCCTGCGCCGTTGGGGCCCACCAGCACGGTGCGCTCGCCCTTTTCCACTTCCAGGTCCAGGCCCTGATAGATCTTCTTTTCGCCGTAGGCCTGATGGATGTCCGTCAGGGCCACCACACGCTGGCCGCCGCGCGGAGGCTGCGGGAAGTTGAAACGGAAGGCCTTCCGCAGGGGCCGTGGACGGTCCAGCTTGTCCATCTTTTCCAGCTGGCGTTCGCGGCTCTGCGCCTGCGCCGCCTTGGAGGTCACGGAGCGGAACCGGTCAATGAATTCCTGGATCGCCTCGATCTCCTTCTGCTGGTTTTTCCAGGACTGGTAGGCGCGGTCCCAGTTCGCCTCTTTCTGGGTCAGGTACTGGCTGTAGTTGCCCTGGTACTGCACCAGCTTGCTCTCTTCGATTTCGTAAACGGTCTCGATCAGCTCGTCCATGAAGTCACGGTCATGGGAGATCAGCAGGATCGCGCCCGGATAGTTCTTCAGGTAATTCTTAAACCACATCAGGGACAGCAGGTCCAGGTGGTTGGTCGGCT
>JAZKER010000013.1:0-168447 GCA_040386955.1 Verrucomicrobiota bacterium
CTGGTGCAGCGCACCAAGGCCGAATCCGACCCCGCCGTGGCCGCCGCCTCCATCCTCGCCCGCGAGAAATTTGTGCTTTGGCTGCGGGAGACAGGCCACAAACTGGGCCAGCCGCTGCCCAAAGGTGTGTCACAGCTGGTGAAGGACAGCGCGCGGACGCTGTTCCAAAATCAGGGAGAAAATATCCTGGCCCAGGTGGCGAAGCTGCATTTCAAGACAACCGAAGAAATCCGGAGCAGTGCGCGGCCTGACGACTCCTCCTCAAGAGCTCCCTTATCAGCCTAAGGAATAACTTGCATTCACCTACCTATCAGGCATCTAAATCACCCATTACAGCTATGCCCACTGCCACCAAACGCGACATGATCACTGAGTTGAGCGACCAGACCGGGCTCAAACATCACCAAGTGGCTGAAGTTATCGATGGGCTGGTCGAGCTCATTGGCAAGAAAATGGAGCAAGGGCATGACGTGACGTTCCGGAAATTCGGCACCTTTGAAGTGCGGGTGGCCAAGTCGAAAATCGGCCGCAACCCAAACAAACCCAAGGATGAAGTGCTGATCCCCGACCGCTGCGTGGTCCGTTTCAAGCCGGGCCGTGAGCTGAAGGAGCGGGTGGCCAAACTGCCGCCGGAGAGCATCGAGCCCAAAGAGTAAATTCGCTTAAAGGGCGGAGAGTTGGCCTCGAGCCGCCAAGTCAGACGATCCGAAGCCGGAATCAACCCCGGCTGACAAATACGTGACTGCTCCAAGGAACCAATTCCTAAAGATTGAGTTTCATTTTGAGACGTCCATGTGACAAACTGGGCACGAAATTCCTCGTGGCCATGTTACCCGGCATCCAATTACGCACTGCACGCGAAAAACGCGGGCTGACCGTGCTGGATGCTGCCCACGAAACGCGCATCCCGCCCCAGCGCCTGCTCTGGCTGGAGCAGGACAACTTTGCCGCCTTTGGCAGTCTGACTTACGCGCGCTCCTTCCTGAAGATCTACAGCCAGTATTTGGGTGTGGATGTTTCGGAACTGCTGGCCGAACTGCCGACTTCTCGTCTCGGCGGCGCTTCGGACTACCGCTATCTGACGGAGAATCATGGCCCCTGGGTGATGAAGGATCGCAGGCTGGATCGGCTACTGAATGCCGTCCGCCGGAAAAACACCTCCCGATCACCGGTTTCTGCCGGGCTGGCGATGTTCGTCATCGTGCTGATTGGCACGGGCTTCTGGGGTTATCATGTCTCTCAGGAGGCTTCACAGGTGACGCAGGGAAGCCCCCCTGCCCCCCCTCATGAAGCAGCCCCTGACGCGCAGCCCGATGCCCTCTCCATGCAGGTGCAGCCGGTGCCGGTGATCAGGGCCGAGGAACTGGGAGCCCGCCAAGTGACCCATCCCAGGCCCGCATTCGACGCTGGATTGCCCGCCAGATTGCAGTAACTTATGGGATGTCCGAAGTTTACTTTCCCAAGCGATGGTGGCTCTCACCCCTGCTTTTCACCCTGGCTCTGATCACAGGCGTGGTGATCGTGTGCAAGGTCAGTGATACAGCCCGCGAAGTGCTGGCCAAGGCGGTCATGATGTTGGCCGGTGCCCTGGCCACTCCGTTCATTTTGGAGAGTTCCATTGCGATTGTGGGGCTGGTCGTTGTCCTGGTCATCAATCAATGGCGACTCCAGAAAGAAGGCGATGGCTGGGTGTACCTGGCCAAGACCGAGCCTGATGCCGCCAGCGTGGCGGCCGGGGCTGAGACACCCCCGCAGCGGCTCAATTCCGTCGTGATGCCCGCCGCACCAGACGCGGCCTTGGACTTCGATGCCCGCCTCGCGATGGCGGAAGGATATGTGGAACTGGGGCTGGCCCAGGAAGCAATGGACCACCTGAAGCTGCTGAGCCCTGAAGAACAGCGGGACCCGAGGGCGATGGCCCTGCGCACCCGCGTGGAAAGCCTGTAAAGCGCTCTCAAAGGCTGCCCTTTTACGTCACTCAAACACGACGGTCTTGTTCTGGTAAACCAGAACCTGATCCCGCACGTGCCACCAAAGGGCCTTGGCGAGGACGGTTTTCTCCAGATCCCGGCCCAGGCGCACGAGGTCCTGCACGCTGTCTTCATGGCTCACGCGCATGACGTCCTGATGGACAATGGGGCCTTCATCCAGATCGGCGGTCACGTAGTGGCTGGTGGCACCGATGATTTTGACACCGCGTGCATGGGCCTGGTGGTAGGGCTTGGCCCCCACAAAGGCAGGAAGGAAGCTGTGATGAATGTTGAGGATCTGATTCGGGAAGGCCGCAATCATCGCCGGGCTGATGATCTGCATGTAACGGGCGAGCACGACCGTATCCACCCGCTCCTTTTTCAGCAGCTCGATCTGGGCGGCTTCCTGCTCCTGCTTGTTGTCCTTGGTGATGGGGAAGTGATAAAAGGGAATGCCGAAACGTTCGGCCGCAGGCCGGAGGGTGTCGTGATTGGCAACGATGAGCGGGATGTCCACAGGCAGGTCACCGGCTTCATGGCGGGCCAGGAGGTCATAGAGGCAGTGGTTTTCCTTGGTGACGAAAAGGGCCACGCGCTTTTTCTGGCTGGCGAAGTGCAGGCGCAACTGCATGTCATGACGACGGGCCAGGGGCTGCAGGCGGGAGGCGATCTCATCCTTCTCCAGGGTGAAGTTTTCCAGGCTCCACTCCAGCCGCATGAAGAAGGCATCAAGCGTCGGATCAATGTGCTGCTGGAGGTCAATGATGTTTCCCCGATGGGCAAAGATGAAGCCGGTGACATCATGCACGAGGCCGGGACGGTCTGGGCAATGAATGAGAAGGGTGGCGGTGTCGGGGGAGGACATGAGGGGCGGAAACTCACTCAGGGGCTCCCTGTCCGCAAAGATTTATGCGTGGTTTTCCTCTCTGGGCTTTGCGTCGGCGCTGGTTTGTATGAAAATCAGTCTTTTCCCTCATGCAGCCCGCCCCTACTCCCAGTCCCCTGCCCCGCACCCTCATTGTGATGGGAGTGAGCGGCTGTGGAAAAACCCTCATCGGCACCCTGCTGGCAGAACGGCTGGGCGGTGTCTGTGAAGATGCCGACGATTTCCACTCCGTCGCGAACAAGGACAAAATGCGCGCGGGCATCCCGCTGACCGATGAAGACCGCTGGCCGTGGTATGCGAGCCTGCGGGCACGCATCGAAGAAATGCGGGGGAAGACGCCGGTGTATGTCCTGGCCTGTTCCGCGCTGAAGGCGATCTATCGGGAAAAGCTGCGGGCCGATGATGCGGAGGACGAACTGGTCTTTGTACATCTGAAGGGACCGAAGGAAGTGATCTTTGCGCGGATGGCGAAACGGAAAGGCCACTACATGCCCGTCAGCCTGCTGGACAGCCAGTTTGCCATCCTGGAGGAATCCCCGGACCTGTGGACGGTCTCGCTGGAACAGGAACCGGAGGCCATCGTGGCTGAAGTCCTGCATCGCCTCGGCCACCCCTGATTTCTTCTATGATGAACTCCACCCGGCGCTGGCACCAGAGTCTCGCAGCGCGTTACGGCGTGGTGATGGTAGTGTTTGTGGCGATGGGGTCGCTGCTTTTGCTGGCCTGGCTGCGCTATCAGCAGCAGGAGGAAACGCAGCGGATGTTTGTGACGGTGGCGCAAAATGACGTGGACTTTGTGAAGCGGCTGAATCTGCCCCGCAGCCCGAAACTGGCGGAGGACCTGAGTCTGCTGCTGCGCCTGGACATCCATTTCCGCAACCGCTTCGATCAGGCGGGCCCTGGACTGAGGCGTGATGAGGCGCGGACGCTGATGGATGCACCGACGGCCCAAGAAGTGCTGCAACTGCCCACCGGACGGCAGGCCCTGGTGCTGGCACTGGATGAGCAGCATGACATGATCTTCATCCGCGAGGCCCCTGCCCTGACACTGAGCCTCTGGCACCCGGCCACGCGCTATTCCTTGATCGCCTTTTGGCTGTTCTCGGCACTGTTTGCCTGGGTGATCGGCCGGCAGGTGGTGGAGCCGGTGGGCAGGCTGACGCGACGGCTCGGCGGTTTTTTTGGTCCTCAGGAGCGTGCATTGCCGGAGACCCGGCGGGCAGATGAGATCGGTGAACTGGCCCGTGCGCTGACCCAGGCGAGGGAAGACCTAATGAGCGAGCGCGAGCGCCGGGCGCAATCGGAGCGGTTGGCTCTCCTAGGACGGGTGGCCACAGGGCTGGCCCATGAGATCAAAAACCCGCTGGCCTCCATCCAACTGCACGCGCAGCTGATCGAAAGCGTGAACCTGGATGATGAGTCGCAGACCTCCCTGCGGCACTTGCTGGCCGAAGTCCGAGTGATCGAGGGCCTGGTGAACCAGTGGCTCTACCTGGCACGACCCGCCTCCCCCAAAAAGCAGCCCTTGGCCGTCATGCCGCTGCTGGAAGAAACCGTGCAGATGCTGCAGCCCCAGGCCCAGCACACGGGGGCCGTGATACAGATGCAGGCTGTAGAATCAATGGCCACCCGTGATGGGCCAGACATCCTGGGTGACCGCCAACGGCTGCAGCAGGTGTTTCGCAATGTGATCCTCAATGCGATGCAGGCCATGCCCGCGGGCGGTGGACTGGAGATCGGGGTCAAGGCCGAGGCTGGCCACGTCACCCTGACCTTTGACGACCAGGGTCCGGGCTTTTCAGCAGCTGCCCTTGATCATGGGGTGGAACTGTTCTTTTCCGAGAAAGAAGGGGGCATGGGGGTGGGGCTGAACGTGGCCCGCGAGATCATTTCTGCCCACAATGGTCAAATGTCGCTCAAAAATCATCCGAAAGGCGGCGCACGGGTAGAGATCGCTTTGCCGATGATCAATTCTTAACCGTCCATTATCCTCATGCCACGTGTCCTGATCATCGAAGACGAATATGCCCTGGCGGCAGCCCTTTCCACGGTGGTGCGCCGACTGGGGGCAGAGCCCGTGGTGGCCGCCTCCGGCCAAGGAGGCCTGGAAAAGGCGCAGCGGCAGAGCTTTGATGCGGTGCTGCTGGACATCGGGCTGCCAGACATGAGCGGGCTGAAGGTGCTGGCAACCCTGCGGGCCGGCAGCATGCCACCGCCTGTGATGATCATCACTGCCCATGGCACCCTGGACAATGCCCTCGAGGCGCGGCGCCTGGGAGCCCATGACTACTTTCTCAAACCGCTCAATCTCGCCGAAATCCAGCCGCAGTTGCGTGCGCTGCTGGAACTGCCGCGCAGCGAGGTGCCGCAGACGGCCAGCTCCCCCGATCCCTCCATCATGATCGGTGATGCACCCGACATGCAAAAGGCCTTTGCGGTGATCGCCCAGGCCTGTGCCACTCCGGTACCGGTGCTGCTGACCGGGCAGCCGGGCACGGGAAAAACGCTGGCCGCGGAGGTCATCGCGGCCCAGAGCGGCCCACGTTCCCTCGTGGTCTTCCGCAGCGATGAATGGCCGGCTGAGCAGGCCGGCGCGATGCTGACCCAGTGTCTGGAAAAATCGAAAGGCGGCACCTTGCTGATCGAGGAAGTCGGTGCCCTCTCACTGCCGCTGCAAGCCACTCTCTGCCGCGCCATGAGCATGGGTGAGCAACGGGTGCTGGCCACGAGTTCCCTGCCTTTGTTGGAATTCATCAATCAAGGACGGTTCCGGGAAGATTTGTACTATTTGCTCAGTGTCCTGCATGTGGCCATGCCCGCCCTGGCTGGCCGCACGGGCGATCTGCCTGCCCTGGCGGCAGCCCTGCTGAAACGGGCGGCTCCCGACCGAGATCTTCCGCTCTCGCAGGAGGCCATGGCGGCCCTGAAGGGATACGAATGGCCAGGAAACGTTCGGGAACTGGTGACTGCTATGCAGCATGTCGCGGCGGTGTGTGCCACCTCGCCCGTATTGCCCCGTCATCTGCCTGAGGCTGTCGTCAACACCACCCAGGAAAGCAGTCATCTGGATCAGGCACTGAACCGGGCACTGGTGGCGTGGCTGGATCAAAAGCTGACCTGCGCGGAAGAGCTGATCCCGGACTATGACACACTGCTGGCCCAGATCGAGAAACCGCTGCTGGCCGAGTTGCTGGCACGGTTTGAAGACAAACCCACCCGCCTGGCTGCCGCACTGAACATGAACCGCGCGACTCTGCGCCGGAAGCTGCGCGAACTGCTGGGCAAAGAATAAAAAAGCCTCCCGCTTCCACCAAGGAAACGGGAGGCCTGAGGAAATATCCGGACGTCAGATCCAGGTCCCGGCAGGGATGACGGTGTCCTTTGGAATCACCACGATGCCATCGCGGATGTAGAACAGGTCGCTGTCCATGTTGTCCGGCTTGCCTTCAGGAGTGATGACCACGTTGTCTCCAACATGGACGTTTTTGTCGAGGATGACTTTCTCGATGCGGCAGTTCCGGCCGATGCCGGGTGCGGGCTTGCTTTGGTCCGTGCCCGCAGCGCCGGCATAGTAGTCGGCGCCCATGATGATGGTGTCACGGATGGTGGTGCCCGTCTCGATGATGGAACGAAGGCCGATGACAGCCGTTTCGACATGGGCATCGGTGATGATGCAGCCATCGGAGATGAGGGCTTCGCGGATGACGGCACCATTGATCTTGGTGGCAGGGAGGAAGCGGGCGTGGGTGAAGATGGGTGCCGAGGAATCAAAGAAATCGTACTGCGGCACCAGCTTGCAGAGGTCCAGGTTCGCATGGAAAAAGCTGCGGATTGTGCCGATGTCCTCCCAGTAGCCCTGGAAGTTAAAGGAGTGGACCTTGTACTTCTTCAGCGCGGCAGGAATGATGTGCTTGCCGAAATCCATGCAATCGTTGTCCAAGCTCTCGATGAGGGCCTTGCGATTGAAGACATAGATGCCCATGGAGGCCTGGTAACGGGCTTCCTCCGTGGGCAGGCCGAGTTCCTTGAGCGTCTCGTCCGGCATCCGCAGGGCCTCGAGCACGGCGGGGTCTTTGGGCTTTTCAACGAACTCATGGATGCGGCCGGATGTATCCGCCTTCATGATGCCAAACCCGGTGGCGTCTTCCGCATTGACGGGCAGGGTGGCGATGGTGAGCTCGGCCCCGGTCATGAGGTGCTGGTCCATCACTTTGCGGAAATCCATGCGATAGAGCTGGTCGCCGCTGAGAATGAGGAAGTATTCATGGTCCCCTTCCAGGAAGTAACGCAAGTTTTGGCGCACCGCATCGGCCGTGCCCTGATACCAGCGTTCGCCCTGCGGGGTCTGCTGGGCGGCGAGCACTTCGATGAAACCGCGGCTGAACTGGTCGAACTTATAGGTGCGGGCGATGTGGCGGTTCAGGGAGGCGCTGTTGTACTGCGTGAGCACATAGACTTGGCGCACTCCGGAGTTGATGCAGTTGCTGATGGGGATGTCCACAAGACGGTACTTGCCCGCCAGAGGCACCGCAGGCTTGGCGCGGTCTTTGGTCAGAGGAAAGAGGCGGGTCCCTGCACCACCACCCATGACGATGGCCAAGGTGGAACGCCGGAGGAGAGCATCGGTTTCGATTCGATTTGGCATGAGGATAGTAAGTTACGGGATCAGTTTTCCTTGAAACAAGACGCTGAGGCAAGCGTTTCTCTCGCGCTGGATGCAGGTATTCCGAATGTTTTACCGCGCATCGGGCATAACCACCCCAAATCGCATGTCTTTCGCTACGCTTCGTTTATCCCTTTTTGCGCTCACCGCCACCGGTGCCGCTTCATCGTTGTCCGCCGCAGTGAACTTCGAGAAGCAAATTCTCCCGGTGCTGGAGGCCAAGTGTCTGGGCTGTCACAAGGCCGCTTTCATGGAGGACGGAAAACTGAAGAAACCCAAGGCCGACCTCCGTCTGGATGCGGCCTGGGCCATGCTGAAGGGGGCTGAAAGCGGCCCCGCGCTGGTGCCGGGAAACCTGGCCAAAAGCTACATGTATGAAGTCATCAACCTGCCCAAGGATGATGACATGTTCATGCCGCCCAAGGGCGATCCCATGACGGCGGAGGAGATCAAGCTGCTGAAAGAGTGGATCGAAGGCGGGGCCGAATTTGGTGGATGGAAGGGCAACATGGAAGGTGCCCCCAAGGAAGCTGAACCTGCCAAGGCCGCTGTCGTGAAGGTGCGCGAGCACGAGACCTTTTACACCAAGCTCCAGGAGGGCCTGAAGCCCGCCGAGGCTGCGGCCCTAGACAAAGCCAAGGCTGGGGGTGCCCAGATCGCCACACTGAAAGTGGACAGCCCGCTGCTGCGGGCAGACTTCCTCACCGGGGTCTCCAAATGCACGGACGAAACCGTCACCGTTCTGCTGCCCATCAAGGAACAAGTCGCCCAGCTTGACCTTGGCCGCACGGCCATCAGTGATGCAGCCCTGAAGACCGTAGCACAGTTCCCACGGCTGGCCTCACTGGACCTGCGCCAGACCAAGATCACCGATGCAGGCCTGGAATCCCTCTCCGGCCTCAAGAACCTGCAGAACCTGAACCTCTTTGGCACGGCCATCACGGACGCCGGAGTCCAGCACCTCGCTGCCCTCAAGTCACTCAAGACGGTCTCCCTTTACCAGACCCAGGCCACCGCAGCCGGAGTGAAGGCCCTGACCGACGCCGTTCCTGGCGTCAAGGTCACCCTGAAATAGCAGACGCCTAGAAAGCTTCACGCCCCCTTTGCCGCTTGATCGCGCAAAGGGGGTTTTTGCGTTCAGGGGGCTCATTGTCCCGGAGGCCTTCCCCTCTGGACAATCCCGATGGCACACGCCACTGTCCTTTCCAAATCAACCTTTTCCCCTACGACTATGCCCATCGCCCAGCAGCTCACTGAAGACATGAAGACCGCCATGAAGGCGAAAGACACCGTGACCCTGAACGTGGTGCGCGGGCTGAAATCGGCGATCAAGTATGCCGCCATTGAGAAATTTGGGGCCGATGGGGAACTTGAAGATACCGATGCCATCGCCGTGATCCGCAAGGAGCTCAAAAAACGCCAGGACTCCGTGACCAGCTACGAAGCAGGCGGCCGCCCCGACCTCGCCGAAACCGAGAAAGCGGAAATCGCCGTGCTGGAAAAATACCTGCCCGCGGCCATGAGTGCCGACGAGATGGAAAAGCTGGTCAACAGCGTGATCCTCGAACTGGGTGCCACCTCCAAAAAAGACATGGGTGCCGTGATGAAACTGCTGGGCGAACGCGCCGCCGGCCGTGCCGACAACCGCGCCCTCTCCGCCGAAGTGGCGAAGAGACTGCAGTAGTCATTCTGCTTTCGGCTACGCCCCCTTCGTCCGCTCCAGCGCACGGTTCCAGCCTGAAAGGAGCTTCTTGCGCTGGGCGGCTTTCATGGCGGGTTCAAAGCGGCGTTCCGTCTGCCACTGGGTGGCGATTTCGGCCTGGTTTTTCCAGAAGCCTGTGCCGAGGCCGGCGAGGTAGGCTGCGCCTAAGGCCGTGGTTTCAGTGACCACGGGACGCACGACGGGCACGCCGAGAAGATCGGCCTGGAACTGCATCATGAGATTGTTGTTACTGGCCCCGCCATCCACACGCAGCTCCCGCAATTTCACCCCTGCATCGGCCTGCATGGCGTGAAGAATGTCCGTCACCTGATAGGCGATGCCTTCCAGTGCCGCACGGGCGATGTGGGCCTTGGTGGTGCCACGGGTGATGCCACACATGAGGCCGCGCGCATATTGATCCCAATGAGGTGCGCCGAGACCTGCAAAGGCGGGCACGAGGTAAACACCGCCTGCATCGGGAACCTGGGCCGCCAGGGCCTCGACCTCCGAAGATTTTTTGATGATGCCCAGGCCATCGCGCAGCCACTGAACCACCGCACCGGCAATGAAGACGCTGCCTTCCACGGCATACTCCAGTTCTCCATCGCCCAACTGCCAAGCCACGGTGGTGAGCAGGTTGTTGCCAGAGGCGATGCGCTTGGTCCCCGTGTGCATGAGCATGAAACAACCGGTGCCATAGGTATTCTTCACCATGCCTGGCGTGGTACAGACTTGGCCAAACAAGGCCGCCTGCTGATCCCCCGCAATGCCTGCGATGGGAATGCTGCCGCCTAACAAAGAAGTCTCACCGAAGATGCCACTGGAGGGAAGCACCTTAGGCAAGGTGGAAGCAGGCACGCCAAAGAGCTTCATCAGCTCTGCATCCCAGCCACCTTGGGTGATGTCATAAAGCATGGTGCGCGAGGCATTGCTAACATCCGTGGCATGCACCTGGCCGCCCGTCAGATTCCACAGCAGCCAGGAATCTACGGTGCCAAAAGCGAGATCGCCAGCCTTGGCCAGTTCCTTGGTCTCAGGCACATGCTTGAGCATCCAGTTCATCTTGGTCGCGGAGAAGTAGGCATCCACCACCAGACCGGTTTTATGCCGGATCATGGACTCCGCCCCTTTGGCCTTCAGCTTGTCACAAAAGGCCGCAGTACGGCGGTCCTGCCAGACAATGGCTTTGCCCACGGGCTTGCCTGTTTTCCTGTTCCAGGCGACGGTGGTTTCCCGCTGATTGGTGATGCCGATGGCGGCGATGTCCTTGCCTGTGGCCTTCGCCTTTTTCAGGACTTCCTTCATCGTTCGAAGCTGGGTGCTCCAGATCTCCGCCGCATCATGCTCCACCCAGCCGGGCTGCGGGTAATGCTGGGTAAACTCCTTCTGCGCGGTGGCGATGACCTTGCCCTTTTTATCAAACAGGATGCTGCGGCTGCTGGTGGTCCCTTGATCAAGCGCGAGGATGTATTTCATGCCCCGATTGTTCATATCGGAGGCATGGGGTCAAGCCGTCAAAGGCAGAGAGAAGCAAGAATGTCTCCTCCATCGCCAGGCCTAACTGACGGAGCAAATGCCCACGGCCTGTTTCAGCGAGGCAAGTTTGTCGGCCTTTTTGGGAATGAACTCCTGGCCAAGATAACCGGTGTAACCCGTTTCCTGGATGGCCTTGATGATGGCGGGATAGTGGAGCTCCTGCGTGTCATCAATTTCGGCACGTCCAGGGACGCCGCCGGTGTGGTAATGGGCGAAGTAAGCGTGCTGCTTGCGAATGGTGGCGATGACATCCCCCTCCATGATCTGCATGTGGTAGATGTCATACAGCAGCTTGAAGTGGGGTGAGCCTAACTTCTCACACAGGGCCACGCCCCAGGCGCTGTGATCACACATGTAGTCGGGGTGGTTCACCTTGCTGTTCAGCAGCTCCATCACCAGCGTGACACCGAGTTTTTCGCACAGTGGCAGCAGGCGCTTCAGCCCGTTGGCACAGTTTTCCAGGCCTTGCTCATCGCTCATGCCATCGCGGTTGCCGCTGAAGCAGATGACTTGTTTAAACCCAGCCTCCGCACTGACTTTGAGCAGCGGTTCATAGGCCTGAACGAGGAGGTCGTGGTACTCCACACGATTGAAGCCATGCGGGATGCTGCCAATCTTTTTGTTATCCGGCCCCATCGCCGTGGGAAAGCTGACCATGGCACAGTGCAGGCCGTGCTTTTTCATCGTCGCAAAATCCGGCGGATCCAGAAGCTCGATGGACTCCAGGCCGATCTCCTTGGCGGCGAGGCACATCGTCTCCAGCGGGATGTCCTTGTAGCACCACTTGCAGACGGAATGTTTCACCTTACCCACCTTGTTGTCCGCTGCCCAGGCTTGATCCTTCAGCATGGCCACCACGGCGGCCACACCGAGAGAACGGTTCAAAAACTGACGACGCGGAAGTGGGGCTGGATTCATGCGCAAGATTTAACGACGACTGCGGGAGATTTCCAAGCAGCGAATCTCAAAAAGAGCGCTGCACCTGCAGACGCACAAAACGACGCGTTTTCACCACGGGAGCCAGAGACTCCTGCACAGTCACAAGGCGAATGGTGCCCGTTTGAACGACATCTGAAAGCACGCTGCCACCGTTGCTGCCCAGCGCACCGGTACCGGCGATGCTGGTAGCGATGGTAGTCCAGTTGATGAGGTCTGGGCTGGTCTGCAGCTGGTAAGTCAGATCCGTGGCGGCACTGTCCCGGCGGAAGGTGAGACGATGAAGCGTATTGCTGCCGCCGCCAGGGAGGGTGCTGACGGTGAAGCCGCTGTTCTCATCTGCCACTACAGGACTGAAGCCATAGGCGTACTCATGACGGTTGGAGATGCCATCGTTGTCCAAGTCCGCCTCTTCATCGAGAAAGAAGCCGATGGGTTCAGTTGGGAAGTGAGTGGCCAGCCAGGACTCGAAGTGAGTGGGGGGAATAGTAAAAGCATACTGAAGAACTAAACGCGGGCGCTGCGAAGCATTCGTTGAATTTCGGCTGGTAAAACGACGAGCAACAAGCAGATCATTTTCAGGTCCTCTCAAACACCAACCAAAGTTGATTGAGGGATTGTTAATCCAGGATTGCACATCGACCGCAAGTTGGGCGTTGGTGAAGGTCACCGATCCCGTGCTTGAGATATTAGCCGAAGCGGAAGATGTGGGAATAAAATCACCACCTACGGCACTCCAAGCGGTGCCTAGAGGCGGCGTCCCAACCGTGGTGACTTGTTGAAGCTGCCAGGTTGCATCTCCAACAGCAGCCGCAATCCCGAAGCCTGGACCAGGGCTTTGAAAATCTGAATTGGAGGCACCTTCCCCCCAACTAGTGGTGGCTTTGTGGAGGGTAAAATCCCCAGCCACAGGGGATTGCGCCTGCTGATTTACATAAAGCTGTAGGCTAGCCCCTGTAACGTAAGCACCGCTGGGGAGAGTATTCGCATTGAGCGCAAACGATAGAAAGGCACGTCGAATACCCGCAGTGCTAGCCGAGCCTGCAAAAAAATGGGAGCCTGAACCGTTACTAAAGTCGCTCTCGGAATAAATTGTCGTGTCCTTAATGGAGGCGGCGTCGCTTAAAGTCATGGTTCCGGCGGGTGGGACAAACATAAGTTTGTAAAGGCCCCCTGCAGGCAGACCGCCGCTGAGTTCGGTGACCCCTGCGGTGATCTTCGTCCCCACATAAATCTCACCAGCTTCATCTTCGCCCAGACAGAGCACATGCTGGTTAAATGGGTTTCCATTGGTGATAGGAAGCGCCTCCACCAAGGTGAAAGTGCCACTGCCAGGGGCACTCTCTTCTAGGCCCATGAGGCGACCACTGGCGCTCCCTGAAGTCGCGCCGTAATCCCCAAAGACGTACTTGCCCACCATACTGGGGATGGCACTGCCACGATAGACATAACCACCTGTGACGGAAAGGCCCAGCTCCGGCAGAACGATGGAGGGATCCGAATTCGGATGTTTGTATTGGGCAATCGGATCCGTGGGAGTTGCGGGGGCAATACCATTGGTGGCCATCAGGGCATCGAAGACAAAGCTGCCCTCCCTGTAGCGCCAGCCATAATTGCCACCTTTGGTGATGAGATTCACCTCTTCCACCTTTCCCTGCCCGACATCCCCACAATACATTCGGTTAGTCCCACCTGCGCGGCTATCAAAACAAAACCTCCAAGGGTTGCGCAGACCGTAGGCGAAAATCTCGCCGCGCATCGGTCCATCCAGAGCATCGTTCGTGAAGTCCTGCTGCATACCCACGAAAGGATTATCCGCCGGAATGCCATACTGGCCACCCGGACCATTGGACCCCAAAGGATCAATGCGAAGAATCTTGCCCAGCAAGACGCGGCGATCCTGGCCATTGCCTAAGATGCCGTTAGGCCGTGGATTGATGCTGCTGCCACCCGTGTGCCCTGCGTTGTTGTCATTGGCACTGCCGCCATCCCCACTGCCGATGTAAAGCAGGCCATCTGGACCAAACTCGATCTGACCGCCGTTGTGATTGAACTGGGGCTGCCCATAGGTCAGCAGAATGCGCTCACTGGCAGGGTCTGCCACATTCGGATCATTCGCCGAGACTCGGAACTCTGAGATGACCGTCACACAATCCTGCGGTGTGGTTGGGTTAGCTGTCGGCGTGCTGGGTAACGCCGTATAGTTCACGTAAAAGCGGCGGTAACCGGGAGCCAGAGGTTCATTGAAATCCGGGTGGAAAGCCATTCCCAACAGGCCGCGCTCTGAATAAACTGTCAGGTTGGTTGGGTGAACATAAACTTTGGCCAATCCTGTACCGGAAAGATCCAAGAAAGCGGTGGGCATCAGCATGCCACGCTGAAAAAAATGAATCTTTCCCGGCTGATCGCAGATAAAGAGCCGGCCACTACCATCCTTCGGCGCGGTGATGTTGGTGGGAGAATGGATCTGCTGAAGACAAACCGGCTTCATGTACAAGGCTGGAAAAGCCCCGTGGCCCAGCAGGGGCAAGGCAGAGAGCAGGGCGATGAGGCAGCGCAGGGCGTTCATGATCACGGACTTGGGAGCAAGCCTCATTCCACCAGAAAGGAGCAGTTGGCACAAGCAAAACTCCGTGACGGCTCGGGGCCGTGTTTGGCACATGGCCCCAAGGTTTACCGCTTCACACGCGGGGTCAGCAGGCCGACGAGCAGGCGCTCCAGGACCACCTTGTTATCCAGCTGGGTGGTGACGAGTTTCACATTGGCGTCCAGGCAGGCGACGAGGGCGGCGTGCAGTTCTTCCAGAGTGAAGCGACCGGCTTCATTGAGGGCCAGGAAAAGCGGGTAGGCATTGAAGCCGCTGCCGTCCTTCTTGCGGGGCAGGTGCGAGGTGGCGCTGCTGGGCAGGGCGTCCAGGCTGGAGGTGAAGCCGCTGTAGTTCGACTTGTTCACCTTGTACTTCGTGGCCAGCTCCTTCACGATGAGCAGGCTGCGCACACGGGGAACGATGGCCCCAAGCAGGATGCCGATGGCGTTTTGGCCCTGATAAAGCAGCACGCCGAGGAGCTCCAACGCACGCTGGAGATCGCGTGCGCCGATGGCGTTGCCGATTTCCCAAATGACGCCGGAACGGCTGAGGGAGACGAGGCCACGCACGGTATTGATGCCGCAGCGGCGGCGTTCACCGAGGTAGAGGTCGATTTTGACGATCTCGTTTTCCAGCTGGCGGGTGTCATCCCCGGCCATCTGCACGAGAAGATCCAGTGCACCACTTTCAAAGGTGAGTCCCAGTTCACGAGCTTTCTGGCTGGCATGGGCCATGACGGCACCTTCCCAGCCAGCCTTGCTGGTGTCGGGTTTGTCGAAGACTTCAATGGCGGCCAGTTTGCCGAGGCGCTTGTAAGCGGTGCGGCGTTTGTCTATCGAATTGGCACTGAGGACAAAGCTGACATCAGGGCCGAGGCCAGCCTCAATGACATCGAGGATGTTTTCAAATCCCTGCACGGCCGCCTGCGATTTGCCGGTCTGGTTGTCGCCCAGAAAGTTGGCCCCCTTGAGCCAGACGATCTTGGCCCCACCGAAGAATGGCATGGTCTGAAGGGCCATGATGACGTTTGAGCAGATTTGTCCGGCGTGCTCGGCATTGTCGGCATTTCCCTCGACGATCTCATTGGCAAACTCATCGGCCCCAGGCGGCGTGAGGCGCTGCACGGTCTTCATGGCCATCTCCTTCACCCGGGCATCGTCGGTGCCCAAGATGGCATGGACCTGGCTGGTGGGGGCTGTCTTTTTCGGAGGAGGCATGAGAAGGGACGAGATGAAAACGAGTTTTTTGACAGGAACCCGGCCTGAGGCACTGATCAATAACGAATAACCTGCAACCAACCACTTCCATCTTCCGTCTCCCCGCATTAATGTGACTTATGTCCGGCCCTTCCACGCCCTCCTGGTGGCAGATCGCGCGCAATCTGGCGCGGCAGGGCCGTTCGTGGCTGGGTGAGAATCTGGCGGACACGGGGCTGGATCCCCTGCCCATACGGCGCTGGCTGCGCGGGTATGGGCCGCGGCGGTTCCAGGCAGACCTGAAGGCGGGCACCTCCGTGGCGCTGCTGGACATCCCGCAGGGCATGGCCTATGCCGCCATCGCGGGCCTGCCGCTGCAGTTTGGCACCACCTGCTCGGCAGTGGCGGGGATCATCGGTGCGCTGTTTTTAAGCTCCCGCTTCACGGTCCTGGGTCCCACGAATGCGACGGCCTTCATGATCTTTTCCTACTTTGCGGCGGATGCGCATCTGGACCGCATCAGCATGATGCCCTTGCTGGTCTTCATGGTGGGCAGCCTGCTGCTGGTGGGCTCCTTTTTGAAGGTGGCGGAGCTGGCGCAATACATCAGCCGAGCGGTGATGGTGGCCTATGTCACTGGCGCGGCACTGCTCATCATCGCCAACCAGGCGGGGAATGTGCTGGGCATCGGCACGCGCATTGTTTCGGAAGATGGCCAGGTTTTCCAGCCGCGCACCTTTCCCGGCATCGTCTGGCAGCTGCTGCAAAACATCTCGCAGACGCATTGGGAAAGCCTGCTGGTAGCGGCGCTGACGGCGGGGATCTACTGGGGCATCCGCCGCCTGCGGCCCACCTGGCCAGGGCTGGCCATCGCCCTGGTGGCGGCCTCTTTGATCGGCCTGGGCATGAAGATGCTGCACCTGACGGTGCCCACGTTTGCCGATGCGCAGTTCACCTGGCTGGACCTGCTGCCCCCTTTCCCAGACTTTGCCTCGCCGAAGTTTTTATCTGACTTCAGCCGCCTCTTTGGCCTGGCCATCGCCCTGGCCTTCCTGTCCACGCTGGAAAGCTCCACCATGGGCAAGACCCTGGCCGGGCTGAAGGGGCAGCGGGTGGATCCCAACCAGGACATGTTTGGCCTGGGCATGGCTAACCTGAGCTGCGCCTATCTCAGCGGCATGCCCTGCTCCGGCTCGCTGACCCGCAGCGCGCTGAACTTTGCCAGCGGGGCCCGCACACCGATTGCAGCGATGATCAACGGGCTGGTCTGTCTCGTGGGCGCGCTCACGCTAGGCAGTCTGGTGGGCTATGTGCCGAAGGCTTCCCTGGCGGTGCTGATCATCTGCGTGGCCTTGTCCATCATTCATCGCCGCCACATCCGCATCTGTCTGCAGGCCACGGGGTCGGATGCCTTCACCTTTTTGCTCACCCTGGCCGCCACGCTGATGGTGCCGCTGCATGTGGCCATTTTCACCGGCGTGGGCGTCTCCCTCATGCTGTATCTGCGCAAGGCCAGCCGCCCTTCCCTCATCGAGTATGAATTTAACGAAGAGGGGAACTTGGCCGAAGCCAGTCAGCCAGGGATGCGGCAAAATCCGGCCATCTCCATCGTCCATGTCGAGGGCGAGCTCTTCTTTGGTGCGGCGGAGCTCTTCCGCAGCCAGGTGCAGCAGGCCTGTGCAGACCCGAACCTGCGCATCATCATCCTGCGGCTGAAAAACGCCCGCCACATGGATGCCACCTCCGTGATGGCCCTGGAGGATCTGGTGCGGGCGCTGCGGGCTGACGGGCGCGACCTCCTCATCAGCGGAGTGATGAAGGACATCTACCGCGTGCTGAGGGATTCCGGCATGGTGGAAGTCATTGGCAAAGACAACCTCTTTCCCTCCAGCCCCAGCAATCCGAATGTGGCCACCCGCAACGCGCTGAAACGTGCGCAGCAGATTCTGGGCACCACAGAGGCTGAGGTGAAGATCTTCTTTGACCCCGGCAAGAAGAAGGAGGCGTAACCTCTTCCCATGCGTGGTGTGCGAAAAGAAAATCTGCCGGTCAAGCTTTGCACCGTCTGCCAGCGCCCTTTCACATGGCGGAAAAAATGGGAAAGGGTGTGGGAAGAAGTGCGCTACTGCAGTGAGGCCTGCCGGAGAAAAAAGGTGCCCAGCGTCCCGACTTCTCCACCTATAGCCCGCCCTGTTGACTCCGGCTCCAGATTGAAGGATAACCCCCAAAGAACATGAACGATCTGGAACGACGCATCCTCGCCGCCCAAGGCTATGTGGAACTGGGTCTCCATGAAGAGGCCCAGGCAGAGCTGGCGCATTTGCCCCCTTCTGCTGCCGAGCGTGCAGACGTCATCGAACTCAGCGTGCTCTGCCACATGGGGGACCGCCGCTGGGCCGAAGCCCTGGCGCTGACCCAAAAACTCTGCGTCCTGGAACCGGAAGAACCCGGCGGCTTCATTCACGCCGCCTATTGCCTGCATGAGCTCGGCCGCACCACCGAAGCGCTGGATTTGCTCGCCCGCGGCCCCGCAGCCTTGCGGACCAAACCGGTCTATTACTACAATCTGGGCTGCTACCTCGCCTGCCTGGGGGAAGATGAAAAAGCCCTGAATTTGCTGAAGCAATCCTTTGAAATGGATGGCAGTCTGCGCAGCCACGCCCGCAAAGATCCCGACCTGGACCGACTGCGCGCGAAGCTAGACAAGAACTGAAATGCATTCCATCTCGTCCACTGCCAAAACCGCCATCACCGAATGGTTCGAAGAGAGCTTCCGCACGCGCGGTGAACTGGGAGCCTCTGTTTCCGTCTGGCAGAACGGTGTGGAAGTACTGTCGCTGGCCCAGGGCTATTGCGACAGGCAAAGCACCCGGCCCTGGGATGCCCGCACACTGGCACCCGTCTTTTCCTCCACCAAAGCCCCGGCCGCCGTCTGCTGCCTGATGGCCCTGGAAGAGGCCGGGTTACCGCTGGACTGCGCCGTCTCCGAGGTCTGGCCTGAGTTTGTTGGAGGAGGCAAAGGGGCCATGCAGTTTGCTCATCTGCTCTCCCACACATCCGGCTTGTGTGCGCTGGACGAGCGTGTGCCCATCTTCAATTATGAAGCCGTCGTGGAGGCCCTGGAACGCCAAACACCTCTCTGGGAACCCGGCACCCGCCAGGGCTACCATGCCCGCACCTTTGGCTTCTTGATGGATGAAATCGTCCGCCGCATCACCGGGGTGGATTCCCTGGGCCTCTATTTCCGTGAGACCTTCGGCCAGCCGATGGATCTGGATTTCTGGATCGGCCTGCCGGAGGAGCACTGGGGCCGAGTCTCCCCCGTGTATCCCGGAAAAATCAGCATCGCCAACAGCGACCAGCCTTTCCTCAAAGCCTACAATGCGGGTGGCACCCTGACGCAGCGCACCTTTACCAGCCCGTTTGGCCTCAATGCCGTGAGCGAATTCAACACCCCTGCCCTGTGGGCTCCCGGCTTTGCCAGCATGGGCGGTGTGGGGAGTGCGCACGGCCTGGGCAAATTTTATGCCATGCTGGCCCAGGGCGGCACCTGGAACGGCAGCCGCCTGGTTTCCGAATCCATTGTTAGGCAGCTCAGCCACACGCTCTCAGAAGAAGAGGACAGCGTGCTCCTCACCCCCATCGCCTTTGGTGCCGGGGTGATGAAGGACCCGCTGAATCCGGACCCACGGTACGATGGAGCCAAACTGCGCCAGCACTACGGCCAGAGCCTGAGCGCCTTTGGCCATCCGGGCGCAGGCGGCAGCCTGTCTCTCGCCGATCCTGAAAACGGCATCGCCCTGGCCTACGTGATGAATCAGATGGAAGTCGGCGCACTGCCCGGTGCCAAAGTGCTCGGCATGGTGGAGCGGCTTTACTGGTGAGTGCCGAATGAAGCGTGGACACCCTGCCCACGCTTCCTGACAACTGCTAGCTGTCCAGCTGGTAACGCTTGCGCTTGCGGTAGAGAGTCGCGGCATCAATGCCCAGCACCTCCGCCGCTTCCTGAAGGGAATCGGTAATGGCCATGACACGGCGGATGTGTTCGCACTCGAGCTTCTCAATGCTCACCCGCTGGCCCACCTCGGCCCCGTGATCGTGACCATTGAGGGTGGTGCTGCCACCAGCCTCCGGCAGATCGCGAGGCGTGATTTCATCCCCTTCGGCAAGGATGACCGCACGCTCGATCGCATTGCGCAGCTCGCGGATGTTGCCGGGCCAAGGATGATTGCGCAGGGCCAGATAAGCCGCCGGACTGAAGCGGCGGACCTTGCGGCGGAACTGATCGGCAAAGAACTTCAGGAAGCTGTCCGCGCAGGCAAAAAGATCTTCCGGCCTTTCCCGCAGCGAAGGCATCGTCGCCGAGATGACATTGAGACGGTAGAACAGATCCTCGCGGAAACGGCCCTCGGTGGACCACTGCTTCAGGTCGCGGTTGGTCGCGGCGATCACACGCACGTTCGCCTTGCGGGGAGTGGTTTCGCCCAGCCGCTCATACTCACGCTCCTGCAACAGACGCAGCAATTTGGGCTGAATCTCCAAGGGCAGCTCACCAATCTCGTCGAGAAACAAGGTGCCACCTTCCGCCGCCTTCACCTTCCCCCAGGTGTCACGCATGGCTCCAGTGAAGGAGCCTTTGACATGGCCGAAGAGATCGCTTTCCAGCAGTTCACGGGACAGGCTGGGGCAACTCACCGTCACGAACGGCTTGTCACGGAACGGGCTTTGTTCATGGATGGCGCGGGCGATCATGCTTTTGCCCGTGCCGCTTTCACCCAGGATCAGGATGGAGGCCTGGGTATCTGCCGCGCGGAAAAGCACATCAATCTGGCGCTGAAGACCGGGATTCTTTGACATCACCTGGGGTGGTGGTGTGTGCGTGCGCACTTCGGTGGTCAGCTCCTCCACCTTGCGTTCCAGTGTGCGCAATGTGGCGATGCGCTTGAGGGACTGGCGGAGCTGGTCCGGGCTGAAGGGTTTTTCCAAAAAGTCCACAGCACCCAGGCGAGTCGCCTCGATGGCATTCGGAATGGTGGCATTAGCCGTGAAGATCACCACATGCACACCGGGGTGTTCCCGGCGGATGGTTTCCAAGACTTGCAGACCGCTCTCTTCCCCAAGATAGAGGTCCAAAAGCACGAGATCAAAAGAGGATTCTTTGAGACTGCGCAGGGCCACGGCTCCGGTTTCAGCAGTTTCTACATAGTGGCCGGCGGCATCCAGGGCCAGGCTGGTCGCCCGGCGGATGCTGGCTTCGTCATCAACGATGAGGATGTCCATAGGTTAGGGTGGGGGGTTGGTTGGTTAAAAATAGTTAGGCAGCCGAAGTGACCAGCGGCAGAGTCAGCCGGGCGATGCAGCCCTGGCCTGTGGGAAGATTGTCCACGCTGAGCTTGGCACCCATGCGGTCAGCACCTCGCTTGGCGATCGCCAGGCCGAGACCGGTCGAAGATTCACCGCCCGTGGGGCGGGCGCTCAGCCGGGTGTAATCCTGGAAAATGCGCGCCAGGTCACTTTCAGTAAAGCCCGGGCCTTCATCCTCGATATCAATGATGAAGCGTTCATTTTCGCTGTAGATGCGGGACACGATCTGGCTGCCCAGCGGCGAAAACTTCACCGCGTTGCTCATGAGGTTGTCCACGATCTGTCGCACGGTAAACAAATCCCCACTTGCGTGCAAAGGTGTCTCAGAAAGCTGCACGGAGAGGGTGGTATTTTTACGCTTGGCTGTCGGATACCAGGCCGTGAGCATTTCTTTGATCTGCTCGCCAGAGATATGCACGGTGGTCATGCGCTCATGCTCGGTCTCCTGCGCGCGGTTGTTCAGGAAGCGGTCAATGAACTTCAGCATCTGGTCGCAGGTCGTGATGATGTGACCTGTGAGGTCGCTTGCGGTGACGATCTTTTCAGGGGGCAGCTCCAGCAATGTCTGCGCGCTGAAACGGATGGCTCCGAGAGGATTCTTCAAATCATGGGCCACCATGCTGACGATGTTTTCCCGCTCCCGAAGGATGCGTGTGGTGGTCTCACGGGCACGCTGCAGGTCCACCTGGGTGCGCACCCGGGCCAGCAGCTCAGCCTTGTTAAAGGGCTTGGTGATGTAGTCCACCCCGCCTGCCTCCAGCCCCCGGACGATGGTTTCAGAATCATTGGCCGCCGAGACAAAGATCACCGGCAGACCCGCCGTGTCCGGGTGCTCGCGCAGGCGTTTGCAGACGGCAAAGCCATCGACATCCGGCATCACCACATCCAGAAGCACGAGATCTGGCAGCCGGGCCGCGATGCGCTGCAGGGCCTGCGCACCGCTGGTGGCCGGGATCACTTCATAACCTTCACGGGTGAGCACCGTGCCCACCACCTGAATGTTCTGCATCTGATCATCCACCACCAGCACGACTCCGCGTGCAGTGCTGGGGGATAGGGGGGGTTGGGGATCAACAATCATGAGGGGTCCTTTTTGTTTCCGGTGATCCGGCGTGAAAAAGCAGAAAAGTCGCGAAGCAGACGCTCGACCTGGTCCAGTTCAAAAGCCTCCGCTGCGCCAAAGAGGGCGCTCGCATAGCGGGATAGCGGAGGGCAGTCATGCCGCGCCGCCTCTCTGTGCAATTGGTGGCCAAAAGTGGCAATTTCGAGCATGGGAAATGTGTCCAAAAACCGGCTGACGTCCCCCTCTTCCCAGACGCGCAACTGCGTGGTGAGGCCCGGCCAGGCGGCGGTGGTGCTGGCATCAAACGACTCCAGGATGCTGGTGGGGAAATCCTCCGCCTGGGGGACCTGCGGCCGGGGGGTAGTAAACCTGAAAGTGGCATGGCCCAGCACGCCCTCGAGCTCATGATAAAGCTGATACTGGTGGAAAGGCTTGCGCAGATAACCGTCGAACATTTCCTGCAGCCGCGCCGATTCCTCTGGCATCGAAGAGGCCGTCTGAGCAATCACCGGGATCGTAGAGGTGCGGTCATCTTCACGCAAAATCTGGCGGGCCCACTTGCCGTCCATCCGGGGCATGCGGATGTCCATGAGAATGACGTCCGGCTTGGCCGTGCGGGCCAGTTCCAAGGCCTCCATCCCATCCTGTGCAAAGAGCATTTCGTGATGCGTGCCATGCAGGTAGCCGGCGATGAGCTCACGATTGGTCGCATTGTCATCCACCACCAGGATGGTCGCCGGGCGCAACCGGTTGAAATCAGCCGAACGGTCGCTCGGCGGATCATTCGTCTGCTGGCTCAGCGGAATGCCTGGCAGGATGAGGGTGAAGGTGCTGCCCTTCCCTGGCTCGCTGACCAGAGAGATTTCTCCGTCCATGAGATCCACCAGACGGCGCGTGATGCTCAGGCCCAGGCCTGTCCCCTGCGCACCGCTGCGGCTCTGGGAGCTGATCTGCTCAAACGCGGAGAAAATGCGTTCACGGTCCTCTTCCGCAATGCCCACCCCCGTGTCACTGACCTTGACCTGAAGGTCGCAACGCTCTCCCAGCTTCGGCTCGTTGAGAGTGCTGACGTGAATCTTCACCTTGCCCTTGTGGGTAAATTTGACGGCATTGCTGGCGAGGTTCAGCAGGATCTGGCGCAGGCGCAGGGAGTCCACCTCCAGTACTTTGGGCACCTGCCGTTCGATCTTGGTCTCCAGAGCCAGCCCCTTGTCCTCCGCCTGCTTTTTGACCACCATCGCCACGCCTTCCACGATCTCGTGAACGTTGGCGGGCTCGGGCCGCAGCGACAGCTTGCCCGCCTCGATCCGGGAGATGTCCAGAATGTCATTGATGAGATCCAGCAGGGAGCGACCACTGGTCTGAATGGCCCGCAGGTAACCGCGTGCCCGCTCCTCGTGCACGAGGCCATTGAGCAGATCCGCAAACCCGATGATGGCATTCATCGGCGTGCGAATTTCATGGCTCATGTTCGCCAGGAAACGGGACTTCTGCGCATCCGATTCGATGGCCCGCTCCTTCTCCGCCTCCAGCTCCGCCGTGCGCAGGGCGACTCGGTAACTCCTTTGCAGCATCACAAAGCTGACAATGCCGGTGATCACAGCCAGGATACTGCCGCCGATGCCGGTCACCGTCATAGTCTGCAGCACATCCTGAAGCTGGTCCTCACGGCCGGAATGTAGCCTGCGCTCCGTCAGGATGCCTTCATCAATTTTCTGCAGCATCCCATCATTGACCCCAGCCCCCTGACTGATGATCTCGCGCAGCGGCAGGTCCGCATCGCTGGCGGCGGCCACATCTGCCAGCTTTTTCAGGGACTCCAACCGCTGACTGACCAGGGTGGAAAGCTCAGCCAAAATTTTCTGCTGAGCCGTGTTGTCCCGAGTCATGGACTGCAGATTCATCAGCAATTTTTCGCATTGCGTCACGGCCCCTTGCAGAGGTTTCAGCAAGGCTTCCTGGCGGGTCATGGCATACCCGCGCGTGGATGATTCAGCTTCCGTGATGATGGCCCGCAGCTTGAGATACTCACCGATGACCAGATCCGTATGGGTCACCAGTTCACTGCCCTCTTCGGCCAGCCTGCCACTGCGAACGACGGTGCCCATCACCAGCAATAGCAGGAGAGTGGTAAAGATGAGGAACAGACCGTGCCAGGAACGAAGCATTGAGTTTGGGTAGGTGATATCAGCCACCAGATCTTACAGTTTCTGCCAGGCGCGGATGGACCGTCATCCCTTACGCCTGGCAGCAGACCTCGCGGTCCGCTTATTTTTCCACCGCTTCCTTGACGCTTTCTTTCACGTCTTCAGCGGCATCCTTCACATCTTCAGCGACATCGCGAACCTTTTCGTTAGGCCGACGGTCCAGCGCATCATCCACCTTATCCTTGATCTTTTCTCCCGCGGTCTCCGGCTTGCCGCCGATTTCCGGCTTCTTGTCCTTGCAGCTCACCAGGGTCAGGCTCAGCCCCACCAGGAGGGCCAGCATGGCGGCAAAGGCAGTCTGGATCTGTTTTTGGATCGCGTTCATGACTTGGAGGACGGGTTGAAGTTACTTAGCAAGGGCCAGCACGCCCGTGAGGATGAGATAGATGGCCACGACGTAGTTCAGCAGGTGCGGGAAAATCAGCACACAGATGCCTGCGACGATGGAGACGATGGGAGTCAGATGGGGGCTCATGGTGTTATGAAGAGAGTTGAAAATCAGTGACCGGGGCGAGGATTCTTATCGGCCCGACTGGACCTTGGCGGCCTGGCGCTCGATCGAATTGCCAACGTTTTGCATGTCGCGGCCAAAACCGCGCGTGGTGTTACAACTACTCAGGAAAGAGAGGGTGAGGATCAGCATGCCAAAAGCGAAAATGAAAAAACTCGCCTGCCGTGCCGTGTTGTCTTCAGGGGTCGCTTGAAGGGGGGCGTCAGGGGAGATGTCTGGGGTTTTCATGGGAGATCGAGTGCTGGAGTCGCACGCTGAAAAGCGCCTTCTCACTGCCCATCCAGTGCAGAGTCTCTGCCAACCACCAAAAAATCACATCAACTCATTGATTATAAACGATTTACAAAAATGGATCTCTATCGGCAATTTGGCTAAAAACGGCTTTTTGCACGAACATCATGCTTCCAATTATTGCAATTTGCAATTCATTATTCGCCCATTGAAGGATGCATGACCCGGTCAATAAAGAAGAGTTTTTTGAGAACTAAGCCGCTGCACACAAAGGGGTAAGCATCCGGCTGCCCCATGCTACGGGTCAATTCGTTGACCAAGGTCGTCAGGGCCACCCAGTGGCTGACACGTTCGCAAAAAGCCTGAACCTCCGGAGTCGGCTCCTGCCCCTCCTCACAGAGCAGCGCGGGGTCAATTTTCGGCTGCACAAAGTTGCTGCGGCACTCCGCTGAATCCGCCGTCTCCAGCGTGTCGCTCATGTGCAGCCAATGGGCCCAGGTTTCGGCCCAGTCCTCCCAGGGATGTGAGGCTGCATAGGCACTGATGTGTTTTTCCTCCCACCCTGGCGGCGGGCCTTCGGTGTAGTTCCGCTGGAGGGCCATGGCATAGTCCGCCGTTTCGTCTCCAAAGAGGCTCCGAAATTCCTCCAGCCACGGGCTGCCAGCGATGAGCACATCCCAATAATAATGCCCCGACTCATGCCTGAAGTGGCCTAACAAGGAACGGTACGGCTCCCGCATTTCCAGACGGGTCTTTTCCCTGAGGTCATCATCCGCCTCCTGCACATTCAGAGTGATGACTCCTGTATCATGGCCGGTGAGCACAGAGGGCTGGCCCGGGAGGGACTGCAAAAAGTCGAAGACCATCGGCATCGCAGGTTCCAACACGCTGCCCGGTCCCCAGAGGCCATGATCCAGCAGGGTGAAAAGCAGCCTGCGTTTGGCAGTTTCCAGCTTGGTCCAGCGCTCGCCATTGCCTGGCTGGGAAAGATCCGGAATGACCCGGGTCGTCCCACAGGCAGGGCAAAGGCTGGCCGGATCTGAGTCGGCCGGGATGAGCCAGTTGCAACCGCAGGCATTCAGATTTGCGCAAAAACGGTAGCGCTGCGGGGTCACCTGCCTGGGTGCGCGGCGGAAGAAACCGCGCTTGGGGGCGACTTCGGCCAATGCCTGCTGGTGCACACCTTCCTCCGCCAGGTCCAGCGCACGCATTTCACGTGAAGCTGGATCAAAACCAATTGCGCGGCCGCAGGCGATGCACACGCTGTTGTTAAAAAAGACAGGCTGTCCGCAGACGCAGAGATAGGTCCTCATAATGGGGAAGATTCAATGGCTCAGAAAGAAACGACGCATGATCCGGCACAGCTCGAGATCATGATGGCACCGGTTCCGGCGGCTCGCCCAATGGCAGGACAGATTCCAGACGTTCACGGGCCTCTTCAGTCGTCGTCACCACCCAGGTCGCACCTGTATCCGACGTGCTTTCTGCTTTGGGGGCACCCCAGCGCGCCAGCAGGATCTTCTGTTCCGGAAAGCGGTGGCGCAGCCGCTTGCACAGCAATTGCGCAGTGCTGCTGACCCCTGGTGGCATGGCGCTGATGCAGACGATGGCAGGCTTCAGACTTTCCACCTGGGCGATGACTTCAGAAACCAGGGCCGACTGAGGAATGGACTCCCATCGCAACTGGCCCACCCCCACGGTGCGTGTCAGCCAATGCAGGGCGATCGAATCCGCCGAAGCATCAAAGCTGCGGCAGAGCAGCAGCGGGCCCGTGCCCTCTGGAACAGAAGGCACGTCGTCCAGCACCGTCTCGCAGGCCAGCGTGGTCAGCGTTTCCAAAATGCCGTCTGACTCCTCTTTGGAAAGACGCCCAGCCAGCATCTCCCGGCGGGCATGGACGGCAGCAGGCAGCAGCACCTGATCCAAGGTTTTACCATGGCCGATTTCCTTGGAGGAAGCGTGAGTCAGTTCCTCCGCCTCTTCCACATCCCCGACCAGCAAACGCTGATAAACCAAAAATGAAGGCTGCACCTCAGGTTGGTCGCCCATCAAAATCTCGATGAACTTCAGTTCGGGGATGTACTTGGAAAAGACGACCAGACACACCGTCAGCGGGGTGGCCAGCAGCAGACCCACAGGCCCCCAGATGAGGGTCCAAAACACAATGGCAATCAGCAAGGCTAGATCAGACACTCCGGCGCTCTGGCCATACAGCAAAGGCTCCAGAACCATGTTCGTGAGCAATTCAAGGCCAGCAATCAGCGCGATCACCATCAGTGGCTGTGTCCAGCCGTCAAATACGGCAAGACTCAGGGCCACGGGCAAGACAGCGGCGATCCAAGGACCGATGTAGGGCACAAAACGAAACAGCGCTGCCAGCGCCCCCCACAGCACCACATACGGCAGCCCGATGGCCCAGAATCCGGCCGCCAACAGCAGCCCGTAGGCCCCGTTGATCAAACTCTGCATGAGCAGATAACGGCTGACCCGTGAGGCCGCCTCATCCAAGGCGCGCGTCGTGGTCGTCAGCCGGCTGTATCCCACCAGATGGATGACCCGGTTTCGCACATCATTCTGCCGCAGCAGCATGAAGATCACAAAAACCACGACTACGGCGGCTGTCCCTAGACTGTCAGCTAAAAAGCCCAGTGCCGACATGGCTGTCTCCTGCAGCCGATTGGTGGACCGTTCAATCAGCACTGGCGTTTCCGGGGGAGCGCCATTGCGCTTCACGTCTTCCGCCTCAGAAGCGTTAGAGATCTCCATCGCAAGGCTTTGCAGCTTTTCCAGCACGCCCCCCTGACCGACTTCCCGCACGCTGATCACCCGCTGATGGATAGTGTGGCGGTATCCTGGCAATTCCTTCACCAGTTGGTGAAGCTCACCCCCGAGAACCCACAGCAATGCCCCCATCACTGAAAACGAAAGGACCGTCACGGTGATGACGGCCAAGGTACGGGCAAAGTGCAGGCGGTGATTGAAAAAGGACACCACCGGCTTCAGCAAAAAGGCGAACAGGGCCGCCAATGCCAGGGGGATAAAAAAGTCCCGGCCCGCCCACAGCATCGCCACGGTGAGCATCACCGTGGCGAGCCGGATAAGCGGAGCCAGCTGAAGTTGCAAGGCTTCCATAAGGAGAGTTCCGCTAATCCTGGATGGGGGAATGACGAAACGTGAATTAACGACGGCTGCTGCTGGCCATCAGGCCAAACAACAAGCCCAGGCCGATGGCCACACCCAGACATTCGTAGGGACGTTTGTGGACCACCGAGTCCAGCGCCGAAGCCTTGTTGCGAAGCTGGCGCTCAATCTCATGACTGGCTTCACCCGCATAGTCGGCAATGCCGGCCAGGCGTTCTTTGACCTGGCCCGTGTAGGCCTGCGAATCCTTGCCAATGCTGTCAAGGATGCCGCGTGCTTCATCGGAGATGGTGCGCAGGCTGTGGTTGATCCGTTCAGTGGTGGTGAGTGGCTTGCGTTTGAAAAGTAGGCTCATAGAAATGTGATGTTAATGGTTAGGCAAGGAGCGTTAACTCAGAGGGGCTTGCGGCCCTGGATCACGCGGAGCAGAATCACCACGATGGCGATCACCAGCAGGATGTGGATGAATCCGCTGAGCGTGTAGCTGGTGACGAGACCCAGCAGCCAGAGGATGAGAAGAACGACGGCGACGGTGTAGAGCATAGGGGTGGTGTGTTGAGGTTGAGAAACAGGAGGTTGACTTCAGGGCCGCTTAGCGGCGCAAATACAGGCCAAGAACGACACCGCCAAGGGCGGCATAGGCGAGGGCACGAAGAGGATTCTGCACGGCGTAATCACGCAGCTGATTGAGGTTCTGATTGGCATCCTGCACCACTTTCTGGGTGCAGCCGTCAATGCGGGTGCGGGCCTCATCGCGGAGGTTGTTCAGGTCCTGTTTGACCGCAGTTCCCAGATTGCGAAAATCATTGGCGGTATCGTGCAGGACTTCGTCGGTGCGAGGTGTGACAGTCATAGTTGTATGGGGATCAGGTTTTGAGGAAAAAGCTCGCCCCGAAGGTGACCAGGGCAATGACCGCCACCGCCCATGCCAACACCGATCCGCTGCCAGCCGCACCCGTGGCAGCTGCAGCCACTGCGAGTATCGCAACGGCCACAGAGGCAACACGGAGTTGCGAGTAGCGGGGGTTTGGATTGGTGTGGATCATGGGAAGCAGCAGTATGGCTCCCTCTATCGCACACACGGTGCCACGCTCATCAATCCGCCAGCAAACCACTCATCATCAACATTTTAACTCAATCCGACCTCGTGCCAGAGGACCTTAAAATCACCCTTTTCGTGCAAAGGACGCATACCCTCGTTGCGAAATGCACGCGGCAAGATCCTCATCAAAAAAGAGCCGCCCAAAAAGGCGGCTCTCAAGAGAATCAGTGATGTTCAGTGACGGCCAAACTCACTCGCCCAGCAGCTCTTTGATCTTGGGATCAATGGCTTCAGCCCACATGTCGTAGCCTTTTTCCGAAAGATGCAGGAGGTCAGGCATGACCTCGCGGGTGAGGGTGCCATCCGGCTGCAGGAAGGTCTTCCCGATGTCCATGAAATGCACCTGTTTGCCATCGGCCAATTTGGCGATGATGGCATTCGTCGCCTCATTCTGCTGGCGCATGGCATCTGTGGGTTTTTCACCGCGTGGGAAGATGCCCAGCAATAGGATCTTGGCCTCAGGAGCCTTGGCCTGCAGCTTGCCCACGATAACTTTCACGCCTTCGGCCGTCTGCTCGGCGGAGCTGGCGTAGATGGCTCCATTCAGCTCCTTCTGCGCACGGCCCACATGGCCGGTGTTGTTTGTCCCGATCATGAGCACGATGAGCTTCGGCTTCAGCCCATCGAAGTTGCCGTTATCGAGACGCCACAGCACATGCTCTGTGCGGTCCCCGCCGATGCCAAAATTGGCGGCATTGCGCTTGGCGTAGAACTTCTCCCAGGTGGCCTTGCCCTTGCCTTCCCAGCCCTGGGTGATGGAGTCGCCCAGGAAGACCAGCGTGGCGGTTCCCTGCTTGGAAATGGCATTGAAGCTTTCATGCCGTTTTACCCAGCCGCCATCACGTGGCACAGGATTGATCGCGTAATTGGGCTCGGCCGCGAAGGCGCCGCTGATGAACAAGGCCGAAGCAATGAGAATGTTTTTCATGGTATAAGACGGGCAGTGAAAACGATAACCGTAGGGCATTGCAATCATTAGTTCTTCAGGGCCGCACGAACCATCACCGGATCATCTGTGGTGATGCCATCCACGCCCAGGGCGGCAAAGCGTTTCACATCCACAGGCTTGTTCACGGTCCACACATACAACTCCAGGCCCGCGTCCTTCACCTGTTTTACCAGCGCCTCATTCCAGGCCCATTTCATGCCCAGGTCCAGACCGTCCAGGCCATCGGCCTTGGTATCGGCAATGAGCTGGGTCAGGTCCACCGGCTTCTTGTCCTTGGTCTTTTCTGAGGACAAACGATAGACCTTCATCCAGGGCAGGGCCTTCTTCGATTCCTGGGCCACCTGGCGGTCAAAGGCGATGATGCAAAGCTGGGCACCCCGCAGACGCCAAGTCTTGAGCTGCTTTGCCAGCACCGGCACCACCTCCGGGCCGCATTTGATCTCCAGGAAAAAGCGCTTTTTGCCGACAGGCAGCGTCTTCAGGCTCTCGGCCAGGGTCGGGATTTTTTCACCCTGGTAGCCTTTGGCTTTCCAGGAACCGGCATCCAGCGCCTGCAATTCGGCCAGGGTGCTGTCCTTGACGATTTTCGCCACGCCCGTGGTACGCTTGGTGTCCGCATCATGCAGGATGGCGATTTCACCATCTTTGGTTAGGTAGAGGTCCAGCTCACAGGCATCGCTGTCATGTTCCCAGGCCAGATTGAAAGCCGCCACCGTATTTTCGGGAGCACGTTCAGAAAATCCGCGATGGGCCACGATCTCAGTCGCAGACAGGTTCACCGAAAGAAGGGACAGCAGGAGAATGGATAAAACACGCATGGTCAGGGATGAAGCAAGACGCCCTTAACATGCCAAATCTTCCGTCGCAATTTTCCGTCACACTTCCCGCCCTCATCTGCGCCGCCTGAAAAGCCCTGCTGCCGCCGCCAGCATCAGCAACCCCATCCGGCCAGGCTCAGGCACCGCCGCCACGCCAGAACTGAGGCCCACATAGGCATAATGGGCCCCACGCCCCGAGGTGACAGCCGTGGTGGTATTGTCCCCCCAGTAGACCCGGCTGGTGCCTGTGTTGTCGATCGTGCTGCCGGCATAGTCCGAGGCCCGCAGCACCCCATCAATGAAAAATGAAGCCAGTTGAGTCGCGGGATCCCAGCTGATGCGATAGTCATGGTAACCTGGATCCAGGGTGTAAGTGGCCCCCGTGGCGTAAAGACGCACCAGCGTATTGCCGCTGAGGTCATTGCCAAAATAAAGGCCGTAAAGATCCCGCTTTCCGGTGACACCTTCATCTATCAGCAGGGTGCACCAGGCATTGTTGCCCAGAGATGTGGCTACCAGCGGATCTGGAGGAACGAAACGAATGGTGGCATCCAGTGTCCAGCCGATTTGCAAAGCCTCTGAAAGCTGGTTGGTCGTCAATGTCTTGTTGTACGTTCCCGAATTGCTGCCGCCCTGTTCATAGACCTTCCACGCATCCACACCAGATCCGAGATCGTCTGTGATCGCTCCCGTCTGAACGGTGCCTGAAAAGGTCCATCCTTCCGTGGTCGGGTTCGCCGCACCTTCATGAGAAAACAGAAGCGTGGAGGCCTGTGCAGACTTGACCACGAAAAACGCCCCACACAGGAGAAGCCAGCTGTAGCGTCTGAGAAAAGAGAAACAGCGAGTAAAGATCATGCCCCCCGATCAGCAGCTACCATACCGCCGGATGACATCCTTCCCAAAGAGATCACTTTTGGCCTGAAACAAGTGATTCCACCACAAGTCCAGCCCCTGTCGCATCCACGCAACGAAGCTCTTTTCACTTGCCACACTTCTGCAAAACCTCCCATTGAAGCGAATGCGAAAACGTCTTTTCAGAATCGGTACGACCATCGGCTCGGTCCTGGTGCTGCTCGGAGTGCTGCTTGGGTCGACGATCATCAGCCACCCTCAAACGGTCGCCTCTGGACATTGTGACTGCGCCATCATTCTGGGTGCAGCGGTGGATGGTGCCACCCCTTCCCCGGTATTTCAGTCCCGTATTGACCATGCCGTGACACTCTTCAAGACAGGCATCGTTTTCCATCTGCTTTTCACGGGCGGCAGCAGCGATGGAAATGAGATGTCTGAATCTGAAGCCGGCAAGCATTCCGCCATGGCGCAAGGGATTCCAGCCTCTGCCATTTTCACAGAAAACCGTTCGAGAACCACCATGCAAAATCTGGCTGAAGCCCAGAAGGTGATGCGCCAGCAACGCTTCAGGACGGCCGTGATCGTCTCTGATCCTTTCCACCTATACAGGGCATCACGAATGGCGGCAGATATGCAAATCGCTGCCATCACCTCCGCCACTCCCACCACACGTTACGTCACCCTCAAGACCCAGGCCCCGTTCCTTTTCCGGGAGATCTACTTCACGATTCACTATTCGTTGTTTGGGGAGTAAGGCTCGGCCCTCACTTCTTCGCCTTCGTCGCGATGGCCTTGTAGTAGCTTTCGATGGCGGCGCGATACTCGGGAGCCGCTTCACTGCGGGTGGCTTCGCTGAGATCGGCGGCCATTTTGCTCGGCAGATGGCCCCAGTCACCATTGACCAAAATGGCATCCGGCCCCAGCACTCCTTCCACCACTTTCATGGACTGGTTGCCGCCTTCACTGTCCGAGGGCTGGGCAGGATCGTTTTGGTTAGGCTTGTTTTGATTCTGCGCCTGCTGCTGACCAGGCTGCTGGGAGCCTGGGGTCTGTCCCTGATTGCGCTGGTTGGCCATGGACTGCTGCTGACTCTGTTGCGCATCGGCAAGGCTCTGCTGCGCTTTCTGCTGCTGATTTTCCCCAGGCTGCTGTTGCTGGCCGGATTGAGATTCCTGCTGCTGGCCAGACTGGCCTTGCTGCGGATTCAGGGTCTGGTCCAGCTGATCCAAAGCCTGGGCCAGAAGCGCACCCTGGATGTCCTGAAAAGGATTGGCGGAACTGGGTGGCGGGGTGGCGGTGGCCGTCGCTTCGGTGGCCTTGGCAGCCTGGGCGGCTGTGGCCTGGGCCTCGGCACCGATGGGTTTCTGAGGCTGGCCGGGCTGACCTTTGGCGACTTGCGCCTGCTGCTGGAGCTGGTTGCTCGCTTGCGCCGCCTGCTGGGCGGCCTCCTTTTGGCCAAGCCGCTGCTGGTGGCGGGAAACGCGGGCCAGATCATGCGCCGCCTTTTCGGCGGCCAGGCCAATGTTGCTAGGCTGCTGGGCCTCGGCCGCGACAGCCTGCTCGCTGGTCAGCGCCGCTTGCTTGGAAAGTTCCGCCAGCGACTTTTGCATGGCGGGATTCTTGGGCAGTTCCTTTTCCAGTTCGGCCAAAACTGCCGCCGGATTCTGGCTGGCATCCTGGGCCATTTCAGCCAGTTCCTGCGCACGCTTGTAGGCCTCCTCCAGGGACTCCTGCACGCCCAGGTCCTTCTCCATGCCTTGCATGGCGGCGAGTTCCTGCTCCGTCAGTTTCTGGCCGTCCTCCGCCTTGGCCATGTTTTGGGCCAGTTGATCAAGGGCCTGCGCAGTCTGCTCCTGAGCCTTGGCGGCCTGGTTCAGATTTTGCGCCTGCGGTTGGCTCTGCTGGGCCTGGGTCGCCTGCTTGAGATTCTGGGAGATCTGCGGGGCCTTTTGCTGCATCTGGGCCAGTGCCACATCGGCCATTCGCGCCATCTGGCGTTGGGCATCCTCCTGTAAGTTGGCAGCATTGGCCTCCTGACGCAGCGCGGCCTGCAGCGATTCCATCTGCTGGGCATTTTCGGCCGTCTCCGCCTGCAAAGCTTGGGCCGCTTCGGCCACCTCCGCCACCGGCTTGCTGGCCTCAGCCTCGGCGGCCGCAGCTTGCGTGGCTTCCTGGGTCGCCTTTAAATCTTGGGCCACAGCCTTCATCATGTCACTCACGTCGGGCGTCATCTGCGCCAAAGTCTCCCTGGCTCCCGCCGTCTGTGCCGCAAGCTGCTGGGAAAATTGCGACACTTTTTGTTCGGCCTCGGCAGAGGCTCGTTCCGCAGCCTCCAGGTTCAACGGCTGGTTCGGTTGCTGGGCGGCCTGACGGGCGAGTGCCTGAAGTTGGTCGGCCGCCTGCCGGCTGGCATCGGAGGCTTGCTGGGCCGTAGCTGCCATTTGTTGGTCCGGCACTTTCAGGCGGCGCAGCATGTCGGGCACCTGCCGGAGAGCCTCACTGGCGGCGCGGGCCTGTTCAGTGGCATGGGCCGGGCTGATCGCTTGGGTTGGGTCCGGATTGGCCGCTGCTTCCGCGATGGCCTCCACGGCGGTTTGAGTCAGGGCATCGGCCTCCAACATACGGGTGAGCTGGGTCAGCTGGTCCGCCTTCTGTTGGGTGGCCACGATGGCCGCCACCTCTTTCGGCAGCGCAGCCGCCTCACGGGCCAGTTGGCCCGCAGCACGGCTGGCGCGATTGGCATCCAGCGCCGCATCGGTGTTCGTCCGCTGGTTCTGCTCGCGCAAAACCGCCTGGTCCTCCAGTTGCTTGGCCGCCTGCGCCAGCTCCTTTTCAGCTCGCTGGGCTGCGGTCTCATTTTCCTTGTTCAGCTTTTGGCGACCCTTGGGATCCTTCGCCTCAGCCGCAGCCTGGGAGAGGGCATCGCGAGCCTCATTCAGGGCGATGATGGCCGGATTTTCCTGCCGCGCGAGCTGTTCACGCAATTGGTTAGCCTTGTTGCCGGCATTCTCAGCCAGGGCACGCATGGCCTCGGCAGCCCGGCTGAGCCTCTGACGGTGATTGTCCGCCGCCCCGTAAAGATGCTCCGGACTTTTCGTCTGGTCCGGCTTGTCGAGGCTGGCCGCAAGGTCACCCGCCGTTTCTGTCAGCTGCTTGCGCATGTCTTCCACCTGCTTCTGCTGTCCGCCATCCAGCACCGGTTTCAGAGATTCCATTTCCTGCCGCAGGCCTTCACTCGCGGCGATGGCCGCCCGCTGCTGCTCCTGCCATTTGGGGCGCTGGCTGCTGTCACGGTTGGCATTCAGGGATTGCTCCGTCAGCAGGGCCTCCTGGCGGCTGAGCTGCTGCGCGGCCTGGGCCACGATTTTCGCATTGTCCTCTGTGGCAAAAGCACGGGCCGCTTGAGCGATGGAGTCCGCATCCGCCCCGGCTTCACTGGCGGCGCGGCGCAGCCCCTCGGTGCTTTCCAGCTCCTTCTCCGTGAGGTTTTTCATCTGTGGCAGCGATTCATTGCGCAGATGGGCCAGGCGCTCCCCCAGCACTTGCACCTCCATGCTGTCCAGATGCGTGGGGGCCGATTGGGCGGCCTGCTTGAGCTGGGTCCACAGGTCTTCGGCCCGGTCCGTCACCTGCTGCAATTCCGCCTGGGCACGGGCCACCGTGGATTCGGGTGCTTCGCCGGCCTTTTTTCGGGCCGTTTTCTGCACCTGTTCCATCGCCTTGCGCAGCTCGCGGGTCTGTTCAGAAAGGGTCGTCGCTTGCTGGGCCACACGCCGCATCTCCTGGGCCCACTGGCGCTGCTGGGGGTCCACCGTCTGTTCCAGAATGATCACGCGAACGACAGGCGACTCAGCCGTCAGTCCCTTCAGGTCCGTCGCCACCAGCTTGATCAAAAGCGCGTCTCCCGGCTTCACCTGCAGCGGGGCCAGAGGCAGCACCGTTTGCAGCTCGCTCTCCTTGCCCGGTTTGCTCACCAGCAGCTTTTGCTGCCAGTCCGCGCCATTCACCGCATGCGCCAGATGCACCGTGGCCAGGCCCACATCATCACTGGCCAGCCCTTGCACCCGCACCGTCTCATCGGCCATGAGGGAAATCTGCTCCTGCGGTTCCAGGATCTGCACCACCGGGGGTAGGTCAGGAATCGTCAAGATCTGCCATGGCGAGCTCTCTTCATTGGTGAAGCCTGTCTCCGCCGCAGTGAGCGCACTGCGCCAGGATTCATGCTCAGGACGGATGGGCAGCTCGCCGGTGAGATAACCATCCGCCGCTTCCGTCATCGCCACCGCCTCCGGGTGGTCGGCATGATCGGGATTGATGAGCAGCCAGGCCTTGGACACTTTTTGGTTAGGCTTCAGCCTCAGTTTCACCGTGCTGCCATCCAGGGCCTCCACATCGCCCCGCTCTTCCGTCAGCGTCACTTCCGGCAAGCCTGAATAAGCCGGAGGCACCAGCGTTTTCACAAACTCCGTCACCCGTGGCCGCGGGCGGGCCGAAAGCGTGAACCACGAGGAAATGGCATCGCCGGCCAGCACCCGATAGCGCAGATCACCCTGGCCGATCGCCACCATCCCGGAATAGCGCGTGTCATGGCTGCGCAGCAGCTCCACGCGGCGCACCGGGCTGCCTGCCGTCTCCGTTTCAATGACCACCGAGCCCGGCTGCGGTCCTGTAATGCCCGCCACGATCTCCAGTTCCGAGGCAAACGGTACCAGCGTGCTCGCAGGGTTCGGTTCAATGATGCTGATCTTGACGCTCGAAGGACGCTGCAAATTGGCAAACGGGATGGCTGCACGGGCCAGGAAACCGGGCAGGTGCAGAGATGGGATGCAGCTGAGCCCCATGACCAAAAACATGGCCACGCCCACCCCGGCAAACCACGGCTTGAGAGAACGCAGTGGCAGGACTGTCCGCAGGTCCAGCTTCTCCATCTGGGCGGCCACCTCATCCTGAAGCTGGGAACGAAACTCCACGGAGCCTCCCCCCTGCCCTTCCGCCAGCTCCACCGCCGCCAGCAGGCGCTCGCGCAGTTCCGGAGACACGCTTTCCAGCAGCCGCGCTGTGCCTGCCACATCCCGGCCTAACGCCAGATGCCGCAGCGCCACCCGCCAAGCAATGAACGCCGCCACGGAATAAGCCGCCACCGTCAGCCATGGGCGCAGCACCTCTGGCATAAACCAGGCCCGATCCAGCAGGGCGATCGCAGTCCAGCACCCCAGGGCGACCGCCAGCACGGCAAGCCCTGCACGGAGGATCAGCAGACGCTGGCGGCGGGCGCGAAAGGCCTGGAGCGCCTGAGCAGTAGCGGGACGGAGAGAGAGATTCATCAGGAAAGAGGGCAGGCAGTAAACGACAGCGGCAGTCACGTTTTTCGAACCGCAGAGGACGATTTCGCCAAAAGGCCGCCTCAGGTTAGCACTTTTCGTTCTCTCAACTCCAAGAATCCACAGGCTCAAACGTCTTTGGGGTGAGGTAAATCATCTTGCCTCAAGGGAAATTTCCCGGTTATCCTCGAATCGAACGCAATTTATCCCATCATGGACCCCAACCAGCCCCTTTCTGGCCAACCTGCCCCGGATGCACCTGTGCCCCAGCCTCCGAGCGGCACCCAGCCACTGGGGCCACCGCCCGGCTATCCAGCGGCCAATCTGGGGTATCCCGTGCAGGGCAACAACCTGGGTTACCCGGTGCAGCCAGGCATGATGCCGCCCGGCTATCCTGCACACACCTCCGGCCCGGTGCCCGTCGCTGCGGCCATTGAGGATGAGGCCGTCGTGGTCGAGGCCGCCCCTGGCGAGGTCTATCACCCGCCAGCCCTCAATCATTTCGAGCCTGGAAAACCGGCCAATGCCCTGGTGAAAGCCTGGCGCAAGGTCGGCGGCGGTTCTTTGACCCTCAGCCTGGCCATCCATGCGGGCATCCTCATCGTGGGCGGGGCCATCGTGGTCAGCACGCAGATGATCCAGAAGCAGGTGGACTTCTTGCCTGGTGGCGGCACCCAGCAGGGGGCACAGGCCTCGGCCGAGATGAAGCATCAGGTGAAGCAGAAGAAGCAGAAGACGCTGAACAAGACGATGCCGATGAAGAAGATCGTGAGCACGAGCCAAAACTCGGCGATCACCCTTCCCGATGCGCCGCCGGACCTGCTGGACGTACCGGATGTGAGCTCAATGCTCGGAGGCGGGAGCCTGGGCAGCGGAGGATTTGGCAAAGCGGGAGCGGGAGGCGGCTTTGGAACAGGGATGGGAATGGGAAGCATGCAGGGTTTTGTGAGCCTGCCCCCCTCCATGCGCAGCCGCTGCTCCCCTCAGGAACGTTTAAAAAAGCTGACCGACAGCGGCGGCAGTCCCGAATGCGAACGCGCAGTTTCCGCCTCCCTGGAGTGGCTGAAGCAGAAGCAGGGCCCCGATGGCGCCTGGAACGGCATGGGCAGCAAGTCCGCGATGACGGGCCTCGCCCTCCTCTGCTACCTCGGCCGCTGTGAAACACCGGACTCCCCTTTCTACGGCGATACCGTCATGAAGGGCATTCTCTTCCTCATCGAGACGAGCAAAAAGAATCCCCATGGGATGATCTGTGAAGACATTTACAACAACGGCTCCACCTATGCCCACGGCATCGCCACCTATGCGCTCGGCGAGATGTACACCCTGGCCCGTCTCGGCAGCAAGGAACTGCCCGGCATGCGTGAAGCCTTCGAAAAAGGCGTGAAGCTCATCATTGAAAACCAGAATGAGCGCGGCTCCTGGACCTATGGCGGCAAGGATGCCGGCATGACCACCGCCTACACGAAGAACAGCAAGGGCGAGGATCTCTCCGTCGCTGGCTGGCAGTTCCAGGCCCTCAAGGCGGCCAAGAACTCCGGCCTGAAAATTCAGGGCCTGGACTCCGCCATCAAAAAATGCACCGAGTATGTGCTGGCCAAGCAGACCAAGGACGGCGGCTTCGGCAATCCCGACCGCGACAAGCACTACAACCAGTGGAGCCTCACCGGTGCTGGATCTCTGGCCCTCCAGACGATGTCCAAAGGTCACACCGCTCCTCTGAAAAAAGCCATCGGCTTCCTCCGCAGCTTCCTTGAGGCCGAGCCTCTCGACTGGAACAAAAACTGCAATCCCTACTGCTGGTACTACTACACCCAGACCTTCTTCCAGGCCGGTGGGGACGACTGGAAATTCTACAACCAGCAGTTTCTTCCGCAGATCCTGGCCGCCCAGCAGCCCGATGGCAGCTTCAAAAAAGGCCGCCCCAACTGGCCTGCCGGGGATGCCACCGATCCCGTTTATCGCCAGACCCTCTGCACCCTCATGCTGGAGGTTTACTACCGCTACCTGAAGGTGGCCGACCGCGACGAAGAAAGCTTCTTTGACCGCTAGTCCTCGCCATTTCCAGCGCAGATTCTGGATGCGAATCTGCCCTGCCTCCGCCAGCATGGAGGCATGAGTTCAGACGCATCTTCCCCCTCCCATTTTGATTTCATCGTCATCGGTGGCGGCAGCGGTGGTTACGCTGCCGCGCGCACGGCCCATTCGTTAGGCCTCAGCGTCGCCGTGGTGGATGGGGCGGCGGAACTCGGAGGCCTCTGCATCCTGCGCGGCTGCATGCCCAGCAAGACCCTCATCGAATCTGCCGACCGCAACCTGAGCATCCGTCGGGCGACCGAATTCGGGCTCAAGGCCCAGCCGCTCGGAGCCGACATCCGGGCCATCCGTGACCGCAAGCGCACCCTCATTGCCGACTTTGCAAGCTATCGCCAGCAGCAGCTTCAGGATGGACGTTTTGTCCTCTATCGTGCTCACGCATCGTTCACCGGTTCGCACACGGTTGAACTGCAGCCCCGCGACGGTTCGGACTCCTTTCAGCTCACGGGCAAGACCTTCTGCATCGCCACCGGCTCCGTCCCCACTGTGCCGCCCATCCCCGGTCTCGCCGAGGCCGGTTTCTGGACCAGCGACGAAGTTCTGGATGCAGAGTCCCTGCCGGAATCCTTCGCCGTTCTTGGTGGCGGAGCCATCGCCCTGGAGATGGCCCACTACTTGGAAGGCGTTGGCCGAAAAGTGACCCTCATTCAGCGTGGCACCCAGTTCCTCACGGGCCTGGATCCTGAATGCAGCACCGTTTTGGAACAGGCCTACACCCACCGTGGCATCGCCTGCCATCTGGGCACCAGCATCCACAAGGTCACGACGGCCCCTGGCCGCAAGCACATCGAGTATCGGCATGGGGACAAGGAGCAAAGCGTCACGGTGGATCAGATCCTCGTAGCCATGGGTCGCGGCCCCGCCACCGATGGCCTGAACCTGGACGCGGCCAATGTCAGCCTAACCAAAAAGAAGATCGTCATTCACCCGACCATGCAAAGCACGCAGCCCCACATCTTTGCTGCCGGCGATGTGTGCAGCCCTTTGGACGTCGTTCACGTGGCCATTCAGCAGGGAGAGATCGCCGCGCGCAATGCCCACCGCCTCATTCACGGCCAGCCCGTGGAGGAAAAGGCCGACTACCGCCTGCTCCTCTTCGGCGTGTTTTCCCATCCCCAGGTCGCTTCCGTGGGCGCAGGTGCGGCAGAACTGGAGAAAGCCGGCACCCCCTTTGTTTCAGCCTCCTACCCCTTCAATGATCATGGCAAGTCCATGTGCATGGGCGAGACGGAAGGTTTTGTGAAAATGCACGCCCATCGTGAAACGGGCGAAATCCTCGGTGCCACCTGCGTGGGGCCTCACGCCACCGAGCTGATTCATGAGGTCGTCATCGCCATGCATTACCGATCCAAGGTGCAGGACTTCATGGCCATCCCCCATTATCACCCCACCCTCAGCGAAATCTGGACTTACCCCGCCGAAGAGTGTGCTGATCAACTGGGTGCCTGACCCTCACTCAGCCTCGCCAGACCGGGCGATCACCCGCTTCAGCACCTCCGCCAGCCGCACACCCGCCGTCACCACCTGCTGGCGGGAAACGGACCTCGCATCCCGGATGTAGGCATCCATCATCGGCGTGGACATGGTGACCATCAGCACATCCTCCGGCTTGCCGCGACCGGGATTGGGCTGCGGGCTGACTGTGGCGAGGCGCTGCAGCAAATCGGGCGAATACACATGCCGGGCAGCCAGGGCGTGCCCCTCACTCAGCCACGCCTCCGGCTCCAAGGTTCGGGCAGAAACCTGCGCACGCTCCCACAGCGCCACATCGGCCTTCAGCGGAAAAAGACGCTGTTCGACGTCCGCCACCCCGTTTTTCGCATCGTTCCAAAGGCTGTCCCAGAAGAAGTGCAGCACATCCGCCTCCAGTGCCGGATTCGCCCTCCTGATTCCTAGAATCAGCACCCGATTGGCTCCGCGATCCCCCGTCTCCAGCTTCCCCGGCACAAAGAGCTGCGCACAGTGGCAGGGCTGGTGCATGTCTCCCACCAGGTGGAAGAGCCAGCAGAGATCCACCGCCTTGTCCTTGGCCGCCACCCCAGGATCGCCCAGTTCGTGGATCACACGCTTCAGGGTGTGGATGGAATTGAATCCCTGCTCCGGCTCGACCATGCCCGGATGCCACTCCAGCGACGGCATTTCCACCTTCCCTTTCATCTGCTCGCCAGCCTGCGCATCGGGGAAAACTGGCAGGTCGGTGTAATGCCAGCCGCTGTGGTGGTAAGTGGCATTGATTTCGGTGGAATTCGGGTAGCCCTCACGGTTGCGGATGAGGTCCGACCAAATCGAAGCTTGGCCAAAGAACCATTTCGCCCGCAGCTCAGGCGCAAGGTCCCCCTGCCCCAGCTCCGCCCTCATCGGCCCCTCAAAAAGCTCCATCTTCGTGGGATGCGCCTCCATCTGCCGCATCACCCAGGCTTTCTCCCCCGGGAGCAGCCTTTCATAAGCCACCAGAGCGATGGCCTTGTGCCCGCCATCCCACCACGAAAAGACAGGACTCATCAGACCAAAACAGGCAAGCACGACAGTCCATCCCAGGCCCTCGCGGAACCTCCAGCCACAAAGGAAATTTTTCATCAGCTTAGATCTCAGTAACGGATGGGGTAAAAGGGGATGCAACCGCGCTGCCGACAGCCTCACCAAACACGGTCACCAAGAGAAATGGCGTCTCACGCTATGGTAAAAGGGTGAAAAACACAACGGGACGGTTCTCACTTGGGCTTAGGCACAAGCCTTCTTCCATCTCTGGAGTGTGCCGTTTTTGTCGGACCAGGCTTCCACTCATGCCGTTTCAGCATGACATCCATCACCAATCTTTATTTCCGTTACGCTCTCCCCGCCCGATGCTTGCAGCCACTCCTTCATGAGCCAACCCGTCAAATCCTTCCCGACCTTGATCCTGGCTCTCACAGGCCTGACCACCTTCACCCTCGCAGGCGACCTCCCGCCCGTCCCGGTACTGGTTCCTGAAAAGAGCCCCTTTGAATTTAACTTTCAGGCACGGGTGCGCGGCGAATGGCGGGAGAATGTGTTCGACTTCAATGACGGCACGGATTCCCCCACCGACGATACTTGGATGCTTCATCGCATTCGCATCGGCATGGAGTGGCAGGCACTGCCCTGGCTGAAGGTCACCGTCCAGGGCCAGGACGTTCGCGAATCCTTCTCCGACCGCCCGGACGTGCCTAACCAAATGGGCGCTGAAGGCGATGACGCCTTCGATCTCCGCCTCGGCAGCCTCGAAATCGGGGATCCCAAGCACCTCTCGCTCAAGCTCGGCCGTCAGGTCCTCTCCTATGGTGATGAACGTCTCGTCGGCCCGCTGGAGTGGCTGAACTTCAGCCGCACCTTCGATGCCGTGAAACTTCACTACCAGGAAAAGGACTGGTGGCTGGATGCCTTCACCTCCAGCGTCGTTCGCATCCACGAATCCCATTTTAACACCTCCGACTGGCTGGATGGCGAAAACACCCGCGATCAGTTCTTCAGCGGCCTTTACTTCAGCACCACCCTCATCCCTGTGCAGACCACAGATCTCTACGCCTTCCACCTGCATGAGGAAGGACTGGCGGGCGGCACAGATTTTGTCACCCTCGGCACCCGCTTCAAAGGGGATCCGCTAAAACTCGCGGGCTGGGACTACACCGTCGAAATCGTCGGCCAGGCAGGCCAGGTGCGCGGGCAGGACCTCCGCGCCTTCGCCACCCACCTGGAGGCAGGCTACAACTGGCTGCAAACCCCATGGAAGCCGCGTCTCGCCCTCGAATACAGCTACGGCAGCGGTGATGGCGATGCCACTGACGGCCAGTCCCACACCTTTCAAAACCTCTTTCCCACCAACCACCCTCCTTACGGATTCATGGACACGATGGCCTGGCAGAACATGCACAACGTCGTGCTCCGTCTCGCCGCCCAGCCCCATCCCAAGCTGAAGACCACCCTCGACCTCCACGGCTTCTGGCTGGACGATACCAGCGACGCCTGGTACCGCACCAACGGCACCACCCAAGTGCGTCCCATCAGCAGCTCCGCCAGCAATCAGGCCGGGGCCGAACTGGACTTCACCGTCAGTTCCAAACTCACCAAGCACCTGGATGTGCTCGTCGGTTACAGCCACTTTTTCGCAGGCAGCTACCTGGATGATACGGGCAGCGGCGACGACGCCGATTTTGCCTATCTCATGGTCACCCTCAACTACTGATCAAGGCCTCCCAGCCTAAATCACCCGACCGACTCCGCCACGCCCCTCGCATGAACAATTTGCATCTGGCCGTCCAGTTCTTCCTTCAGATTGCTGTCATTCTGCTGGCCTGCCGCATCGTTGGCATGATCGCCGCCCGTTTCGGCCAACCCCAGGTGGTGGCAGAAATGATCACGGGTGTCATGCTCGGCCCCTCCCTGTTTGGAGTACTGGCCCCTGAATGGCAAAAATGGCTCTTCCCCTGGGATGCCCAGCAGATGACCCGTGACACTTCCTGCTATCTGTTCCCGGCCTCCCAGCTCGGCCTGGCTCTCTACATGTTCATCGTCGGCATGGAGTTCCGGGTGGATATCGTCCGCAAGCGGCTGAAGAGTTCCATCGCCGTCTCGCTTGCAGGCATGATCACACCCTTTTTGTTAGGCGCAGGCCTCGCCTGGGTGCTGTTTCATTACACGGAACTCTTCCCGGAAAAGACCTCTCTGCGCGAGGCCATGCTCTTCCTGGGAGCCTCAATGTGCATCACCGCCTTCCCCATGCTCGCCCGCATCATCCACTTCAAAGGGCTGGCTGGCACGACCATGGGCACCGTGGCCATCGGCGCTGGAGCCATTGACGATGCCATGGCCTGGATTCTCCTCGCCGTGGTGCTTGCCAGTTTTGAAGGCAATGCCGCCAACGCGCTCTACAACATTGGCGGGGCCATCGGCTATGTGGTTGTCACCCTGGCCATCATACGTCCCCTGCTTTCACGCACCTCCGGCTTCATGGTCAAAGATGGCAAGCTCACCGATGGCGGCCTCGTCGTCGGCATCGCCATGATGTCCCTCGGAGCCTGGTTCACGGACAAAATCGGTCTGCACGCCGTCTTCGGGGCCTTCATCATGGGTGCCGCCATGCCACGTGGCATCATGGTGCGGGATCTCATGGCCCGCATCCAGCCCCTGGCTGTCGCACTGCTTCTCCCTCTCTTCTTCACCTACTCCGGTTTGAACACCAAAATCGGCCTCATCAATTCCTGGTTCCTCTGGGGCATGTGCGCTGCCGTTCTCGCCGCCGCCGTTTTGGGCAAATGGGCCGCCTGCACCCTGGCGGCACGGGCCACCGGCATCTCTAGCCGCGAGGCCATGGGCATCGGCATCCTCATGAATGCACGCGGCCTCATGGAACTCATCATCATCAACATCGGCCTTCAGCGCGGCATCATCTCCGAAGGGCTCTTTGCCACCCTCGTTATCATGGCCATCGTCACCACCCTCATGGCCTCTCCCATCTTTGAATACTTCGTTGGCAGCGGCACCCACCAGCCTGAAGCCGAAGAGGCCGAAACCCTCCCGGTCGCCATGTGATGAATTCTCCGGTCGAATAAAATAGACTGTGCCGAAGGGCTTCCCGGATCACCTCAGAGAAGCCCTTCATGCCATTCCAGACCCGCAGGCAGATCAAAACCCGCATACTCCAGGTGCAGCACTCGGCGGTGCCTCCCGCTCACAGATCGGCCCGAAGCATGCAGCAGCAAAGGCCGCATCAAAAGCGCCCCGCCCGCCGGCACCACGCAGAGCACCTCCGGCACCCGCACCCGCCATTCACCGATCTCCTCAGTGGAAAGCCGCCCCTGCGCATGGGAACCGGGCAGCACCCGCAATGCTCCATTGGATTCATCAGCATCATCCAGATGCAGCCGTACCGTGATCATCTGCTGCAGCCATTCCGCCGGAGGCTGCACATGCGACACACCTGCCTTCACACTCCAGGGGCCAAACCCCGGCACGTCGAATCGCTCCCGCACCGCCAAGGTCAGGTCTTGATGCCAGGCCACCAGCCAATTGGCTTCGGCTGACTTGTCGAAAAAGATCCCTCGCACAGGCAATGCACGCCCCTTCAAAAAAGGTTTCACCAGAGCCATCAATGCCTCCGAACGCGCCAGGGCATTCACATCCGGCAAAGCCAGCATCCCCCGCCTCCCGGCACCCGTGGCAGACCCTAGGCAGGCCAGCAAAGACCTCTGCTGCGGCTCATCCAGGACTGCCCCGCGAAAGGCGAAACCATCCCGCTCCACTTCCCGGGTGGCCAGATCAGGCGAAAGCATCATACCCCATGTCATCCACAGTCCAGCTCCTTTGGCAAATGCGATTCCAGCCCGCCTCGCTCCCGCTTCTCTGGAAAGCTTGCCTCCACTTCACAGGCATAAAAAAACGCTGACCAGCTTCCTGGTCAGCGTTGTGAGAATCGAATCGCTTCCGTTTTAAGAAGCAGCTTTTGCCGGGGCGGTCGGAGCAGGCGTGGCTGGCTGCGCAGGGGCAGGCACCGGGGCCGGACTTGGCGCAGGAGCTGGGGCTGGCACCGCAGGCGCAGGCTTCACCTCGATCTTCGGAGCCTCAGGAGCCGGGACTGCGGGAACAGCCGGAGTGGCAGGGACGGCAGGCACCTCGATTTTCGGGGTCACTGGCATCGCCGGGGCGGGCACTGGCGTCACCTGGATCTGTGGCGCGGCAGGGGCAGCCGGGGCCGAGGGTGTCACCTGGATCTGCGGGGCAGCACCGGCAGGCATCAGCGTCGGGTTCAGCGTGGTGGAGTCCAGCTTCAGCTGGGGTGCACCGGGCATCGGTGTCGCGGGTGCTTCCACCTTCGGTTTCGGCGGCCCGTCCACTTCCTTGGTCGGAAGCTTGGCCGAGATCCACTTCAGACGGCCTGTGCTCTGGTCCAGAAACGCCGGATCAGCCGAAATGAACTTCGCAGGCACTGCTTCATAGGCCGCTTTCGCCTCTTCTTCTTTGCCAGAAGCCCAGAGGAGGTCACCCAGGCGGAGCTGGGCCAGCGCAGCCACATCACTGCTGGCGAATTCCTTGATGATCCGCTCAAACACAGGCTTGGCTTCTTCGGCCTTGCCCAGCGTCTCAAGCTTTGTCGCCAGGGCCAGAAGCGTTTCCGGCAGCAGCGGGTGATCGGAATGCTTGGTGGTGAAGTCGCGCAGGGCGGCCACGGAGGCCTCCTTCTTGTCCTGGATCCACAGCAGGTCGGCCTTCAGCAGCAGGGCATTGCCCGCAGCCAGGGTGCTGGGGAAGTCACTCATAACTTTGTCACAGTCCTCCACCGTTTTGGCCGCAGAAAACGCCTCACCAGCAGCCACTGCGTTGGCCTGACGGGTGTAACTGATCACGCCATAGGCGACCGCCCCCAGGGCGATCGCGGCAAACAGCAGGACGAGTTTTTTGAAGTTTGCTTCGAGGAACTGTTCCATCGGGGAAGATGGAACCATCGTATCGAGGACAGGTGCGGGGGAGGCAGGAGGAGTCGCTTTGGACATGGGCCGTTTTTTCTAAAGGAATGCAGAGACAAATTAAGCGCCGACCTTGGCACGGGCCTCATCCGCCAGCGCGGTGGAGAGGTAGCGCTCGCCGGTGGAGCAGGCGACGGTCACGATCAGTTTGCCCGCGTTTTCGGGACGCTTGGCGACCTGGATGGCGGCCACCACGTTGGCACCCGTGCTGATGCCGACGAGCATGCCTTCTTCCTTGGCCAGACGGCGGGCCATCGCGAAAGCTTCGTCGTTGCTCACCTTGATGCACTCCACGATCTGCGGATTGCCGGCGCTGTCCTTCAGGTGAAGGTTTTTCGGTACAAAGCCAGCGCCCGTGCCCTGGATCTTATGCGGACCCGGCTGCACAGGTTCGCCAGCGAGGGTCTGGTTGATCACCGGAGAAGCCTCAGGCTCCACGGCGATGGCCTGGAAGCTTGGCTTGCGTGGCTTGATCACTTCGCAAGTGCCCGTGATGGTTCCACCTGTGCCGACAGCCGCCACAAAGATGTCCACCTTGCCGTCCGTATCCGCCCAGATTTCTTCGGCGGTCGTTTTCATGTGGATCGCTGGGTTGGCCGGGTTTTCGAACTGCTGGGGGATCCAGGCATTCGGCGTCTCTTTCAGAAGCTCTTCCGCCTTGGCGATCGCACCCTTCATGCCCTGAGGGCCAGGGGTCAGCACCAGATCCGCACCCAGAAGGGCCAGCAAAGTGCGGCGCTCCATGCTCATGGTTTCAGGCATCGTCAGGATCAGCTTGTAACCTTTGGCTGCCGCCACGAAGGCCAGGGCGATGCCCGTGTTGCCACTGGTCGGCTCGATGATGACGGTGTCCTTCGTGAGAATGCCACGCGCCTCAGCGTCCTCGATCATGGCCATCCCGATACGGTCCTTCACACTGCCGAGCGGGTTAAAAAACTCGCACTTCAGAGCGATGGTGGCATCCAGGCCGGCCGTCACTTTGTTCAGTTTGACCAGCGGTGTCTTGCCGACGGTTTCGACGATGTTGTTGTAGATATGGCCCATGGCGGCTGCAGGGTTGGGGAGTTTGAAAGGCAATGCCTGGGGCCAAACGACAGCCCTAGACGGTGAGGGTGCAGTTTATAGGAGTGCCCCGGCAGGCTTGCAAAGGAAAAAACCGCCCCGGAGCACCACCTCAGGGAGACTCCAACCGCATCTGACCCGACAAAATCGGAGTGCTGGCAGCAGGCTGGGACACCGTTTCGGGCAGTCCCGGCAGCAGGAAAAAACCATACCCTCGCCGTCCTTCCGCATCGGTGTAGATCAGTCCTTCATACGTACCTTTTCTCTGAACAGGAGCCGAACTGCCCGGCGGCCCCTCATCCACCAGGAGAAAGGTGCCGCTCACCTGCCCAGTTTTGGCATTCAGCTTCAGCGTCACCCGCCCGGGATTTTTCTCCGTGCCCGCCTTGGGCAGCAGCATCTGATGGACCGGGGTGATTTGAAAGGCCATGTCCGGCCGGGTCGAGGACGACTCGATGCCCGCCCCGGTAAACCGCAGCCACGCATTGTCCGGCGAATCCGCCAGTCCCAGCACAATGTTAGGGCTCGTTGGCGGCAGGTACCTCTGGCCCACGGCATCCAGGGTCAATGGCCCAAATCCTCTTGGATAGGTCCGCCCAGTGCTGGCAGGCCGGGACCAGGTCACTTCGCCATCTATCGTGTTGTCCTGGTCATCTTGAAGATTGGCACCTTTTTGGATCTGCCAAGTGCCCACCAGCGATCCTTTGAGCGCCGTCTTATACATCGTCTGGAAAACCAGGATCTGCCCCTGCGGCCCCAGGAATGTGCTGCCCAAAAGGGCGTCCCCATCTCCCGTCTTGCCTGCCAGCTTCACGGCCCCAGCCTTGGCGACGGTGACGGCGGCAAATCCTCTCCCTTCTGGAATGTCTTCCCCCGCCTCGCCTTCCAGGCCTACATTGTAAAGACCATCGAATGCCTCCGCAGGCTCACGCACGCTCCACGTGCTCTTCCATCCCTCAAAAACCACTGGCGCACTGCCATCCGTGAGGGTGGCGGCCATCAGGCAGGTCTCTGGGTCCAGAACGAAGCTCAGCTCCAGGGGCGGCAAAGGTGCAGGTTGCGAAAGCGTGATCTCGCCCGCAGGTCGGCTGCCCGGTTCCGACGACATCGAAAGCAGGCCGCCTTTGAAGCTGATCGGCTTCCGGCTTCCCAAAGTCAGCTTCCCGCTGAAGCTGCCGGTAGAGGTGGTCACCAGATCCACACGCCCGCCCAGGCCATCGTTAAAGGCATGGCGCGGCAGGGGCGCGGCAAAGGTGCCAATGCTGCCCGCAGGCAGAGGACTAACCAAAAGGGTGACATTCACCACATCGCTCCCAAGCAGGTTTTTCGCCGTGATCTTCACCGCGTAAGGCGTCGGTTTCGAGGCCGTCACCCGGCCGGAAATAATGCCCGTAAGCGGATCCATCTTGAGTCCCGCCGGCAATCCCGTGGCCGCAAATGACGCAGGCGACCGATGCTCATCTGCACTCATCGGAACTTCGAATTCATAGTCATCTCCCACGATCGAAGGCGGCAGCGCATCTCCGGACTGAAGGGGTGTGATGTCAGGCGGACCATTGATGACCCGCAGATCATGCGTTCCCGCGTCCAGCTCGCCCCCAGGCCCGAAGACCTTGCAGACGTAAAGCCCCGCATCCCCCAGTTCGGCATCCGTGAGCGATATCTTTTTCGCATCGCTGGAGATCACCCGTCGCGGATTCTCAGGCAGCTCGCCGCCATCATAGGTCCAGACAAGCGAAAGTCCCTCGCCCGCAGTCTTGAAGGACCAGGAGGTTTTGCCGCCTTCGGTGACCATGATGGTTTTGCCTGGATTCTCCGCCACGCCCACCTTGGCTACCAGGCTGGTCCGGGGCTCGGCTGAGCTCACCACCACCGTGTACCCACCTGCCTGGGCCAGTTGCACGGCAGGCAATCGCAGTTCTGCCTGTGTCGCACCCGCTATCGCCTTCCCATCTTTCCTCCACTGATAGCGCAGGGGCGGTTTCCCCAGCGCCTGCACGCCCAGCACGACCTCAGTTCCCACCACCGCCAACTGGTGCTCCGGATGCACCTGAATTTCCGGCAGCCCGCCAATCACGCTCACTATCGCGCCATTGGATTCAAACAGCCGCACCGGATTCGTCACCCACACATGATACAGGCCAGCATCGGCTGGCGTCACATCGGTCAAAGTCAGCGTGGCTCCCGTTTCTCCCAGCAGCGGCTCCCCTGCCTTCACCCACTGATAGGTGATCGGCTTGGAACCCGTGACTTCCACCTCCAAGGTGACATCCTCGGTCTCGCTCGCCTTTTTCGACAACGGATGCTGAACGAACGTGATGCCCACCACCGATACCTGAATGGAGACCGTGCCCACCATGGACGTCAGTTCCCCGTCACTCACGGCAAAGGTAAAGCTGTCCGTACCGGCATAGCCCTGATCTGCCGTGTAAACGATCCCCGGTGCAGTGCCTGTGAGTAAGCCGTGCTCCGGCGGAGTGACAATGCTGAACTGCAGACCTGGCGTTTCCACATCCTGCCCAGCAAGGGTGATGGCCAGAGGAAGATAGTCCGGCGTGCTCAAGGCCTGTCCCACTGCCACCGGGCGGTCATTCACCGCATTCACCGTCAGCGTCACCGTGGCGATGTTGGAATCCGCCAGCCCATCGTTCACCTTGAAGGAAAAACTGTCCCCGCCAAAGTAATGCGTCGAAGGCGTGTAGCTGAAGGCCCCCGTATTCGGGTTGAGCAAAAGCACGCCATGCCCTGGCCCTGTGACCACGGCATAGACCAGCGGCCTATTCTCCGCATCTGTTGCCTGGGCCGTTCCCGTGATTGTCATGTCCTCATCCTGGGTGAAAGCCGCCGCTGCCGCGACGGGAGCCGTGTTAAACGCCGTGATCTCCATCGTCACCTCAGCTGGCAAAAAGGCGTCATCGCCCGCCTGGGCTGCCCGGACGACCACCACCCCCACTTGGGTAAAGCTCAACTGAGAACCATTCAAAGTCCCAGGACCGCTGACCACCGAAAACACCACCGGAGTGAGGCCCCGACTCGACGATGCCTGCAAGGCAACGGTCGAGGCAAAGGACGCCTGCGTCGGCACCTGACCGCCAAACGAAATCACCTGTTCACCTTTCACCACCGTGAACGTGCGACTCACAGGCTCCGCCGCCGCAAAGCCGCTGCCACCGCCCGCCTGGCTCGCCTGGATCGCCACCGTGCCCGCAGCATGGAAGGTCACCGTGCTTCCATTCAGTGAGGCGATATCAGCCCCTTCCGTGATGGCATAGCTCACCGGCAAGCCGCTGCTCGCCGTGGCACCGAGGACCAGCGGCGTTCCACAGGTCTGCTCCGCGATGGCCGGGAAAGTGATGTCCTGGGTGGTAATGGAAAACTGCGTCGGAAGAGCCGCATTCCAGGCCGTTTCATCCCCGCGCTGCCAAGCCATCACCACCGTCGTGCTGCCCACAGCCCCGGTATGGGTAAAAAGGTCTCCCGTGATGCTGCCACTGCCGGAAACAATCTCCAGCTCCACCGGCAGCCCGCTGCTGGCCAGGATACGACCCGACCTAAAACCAGTGGGCAAAGGCAAGATATTCTGCGGCTGCAAAGCTGGCAGAACGGGAGCCTGCACTAAGGCCGAACGTCCCCCTCCCGAAGTCAGCCGGAAAGATCCCGAATAACCCGCCGTCCACAAAGAACCATCTGCACGCATGGCTACGATGTGAAGACTTCCCGCCTGCACAGCCACCCATCCCGTGGTGTTACCCACCCTGCGCGGAGAAGAAATGGAACCATCGATGGCCACTCCCTGCTGGTAAGTCGAATTGTTGCCCCACGTCCAAAGAGAGCCGTCCTGTTTCACGGCTGCCGTCCAAGTCATATTGCAGGCCACCTGTTTCCAGTCATTGTCAGTTCCCACACGGACCGGCACATTCCGGCTTGTGGTATTGCCCAGGCCAAGCTGGCCGCTTGAGTTTGTGCCCCAGGCCCACAGGCTGCCATCCGTCTTGATGGCAAAAGAAGACGAGGTCGTCGTGGCGATTTGCGCCCAGTCCTTGCCCGTTCCCACCTGGGTGAAAGAGGTCCGCATGGTGAAGTCTTCCAGACCGAGCTGCCCGGAAGTGTTCGTCCCTGTAGCCCAAAGAGACCCATCTTCTTTTAAGGCAAGAGAGTAAAAGCTGCCTGCGGAAAGCTGCTCCCAATTCGCCTCGCTCCCCACCTGCACGGGACTGGTTCGGTTCACCGTTCCCCCATCGCCTAGTTCACCGACAGTGTTTGAGCCCCAGGCCCACAAGGTCCTGTCACTGCGTATCGCCATCGAATGAGAATTTCCAAGGGAGAGTTTTCGCCAAGTGCTACCTAAAGCCACAGGAACGGGGGAATACCTCGTTGTCGATGTCCCATCGCCAATCAGCCCGCTTATATTTGATCCCCACATCCAGAGCGAACCGTTTTGCTGAATTCCACCTGAGTGAGATTGTCCAGTTTGGACAGTCTGCCAGGTGGAAACGGCCCCAATGCGGATCAGATCTTGGGAATTGCTGCTATTGTTGCCAATCTGGCCAGTCGAAGAAGAGCCAAATCCCCACAAGGAGCCGTCTGTTTTCGTCAGAAGGGTGTGGGCGTTTCTAGAACTGAAGTCGGACCATGTCATAGGCCCTACGGCACGAACGAGCTGGCGTGAGCTTTTGCCCACATACCCGCCGCCGTCCCCCCACGCTACAAAAGTGCCATCTGCTAGTAGGGCACCTCCGCTCGTCGGCCCTGCCTCAATAAACCGCCAGTTGCCACCCGGTTCATTGATCTGCACAGGAACCAATTGGTTGACCAGATTGCCGTTGCCAGTCTGAGCGTCAGAATTACGCCCCCATGCCCAGGCGGAACCATCCCGCTTGATGGCAGCACTGTGATTACTCGACGCATCCAGTTCCACCCAATTCGTCGCCGTGCCAACCTGATTGGGGATGTTTGTGGACGTGACGCTTCCGTTGCCTAGCTGTCCACTGCTACCGAATCCCCAGCTCCAGAGAGTGCCATCCCTACGAAGGGCCAAACTGTGGCCTCCCCCAGCAGCCGTCTTCCACCAATTCGTGGCACTGCCAATTTGAACCGGGCTGGTAGAATTGACTGTATTACCCGTCCCCAACTGACCGCTGATGCCCCCGCCCCAGGCCCACAGAGTGCCATCTTTCTTGATAGCGAGGCTATGGGTTGACCCCGAAGATACAAACTGCCAATCCGATAAGGTTCCTATCTGAGTTGGAGTTGATCGACTGGTCGTGCTGCCGATGCCCAATTCCCCCGAACTGTTCCCACCCCAGGCCCAGAGTGTTCCGTTTCCCTTGACCGCCACAGAATGACTAGAGCCTGCCGAGATCGCAACAAAAGGTCCAGGATCAATCTGAACGGGGGTGTTTTTTGAGATGGTTGTCCCGTCTCCCACTTGCCCGGAAATATTGTTGCCCCAGGCCCAAAGACTTCCATTGGATTTGATTGCCAGCGAGTGGCCTGCTCCCGCACTCACATCCGCCCAATCCGTCGAACTCCCCGTAGTCTCGGGCGTGTAACGGGTCGAGCTGCTTCCCTGCCCTAGCTGGCCAAGCGACCCAGATCCCCATGACCACAAACGACCATCCAGGCCAATGGCCAGCGTGTGTGAACCCATGCTTGCGACACTCACTTTCGCAAACCGATATGGCTGATCGGTCAGGACAAAGGTCACGGTGACGGGCACCGCCGCCGCATACTGGCCATTCCCAGGCTGGGAGATCTGAAGGGTCACCGCCCCTGTACCGCCACCGGGTGTGACTAGCCCGTCAGCCCCCACCGTCGCCGGGCCTGCCAGCAGGGTGTAGGTTAGAGGCAACCCGCTGCTGGCCACCGCAGGCAAGTGGAAGGGACCGCCACTCGTCGCCCGGGGGAAAATCCTCGCCACGGAAATCGTCTGTGAAGGCCCGGGAGCCGCCGTGGCCGTGGCCGTTAGAAAGACAATGAAGGGACCATCATCTGGGTCATTGCTGGTGATGGTCAGTGTGGCCGAATGCGCCCCTGCTCTCTGAGGATTGAACCGAACGATGAAGGACTGGCTGTCCGTGCTGGCCAATATCGCGCCCACCGGTGCCGAAACCAAGGCAAAGGAACCCGCATCTGCTCCTGACAATGTGAGACCTTCCACCTCCAGAGAAGCCCCTGGCACGCTGTTAGCGAGCTTGAACACCTGATCCGCAGGATTCCCCCCCAGTTGCACATTGCCCACGCTGACCGCCGGACCTCCGGTGTTCAGCACTTGATCCGCCGCATTTTTCACCACGATCTGCGGCGCAGTCCCCAGGACTTGCAGGGTCACTTGGCGGGTTAGCTGCAGGTCGTTGAGCGTGTCTGTAAACAAGACCTCCGCTTCATAATTTCCCGCCGCCAAGCTGGCTGCGGATGAAGTGAAGCCTACCGTAACAGTCACATTCTGACCGGCCTCCAAGATTCCGGAAGAGGGACTCACCTGCACCCAAGACTGGTCGGCCACCGCCGTCCACGGAACCGGCTGCGCCGAAGTGTTGCTCAAATCATAAGTTTTGGAAGCCGGCGTGAACGGCCCTCCTGTGAAGCCTTCTGAAGCCAGAGGCCCCTCCGGAGTCAGGGCCAGGGCAGTCGGCCACACAGCACCGCTGATGATCAACGAATAACCTTGGGAACCAAAGGTCAGGCTGCTGGTATGATCAATGGTCACCACATATTCCCCCTGGACGGAGGGAGCCGCGATCAGCACCTGCTCGACATTGTCCACGGTGTTGATCCCCGTCGTCGCCACCGCCGTCAGTTGGGCATTCGTCCAGTCGCCCACATAGGGCATCACGAAAGGCCGATGGATGGCACCTCCAGGGGCCGTCAGCCTGAGATTCAGATCGTTGGTTAGGTCGCGGGTACGATTGTCATGCGAAGAGGAGGACGTACCCGCAGGGTCCGTCCAGCACAACGTCACCCGGATGGGGCTGACACCGTCCCACTTAAACCGGTGCGTATTGGAACCACCCTGCGCCAGCACCTGTTCACTGATCTGCTGCATGCGTACATTGTCCGCCTCAGTCTTGATCAAATCTGCCGCCGCCTTGATGTTGATCAACCCCCAGCCATACTCGTAGTCCGGCCCGGCCCGCCCGATGTCATTGGCGGTGTGGATCAGCAGCCCCTTCAGCGTACTGGCCTGCATGGCCTGCCCTGGGAAACGCTGCTGAAAATAATCCACCAGCAGCAGGGCGGATCCGCTCGCATTGGGGGCCGCCATGCTGGTGCCGCTCATCACCCCATAGGCACTGTCTCCCGTAGATATGGCCGAGGTGAGGCTGGCCCCATTGGCCACCACATCCGGCTTGATGCGGCCATCGTCCGCCGGACCGGTGGAACTGAAGGCGGTGAGCGTCCCATTGGCGGCATTCCGCACACCCGCGCTTACCGCATCATTCGCCGCCCCGATGGTGATGACGTTTTTGCAGGTCTTCTCATTGTCCAGCACGTCGTAACCCACCTTGTAAACACCATCGCTGGCCGGATGCTGGGCCGGATTATAGGCGCGGATCGTCCCCCCTGGCCCTTGAGCCCAGTTGTTACCTGTCGTGGGCGGATCGTCATTGCGGTCGTTGCCGGATGACATGAAGGAAAGAAAGTACGGCAGATTGTACAGCAGCCCGTCTAGGGCCACGCTGGTGGAGTCATAACGGCCAAATCGTGTCTCCACGTCATTCGCCGGATTGCCATCATCAGTGAACGAGCCGTACCACGTCGCCGTTTCAGGCCGCCAGCCGCTGATGAAACCGTAAGAGTGATTCGAGATGTAGATCTTGCCAGCCTCCCCAGGTGCCGCAGCCCCCGCCGCCACCATCTCGGAATTGTCATTGGTCGAGTCATAGGCATCAATGACCGCGCCCGGGGCCATCCCGAGAGAGGAGGCTGAAGCCCCACGCGCCAGCATGGTGCCCGCCACATGGCTGGCATGATCCGAAAGGGTCGTACTGCCGTCCTTGATCGTGACCCGGACTCCTGGGCCGAACTCCTGGTGGCTCGTCCGCGGAATCCCGCCCGCCTCCCAAAGCCCCATCTTCAGGCCGCTGCCCGTCACATTAAACGGAGCCGTGGAGCGCACCAGGTTGGCCCCCGAACTGATGGCGGCATTCACATTGTGGTCCGCACGATAAAGCGGCCGATCCCCCTCGAAGCCCACCAGGATCGCCTTCGTCCCGCCCGGTTCATGAACGATCAGGGGGATGCCCAGCCGTTCTGCCTTGAGGCGGGTGGCCTCCATCTGGGTGTCTTCGATCTGCCGCAACTGTTTAACCAGCTGCTCCCTTTTCGCCGGGTCCGTCAGGTCAACCTTCTGCGACAGCAAAGCCGCCGCCGGGGACAGGCCAGTCTGCGGTTCGGGCACTGCCGCTGTCTGCGGACTCTCCACCTGCACTTTCACGTCATCGGCCAATGGCGGCTGCACCACACTGCCAGCCGCTGCGGTCTCCGTGATGCTATGGGATAACTGCGGACGTTCCTCCCCAGACCGCGGCTGGGCGGATGGCCCTGCCGCCGCACTCGCAGCAGATTCAGACGCAGCCTCCTCAACGCTCCTGAAGGGAAGGCCCCCGGACCACTTTAGGACAGCCAGCCCCAGGATAAGGGCCACTGGCAGCAGGAGAACACGCGACTGAATTTTCACGCCACGTTTTATGAACACCCCAATTCAAAAACAAGGCAAAACACCCAAGACGCTAAAGAAAATACTGATTAACTGAAATCCATTCATAATCAAAAAAAAGGGACAGACCCGAAAGGTCTGTCCCCAATAAAAATCACCCACTAAACGGGAACGGTCGCGATTAATGCTGGCCGCAGAACTCTTCAAAGCGGTCCATGCCCGCGTTGATGACGTCCAGGCCCGTGGCGTAGCTGAAGCGCACGGTGTATTCGGCACCGAAGGCGACGCCTGGGACAGCGGCGACTTTGCCCTTGCTCAGCAGCTTCTCGCAGAAGTTCACGGACTTGATGCCGATCGGCTCGATGCCAACGAGGAAGTAGAACGCGCCCTGAGGCTCGATCACCTTGACGTTCTTGATGGCCTGCAGGCGGCTCAGCATATACTGGCGGCGCACGTCGAACTCATCGCGCATGTCGGCCACGATCTGCTGGTCACCCTGAAGGGCGGCGATGGCACCATACTGGGCAAACGAGGTCGGGTTGCTGGTGGTGTGGCTCTGGATCGTGTCAATCGCGTCAGCGATCTTCTTCGGTGCAGCCGTGTAGCCCAGGCGCCAGCCCGTCATCGCATAGGCTTTGGAGAAGCCATTGATCGTGATGGTGTGATCGAAGATGTCCTTGCTGATGCTGGCGATGCTGACGTGTTTGTTGTCGCCATAGACCAGCTTCTCATAGATTTCATCGGAGAGGATGAGGATGTCCTCAGCCGTGGCGATTTCGCCCAGGGCCTGAAGCTCTTCCTTGGTGTAAACCGACCCCGTCGGGTTGCCGGGGCTGTTGATGATGATCATCTTGGTCATCGGGGACATGGCGTCCTCGAACTCTTCCGGGGTGATCTTCCAGTCGTTTTCCAGCTTGGTTTCCACCACCACCGGGATGCCGCCGACGAGCTTCACCATTTCCGGGTAGCTGGTCCAGTAAGGAGCCGGGATGATGACTTCGTCGCCAGGATTCACGCAGGCGGCGATGGCGTTGTAGCAGCTGTGCTTGGCACCGCAGTTCACGCTGATCTGGGAAGGGTCATACTGGATGCCATTGTCGATCAGCAGCTTTGCCGCCAGGGCTTCGCGCAGCTCGATCAGGCCGGAGCTCTCCGTGTAGCGGGTCTTGCCGGTGTTCAGCGCCTCGATGGCTGCGGCGGTGATGTGGGCGGGAGTGTCAAAATCAGGCTCGCCGGCGCCAAAGCTCAGTACGTCCACACCCTGCTTCTTCAGTGCCTTCGCCTGGCTGGTGATGGCTAAGGTCATGGAGGGCGAAAGTTCGGCGATGTTTTTGGCGATGAAGTCCATAATGGGAAAAGGTGCGGATCTAAGTGGTTGTGCAGGGGGCCCCTCGGGAAGGGCTGGCTAAAAAGGAGCGGCGAGCGGGTTTGTCAACGCTGGGGGTGGCGAAGACGGCATCACTTGTAGCCAGTTTTCTGGCCACTGACGAGGCAAAAAGCCATTGAAAAGTTTCTTCCCCCTTCCTCAGGCACCTGTCGGCTCCTCAATACGTCGCCCGCCCGCCGGAAAGATCGAAGACCGCCCCCGTCGTGAACGAACACTCCTCCGAGCACAGCCATGCCACCAGGGCTGCCGCCTCATGCTTCTGGCCAAAGCGCCCCATCGGGATCTTCGAAAGCATGTAGTCAATGTGCGCCTGGGTCATCTGATGCAAAATGTCCGTCTCGATCACCGCCGGGGTGATGCAATTGACCAGGATGTTCGAGGTCGCCAGTTCCTTGCCCAGGCTCTTCGTCAGGGCGATCACCCCAGCCTTCGAGGCGCTGTAGTGCGCCGCGTTCGGATTCCCCTCCTTGCCCGCCACGGAGGCCACATTGACGATTCGGCCATAGCCGTTTGCCAGCAGATGCGGAATGACGGCCCGGCAGCAGAGAAACGAACCAGTGAGATTGATGTCCATCACCCGCCGCCAGTCCTCCGGCCGCAGTTCCCAGGTCTTCGCGTTGTTCCCCGCGATGCCTGCATTGTTGACCAGCAGATCGATCTTGCCCAGGGCGGCCAGCGTTTTTTGGGCAGCCGCTTCTGTGGACTCCGCACTGGTCACATCCACCTGGGCTGTGGCCACCTCGCCCAGCGGAGAAAGGGCTGCCTGGGCCTGTGCCAGGGCCTCCTCATCCACATCCCAGAGGCAGACCGAGGCCCCCGACTGCAGCAGACGTTCTGCGATGGCGTAGCCGATGCCTCGGGCGCTGCCGGTGACGATGGCCTTGCGGCCGGAAAGTGGGAGAGCATTCATGGAGAGCTTCTCACTACGGGGCCCAGCAAGAATTTCTTCAAGGCGATCAAATCCCCACCACCTTTTTGATCATCAAAAAAGAATTTCGGAAGCCTGTTTCGCGGTTCGCCATGACAATCCGCCCTTGTGCAGAGGCAGATGCTATCCTAATCAGCACGCCAAGCTCCTTTTCCCTTTCATTCCCGTGTCTTCGTCGGCGATCCCAGCACGCAAAACCCCGGGCCCTCTGACCCGGGCTGAGTTCGTCCAACAGGCTGCAGCGATCCAGGCCACACCGGACCCGGCGCTCACCCCGATCAAGGTGGCCATCCTGTCCACCTTCACCGTGGACCTCATGAAACCCTGCCTCATCGTTGAGGGTGCAGCCCAGGGTTTTCTGCTAGATCTTTGGTTAGGCCCCTTCGGCCAGATCGAGCAACAGGTCTTTGACCCCGGCAGCCTGTTCTACCAGGCCGACCCGCAGTCAGTGCTCCTCCTAGCCCGCCTTGAAGACTGGGCCCCCGAGGTGGCCTGCCGTTTTGTCAGCCTGCCGGCCGAAGCACTTGCTGAAGCCAAAACCCGGCTCATTTCTCGATTCCAGCAGGTCCTGGAGCAAATCCGGCAAAAGACCCAGGCCACGGTCTTGGTCGCCAATTTCCCTGCCCTGCCCTGGCTGGCCGCCGGCCTGGCCGATCCCTCTCTCCCCACTTCGCAAACCTCCTTCATTCAGCAGCTCAATGAGGCCCTGGCCGAAGTCTGCGCCCGCCTGCCCGGCACCGCCATTCTGGATGCCGCCCGCGTGGCGGCCGAGGTGGGCCTGCGTCATTGGAGTGATGAGCGCATGACCTACCTGGCCAAGGCCCCCCTCAGCTTGGATGCCATGGCTTCCCTCTCAGCCGCCTTTGCCCGCAGGCTCCGCTCTCTCGCAGTCACTCCCAAAAAATGTCTGGTGCTGGATCTCGACAACACCCTCTGGGGCGAGGTTCTTGGAGAAGCGGGGCTCGACGGCATCGCCCTCGGTCCCGACTATCCCGGCAATGTCTTTGTGGACTTTCACAAGCGTGTGCTGGCCCTGCGTGACTGCGGCGTGCTCCTGGCTGTCGCCAGCAAAAACAATGCTCAGGACGCCATCCAGGCGCTCGACCAGCACCCCGCCTCGCTGCTGCGCAGTGAACATTTCTCCGCCTTTGAGGCCCACTGGGAAGACAAGGCCACCAGCCTGCGCCGCATCGCCCGCAGCCTGAACATTGGTACCGATGCCCTCGTCTTCTTTGATGACAACCCCACCGAACGCGAATGGGTCCGCAGCCAGCTGCCCGAGGTGACCGTGATCGAAGTCCCCGCCAGTCCTCTCGGCTACGCCAAGGCCCTGGCCGAATGCCGCTGCTTTGATTTCGCCGGGCTGGTCCAGGAAGACCTCCAGCGCGCCGGCCTTTATCAAAAGGAGTCGCAGAGACAGGAAATGCAGGCCCAGACCGCCTCCCTGGAGGATTTCCTGGCAGGGCTGGAAATGAAGATCACCGCAGGCCCGGCCGATGAAGCCGTGCTGCCACGCATCGTTCAATTGCTGGGCAAAACCAACCAGTTCAACCTGACCACCCGCAGGCACAGCGCGGCGGATCTTCAGGCCCTGCTGGATGCCGGTTCACAGATCCTCTGGTTCCGAGTTCAGGACAAGTTTGGTGACAATGGCGTGGTCGGCGTATTGATCGCCAGCCCCATCGGCACAGGGGGCGGGTGGTATCTGGACAGCTTTTTGATGAGTTGCCGGGTCATCGGGCGACAGGTGGAAACCGCCATGCTGGCCATTCTGGAAAAACTTCTCGCTAGCCAAGGTGCGACCACCCTGACAGCCGACTTTTTCCCCACAGCGAAAAACCAGCCTGCCGTAAACTTCCTGGCGGATCACGGTTTCGAAAGCAACGGCTCCCAATGGATTTTATCATTGGCAAAGCCGCGTCCTCTCCCTGACTGTCTCCAGCCCGAAGGCCCCTTCACTCAGTTATGACACCCGATCAGATTCAAAAACTCCACTCGGTGCTCGCCGCCATCCTTTCTCTCCCGGTGACCGAAATCACGGATGACCTCAGTCCCGACACCCAGCCTGCCTGGGACTCTGTGACCCATCTCAGCCTTGTGATGGCCGTGGAGGAAGCTTTTAATGTTTCCTTTACGCCCGAAGAAACGCTGGACATGACTTCCGTGAAACTCATCCGCCTGCTGCTCGAGGAAAAAGGTATCTGAGCCTTTGGAATGGAAGAGTTTCCTGCAGCATGAATCCAAGGTTCCATCTTGCAAAGCGCATGAAAAAGGTTCTCTGACAGGCGACACTCCTTTTCAACGTCCATGACAGCTTCAGCCTCTCCTTTGCCAAAATCCTCACTGGAACTGCGGGCCACCCTGGCCTGTGACCTCTTCCGGCAGGAAGGCAAAGGCGGCAAAGCCCACTTCCTGAAGCATTTCCTCTACAATCCTGGCTTTCGATATGTGGTCCTGTTCCGTCTCTGCCAATTTTTACGGCAGGCAGCCTGGAGCAAGTGGACCCTCTACCCCCTGGCCTTGTTTTGGTTTCAACGGGTAGGCCGGATCTATGGCATCCGGGTTCCACTGAGCTGCAAAGTCGGGCCTGGTTTCCTCATCGCCCACTGGGGCTGCATCTGGGTGAATCCGGAGGTGACGATTGGCAAGAACCTCACCCTCACCCATGCCGTGACCCTGGGCCGTGCCAGCCGGGGCATCACCTGCGGTGTGCCCACCATTGGTGACAATGTTTACCTTGGCCCCGGGGCCTGTGTCTCCGGCACCATCACCATCGGCAATCACGCCCTGGTTTCCGCCAACTCCGTCGTGCTGCAGGACGTGCCGGAGAATGGCGTCGTCATCGGCGTGCCCGCGCGTCTGTTCTCCTCCAGCGGTTCTGAAGGCTACGTGACTCATACTGTTTAACCGCCCGCTCCCCTCATGACTGACAGCTTCAAACAAGGAATGGTGTTTACCGATGAGGTGACGCTCTCAGCCGAGCTCGTCGGCCGCTTTGCCGATTTCTCCGGCGACCATAACCCCGTCCACCTGGAGCCCGCCGCTGCACGTGGATTCGGCTATGCACGCCCCTTTGCCCATGGGGCGATTCTGACCGCCATCGTCTCCCGCATCATCGGCATGAAGGTGCCTGGTCCGGGAGCCGTCTGGATGAGCCAAAACATGGAGTGGCTGAAGCCGCTCTTCGTGGGCGAAACCGTGCGGGTGGAGGCGGAGATCACGGAGGTCTCCACCGGAGCCTCGGTTCTGCACCTTGCCCTGCGGGCCTTCAATCAGCAGGGAGAAGCGGTGATGAACGGGCAGGCCAAGGTGAAGATGGCCGCCCAGCTCGCGGTGGTGGAAACGGGGCCCCAAGAGAAAGAAACCCGGGTCGCCCTGGTGACCGGAGGTTCTCGCGGCATCGGTGCGGCGGCAGCCCAGGCCCTGGCAGCCGCCGGCTATCACGTCGCCCTCAGCTATCACTCCAACCAGTCGGCAGCCAATGAAGTGGCCAGCCGGATTCGTGAACACGACGTCCGTTGCCAGACCTATCCGGCCGACCTTTCCAACGAAGATGCTGCCAGCGAGCTGGTGCGCAAGGTGACCCGCGACTTTGGCCGTCTGGATGTCGTACTGCATGCGGCCAGCCAGCCGTTGAAGAGCCTCAGTGTCATGGAGCTTTCCCCGGCTGACTACCGTGACTACTGGCGCGTGCATGTGGAGGCAGCGCTTGCCCTGGTGAAGGCAGCCGTTCCAGGCATGGGCGAGCGTCGGTTTGGTCGGCTGATCTTCCTGGGCACCTCAGCCCTGTTTGGGGCACCTCCTGCCAAGATGGCCGCCTATGTCAGTGCCAAGCAGGCCCTCTGGGGGGCGGTGCGCTGCCTGGCCCAGGAGCTGGGGCCGCAGCAGATCACGGCCAACATGATCTCCCCGGGCATGACCATCACGGAGCTGACGGATAACATCCCCGCCCGTATGAAGGAGGCGGAGGCACGCAAGGTTCCTCTGCGGCGGCTGGCCGTGCCGGAGGACATTGCCTCCGTGGTGGCCTTCCTGGCGAGCGATGCCTCAGCCTACCTGAACGGCCAAAACATCCCGCTGACGGGTGGCCCGGTCTGAAGTCTCCTGCCCTAATAAAACAAAACCCCAAACACGGAACCGTGTTTGGGGTCTGCGAAGAATCTGAGATCCTAATTAAGCAGCGACAGCCTTGTCGTCGGGCTCGATGAGGCCGTATTCGCCATCCTTGCGGCGGAACATGATGGCCAGCTTGTGAGTCGTCTGGTTGTGGAAGACGACGAATGGGCGGTCATTGATTTCGAGGTCCATGATGGCTTCATCCGGATAAAGCGGGCGCACCTTGTACTGCTCCTGATGGACGTAGGCGTGCTCGACGGTTTCGATTTCGCCATGAAGGTCGTCGGCGTGGAAAACCTTCTGCTCCAGATGGCGGATGCTGCCGTCCTTGCGAGGGCGGTGGCTCTTCAGCAGGCGGGTCTTGAACTTGCGCATCCGGCGGGCGATCTTGGAGATGGACTCGTCGATCGAGGCATAGATGTCTTCCGTGGTGCTCTTGGCTTCGATATGAATGTGGTCAGCGCAGAACAGGATGATTTCGGCGATCTGGCGGTGGTGCTCCACATCCAGGATGATTTTGGCCTCAATGATTCGCGGGTAGTCCAAGTGGAGGCTCTCGATCTTCTTATGAGAGTATTCACGGATGGCCTCTGTGATCTCGATATGACGGCCAGTGATGACGATCGGCAGGTTCACGTTATGTTTTTGCATGGTATGTATCCTCCTGTATTGGGGTTGGTTGAAAGCGGTTGGGAGAAAGGGTGCTACATGGTGAAGTCTTCACCGAGGTAGAGTCGGCGGGCTTCAGGATCGTTGACGAGAAAGTCTTTGGTTCCGTGGCGTCGCACCTGGCCTTCGTAGATGAGGTAGGCACGGTCCACAATGTTCAGCGTTTCGCGTACATTGTGGTCAGTGATCAGGATGGCGAGCCCCGCACGGCGAAGCATGCGGATGATGTCCTGGATCTCGCTGACGGCGATGGGGTCCACGCCGCTGAAGGGCTCATCGAGCATGAGCAGCTTGGGCTCGGTGACGAGGCTGCGGGCGATGGTGAGGCGGCGTTTTTCACCCCCGGAAAGAGTGAGCGCCAGATTGTCCGCCACATGGTCAATACCGAACTTTTCCATGAGCTGCTGGCACTGCTCCTCACGCTCCTTCTTGGTGTAGTTCTGCGTCTCCATGACGGCGAGGATGTTCTCGCGGACGGTGAGACGGCGGAAGATGGACTCTTCTTGCGGCAGGTACCCCATGCCGAGCCGGGCGCGCTTGAACATGGGCTGTTCGGTGGCGTCATTGCCATCGAAGATGACCTTGCCGCCGTTGGGACGGACGAGGCCCACGATCATGTAAAAGGTGGTGGTCTTGCCAGCACCGTTGGGGCCGAGGAGGCCGACGATTTCGCCAGCCTTCACCTCGATGTCCACCCCGTTCACCACGGCGCGGCCATCATAGACTTTTTTCAGCCCCTCGGTGTGCAGAAGCATGCTTCTTTCATCCGGGCCGGAGGCGGCGGCCTCAGAAGATTCGTCGACCGGGGCTCCGTCCCAGATGGGTGTGGAGTCGGTCGTGGTGGGTGGACGCTTGGAACGTGCGGCTGACATGCCCGGATAATGAAAATTACAGGTTGTTGCGAGACGCCCCTGCGCCTTCCTCCTCCGACAGGATCACTGTGCGGGTGCGGCGGTTGGAGTTGAAGTTGCCCTTCTCATCGAAGGTCATCACGGTATCGGGCGTGATGGCCATCTGCATCACGTTGCCGGTCTGCACCTGGGGATTGTCACGCATGGTGATGATGCCGGTGGAGCCTTCATACACGGCATTTCGGCAAAAGGCGCGCTGGAGTTCGCCTGAGGGATTGGCCTTTTCAATGCGCACCATGGGGCCGGAAGCGATGGCTTTTTTGACGGTGCTCTGGCGCTTCGAAGGCTGGCCTTTTTTGCCAGCCATGATCGGGTCAATGGCCGCAGGCTTCGGTGCCGGCTTGGCAGCCTTGTCGGCTGGCTGCGCCTCCTGCTCCAGGTGAACGATCAGCTCTTCGCACTCGATGTAGAACTGCGGGTGACGGGCGCGGACGTTGCCGGTGTAAATGAGAACGCGGGTGCTCGAGTCGAACACGCAAGAGTCAGACTCGATGACCGCCACGGGCTTTTTGCCAGAGGCATTGTCAGGGGCGGCAGCCAGGGGCTGCAGGGCACCGGGCACCGGGCCAGGAGGCGCAGCGGGGGGCTGATCTGCCGCTGGGGCAGTGGTTGCGGCGGCCGCAGGCGGGGCATTTGCGGCAGGAATTTCGCCCTGGGCACCCATCATTTTCTGGGCTTCAGGCAGGAGTGTTTTGGCGGCGGCTTTGGCAGCCTCGGTGGCCTGGGCCTTGACCTCGGGGGATTGCAGCGCGGCCTTGGCCGCATCGGTGAGGTTGCTGGGCAGTTTGCCCATCAGGCCCTTGGCAGTTTCCTTGGCCTTGTCCAGCTCGCCATTGGCCTGGGCCTGGCGCAGCTTTTCTGCGGCGGACTGGAGCTGCTTTTTCTGGTCGCTGGTGGGGGTGGTGAGACGCGATGCGCCCTGCCCGCTGGCAAAGTGGGCCATGCCGAGGACGGCAAGGGCAATGGTGGTGATCGTTCTCATAATCAGTTGGATGGTTGGCTTCCCTCCGATTTGCCAGAGACCGGGCCGCTGTCAAAGATCAAAGTGCGGACACGGCCTTTCATGCTGCCGACGGACTGGGTGGTATCAAAGATCATGGAATCGCCTTCCATCTCGAAATCCGCCCGGGCCACGCGGCTGCGTTCGCCGCTGCGGAGGATTTTTTCATCCATGTGGTAGTTGGCGCTCTTCAGCTCCACCCGCAGGGTTTCGGCGGGCGTCTTGCCGTAGATTTCCACGACGACGTTTTCAGCCTTCAGCAGGGTGTCGTCCAGGCGGGTCAGGGTCTTCGCCGTCAGCAGCGAGGAGGCCTTGCCATCGCTGAAGGAGGGGACGGTGACGTCCTCATTCACAAACCCGAGGGGGATCATTTTGCCAAAGGCGCTCATGCCCCCGCCATCCTCAGATTCGATGGCAGTCTGGGACAGGGCAGCGGCGGCGATGGCCAGCAGGCCCAAGCCCAGGCACGGTCTCAACATTCTCAGCGTTTTGCCTGACCTCATTTTAAAAATCCTCCGTCACCAGACTGTGAATGCGCCGCAGTTTTTCGACCACCTGGGCAATGTCAGACATTGGCACCTGATTGGGCCCGTCGGAAAGGGCCTTGGCCGGGTTGGGGTGCGTTTCCATAAAGACACCGTCGCAACCGGCGGCCACGGCCGCACGGGCCAGAACGGGGGCCAGCTTGCCATCGCCTCCCGTGGTGGTGCCCAGACCTCCAGGACGCTGAACGGAGTGAGTCGCGTCAAAGATGACCCGATAGCCCAGCTCCCGCATCCAGTATAGCGACCTCATATCCGTTACCAGGTTCTGATAACCAAAGGTGGTCCCGCGTTCAGTAAAAAGAAAGTTTTCGCAGCCGACGGCGGCGAGTTTTTCGGCAATGTTTTTGACATCCCAGGGGGCCATGAACTGGCCCTTTTTCACATTTACGGCCCGGCCCGTCTCCCCGGCGGTCAGGATGAGGTCCGTCTGGCGACTCAGGAAGGCGGGAATTTGCAGGAGATCAATGTGCTCTGCGGCGATTTTGGCCTCTTCGGGCGAGTGGACGTCGGTGGTCACTGGCACGCCCAGTTTGGCACCGATCTCGGCCAGAATGCGGCAGCCTTTTTCCACGCCCAGGCCGCGGTAGGAGCTGATGGCGCTGCGGTTCGCCTTGTCATAGGAGGCCTTGAAGACCCACTTCAGGCGCAGACTGTTGGCGATGGCCCCCAGTTTCTCCGCCACGTCCCAAATGAATTCCTCACTCTCGATGACACAGGGGCCGAGAATGAACAACGGCTGCGTGCCATCCACCGGCACGGAACCCACCTTAACAACGGGAAGAGAGAGCATGAGAGATCAAAGAAAGCTGCCCGGTGGCCGTACGCCGTCGAGCGACTGTCAGGATAGCGAGGCAGGCCAGTTCTGACAACCAGCAAGTGCGGCCAAGTGCAATGGAAAGCATGAACAGAAATAGGGATGATTTTCAAAATTTCCCCATTTGGGGATTTTTTCAGGCAAGCCCTTGGATTTCAACGTCTTGGGATGGGGATGTGTTTCCCCATGAATTCCCCATCCGGAGATTCTGGGGATGCCTGGGGAAGTCCCAATGACAGTGCGCAAGAATAAGCGGCCCCATGAACGGAGTTTGGCTGACGAATGAACGCGCTCATCTGCGGAAACAAGGAGGCTGAACAGGAAGGAGCCCCTGAAAGCCATGACAATTTCGCCCTATCCAACCCACCTCGCAAGTGCGGGAGCACTCGACTTGGGACAAGTCCCGAACAAAGTTTTCTTTGCAGGCAAGGCGGATGTTTACGATGACTTGAGGAACGGCATATCGCTCACTTCCCCCGTGCCAGCCATACGCCGATCACGGCGACCACCATTCCGACCAGGGACAGGCCGGTGAGGGTTTCGCCAAAGATGCCCCAGGCCATCAGGGCAGTGACCGCAGGGACGGTGTAAAAGAGACTGGCCACATTCACGGCGGTGCCGCTGCGGATGAGGTGGTTTAAAAGGCTGATGGCACCAATGGACAGCACCAGGGCCACCCACAGGAGGGCAAAGACAAACTGGCCCGTCCACTGCACCTCCCGGGTATCCATCATCAGCGCGAGAATGGCGGTAACGATGAGGCTGGCGGCGTACTGGACCACGGTGCTGGTGCGCAGGTCAAAGGCGGGACAAAAACGCTTTTGCCAGAGGGTGCCGGCGGTGATGCCAATGAGGGCCAAAAGCGCAGGCACGGTGGAGATGAAGGTGAGGCCGCTGCCAGTTTTGTGAGCGACCACCAGCACGGTGCCGATGAAGCCAAGCGCCAAACCTCCCCATTGCCGGGGCATCACCTTTTCGCCCAGCATCATGCCAGCCAAGGCGGCTGTCAGCAGGGGCTGCAGGGAGACAATGAGGCTGACGATTCCTGCTGGCAGGCCTAACCGCAAGGCGTACACGCAACCACTGAGATAGAGGGCATGAATCAACAGGCCCGCCAAAATGAGATGAGCGATCTGTCCCCTGCCCTGCGGCCAGGGCGCACGCGTGATGAGGGCGATGGGCACCAGCACCAGAAGCACGATGACGTAGCGCAGCGTCAGGAAAGTGAAGGGCTCGGCATACGGCACGCCCAGCTTGGACCCGATGAAACCGCTGCTCCACAGCAACACAAAAAGCCAGGGGATGATGGCCGCCCAGCGCGGAGCACGGAGGGGGTCACTCATGGTGAGGAGGTGACAAAAAGATTGGCATGATGTCCCAAGGGTGACCAGATGCGGGCAGGGTGCAAATGGTGTGCGTGAAGATTGCTCAAGGCGCTCCCACTTCGATTACATTGTCATCCATCTGCCGAATGATGCCGGACACTTCAATCCAAAGTTCTGCGTCTTTGGGGAGCTCAAAATCCTCCAGATTCAGGAGAACACACATGGCTTTTGGCTTGTGCGGCGACCAACAATTGCGCATGAGTTCGAAGCCAGCCAACTTGGTTTTCGCGATTCCAAGACCAGCTGACTTCACCTCGACCTCAGCCTCCTTAGCCAAACCGCAATCAGCAACTTCAAGAAAAGGAATTCCCGAAAGAGCGATGCCTTTTCCCTCAATGACATATTTATCAATGATCTTGAAAACTCGAGTCATGTTTAACATGCAGCAAAATCCTCATCACCTTACTTTTGAGATACCCCGGCCAGCAGTTTTAGTTCGGCATCGGTGAGCGCCCGGTCATAAACGGCCAGACCGCCGATCTGCCCGCCGAAGAAGTTTCCCCAAGAACCTCCACGATGCACGGCACCGACGGTGAAATCGGCCCCGTCTTTGCCGCCATCATACAGGCCTTCGGCGTAGGGGAAGGGGTTGTAGTGAGCCAGCGAGTCCAGCTTGCCATTCACATACACGCGGGATTCGTGCCCAGTGTACTGCATGGCCAGGCAGACCCATTTTTTCATCGGAATCTCTGTCGCCCCGCTGGAATAGGTGATGCAGAAATCATCCCCGGGTGTGGGACCGCCGATGGCGGAGACATGACCGTGGATTCGGTTCGCCAGCGGGTAACGTTTCATCTCATCTGCCTTGGTACCGCGCGGCGCATTCAGGAACAGACAATACTGGCGCTTCTTGCGCGTCTCATCCCACACGCCAGCGATGGCCTGCCAGGAATCTTTGGCCTGCCGTTTCACCCAGGCGACGACGGTCACCTGCGCGTCTTTGCCATGAATGTCCAGGGCACCGGCTTGAGCACGAGGAACCATGAACCACTGGCCACGCCTGATGTCAGCGGAACCTGGGCCAAAGACACCGTCGTCCACCAGTGCGATGGGACCCTTCATTTCCTGAAGAACCAACTCACCTTTCTTTGAGACCCGGGGCTGCCCAGCCAACTCCTGGAAATCCCAAAAAGCGACCAACCCCTCCATCTTTAAAAGACTGGCGGCAGAGGCTTTCGGTGCGGCTTGCACCACGGCGCGATGGGCGGTCTCCTGGAGAAAGCGTGCATAGTCTGCCGCGAGTCCTTTGGGCACATAGGCATTGCCGATGGGGCTTTCGCCAAACAGCACTTCATACCACACGCAGGCACCCAGGTATTCCCCGGCCAGATTCGCATGATGACCGTCCATGCCCAGGGTGATTTTCCCATCTTTTCCTTTCTTCCAATTCCAGCCCACATGCAGAGAATGCTTTTGGTTAGGCAGGGCCGGACGCTTCAGACTTTTGGGATCAAACGAAGGCCCGGGCTGGAAGCCCCACTTTGCATCGGTATCGGCCATGTACATGGCATCTCCCACCGGCAGACGTTTGGCTCCCAGTTCTTTGGCAATGGCTGCATAGGCCTTGCTCAGCATCTCATGCATTTCCGCCTGGGTCTTTGGCTCGCCGGGTTTGCCATTGGGTTTGGTAAAACGCGGATCGTCTTTCCGGTAGGCCCAGGTCTGGTGCACCAGCAGCTTTGCGGAAGGAGCATTCTTCTGGATTAGCTCCCAGAGACGACTTGCGTGCGGTTGGTAAGTCGTCAGATCATGGCTTTTGATGCTGGCCTGCTGGATCGTCACGTAATCCCATTTTTCGGCCTTCAGTTCCTGGACCAGACTGCGGCCATTCGTGTAGAGGCCTGCCTTGTCCTTTGGGTCTTTGGCATGGGCGATGGCCCTTCCGGAGTGCAGCTCCAACGAAGCGCCCCCGACCACGATGGGTGTGTGAATCAAGGTGTGGCCACCGGCCAGGGCGAGGTCATCGAGATGGTTGGTCGCATTGCGGGAAAAGCTGTTACCGATGGTCAGGATGCGAACCGTCTTTCCCTCCGCAGCCTGCATCGAGGCGGGGAGGAATAGAAGGAGGGTCAGAAATTGGCAGAAAACGCGCATGGTGGTTTCACAGTGTGGGGAGATGCTGACTTAAATCAAACGGCAGGATGCACAGGGCCTCACACAGGCAGGGTCTTCAGGGCGAATTCCACCGCACGCTTCAGCTCCTTCGCACTGGCCCCGTTGGAGGCCTGGATGGACAGCCCATTCAGCAGCATGGCCAGATGGCGCGCCAAATCGCCTGCATTCACGGAAAGCGGAAGGTCGCCTTCTTTCCGCGCCCGCTCAAAGCGCTCGCGTATTTTCTCCTGGCCGGCAACACGTCGCGCTCTCGCGTGATCCAGCACAAAGGCTGAGTCCTTTCCGCCACAGAGCATGCCTTGCAAGGCCATGCAGCCGCGTGGATGCTGAGGATCACTCAACAAACGCACCGAGCCATGCAGCATTTTTTCGATCACCCCTCGGGCGGTAGGTTCATTCAGCGATTCCAGCACATAGGCCACCGGGCCCGAGCCGTAGCGGTCCAGCACCTTGATGAAAAGCTGCTCCTTGTTACCATAAGTCGCATAGAGGCTGGGGCGGTTGATGCTCATGGCCTCCGTGAGGTCACTCAAGGAGGTGCCCTCATAACCATGCTTCCAAAAAACCTGCATGGCTTTTTCAAGCGCCACATCCGGATCAAAGGCACGTGGACGGCCGACTGTGGGGGGTGTTAATTCTTTTTTCATACTGATCGGTAAAATATTCATTGACGACTTTCTGTCCAGCGTTATCACTTCCATACCGTTCGATACAAAACAAATCTGCAACACCTCAAACTGACATCCTCATGAAACTCGAAAACAAAGTCGCCGTCGTCACAGGAGCCTCCAAAGGCATCGGAGCTTCCATCGCCAAACACCTCGCCGCTGAAGGTGCCGCCGTCGTGGTCAACTACGCCTCCAGCAAAGCCGGGGCAGACAAGGTCGTGGATGAGATCACCCTGAAAGGTGGCCGCGCCATCGCTGTGCAAGGTGACGTCTCCAAGAAGGCCGACATTGACCAGCTCTTTGCCGAAACAAAAAAGGCCTACGGCAAAGTGGACATCCTGGTGAACAACGCTGGTGTCTATGAATTTTCCCCGCTGGAAGCCATCAACGAAGAACACTTCCACAAGCAGTATAACCTGAACGTGCTGGGTCTGCTGCTGACCACGCAGGAGGCCGTGAAACTCATCGGCCCTGAAGGTGGCAGCATCATCAACATCAGCTCTGTGGTCAGCAGCTACACGCCTCCCGGCTCGGCCGTTTACTCCGGCACCAAGGCCGCCGTGGACGCCCTGACCAAGGTGCTTTCCAAAGAACTCGGGGCGAAAAAAATCCGCGTCAATGCCATCAACCCCGGCATGGTGGAGACGGAAGGCGTGCACACGGCCGGCTTTGCCGAAGGCGAATTCCGCCAGCTGATCGAATCCCAGACTCCGCTGGGCCGCATCGGCCAGCCGCAGGACATCGCCACGGCGGCCGTTTTCCTGGCTTCGAACGATTCTTCCTGGATCACGGGAGAAACGCTCGTGGTTTCAGGCGGTCTTCGCTAAGCTTCATTACCTAACCACAAACATCATCACCTCATGAAAGTTCTCTACACCACCCAGGCCACCTCGACCGGCGGCCGTGAAGGCAAATCGGCCACCGCCGATGGCGTCCTCTCCGTGACCCTTTCCACACCGAAGGAACTCGGCGGTGGCGGCGGTCCCGGCACCAACCCCGAGCAGCTTTTTGCCGCCGGTTACTCCGCCTGTTTCCTAGGCGCACTGAAGTTCGTCGCCGGCAAAGCCAAGATCCTTGTCCCGAGCGATGCCACCGTCACGGGTCAGGTGGGCATCGGTGCCCGGGATGATGGCGAAGGGTTCGGCCTGGAAGTCACGCTCACCATTCATGTTCCCGGCCTGGAGAAGAGTGTGGTGGAAGACCTCGTGGCCAAAGCCCACATCGTCTGCCCTTACTCCAACGCCACTCGCGGGAACATCCCGGTGACGCTGGTGGTGGCCTGAGGCCGATGGCCAGGACAGGTCAGTGGATGACCGAAATGCAGATGGGTCTCATGGGACGGACAGGTCCTATGAGGCTCATTTTCTTTGGCGGGCTGTCCTAGAGCACAGGTGGGATCTGGGAAAAAGGAATCACCAGACTGCTCACCCATCCCATGTCAATGGCAGCCGCAACCGGTGCCACAGGAACCGCCACCTGAGGAGGAGGCGCTGCCCGCACTGCTGCTGCCGCCCATTACCCCGGTGCCACCAATCGGCACACGCCGCACGGGCTGGCCACTATCGGGGTGCTGAGTCAAAGCACTGTCCTTCATGCTCTGGCGGATTTCAAAACGCTTGGGCAGATCGCCTTCAAACTGGGGAATGGTTTCGTAAACGTAGGTCGGCATGGAAAAGGAGGGGAAGATGTTCTGGGTTCAAGGTTCTGGGTTTTGGGCGATGAGCAAGTGTGAAATGCGGGCGACATCTGAGTGCAAAAAACGGCGTCCCTGTGAGGGGACGCCGCCTGAGAGTTAAAAAAGAGTCGCGGACGATTATGCAGCCTGCTCGTCAATCTTTACGGTACGATAACCACCAATGGCTTTGAAGTAGATCAAGAGCAGCAGATAGATTCCTGCCATGGTCATTGGAATGAAGGCGTCAGCCTTCAGAGTCGCGCGGTCGCCTTTCTGGTCGGCATCTACCACGGTCTGCTGAGCTGGAGTCTTCTCTTTAGCTTCCTTGGCTTCAGCCAGCTTCTTGCCGTCCAGACCGAAAGCCGCAGTGGACTCCAGGTTGAGGAAGGTGCTTGGCTTCTCGGCTTTGTATTCTGCGTAGATCGCTGCATCGGCCTTTTGAAGGGCTTCGCCAGCAAAGCGGTCTTTGCCGTAACCAAGGCCAGGGCCACCGATCAAACCGGCGGAGAGCATGCCGATGCCACCCATGATGGACATGGCCACAGCACCCGTCTGCGGGTAGCGGTCACCGATGACGGCCAGCATGGTTGGCCAGAAGAAGGTCTTGCCGATGGCATAGATGCCCAGGGCAACCATCGCCATACCAAAAGTCTGCATCCCGCTGGCGAGATTCAGACCGATGCAGGCGATGACCGAGCAAACGAGCAGAAGGCCAATCGGGGAAAGCTTGAGCTTCGTTTCGATCCAGTGAGCACAGAAGCGCAAGCTGAACATGATCGCAGAAGTCCAGATGAAGAGATACTTGCCCTGTTCAGAGGTGAACAGGTTGCCCGTGATGTTCTGGATCCAGCCGTCAGTGCCGAGTTCGACAGCACCCACCATAGCGTGGGTCACGTAGAGAACGAACAGGAGGATAGAACCAAAGGAGAACTTGGTGATGACAGCCACCGTGATCAGAAGCACGCCGCCGATGCCATAACCGATGACCTTGGCATTGTCAGGAGAGAAGGCTTTCGCGATATCACCAAAGAACAAAGCGAGCAGATAACAGGCAACTACAGCGCCGAGGATACCGACAGGCTTGAACATCTGCACAAAGCTGGCGCCTTTTTCGGCGGCTTCGGATTTCGGAAATTTCTGCCCGATGAACATGATCGCGTAAAGAGCGGTAGGGACGAGGTAAAGAGCGAGCTGAAGCTTCCAGTTGAGAGCCATCTTATCGTCAAGCACCCAGCCAGCGACGGAACCCAGCACCATCCCTGCAGGCCAGGAGGCATGAAGGATATTCAGGTAATGCGTACGCTTGTGCGGGAACAAAGTGGCCACCAGAGGATTTGCCACAGCTTCCAGGGTACCGTTCGCGTAGGCGAAGATAAACATGCCCCAGAACAGGTAATTGTAAGCATTCTCAGGGGTACTAGCACCGAAAGTAACGAATGCAGAAACCACGTGGCAGACCAAAGCCAAAGCAACCAGCTTGCCGTAACCAATCTTATCCACGATCACCCCACCCAGGATGATACCAAAACAGAAACCCGAGAACCCGGCCCCCCCGATGGCACCCAATTGAGCGCCGGTGAATCCGAACTCTTTGCCCCAGTTGTCAAAGATACCGCCACGAATGGCGAAGCCGACGCCGGCGGCGAGGATGGCCATGAATCCGGCCCAGAGGAGCCGGCTGGCGTTAGGTGCTATGCCTTCTGATTTTGCTGACATGTGTGTGTTGTATTGGGTTGATTGCGGATTTGCGATGGGTGAATCGGGAGTGCCTTAACGTCGGGAATGACCCCGTCCTGGCAAAGCGGGCTTGTTTTAGGTGGGGCAAATGGTGCTCACAAGGAAAAAAGTGGGCAGAAACGTATCAATGCCCGCCAATTTCGACGGGTTTATACCCACCACGGCTCCGGAAGTAGAAGAACAGGCCCAAATAACAGACGAGCATGAAGGTGGGCAAGATGGCGATGGTGGTGAAGGCCCCGCGCTTGTTGGCGGCCTGGATGACTTCCAACTGCTTCTGCTCAGGTGCAGGCAGCGCCTTGATCTTTTCCTGATCGAGGGTCGGTGTCGCGCCAAACATGCCGTCTTTGGACTCGCCTTTCACCTGAGCATAGAGAGCTGCATGTTCCGTGGAGCTGAGCCTTTTCTCCATGTCCATGTCCTGCTTGTAACCGATGTAGGGGCTGCCCAGAACCCCGAGAAACAAGACGCCCACGGCGGAAACGCCATTGAGAGTCAGCGCACCGCCTTTGGGGAATTGCTCGGAGGTCATGCCAAGGGTCGTGCTCCAGAGGAAGGTCTTGCCCAGTGCGTAGATCGTCGAGGCTCCCAGGATAGCCCAGCCGACGGAATTCGACAGCAGGAGCAGGCCCACGATGGCGATGGAAGCACCGATGACCAGCAGGCCGATGGGCGAAAAACGATGGACGATGGGACCCGCGTAAAACCGCAGCACGGTCATGACGGCGGAGACATAGACAAAGATCCAGGTCTCAAAATTGGGGAAATCAGGCCCACTGAGTTTCAGCAGGTCAGGCATCCAGCCATCGGTGCCGAGTTCCGTGGTGGCCAGTGGCCCGATGGTGATGAGCACCACCAGGAAAAGCCAGTTGCCAGGGGAACGGGTGTAAATGAAAGCCGCTGCACCGATGACGGCACCCATCGTCGCCGATGAGACCAGCGAGACCTGCTTCCCGGCCATCTGCATGATGGCAAAATAGAGCAAGGAACCCAGGATGAAGAAACCGACACCGCCCACTTCCTTCAGCATGTCACGATAGCTGACACCGGCGGCCACACGCTCATTGATCGGAAACATGCGAGGCAGAGTGAGCACGGCATAAATGACCAGCGGGATAAAGCACAGGGAGTATTTGAACTGCCAGCTCTGCCCCTCACACAATGCCGTGGCCAAGGCTCCCAAAGCGAGACCCGCAGGCCAGCCTGCGTGCAGGATGTTCAGCCACTTGGCCTTATCCCGAGGGAACATGGTGGCGACCACCGGATTCACAAAAGCTTCCACCGAACCGTTGGCAATCGCGATGAGCAGGGTGGCCCAGTAAAAGGAAGAGTAACCCGTGGCCTGCACCGTGAGGATCAAGGAGATGGTGTGGCAGGCGATGGCAAAAAGGGCAACCAGCTTGTACCCGATGCGGTCAATCACCAGGCTGAAAAAGATAATGCTGATGGCGAAAGGCCACATGCCAGCCCCACCGATGTTGCCTTTCTGCTGCTCGGACAGATTGAATTCATTTTGGAGCTGCAACATGGTATTCGCCCGCACCCCAAAGACAAAGGAAGTGGCGACGAGGGCGATGAAGCAGGCCCAGAACAATTTCATGTCGGGCTTGGTGGCAGAGGTAGAGGTCATGGTCGGGAGAATCGCGGGCGATTACAGGAGAAACGCCAGACCACGGCAATCACTTTCTTGCAGATGCTCTCGCCGACCATCGCCCGCCCCCACCGATCAGGCCTTGGGCTTGATGAACAGGACCTCGGCGCGGTCAATCCAGCCCTTTCGCAGGTCCATGCGAAACCAGCCATCGCTGTTTTTCTTGTGGATGCGGCAGCCGGAGCGGGGACCAAACTCCTTCAGGTCGTACTGCGCCCAGGTCTTTCCCAGGTCCGGTGAATAGATGATGCCGGTGGCATAGGTGGATGCCGGGGCGCAGTGCGTGGCAATCATCACCCCGTCTTCAACGATCATGTTGGCGGACTCAAAACCGGGATTGAACAGCAGCTTGTGCGCGGCTTTGTCCGCAATTTCCGCCGGAGCACAGGTGAAGATGCCGCGATCATGGACCGGCCCGAATTTGGGGCCATTGGCATCGGCGATCCAGTAAACCTTTCCGTCCACAAAATTGATGCCGCCGGATTTGAAGCGCGAGTTGGAATTGACCGATACCACCACCTTCCAGTCCCAGACGTCGGCCTTGGCGTCATAGGTTCCGCGCAGCCAGTGGCATTCATTGCCGTGACCGCGATCAATGTCCCCCGTGCAGGCGTAAAAGGCGTTTTCGGCCGGGTTGTAGGTCACGTTGTGGATATGCCTGGCGACGAGCTTGTTGCCCGGATTTCCCAGAAGCTTGGCGGGGTCCGTGTCCTTCTCCTGGAATTTTGGGTTCTGCCCGAAGGCATAGGCGATCTTCACCGTCTCCCCGTTGTCGGTGGAATAGTAGATGTTCACCGGCACCGGGCCGCCCATGACATTGCAGTAGTTCCCCCAGACGAGCATCTCCTTGCCATCCACATCCCAAGTGTGCTCGCCATCCAGCGGATGGAAGTACCAGCCGGGCAGATCGGGGTTTTTGGGTGTGTGGGGCAGGTAGTCGCTGCCATCGCTGTTCTTCACCGTCAGCGGCCGCCAGGTCTTGAGATTGTCCGTGCTTAGGAAAAGCTGGTTTCTGGAGGCAAAGAGAATGTTCCCGTTTTTCAGCAGGCAGCTGAAGGTGATGTTCTCCGCATCGGCAAACTCTGCCGAGTGCGGCCATGTTTTGCCATTGTCTTCCGACAGGAAGATTTTGCCGCTGCCAAAGCCGAAGGCCCGGCTGCCGCGCTGCGAGTCAATGTACGGCCCCTCAGGAGCCAGGCGGTACCAAAAGTGTTCGGTCGAGGCCACTTCCCCGGAGGCTGCCGCCTGCAGACAGAGTTTTTCCGACAGCAGGAGACTGCCAAGGGTGGCGACCGAAGTGCCGATGAAATGACGGCGGTTGGATGCAGTGAGAGAGGTCATGGCGGCGGAAGAGGTGAAGATGTCGGACAGACATCTAAAGGAACGCAGATCTTCACCCGAAGATCTGATCCTATTATGAGCCTTGCCGATACTTTGCCGCCCGCCGGAATGCGGACTATTCCTGAAGGAAGACGAAGACGCCTTTTTTGTTACCAATCACGACATCCAGCTTGCCGTCCTTGTTAACATCGCCAGGGGTCACCTCGGTGCCCACGCCGCTGTTGTCGTCAATGAGGTTCGCCGTGAAGGTGGCACCGCCTTTGCCGTCAGGTTTGATCTTGAACCAGTAAAGCACCGGGGCGGCATTCGGCTCATCATCCTTCAGCGGGCCGTGGGCCCAGCGGCGCTTGCCCGTCACCAGATCCAGCACACCGTCGCCATCCATGTCGGCGAGCTGCATGGCGTGAAGCTGGCTGAATTTCACGCCCACCGGGCTCTCTTCCACCGTGCTGCCCATGAGCTTGTGCGCGGTGAAGCTGCCGTCCTTGTTCTGCTCATACCAGCTCAGGCCAAAGCCGTGCGCATCGTGGCTGCTGATGACGTCGTTGCGGCCATCGGCATTCACATCGTTGACCAGGATGAAGGAACCGCCGCGTGCGCCTTCGGGGGCAAAAGCCGCCGCGTGGAAGACCCAGTCCTTGTCTTCCTTCATGTCTGCAGGCTGTTCAAACCAGCCCTCTTTCGTCAGCAGATCCGCACGGCCATCGCCATTCACATCACCAAAGCCATAACCATGAGTGTAGCGGAAGTATTTCTTGTCGTTCTCCTCGGTCACCGGCGTGATGGGGCGAAAGCGGGCTTTGCCAAACGGGGCGGCCCAGTCAATTTCAGCAAAGCCAAGGCGGCCACCTTTGGAAGGCTGGACTCCTGTGCTCGTGTGGCAGACCAGTTCCGGTTTGCCATCACCATTCATGTCTCCCAGCGTCGGGGACTCGTTATCCGTGACATCAAAAATGGTGTGGCGCGTCCAGGGCCCACCTTTGTTCTGAGGGTTCTCAAAAACCCAGGTCTCCTTGCCCGGCCAGGAAAAGACCAGGATGTCGCTCCAGCCATCGCTGTTGAAATCGTGGGTGTAGGTCAGGAAATAGTCGCTGTAACCCTTGCCAGGATCGTAGGCCTTGTCAGCAGGCTTGGTGTATTCGACGCGCTCTTTAAAATCAGGCCCCTTCCAGATGTAAGGTCCGGCACAGATGTCGTTGTCGCCATCGTGATCGAAATCCGCAAAGTGCGCCCCCTCCGCCACGAATTCCTCCGTGAGCGTGATTTTTTTAAACGTAGGCGCGGCCTGGGCAGACAGGGCCGTGAGAGCGAGAAGGGTAACGAGGCAGGACTTCATGAGCGGAGGCAAGGAACAGGGGTTGGGGCCCATATCTTGCAGTGAGGTTGTCCCCAGAGGAAAGCAAAAACAAAATCGCTTGCAAATACACATCATTTTAATGATTTATGTGTATGAAAAAACAAGACCACAAAAGCGATTCAGAATCTAGAGAGGAAACTGAAACCACCAGGACTAACATTGTCATGGAAACCCCCTTGGTGTCTGCCGCTCAGGAAATCACTGGCATCAAGACCAAGGCCGGGGTGGTTCACTATGCATTGAAGGAGGTCGTCAGAAGATCCAAAATGAAAGAGTTACTCAGCTTGCATGGCAAGGTGACTTGGAGTGGAGATTTAAACGAAACGAGAAAAACCCGTGAGTTTTAAAATCCTCCCGGACACCAGTGCCTGGATCAGTTTCTTTCGTGATACCACCGATGAAACCGGGCTTAAATTGCATCGGCTTATCGAGCTGGAGGCCGATATTTGTCTCTGTGGCCCTATCGTGACAGAGGTCCTGCAGGGCATTCGCAGTGACAAGGACCATAAGAAGATAGCCAAGCTCTTTGAGCTACCCGAATACCTCGTCATGGATCGGGCGGTCTATGAATATGCGGCTGAAATCTATCGTGGTTGTCGGGCAAAAGGACTCACGATTCGTAGCACGATGGACTGCCTGATTGCAGCCACTGCCATTCTTCAAGATGCCCACCTGCTTCATCAGGATCGGGATTATGAAGGCATCGCGCGTCACTACCCCTTGAAAATCTGGTGACGAGCAATTCAACCCTTGAGAGCGCAGCCAGTCTCAAGGACGCAGAATGATCGCGGGAGAGGCATCCATTTCTTGCTCCCGCACCTTCCCGTTCGTAACCAGAACAGACGCGTTCTTCCAATGCTTCCCTCCCTGAACACCCTCAAGCTACCCGATGTCTGGCAGCATCAGGCCGTCAACCTGCTGCGCGAAGGCACGGATGTGGTGGTCAGCGCACCCACGGGAGCCGGGAAAACCTACATTTTCGAACTGCTGCATCAGTCGCGCTCCCTCCAGGGCCAGGCCGTTTACACCGTGCCCACCCGCGCCCTGGCCAATGATAAATACGCCGAGTGGAAAGAAGCCAAATGGGATGTCGGCATCGCCACCGGAGATGTGTCCGAAAACGTCGGCGCGCCGGTGGTGGTGGCCACGTTGGAGACCCAGCTCGAGCGCCTTGTGCGCGGCGAAGGCCCGGCCATGCTGGTCATTGATGAATATCAAATGATCGCGGATTCCGCCCGTGGCAGTCACTACGAGGCCGCCATTGCTCTGGCCCCAGCGGAAACTCGCTTGCTGCTCCTGAGTGGTTCAGTGGCCAATCCGGACGACATCGTGGCCTGGCTGCGACGCCTGGGCCGCTCCGCCGAGGTGGTGCAGACCAAAGAACGTCCCGTGCCACTGGAGGAGGCTCCCTGGGAAGCTCTGCCACAGCGGATGGCGCGACATTTTGAGCACTTTTGGCCTAAATTTGCCGCCGCCGTGATGCTGGCAGATCTCGCTCCGCTCCTGATATTTTCTCCTCGACGCAAAGAGGCCGAATCCATCGCCCGCAGGCTGGCGGCGGATCTGCCGCATGGTGAATCTCTGGATCTCACCCATGAGCAACGCGCGGTGTGTGGCAAGGACCTCACGGCCCTGTTGGAAAAACGCATCGCCTTCCACCACAGCGGCCTGTCTTATGCCGCCAGAGCAGGTGTCATCGAGCCCCTGGCCAAGGCCGGGCAGCTCCGGGTCATCGTGGCCACTATGGGCCTTTCCGCCGGCATCAATTTCTCCGTACGCAGTGTGCATGTGGCCGCCACCACCTTTCACGATGGCAAGGCCGAGCACAAACTGACGCCGGATGAGCTGCTGCAAATGTATGGCCGAGCAGGCCGCCGGGGTCTGGATGAAAAGGGCTTCGTCGTCACCACCCGCCAGAGTCCCACGCTGATGGATGCCCGGCCCGCCCGCCTGCACCGTGGTGAGCTGCTCGCATGGCCCATTTTCCTCCGCGTCATGAAGCATGCCTCGCAGACTGGGGCCAACACGTTTCAGGCGGCGGAGCACTTCGCGGGCCGCCTGTATGCCAAGGTCCCGCCTTTGTTAGGCCTGGAGGAAAATACCCCGGAGACCATGCATGCGCCCAAGACGGAAAAGGCGCTGTTTGGGCTGGAGGCCACGGAAAAGCAGATCCTCAATTCCAAAGGCGAATGGGAACGCCGCGCCAACACCCCCTTGCAACGCTTGCCGTTAGGCTCAGCCTGGCTCGCGAGCGTGGATAAAATCGGCCCCGCGCTGAGCATCCCCGGTTTCGTGGCGCGCTTTGCCCATGGTATCGGGCGGGTTGGAAAAATCGAAAAAGATCACTATGGCGTGGAGATTCCTCTCGGGCAGCCTTTGGAGGAAACCCCGGAAAATCTGCGCCCCACGAAAAGCCTGCGCAAGCTGCTGAAACTGCCACGCCAAGCGGAATCTGTACCATTGGAGGAGATCGAGATCCTGCACTCCCCTGCACTCGCAGCCACTTTGCTGGAAGGTCAAAACGGGGATGTCTTTGCCGATGCACTGCCTCGCCTCACTGGCACCATCGCCAAGGAGGGCCTCGTCTTCGCCATCTTTGACCTCGGCGAGGTCGAAGTGCCGGTGTATCACGATTCCCATGACCGCCCGTTGTTCCAGCCCCGGGAGCGTACCATCGTGGTGAAAAATGACACCGGCGTTCACGTGGATGAAACGGCCACCACCGCCACAGATCGTCAACCGCGGCCTGGCTCCCCGATTCATGCCTGGCGCTCGCTCGGGCTCATTGATGAAGCTGGCACGCCGACGCGGCGGGGAGAAGTTTTCTCCTTCTTCCAAGGGGGTGAAGGCTTGGCCATCGCGGCAGCTCTGGAGGATGAAGGTTACCCCGTGGATGAAATCATCCCGCACATGGCCAACCTGCGCAGCGGCACCAAATTTGACCTGCCCGTGGCCTGCGGATCTGAACGGCTGGGGGCGGCCTGCCGGAATACGTACGGCTTCATCAATCATCCCGGTTACCTGGAAAATGGCCTGCCACTGGACTATGGCGAAGGCGCTGCCGAACTGCTGGATACCCTCCTGCATCCGGAACGCCCCGGCACCCGTGAACTGCGCCAGGAAGTGGCCGAAGGCGACATCTCCCGCGCCTACGTGGAATGGCTGAGCCTGCTGCGCCACATCACCCACGCCCCCGCTCATCCCTGGCGGCGCTGGCTGGCCCTGCAGGAGGAGGCGCGGCGCGTGCTGAAACAGCATGACAAAACCCTGCGCCATCTCTTTCACCTGGACCTGCCACCGCTGACGAACAAACAGCGCCACGGCAAGCCGAAGCATTACCTTCTAATGAAGGGGTAAGTAAAAGTAACACCATGAAGGAGACATCAGCATTCCAATCAGAAAGTGGCGCACTTAGTGATCTTGCGATGAAGGCCCTTTTGCTCCTGATGATTTTAGCATCGCAGACAGTTTCCTGTTTCCCTCGTGATTCTGCCAGACAGAAGCCACAGCCGCTCAAAATTGAAAAAGTGTCTTCGCAGAGGTTAGATTCCCTGGTCGAAGACGTCGTGAAATCGGGGCTGAAACAAGACAGTCAACTTTCAGATGAAGCTCGAGTTGAGAGCTTCGATCAATTCTATGACCTGACGGTAAAAGCAATCCAACCCTACGGGAGCTTCAGCGATGGTGGGCTTGAAGATGCAGATTTCACCTCCAGCCGTTATGTTGATCCCTGTCGAAAAATAACGATTAGCACCTCTATTTCAATTGATGACAAGATCTGCCAATCGATCATCACTCAACTCACAATCCTGAAAGGAGAACGCGTCGTGGTATTTGATGGTTTAAACGGCCAGACAGCCATTTTCGCGAGTGGACTAATCGTAAAGGAATGAACCAAGCTGCGAAAATCCGTAACAATTCCAGCCACGACACAACACATTTTCATGCCCGAATCATCGATCACTTTTCAGGATGTCATTCGTGGGCTTCGAGAAAACAAAATGGAGACGTTTCAGAAGTTGCGTTTGAACCGAAAACTCCTGGACATCCAGAGTCCTCTTGGGGAGACGCCTTTGCATTTTTTATCCATCGAAGGAGAAGCTGACACCATCGAAAATTTAGTGGAACTTGGGGCCAACCTTAACTCTAAAAATCATTTCCACCGAACAGCACTGATGGAAGTGGTGATCATGGGTAACTTTGAGCTGGTAAAGCTCCTCGTTAAACTGGGAGCTGATCTAAACATTGATACTGGTGAAGGTGAGACAGCAGCTTCATTAGCGTGTGAATATAAGCATCTGGACATTGCCAGATTCTTGGTTGCCAATGGAGCTTCATCCTCTGTCCAGAACATTAAAGGCAAGACCGTGAGTGAGTATTTGAAATAGAGGGAGACTGGTTCCTCGCTCCAGGAAGTGGGGCCGCAAATCGAGAACTGAATGGACTTTCTTGACGGCAAGGGGGCCGCTTCGTCCATGGGGGACGAATTTCACTTGGACCCGCAGCGGGCTCAGGCCGCTTGCCTACAACTGACGCAAGGCTGCGGGAAACATCCAAACCCAAATAACCTTCCATTTAAAGAACCCCATGAAAAAATCATCCTATCTCCCCCTGGCCGCTGCTGGCCTGTTTTTAGCCCCGTCTCTGATGATGGCCCAGGCTCCTGCCGGGCAGCCAGCCAAGGCTGCCACTCCGACGGCGACCGAAGAAAAGAAGGCCGATTCCAAAGACGCGGCTGCCACGGCTACGGCCGATCCATCTCGTGTGGATGACGCCGCTAAACTCCCCAAAGGGGTTTTGGATCAGTTCGAAAAACTGGACAGCAACAAAGACCGGCTGATCAGCATCCTGGAGTTCGCTTCTTTCTCGGAAGCTGAAGCTAACCCTGCCCGCGATGCCAGCAGTTCCACCTCAGTGGGCAAAAATGGCACCGGACCAGGCACCGCAGGCAGTACCACCGGTAGTACGGGTGGTATCACCGGCAAGAATAACGATGCAAAGCCCCAAGAATCTCCCAATAAAGAGACTCGTTTCAAGGAACTGGACATCAACGCCGACGCGAGTCTGAGCATTGAGGAGTTTGCCGCCGCCCGTCCCGCCAACATTGAGGCATCGCGCGATGCCAGCAGTTCTACCGGTGTGGGTAAAAACGGCACAGGTCCTGGTACCGCAGGCAGCACCACGGGCAGTACGAATGCCAGCACCAAAAACCTGAACGGCAAAAAGGAGAAATAATCTCTTTCGAGCCATTTGCGTTTTCCACATAAAAGCGCATTCACCCGCAGGCGGAGCCCAGGCTCCGCCTGTTTTTTGTGGCGATCCGTCTCGGCAGCCCTGACAAAAATAGACTCCCGTGAAAAAAGCAGGCATTCGCCACAACCAGGGACCTCCTATTCACCCCGTTCTTAGCCGTCTGGAGGGCGGTTTGCGTCGTAATCCGCTGTGTCAAGACCTGGATTTACGGCCATTGAAATCTCTTGCCCCCATGGGCAAAGCGTGTTCTCTGAGCACTCCAACTCACCCCATCAACTGCCCAACATGACCGAACGTCGCGTCGTTATCACTGGAATCGGAACTGTTTCTCCCCTGGGGAACAACAAGGACGATTTCTGGAAAAATCTCCAGGCTGGAAAGAGCGGCATTCGCCGCATCCAGAGCATGGACACCACCAACTATGATTGCAAAATCGCGGGTGAGGTGGTGGACTTCGATCCCACCCCTTACTTCAACAATCACAAGGAAGCCCGCCGTGCTGACCGCTTTTTTCAGCTCGCCATGGCCGCCTCCAAGATGGCCGTCAAGGACAGCGGTCTCAACCCCGACAGCCTGGACCCACACCGCATCGGTGTCATGGTCGGCAGCGGCATCGGCGGTCTGAGCACCATCGAAACGCAGTATGAGATCCTTTTGAACAAAGGCCCGAATCGTGTCTCCCCGTTCCTCATCCCGATGATGATCACGAACATCGCTACGGGCATGATCGCGACCGAGTTTGGCTTCATGGGGCCGAACATGTGCATCACCACCGCCTGCGCCACCTCCAACAACAACATTGGCGAAGCCTGGCGCATCATCAAATTCGGCGATGCCGATGCCATTGTCTGCGGTGGCTCCGAAGCCTCCATCCGTCCCTGCGGCCTGTCTGGCTTTGCCAACATGAAGGCCCTGTCCATGCGCAATGATGATCCTGAGCGCGCCTCCCGTCCCTGGGATACGGGCCGTGACGGCTTTGTCATGGGTGAAGGCTCGGGTGTGGTCGTCATCGAAGAGCTGGAGCACGCCAAAAAGCGCGGTGCCACCATCTATGCTGAGCTGGCAGGCTACGGCGTCACGGCGGATGCCTACCACCTCACCGCCCCGCATCCCGAAGGCCTCGGTGCCTCCAAGTGCATGGAGATGGCCTTCCGCCATGCGAAGATGAACCCGACCGATGTGCAGTATGTGAACGCCCACGCCACCTCCACCCCCGTGGGTGACATGTGCGAGCTGCGCGCCATCAAGCGCACCTTCGGTGATTACGCCCAAAAAGGCCTTCTGGTCTCCGGCACGAAGTCCATGACAGGTCACTTGTTAGGCGCTGCGGGCGGTATCGAGCTCGCCGCCTGTATCCTCGCCATCCGCGACCAGATCGTTCCTCCGACCATCAACGTGGACAACCTGGACCCTGAAGTGGACGTGGACATCGTGGCCAACACGGCCCGTGCCGCCAAGGTGAATGCCGCCCTGAGCAACAGCTTCGGTTTCGGCGGTCACAACTCCGCCCTGCTGGTGAAGAAATTCGAGGGCTGATTTCAGTCCTTTTCAGAAGCGGTGCCCCTGCCAGCCAGGAGCACCGCTTTTTTAATGCCCTCACAGACCAAGCAGCCACCACCAAACCGGCACTGTGGCGGACAAAAACACCAGACCCAAAATGCCAGCAGGAGTGCAAGTTTTTCGGTCACGGACATGACTATGCACGATGATGAGGCAGAAACCTGAGAGGATCATGCAGGCCGACAAAACCAGGGTGGATACATGTCCGGAGACCAGGCTTGAAAGGTCCCCAGCCACACCATCAACCCTTCTTCTTGATGCATGAAGGCCAGTGAGCAGGCCGGAAAGGACTAGCACTGCGCGAGGACCCGTGCGCAATCCCGGCATCAGGACACCCATGAGAACAGGCAGCCAGACCGGCAGCAGCCACACCCCGAGGTAAACCAGGAACACCCACGCGATCATTCCCACCGCCTCCCCCCAGGACATGAACACGGCAGCCGAAACGCCACAACCTAACAAATAGTTACACAAATAATCTTGGGGTGAAAATAGAATCTTCCTCATGCCGGACGATGGGTTCGCCGGACTCATGCGAGATTTTTAACACCAACGGATCACAGGCCCCAATGCCCGTCCCAGGCTGAAAAGATGACTTCTCAAAAAAATTAACGCCGACCTGAATAAGTTTTTCGGCCATCCAGTCAGAAGCACTGAACTCAAGTTCATCACTATGAAAAAGATCATCGCCATCCTCGCTGTTGTCACCGGTATCGGCTTTATCACCCCCACGGAATCGAGCGCCCGGGACTACTGTCACAATGACCGTCGCATCGTCAGCTACCACCCTTGTGGGGCGCCGATCTACTCGGTCTATCAGATCTGCGGCCGCGACCGCTACGGCCATCCCATCGGCCATTGGGTGACTCAGCACTCCAGCCACAGCTCCTGCCGCAGCTGCTACTCCCGCTCCAGCCACCATGGTCACGGACACGGGCACCGTCATCACAGCAGCCACCGCTCCAGCTTCCCGATCCCGCCGCATCATCGCGCAGCCGCCAGCTTCTTCTTTGGCCGCTAATCGGTGAGGCCAGACCGCCCCTTGCCCCGCCCCAGAGCCTTGAGCTTCTGGGGCGGTTTTGTTTTCTTGATTTGCATTTTCCAAACGCCTGCCTCCCGTGGTGGCCATGCAACCAGACACGCTACGTTTCCGGCTCTCCGCCTTCCTGGGGCTCACCGCCATCTGGCTGGGTGCATCGGGCGCCCACGGAAAGCTGCATGATGCCATGCTCGCCGCAGGCACCTTGGAAAACTGGAAGACGGGCGTCAGCTATCACCTGCCCCATGCCATCCTGCTCGCCACCCTGGCCCTTGCGGGTGCGGCCGGAGGCAAACGCGGCACCTGGGCCTGGAACTTTCTGTTTGCCGGCGTGCTCCTGTTCAGCGGCTCCCTCTATCTTCATGCGGTCACGCAGACGAAGTGGCTGGTGTATGTCACCCCCTTTGGCGGGGGCTTCATGATGCTGGGCTGGCTTCTCCTGCTGCTGGCCCGCTGGCGTCGTGCGTGATTTTGCACGGTTCCCTCAGGCAAAGATTGAGTCTTGGGAGAATGGCACGTATCGTTTTTAAATCTGAATGTCGCGACCAGGCTCTGTCCCCTTCCCCCCACCGGGCCCCTCCGGTGATGAGGAAGCGTCCCCTGCGGACTCGCAGGCAGGCATTCAGCTGCCCGCCCCTCCGCGTGCGCCCCGGGGTCCCCGGGACAAGGACGGCCCCCCTTCCCACCGGGATGACATCCTCATTCCCGACTACACGCTGATCAAACGCATCGGCTCCGGGGCCTATGGCGAAGTCTGGCTGGCGCAGAGTGTCACCGGGGCCTATCGCGCGGTGAAGATCGTCTGGCGGGAGGACTTTGAACTTACCCGCACCTTTCATCGCGAGTTCCTGGGCATCCAGCAGTTCGAGCCCATCTCCCGCGGCCATCCCTGCATGGTCCACATCCTGCACGTCGGCTGGAATGAAGACCGCGGCTTTTACTACTGCGTGATGGAGCTGGCGGATGACGCGGAAGAAGGCCCCAACTTCGAAAGCGTGCACACCTACGTGCCCCGCACGCTCGGCACGGACATGAAACGGCATGGCCGACTGGACCTGATCTTCTGCCGGGATGCCGGAGTCTATCTGGCCGATGCGCTCTACTACATGCACAACCGCGGCCTGACCCACCGCGACATCAAGCCCTCCAACATCATTTTCTGCGGCGGCGTCTGCAAACTGGCCGACATCGGCCTTGTGGCCGGGTTTGGCGAGCGCACCTTTGTCGGCACGGAGGGCTTTGTCCCGCCCGAGGGCCCCGGCACAGCCCAGGCCGACATCTACAGCCTCGGCAAGGTGCTCTATGAGATGAGCAGCGGGAAGGACCGCATGGAATTCCCGGAGGTCCCAATCAATCTCGGCGACGACGAGTGGCCCTTCTGGCTGGACCTAAACCGTGTCATCTGCAAAGCCTGCGCCCCAGATCTGAAAGAGCGTTTTCAGACGGCAGGCGAGTTTGCCGAAGCCCTGCAAAGGGTGGGTGAAAAGCGGCCCGAAACCTTTTTCCGCCGCTTCAGCAGAGCTGCTGTTTTTACCCTGGTGGGCTCTGCCCTCACAGGGGCTGGACTCACGGCGGCCAAGTACCAAAAAGAATGGGCCTACGAGCTGCCGCTGCCGATCAAGGCCGCCCCCCCGCTGCCCCAGCCGCCGCAGAAAGGCCGCCCCTGGCAGAACATCCATCGCCAGTGGTTCACCTTCAGCAAGGACCGCCACATTGCCGACCTGCCCGTGGAGGTCACCCTCTTTCTCGAGTTCCAGAATGCCACCCAGCGCCCGGCCGAATTTGGCGTGGTGCAGTTTGTCACTCCAGACAAAAAGACGCTAAACTGTGTCATGATCCAGGATGCGGATGCCGATGCCTTTTGTGACTGGATGACCACGCGCGACCGCCAGAGCGGTCGCTTGGACATCGAGCACGAATACGCCTGGCGTGTGGCCAACATCCCGCCGCAGAAAGGCACCACCACCCGCCCCGACTGGCATGCCGTCCGCACGGAGATCGTGCGAGTGCCCTATGGACGCATCAGCCTGGACAGCACCCCCCGTGGGGCCGAAGTCTTTGATGGGGAACAATCCGTGGGCCGCACTCCACTGCAACTGGCACGGGTGCGGGCCGACAAGTTCGATTACGAAATTCGGCTCCCGGGCTACAAAAGCGAGTTCGCCCGCGGCAACCTGAAAGAAGGCCAGGCCATGAGCTTTAACCTGCGGCTCAAGGCCACCGGCTCCGTCGTCTTTGGCAAGGTCTGGGAAAACAGCCTGGACATCAAGATGGTGCCCATGGGCCGCGCCATGCTGGCCACCTTCGAGACACGGCGAAAAGACTTCGCCGAATTTGCCCGTAGCGCCAATCTGCCCCCCGTCGAAGGTCGTGTACTGGACACAGCCCCCAATCTGCCTGTCACCCACATCACCAGGGCCGAGGCCGAGCAATTCTGTCGCTGGCTGACGGATCGCGAGCGCGGCAAAGGCCTGCTGGAACCCGACCAGGAGTACCGTCTGCCCACCGACGATGAATGGAGCATGGCCGCCTACCTTCCCCGTGAACTCGGAGCCACTCCGGCCGACCGCAGCAACCGCATCGAAGGCATCTACCCCTGGGGATTCACCGCCGCCCCGACGACCAAAGTCGCCAACCTGTTCGACAAATCGGCTGACCCCACCGGCAAAAAATCCGTGCTCGGTTATGACGATGGCTTCGCCGCCCTGGCCCCTGTGGCCAGCCTGCGCGCGGACAGCCGTGGCCTTTTTGACCTTTCGGGCAACGTCTGGGAATGGGTGTCCGACCCGTGGGATACCACCAGTGCTGAAGGTGTTGCCCGCGGAGCGGCCTTCACCACGGCCGAGCGCCAGCAGCTCCTCGCCTCCTACCGCCGCAAGGTCTCTCCTGCCGCACGCGAGGCCGATGTAGGGTTCCGCATTTTGCTCAGCGGTTCCGGTCTCAGCGCCCGGGATGATGAGTAAGTCCTGCCCAATCCCAGGTCATTGCGCCCAGTCATCGGTGAATTTCCGTCTCCCCTCCGGGGCCTGAGCCTTGAGGTAAGTCAGCATTTTCTGACAAGATCAGGGCCAATCAGAGCTAAAACTCATTTGCCATCGGGGGCTGAGTCTTTAACCTCGACCCCTTATGGCAAAACCAGCACTCGGAAAAGGACTCGGAGCACTGATCTCGGCACAACCGGCCGGGGGCAGCTCATTCCGTCCGCCAGCCCTGGCCCAGCCTGCGCCTGGGGATGTGGTCAATCGCGTCGGTCTGGAACAGATCGTCCCCAGCCCCCTCCAGCCTCGCAAGGAATTCGTGCAGGAGCAGTTGGCGGAATTGATGGAGTCCATCAAGGAGCATGGCATCATCCAGCCGCTGATCGTCCGTCAGGTGAACGGCAAGCTGGAACTCATCGCCGGTGAACGCCGTTTTCGCGCCTCCCGTGAACTTGGTCTCAAGGAAGTGCCGGTCATCGTCCGTGAAGCGTCTGACAAAGACGTGCTGGAGATGGCGCTGATCGAAAACCTGCAGCGCGAAGACCTCAACCCCATCGAAGAAGCCCGCGCTTATGAGCGCCTCGCCAAGGACTTCTCCATGCGCCAGGAAGACATCGCCCAGCGTGTGGGTAAAAACCGCGCCACGGTGGCCAACACCATGCGCCTGCTGGACCTCGCTTCCCCGGTCCAGAATCTCCTGTCCACCGGCAAACTGAGCACCGGCCACGCCAAAGTACTGCTGACCCTGAAGGATGCCGAAAACCAAGAGCGTGCCGCCGAAGAAATCGTCAAAAAAGGTCTCACCGTCCGTGCCGCTGAAAAGCTGGCCAGCGGCATCCTGAACCCGCCACCGCCAAAACCGGTGCTGGGTGACAATGAAGTCAACAGTGCCATCGAGTCTGTGGAGCAGCGCCTCATGCACCACCTGACGACGAATGTCTCCGTCCGTCATGCCGAGAAGAAAGGCCACATCGAGATTGACTACTACGGTGTGGAAGACCTCAACCGCCTCCTTTCGCTCATGGGCGTGCCTGAAGAGCAGGTGGAGGAATAACCCCACGGCCATGCGTTTCATCTCCGCCCTATTGCTGAGCCTGCTGCTCGCCGCCTGCAGTCCGGCGGCCCCCGCAGACCAGCCCGAGATCGAAACCTTCCTGCAGCGTTATTTTTCCACCTGGTCTGCCAAGGACATGACGGGCTATCAGGCCTGCTTTCACCCCACGGCCCGCATCAGTTTCGTCGGGGCCAAGGGCCAGACCGACAGCCAAGGCCTCACCGACTTCATCCATGGCCAAAAGCTCGGCCACGAACGGTCCCCCGAGCCCATGACCGAGGTGCCCACCGAAATGAAAATCTCCGGCGATGCGCGTGTGACCCAGGCCGCTGTGAGATGGAAGCTGACCAAAGGCCGTGAAATCGTGACGGGCACCGACTACTTCACGCTCGTCAAGACACCCGAAGGCTGGAAGATCGCCAGCCTGGTTTTCTACAACGACTGAGCCGGCAACGCAGCGGCAGCCCGCCGGGGACAAGGCCACTTTGCCGAGGCTGTGGAGAATCTCATCTTGCCAGCCATTCCCGCAGCACTGAATACTGGCGGCACACACTTTTCCCGCTGATGTCCAAAGCCCCCACGCCCGCCTCATCCTCCCCGCAGGAAAACACCGACCGCCTTCGTCCCACCCGGCTTTTCTTGGGCGCTGCCTGCTTCTTTTCCGGGGCTTCCATGATGGTCATCGAAATCAGCGCTGCACGCCTGCTTTCGCCGCTGTTTGGGAACAGCGTCTATACCTGGACGGCCCTCATCGGCGTCATCCTCATCGCTTTCAGTGTCGGCGGTTACATGGGTGGGCGACTGGCAGACAAACGGGCAGGGCTGGATGTCCTGGGCTGGCTGCTGGCAGGCGTGGCCGTGCTAACTTTTTTCATCCCGGCGCTCAGCACCTGGTTTGGTCCAGCCTTTGCCAAAGGCGGCCTCATTGATGGCCCCGTCATGTTTTCACTTTTCCTCCTGGCCGTGCCGGGGGCCCTGCTTGGCGCAATTTCACCCGCTGCGGTGCGTCTTTACAGCCTCACGTCCCAGGACAGTCACATCGGTGGGGCGGCAGGCACCATCAGCATGCTCGGCTCTCTGGGCAGCTTTGTGGGCACCTTCCTCTCGGGCTTTTTCCTGCTGGGGAATTTTGGGGTGCGCAGCATCTTCGTCGGCACCGCCGTGCTGCTGCTGGCCCTGGGTCTGCTGGCCTTCTTTCTCACAGGGAAAGGCAGCGCGCAATCGGCCAAGGTTCTGATCGCAGGTGTCATCGCAGCCCTCATTGGCTCGCTCTCCACCCCCACACCTGCCCAGGGCGTCATTTACGAACACGAATCCTTTTACCACCGCATCCAGGTGACGGAAGAAGGGGTAAGCCCACACCGCCGCCGCCTGCTGAAACTGGACTCCACTCATGAAGGCGGCATGAATCCCGAGACCGGCGATCTCATCCTGGCCTACCAGCATTTTTGGCGACTGGCCATGCTGCAGGAGCGCCCCATCCAGAGCGCCCTCTTCATCGGTGCCGGGGCCTTCGGCATGCCGGAAGAAGTCTCCCGCACCTTCCCCGAAGCCACGGTGGATGTGGCCGAACTGGACCCCGCCGTGATCGAAACCGGCCGCCAGTTTTTCAAGCTGGATGAATACCCTCGCGTCAAAGCCTCTGCAGGTGATGCCCGACATTACCTGCGCACCAGCAGCGATAAAAAATGGGATCTCATCTTTGGCGATGCCTACAATGGCATGCAGGCCATCCCTGCCCACCTCACCACCAAGGAATTTTTCCAGCTCATCTCAGACCACCTCACCCCTGAAGGCGTTTACACCATGAACGTCATCTCCGCTGTGCAGGGGGAGAAATCCGAACTCCTAGCCGGCATGCTGGCCACCCTGAAAGAGGTGTTCCCCCACCTCCAAGTTTTCGCCGTTCAAGGCAATCGTACCACCTCCCAAAACGTCATCGTCCTGGCCTCTCATCACGACCTTTCCAAGCTGATCCTGGACCAGCACTTCCCCGACAACACCTGGCAGGCCCGCATCCTGCGCACCCACGTTCCCACGCAGTATCTTCCCACCGATGGCCAAGTCTTCACCGATGACTTTAATCCCGTGGATGCCATCATCGCCCGCGGCTTGATCCGGTAAAAAGTGAGGCTGGCCCCCGGCCTGCTCTGCATTGTAGGCTCACGCGCTTCACATCGTCCAGTCATGAGCCACTCAGAAATTCGCGCCGCCATTGCCAAAGCGCGTGAAGATCCGCATACCGACTGGGTTATGACCTTTGTAGATTGGATCGGCTGGCCGTTATTGTTACTCTGTTTAGCACCCTGCATCTGGCTGGCTTGGAAATCCCAAAACTTCAGAAGCCTAGCACGCAGTATCCGATGGGGCTGGGCGGGTTGGTTTGTATGGCATGTCTTGATGGGCGGCTTTGCTCCGTATGTCGTTATCGAATGGACAGGAAAGGACATTCTAGCAGAGGCCTTCCCATCAATGGGCATCCTACCCATGGCCTTGTTTGGCTGGTTCCCTGGTGCAATTGTCAGCTCCGTGATTTGCAGTTTCAGTATTGTGTCGCGCAGCCTTCGAGGGTTGAATCAGGCAAGACCTCAATCATAGAAGCCCCGACATATGGACTCCTCGGATGACTGGATGAAAAGAGCCGCTACCAGTCTGGCTGCTGCACGTGAAGATCCCCATACAGCCTGGGTGCTAGATTTGCTCGACTGGACGTCCATTCCTTTGCTGATCGTGCTCCTGCTGCCCTGTCTCCTGTTGATCTGGAAGTTCCGCAGCCCCTGGGTGGGCATCATTCCTGTTTGGTTGGGCTTACTAGCCTGGTACATCTGGGGTTGCTTCATCGCACCTTACTTAGCGATGAAATGGACAGGTGACCGACGCGTTTGGTCCGCTTTCCCTGAGGGTCCAGCCGTGATCGCCATAGCCTTTATCGGGTGGTTACCTGCCATGATTTTAAGTCTCATGACCTGGATGGTGAATATCTGCTGGCGCAAACTCAGGCATCCGGACAAAAAAAATCAGGGCGAACCACTCGGTCCGCCCTGAAATTTTTCGAAGGTTACCAACAGCCAGAAGACAACCCACTATCTGAAATTCGTCACTGAGTCCGCCTTCGCGTGCCTCAATGTGCAGTGATCATAACCGATCCATTTTCAGATGCGTCAGCTCCCGGTAAGAGGCTTGTAAGGAGTGTGTCAGAATAGCCCCCACACCTCACTGGCCCACGCAGTAAAGCTTGTCCTGGGTGCGGATGAAGAGGCAGCCATTGGCAGCGGCGATGCTGCTGCGGCAGCTTGCGGCGTCGCCGTTCGGTTTGCTGCCATTGCCCATTTCATTCATGCTCAGAAGTTCAAAGCTGTCACCGCCCGCTTTGACGACATAGACCTCGCCCCAGAAATTGGTCATGTAGATCTTGCCATCGGCCACGGTAGGGCTGCTTTCAAATTTGGCCTTGCTACCCGTCTCGCCGGTCCAGATCACCTTGCCCGTTTTTGGTTCCACACGGCTCACCGTGCGGCGGCCACTGTCCAGCACGTAAAAGCTGCCTTCATAGAAGGCTGGCGTGGAAACATCCGTGGTCACCTCCTTCGGGTTGCTGGTCCACAGCGGCGGCACGTCCTGGCCCTTGCTGTCCAGCGGCATGGCAAACACAGGTGAATTTTTCGGCGCACAGACAAGCGCAATGCCATCGCCGACGACGGGAGAAGGCACGAGACGGAAGAATTTGTTATACCCTTCCCCCGCGAGGTTCCAGGTGGCCAGCCGTGCATATTCAGCGCCCGTAGCCGCATCATGCAAGGTCAGGGTGTCCCCGCCGGAAATCAGCATCACCCGCTTGCCGCCATGCGTGGTGAAAACAGGCGAGCTGAAGGCTTCCAGGGATTCCACTTCGGCAGGTGTTTTGCGCAGCTGCTTCCACACATCTTTGCCTGTCGCAGGATCCACGGCCAGGATGTAGCTGGTCATGTCCTTGCCTGGAGTGCCTTTTGGGAAACCCTGAAACTCGAAGGTCTCATTGCGCTGCAGCACCTGGATGTACAGCTTGCCGCCATCCATCATCGGGCTGCTGCCGTAGGTCCACTGGGTGGCAAAAGCACCGTGGGTTTCCTTGAAATCGCGCTTCCACTGGAGGTTGCCTTCGAGGTCAAAACTGGCCGCTACAGCATCCGCAAACAGGAACACCACGCGCTCCCCGTCCGTCACGGGAGAAGGGCTCGCGAGGTTGCTCTTGTTGTCCCATTGCAGTCCTCCTTCAGAGACCACCTTGCGCCACAGCTCCTTGCCTGTTTTCGCATCGTAGCACAGGCCCACGAGCTGCTGCTTGTCCACGATCGGTGCCGTGATGAAGACTTTGTCGCCCCACACCACCGGCACGGAGGCCGAGATGGCAGGCACATCCACGGCCCATTTCACACCTTCGGTTTTGCTGAACTTCGCCGGCAGGTTTTTCTCCGGGCTGGAGCCGTCCAGATTCGGGCCACGCCAGCTGGGCCAGTTTTCAGCATTGGCAAAGGAAGCCGCGAGGGCAAAGGCGAGGAAGAAGGGCAGTTTCATGCGATGGAGAGGGAAACGAAAACGAACCCAGTTGTCGAGATGTTTCGGCCGCCCTGCAACCTGGGCCATCCCCACCGCCAGATGGTTGGCTTTTCGCCGTCATTTTCCCACCTGGGCCTCGATGACATCCCCGCCCAGCGGCACCACCAGTCCCTCCCGTACCAGATCAAAGGCCTTTCCCCGGATGGAAGCATGCATGTACAACTTCTGTTTGCGGCCTTTCAGCTTGCGCCGCACGTCTGCCATCACCTCTTCGGAGACCGCGTCCTGGAAATCGGCGAACCAGTAAATAGTGTCGGCCTCCATGACCTCATTGGACATCAGGGCCGCCTGGGTTTGCCCCACTCCGTTGAAATTGATGAAATAAGTCCCAGGTCTGCCCGACAGGCGTTCGTAGATCCTTTCCAGCGGCATCGGCTGGCCGGGATCATACTTCAGCTTGCGACGGTCCTCCTCGCTCATTTTCAAGGAAGCCTTGCCCTGCCAGTTTTGCCAGAAGGTCGCGAAGGACTCCCCCTCTGCTTTGCGCACCTTGTCATCCACCCGCTCCTTGGCTTCCTTCAGGCCGCAGCCATAATGCATGACCAGCACGCTCTGACGGGCGATTTTATCCAGTTCACTGACGACGGCTGGCAGGTACTTCGTCATGGAGCGCGAGACATCGATGACCACCGCGACCTTGCGGGTGTTTTTCAGCTCCATACCAAACATGGTGATCGGCTGAAAAGTCATGCCTGGCATGTTGCCCCGCCCCATCCCAGATCCTGTCCCCGTGCCAAAACCCGCGCTGGAAAGCCCCATGCCTCGGCCCAAAGAGGCCTTGCTCCCCAGGAGCGAGGTTGAGTCCGGAATGTCCAGCAGCTCTGGAGGGGCATCTGGCAGTGTGATTCCTGAATTCAGGCTGGTGGAAACCAGTCGTTGTTTGGGCAGCTTCTGCTGCATCCTCGTGCGCCGCTTTTGCTGCACTTTATGCTCTAAAGCTTGAGAAGCTGCAGCACCACTTTTCGAACCGCCACCGGAAAGGAAATCCACCTGCGCAGGTGGGCTGGCCACGCTCAAGACCATCCACCCAGCGACGGCCAAGATCACGGCGTGAATGCCCACGGAAACCAGCAAAGAACCTCCACCCATCCGCTGCCAGAGAGCCTTCAGAGGAGGCTCTTTCGGAGACGATGCGGGGGCAAGAGATGTAGGGCATGGGTCGGTGGCAAAAGAAGCTGGTTCCTCGACCTCGTTCCATCCTGCCTCGGGGGGAAAAGACATGGGATGTTCACTCATCCCCTCACGCTAGGCCGTTGAATCCAGGCGGTAAAAAACACCTTGGCAACGAATCCGCCACGCAGTCCCCGAGGCCCAATGGCGATGAGCAATTTCGCATCGTACCCTGGCCTCCCAGGGACAACATTCATCCCATCACCGTAGGTTCACCGCGCCGCCATCAATGGGATAGGCGCTGCCCGTGATGAAACCCGCCTCGTCACTGCACAGATACAGGGCCAGGGCCGCAATCTCGGATGGCTGCGCCATTCGGCCGATGGGCTGGGCCTCGCTGAGTTTTTGGAACATTTCGGCTTCCTGTCCCGGATAAGTCTTGGCCAGATAGCCATCCACAAACGGCGTGTGCACACGGGCCGGGTTGATGCAGTTGCAGCGGATGCCCTGCTTGATGAAATCCTTGGCCATCGAGTAGGTCATGGTCAGCACAGCCCCCTTGGTCATGGAGTAGGCAAAACGGTCCGCCAGCCCCATCTCCGCAGCGATGGAGCACATGTTCAGCACCACCCCACCCCCTTGGACGACCATCCGCTCGATCACCGCCTGGGAGCAATTAAAGACCCCTTTGATGTTGATCTGGTAGAGGCGGTCCATGTCCGCCTCCGTGGTGGTCAAGACGGTGCCGATGTGGGCGATGCCCGCATTGTTCACCAGAATGTCCAGCCGGGGACGGCGGACGCTGATTTCATCAAAGACCTTTTTTACCCCGGCGTGATCCCCCACATCACAGGCCATGGCCCGGGCGCTGCCACCTTCCGCCAAAATTTGGTCCACCGTCACCTGGGCAGATTCCAATTTGAGGTCCAGCACCTCCACATGCGCTCCCTGACGGGCAAAAAGCAGGGCAATGGCTTGGCCGATGCCAGAGCCTGCACCCGTGATAATAGCGGTTTTATGAGCGAGAGAAAACATGGGAAAGGGAGAAATGGTAGGTGGATACGTGGGTTGGGAAATCAAAATACAGCACCAACGGCGCACTTCTAACCCGTAGCCGCCCACCTTGAGTCCTAAAGTTACTTTCACACCGCGTCGCTTGACTCCCGTTTCATCACCGCCACCCTTGCAGACCCTATGGCAAAAGTTCTCATCATCGGCGCAGGCGGCGTTGGCCGCGTGGTCACTCACAAATGCGCTCAGCTCCCAGACGTATTCAGCGAGATCATGCTCGCCTCCCGCACCAAATCCAAGTGCGACAGCATCGCGGCGGAATTGAGCCGCCCCATCCAGACGGCCGCAGTGGATGCGGACAATGTGCCGGAACTGGTGAAGCTGCTGAAGGAATTCCAACCGAAGGTCGTCATCAATGTGGCCCTGCCCTATCAGGACCTCACCATCATGGATGCCTGCCTTGAGGCCGGCGTGCATTACATCGACACCGCGAACTACGAACCCCGCGACGTCGCCAAGTTTGAATACCACTGGCAGTGGGCCTATCAGGAAAAGTTCAAGGCCGCCGGCCTCACCGCCCTTCTCGGCTGCGGCTTCGACCCAGGCGTGACCAATGTTTACACCGCCTACGCCCTGAAGCACCACTTCAGCAAGATTGATACGCTGGACATCATTGACTGCAATGCAGGCGATCACGGCAAGGCCTTCGCCACCAATTTCAATCCTGAGATCAACCTCCGCGAAGTCACCGCCAATGGCCGTTACTGGGAAAATGGAGCCTGGGTGGAAACCAAGCCGCTCGAGATCAAACGCAGCTTTTCCTTCCCGGACGGCATCGGTCCCAAGAACATCTATTGCCTCTATCATGAGGAGCTGGAGTCTCTGACCACCCATTTCGACATCCGCCGCGCCCGCTTCTGGATGACCTTTGGCGACGCCTACATCAAGCACATGGAAGTGCTGGTGAACGTCGGCATGACCCGCATTGATCCCGTGATCCACAAAGGCGTGCCGATCATCCCGATCGAGTTCCTCAAAACCCTGCTGCCGGAGCCAGGCACCCTGGGTGCAGACACCAAAGGCAAGACCTGCATCGGCAACTGGATCGAAGGCACGGGCAAGGATGGCGAGTTCAAACGCTACTACGTTTACAACATCAAGGACCACGAAGACTGCTACAAGGAAACGAACAGCCAGGGCGTCAGTTACACCACCGGTGTGCCGGCCATGATCGCCGCCAAGCAGCTGCTCACCAACGAAGAGTACCGCCAGCCCGGCGTTTGGAACGTCGAACAGCTCAATCCAGATCCCTTCATGGCCGACCTCAATGAGCACGGTCTGCCTTGGGTGGAAACCTGGCCCACCGAGCCTCTTCCTGGCGAATAATCCGCCACCCGCCCGATTCAAAAGCCACACCCGCAACGGTGTGGCTTTTTTCTTGGCTTCCAGGCTTCTGCATCGGGCCTTCTGCATCGGGCCTAGGTGGCAGCTTGTTTCATTCTCCATTTGACCGTTGCACCTGCCACCGCCTCTGTCGCCCGCATGGGTTCACGACGTTCCTTTCTTCTCTCTGGTGCCGCCTTTCTCACGGGGTGCCAGATGATGCCAACCCAGCAGCCCATGCCCACACAGCAGGGTGGCCCGTTCATGCTGGGCATCGATTTCCTGGCCTCGCGAAACTTCGATCTCCTGCGCGGGAAACGTGTGGGCCTGATCACCAATCATACCAGTGTCAACGGCCGGGGTGAAATGACCCGCGTGGTCATGCAGCGTGCCCTTGGTTCCTCCCTCACCGCCCTGTATGCGCCAGAACATGGGATCGATGGCACCATCGGTGCGGGCATCCACGTCAGCACCCGGCGGGACAGCGTGACGGGCCTCACGGTTTACTCTCTTTACGGCCCCACCCGAAAGCCTACCCCGCAGATGCTGGCCCCCATCGATGTGCTGGTGTTTGACCTTCAGGACATCGGCTGCCGCAGCTACACCTACATCAGCACCATGGCCGTGGCCATGGAGGCCTGTGCGGAAAATGGCAAACATTTCGTCGTGCTGGACCGCCCCAACCCCATGGGCGGCTGGCGGGTGGAAGGCCCGCCGCTGGAGGCGAAATGGAAATCTTTTGTGGGCCAGATTCCGGTGCCTTACGTGCACGGCATGACAGCGGGCGAACTGGCCATGATGACCTCCAGCAAAGGCTGGATCAGCCAAGCCCCGCGCCTGAACGTGGTGAAAATGCAGGGCTGGAGCCGCAACATGGTCTGGCAGGACACCGGCCTGCGCTGGTACCGCACCTCCCCCAACATCCCCTACGCCACCTCTCCCCAATACTATGTCGCCACCGGCATCCTGGGCGGCGGCTCGGCGGTGGACATCGGCATCGGCACCGAAAACCCCTTTGGTTATGCCGGTGGCAGCGGCGTGAATCCCCAGGCCATGATGGCCGCCTGCCAGCGCTGGAACATGCCCGGAGTGGGCTTCAGCCCTTATTCCCGCAACGGATTCGGCGGCGTGCGGTTAAACATCAACCCACGCGCCCAGGCCGACCTGACAGCCCTGGACGTTATGCTCCTCGGCGAGCTGAACCGCCTGACGGGAGGCAAGGTGCTGGGTCGGATGAGCGGGTCCAAATTGAATCTTTTCCACAAAGTCTATGGTAGTGAATCCCTTTACAGCAGCCTGCGGCGGGGTGTTCCCGCCAGCCGCATCGTCGGCGGCTGGGGAGGCTGGATCAGCTCCTTCCGCAGTGCCCGTCAGCGTTACCTCCTCTACCCCTAATCCCCGTCACCCATTGCCGACAATTCAAAGAATGTCTTGACCATATGGATGGCACCAAGATATTCACCGTTCTGAGCCCATCCGCCGGGCTGTAACTTACCCCCAAGGAATTCACGGCGTCTCTATGGCCGTCCCCAAAAAACCAGCCCCCGGAAAGTCCCCTTCCTCAAAGACTGCCTCTCCCCCAAAACCTGCCGCCTCTTCCAAGGATGCGGACCAGGAGGAGAAACGCGGCAGAGGACGTCCACGCATTCATCCTTTGAACGATCGGCCCAACCAAACGCCTGCGGTGGGTCCCGACGGACAGCCGATCAAACGCAAACGCGGACGTCCGCCAAAGACCAGCTTTACACCGAGCGCACCCACGGTCGTCTATGACGACATCAATGCGCCCGAGGTCCAGTCGCGGCTGCGCAACCTCATCCTTCTCGCCAAGGATCAGGACCATCTCACCTGGGACGATGTCAATGAAGCTCTGCCGCTTGGCATTGTGACGCCTGATCTCATGGACGAGGTCATCAGCCGGCTGCGCGCGATGGAAATCCGCGTGGTGGAGGAGGGCGACCTCAGCGGGCAGACCGCGATGAAACTGCTGGCCCGCGCGGCCGAAGAATCCGCCACCAGCGAACGTGCCGACACCAAGCTGGACAGCCTGGATGACCCGGTACGCATGTACCTGCGCCAAATGGGCCAGGTGCCCCTGCTCACCCGCGAGCAGGAAATCCAGATTTCCAAACGCATCGAGAAGGCTGAGATCAGCCTCCAGAGCTGCCTCCAAAACGTCGGCTTTGTCGCCCGCAACTTCCTCCAGTTCGCCGAGAGTTTGGCCAACGGCCTGGAGCGGTTTGACCGCCTGGTCATTGACCGCAAGGCTGAAGAGCGGGACAACTATTTCAAAAAGCTGACGCCGCTGCTGGAGCAGGCCAAAGACAGTTTCGAACGCTGCAGCGACCTCTACACCGCCCACACCAAGGCCACAGAGAAGAAAAAAGACAGCTCCCGCGAAGCCTTCAACAATGCTCGCGGAGCCTACTTCAAGCTTTGCTCGAAATTCTTCTTCAAACAGAAGATCAACGAAGACTTCGTCGCCCTCATCCAGCTGAAGCTGCGCGAGATGGAGCAGCTGGAACACGAGATCCGCCAGCATCCGAAGAATGAGATGGCCATTGAGGCCCTCCACCAGTTCCAGCTTCAGGCCTGGCAGAGCACCGAAGGGTACCGCCAGATCGCCGCCGATGCCCGCCGTTGTGTGGCCGAGTCCACCCGCGCCAAGACAGAGATGATCGAGGCCAACCTGCGCCTGGTCATCTCCATCGCCAAAAAGTACACCAATCGCGGCCTCTCTTTCCTGGATCTCATTCAGGAAGGCAACATGGGCCTCATGCGTGCGGTCGAAAAATTCGAATACCGGCGCGGTTACAAATTCTCCACCTACGCCACGTGGTGGATCCGCCAGGCCATCACTCGCAGCATTGCCGACCAGGCACGCACCATCCGCATTCCGGTGCACATGATCGAAACGATCAACAAGCTGATGCGGGTGAACAAACAGCTCGTCCAAGAACTGGGCCGCGACCCGACTCCGGAAGAAATCGCCGAAGAAATCCACCTCCCGGTGGAACGGGTGAATGCCGTCCTGCGCATGGCCCAGCAGCCTGTCTCCATGCAGGCCAAAGTGGGCGACAGCGATGGCGACACTGAGTTTGGCGACTTCATCGAAGACAAAGAGGCCCATGACCCCATGGAACTCACGGCGATGAACCTGCTGCGAGACAAGCTCCGTGATGTGCTGGATACCCTCAACCCCCGCGAACGTGAAGTGCTGGAACAGCGCTTTGGTCTCGTGGACGGCGCAGGCCGCACGCTGGAAGAAGTGGGCAAGCAGTTCCAGGTCACCCGCGAACGCATCCGCCAGATCGAGGCCAAGGCCCTGCGCAAGCTCCGCCACCCGACACGCATCCGCAAACTCGGTGGTTTCTTTGGCGGCTCCTGATCGCCTTCCGGCGCGGCCCGCTTGAACCCAAGCGGGCTATTTTTTACCGCCGCCGAAGCCAAACATTTTCTTCAAGAACCCACCCGAGGCAGCGGGCTTAGCCTCTACCACAGGGGCATTGGGCACCAGCCCACGGGTGGTCGGCGGTCGTGAGCTGACAACGACGTCGGCCTGTGCAGTGGTCACTGGCTGCCACCAGTTGGGTGCCTGCGCAGCGATTTCCTGCCAGGCTTCACCTCCCACCTGCCAGACGAGAGTGTGCCCCCTGATGCGATTTTGCGCCAGCAAGGCAGCCATGGCCTCATCCTCATAGGGACCGTCGGCCACACCATCGTTGTTAAAATACCACGTCATGTATCGGACATCATGCTGACATTCCTGTGAATGAAATGCCATCGAATTCAGCCAAGGACCGGGAGGAATGCACCCTCAGACTGCCTGTAGCGCAGCATGCAGCACCCGCAGGCCCTGGCGGGCAGTCTCTGCCACGGCCCCATCGGCGGACTTCGTCTCCTGGAGCAGCCTTGCAGCCACGCGGGCGGCCAGCGGGGCTTCGCTGCTGCTCACCAGCGCACTGATTTCGGCCTCTGTCGGGGCGGTTCCCACTTCAGAATGAAGGCGCAGCCGCAGCAGGCGAGATCGCCAGGTTTCCAGGGCCTGCTCCAGCAAGGTCCAGCCTGAAATGCCCAAACTGCCACGCAACGTGAGCCGCAGCAGATCCTGCCCCGTTCTTCCCTGCACCAGAGCTGCGAGGGTTTCGTTCAGGCGCGTCACGGCCTCATCATCGGGGAGGTGAAACTCCACATCATGCCAGGACAGGCGTGCGGTGGGTATGGGCACGACCTTGGCGGACCTGCCTCTTTCCACACTAACCAGGAGTACATGCCCAGGCTGGTTTCCGGCTCCTCGAGGGAAGCGATCGGGCTCGGGTGTACCCGAATACCACGCCGCACACTCGCCAGCGGGCGATACGTCCTTCATCCCATGCCAGTCCCCCAGGGCCACGTAGTCCAGTTCATCTACGGGCAGCCGGGCGAGGTCCAGACGGTTCGCGGCGCCCGTTGCCTCCTCCTCATCACCCGCCGGACCGAAGTCCTGAACGCTGCCATGGGCGATGACCAGCCGCGGCTTGCTGCCAAAGGCCGACAAGTCCGCCCCCCGCAGCCAGGCTGTGGTATCGCTGGCATCGTGCTGACGCAGCAGCGGGCAAGGCAGAAGCACGACATCCTCCAGTTCCACCGGTTCTGCGCGAAGAAGGAGGTGGAGGTTGGGGGCCAGGGCCTGACATTCCTGTCGGAAAAAGGCCTGTTCCCACAGGCTGCCAGGGCCGCCATGATCATGATTGCCTGGAATGATGTACACCTGCACCCCAAGGGCCCCGATGGCCGCGCAAGCTGCGGAAACAGTTCCTTTGTCCGGGGTGGGAGAGTCAAACACATCCCCAGCCACCACCACAAAACGGGCTCCGTGGTCTCGGGCCACCTGCCCCAGACGCCCAATGGCAAGCAGCCGCTCCTGCCGCACCAGGGCGCGCTTTTGCTCATCTTCGATGCGGGCAAAAGGCTTGCCGATCTGCCAGTCGGCACTGTGGAGAAAGGTCACGGGCATGGTGGAGAAAACCCATCAGGGCCGCCCCGTCAAAGTCAAGGAAGGGAAAAGGCCCGCGCACTTTTGCCGGATGGTCACATGCAATCAGCCTCTCTTCGGCTGATGAGAAAAATCTGGAGGCCGTTCCCAGCATTGCCTCTAGCCAGATCAGCCCAGATTGCGCTTGTTTGTGAGGGCTGCCAGATTTACAGGCAATGCCTTAGCCGAACCGCCCCTGATGGAATATCGCACGGCCCTGTTTTTCCTCTTTCTTTACTATATCCGGCCTCAGGACTGGATACCTGCCCTCATAGGCTTCAACATCATCCGGCCTATGATCCTGCTGTGGATCATCAGCTTTGCGACCTCAAGAAGGCGCAGCGCCACCCCGGGCATCCTGAAGACGCCGCACGACTGGGCCATCCTGGCCTACTACCTCTACGTTTCGTGGAATTCGTCCGACTTCAGCGGAACCCTGAAGGCGTTCATGCCCTATGTGGTTTTTTACGCCTTCACGGTTCATTCCCTCACCAGTTGGGAGCGTGTTCTCGGCTACATCAAAGGCTGGAATTTCATGCTCATGGGGGTAGCAGCGATGGCCATTGGCAGCCTGTTCGGCGTGGACCTGACCAATGCTGCCGATGTGACCATGTATTATGACGGCCGTCTCAGCCTGGGCACCTGGATGCACAACAATCCGAATGCGCTGGCCCACTCGGTCATTGTCGTGATGCCGCTGAGCTACGTCCTCTACTTTTGGAAAAAGGGAGTGACAGGCCGACTGATTGTCTTCCCTGCCTGCACGGCTCTCGCCTGCTTCTGTGTTTATGAAACTCAGTCCAAAGGGGCCTTCCTTGTCGGTGGGGTGCTTTTCGTCCTGATCTTTGTCGTCGGGCGTCCCAAGTCCATCCAGTTTTTAGCCCTCGCCATGGCGGCGACCCTGGGCGTCTCAGCCCTGAGCTTCCTACCGCGTATGGAGCAAATGGGCAACCTGCGAGCCGATGAAGGTGTGCAAGGACGCCTCATGGTGTGGGAACTCGCACGCAACGTCACCGAGACCAAATCTGCCGGCGAAGGCTGGAAGCAGTTCGTCGGCCACATCGTCTGGCAAGGCCAGTGGGAAACCAAAGCCACCCACTCCAGCTACGTGCAAGTCGGCGGGGATCTCGGCATCAACGGTCTGTTTTGCTACTTGCTGCCTTTATGGCTGGCCATCCGCTCTCTCTGGATCGGCGCCAGACTAACGCGGGATGACCCCGACAAGGAACGATGTCGCCGTGCGATCATGATCCTCGTCATCGCTTACCTCATCTCTGGCTGGATGATCAACCGTGAATATCACACGGAGTACTTCCTCCTAGTTGCCGTGGCCGCTGCCATTCACCGCCTCAACTTGGCCAGGGAACTCGGCATCGCTGCGGATACCGAAGAAGACCTGGAGAACGCCACCTTGGCCGCCAACCAGCCCCAGACCGATGCCCTGGCCCTGCCCGCCCAGCCACTGGAAGAAATCGCAGAAGGTGGCAAACGACTCTGGAACCGCATCACCCTGGTGGATGTCGCCGTCGGCGCGGCCATGACCCAGGCCGTTCTGTACACCTGGGACTACGTGCTCGAAAACCTTTAGTCCCCGGTGAGCTATCGGCAGTGGGTGGGACTCAGGCCGCGCCCAGTTCCTCCAGCAGTACCTGGTTCAGACGGATGCCAGCCTCGAAATTGGCAATCGGGAAGTTCTCGTTGGGGGCATGAGCCTGGCAGTCAGGCAGAGCCAATCCCAGCAGCAGCGTATCAGCCCCCAGCACCTCCTTGAAGGCCTGCACAATGGGGATGCTGCCACCTTCGCGAATGAGGGCGATCTTGCCTCCAAAAGTCTTGGCCAATGCGCGCTGGGCCGCCTTCCCCAGCGGGCCCTGGGGATCCATCAGGTAGGCTTGGCCCGTGTGACCGCGCACGATCTCCAGCCGGACGCTGGCAGGCGCTTTCGATCTCAGATAGTCACTGGCCAGATCCATGATCTCATCCGGATTCTGATCAGGCACGAGACGGAAGGACAGCTTCACAAAGGCCTCGCGCGGGATCACCGTCTTGGAGCCTTCTCCCTGATAACCGCCACCGATGCCGTTGACCTCTGCCGTCGGCCGGGCCCAGCGCCGCTCACGCTCAGTGAATCCCGGTTCGCCAAAGAGTGCAGGCACTCCGGTCAGAGAAAGAGTCTCGGCATCGCCATCGCCAAGTTCAGCCCAGGCGCTGCGCTCCCAGTCTGCCAGAGGCTTCACGGCATCGTAAAATCCAGGGATGAGCACCTTCCCCTCTTCATCATGCAGCGTGGCCGCGAGACGTGCGGCGATGGTCGCTGGATTCGCCACGGCACCGCCGAAAATGCCAGAGTGCAGATCAATGCTGGGGCCATGCACCTTCACCTCCATGCAGGCAATGCCACGCAAGCCGTAAGTGAACGTCCCCACGCCCGGCCCCACCATGCCGGTGTCTGAAATGGCCACCACGTCACAGGCCAGTTCTTCGCGATGAGCCTCCAGGAAAGGCTTCAAATTGGGGCTGCCAATCTCTTCTTCGCCTTCGAAAAGGATGGTCAGATTGACCGGCAGATCACCTTGCTTTGCCAGGGTTTCGGCCAAGCCGGAAACGTGGGCCATGAGCTGGCCTTTGTTGTCCGTCGCCCCACGGCAAAAGATGACACCGTCACGGATTGTCGGTTCAAAGGGAGGCGACTTCCACTCAGCAAAAGGCTCCGCGGGCTGCACATCGTAGTGGCCGTAGAGCAGGACCGTGCGGCGACCGGCGATGTGCTTGTTTTTAGCGACGATGACCGGATGCCCCGGGGTCTCGTGCAACGCCGTTGTCAGTCCCATCCCCGTCAGCTTGGCCACCAGCCAGTCCGCACAGGCCCGGGTATCGGCGTTGTGACGGGAATCGGTGGAGACGCTGGGGAAACGCAGGCAGGTGAGGAGATCGTCGAGAGCAGACATGGCGGTAAAGGATACGGTTGGACCAGGATTCAGGGCATCATCGTCGGCCGTTCACCCTGCAACTCCTTCCAGTTGTTGAAGGCAAAGAGCGCAAAAAAGATAACAATGAAAATTTGCCCAAAGGTCACCGCGACGACGCCAAACCCCACCGCGCAGATGAGGCTGACAATCAGCGCTGTTTTCTGCCGCTGCGGCCCCAGCAGGGCCTGCATGATGCGGCCACCATCGAGGGGGATGATGGGAAAAAGATTCAGCACAGCCCAGGAGATGCTGACCTGAACGAAGGAACTCATGAAATGCATCGCGAGCAGGTTTTGCGGCTGCCAGGCATCCTTCACCCACCACATCACCACCCCCGCCGCAATCTGAAGAAACGGACCTGCCGCACTGACAAAGAAACTTTCACTGCGGCCAAAGGAGCGATCCGGCATGGCGTAGCCGCCGAAACTGTGGAGGACAATTTCAACCCGCCGTGCGCCGTAGTGGCGCATGGTCAGGGCATGGCCCAGCTCATGGATGAGGATCGAGAAAAAACCTGCCACCACCCAGGCCAGCACCCGTTGCATTGCTTCCGGATCCCCCGAGGCGCGAAACACCCCGCCCAGCAGCGCCAGAGTGAGCCAAAACATCCATTGGATGCTGACCGGGAACCCCAAAAAGGAAAAACGCAGCATGTCGGTGCGTCAGGCAGCCTGCCGCACTTCCCAGGTGTGGATGGCCGGGTTGCAAATGTCGCGCACAAAAGGTTTGGAATCCGCTTGGTCGCCAAACACATAGACCCGCTTGCGCAGGGTGAGCTTCGTGATCTGGAAGCCGGGATTTTCCAGAGCGCGGTAGTAATTCAGGATCATTTCCTTCTCCAGATCCAGCGCGCCGCCTTTCATCCCATATTCCAGGGTGAAACTGGCCTTTTCAAAGGCTGACGTCTCTCCATTGCGCATCTTCTGGCTGATCGGATCCAGCAACACCTGGCTCACAAAGGCCTCCAGCGCAGCCGCGTCCCCTTCAAAATCCACCTTGTAAGCCGTGGTCTCACGGTAAGTGAGCTTCTGGGGAAGAGGGGCGTAAAGCAGCTTCTGGCAATCGCTTTCGTGGTCGAACTGGCCGAGGATTTCGAAGAGTTGTGTCATCTGGGATTGCCTAGTGGGTAGCAAGGAAGGCGGGATACGCAACGGCGGAATCATGCCGCAGGCGGCGGTGCCTCCGCCAGCCCCATCTCATCCAGCATGGCGGTGAACTTGCGCGAGGGTTTGGCATAGGCCGGGTAGCTGGGGAAGTCGCCGCGCGCGGGCAGATAACGCCAGTGTTTGTACATCCATAGCCAGCATTCGGGATTTTCCCGGATGGCTTTTTCAAAATGATCCCACACACGTTGCGTCAACATCGTGACATCATCTTCCGGCTGAGGGCGCAGGGCCTCGAAAATGGAAACCTGATAGCGCCCGTCTGGCAAGGGCAGGCAGACTCCGGTCATGATGGAAAGCCCCAGACGCATGGCCAGTTGTACATGCAGCGTCGGCACGCAGGTCAGCAGCCCAAAACAACGGATGGCGGTGGAGGCCTTGCCCGGTGAGATGTTCAGGTCGGTCAGCAGTCCCGCATGCCCTTTGCGCTTCAGCGCCTTCATCAGCTTCAGCATCGCATTTTCCTGCGAGATGACATTGTGCCCGGAATGCTCCCGCAGCTTTTTGAAGATGGCCGTCAGGGCCGGATTGTCGAAATCCTGCGCCACCACCGTAAACGGGATGCCTCGAAAGCCCCAGATAAGGCTGACGAATTCGAAATTCCCAAAATGCGGAGTTACCCACACGCCCCCCGTTTCGCGGGCCTGTGCCTCTGCCTGCGCATCGCACATCTGAATCGTGATGTGCTGCTGCCAAGTCGTCGGCGTGAGCGAGGAAGCCCAAAAAAGATCCAGGAATGTGCGGGCGAAATTTTGATAGGACTGCCGGGCAATCCGCCGACGTTCGGCCAAAGTGTATTGGTCTTGGAAAGCGACCTTCAAATTTTCCAGGGCTGTCTGTCGGCCTTTGATGTCCAGGCAGTAGGCGGCAGAACCGACGCCTTTGGTCAGGGCCAAAATGACGGAACGGGGCAGACGGGGCAGCACCCAGGCAGCAAAAGAGACCAAAACAGTCTCGCAGAAATATCGGAGGTTCTTCACCTTGGCGTTTGTGGGTTGTGAAAAGGTCGTTACGGTGGACACATGGCAGTGCCCAACCTCACAACCATTCTCAAGCGAATTCTAAAGCAGCCCACCGCGCCTTTCCACGAATACCATGTTCGTGCGGAGATCGAGGCCTTGCTGAAGGATTGCCCTCACGTCAAAACTAAGCGTGACAAGTATGGCAACCTTGTTGCCACCTACAAGAATGGCAAAATCAAGAGCAAGCCCACCTGGGTGCTGGGTGCTCACATGGACCACCCGGCTTTTGTGCGGGTCCCGGGCAGCAAGGGCAAGGATGATTTCGAATTCCTCGGCGGCGTGCCCAAACCTGAAGTCGAGGCCGGTGTGAAACGCGGCCTGCGCGCCAAACCCAAAGGCGACATCGCCACCTGGGTTTTCCCAGCAAATATCACCGATGACAAGATCGAAGCAACCGCCTGTGACGACCTCGTCGGCTGTGCTGTGATCGTCGCCACTTTCTGGGAACTGGCCTCGCTGGATCTCAGCACCACTTTCCACGCCGTCTTTACCCGCGCCGAAGAAGTCGGTTTCCTCGGTGCTTGGCACATCGCCCAAAAATGGCCCTTCGGCAGCGAAGACGTTTTCCTTTCCATCGAAACCAGCCGCCCGGTCAATGGTGCCGTCATGAGCGGCGGCCCCGTCGTCCGTGTGGGCGACCGTCTTTCCATCTTCGACAGCGAAGGCACCGCCGTGCTGATGACGACCGCCAAGGAGCAGGGCATCCGCGTGCAGCGCTGCCTGCTGGACGCCGGAGCCTGTGAAGCCACCGCCATGCAGGCAGCAGGCATCCGCAGCACCGGCATCTCCATCCCCCTGGGCAACTATCACAACATGGACGCGAACAAAAAGATCGCTCCTGAATACGTGATGATGAGCGATGTGCGCGACCTGATCAACCTCCTCAAGGCCCTCGTCGCCACCAAGCACGACGGCATCGGCGAGCGCAGCATCCGCGAACGTGTGGAAATGCGCACCGAAGAGTACGCCGCACACCTGAGTGCTGCGGCCAAGCATTTCAAATAACAGGACTGACACTCCCAGGCCCCGCCGCATGTGGATCATGGCGGGAGAACACTCAGGCAGGTTGCGCGAATCATGTGCTTCCTCTTGCGTCAGCGGGCAGGAATAGGCTAGAAAGCAGCCTGCCCTCATGAAGTCCCTTTTCCTCACCAACGAATACCCGCCCCACATTTACGGAGGTGCCGGGGTTCACGTCGAATACCTCACACGCGAGCTGGCCAAGCTGATGGAGGTGGAGGTGCGCTGCTTTGGTGACCAAGAAAGCACACAACCCAATCTGGCCGTCCACGGCATCGGCCTGGATGCCATAGGCTGGACCAGCCCGCCCAACTTAAAATCCGTCTTCGGCGCCGTGCAGCGCTGCCTGGACTTCAACACCCGCAACATTGACGCCCAAGTGGTGCATCTGCACACTTGGTACTCCCATTTCGGGGGCATTTTGGCAAAGCTGAATTACGGCCTGCCGATGGTCCTCACCGTCCACTCGCTGGAGCCCCTGCGCCCCTGGAAGCGCGAGCAGCTCGGTGGCGGCTACGACTTTACCGTCTGGCTGGAAAAGACCGCCCTGGAGATGGCCGATGCCATCGTCGCCGTCTCCGAAGAAACCAAATGCGACCTGCTGCGCATGTTCCCGCTGGATCCGCATAAGATCCATGTCATCCACAACGGCATAGATCCTGACGAGTACCACCGCATCGAGGCCCCCGAGGTGCTGCGCAAGCACGGGGTGAATCCAGATCTGCCGTATGTTCTTTTTGTCGGCCGCATCACCCGCCAGAAGGGCATCATCCACCTCGTCCGTGCGATCGAGCAGATGAACCCGGGCTTTCAGATCGTTCTCTGTGCCGGTGCCCCGGACACTCCTGAAATCGCCGCCGAAATGCAAGCCGCCGTGACTGCCGCCCAGTTGAAGCGCGAAGGCATCGTCTGGATCCAGGCCATGCTGCCAGTTCAGGAAAAGATCGCCATGTATTCACATGCGGAAGTCTTCTGCTGCCCATCCATTTATGAGCCCTTTGGCATCATCAACCTGGAAGCGATGGCCTGCGAAACCGCCGTGGTGGCCAGCGCCGTGGGCGGCATCAAAGAAGTCGTCGTGCCTGGAGAGACCGGCATCCTGGTGCCCCTGGACCAGCAGACCGAAAGCCCCTTTGAGGCTGTGGATCCCGCCGCCTTTGCCCACGACCTTGCCGAAGGCATCAATACCTTGATGGCCGACCCGGAAAAACGCCGCAGCATGGCCTTGGCCGGCCGCAAACGCGCCGTGGAACGCTTTAGCTGGACCAGCATCGCCCACCGCACCAAGGCGCTTTATGACAGCCTGGTAAAAGCCTAGAACTCCCCTGCCCTGACAACCATGGAACTCATCAACAACGCCCCTGAAGTGCCGGCCGCCGTCGGCCCCTATTCCCAAGCCGTTCGTGCCAACGGCTTCCTTTTCTGCTCTGGCCAGATTCCCATCAATCCCGCCAGCGGCAAGATCGAAGCCACTGAGGTCGAGGGACAAAGCCGCCAGGTGCTGGCCAACATCAAGGCCCTGCTCGCCAGCCAGGGACTGGATCTCACCCGTGTGGTAAAAGCCACGGTCTTCCTGCAAAGCATGGCCGACTTTCCCAAGGTCAACGCCCTCTATGATGAAGCCTTCAGCGGCCACAAGCCAGCCCGCTCCACCGTCCAGGTGGCCGCATTGCCCCTGGGTGCGCTGGTCGAGATCGAAGTGATCGTCGAGCTGCCTTAACTGGCAGCTACGGAGAGGTGGGGATGGACTGCACAGGATCCTTCCGACGGAAGCCCTGGATGCGTCCATCTCCTTTGTACAGATAGATTTTCTGCACATCCTCCACCTTCATCATCACCCAAGGGGAAAGCAGATTGCGTCCGTTCTTGGTAAAGACAATGCCGTCCGCCAAATGCACGCAGGAGTGAAAGGCATCCCCCGTTTCATTGCTGAGGAAGAAAAGCACATCCCCATATTTGTAGGGAGGCTCAATCGGCGTGAAGTTTTCCAGCACGGCACTGGTGGCCAGACGCGAGTCTAGCAGGTATTCGTGAGGTTCGTAGTTAAAGAAATTGAGCGATGTCCAATGGCAGTCTGGCAGCATCCCGTGCTTGGCCAGGTCCAGCCCCGGATAGGTGTACATCAGCTTGCGAACCAGAGACGGCAGGATGTGTGACAAAGGCAGGGCTTCAATGCCATCTGTATCAATAATGGACTGCACAAGCGGCTCGATGTCCTTGCGACGCAGCCCCAGGCCCAGAGTCCAATAGCTCACTAACTCATCAACATTGGTGGTGTGGTCCACCTCCACCTTGATCATCAGCGAACGGGTGCGGGTAAAGGCCTTGAAGATCGAACGCGCTTCCGAGTCCGACTGGGCATAATTAAGGATGGCTGCCACATCACTGAAGGCGATGGTGTCTCCGCGCTTGTAGGCCATCTGGTCAATTTTTGCGATGATCTCCGGGCGCAGTTTGCTGGTGCGGTACCATTCCTTGACCGTCTGCCCGACGATGAGCACAGGGTCCACGCAAAATTCGTTAGGCGGATACTTGGACAGCTCCGTGTAAATCATCGCCCGAGATTCCGGGGTCAGTGCCTCCAGGTCCGGCAAAGGTGGAAAAATATGAACAAAGCCGTTTTCCTTGACCATCTGGCTCGAATCCAGAAGGAGGTTGATCAGAGCTTCCGAAAGGGAAGCCTTGCGGAAAAAGTCGCCCAAATTCGGCAGCACTTCTTCGGAAAACGACCAGCGCGGGCGGGTATTGGGGAGAGGGAAACTGTCCACCAGGGACTTGGGAGCCTCCAGATAGATGTAAGCACAGCGGAGTTTTCCCCATGGCCCCGGATTGGTGTAAAAGACGTTTGGGTTTGTGGACACCGGTGGAGCCTGAGGCGTCGCCTTGGCTGTGACCCCTCCATTCTGGCCCAGGAGCTGGCGCAAATCATTCAGGTCATTGATCTGCGCCTGCAAGGTGGAGGCTTGGAAAATGCCGCCGCATGCCAAAGCATATGAAAGGCAGCGCAGAACAGACGCCAAATCCAAACGGCTAGAAAACTCACGAAACGAAAACATGGTTGAGGGGGGGAACATCAAACTCTGCCATTTTTGAAAAGTTGCATCATCTTTATGTATCATTAAAGAATCTGCTAATATCCGCACATCAGACAAGCACAGAACGCATGAAAGATGCGTTCCTCAGAGAAAATGCTTGGGCTGGGCTGGAAAAGTTGATATTCCTCGCGTTTCGCCTGCCCCCGACACCGAATGCACAGCCTGAACACACGCCCCGCCCGCCAGTACGCAGTCTCTGCGGCCGTTTCCTTTCTGGCCTTGGCTGGCAGCCTCGCTCCGTCCTTCACAGCCCAGGCAGGAGAAGGATCCACCTCCAGTCTTGCCGACAAAGAAGTGCAACGGCGGACCACCGTCGTCACCACCCAGCAGGCCCGCCTGCCAGAGGCTGAAAGCCTGCTTAAAAATGGAAACAGCGCGGCGGCCCTCGTGATCTTTGAAGAAGCCTATCTCACGCTTCCCGATGTCCCTCTCGCCCAGGAAACCCGAGCCATCGCCCTGGACGGTTATCTGCGGGCCGGTCTCGCACGGGCGAAAGAACTGGTGGATGCAGGTGATTACCCTGCCGCAAACGCCATCCTGGACAAACTGGACCAGGAGAATGTGGCCAAAGGTGACTCCCGTATCGCCCGGCTGAGGGAGCGGTTCGGTGATCCTGACCGTTATCCGCCAGCGCTGACGCCCGAACACATCGCCAAAGTTTCCCAGGTGGAAAAGCTGCTCCTCCTGGCCAATTCCCAGCGTGAAACAGGCCAGCATGACAAGGCCCTGCTGACTTATGAGGAAGTCCTCCGGGTGGACCCCTACAACACGGCGGCCCGCCGTGGCATGGAAACGACTGAAAAGGAACGCAGCAGCTATTTTGACACTGCCCGCGACCATCGGCGGAGCAAAATGCTCAACGACGTCAATGAAGCCTGGGAAAACAAGCCACCGCTCCGCAGCCGAGATGTTTCCGGTCTTTTTGGAGACGCGGGTTCCACGACTGCATCCGGGATCCGGGGCGGTCGCGAGGCCATTCAGCAAAAGCTTCGTGATCTGAAAATTTCCCAGATTGATTTCAGCGGTGCCACCCTGGAAGAAGTCATGGAATACCTCCGCGTTCGGGCCCGGGACCTGGATCCCACAGGCAAAGGGGTGGACTTTGTGGTCAGCATTCCCGCCGATCATCCTGCCCGGCCGATCTCCCTGAACCTGAAGGAAGTGCCGATCGAAGAAGTCCTGCGTTACGTGACTGAGATTGCAGGCATCACCTACCGGGTGGAGGACTATGCTGTGCGTCTGGTTTCGCTCACGGAAAATTCAGGGGTGATCATTTCGAAATCTTACCGCGTGCCACCGGATTTCATCACCAGCGCCCCGGTCAGTGGGGCTGCGGCGGCACCTGCCACGGCAGATCCTTTTGCAGCGGCCAACACGGCGGGAACAGCCAGTGGCATCCAGATCAAGCGCATCGGAGCCCAGGAGTTCTTGCAAAGCTACGGCGTTACCTTCGGTGAAGGCACCGGTGCCAATTACAGCCCCTCAAGCAACATGCTGGTGGTGCGCAACACGGCCTCCAATCTGGAAATCGTGGACATGCTGGTGGAGCAGGCGCTCAACCGATCCCCCAAACAGGTGGTGGTGGAAGTACGCCTGCTGGAAGTGGGCGACAATCGCCTGGACGAAATCGGCTTTGACTGGCTGCTGGGAGCCTTTGGCGTGAATAACGGCCAGGCTGAGATGGCCGGTGGCTCGATCGGCAATGCCCTCACGGGAGCCAACTTCCTGACCGGGGACTTTCCTTTCCAAAAATTCGTTGCCCCTGGCGTGTCCACGGCCATCGGCATGAATCCTCTGACCACAGGCCTCCGCTCCTCGGGCGACCTGGGCAACAACAGCATCGACAGCGTGCTGTTCGGTGCCAAACCCAGCGTCTCCAGACGTTCTCCAGGCGTGCTTTCCGTGAGCGGTGTGCTCTCCAATCCTGAATTCCAGGGCGTCCTCCGGGCCCTTGCGCAAAAGAAGGGCATTGATCTCGCCTCACAGCCCAGCGTCGTCACCCGCAGTGGCCAAAAAGCCTCGGTGGAAATCACTCGCGAGCTTATTTACCCGACCGAATTCGACCCCCCACAGATCCCGACGAACTTTGGGCAGAGCAACATCATCAACAATCCCAATCCAGGCCCAGGCCCGCTCCCAACCCTCCCAACACGGCTGCCGCCTGCCGTTGTGACACCGAGCACCCCCACCGCTTTTGAAATGCGCAAAACGGGGGTTGTTCTGGATGTGGAACCAGTGATTTCTGATGATGGACGCACGGTGGACCTGACCGTGACCCCGCAATTCACTGAGTTTTCGGGCTTCGTGAACTACGGCTCCCCCATCCGCACCTTGTTTGAAGGCTCCTTTTTGGAATTGACGCCCAACCTGATTTTCCAGCCAGTTTTTGACTCTCGAAAGATCATCACCTCCGTCAAAATCTATGACGGTGCTACGGTCGTCCTCGGTGGACTGGTGACGGATCAGGTGGAGATCATCGCTGACAAAGTGCCCCTGCTGGGTGATGCGCCCTTCATCGGCCGCCTCTTCAAAAGCGACGTCAAACGCCGCCGCGTCCGCCACGTCCTTTTCTTTGTCACTGTGCGTGTGGTGGACCCCTCCGGCGCCCGGATCAATCAGGCCGCCATGGTTGGTCAGTGATGGAAAAAACGCCTCTTCGGACGGGAATGTTCGCCAGCTGAGAGTTTGTCTGGGCATCCGCGTTTAGAGGGGCATGTCCAAGCGACTTTACAGTTTTCTTCTGCTGGCCACGGCCCTTTGCAGCAGCGCCAACGCCGCCTCAAAGCAGCCTAACATTCTGTTCATCTTCACCGATGATCATTCCTACAAGACGCTGTCCTGCTATCCGGAGGCGCTGCCAGGAGTCAGCACTCCCGCCATGGATGCCCTGGCGAAAAGCGGGGTGAGATTCAGCCACGCCTACATGGGGGCTTGGTGCATGCCCTCGCGGGCCACCATGCTCACAGGTCGGCATCCCCACGGTATCGAATCCATGCGCATGAGCGGGAAGTATCCTGGCAGTGAGTATGACCCGCAGAAGACACCGTTCTTCCCCGCCGTGTTCCGGCAGAAGGGTTATCATACGGCCCACATCGGCAAGTGGCACACGGGCATTGATTCTGGGTATGGCCGAGACTGGGATTACCAGGTCGTCTGGAACCGCCCCAAATACCCGAGCAATGCCGGGGCCTATTACGAAGGCCAGATTCTGGAGATCAATGGCGTTAAAGCCGAGACACTGAACCCCGACTACTCCACGGACAATTACACCCGCTGGGCCGCCGAATACATCCGCGGGGAGCATCGGGATCCAGCCAAACCCTGGTACCTGTGGCTGTGCTACGGCGGCGTTCATGGCCCCACCACGCCGGCCAAACGCCACAAAGGCCTGCACAAAAAGGACGAAGTTCCCCTGCCCGCCGACATCCTGCCGCCGCGCCCGGGCAAACCCGATTACCTGAATGAAACCCAGGCCTGGAAAAAGGATGCCGAGGGACGGATCGTCCCGCAAAAGAGCGGCGAGACCTTTGGTGACAATGCGAAGAAGGCACGGCCTTACGCCGACCACATTCACCAGCTCAATGATTGCGTGCAATCCCTGGACGAAGGTGTGGCCGAAGTGATGAAGGCCCTCAAGGAAAGCGGGCAGCTCGAAAATACCCTGGTGGTGCTCACCGCCGATCAGGGCTTTGCCACGGGCGAGCACGGCCTGCGAACCAAACTGGCCCCCTATGACGCCGCCTTTCGCAGCCCGCTCATCATCTCCATGCCGGGCACGCTGCCGGAAGGCAAAGTCTGCACGAAACCGGTGAATGGTACGGATCTCGTCGCCACCTTCAGCAGCTTTGCCGGCATCCCCCTTCCCTGGGAAGTTCACGGGCGCGACCTCACGCCCTTGCTCAAAGATCCCACAGGAGCCGCCTGGCCCCACCCCTGCTTTTATGAAGCCACGGGTGATCACTTCGGCAGTGATGTGACCGAGATTGTCAAAAACAAGCCAGCCGAGGCAGCCCATCATCACGTCCCCTGGTATGCAGCCCTGAATGACGGCCGCTACAAGTATGTCCGCTACCTGACTCCCGGCGAGACGGAAGAACTTTACGACCTGCAAACAGACCCTGAAGAACTGACCAATCTGGCTGATGTGAAGGAGCAAAAAGACACCTTGATCAGGCTGCGAGCCACGGCGGTCGAAGAACTGCGCCGCACCCGCGCAGGCTATGCCGAAAATCTGCCACCGACGCGGCAAATGAAGCCCTAACTCGGAGGCCTCATAGCCTCAGAGCACCGAAGCCACGATCTGCTGGCCCAACTGGGGAAGCAGCTCCAGAGCGTGTGCAGGCGATGGGCGCATGCCAGCGACATGCAGGCCTTTGGTCGCGACACTGGCCACCAGTTCTTCCAAAGCTTCCGTGAAGGCCCGGATGGCGAGGCTCTCTTCCGCATGATCAAAGATGAGGCCGTTCAGCAGGGCCACATGTTCATAGCGTTGCATCCACTCGTGGGCACGATGCTTGGCGTAACGCTCCAGTACGAGCCGCAGCAGCGATTCCGCCGCACGTTCCTCGGCTTCCCGCAAAATCTGCCAGGTCAGGCAGCGAACGACATCTGCGGCGGCAGCAACGAGCCCCTGCTCCAGGCCCGGATTGATGAGCTGGCGATGGCGATGCTCAAAATGAAAGCCCAAGTCTACCTGACACTGCTCCGCAGGGGTCAGATGCCGATGGGATTCACACAACATGGCGATTTCCAGCCCCCAGGCCGGAGGCAGGCTGAAACCGGCCAAAGTCGGCAGGTCCCCCGCAAATTCTCCGGAGAGGGGATACCGGAAGCTCATCAGGTGCTCCAGCAGAGGTTTGCTACCCAGGACATCCTGAAAGGACTGGATCAGGGGAAAGATGAGCAGGCGGGTGACCCGGCCATAAAGGCGGTCTGCCACGCGGCTGTAGTAACCTTTGGCAAAGCGGTAGCTCAGGCGTGGATGCGCCACCGGAAAGCACAGCTTCGAAAGCATCGAGGGGCTGTAATTCAGGATGTCCGTATCGTGACTGATGACGATACCCTCATGCCCGGCGGCTTTCAGGTAGGCCAGGCCCATCCAGATGTTCGCCCCTTTGCCGATGCAGGTGCCATCCCAGCCGCCTTCGGCCAGCCGATGATGGGCGGCTTGCAGCGCCGGACCGTCATTCCAGAGCACCTCCACCTTTTTGCCACCGGCAGATTCCCGGCACAGGGACAGCGCCGCTTCCACCTGGCTTTCCGCCATGCCGTTCATGCTCAGCACCACTTGGCTGATGTAGGGCACCTGGGCCACCTGCTCCAAAATCGCGGGCAAGGCAGGACGTTGCGTCTCCACAAACAATGCAGGCAGCAGCAGGGCGACCGGGCGTTTTTGAGTCAGCTCCACCAGTTCCGCGTCACGCGCGGTGGCGTCTGGAGTGGCGAGGTGATGCAGGGTGGGAAGTCGTGCGTGCTGGTAAAAATCCGCCATCCTAGGTGTGTCTGTCCGGTGAGTCGCTGCGTGGGGTAAGCTTAGATATGGGCGGCAGGGTCCTGGCCGTTTTCCGTCTTTTTGCCATTTTCGGAGGAGCCCTCCGAGGGGGCGATGATGGGATCATCCGGGGTATCGGCCGCCTCATACTCGATCTCGATCTCCTGCCGCCAGCGGCGGGACACCCAGGGGCGCACAAGACCGTAGAGCAGGTAGCTGACAAACAGCACGGACGGCATCCACTGCCAGTTCCGCACGGCGAAGGCCACGACGATGATGGAGATGAGCACCCAGGCCGGAGAACGGCGTGTGCGCCAGTTGATGGATTTGAAGCTCGGATACTCCAGATCACTCATCATGAGGTAAGACAGCAAGACCATCAGGATGGCCAAGCCATACTTCCAGGGGCCGATTTCCTTGTTGCCTTCATCCAGCCACAGCATCAGCAGCGTCAGCGAGGCGATCACCCCGGCGGCGGCCGGAATGGGGCAGCCACGGAAGTGTTTGCTGTTGGTTTTGTCATCGCTGGCGGCAATGCAATTGAAACGTGCCAGACGCATCGCCCCGCAGACGAGGTAAGCACAGGCGATCAGCCAACCGAGGCCGGCGGGTTTTTCGATGTTGGAAAGAACGATGTCATGGACCAGGAGTGCCGGGGCCACACCGAAGGAAACGATGTCGGCAATGGAATCCAGCTCCCGTCCGAAGGGTGATTCCTGGCCGCCGAGACGCGCCACGCGGCCATCCAGTACATCAAACAAACAGGCAGCCAAAATGGCGATGATGGCCCAGTAGTAATGTTCCGTGATGGCCCCCTCACGCCCTTTAAAAATCTGCAAGATCGCGACAAAGCCAGCCAGGATGTTCCCGGCCGTCATCATCGTGGGCAGCACATAGATGCGAGGTTCGCGTTCGAGCATAAAGTCGGAATGTAGCGCAGGCTTCCCGCTTGCCCACTTGAAGTTTGCAGTTTCGTCACCTGCCACGTGCGTTATTCATTGAGAGATGACCACCCCCAGCCTGCCACCCCTTTCCCCTGACACGACGCTTTCTCAGGTCCTGCAAAGTTACCCGGGAGCTCAGCGCGCGCTTTTTGCACGATATCACATCGGAGGCTGCCGGAGTTGCGCCTTCAGCCCCAGCGAAACCCTGGCCCAGCTCTGCGTCCGTAACGACAACCTGGATGTCCAGGAAGTCATCTCCCACATTCAGGACAGCCACCAGGGAGATGCCACCCTGCAAATCTCCCCTGCGGAATTCGCAGCACTCAGATCCAGCACACCCGGCCTCAAAGTGCTGGATGTGCGCACCCGCGAGGAGCATGAGGCCGTGACCATCCCCGGCTCCCTGCTGATGACGCAGGAACTCGTGCAGGAGGCTTTTTCCCATTGGGACAAAAATGCCCCCGTCGTGCTCTATGACCACACGGGCTCCCGCTCCCTAGATGCAGTGGCTTACTTTGTCGGCCATGGTTTCACCCAGGCGACCTGCCTGACCGGCGGGATTGATGCCTACAGCCAGGAGGTGGACAAGACTCTGCCCCGCTACAAGATCGAGATCGAGGCATGACGGCACTCGATTCCAGCATCACCTGGTCCCGTGCGGATTGGCAGGCGCGTCGGGATGCCCATCTGGCGCAGGTGGCCGCCCCCGCCGATGCGTTTGTGGAAAGACGCAGCCGCCAGGAGAAGCATCCCGTCCACGACTTCCTCTTCACCTATTACAACTTCTCCCCGGCGAAGCTGAAACAATGGCTGCCACCGCTGGGCATCCGCCTGGAGGTAACGGAGGAGGACCTACTGGCCATGCCCTGGCTGGCCGGCGATAAAATGACACGTGAAGGAAACTGCGTGGAGCTGAACGAATGCAAGCTGGGAGCCCACACACGCGACCTCGCCCGCTGGGTGGCCACGCTCTGTGCCAATGTCCTGGAACGTGCCCCCCGTTTCCGCTGCTTTGGCCTGCATGAATGGGCCATGGTGTATCGCCAAACGAGGGAAGAAATCCGCCATCAAGGTTATGAGCTGCGACTGGCACCCGATGAACTGGCTACCTTCATCGAATCTCAAAGCATCGGCTGCTCCCACTACGATGCCTTTCGCTTTTTCACCCCGGCAGCGAAACCGATGAACGCCCTGCAGCCCATCCTGGAAACGCGCCTGGAAATGGAGCAGGGAGCCTGTCTGCACGCCAATATGGACCTCTACAAATGGGCCACCAAACTGTGGCCCTGGGTAGGTGCAGACCTTGTGGCAGATGTCTTCATGCTGGCCTGTGAAGGGCGGGATCTCGACATGCGTGCCAGCCCTTACGACCTCCGCCACCTCGGTTACGATCCTGTGTTTATCGAGACCCCGGCTGGCCGCCTGCGTTACGAACAGGAACAGCGAGAACTCGCCGCCAAGGCCGTACCCCTCCGCGAAAAGCTGCGGCAGGCTGCCGAAAAGATGACCTCCTCTCAAGCGGGCTCAGGCCTTGGCCTTCACTAAAAACCGGGTGCACACCCCACCTCCTGCCACGACGGCGGGCAATTGCTCCGCATGGCGGCCGCTGGCGATGATGCACTGCACACCGCCATTCACGGCGTCCTGCACCGCACGCAGCTTGGAGATCATACCGCCGGTGCCCAGTTTGGTTTTCTCCTCCTGGGCGTGATGGATCACCACATCCACATCTTCCACGATGGGGATGGGGCCTTCCTCCGGTTTGTTCATGTCCCGCAGAAGGCCAGGCGCACTGGTGAGGAGAAGCAAAAGATCTGCGCCCCACAGACGGGCCACACGGGAAGAGAGCTTGTCATTGTCGCCAAAGCGCAGTTCCTCGATGGCCACGCTGTCGTTTTCATTGATCACGGGGACGACCTGGGGGAACTCCAGCAGGCGCTCCAGCGTGGTTTTCACCCGGCGGGCACGGTCGTAGTTTTCCAGGTCTTCATGCGTCACCAGCAGCTGGGCCACGTGCAGGTCATGGTCGCGCAGCAGGTTTTCATAGGCGTGCATGAGGTGGGTCTGCCCCACGGCGGCCAGGGCCTGCAGGGTGGTCATGTCTGTAGGCCGTTCGGTCAGGTCCATGGGTTTCAGACCGGAGGCCACGGCCCCGCTGCTCACCACCACCACGCTGTGACCGGCCTGCTTCAGCAGCGCCACAGCCTCCACCAGCTTGCGCAACTGGACGGGGTCAGGCTCCGGAGCGTGCAGTTTGGTCAAAATGCCGGTGCCGAATTTGAGGACAATGCGCTGGGGAGCCGTCGTGGACATGGAAAGAGGGCCGCCAGTATGACGCAGCCGCCACGGCAGGCAACGGGATGTTTTGCAGGCATCACCATCTCTTGCACCCCCTTCAGACAGGCGTATATCACTTATCCGCCCCCTCATGCTGACTTCCTTCACCCCCGTTCTCGATGCTCTCCCCGCGCGCAAGTCGCCCCTGATGGAGAAATTCTGGACCTTGCTGGAGCCCAAATCTCCCACCCAGCTCGAGGCCATGGCCCGGGAATCCCGCGCCATCACCCGGCGGAATTTCGGCCGGACGATGCGCATGTTCGCTCCCCTTTATGTCTCCAATGAGTGCGTGAACAACTGCTCCTACTGCGGCTTCTCCCGTGACAATACCAGCATCATGCGCGTGACGCTGACGGTGGACCAGGTGGTCAAAGAAGCCCGCCACCTCACGGAGCAAGGCTTTCGAAACATCTTGTTAGTAGCGGGCGAACATCCGCGTTTTGTCAGCGATGGCTATCTGGAAGAATGCATCCGCGCCATTCGCGACTTTGTCCCCACCATTGGCATTGAGGTCGGTCCCATGGAGGCCCCAGAGTACGAGCGCATGGTGAAAGCAGGCTGCGAAGGCCTGGTGGTTTATCACGAGACCTACGACCGCCCTCTTTACACGGAGATGCACACCGCCGGGCCAAAAAAGGATTTTGAGTGGCGGCTGGCCTGCCCCGAGCGTGGATATGAAGGGGGCTTCCGCCGCATCGGCATCGGGGCGCTGTTTGGCCTCAGTGACTGGCGCCTCGAGGCCCTGCGCCTGGCCGCCCACCTGGAGCATCTCTACAAGCACTGCTGGAAGTCCAGCTTCACCGTCGCCTTCCCTCGCCTGCGCCCCGCCGCAGGCGGCTTCCAGCCTAAAACCGGCTTCCCGGACTGGGCCCTGGTGCAGACCCTGTGCGCCTTCCGCCTCACCTTCCCGGAAGTGGGTGTGGTCCTGAGCACCCGCGAACCTGCCCACCTGCGTGATGCCCTGGCTCCCCTGGGAGTCACCACCATGAGCGCCGGCAGCCACACCGAACCCGGCGGCTACACAGGCGCTGGCCAGGATGACCTGCACCACACGGTGCGCGGCAAACGGGTGGACCTGGATGGCAAAACTGAAAACGCCAAGGCTGAGGGCCAGTTCGGCATCGCCGACATGCGCTCCCCTGCCGAAGTGGCGGAGATGCTGAAGATGCAGGGCCTGGACGCCGTCTGGAAGGACTGGGACGCAGCCATCCTCACGGAAGGGGCTCTCGCCGCCTAACAAAAAACATTTCCACCTGCATGACCATCACCCTCAACGGACAAAAGCGAGAACTCCCTCAGGCCCAGCCATTGTCCGAGCTTCTCGATACCCTCGGTCTCGCCGGCAAACCTGTGGTGGTGGAACACAACCAGGTGGCCCTGCTGCCCAAAGAGATTTTGACGGCCCAGGTGAATGACGGCGACCTCATTGAGATTGTCCAAATCACGGCTGGTGGTTAGACCGAAAATCTTTGTCTGACATCGCCCTTCCTCAAGGCTGGAGCGACTGCCGTTGCAGGAACTCCACGCCGAACATGCCTGCCGGAATCCACAGGTCCAGCGTCGGCGTCACAGCCGCACGGTCCACTTGCAGCGTCAGGTTCACTGGGGTGTCATAGGAGGCCACCGGTGTCAGTTTACCCGTCTCGGTGGCAAGGCTGGCCACCTCAAGGTTCCCTGGACCGCTGGCCAGCAGATGGCCGGAAGTCACATGCAGGCGAGTCGGTCTGGCAAGAGTATTCCAGGACGATACCTGTCCCAGCCTGCCTGTCGCCGAATCGTAACCAACAGCCACAACACCGGCCCGGCCCATTTCCCGGGTCAGATACATCTGCACTCCTTCCACCGCCACGGCGGACTGGAACGACGTGGCCGTGACATAGTCATCCAGCAGGTAGGCATTCACTCCATCGTAAGCACAGGCCTGCACCACACGGGTAGGGGGCAGATCACTGCGCAGAGACATGTCACTGTGGGTCAGCAGCAGCGCCCCCTGACTGTCGGTTTGAGCGACAGTGAGCAGTGGCCCAGGAATGGAAACCGCATCCCGCGGCAGAGGGGCCACGCCTCGGAAATCCATCACCTGCATCCAAGAGTGGATTTGGCCAGGCATGGGTCGCAGCGGCACACGGGCGGTCCCCCCTTCGTTCGCCGAGGGCATGTCGGCGTCATTGGAGATATCGTAGCTAAAAAAAAGAAACCCCGAAGCGACGGTAGCTGCTGAGGTGGCCAGCACCCTGCCCCTCACCCGCAACACTTGGGGTTCGGCTGCGTCCAGGATGCCATCCCTCCAATGCACCCGGCACAGCACCATGACGGGCGATGTGGCCGGGACAAGGCTGCCCGCTTTGCGCTCGGCAGGCTGGACGGACATGGGACTGCTCCACCACAGGCGCGGATGGTGATCAGCGGGGATGTACCAGACCAGCGTTTCATCATTGACCCAGAGCGCCTGCACAGCCCCCAAATTGAGGTCCCAGGCATCCAGCCCTTGCAGTTCCTGATCCACCACCCCCAGCCTCGAAACCGAGGCCGGATCGCCAAGGTCCAGGGCCCAGGTGCGCAACAGCGGCTGCTGGCTGTGTGAAGCAGGGACCCACTGGGCAATGAGGAGATGCTCACCTCGCAAGGTCAGGCCTGCCACTTTACCTGGACCCAGCTGCCATTCCCCCACTAGCAAATCGGGATCATTGGCGGTGGTGATGCGCACACGCGCTTGGCCTCCAGCGTCAGCAGCGGCATCCTGGGCACCTGCCACCTCAGTCGAGTGGACATCGCCATCCTCCACCTGGATCAAAAAGTCTCCCAGCGGCAGCACCCGGTCTGCACGCCAGGCCAGAGACATTTCAAACACAGCTTTGCCTGTTTCCCCCAACTTGTGCACGCGCAGTTTCCTGTCCGAGATGCTGATTTCATAACCGTTGATCTTGCTGGGGCCTGCCAGGGCCGCCCGAGCTTCCAACTGTTCCGCCCCGCCTTCCACCGCCACCTCATGAAGCCGGTTCTGCCCGGCTTCGCTAACTTGCACCATCAGCTTTCCTGCCTGGGAACGAAAGGCGGGGTGAGTGCCTGAAAAATTCAGCCGCTGCACCACCTTCACCGCCTGCAGATCATCCACATTCAGACGAATCATCTGCGTTCTGCTGCCCAGCTTTGCATCCTTGACCGTGCCCAGCAGGCATAGCTGCTTGCCCGTCCACAGGCCATCCGTCAACTTCCCGTCCAAGGGCAGTTCACTCACAAGCACCGGCTCCCCGGACTCCACACGCAGAAGGAACAGGGAAACACCGCCGCTGCGATTCCGGCCATTGGACCGCCCCAGCAAGGCCAGTCGTGTTCCGGCGGCATCCAGCACAAACAAGCGCACCCCGGCCGCAGGCAGTCGCAGGACTCCGGTGCGCAGCGGACTGGCCGGATTCACAAGATCCATCACCTGCAAACCCCGATACTGGTTGTAAACGAACAATTGGTTATTCACCACCTGCCAAAGGTCCGGCTCCCGCCCTTTAACGGCTGCCGCAAGTTCTGGCACAGGAGCGGTTCTCAATCGGTCCAACCCCACAGCCCCATTGACGGCACTCGCGGTATCGGACCGGGAAAACACCCGGTTGCCATGCACAAACCGGGAGGGAAACTTGGCAGCGCGGTAGCCCAGCACTCGCACATCGGCCTCCTGCACTCCGGGAGGCAGGGTGAAGGTGATGTTGCGCATCTGCTCCCGGCTCAGGGTCCGCGGATACTGCACGGCCAGCGGTTTCCAGCCATTTGCAGTCCGCCGTTCCAGCACCACCTGCTGATAGCTGAGAGCCAGCGGGACAGACAGCGTTCGGTCAGTCGCGAGAGTCCTCAAGACCGTCGGCACGGCAGGCGGCGACGCGGCATGGGACATCCGCACGAATGAAATCGTGAGCCAAACGGCAAAGAAAGCAAGGTGACGGGGGTTCACACAGGTTGTTGAACCTGGGTAATACAAAAAGGCCGCCGGATTGGCAAGATTCTTCGGCGTGGAGTGCCACCCCAGGGCAAAATCCCGTCGCGCCTATCCAGAAAAGGAGGCTGATACACGGACTGTCTCACCCTCACTTCTTCTTGCCTTTGCCCTTCCCTTTGCCTTTCGCCTGAGGTTGGGGCTGGAGATGAACCGTCTTTTTCGCCAGGGCGGCAAAAGCATCCGTCTGCTTTTGCCACACGGTTTCCAGTTCCTTCACCTTTTCCGGCATTTGACCCGCGAGGTTATGCGCCTCCGCACGGTCTGTCTTCAGGTCGTACAGCTCCCAGGCATCGCCTTTCGCGGCCACCAGCTTCCAGTCCCCCACCCGCACGGCGCGGTTGCCTTCATGCAGCCACCAGAGGGATTCACGGGCAATCGTCGCATCCTTGGCAAAGGAAGGCACCAGGCTCTTTCCGGGTGCTTCAGGGATGGCCTCCCCCTGCCACGCTTTTGGTTTTTCCACGCCTGTGATTTCCAGGATGGTCGGCACGATGTCCACCACGTGGGCCGGGGTCGTGCGCAGCTCACCACGCGCCGGGATGCCCTGGGGCCAATGCGCGATCAAAGGGGTGCTGATGCCGCCTTCATGCACCCAGGTCTTGTGACGGCGAAAGGGAGTGTTGCAGGCACTGGAGAAGCCAGGCCCCAGGCAGAGATAGGTCGCCGCACTGCCCGGCTCGGCTTTGGGATCATGCCCGCCGTTGCGCACCATGATCTCCGCGCTCGCCCCATTGTCTGAGGCAAAGAAAATGATGGTGTTTTCATACTCCCCCATGTCTTTGAGCTGCTGGAGAATGCGGCCGATCTCACGGTCCATGCGGTCCACCATGGCGGCATGGATGGCCATCTTCGTGGCCTGAAAACGGCGCTGCTCATCCGTCAGGGCATCCCACGGGAGCGGGCGGTTGATCTCGCCTGAACCGAGCGTTTCAAACGCATCGGGAAAGTCATAAGGCGGCCCGATGTCTTTTTCCAAAGCCGACAGCTCCGTGTTCACGATGCCCAGGGCCTTTTGCTTCTGGTAACGCGCCTCCCGCATGGCTTCCCAGCCTTTCAGATACCTGTCCCGATAAATCGCGATGTCCTCTGGCAGAGCGTGCAAAGGGAAGTGCGGGGCGATGAAGGGGATGTAATGGAAGAATGGTTTGTCCGCATGTTTGGAGGCGTGCTCCTTCAGGCAACTGATGGCATGATCCGCCGTGGCCACGGTGGCATAGTAGCCCTTTTCATCCGTTGGCACGGAGACAGGCTGGTCATCAATCGCATTGCCAGCCGAGCTGAAAAAGTTGCCCTGGTTTTTCATGTCCAAGGAACGGTCAAAGCCGGCCTCAAGGACGGGCCCGTCAATGTGCCATTTGCCGCTGTGATAGCTGCGATAGCCCGCTGGCTTCAGGAAGTCTGGCAGCAGCCGGGCCCAGGCAGGCCGCACCCCGCGCCCACCACCGCCCAGCCCTGGCAGCTCATCCCGATGAATCTGCTGCGCATAATAACCGCTCATCAGCGCCCCACGGGTGGGCCAGCAGCGGGCAGTGTTGTAAAACTGGGTGAACTGCAGGCCGTTCTTCGCCAGGGAATCCAGATTCGGCGTGGCAATGTCGCCCCCATAACAGCCGAGGTCTGAGTAGCCCAGATCATCTGCGAGGATGAAAATGACATTCGGCTTTTCTGCTGCCGGGGCGGTGAGCAGGCCGAGGGAGGTGAAAAGAACAGAAAGAAGAACGCGCATGAAGTCCATCTCAACGAAGAGACTCGGGCTCTCTTGCTGCCGATTGCAAAGAGTTGGGCGAGTTTGAATGACTTCACCAAAGCCCCCGGCGACATTCCCCCGTCGTCCTTGAACTCCGCCAAATCACCCGCTATCGGAAACCATGTTTTTCGATACTCACACGCATCTGGGCAGCGCCAAATTTGACGCAGATCTGCCTGCGATCCTGGACCGCGCCCGCTCCGCCGGGGTCACGCGGATGCTGGCCCCGGCCACGGATCTGCCCAATGCCCGCAAACTTCTGGCCCTGGCTGAAAAAGAGCCGGATGTTCGCGTGGCCGTGGGCATCCACCCCTGCGATGTGGACACCGTTTCCGGTGAAGACTGGATCCATGAACTGCGCGATCTCGCCCGGCATCCGAAGGTGGCCGCCATTGGCGAGATCGGTCTGGACTACTTCCATGCGCCGCCCGAGGGATTCGACCTCACGGCATGGAAACTCCATCAAGCCCGCTGCCTGCACCTGCAACTGGAACTCGCCGCCGAGCTGGAACTGAACGTGGTGCTGCACAACCGCGAAAGCTGGGAGGACCTCACCGCCATTGTCCTGCCATACAGCGACCGCCTGCGCGGGGTCTTCCACTGCTACACCGGCACACTGGAGCAGGCCCGGCCGCTGCTCGAGGCAGGGCATCTCCTTTCCTTCACCGGCATCGTCACTTTTAAAAATCCAGGTCCTGCGGGTGACACTGTGCGCCAGATCCCTGCAGGCCACTACATGCTGGAGACTGATGCGCCCTACCTGGCCCCGGTGCCCCACCGTGGCCAACTCTGCGAGCCCGCCTACGTGGCAGACACCGCGCGGGCTGTGGCAGCCATGCGAGGGCAGCCGGTGGAAGAAGTCGCCGATGAGACCACCAGGACAGGCCAGAGCTTTTTTAAAGGTTTCGCCTGATCCCCCCTCAGCTTGTGATGGAAAAGCGGCCTCAAATGTGCTCCATAAGCGCGCACGCCTCTCCCACTCCCACTATGAACGCTCTCCGCCGACTGTCTTTCGCCCTGCTGACCCTGACGGTGCTCTTTCAGAGCATGAGTTGCTCCAGCCCGAATTACCGCGAAATCCGCCGCCCAGCCCCTGGTGGAGGTTACTATGTGCAGCGCGTCCGGCTGGAGCCACAGGAAGAAGCCCGGCTGAAAAAATTGAAGAAGGCCAAAAAAGAAGGCAAACCGGTGGATGATGGCTCCTACTGGCGTGGTGAAGGCGTGCTGGGAAAACCCAGCATGAAGATCAGCCTCGGCGAGCAAAAGGTCTATTTCATGAAGGACGGCGTCGTCGTCGGCATGTCTCCCATCTCCTCCGGCCGTGAAAGCCATGCCACCCGTCCTGGGAAATTCAGCGTCATTCAAAAAGATCTGGATCACAAATCCAACCTCTATGGAGACTATGTGGACTCCACCGGCTTCATCGTCAAAAAGGAGGTGGACATCCGTAAGGATGCCCGGCCCAAGGGCTCCAAGTTCGACGGGGCCAACATGCGCTACTTCATGCGCATCACCGGCGCCATCGGCATGCACGAAGGTTACCTGCCGGGCTACCCGGCCTCCCACGGCTGCATCCGCCTGCCCACCAAGATGGCCGAGATCTTTTACCGTGAGTCTTCCCTGGGGACTCCGGTGCAGATCGTCCCCTGAGACCGCATTCGCCGATAGGCCCCGGTGGCATCCTCCGTCTGAGTGAGGATGCCATTTTTAAAACTCCTCATCACCATCGCCGGCCTGTTCTGCCTGTCGCTCAGCGCGGACGAGCCTAACCAACTTTCAGCCAACGAAAAAGAACAGGGCTTCCGCCTGCTGTTCAATGGCCAGGACCTCCAGGGCTGGGAGCACGCAGGCAACTGGGTGATCGAAGACGGCACACTCGCCTGCCCCACACGCGGGGGAGACATCACCTGGACTGTCGCAAAGGTGCCGGATGACTTCGAACTGCGCTTTGAATGGAAGGCCAGCAAAGGCTGCAACAGCGGCGTTTACTACCGCCCCGGCCAATACGAATATCAGGTGCTGAACAATGTGAACAGCCACTATGGCAAAATTCCCCGCCAGGCTGCCGCCTCCCTGTTTTTCTGCATGGCCCCCAGCAAAAACAACGCCCGTCCCCATGATGTCTGGAACGAAGGCCGCATCGTCTGCAAAAGCACCGTCATCCAGCACTGGCTCAATGGAGAAGCCGTGATTGACTTCGACTACACAGATCCACGCTGGTCCCGTGAGCTGGAGATCCTGCGCATTCGCGGCGGCGATCTGACGAAACGCGGTGCCCACTTGCGTCTGCAGGACCACGGCCAGCCAGTCTGGTTTCGCAGCCTGCGCCTACGCTCCATCCCTGGCGGGGAAAACCTGGTCCCCTCTCCCGAGTTCAAGCCCCAGCCCATGTCCGCCGAGGCCCTCGAATTGGAAAACAAACGCCTGGAGCAGCTACTGAAGCCCAAGGCTCCCAAAAAGTGAATGTGACATATTTTTTACAACCCTCTTACCCTCCCCTGACTTTTTGGTCGCCATTTGTGGCATGATCCTCTCAGATTGAAGAACGCAGCGCGGTTTTCAGTCTCATATTTCAGATAGTGGGTTGTCTTCTGGCTGTTGGTAACCTTCGAAAAGATCAGGGCGGACCGAGTGGTTCGCCCTGATTTTTTTTGCAAGATGCCTGAAATCTCAGCATTGCGTTGCAAATCGCCTCATGGTAAAACCATGAAATAATTCAGTTCCAAAAAAAGGCGTGAGGCCGAGGAATTGAACAAAACTCAACCCACCATGCGCCATGCTGACACCGACAGACATCGCCGAATACGGGGAACGCCATGTGGAGAAATGGCTGATCGAGAACGGATACCGCTGCTACCACACCACGCAGCGGCATGGAACCAAGGACCTGGAGGCCCGAAGTTCTGAAATCAACATGCTGGTGCATATCAATGCCAGCCTGGAGCCCAAAGCTGCTCCGCCCCTCACCCATACCGACCACGACAGCGTGTGCTCGCGTGCCATGATGCTGGGCTTTGACCCCTGGGTGGCCCAGGTGCAGGTGGACCGCAATGGCGACCTGTTCAGCGACATTGTGTGGACCAAGCTGAAGTAAAGGCGGATTAATTAACCCTGCAGGGTCTCCACCCGCATCCAGCTCGGTTTGCCACGTACACAGGCGAGTGAGCAGAGGGCATCCAGAGCCTTCAGCATGTCGCCCAGGCTCGCATCATGCAGCATCAGCACCAGGCTGGTGCTGCCACTGGTGTCTTCCAGATCCTCGGGCTGGATCATGGAGGAGATGCCGATGTTTCGCTGCCCTAGCACAGTGGATACCTGGGCCAGCACACCGGGTACATCGTCCACGGTCAGGCGCAGGTAGTAATGGGAAACGGTGTCCTCGATGGGCTTGCTCTTCCCATAAAGCCCATGCGGGACGAACCCGCTATGGCGTGCGCCATAGACCAGCACGGCAGCGGCTTCACAAAGATCGCTGATGACGCTGCTGCTCGTCGGATCCTGCCCGGCCCCACGGCCATAAAAGAGCGTTTCGCCCACGATGTCGCCATTCACCAGGACCGCATTGAAGCTGCCGCTGACATTCGCCAGCACGTGGGAAAGCGGCACCAGCGTCGGCTGCGTACGCACCTCCACCAGCCCCTGCTCATCGGCACGGATCACGGAAAGCAGCTTGATGGTGTAACCCAGGCGCTTGGCAAACTTGAAATCCACGATGTCGATCGTGTCCACCCCCTCCACATGCACGCAAGGAGTCGGGATCCAGAACCCATAGCTTAACGAGGCCAGGATGATGGCCTTGTGCGCAGCGTCCCAGCCGCTGACATCCAGCGTAGGGTCGGCCTCGGCATAGCCTTTTTCCTGGGCTTCGCGAAGGGCGTCCTCATAGCTGAGGCCCGCCTGGGACATGCGAGTGAGGATGTAGTTGCAGGTGCCATTGATGATGCCGTGGATGGACAGGATGCGGTTCCCCACCAGCCCCTCCTGCAGCACCTGAATGATCGGGATGCCGCCTGCAACAGCCGCTTCAAAATAGATGGGCACGCCGCACTGCTCCGCCAGGGCAAACAGCTCCTGCCCGCGCTCAGCCAGCAGGGCCTTGTTGCCCGTGACCACGATCTTTTTGGCCCGCAGGGCTGCGCACACCAGATCATAGGCCGTGGTGGTGCCACCGATGAGCTCGACCACCACCTGGATCTCTTCATCGGCAATCAGGTCCTGCCACTGGGTGGAAAGCATGGCTTCCGGCACCACCACATCCCGGGGGCGCTGGAGATCCCTCACCACCACGCGCTTCACCCGGATGTCCGCCCCGGTGCGCTGGCGGATGAGATCGCCATTTTGCATCAGGTTTTTAAAGACGCCGGCACCCACGTTCCCCAGTCCTGCGAGGCCGATGTGAATGGTGCGTGGGGGGGTAGGAACGGACATGGTCGGGGAAAAGGGCTAAAAAGGAAGCCCGTAGAGATGCACGGGGATGAGGGCAGGTCAAAGGTCAAGCGGGTCAAAAGATGCTTCATGGCACTTGCTGTTTGGATTTCGAGGCGGGGTTGACTAAGGTCGGCATCTCCCATGCGCACCCGCCACCTTTTTCTCCTGCTCCGTGCTGCCCTCGCCGTGGGGCTGATGGTGTGGGTGCTGCGAAAGCTGAGGCAGGAGGGGGCGGCGGAACTCTCCTGGTCTTCCATAGATCCTGCATGGCTCGCCCTGGCATTCCTCCTCGGCGGGCTTTCCGTCCTGGGCTGGGCGGGGCGGTGGTGGTGGTTCCTGCGAGTTTATGGAGTGAAGGCGCGCTATGGGGAGTTGCTGCGGCTGACGCTGTTTGCCGATTTTTTCAATCTTTACTTCCTTGGCCCGATTGGGGCCGACGGCATCCGGCTGCTGCTGCTTTCACGCACCTTCCCGGAACGACGCGGAGCCATCGTCGGCTCGCTGGTGCTGGACCACATCGGCGGGCTTTTTGGCGGAGTCATTCTCTATGGCCTGTTTTCGCGGCAGGCAGGGTTGCCTGAAGGGGTGCTGGCCACGGCCGACATGGCTTTGCTGGCCTTCACGGGGTTATCCTTCCTGGGGCTGGGAGTCATCATGGAACCCTGGCTGCAGCGGGTCTTTGGCCGCATCCCCGGCCTGCGCTGGCTCTCGGCCAAAGCGGCACCGATCTATGCGGGCACGTTTCGGCATCCTTGGTTATTCTCCGGCTTTGCCGTATCGGCGCTGGGCACCGCCTGCGCCTATGCTGCCTACTGGGCCGCCGCCCGTGCGCTCGGCACCCATGTTTCACTGCCCAGCCTGCTGGGGCTGATGCCCGTGGTGGATGCCATTGCTTCCCTGCCCATCACTCTCAGTGGCCTCGGCGTGCGTGAAGGCCTGCTCGTGGAGTGGCTGGGCGGGCAGGCAGGCATCGGCAAAGCCAATGCCCTGGCGGCCTCTTTGCTGGGCTTTGCCGCCTTGGGCCTGTGGGGCCTCATCGGCGGCCTGTGGCTGGCCTTTTGGCGCAGGCGTCACACCACTGCGTAGTCCGCCGGCTCCTCGCCATAGATGGCAAAGCGTGTCATGAAGCGCAGCAAGTTCCGGCTGTAGGGATGATTCGTCAGACCACCGCCTGCCATGCCGGAGATGTTTTTCTCAAAGTGACGCTGCATCACCATGCTGATCTTGCCGGGGAACATCTGTGAAATCTTGGTGCCGGTGCGCTGAAGGGCAAAAATTTGCCCGCCATAGAACATGTCCACCAGTTCCTGCCAGGCATTGAGCATGTCACGGAACCAGTCGAGGTAATTTTGGAAAGCGCGGTTCCAGTCGTCCTGGCGGTTCTGCAAAATGGCATCTGCTAACATCTCGGCCGACGTCATGGCCATGCAGAGCCCTGGGGACAGCATAGGATCCACAAAACCAAAGGCATCTCCCACGCTCACCCATCCATCTCCATGTCCACGGTCCGAGATGAGCTGATAGTTCGCGTAAGTGGTCACTGGCGTGATACGCTTGCGGTTAGGGCAGGCATCGGCCAGCGGCTTGTTCTGGTCAATCACGGCCTCAAGCTGTTCCTCGGGTGTCTTGCCGTATTGCTTCGCATGCTCCTTGTCAAAGACCACCCCGATGCTCAGGGCATGCAGGAGAGGGATGCGCCAGGACCAGCCGTGCTTCAGACGTGTGATCACCGTCTGGCCCGCCGGGACAGGCATGGTGCAGTTTTCGTAATGGGCAAAATGAGAGACATCTTTGCGGTCGCCAATGGCTGCCTTGAGACCCAGCAGCTTTGCAAACAGGCGACGACGGCCGCTGGCATCCACCAGCAGGTCCGGCTGCTTTCCATTCCAGTCAGGCACCAGGGCCAGGGTGGCAGCGCTGAGGCGTGGCACTTTTTCACCACGTTCAGTTAGGCCAACTTCCAGCTTCACGTCGCAGGGAACAAACCGTGCGCCAGCATCCAGTGCCGTTTGATGGACGAGGTCGTCAAAGGGGCGGCGATGCACATTGTAGGCGTAGGTGGGCAGCACCCCGCGCATGGCGGTGAAGGAAAGCTCCAGCGCATCATTTTCATCAAAGATCCACGTCACCCCCGGCTTGTAGGTGCCCAGCTTGGCCACTTCGTCCTCAATGCCCAGGCGGCGGAAGACATTGACCAGACGCGGCACCAGCGATTCCCCCACCACCATGTCCGGGCGCTTGCCATCATCGAAGAACACCACATCCACGCCTTCTTTGGCGAGCAAACAGGCCAGCGTGGCACCAGCAGGACCGGCACCGACAATGCCGACACGGAAAGGTTTTGAGGCGATCTTCATAGGGCAGTCAGAGATTCAAAATAAATGTCCGCCTCCGAGGTGCAACCCTGAGCCAGCTCTGTCTAACTTTTTACTGAGAAAAATACCGTGCAAGGTGCAACTTGCACGTCGCCAGATCGCCCCCATCTTCCGCCCCCCTATGAATAAGCTGGACGAAATCATCGCGCACAAGCGCCTCGAAGTGGAGAAACTGCTGCCTCGCATGGACATGCTGCGCGCTGCAGCCACCCTGCGGGATGATTTCCGTTCCTTGGAAGACGCCCTCCGCCTGGATCCGACACGCCTGGGCATGATCGCCGAAGTCAAGCGCGCCTCCCCTTCCGTCGGCACCATCTCTGCGGACTTTGATCCCCTCACCATCGCCCGTGGTTACGAGAAAGCCGGAGCCACCGCCCTCTCCATCCTCACGGATGAAAAGTACTTCCAGGGCCGCCTGGAGTACCTCTCGCTGATCCGTGAACAGGTGGACATCCCCTGCCTGCGCAAGGACTTCATCATCCACGAAGCGCAGATCTATGAAGCCGTCGTCGCCGGGGCCGATGCCATCCTGCTCATCGTCGCCGCGCTGGATCAGGACACGCTGGTGAAGCTGCTGGATATCGCCCACACCTTCCAGCTCGATGTGCTGATGGAAGTCCACGACCTGCCCGAGCTGGAGCGCGCCCTGGACACCGACGTGCGCATCCTGGGCGTCAACAACCGTAACCTCAAGAGCTTCACCGTCGACATGGCCACCACCGAAGCCCTGGCTGAGGAAGTGCCTGATGACATTCTGCTCGTTTCCGAAAGCGGCATCAAATCCCCCGCCGACGCCACCCGCCTGGCCGAAGCCGGCGCTGACGCACTTTTGGTTGGGGAAACCCTCATGCGCAGCCAAAACATCATGGTGGATCTGCCAGCCCTGCGGGCGATGAAGTTTTAAGAAGGCTCAATGCCAAGTGAACGGCAACGCGGTTCATTTGGCGAGGGGTTATCAAGTCTCAGCGAGGCCACAAAGTTCATCGCCCAAACGAACTTTGTTGGCGAGTTCATTTGGGAAAAACAGCCCTGCTGTGTGCCCAGGATCAACGACTTCAACGGTGCGATGATAAAAATTGATTTCATCGATACAAAACTCCACCGCCGAGTTTTTACCCATAAAATCACGAACACTTAATCGATCGCCACGGCGCAATTCGTCCCCGCAATTGCGGCCCGCGATCATAAATCTAGCTGAGTCAACAAACTCCAAACGAGAGACAATGAATAGGAGTGTTCTCACTCGATTAGCATTCAACAGTCATTGCCCCACTTGCTAACAAGAACCTATCACTCCTTCACCCGCTCCAACTGAGCGCCCAGGCCAGCGAGTTTGTCGTCGAGGTGTTCGTAACCACGGTCGATGTGATAGAGGCGATTGACCTCTGTCTTGCCGCTTCCGATCAGGCCCGCGAGCACGAGGGCGGCTGAGGCACGAAGGTCACTGGCCATGACGGGGGCACCTTTCATGAGCGGTCCACCTCGGATGCGAGCCGTCGCTCCCTGGAGGTCGATGTTCGCCCCCATGCGCTTCATTTCCGCCACATGCATGAAACGCTGCGGGAAGATGGTCTCCGTGATGGTGCTGGTATCGCTGATCGCACTGGCGAGGGCGCAAAACTGTGCCTGCATGTCCGTCGGAAAACCGGGATAACAAAGAGTGGTGAGATCAAAACCTTTCGCGTCAGGATTCGGCGCGATGCTGATGCTGTCCTTGCCGATCTCAATCGGGAAACCGCACTTCTTCAGCATGTCCGTCACGGCGGTCATATGCTCAGGCATCACGCGCTTCAGCGTAATGCCCTCACCGATCATGGCCCCGGCGCAGAGGAAGGTGCCTGCCTCGATGCGGTCAGGAATGACGGTGTGTTCAGCCCCATGCAGTTCTTTGACGCCTTCGATGGTGATGCGGTTGGTGCCTGCGCCTTCGATCTTCGCGCCCATCTTGATGAGGAAATTGGCTAGATCTTCCACCTCCGGCTCGGCGGCTGCGCCTTCGATGACCGTGACCCCTTTGGCCAGGGTGGCGGCCATCATGACGTTGTCCGTCCCCAGCACCGTGGAACCGTGCTTGCCCATGAGATTCATCGGGCCGCCTTTGAAGCCTTTCTTGGCATTCACACTGATGTCCCCACCATCCACGGTGACGACGGCTCCCAGAGCCTCAAGGCCCTTGAGATGCAAATCCACCGGGCGGTCTCCAATCACGCAGCCACCAGGGAGGGAGACGGTGCACTTCTTCAGACGGCCCGTAAGAGGCCCCAGCACGCAGATGCTGGCGCGCATCTTCCGCACAAGCTCATAAGGAGCCACGGACTTAATTTTTTCCGCCTTCACCACCACCACGCCGCTGGCGCGTTCCACCTCGGCACCCAGTTCGCCCAGGATGCGGACCATGTAATTGGTATCGCTGAGATCAGGCACGCGCCGGATGGTGCAGGTGTCTTTGGTCAGCAGTGTTGCCGCCAAAATGGGCAGGGAGGAGTTCTTGCTGCCGCTGATGTTTACGCGACCTTTCAGAGGTGCGCCGCCGTGAACGATAAGTTTTTCCATGTTTCCCGTGTAAGTGCGCCGGGGAGGCTCATGCGCAAGCAGGAAGATTCGCCTCATTGAGAGAGCGACGCCCACGAGGCTTGCCACCGGAAAAAGCTACCGTGAAAGCCGTTTCCTTGCGACAAGCCTCGCAGACATAGGGGATTACCGCATTGGCAAAATGCAGTTACACTTTTTTGTAAAAAAACTGCAATCAGTTGGATACTGGCGTCTCAGCGAAGACAAAACGCTCGATTCCGGCCAGGTCGGCCCGCACTTCGGCACCGCCATAGCCCAGGCCGCTGGCATGTTGGGCCGTGGTGTGTCCCTGGTCATGCCCCACCTCCAGCGCAATCCGGCCGCCAGGAGCCAGCCGGGCCGGAGCATCGGCCAGAAAGCGCCTCACGATGTCCAGCCCATCCGGACCACCATCCAGCGCCAGCACCGGATCCCGCCGCACTTCCCGGCTCAGGGCCGGAATCTCACCGCTGGGGATGTAGGGCAGGTTGCTGACGATGAGGTCAAAAGGGCCATCCAATTTCTCAAAAAGATCACTGCGTAGAATCTGCACACGCTCCAGCCCCAGACGACTGGTATTCAGCCGGGCGAGATCCAGAGCTTCCTCCGAGATGTCGGCCAGCATGACTTCACTGTCCTTCCAGGCACAGGCCAGCGTCAGGCCGATGCAACCCGAGCCCGTGGCCATGTCCAGCACACGCGCCGGCGGATTTTGGCCGTAGTGTTTGATCAAAAGATCACACAGGTACTCCGTCTCCGGCCGAGGGATCAGCGCCCGGTGGTCACTGACGAGTTCGTTTCCCAGAAAGTCCACCGTGCCCAGCAGGTGCTGCAAAGGCTCCCCTTCAGCCCGGCGTTTGGTCAGCCCGCGCAGCTTCTCCAGGTCCACCTCCTGCAGCATCTCACCAAACCGCAGGTAAAGATCCAGCCGGCGGCAGCCCAGCACATGGGCCAGCAGATGCTCCATGTTCAGCCGCGCCTCATCCACGCCATGCTTCTCCAGGTAGCCAGTGCCAGCGCGGAGCGTATCAAGGAGGAGTTTCATGCGTGGCGGCTTCCATGCCTCACGCCTCAGGCCTGTGCAAAGGCTTCTGTCATTTTGCCGTCATACCTGAGGAGATGGAACGGCAGGGACCACCGGTTCATGGCCCAGATGAATGCCATCAGGATTTTGGCAGCTTGCCCGGAGGTCCCTGGCTTCAGAAAGATCTGCCCAGAGCCTTGGCCAGCCGTGCGGCGGCTTTTCGAATCGCAACAGGCGTGGCATTCGCGAATCCCAGCAAAAGACCATTGATATCGGTGCGCCCGATCTGGAAGACGGACAGCGGCAGCACCTCCACTCCCTGGGCGGCAGCGGCAGTCATGACCTTCATGTCTGGCAAGGTGGCAGGCAGGAAGGCAGCCGCCTGCATCCCAGCCTGGATATAGGCGATGTCCAAAAGCCCGGCCAGCGGGCCGCTTTCCGCAGTCTCCAGCAGGGCAGCCAACCGCTCGGCATAGGCTTCCCGCATGCGCCGGATGTGCTGGCCAAAATGACCTTCGATGAAAAAATCGGCCAGCACCGCCTGATCCAGTACCGGAGGAAAACGGTCCATCATGGACCGGGCATGGATGAAGGGCTGGACGAGCTTTGGCGGCAGCACCACATAGCCCAGCCGCAGCGTGGGGAAGAGCATCTTGTTGAAGCTGCCCGCAAAGATGACGCACTGGCTGCTGTCCAGGCTCTGCAGCGATGGCAGCGGCTTTCCGGAAAATCGGTACTCGCTGTCGTAATCATCCTCGAAGATCCAGGCCTTGGCCTTCTGCGCCCACCGCAGAAGGGCCAGACGGCGCTCCAGAGACAGGCTCACGCCCAGCGGAAACTGATGGGCGGGTGTGATGTAGGCCAGCTTGGCCCGCGGAGCCAGCCTCTGCCCGGCGGCGACATCCAGGCCTTGCTCATCCACCGGCACGGGCACCACCTGGGCGGCCTCGGCCTTGAAGGCCGCCAGAGCGCCGATGTATCCGGGATCCTCCATCCAGACCCGGTCGCCAGGGTCCAGGACAAGACGGGCGACCAGCTGCAAGGTCTGCTGCGTGCCCGACACAATGACCACCTGATCCGCCGTGCATTTGACCCCTCGGGCCACACCGAGGTGATCCGCCACGGCCTCGCGCAACGGACGGTAGCCAGCCGAATCTCCCTCCCCCAGCAGACGACGCCCCGCCTGACGAATTCGTCGGCCAGCCAGCCTGCCCCAGAGGGCGATGGGAAACAGGTCCATGGCTGGAAGATTCGCCTCAAAAGGCAGTCCCAGCTCTTTGGAAGCGCGAGGTGGAAAGGTGGCGGAGAGCTTTCCTCCCCATCGCGACAGCCCGGCTTCAGACTGCGTCGCCGCAGTTCGGCGGGAGGGACCACTGGGCGCATCAAAAAAGCGGTCGGGCAGATTGGCCGCCACATAGCTGCCGGATCCCTGGCGGCTCTCCAGATAACCTTCCTCAAGCAAGGGGCCAAAGGCCGCGATCACCGTGCCGCGTGCGACGCCGTGCTGAAGAGCGAGCTGACGTGTGGAGGGCAGCCTCGAGCTGGCCTTCAGGCGCCCATCCAAAATGGCGGCACGCAGTTCTTCATACAACCATGCAGCCAAGGGCCGGCCTGCCTCCGCCGGGCGAAACACAAGTTCGTTAAAAGGGGCTTTCTTGGACATGCGGCAGATTAAAAGTGGTTCAGTCCATTTCTCTTATGTGGATCTTTACGATGATCCAATCAAAAACCAAACTGCGACCGTCAACAAACCCCAAAACGTTATGCCACACACCCCTCGCATCAATTATCAGAAAGCTGCCCCTGAGGCCTTCAAGGCGATGTGCGCCCTTGAAAACACCGTCAAGACCAGCGGACTGGAGCCCTCACTTTTGGAGCTGGTCAAGCTTCGCGCATCTCAGATCAACGGCTGCGCCTACTGCATGGATCTGCATACCCGCGATGCCCGCAAGGCTGGCGAGACGGAACGTCGGCTCTACCTCCTGCAGGCCTGGCGCGAAGCCCCGGTCTACACCGGCCGCGAGCGGGCGGCCCTGGCCTGGACCGAGGCGGTGACGCTTGTGGCTTCCAGCCATGTCCCGGATGAAGTTTTCGAAGAAGCCCGCCCCCACTTCACCGAAGCCGAGCTGGTCAATCTGACCCTCGCCATTGTCGCCATCAACGGATGGAACCGTTTTGCCATCAGCTTCCAGCTCACCCCACCTGAAACCATCTGAATCCATGAAAACAAACGCACTCGGCACCCGCCGCCAGACCCTCACCCTTCTCACCTCCATGCTGGGCTCAGGATTCCTCGTCAGCAAGGCTGCCGACCATGGCGAAGAAGGCGTCAGCATCGTTCCCTTGTTCAATCAAGAACTGGCCGGACATCCGGAGGAGCAGGTCTCCATGACCGTGGTGACCTATGCCCCTGGAAAAAGCTCGCCTCCGCACCGGCATCACGGTCCCGTTTTTGTCTATGTCATCGAAGGCAACGTCGAACTGCAAATCACCGGGGGACCGCTCACCACCGTGAAGGCCGGAGAGACCTTTTACGAACCGCCCGGTTCCATTCACGAAGTTTCCCGGAATGCCAGCAAAACCGAGCCAGCCAAGCTCATCGCCTTCATCGTCGGCAAAACTGGCACGGCGGTGACGAGTCCGGTCAAGGAATAGGCTGAACACAAATCCGGCTTCTCATCATGAACCCCACGCTTCACCTCTCCGCAGTCTGGTTGTTGCGGCTGTCCCTGGCCGCCGGTTTCATCTCAGCCTCGGTGGACCGCCTTGGCGGCTGGGGTGCCCCTGGCAGTCCAGGCGTGGTCTGGGGTGCCTGGGCGCCTTTCGTGGCCTACACGGCCCAGGTCCTTTCCTTCCTGCCCTCCTCCTGGGCAGGCTCCCTCGGCCTGCTGGCCACGGTTTCGGAAGTGGGGCTCGGCCTCTGGCTGGGGGCAGGTTTTCGCGTGCAACTGGCCGCTCTCGCCAGCGCGGGACTTTTATTGGCCTTTGCTCTCGCAATGACCGTCTCCTTTGGCATCAAGAGCCCCCTGGACTACTCCGTCTTCACCGCCGCCGCTGCTGCCTTGGCCCTGGCAAGCCTGACGGGTCAGACAGGCAGCCGGGCAGGCATGCGTGCGTGAGGTGAAACCTCAAATCAGGAACCGTCTGTCATCTCCCCTGACCAGCCTTACTTCAGCCCTGCCTCAGCCAGACGCTCCTGCAGGTCGCTGGCCAGCAGGGAATCCAAAATCTGGTCCACGCGGCCTTCCATGAACATGTCCAGGTTATAAACCGTCATCTCGATCCGGTGATCGGTGACACGGTTCTGCGGGTAGTTGTAGGTGCGGATCTTTTCCTCACGGCCACCGCTGCCGATGAGGTTGCGACGATGCGCAGAATACTTCGCCGCTTCTTCCTGCTGCTTCTTTTCCAGCAGGCGAGAGCGCAGAATCGTCAGCGCCTTTTCCTTGTTCTTGATCTGGCTACGGCCGTCCTGGCAGCGAACGATGGTGCCCGTGGGGATGTGCATCACCTGCACGGCGGAGTCCGTAGTGTTCACACCCTGGCCACCTGCACCGGAGGAGCGGCAGACTTCGATTCGGACTTCATCAGACTTCAGTTCAAAGTCCACTTCTTCAGCCTCTGGCAGCACGGCCACCGTGGCGGCAGAGGTGTGGATGCGGCCCTGGGCCTCCGTGGCAGGCACGCGCTGAACCCGATGCACGCCGCTTTCATACTTGAGGATGCGGAAGACGTCCTCACCGGCCACTTTCATGACGATTTCCTTAAATCCCCCCACATCCGAAGGACTGGACTCCAGCGTCTCCACCTTCCAGCCACGGGTTTCAGCATAGCGGCTGTACATGCGCACCAGATCGGCGGCAAACAGGGAAGCCTCGTCCCCACCGGTACCGGCACGGATTTCTACCAGGGCATCGCGGCCTTCCAGGGGATCCGGCGGCAGGATGGAAAACTGCACCTTCTTCTCCAGTTCCTCGATGCGGTTCTGGATGATCGGGATCTCCGCAGCGGCCATGGCTGCAAATTCTTCGTCACCCGCCTTCAGCATCTCCTGGCTGTCTGCCAGTTCCGTGAGCAGCTTCTGATATTCGTCCCAGCTTTCCAAAAGATTTCCCAGAGTGCGATGCTCACGCGTAAGTTCACCGGCCTTTTTCGCATCGTCAAAAAAGCCCGGCTGCCCCATGAGTTCTTCGAGGAGCTCAAAACGGGAGCGTTTGGTGGCGATGATGGGGGCGTAATCCATGGCGGTAGGGGACGAAAAGCAGAGGGCCGCAGCGCGGCGGCAGGGCGGGAAGCAACAAAAAACGGTGCCGAGCTCGGAGGCACGGGCACCGTTTTCTGGTCAAAAGGGATGTCGAGGCTACGCGGAAACGTCGCTGAGCTTCGGAGCAGCGCGGCGGGCGCGGGTGCTGCCGTAACGCTGGGCAAACTTGTCCACACGGCCAGCGGTATCGATGAAGCGCTGCTCACCGGTGAAGTAGGGGTGGCAACCGGCGCAGATACCGATCTTCAGGTTCTGCACGGTGGAGATGGTCTGATACACGGAACCACAGGTGCAGGTGATCGTGGTTTCGTAAACCGTAGGGTGGCCTTGTTCTTTCATGTGGGTAGGGGTCGTGAAATCACGTGGAACCGACGAGGGACGAGGAGTGTCACTTTCGCCGGAGCGTGAGGGAAAGCAGTTTGCCACACCCCGCTCAGGGGTCAACCTGCTTTTTAAACCTGCCTGAGTGCCGCTGTTTCCTAAAATTCGTGCGGCCAACAGCAATCCCGCAGCCCCTCACGGCAAATCTTGACCTTCCAAGGGCTAACACTGAATACTGCACACTAAATCCTGTCAAACCTCCACCGTGACCGCCCCTGTCCGTACAGCCCCCGAAATCCGCGACCACGAGACGCTTCGTCTCATCGGCCGGGGGGCCTATGGAGAGGTTTGGATGGCACGCTCCGTCACCGGAGCCCTGCGGGCGGTCAAAGTCGTCTGGCGGGAGGACTATGACCAGGCGGATTCCTTTGAACGGGAGTTTGAGGCCATCAAACGCTACGAACCCATCTCCCGCCGCCATGCCGGGCTGGTACCCATCCTCCAGGTCGGCCGCAGCGATGCCCAGGGCTTCTACTACTATGTGATGGAGCTGGCGGATGATTTGGAAAAGGGCCGCGACATCACCCCCGATACCTACACCGCCCACACCCTGGGCCTGGAGATGCGCCGGGACAAACGGATCATGGCCGGTCGCTGCCTGCAGATCGGGGCCAATGTCGCCGAAGGCCTGCACTACCTGCATGAGAACAAACTGATCCACCGGGACGTCAAGCCCTCCAACCTCATCTTCATTGATGGGGCCTGCCGCTTGGCAGACATCGGCCTCGTGGCCTTGCTCGGGCAGCGCAGCTTTGTCGGCACCGAGGGCTTCGTGGCCCCCGAGGGACCCGGCTCCCCTGAATCCGACATCTTTTCCCTGGGCATGGTTCTCTATGAAGCCAGCACCGGCAAAGACCGGCTGGATTTCCCCGACATCCCATCCTGCTCCGAAAGTGGCGACAAACTGGATGTCTGGCAGCGCCTGCACCGGGTGATCTGCACCGCCTGCGCCCCGAAGGCGAAGGACCGCTACTCCAGCGCCTACGAAATGACGCTGGACCTGCGCGGGCAGCCCCTGCCCTCGCGCCGCCTCGTCTGGTACTGGGCTGCAACTGCCGCCACGACTTTGGCCCTCGCCGTCGGCTTTGGCATGTGGCTGGCCCAGCAGCAGGACAATCGCAGCCTGTTGGAAGTACAGAAAAGCCTGCCCATGCTCACCATCAAGACCGAGCCCGCCGGGGCCGATGTCTTCGCTGGGGAGGACAAGCTAGGAGTCACCCCCTTAGCGCTCAATCCTGAGGAAGGCGTGCCCGTGATTTATCAGCTTCGTCTTCCTGGCCATAAGCAGCTCGAGATCGAGCACCGCGCCAGCCGCAACCGCCCCGCCGAGTATGATCTGAAACTGGAGGCCACCCGCCTGCCCCAGCCGGGTGAACGCTGGACCAACAGCCTCGGCATCACCTTCAAGCCAGCCCAATTAGGCCACATCAGCGTCCAGCCCGTGGAGATCAAATTCTTCAAACGCTTCCTCGAAGCCACTGGCCGCTCCTTTGAAGGCAAGGTGGTCCGCGCCTCCCTGGCGGATGCGAGCAAGGACGCCGCCTACTTTGTCGTGGTGCCTGTGGGCGATGCCGAGGCCTTCCGTTTCTGGATGACGGATACGGACCGCGCCGCCGGTGCCCTCAGCCAGGAGCATCACTACGAAGTGGAGCCCTTCTACTACGTGGAGAGCAACAGCGGCGGCAATGAGGACATGCCCGAGGACCGGGACACCGACAGCACCAGCAGCAACGAAGACAAAAACTGGCAGGCCTTCCACCTCCGCGTGGAACGGCAGACCTACGGCAGCGTCGTCATCCGCACCACACCGGAAAAAGTGCGCATTTTCCAGCACGATGAGTTTCTGGGCTACACTCCACTGGAATTGCCCCGAGTGCGCAGCGGCCCCGTGGAATATGAACTTCGCGAGGAAGGCTTTTCCGATGTCGTCCTGGAGGGGGACGTGAAGTCAGGAGCCCTGCTGGAATTGTTTTCCGACATGCAGACGCGGCAGGCCGTGACCTTTGGACGTGAGTGGAAGGCCAACGGCCTGGGCCTGCGTTTTGTGCCTCTGGGAGATGTCATGATCGCCGCCGTGGAAACGCGCCGCCGTGACTACCTGGAATATGTGAAGGCCACCAATGCCCGCCGCCCGAACAACGTGGATGCCGATGGCCGTGGCGGCACCCAGCCCGTAGTCGGGGTGGACCGTGAAGAAGCCCGCGCCTTTTGCGCCTGGCTGACCGAGCGGGAACGCAACGCCGGCCTCATTGGTGCCAAAGACCGCTATCGCCTGCCCACGGATGAAGAGTGGAGCCGCGCCGTCGGCCTGCCCCTGGAGCGTGGCACTTCTCCAGCCGAAAGAAACGGGCGCATCCGTGGCATCTACCCCTGGGGTTTTGACTGGCCGCCTCCCTCGAACATCGAAAATCTGGCCGATACCAATGCCGCGAGGAAGAACCACCTCGAAAGCTTCATCCCCGGCTACCAGGACCGCTTCCCCCAGCTCGGAGCCGTCGGGGCCTTTCCGCCCAATGAGCGCGGTATCGTCGCCCTCGGCGGCAATGCCTCCGAGTGGGTGGACACCGATTTCGAGCCCGGCAGCCAGCCCAAAGGCGGCAAGGAAAAAAAGATCCTCGGCACCGTCCGTGGCGGCAACTGGCAGACGGCCAACCCCGACGAACTGCTCTCCTCCGTGCGTACCCCTCTGCCGGTGGATACCAAACGCCCCACCGTCAGCTTCCGCATCGTGCTGGAGCGCAAAAAGTAGCTCTCTTCACTCCGGCTCCGTCACCCAAAGGCAGCCCGCCTTCCGGCGCAGATGCCGCCCCCCCTGGAGGTTGATCTTCGCCGGCCCGCCCGGACGGAGCATGGCCAGCACGTCATCCAAAAGATCTGCATCCAGGCCCAGAACCGCCAGCCCACCTAACCAAAAGTGTAAAATTCTCGACAGCACCGCCGGGTGCAAAGAGCGCAGCTTGGAGGTCAACACCAGACGGCCATCATTCGTGATCGCCCCTTCCTCCTGAATGAATGCCCGCGCCTGCTGCTGCAGGCAGTCCTCATCCCTCGCCGCCTGCCTGCCCAGGCGCACAATGAGGGGTGTTACATCCCGCGCATAAACGTCATTCAGCAATGGCAGCACCTCATGCCGCAGCCGGTTGCGCCGATACGCCAGACTCGCATTGCTGGAATCTTCCCGGTAGGCCAGCCCATGTTCCTGCACGTAGTCCTCAATGTCCGCACGCGGCATTTCCAGCAAAGGCCGGCAGAGAACCGGCGCTGTGGCCGTCTCTGCCATCATGCCCTTCAGCCCGCTGATTCCCGTGCCCCGGCAAAGATTTGCCAGGATGGTCTCCGCCTGATCATCCGCATGATGCGCCAGGTAAATGCACACAGCCCCATGCCGCAGCGCCATGCGATGCAGAAAATCATAACGCGCCGCTCTGGCGGCGGTCTCGATGGAGACCTTCTGCGTCCTGGCCAGTTCAGCCACGGGCGCTTTTTCGATCTCACAAGGCAGGTCATATCGCCGTGCCAGACGGCGCACAAAAGCCGCATCCTGTCCAGATTCACGACCGCGCAGACCGTGGTTCAAATGACAGAGCACCAGCCCTCCTTGCCCAGCACTCACCAGCAGGTTCAGCAATGCCACCGAATCCCGTCCACCCGAGATTGCCAGCAGGGCGGGCCCGGATGCAAAGCTTGGGGAAATAGGCAGAGACAGATTCACAGTTGGCAAAATGGGGACAGGACCCGTAGGTCACACATTGCACATTTCTGCATTGTTCCTGAACAAGAAAAGAGGCATTCTCGTCGAAGCTCAGGTCTATCAACCGCTATGAAACCGATCACTCTCCTGGGCGCCGCCGCGCTCTTTTCCCTGGCGCTCGTCAGTTGCAACCCGCCTGCCGCCCCCCAGGACAATGCCGCCGCTGACGAAGCCCGGCTGAAATTGGAGCAAGCCCAGGCCGCCTACGAACAGCAGGCCGCTGACATGCAGGCCCGCAGTGCTGAATTGCAACAACAGCTCGCCGACCTGCAACGCAGCATCCAGGAAAAGGAAAACGCCGAACTCCAGGCCAAGCTGGACGCCATCCAAAAGGAAAATGAGCAGCTCCAGGCCGATGCTGAGGCGGCGCGCATGAAGAGCGAAGAACTGCGAGATCAGCTGGCCGCCACTCCATCACCCGCCCCTTACATCCCCCCGGCACCGGAACCTGGCGGCCAGGCCTGGACAGATCCGGATGCTGACTACTCCATGTTTTATGAAGAACTGGCCCCGCATGGCGAGTGGCTGGATGTCGAAGGTTACGGTTATGCCTGGCAGCCGCGTCTTGCCTCACGTTCCGCATGGCGTCCCTATGTGGATGGCCGCTGGGTGTGGAGCGACCAAGGATGGGCCTGGGATACGCCCGAGCCTTTCGGCTGGGCCTGCTACCACTATGGCCGCTGGGTGCGCATCGCCCGCCATGGCTGGGTCTGGGTACCCGGACGTGAATGGGCCCCTGCATGGGTTTCCTGGCGCTCTGGGGCCGATTGTGTCGGCTGGGCTCCCCTGCCCCCTGAGCGTCGGCGTGGCTACACCAGCATCGGTTATGACTGCGATGTCAATTACGGCCTCTCCCCGAGCAGCTACGTCTTCATCCAGTCGTCCAACTTTGGCCGCAACAGCTATGTAAACGTCTGCCTCTCCATCACGAACATCACCAACATTTTCCAGCAGACGGTGAACTTGACCAACATCGTCCGCATCAACCAGCAGCAGACGAATTTCTTCGTCCATCGGGGTGGCCCGGATCGTCGCTGGCTCGAAGAACGTTTCGGCGGGCGTGTACCTGTGGCCCCTGTCCGCATCGCCCGGACTCTGGAACGTCCCCTTCTTGACCGCTCGGAACGTGACCGCGATGCCGTGCGTCCGCTCATCCCTGCCCCGCTGCCTTCCGGCCGCCCTGGCAGACCTGGAAAGCCGCCCCGCATTTCCGACAAAGTCGCCCGCCCGGCCATTGTGGATGCTTGGAGCGAAGTGCCAAACGACCGCCGCCAGAGCCTGCGTGACACCATCTCCCGTCAAGCCCGCGAACCAAAACCCGTGCAACCCGCCGTGATCACGCAGCCACCTCAGATCCCCGGCAGGGACCGTGACCGCGAGCCAGGCACACGCCCCGGTGCAGAGCGTCCGGACATGCCGCCTCAAGTCCGCCCCGGCATCCCCCTGCCAGGCACCGTTCCCAATACTCCAGACCGTGTGCCAGATCGTGGCAGGGACCGGGACCGTGAAGATCGTCCTGGCGCTGGTCGCCCAGGCATGCCCCAGGAAGACCGCCCTGCACAGCCAGGCACTACCCCCAATACCCCAGACCGTGGACGAGACCGGGAAGATCGCCCCGACGCTGGCCGCCCAGGCATGCCCCAGGAAGGCCGCCCTTCACAGCCAGGAACCACCCCCAATACCCCAGACCGTGGACGAGACCGGGAAGATCGTTCCGGTACAGGTCGTCCAACCATGCCCCAGGAGGGCCGTCCTACACAGCCAGGCGCTGTCCCCACTCCGTCAGAACGCTTACCGGATGGAAGGCCGGGCCGCGATGGAGCAGGACGCCCGGGCATGGATGCCGAGGCTGCCCGAAAAGCCGAACTGGAGCGCCGGGAATCCGAGATCAAAAAACAGCAGGATGAAGCCGCGAAAAGCCGCGAAAACATGACTGAAAAGCTTCGTGGAGCCGAGACTGCCCGCCGCCATCGTGAAGCGGAGAGCACCCGCGAGGCCGCAATGGCCCAGCAGCAGGAACTCGCCCGCAAACAGGCGGAAAACAACAACCTGGAAAAACGCAAGCAGGACCTCCTCCGCCAACAGGCCGAGGCCCTGAAGGCACGTGAAGCCCAGGCCGCCCAACAAGGCGAGATGGCCCGCCGCCAGCGTGATGCCCTCACCGAAAAGGCCCGCGAAGCCACCATGGAGCAACAGCAGGAACTCAAACGCAAACAGGCCGAGTCTGAAGCCATGAAACAGCAGATCATGGAGCAGCAAAAGCGCAGTGAAGAAATTCGCCGTCAGCAGGGAGAAGCCATGCGGGCTAACGAAGCCCAGGCCGCCCAGCAGGCGGAGATGGCGCGCCGCCAACGTGACGCCGAAACCTCCCGCATGCGGGAGGCCGCCATGGCCCAGCAACAGGAGGCCGCCCGTCGTGCACAGGAGGCAGCCGCCATGCAGAAACAGCAGCAGGCCGCCCAACAGGCTGAACTGATGAACCGCCAGCGCGAAGCCCTCGCCGAAAAAGCCCGAGAAGCCGCCGCCCGCCAGCAGCAGGAGATGGCCGAGCGCCAGCGCGAGGCCATGCAAAAACAGCAGGAAGCCGCACAGCGTCAGCAGCAGGAAGGTGCCCAGCGTCGGGCCCAGGAAGACAGCCCGCGCCGCCAAGAAGATGGCCGCCGCCGCGAACGTTGAGCAGTAGAGAGGCACACAAGGACAATCCAGTCCAACCAGCGCAATTGACCCGCAAGAGCGCCCCAGATAAACCAGGGGCTATGCACGGGCGCTTTATTGATCGTTGGTTGGGCTGTCCCTGCTAGCACTCACGCGGGTGATCAAACCGTGGATCGCCCAAGGCGCATCCTGGCCTGCTGGCGCAGCAGGAAGCCTGCGCACCAGCCCGCACTGAAGCCCGCCAAAAATCCGCCTTGAAGGATGGGGGCATCGCGTGGCATCTTAGCTGCTGCGGTTTCCCAGGCTCCATCTCATGCGTCCCCCTTCATCCAAGACATCTCACCGCGTTTTATCTCATCCTCATGCAGGGGGTGCCATGCCTGTGGTGATCGTCCTGCTCGCCCTGGTGGCCAGCGTGGTTGTCTTTTTTGTCTTCACCCGGCCTTCCATGAAGAAGGAGGCCGCCGCCGAGGCTGCTCCGGCCACTAAACCCGTGGTTGCGGCGGCTCCTCAGGCACAGCCCACACCTCCCCCGGCCGCACCCAAGCCAGCAGCCGTCGTCCCTGCCAAGCCCACCTTCGGTTTTGCCCGCCCGCTTGATCTGGGCAAGGAAATGGTGCGCAGCCTCGCCGCCGGTGACTTTGCCCGGGCAGGCGAACTCGCCGCCGCCGGGGATCCAGACCAAGCGAAGACCGCCGCCGCCGTCTTTGAGCGCATGACCAAATCCCTCCATGTCAAAGTGGGCCTGGAAGATGCCGTGGAACTCATCGGCCTCGTCGAAAACAAAACCCGTGTGGCCATTCCTTTGACCCTTCCAGGATCCCAGGAACCCATGCGCCTGCAACTGGACTTGGAACGCGATGACAAGATGGGCTGGAAGATCGCCCGCCTGCAACTGCCAAAAGAACTCGGCAGCGCCGTGGTCGCCACGCAGGAATCTGCACCCAGCATGGCCGCCTCAGTCACGCCTGCCCCAGTACCTGCGGGCAGCACCGTCCCCGCCCCCAAGACCGCTGCGGCACCGATGACGGCCCCGAAGGCCGCCGCCAAAGCTCCGCTGTTCACCGTGGAAGAGATGCCCGATGCCCTCACCTTCGGCAGCGATTTTGTGCGTGCCCTGCTCAAGCATGATTTCATCGCCGCCCGCAAGTTTGTGGATGAAAAGAAAGTGCCCGCCGAACGCCTCGCCGGACTCTGCATCGTCTTTGAAGAAGGAGCCTATGAGTTCAAGCCGGCCAAGCCTCTGATCATCACCGTGGCCAATCCGGAAGTCTCCTGGGTCATCGCCCAGGTGCAGTCCCAGAAGCTGCAGCAGTCCACCGAATTCGGCCTGGAAATGCAGCGCAGCGGTGTGGATCAGCCCTGGAAAGTGGTGGGACTGAACCTGTCCGAAATCCTCAGTTCCTTCGCCTCCTCCGCTGCCAAGATGGGCGTACCCTACACCCCCATCGTCAGCAACCCCAAAGGCGGTGAATCCCTGGCCCTTTACTTTGAGTATGACCAGTCCGAACTGCATCCCCGCGCCCTCAAGCAGCTCGAAATCGTCGCTGGCTTGCTGAATTCAGATCCTTCCAAAAAGCTTCAGATCGCCGGCCATACGGATGCCAAAGGCACCGACAACTACAACCTCGCGCTTTCCCAGGCCCGCGCCGAATCCGTGAAAAAACGGCTCGCTGGGCTAGGCGTCGCTGCCGCCCAGATCGTCACCACCGGCATGGGCAAGGCCCAGCCTCTTGGGCCTAACCAAAAGGCCGATGGCACCGATGACCCCGAAGGCCGGTCAAAAAACCGCCGGGCAGAGATCTATCTGGATTTTTAGTATCGGCTCTGGCCGCGTGTGTTTATCGTACCGCGTTTGCCTCCTCCTCTCTCCCAACTCAGATCCCGTATCTCGTCCTTGCTTCAGCGGGGGGCGGGTTCCCGCATCGTGTCCGGCTTTCTGCTGGTCGCCATGCTCACGGTCGGCTCGAAGGCCGTCTCCTTTTTAAAGGATGCCGCCGTCGCCCGGCAGTTCGGCACCGGAGATGCCCTGGATGCCTTTCTGGTTTCCTTTGGCCTTCTCACCTTTCTCGCCGCCCTCATTGGCGGGGGGCTGCCGGAATCCTTTCTTCCCGTCTATTCCGAGATTTCCCATCTGCGGACGAAACGGCGCGCGATGCGTCTGGCCATCCAAGGTTCCTGCCTCCATGCTTTGAGCCTCCTGCTCCTGGCCGTGGCCGTATACTTCGTGGCCCCCTACTTCGTCAGTTGGGCCACCCGGGGATTCAATCCTGAAAAGCAGGCACTCGCCGTAGGGCTGCTCCGCCAGTTGCTGCCTTTCATGGTGTTCTTTGGCATGAGCTATCAGCTCTCTGCCTGGCTCCGGGCGGACAAACACTTCATCATCGCCACCAGTGCCCCCACCCTGGTGCCGCTGACCATCATCAGCCTGCTGCTTTACGCCGGCAGCGCGGCCGATGTTTCCACGCTGGTCACCGGGACCGTCATAGGTTCCATGCTTCACCTGGCCTGGCTGATCCTCACCGTGGCCCGTCAGTTGCCATGGGAGAGACGTTTCTGGCAGCACTGCCTGCGGCTGTGGGAGCCCAGGCTGGACAGGGTGCTCCGCCATACCGCCCACTTTCTCTTTGCGGGTGGCATTTTCAGCAGCTCTGTGGTGGTGGATCAAACAATGGCCGCCTGGCTGTCTCCGGGCAGTGTCGCCGTACTGGGCTACACGGAAAAAGTCTGCGGCATCATTCTCGCAGTCACCGTAGCCCCTTCCTGCGATGTCCTGTTCCCGTATTTTGCCGACAAGGTGGCACGCCGTGACTGGCAGGGGGTGAAGCACCAGCTCATCACCAGTGCCGGAGCGATTTTGGCCCTGGCACTGCCTGCGGTGCTCATGCTCTGCTGGCTCGCCCCCTGGGTCATCAGCCTGCTGTTTGAACGTGGCTCCTTCACTGCCGTGGACACCCAGCGGGTGGCCGAAGTGCTGCGCTTCGCCGCCTTGCAGATCCCCTTTTACATCGTCGGCAGCCTCGCTTCCCGAGTGGTGGTGGCCATGCAAGCCACCCACTTCATCATCTGGATCTCCGTCATCGGACTGATTGGTAATGCCGGGCTAAACTGGCTGTTCATGCGCACCATGGGCGCCGCTGGCATCGCTCTTGCCACCGTCTTAGTCCAAATGACCTCCGCCGTTCTGGCCTGCCTGTATGTGCTGCGCCAGATCCAGCATCGGATCAAACATGGATAGATGCGCATCAGCAGACTGCTCGGGCAGCCCTTTTCAGGGAGACCTATACCGAGTTCAGAACTCCGCCGCGGCTCCCTCTTTGTCATCGGGGCGATGCCAAAGGGCTAGTAGTATCCTAATTTGAACATGGAGTTCCCCTCGTCTTGCCATGGCAATTGGTTGACCTGCATTCTTCGCCTGAAATATAGTGATATTCAATGACTGAAGATGAATCACTGCAACAGGCAATCCGGGAGCAGGTGAGGATTTTTCCCTATGATCCGAAGTGGCCTGAAAAATATGAAATGGAAAGAGAGCGTCTTGTCGCGCTCTTTCCCGAAGCCTTTCTGGCTCTCGAGCACGTGGGAAGCACCGCAGTTCCAGGCATGGCGGCAAAACCGATTGTCGATATGATTGGCGGCGTCCGGTCGCTGGAGGAAGCCGATGCCTTGTTGCCGGTTCTTTGCCAAAACGGCTACAGCACGTCCGCAGAGTTCAATGCCACCTTGGCTGACCAACGATGGCTTATGAAACATGCAATGGGACATAGGACTCATCATCTGCACCTGCTCATTCACAAGGGCGGCGAATGGCGGAGGAAAATCGCTTTCCGAAACTCGCTCCGGACGAATCCCGATGTCGCACGCCGTTATCAAGAGCTGAAATCGAACCTTGCGGAAGCCATGGGTTCGGATCGTGAAGCCTACACTTCCGCGAAAGCGGAATTCGTGGAGGAGATTGTCCGAGGCTCGTCAGAATCTTGAACTAGGGGCTTTCAACCCTGCAGGCGGTGATCCAGACATAAAAAAAGCGCAGGCTTTTCAGCCTGCGCTCTCAAAGGTTAATTCAAAATCAATTACCAGCCCTGAGTGCGGCTGTAATCAGACTGGGACACAAAGCCCATCTGCGGAGAGAACTCCGTGTAGCCCCACCATGGATCGATCTGAGCCTTGCGGTAGTAAGGCGGACGGTAGGTCAGCTTCCAGGATGGCAGCGGGAAAGTGGCCATTTCATACACACCGTAACCGGCGCGGACGGTGATGCGCTTCACACCTTCAATGAAGAAGTCGGCAAAAGCAGCATGGGCACCATCGGTCTCAACCGTGCGCTGCCAGACATTGAAGGGCTCGGTCCATCCGTAGAGGACGTTGCCAACGCCACGGCTCAGTTTGCGGCTCCAGTTGTAGTGATGTCCAGGAGGCGACTGAATGTCGGCGACGGCGACGCCGCAGAGCGTCAGGGCGGCGAGAATGGTTAGGGCGATGCGATTTTTCATGCGGTCAAAGAGAGTTATCAAATTCGGCAGCGATCTGGCAAGAAGGAATCTCACTTTTTTTCGCATGCATAGTGGTGACAATAGCATGCACAAAGCATGCCCGCCTGCTGTATCTGAATACATTCACCATGAAGCCACTGCTGAACCACGCCGATCTTGAAGACCAGCTCAGCCTGCCTACCTCGGGCGTACTGGAGACTTTGCGCCGCCTGGAAGGCGATTTCATGGTCCTGGGCGCAGGTGGCAAAATGGGCCCATCCCTCGCCCGCATGATCCGTCGTGGGCTCGATGCCCTGGGGCACACTCAGCGCCAGGTTTTTGCCGTCTCCCGTTTCTCCGCCCCGGCCGCAGCGACCGAGCTCCAGCAGCATGGCGTCCAAACCCTCGCCTGTGACCTCCTGGACCGTGCCTCCGTCCAGGCCCTGCCGGAGGTGCCCAACATCATTTTCATGGCCGGACAAAAATTCGGCACCCGCGATGCCCCGGAACTGACCTGGGTGATGAATACCCTCGTGCCCGCCATCGTGGCCGAGCGTTTTGCCCGCTCCCGCATCGTTGTCTTCTCCACCGCCTGTGTTTATCCCCTGTCTCCCGTCGCAGGCACAGGATCGCGGGAGGGAGATCCCCTGGATCCCCCAGGGGACTACGCGAACTCCTGTGTCGGTCGGGAACGCATCTTCACCCACTTTTCCAACAAAAATGGCACTCCGGCCCTGATGTTCCGGCTCAGCTACGCGATTGACCTGCGGTACGGCGTGCTTCATGACGTCGCCCAGAAAGTGGCCCAAGGACAGCCTGTGGACGTGACCATGGGCTATGCCAATGTCATCTGGCAGGGGGATGCAAACGCCCGGGCCATTCAGTGCCTCTCCCGCACCTCCTGCCCGCCCAGCGCCCTCAACGTCACCGGGCTGGAGCGCGTATCCATCCGCACTGTGGCGGAACAGTTTGGCCAGCTTCTTGGTCGGAGTCCCATCATCATCGGCCAGGAGGACCCCACCGCCTGGCTCTTCGATGCCTCCCTGTCCTACGACTGGTTTGGCCCGCCCACGGTGACGATGGAGGAAATGATCTCCGCCACGGCCGAATGGGTACGCCAGGGCGGGGCCTCGCTGGGGAAACCCACTCACTTTGAAACACGCGATGGAAAATTCTGACCTCCGCCACCTTTTGCAGCAGGGCCTGGCCATCCCCGCCCACCCCCTGGCGCTCAATGCCCAACGAAAGCTGGATGAGCGCCGCCAGCGCGCCCTCACCCGTTACTACCTGGCAGCTGGCGTGGGCGGACTGGCCGTCGGCGTACACACCACCCAGTTTGCCATACGAGACCCTGCGGTCGGACTCTTCAAACCTGTCCTCACCCTGGCCGCCGAAGAGATGGACCGCTGCTCCCGACCTCTGGTGAGGATCGCGGGCATCTGCGGACAAACGGCCCAGGCCGTGGGTGAGGCAGCTCTCCTGCGGGAACTAGGCTATCATGCAGGCCTGCTCAGCCTGGCCGCCCTCAGCCACAGCACGGAGGAGGCCATGATCGCCCACTGCCGTGCGGTCTCCCAGGAGATGCCGGTGATTGGCTTTTACCTTCAGCCCAGCGTCGGAGGCCGCGTGCTGTCCTACTCTTTTTGGCGCCGGTTTGCCGAAATCGAAAATGTCGTCGCCATCAAAATTGCCCCTTTCAACCGGTACCAGACCTTCGATGTCGTCCGTGCCGTCGTGGAGGCAGGCCGGGATGACATTGCCCTTTACACCGGCAATGATGACAACATTGTCGCCGACCTCATCACCCCATTCAAAATCAACGGGCAGGAAAGGCGCATCGTCGGGGGGCTGCTGGGACACTGGTCCGTCTGGGCGCACAAGGCCGTCGCACTGTTAGACCGCTGCCAGCATGAGCCCGCCTCACCTGCCCTGCTCCAGCTCGGCCAGGAAGTGACCGACAGCAATGCGGCCTTTTTCGATGCCGCCAACGGCTTTCGCGGATGCATCGCCGGCCTGCACGAAGTACTGCGCCGCCAGGGCCTCCTGGAGGGTCTCTGGTGCCTGGACGAAACAGAAACCCTCAGTCCGGGCCAGTTGCAGGAAATCGACCGTGTTTATGCCGCGTACCCACACTTGAACGATGATGCATTTGTGGCCCGTCATCGTGAAGAGTGGCTGCGCGGCTGACCATCGCCAAAACGGCCCCAGCAATCGCTGCCGCCGCCACTTTAAGGCCAAATGAAGAGGATTCACTCTTTACTCAGGAAACGAATCCAGATTTAATTCACAAATTCGGCGGGGATTTCCCGTCCTGCACTTCATACCCCACTTCCCACACTGAGCCATGAAACTTAGCCGATCCCGCATCGCCATGCTGGCGTTCCTTTGCGGCACGTCCCTCCTCCAAGCTGACATCTTGATCCTCAAAAACGGCACCAAAGTCGAAGGCAACATCCTGAATGAAAGCCCGACGGCGATCCGGATGAAATACCGCCTGACCCCCAAAATCTGGGACGAAAAAGACTTCCAGATGACCGAGATTCAGCAGGTCATCAAACAGACCCCTCAGGAAGTGGAGTTGGTAGAGCTCAAAAAATTGCTTCCCACCGCAGACCTTCTGCCTGCCGACAAGTATGAGCAGCTGATCCAGGATCGTGTCCGCCCTTTCATCAACAAGTACCAGGGCACACCCGAAGCCAAAGAAGCCGAAGGCATTGCTTCCAGCCTTCAGGAAGAGAAAAAGCGCGTCTCCAACGGCGAACTCAAGATGGAAGGCCGCTGGCTCAGTGTTGGCGAGGCCAAAGGAGAACAATACAACATCCAGGCCTACAAACTTCATGATGAAATGAAGGCTGAGATGGCCAAATCCGACTGGGTGGAAGCCCTCCGCATCTTTGACAAATTTGCCAAATCGCGCCCCCCTTACACGGCATCCACCTATTATCCGGCCGTCGTGGCCGATGCCAAGACTTGCATGGAAAAGCTCGGTGCCCAGCTTTCCAAAATGGCCCAGGAACAGCCTGCCCTGCTGAAGCAGCGTGAGGAAGGACTGAAAAAATTGGCAGACGGCGACAGGGAGCGCACCAAGGCGGCCATTGACGACGAAAAAGGCAAATGGCGCGCCCAGTCCGACGCCCAGCGCCGCGCCAATGTTCGCTGGATCGAACCTTACAAGTATGACCTTCCCAGCATCCTCACGGCCCAAAAGGTCGTCGTTGGCGAGCAGACCAAGCTGGAAGCCGTCAATATTGAGGACATGAAGGTCCGCAACGAAGCTTTCGTCGCCGTTTACCGTAAAATCGGCGAAGGTGATTACTCTGGCGGTGCCGCTGCTTACGAGCGCGTGCAGGGTTTCTCCAACGTGACCGAATACCGTGAAATCGTTGCTGACCTCAAGGCCCAGCTCCTGAAGCTTTATGGCGAACTCGTCCGCAAGGGCAGCTCCGGCCCGCCCCCAGTCAGCGGGTCCTCCGCCGTCACTGGCCAGACATCCTCCTCCGTGGATGACCGCGTGGCCCGCATCCTCGCAGCGAACAATGGCGGTCAGCCAGCCGCAGCTCCAGGCGCCGCACCTGCCACTGGTACGGCACCCGCCATGGGCACCCCTGGCGCAGCACCGGCTCCAGGCACCGCACCTGCAGCGGCTCCGGCCACGAATCCTGCCGTTCAGCAGCGCCCCGCAGTCGCCCCTGCCCCGCAGGTTCAGGCACCTGTCGCAGCACCGGTTTACGCGCCGCCTGCCGAGGAGTCCAATGTGCAGACTTACATCATGGTCGGCATGGGTGCCCTCCTGGTTCTGTTCGGCATCCTCGCCTTCAAGAAAAAGAAGGCTGAGTAACCCGCACCACCCTTGATCATCCAGGCCGGATCTCTTCTAAAGAGGTCCGGCCTTTTTTGTCCTGAAGATCAACCGCTAAATGCCCGTAAAACCTCTTACCGACATGACACCGCCACCCTCTGCCAGCCTCACCCGCCGCCGCTTCCTCACCCAGGCCACCGGCACCCTGTTTGCCGCCCCGTTTATCACCACAGGCATGCGTGCCGCCTCCCCCAATGGCAAGCTGCGCCACGCCGCCTTTGGCGCCGCTGGCATGTCCATGGCCGACATGACCGCCATGTCCAACCATCCCCAGTGGGAGCTGGCCGCCGTGTGCGATGTGGACACACGCAAGTTCGACCAGATCAAGAAAAAATGGCCTAACGCCAAATGCTACCAGGACTGGCAGGAGATGCTGGAAAAGGAAGCTGGCAACATTGACTCCGTCAACGTCTCCACCCCCGATCACATGCACGGCCCCATGGGGTTAAAAGCCATGGAACTGGGCAAACATGTCTATGGCCAAAAACCCCTGGCTCAGAATTTGCACGAATGCCGCAAGCTCATGCTCAAGGCCCGTGAAACCGGCGTGATGACCCAGATGGGCATCCAGGTCTCCTCCTCCTTCACCGAGCGCCTCGCCGTGGCCATCATCCAGCAGGGCACCATCGGCAAGGTCAAAGAAGTGCACACCTTTTCCAACAAGTTTTGGGGAGACATGGATCCCGTGCCTCAAAAGTCCGACCCCGTGCCTGCGCAGCTCGACTGGCAAAAGTGGCTGGGCACCGCGACCGACCGGCCCTACATCGAAGGTTACTATCACCCTGGCCAGTGGCGCAAACGCCGCGACTTCGGCACCGGCACCCTCGGCGACATGGGCTGCCACATGTTCAGCGGCTGGTTCCGCGCGCTGGATCTCGCGGCTCCGATTGGCGTGAAATCCACAGGCCCGGCCCCGCTGAATACCACGAACTGGGCCATTGATGCCGTGGTGGAATACACCTTCAAAGGCACCGCCCATACCGCAGCAGATACGGTGAAGGTCACTTGGTACGATGGCAATGCCCGCCCGCCTGCCGAGGTCATGGCCCTGGCAGATCCCGCCAAATTCCCCGGCCAGGGCAGCATCTACATCGGCACCGAAGGCGTCCTGCTTTCCCCGCATACCAGCACCCCGCTGCTCTACCCGCGCGACAAGTTCACGGGCTTCAAATATCCCAAGCTGGAGCCTCGCGACCATTGGGCCGACTTCATTGATTGCTGCCTCAAAGGTGGCAGCCAGAGACCCTCTGCCAACTTCGACTACGCAGGGCCGCTCACCGAGGCGGTTCTGCTGGGATGTCTTGCCAGCGCCTTCCCCAATGAAGACCTCAAGTGGGATGCCCCTGCCCTCAAGATCACCAACAGCGAGGCAGCCAACGCCCTGGTGAAACGCCAGTACCGCCCCGGCACCGAGATCTGATTACAGATCAGAGAAACCTTTCCGCCAGGGTCAAATCTGCCGGAAAGGTGATCTTGGGATTGGGCGAGGTGTTTTCCACCACGGAGACCACTTCTCCCACATGCTGCACAGCGGAAACTTCATCCGTGACCAATGCGGCATCACGAATCACCGCCTCATAAGCCCGCACCAGCAGATCACGCTGAAACACCTGCGGCGTCTCCATCACCCACACGCCCGTTCGGTCCAGAGATTCGGTGATGCGGCCCGCCGCATCCACCCGTTTGATCGTCTCCGTCATCGGCCGTGCACAGGCCACAGCAGCCAGACTGCGCGCAGCCTCGATGCAGCGGCTGATTTGCTCCGAATGAATCAAAGGCCGCGCCCCATCATGCACCGCCACCACACGGCTCCCTGCCGCACAGGCCTGCAGCCCCGCCCAGACGGAAAGGTGGCGCTCCGCCCCCCCTGGGAGAATGGCCACCAGCTTGGGAAAATCTGCCCGCCACGTTTCCACGGCGGCACGCACTTCATCCCCCGCGACGACAAGGATTTCCCCCACATCCGCACAGGCCTGAAACTGGCCTAACGTACGATGCAATACCGGAACGCCCGCCAACGGGGCCAGCAGCTTGTTAAACCCCATCCGGCGGCTGCTACCGGCGGCAACGATAATGGCAGAAGTCATAGATGCCGCCCATCATGCCGAGCAGCCCCACCTCTCGCAAGCCTGCGCTCCATCTCAGGGTTCACCCACCGTCGGTTCTGTCACCGTCGCCGCCCGCGTGCGGATGGATCGCGTCAGCACCTCCTTGCCCGAAATGGTCGGCTCATAGGCCATGCCACGATAACGCAGAGGCTGATATCCCAGGGCCAGCATGGCCGCCAGAGGCGCTTCCTTAAGTCCGGGTTTCCAGTAGTCCGGACTTCCGCCCGTCTCATAGTAGTAGATCCAGCTCTTGTCAGGTCGGGCCCATCCCGCACAGAGCACCACGTGTTTTTTGGGAATGTTCAGCAGATCTCCAGGACGCAGATTCGATGCCTCCAGCGGGTAGCAGACCGAGGGCAGCTGCGAGGTGTCATGCACCGTCGGCAGTTTCAGGCAGCGGGAGACAAACCCGGAGCAATCCACCCCCGCCGCCGCTGCGCTGACAGCCGCATTGTCGGCCCGGCGTTTGGCTGGCGAGGAGACATCTCCACCTGCAGCCCCCTCAGCAATGGCGCGGTCGAAGGCCGTCGGCTCATCAAAACCGCCCCACTTGTACGGAATGCCTCGGTTCACCTCTCCCGGCAGCCACCAGCCGGGCCTCTCCGGGGGATCGTTCAGGCTGACGTCAGGGGTGTTCACCACCACTCCCGCGCCATCTTCCCCATGCAAAATATTGCGGGCAAAGGGCCGCCAAGGATGGGTGCTGTAACGCTCCGCAATCGCCAGGGCCTCTGTCGGCGTGATCTGTGAGGGCGCATTCGCATCTCCCGGCACCAGCACATGAGCCGATGATTCAGGGACCACAGTTTCACAAGAAACCAAAGCTAGGACAAACAAGGAAAGCAAAACAGAAGCGGAATGCATGGAATGGAAAAACGTTGGGGCTTGCCGCCGTGCGCGGCTGTCTCATACTGTGCCCGACTCTGGCTTGCAATGGCAGCATGCCCCGCCCCCCGCATGAACCTCTGCACCTACCTTTTTTTGGGCCTCTGCCTGTTATCCCCGAATTTACAGGCGGCCATCGAAGCCAATACCCGCACCGCCCTGGTCATCGGCAATGCCCGCTACGAACCGCTGGTGGGCCCCTTGCGCAACACCACCAACGACGCGAAGGCCGTGGCCAAAACCCTGCGTCAGCTTGGTTTCTCCGTCATTGAAAAACACAATGTCACCCGCGACCAATTGCTCAAAGCGGTGCTGGAATTCCGAAGCACCTTGGCCGGGGCTGAGGTGGCTCTGTTTTACTTTGCCGGGCATGGCATCGCCGTGGCAGGTTCCAATTACCTCATCCCGTTAAAGTCCGGCTACAGCCCTGAAGGCGCGGATGACATCACCCTCCGCCTGCTGGCTGAAACCCGTCTATTCAACGTAGAGCAAGCCGTGGCGGACATGAGCACCGCTGGCGCGCGCTGCAATCTCGTCATTCTGGATGCCTGCCGCACCACCGCCCTCAGCCGAACCGGGCGCACCCGCGATGCCGCTGCTCCAGGGGGGCTGAATGAAATGAAACCTCCCGCCGGTTCTCTCATTGCCTTTGCCACCGATGCTGGTCAAACGGCCCTGGATGGCGATGGTGCCAATGGCCTCTACACCGAAGAATGGCTGAAGCATCTCAGCACACCCGGCCTAACCATTGAGCAAGTCTTCAAACGCACGCGCGCAGGGGTGCTCGAACGCTCCCAAGGAGGCCAGATCCCCGCTGAATACTCCCGTCTGGTCGGAGATGACATCTACATCGCCGGGCCTTTGGCAGCCCCTGCCCCGGCCATGCCAAACACGGCACTGGTCATCCCCAGTCAGATCCAGATCCTGAATCTGGCCAAGGCAGGCATGGCCGAAGAATGTGCCGATGCCCTCCTCTCCGTGGCTGAAGCCCAAGGCCCCGGAGCCTATGCCGCCGAACCTCTGGGCCTCCTGCTGGAACTGGCCAAAGAAAACCTCAAGGAGGCCACCACGGGAAGCCCTAAAGTCGAAGCTGCAGCCACGAACTGCCAGCAGGTGTTGCGCGTGCTGCCCCAGTGCCTGCCCGCCACCCACGAAAGCTACCAGCCATTCCAGGCAAAGGCGCACAACCGCCATGGTGACGCCCTGCTTCTCCTTGGCCACGCTTCAGAAGCCATCGCCGCCTTTGATACCGCCCTGGCCCTGGATCCCGCAGATGCCTACATCCGCTACAACCGTGGCCGAGCCCATGCAGCGCTGGGAGATTTAGAAAAAGCGCGGGCGGACTTCATCGCCGCCAGCAGCCCAAAACTCAACCAGCCCAAGGCCCGTCGGCTGGCCGAAGAAGCCCTGGCAGAGTTGAAATAAACTTCTACTGCGTATTCACCACCGCCCCCAGCCGATGCAGCAGGCTGAACAAGCCAAAGAACGCCCGGTTCACATACACAGACTCCGCCCGCCCGCGCGCGCCACGGAGAGACCGCAGTTCCCGGTCCTGGCGATTCGCCTCGCCCATGGCATACAGCGTTTGCATGAAGGCCGGATCACCAAAATCAAAACGACCCGCACGGAATGGCCGCGTCAGCACCTCGATGGATTCACGCGCCAGATCCATGATCTTCTTTCGCTGCGAAGCACCGTCCCCCGGCAGCAGCACATCCATGTCCCGCAGGGACTGCTCCAGCTTGGCGTCAGATTCCAGCAAGGCTGGGTTCAAGAAGGCAAATTGCTGGGCATGAAACTCAGGCGTGATGGCCCGGGTGCAGCCGAAATCCAGCACGTATAAAAATCCATCTGCCACCAGGAAGTTCCCTGGATGCGGATCTGCATGGAAGACGTGCAGAATATGGATCTGATGCTGGTAAAAGTCCCAAAGGGCTTGGCCGATCAGGTTTTTGCTCTCCTGGCTGGCATCACTGGCAGCAAAGCGGTCCAAGGTCAGCCCCTCAATCCAGTCCATCGTCAGCACCCGATTGGAACAGCGGTCTGGATAAAACGCAGGGAACCGCAACCGCTCCAGCGACGCACAAGCCGCCGCGATTTCCTGGGAACGACGCAGCTCGGTCACATAATCGGTTTCCTCCAGCAGCCTTGCTTCCACCTCCGCAAAATAGTGGGCAATGTCCTCCTCCCGAAGTCCAAACATTTGGAGAGCCACGGGCTTCACCACACGCAAGTCACTGTGCATGGATTCCGCCACGCCTGGATACTGCACCTTCACGGCCAGTTTTTTCCCAGCCCGCGTGGCCACATGCACCTGCCCGATGGAAGCCCCGTGGGCAGCCTCACGGGAAAAGGTATCATACAGTGCCTCCACAGGCAGGCCAAACTCGCGTTCCAAGGTCCGCCGCACAAGCGGCCATGACAGTGGCGGTGCGGAATACTGCGCCTGGGCAAACTGGCTGGCGTAGGCAGGCGGCAGCAGATTTTGATCAATGCTGAGCATCTGTGCCAGCTTCAGAGGCCCTCCTTTGAGACGGCTGAAAGAGGCGTACACCGCCTTCGCATTCACCGCATCCAACTCCTCCTTCAGTGCCGGTTGCGCGGTCTGCGGCGTGACCGCACGCTGCCCATAATACTTGAGGTAATTCAGCCCCACACGTGCGCCCGTGCCCGCCAGATCCGCCATGCGGGTCAGGGGCGTGCTGCGGATGCTGTCCTGCGAAGGAGTGGCGGCCATATCAGGCGCGGTTCATCGCCCCCGGCAAAAGAAAACGCAGCAGGTCAAAACCCGAGTCCAGGGCCTGCCGTCCAATAAGATCAAACAGGACCGTCACAGATTTTTCAACAAAGGCATCCGTCCGCTCAAACTTCGGGCTGTCATCCTTCAGGTGAAAAGCCACCACACTGCGCAGCAGCAGCCGCAGCGCCTTTGGATAGGCCGCAGTCAGCGGTCCGCGATTGACGATTTCCCCCTGGGCCCGCCCATGCTGCAACAAAGACTGTGCAAAGACATCAAAGCGATCTTCCAAAGCGGACCACTCAGGCACGGGTTTCATCGGCGAGGTCAATCCATGACGCAGCAGGAACAGGCTGCGGTGATCCAGCGAAGCCTCTAAAAAGGCGAACAGAAAGGCCAGGGTGCGTTGCCTCGCGCTGAATCCCGCCCACTCGGGTCCGCTCTCGACGGAGGTAATCACATGCTCCAGCATGTCTTTCCACCAGTGTCGTTCCACGGCCTCCAGCGAGGCGTATTCAGCGAAAAACTCCCGCTCCGTGATGCCCAAAGTCTGGCAAAAACGAAACACCGAAAGCGGAGCCCGGCCCTCAGCGCGCAGCTCGTGCAAGTAAGCTTCTTCGATGCGGTGACGGAGAGACGGTGATTCTGGCGGCGAGTCATCCATGGTAAATGACATACGCCTGACGCAAAAGAGGCGATGCTTTCGCATCGCCTCTTCATCAAGCTATGTCAGGTCGAGAGGATTAAGCCCCAGGATTGAATGCCCGGATGGCCAGAACCTTGACCTTGCGGCCCGTGCCGTCTTCGGTCGGGATGTCGGCTTCTTCGCCAGGAGCCATGCCGATGAGCACTTTGGCGATATCCGAAAGGTAAGAGACAATGTTCTGATCCAGATCACCGTCCCAGGCACCCAGGATGGTGTAAGTTTCATTTTCACCTGTCGCGACGTCCTGGAAATCCACCACCGTGCCGATGCCCACTTTGTCAGTGTTCACATTGGCAAAGTCGGTTCCACGGGAAAGACTGATTTCGCGATCCAACTGGTCCTTCATGCGGTTCAGCACGGCCTGCTGTTCGCGGGCAGCCTTGTAGCCGCCGTTTTCACGAAGGTCACCTTCATCACGGGCGATCTGGATCTCGTTCTTGTTGTGCGGGATCTTGACGTTGGCCAGTTCATCCAGTTCGGCCTTTTTCTTCTCCAGGCTGTCCCAGGAAACGATAAGGCGATTGTCCTCACGGGACTCTGCGTTTTCGTTCATCAGGGCTTCCATTTCTGGGCGGGCCTTGATCACGCGCGCCAGCAGGGAGCGGCGGGTCAGTTCATCCAGCACAGAGCTGTTGATCAGGCGCTTGGCAAAGTTACGCAGGGACTCGTCATCCGTGTCCACCACCAGTTCATGGATCAGTGTCTTGTCATCGGAAAGCTGGTCGCTAAGGCGGCCGGTGCGCTTGGGTCCGCCCTGCACATGGTCATCTTCCACGGCATCCAGGATGGCGTTACCCAGGTCAATGCTGAACACAGACTGGGCCAGGCCCTTGCGCTCTTTGCAGATCCAGATCAGCAGATCTGCGCTCAGCGTGCGGTTACGCACGGACTTTTTGAGGAATTCGGAAAGCACTTCCAACTCACCATTGGTATCCAGGACCACGGCGATTTCGGCCACAGCACGACCACCGGTACGGGTGAGGTGGTTGAGGATTTCAGGCACCCAAACGCGCTCAGGGAAAGCTTCAGGAAATGCACGATACATGCGGCCAAGCTGGCTGACGGGCAGGCCGCCGATGTTTTCTGCCAGAAGCGGGCGCGCTTCACAAACGAGGTCCGCCACCTTCATCGAGCCCATCGGGGCCGAGGCACCTTCGATGGCATCAATCAGCTCATCGCGGGCCAGCAGCAGTTGCAGGCTGTCCTTGAGATGCAGTTTCCAGGCCTTGCGCACCGTGTCAGAAATGTCCTGGAAAACAGGCGTCAGTTCCGTGCCGGCTTGTTCAAACAGGTCCAAATCTTTCTGGATCAGGGCCAGCACACCCAGCTTGCCTTTGAGGTCACGCTTGGCCAGGAAGTTCTGCACCATCACGCCACCGGGCTTTTCACCGCTGTCACGCAGAACCAGAGGCTCAGTGCGCTTGGAGGGCACCACGATGTGGCGAGCTGCCTTCAGGGTCTTCTTCGCCGATTCCCACCACTTCTTGTATTCGGCTTCGGAGACGATGCGCGGCTTCAACAGGCGCTCCAGATCATCCAGGGACATCGAACTGCCGGAGGATTTCAGCGCCAGCTCGATGAGTTCCGTCACCTTGCCTTTGGCCAGAGCCTTCAAGCCGTCGAGGTCCGAGTGACGGCGGGAAAGCAAATGCTCAGCAGGCAGGATCTCCAAAGAGGTGATGGCGAAGGAAAGCTTCAGCCCATGACCTGGTTTGCCTTCGAAATCCAGAATGATTCGATCTCCGAGCAGATCCCATTCAGCGACCTTTCCGACTCCCCAGCTTTTATGCAGGCAGAAGGTACCGGGTTCGAGTTTCGATAATTTTTCGCCGTCTGCGGTGGCGAGTTTGCCGGCCGCGACCAAGTTTTGGACCTCAGAATTCATGGGAGGGCGATGCTAGCGCGCTGAGGCTGTGTAGCAAAGGAAACATTTGGCGTTTGCTGTTAGGTAGCCTCGAGAAAGGGCCTAATGGACCTGGAAAACCTCCATTTTCAGCTGATCGCCCGTCTCCGGCTCTTTTCTTTGCCGTTTTTTTCACATTTCGGGCTCTGCCTTCCGGCCGTTTCGGAATGCCACCCCTTCCACGCCATCATCTTGCACCGCCGCACTTCCCAGACGTAAATCAGACATGTCCCTTTTTCCCTCCGAAGATGCCCGCCTCGCCGAATTCCCCGTCGCTCGCGACAGCATCTTCCTCGCCCATGCTGGCGTCACCATCCTGCCACGTCGGGTGACGAAGGTGATGCAGGACTACCTGGAGGAAAGCTGCCTGCGCATGCAGGAATTCCCCGAAGCCTGGCGCGCCGTGAATGAGACCCGTGTCGTCGCCGCCCAGATGATCGGGGCCAAAGCCAGCGAAATCTCCCTCCTGGGGCCCACCTCTCTGGGTCTCAGCCTCGTCGCCAACGGCCTGGACTGGCAGCCGGGAGACGAGGTGGTGTGCTATCAGGACGACTACCCGGCCAATGTCTATCCCTGGACGGATCTGGCCCGCCTGGGCGTGGGGGTGCGTCTGCTGAAACCCAAAGCACCCGGAGCCATCACACCGGAGCTGGTGGAGTCCATGCTCACCCCGAAGACCAAGCTCGTTGCCCTCGCCTCCTGCCACTTCCTCAGCGGTTACCGCATTCAGATTGATGCCATCGGCCAGATGCTGCGGGCACGCGGCGTGCTCTTTTGCCTGGATGCCATCCAGACCCTGGGGGCCTTTGAGACCCGTGTGGATTACGTGGACTTCCTCTCCGCAGATTCCCACAAATGGATGCTCGGCCCCATGGCCGCAGGCGTCGTTTATGTCCGGGAAGAGGTGCAGGAACGGCTGCGCCCCACCTTGCTTGGCTCCTGGAACGTGCAAAGCCCCAATTTCATCGCCCAGGACACCATCGCCTTTGAAAAAGGCGGCCGCCGTTATGAACCTGGCGTGCTCAATGTCGCGGGCATCCTCGGCATGAAAGCCGGGCTGGAGCTGCTGCTGGAGCACGGCATCCCCGCCGTTAGCGCCCAGCTTTTGCGGTTAAAAACGCGGTTGGTTGAACGGCTGGAACCTCTCGGGTTCCGCTTCATCGGCCCCATTTCCGGCCCAAACGCCTCCGGTATCACCACTGCCTGGCGCCCCGAAGGCAACGGCCCTTCTGCCGCAAAGATCTACGATCACCTCACCCGCCAAAAGATCAGCCCTTCCCTGCGCTTTGACCGTGCAGGCCAGCCCTACCTGCGCTTCAGCCCGCATTTTTACAACACCGAGGCTGAGATGGACCGCGTGGCAGATGCGATCGCAGCAACACCGGCGGACTGATCTAAACCAGCCCCTGCCGCACTCCGGAAGCACGTTTTTACAGGAATGGCCGTCTCAACACGAGGCTCGACAGCCCTGGCGTTCTTCGCATAGCCTAACCGGAAATTTAGAAATTCCGCGTTATGGCCAAAAAAGCGACCCTCAAGAAACCGGTGGCAAAGAAACCTGCGGTTAGCAGCAAAAAACCCGCCCCCGCCCCTCGGACAAAGGCCGCACCGCCGAAATCAGCCTCCAAACCCAAGGCCAAACCGTCCCCCAAACCTGTCGCCCGACCTCCCGCCAAAGCCATTTCCAAGCCTGCCGCCAAAGCTGTTTCCAAACCCGTTGCCAAGACCATGCCACCTCCGCCCCCCGTGGCATCCCCTCCCCCAGCCCCAGTCATTGTAGCACCCGAACCAGTGGAAATCGCCCCCCCAAGCTTGCCCAAAACGATCCCTCTGACCGTCAGCGTCCAGACCTCTCAGGGCCTTGCCGCCAATGGCAACACCCACCCGGCCAACCTCCTGGTCATTGTCACCTGCGCCGGCTGGCCGGTCACAGAGCTGGACAAAAACCACTTCACGCTCATGGAACACTTCGAGGTTCCCGGGCAGGTCGCCCCTTTCAGCAACAGCATCAGTTCCTTCCGCAATGCCGGAACCGGAGCCTACCTCCTCCAGACCAAGCCCATTAACGGAGCTCCCTGGAAAACAGGCCATCACCTCGGCCAGCTCCTGGTCTCAAATTCCGAAGACCAGCAGGGACAGGCGGCTTTCAAGCTCATTGTGCGGTAAAACTGCCCGGCGCTTCGATTTTCAGGCCTCAGAAAATCGAAATCGTCCTTGCAATGTGACCGTGAGTTTTTAATCTTCGCATGCTTGTGAAATTTTTCACAAGCTCTGATCAGGCGTCTCTCTCGCCAGCCCGTTCCATGAAATATTTCTTCCTCAGCTACCTCTTTGTTGCCGCGATCATCGTCGCTGCCTTTGGCACACGTGGCAGCAAGTCTGAATTGCCGCCCCTGGAAATCTTCCAAGACATGGATCATCAGGCCAAAGTGAAATACCAGGCCAAGAGCGACTTCTTTGCCGATGGCCTCGGTGCCCGCCGCCCGGTGAAAGGCACAGTCCCAGTCGGCTTTGAGCTTCCCGCCAAACCTGCATCCTCCCCTGATTTCAAGCCGCCGCAGTATGGTTTCGCCAATGGCCTGGACTACTACAGCACTGGCAAAATCGGTGACTATTACGGCGACGGCCTCCCCCCGGAAGTGACCGTGAGCAAAGCCCTGCTGGAGCGCGGCGAGCGCCAGTACAACATCTACTGCTCCGTCTGCCACGGCGCCTCCGGCAACGGCAAGGGCATCACCTCGAAGTACGGCATCATGACCGCCTTCAACCTTCACCAGAACGGCAGCACCGACCCGGCCAATGCGGGAGCTTATCGCGCCGACGGTGCCATTTACGATGTTATCACGAACGGCAAAGGACTGATGGGCCCCTACGGCGGCAACATCACCGTTCAAGATCGCTGGGCCATCGTGGCCTACATCCGCGCCATGCAGGTGGCGGTG
>JAZKER010000014.1:0-70793 GCA_040386955.1 Verrucomicrobiota bacterium
ACGAGCTGCGCGAGCGCCTGATCACCTTCCTCAACGACCGCTCCCACATCCGCCCGAGCCGGGAGCCCGAGTTTCAGCCTTCCCCTGACATGGCCGCCGAAATGGCCGCCCATGCCATCCCTTTCCCGACAGCCGCCGCTTAGCCGAGAAAAAACAACAACGCACCAACACCCACCCAATACTGATGAAAAGGCTAGCACTCCTCCTGGCAACGGCCTCCCTGGCCCACGCCGGCACCCCCGCCCCCGTACAACCGGTGCCTCCCGCACCCCTGCCCCCTCCCGGGTATGCTCCCATCACCCTCCTCGACGGCAAACTCACCGTGGACATCCAGGAGAAGATGCGTGTCGAAGTCCGTGAAAACAACTTTGACTTCAACAGCGCCGTCAACGGCCCTCAGGACGCCTCCTGGCTTCTTCAGCGCTTCCGGTTAGGCCTGGGATACAGCTTCACCCCCTGGTTCAAAATCTATGCCCAGGGACAGGACGTCCGCGAAATCGGCGGCAGCCGGCCCAATGAGATCGGCACGTTTGCCTCTGAAGGTGACGACACCTTCGACCTCCTGAAGGCCTACGTGCAGCTGGGCGACATCAAGAAAGGTCCCAGCGCCACTATTGGCCGTCAGTTCCTCAGCTATGGAGATCAACGGCTCGTCGGTCCGCTGGAATGGCTGAACCAGGCACGTACGTTTGACGCCCTCAAACTGCGTTATGCGGCGCCCAAGTGGTCCCTGGATCTCTTCAGCTCCAGCCCGGTGGTCTTCAAAGACCATGAGTGGAACAAGTCCACCTTCCTGGATGATGATGACAACCTGAACGAAATCTTCAGCGGCCTTTACTTCAGCACGCAGTTCGTGCCGATCAACACCACGACGGATTTCTACGTCTTCCACAAAATGGATGATGGAAATGCCAACTTCGGCCCCAAACTTGGCGACACCAACTTCCTCACCTTTGGCACCCTGTGGAAAGGCGATGCGAAGAAGCTGCACGGCTGGGACTATGAGACCGAGATGGCTTTCCAAACGGGTGAAGTCAACGGGCGCGACCTGACCGCCTTTGCCGGCCACTGGGGAACCGGTTACAACTGGCTGAGCCATCCGTGGAAACCACGTCTGGGCCTGCAATACAACTACGCCACGGGCGACCAGAACCCTGCGGACGGCGACATCGAATCCTTCCAGAACCTGTATCCGACGAACCATCTGTTCTACGGCTACATGGACACCACCGGCTGGACCAACATGCACAATCCGCAGATCAACTTCAGCGTGATGCCCACGCCCAAGCTGAAGCTCATGCTCGACTACCATCTCTACTGGAATGCCAGCAATGACGACGCTTGGCGCCGTGTGAACGGTGTCACGGGCGTCCGCCCTGTGAACGCCGCAGCCCGCAGTGCCAGCAGTTTCCGCGGTCAGGAAGTGGACCTCACCGCCATCTACAAGCTCAACCCGCATGTGGCCCTTCAGGCCGGTTACAGCCTGTTCATCGCCGGGGACTACCTCTCCGACACCGGAGCGGATGACAATGCCCACTTCGGCTACGTGCAGGTGCAGATCGATTTCTAACCAAAGATGATACCACAAGCTGCCGCAACGCCACACGACAGGCATTGAAGCGCGCGGCCTGACAGACAAAGATGGAGGAGCGTGGCCAATCTGGGCCAAGGCAGGCCGAAAAAGCCGGCTAACTGTGACCTGAAACAGACTTGGCACGCTCCTCTCATTATGAAATCCATTCATGGATATCCAATAAAAGATTCACAGTGTAACTGAAACCAGGACACGCAATTGGCACGCAGGTGGCTAATTGAAAAGGGCATCAACCACCGCCCTGAATGAAATTATCCGATCTCAAAAGCTCCGGCCACTGGCCCACCCTGCTCACCGCTTTTCTTTATTTTGATGTCAGTTTCATGGTGTGGACCATCCTCGGCGCCCTCGGTGCCCAGATCGGCGCCACGCTGGAGCTGACGCCGCAGCAAAAAGGTCTCATGGTCGCCGTGCCCTACCTTTCCGGAGCCTTTATCCGCATTCTGCTTGGCCTGCTGGTGGACCGCATCGGTGCCAAAAACACCGGCCTCATCGCCCAGCTGATCGTCATCGCAGGCATGACCGTGGCCTGGATCACCGGTCTGCATCAATTTTCCCACACCCTGATGCTGGGCCTGGTGCTCGGGGTCGCCGGGGCCAGTTTTGCCGTGGCACTGCCCCAGGCAGGCCGCTGGTATCCGCCCAACATGCAGGGCCTCGTCATGGGGCTGGCTGGTGCAGGCAATGTGGGTGTGGTGATTGATTCGCTGCTGGCCCCGCGCCTGGCGGCCGTGTACGGCTGGCAATCGGTGTTTGGCTTTGCCCTGATTCCTCTGCTGCTGGTCCTGGTGGCCTACCTGGTTTTTTCGAAAGAAGCCGAGGTGACGATCAAGAAAAAGACCCCCAAGGACTATCTGAATCTGCTGAAGGAAAAGGACGCACACTGGTTCTGCTTCTTCTACACCATCAGCTTTGGCGGCTTCTCCGGCCTGGCCGCTTCGCTGATCATCTACTTCACTTCGGAGTTCGGCCTCAGCGCCGTGGAGGCTGGCACCTGGGCCGCAGGCTGCACCCTTGTGGGGGCGTTGGGACGGCCCGTCGGTGGAGCCATTGCGGACCGCTTGGGCGGCATTCGTGCGCTGCACGTTCTTTTCATCGTGGCCGCTGCATCCCTCGTCCTGGCCGCCTTTGCTGGCAGCCTGGTGGTTTCAGCCATCGGTTTCTTTCTGGCCTCCGGTGCTTTTGGCATGGCCAACGGATCCGTGTTCCAGCTTCTGCCGCAGCGCTTTGCCAAGGACATCGGGGTCATGACCGGCCTGGTAGGCTGCGGCGGCGGCCTGGGCGGCTTCATGCTGGCCAGCTCACTGGGCTTTTCCAAAGGATGGACGGGCAGCTACACCACCGGCGTGCTGGCCTTTGCCTTTCTGTGCGTGCTGGCGCTGATCGGCCTTGGCCTCGTCAAGACCCGCTGGCGCACGACCTGGGGCGCGATGGCCCAGGCACGCATCTGATCCACCTAACCAATCATTGTTCAGAAACGCCGCATGAAGATTCACACCACCAGCTACGGACTGCCAAGGACCGAGGGGGACACCTCCTCGGACGCCTTTGCCGTCCGCGCCTGGGATGAGACTGTGATCGCCGTGCTGAGCGATGGGGCCGGGACCGGGCTGCCAGCCCGGGAAGCGGCGAAGCGGGCCGTGGAGACCCTGATCGAAAACTACAGCGTCAAACCCCGCGCCTGGGATCCGGCACGCGCCCTGAATGAATTCACCCGCCTGCTGAACCGTTCTTTATACCAGGAGTCCCTGGCACGATACGAGCGGCCTGAAATGGTCGCCACCCTGGCGGTCACGGTCGTGGAAGGCAACCGCCTCTATGGCATCAATGTCGGCGATTCGAGAGTCACCCTTTGGCGCAACCAGGAACTCATCCCGCTGTCCGAAGACCATGTGGACGCCATTCAGAAAAACATGCTGACACGCGCACTCGGCATGGAGGAGGAAATCGAGCCTCATGTCTTTGAATGCGAGCTCCAGGACGGCGATGTGACCCTGCTGTGCAGCGACGGCCTGTCCAACCACCTCGATGCTGAAGACATGGCCACAGCCATGCAGCAGCGCAGCAGCGCACGCAGCCTGGTGCTGGACGCCCGGCGCAATGCGAGCCAGGAAACGCTGGATGACATCAGCGCAGTAGTGATGGACATCCGCCAGACAGGCAAGCTGCGCACGATGAATGAGCGCGTCCTGGACGTACCTGAAACCCTGCGCAAAGGCGACAAGGTGGACGGGTATGAACTCCTGCGCTCCTTCCATGGCACAGACCGTGTGTGGCTGGCGGAAAAAGACGGGCTGCGTGTCGTGATCAAATTCGCGCCTCGTGAAGCCCGCGACAGTGCAGCTTACCTCACGACCTTCACCCGTGAGACCTGGAATGCCACCCGAGCCCAGTCCGAGCACTTTGTGCGGGCGCATGAGCCGCTGGGACAGACCGCCCGCTACTACGTCATGCAGTTTGTGGATGCCCCCAGCCTTCAGTCTGTGCTGAGGGAACGCCTGCTGTCGGTGGACTCCGCCGTGGCCTTGGGCCGCTTCCTTGCCGAAGCCTGTCAGACGCTCTTGCGGATGGACCTGGCCCATGGTGACATCAAGCCTGAAAACATCCTCTGCGCGGGTGACTATGCACGCCTGAGCTTCAAGCTGGTGGATCTGGGCAGCGCCGTGCAGGTCTTTTCCGAAGCCTCCCGCGCGGGCACCGCCAGCTACCTGGCTCCCGAGAGATTCCGCGGAGCCCCCAACAGCGAGCGCACGGAAATTTTTGCGATCGGCGTGGTTCTCTACCAGTCGCTGACGGGCAAATTGCCTTATGGCAGCATCGAACGCTTTCAGACCCCCTCTTTCAGTGCGGCCAAAAACCTGGCCAAACTGAACCCGAATGTCCCGCCGTGGCTGGAGACGGTGGTGCGCCGCGCCATCGCCCTGAAGCCGGAGCGCCGCTACCAGCACTACTCCGAGCTGGCCCATGATCTGGCCAATCCGGTGCGGGTGCAGCCTTTCTTCGAAGACTTCACCCCGCTGCTCGAGCGCAACCCGCTGATTTTCTACCGCACCGGATTTTTCATCCTTTTGGTTATCTCTCTGCTTCTCCTTTTCAAGCTGATGACCCTTTCCTGAATTTTCACCCGAAACACCGCCATGTCCCGCGTTCCCCTCATCCCTGAATCCGCCCCTTTCACCACCGAGCAACGAGCCTGGCTCAACGGCTTTCTGGCCGGCCTGATCAGCCGTGGAGAGAGCCAGGGTGCATCCCTTTCCCCCGCAGCCGAAACGGCGAAAAAGCCTCTGCTCATCGCCTTTGGCAGCCAGAGCGGCAATGCGGAAAGTTTGGCCAAGCGGCTGGCCAGGGAAGCGGCGAGCCGGGGTTTTGCCGCACGTGCGGCAGGCCTCGACTCGCTGCAACCGGCCGACCTTGTCCGCGAACAAAATGTGCTTCTCATCACCAGCACCTGGGGTGAGGGCGACATGCCAGACAACGCCATCTCCTTCTGGGACAGCATCAATCAAAATGGCAGCAGCCCGAAACTCGATGGCGTAAAATACAGCGTCCTCGCCCTGGGTGACAAAAATTACGGTGAAACCTTCTGCCTCGCAGGCAAGAAGATTGACTCCCGCCTGGCCGAACTCGGCGCCACACGCGTGATTGAGCGTGTGGACTGTGATGTCGAATTCGACGAACAAGCCAAGACCTGGAGCGCATCCGCTTTCAGCGCCCTGGAAACGGGCAGCGCCGCCTCCGTGGCGCTCCTGGCCGAGGTGGCACCTGCAGAAGTGGCCGAAGAAACCGGCTACAACAAAAAGAACCCCTTCCCTGCTCCGCTCATCGGCAATGTTGCCCTGAATGCCACCGGCAGCTCCAAGGACACACGTCACATCGCCTTTTCGCTCGCAGGCTCGGGCCTGGACTATGAAGTGGGCGACGCCCTGGGCGTGTATGTCAACAACTGTCCGGAAGTGGTGGATGCCATCCTCGCCGCCCACAGCCTGGATCCGCAGTCTGAAGCCACGCTTCCCGCCGGCGGCACGGCTCCCCTGCGCGAGGCGCTGATCTCCAGCTACGAAGTGCGCCATCTGCACGGTGTCACACCTAACCATTTATCGAATACGGCTGATTTTGTCACCAGCCTAAGGAAGCTCCAGCCCCGGCTTTACTCCATTGCCTCCAGCATCAAGGCTCATCCGGAAGAGGTACACCTCTGCGTGGGAGCGGTCCGCTATGACGTGCATGGAGTTCAGCACAAAGGTGTGGCCAGCACCTTCCTGGCAGACAGGCTCGCCCTTGGGGATACGACGGGTGTGTTCTTCCATGTGGCGAAGCATTTCCGCCTGCCGACCGACCTTAGCAAACCGGTCATCATGGTCGGTCCCGGCACCGGCATCGCGCCTTTCCGCGCTTTCCTGGAAGAGCGGGAAGCCACGGGCGCTCCTGGAAAAAACTGGCTCTTCTTTGGCGACCAGCGCCGCACCACCGACTTCCTCTACCATGACCAGATCATCGAGTGGGTGCAGAAGGGCGTCCTTACCCGCCTGGACACAGCCTTCTCCCGTGACCAGGAAGAGAAGATCTACGTGCAGACCCGCATGCTGACCGCTGCTGCCGAGATGTGGCAGTGGCTGGAGGAAGGCGCCCACTTTTATGTCTGTGGCGATGCCAAGCGCATGGCCAAGGATGTGGACGCCGCGCTCCATGAAATCATTCAGACCGCAGGCGGCCGCACGGCTGAAGAGGCCATCGCCTATGTGGCCGACATGAAGAAAAACAAGCGCTACCAGCGCGACGTGTATTGAAGCCCTTTCAAAGGCCGGCCCTCAGAAAACACCCTCCACTTTTTAAAGCCATGACCACCCTTGCCATTCCCCCATCCTCGGCAGACAAAAACTTTTCCGCTGAGCAGCAGCGCTATCTCGAAGGCTTTTTTGCCGGTGTGACCGCAGGCGGTGTTTCCTTTGCAGACCTCTCCGGCGCCACAGCCGCCAAGCCAGCGATTCCCGAAGGTCCTTCCCTGGATGACCTCACCAAGGAAGAGCGCATCAAACGCGAACTGCATCCCTTTGATGCCATCGAACAGCTGGTGATGGATGCACGCTGGAATGCCAAGCCTGAGCCAGAGTCCATCTTTCGCTACAAATGGAATGGCCTCTTTTGGCTAAACCCGGTGAAGGACGGCTACATGTGCCGCCTCCGCATCCCAGGCGGGGTGGTGAAAAGCTATCAGCTGCGGGAACTGGCCGCCATCACCAGCGAGCTGACCTCCGGCTACATCCAGATCACCACGCGCAACAATTTCCAGATCCGCCTCATCGAGCCGAAAAACTGCCCGGAGGTGCTGCGGCGCATCCAGTCCTGCGGCCTGCATTCCAAAGGTGCTGGTGCGGACAACATCCGCAACATCACCATGAATCCATGCGCAGGCTATGACCCGCACGAGATCATTGATGTACGCGCCCTCGTGAACGAGCTGGCCACGCTGATCATCGCCTCCAAGGAGTTCTATGATCTGCCGCGCAAATTCAACATTGCCTATGATGGAGGCGGCCTCATCAGCGCCGTCGAAGACACCAATGACATCGGTGCCAGCGCCGTGAGAATCTTGGAAAACAGCGAAGGCATCGAGCCTGGCGTGTACTTCCGCATCGCCCTGGGCGGCGTCACCGGACACCAGACCTTCGCCAGCGACTGGGGCGTGATTGTGAAGCCCGAGCAGCTCAACGACATCATGGTGGCCCTGCTGCGGGTGTTCATCAAACATGGCGACCGCACCAACCGCAAGAAGGCACGTTTCAAGTATGTGGTCGAGGGCATGGGACTGGACGGGGTGCTGGCGGAAACGGAAAAGCTGCTGTCATTCAAACTGACCCGACTGGCACCGGAATCCCCCATCCAGGAAAAGCGCAGCTTCACCCAGCAGGGGCACTCCCATGTGGGCACCTTTCCCCAGAAGCAGGAAGGCCTCGTCTATGTGGGGGCCAGCGTGCCCGTGGGCCAGATGACCGCCAAGCAGATGGAGCGCATCGCCGATCTTGCCGAGAGCTATGGATCCGGCGAAGTCCGCCTGACGGTCTGGCAAAACTTCATCATTCCAAACGTGAAGGCTGCCTATGCCGCCACCTTGGCGAAGTCCCTCCGGAAGCTGGGCTTTCCCTGTGAGCAGTCCAACCTCAAAAGCGGCTTCGTGGCCTGCACGGGTAACAAATATTGCAAATTCGCGGCCAGCGATACCAAGGGCCATGCGATCGCCATGATGGAGTATCTGGACAAGCGGGTGAAGCTGGACAAGCCGGTCAACATTCACTTCACCGGCTGCGCCCACTCCTGCGCCCAGCATTTCATGGGAGACATCGGCCTGCTGGGCACCAAGGTGAAGTCTGAGTCTGGAGAAGGTTATCACATCACCGTGGGTGGCGGCTTTGGCGAGAACCGCAAGATTGGCCGGCAGATCTTCAGCGGTGTGCCCTTTGAATCACTCGGCACCACTCTAGAGACCATGCTGAAAGGCTTCCTGAAGAAGCGCACGCCCGATGAAAGTTTCCACAGCTTTTGCAACCGTCACACGGTGGGACAGCTGCAGGAAGCCTTCTGCGAAGAGTAACCGTTCTTAAACGAGGATTTAAGGCTTATGATTTATGACCTAGACCAGCCCGGCACCGGCAGCCATCAGGCGGCCAACGGGGACGATGCTCATGAATCCGCCCTCCTCGACAGCCTGCTGCTGGAAAACCTTCTGGAAGAGCAGCAGTGCCTGCGCACTCCGGTGGCCCTTTTTTCCGAAGCCTATGAACAGGACACACCTGCCAGGCGGTTCTCCCATCTCATTCCGCTGGGTCAGCCCCAGCCGGGCGAGCAGTATTCCTTTGAGGTCAATCTGGATTCCTGCACCGGCTGCAAAGCCTGCGTGGCCGCGTGCCACTCCCTGAACGGGCTGGATGACAATGAGAGCTGGCGCGACATCGGCCTGCTGGTGGGCACCCGCAAAAAGCCCTATCTGCAGACGGTGACCACGGCCTGCCATCACTGTGCCGACCCGGCCTGCCTGAACGGATGCCCCGTGCTGGCCTATGACAAAGATCCCATCACCGGCATCGTCCGCCATCTGGATGACCAATGTATCGGCTGCAGCTACTGCATCCTGAAGTGCCCTTACGATGTGCCCAAGTTTAACCTCAAGCGTGGCATCGTGCGCAAGTGCGACATGTGCCAGGGCCGCCTGGCAGACGGTGAGGCCCCCGCCTGCGTGCAGGCCTGCCCGAATGAGGCGATCAAGATCAAGACCGTGAAGGTGGAGGCCATTCCCGTCTTTGGCAGCATCCTCGCAGGAGCCCATGATTCCGGCTACACACGTCCAGCGACGCGTTACATCAGCAGCAAGCCGCTGCCAGACCATGCACGCGCCGCAGACAGTGCGAGGCTGGAGCTGGACCATGGCCACGAGCCCCTGGCCTGGATGCTGGTGCTCACCCAGATGAGCGCGGGCGCTTTCATCGGCTGTGCTGCCGCCATGTGGGCCGATGTACTGTCGCCCGACCAAGCCGCCATCACCTCCGCCGCAGCCCTCTTTTTCGGACTCATCGGCATCGCCCTCAGCGTGCTGCACCTGGGGCAGCCGCTGAAAGCCTGGAGAGCCTTCATGGGATGGAAAAAATCCTGGCTTTCCCGCGAGATCCTGGCCTTCGGTGCCCTGCCCGCAGGGGGCAGTGCCATCGCCGCCACCTGGTGGCTGGGCAATCCGGAGTGGCTGCGGCTGGCCGTCACTGGCACAGCCGGGGCAGCCTTGGTGGCCGTCCTTTGCTCCGTCATGGTTTATGTGGACACCCGGCGCCCCTTCTGGGCCCTGCCGCTCACGGCGTGCAAGTTCCTGGGAACCATGCTGCTGCTGGGTGCGGGCCTTTGCGCCGCAACCTGGAGTTTGTTAGGCCACCCGGCGGTCACTTGGGCCATGGCAGCCACCTTGTCATTCCGATGGTCACTCTCGATCTGGGAAATGTCCCGCTATTGGAAGGCTTTGGAAGACGAAGCGTCCCCCTGGCATCGCTCGGCCAGCATTCTCCACAAGCATTTGCGCATGCAGATCGAAGTGCGAGGAATCCTGCTTATCCTGGCGGGCCTCGTCATTCCGGTCACCATCGCCGCAGGCGCTTCAATGTCCTGGATGCTGATCCTGTCCCTGCTGCTGATCTTTAGCAGCCAGCTCATGGAACGCCGTTACTTTTTCACGGCTGCCGCTGGCTCAAAAATGCCTGGAAACTGACCGCCATGATCACCCTTCCTGCCCCCACCTTTCGTGAATGGAACGGCCCTCTGACTGAGGACCTCGTCCGCGACCCGGCGCGGTTTGGCCTGGGACAGCTTCCGCGCCGTCTTCAGCCGAATGGCACGGCCAAGTCCATCTGCGGCTTTTGCTCCACCGGCTGTGGTTTGAAGCTTCATCTCAAGGATGGCGTGGCCATCAATGCGACGCCGGATCCAGATTATCCGGTGAACCTGGGCACTGCCTGCCCCAAAGGCTGGGAGGCCCTGACGCCCCTGGATGCGGCGGACCGTGCCACCACGCCCCTGCTGCATGGCCAGCCGGTGGACTGGCAGACGGCCATGGACGTCTTTTGTGAAAAGATGAAGGGGGTGCTGGATCAGCACGGTCCTGGATCTGCCGCCTTCATCAGCACCGGCCAGATCATGTGCGAGGAGATGGCCTTCCTGGGCAGCCTGACAAAATTCGGCATGGGCCTGATCCATGGCGATGGCAATACACGCCAGTGCATGGCCACGGCAGTGACGGCGTACAAAGAGAGCTTCGGCTTTGATGCCCCGCCCTTCACCTACGCCGATTTTGAGGAAAGTGATGTCATGGTCTTCATTGGGGCCAATCCCTGCATCGCCCACCCCATCATGTGGCAGCGGGTGCTGCGCAACAAACGCCAGCCCCAGATCATCGTCGTGGATCCTCGCACCACGGAAACGGCCATGGCTGCCACCCAGCATTACGCCATCCTGCCGAAAAGCGATCTCACCCTCCTCTACGGCATCGCCCATCTGTTGATTCGCGATGGGGCCGTGGATGCCAGCTTCGTCAACGAAAGCACCACCGGCTTTGAGGAATTTTCAACATTTGTCCAGACTTACACGCCCGAGTCAGTTGCGGCAGAAACAGGGCTCACCGTGGCCCAGTTGCAGTGCTTTGCCGATACCATCCGCGCAGGCACGCCACGGGTTTCCTTCTGGTGGACCATGGGAGTGAACCAAAGCCACCAGGCCACCCGTACCGCCCAGGCCATCATCAATCTGGCCCTGATGACAGGCAACATTGGCAAGCCGGGCACTGGGGCGAATTCGATCACCGGCCAGTGCAATGCCATGGGATCGCGGCTGTTTTCAAACACCACCAGCCTCATCGGCGGTCACGATTTCAAAAACCCCGCTCACCGGACGAAAATTGCCGAGGCCATGGGCTTCCCCGTCGAACGCATCCCGGACCAGCCGAGCCTGGCCTACGACCAAATTCTCGAGGGCATTGAGTCAGGAAAAATCAAGGCGCTGTGGATCATCGCCACCAACCCCAGCCACTCCTGGATTAACCAAAAACGTTTCAACGACCTGCTCTCCAAGCTGGATTTCTTCGTCGTTCAGGACATGTACGGGACCACGGAGACCGCCCGGCAGGCGCACCTGTTCCTGCCCGCCGCCGCCTGGGGAGAAAAGGATGGGACATTCATCAATTCGGAACGCCGCATCGGTTTCAGCCGCCAGGTACGCCGCGCCCCCGGCCAGGCCCTCAGCGACTTTCGCATCTTCCGGCTGATTGCCCATGCCTGGGGCCTGGGTGAACTGTTCTCCGAATGGACCTCCCCTGAAGCCGTGTTCCAGATCCTCAAGCGATGCACCCAGGATCAGCCCTGTGAAATTTCGGGGATCCAGGATTATGCGATGATTGAGAAAAGCGGCGGCATTCAGTGGCCGCTGAAAGCTGCCGATGCTGCAGCTCCCGCTTTTGCCACCGAGCGCCGACTCTTCGCCGACGGCCGGTTTTTCACACCAGATCAGCGTGCACGATTCGTCTTTGATCCCGCTGTCCCGCCGCCGGAACTGCCGGATGGCGACTACCCTCTCATCCTCATCACGGGCCGTGGCACCAGTGCCCAGTGGCACACCGAGACACGCACCGCCAAATCTGAAGTGCTGCGCAAACTGGCCCCGGCAGAGCTGTTCCTGGACATCCATCCCGAAGATGCCCGTCAGTTAAACATCCGCGACATGGCGGTGGTGACGGTGGCATCACGCCGTGCTTCCCTGACCCTGAAGGCGCGTATTTCTCCCGGCGTCAGCCAAGGCCAGGTCTTTCTTCCCATGCATGATCCCCGTGTGAACCAGCTCACCCATTGGGCCGTGGATCCGTTCAGCCGCCAGCCCAGCTACAAGCACTGCGCCGTCAGGGTCGCGCCGAACGCAAACTGAGGAAAACATTCACACGTTCCGGCTTGCCCTGGCCGATGATGTGAGGCACAGACTGGAACCGTGAACGCATCTCTGTCCAGTCTTCGTGGGGCTCTCTGGGGCCAATTTATCGGCGATGCTGCTGCCCTGGGCACGCATTGGATTTATGATCTGGCGGACATGGGGCGCAAGTTTCCCCAGGGCATCCATGGCTTTGAGACACCTCTCAAAGGCCACTACCATGAAGGCAAAAAAAGCGGCGACCAGACCCACTATGGCGATGCAGCGCTGCTGCTGCTGGAATCGCTGGCGGCCTGCGGTGGGCGCTTCCGCGAAAATGACTTTGGCATGCGCTTTCAAAGCTTCTTTGGCAGCGCCACCTGCCGCAGCTACAAGGACCATGCCACCCGTGAAACCCTGGAGCACCTGCAGCAGCAACCCGGCAATTTTCAAAATGGGGCCGATGATGACCAGCTCGCCACCGTCAGTCGGCTCGCCCCGGTGGTGGCAGCGTACCAAAAAGAGGATTCCATCACCCTAGCGGATGCCATCCATCGACTGACCCTGGTGACCCAAAATCACGCAACCGCCGAAGCCTGTGCTGCTGCATCCGCCGTGCTGCTTCGCACCCTCCTTCAGGGCACGCCTTTTCGCGAAGCCTTCGAGCTCACCCGCAAGTCCCGGGAAGTGAGCTGCGATGGCTCCGACTACTTTGAGTTTGCGTACATGCTGCGTGAGCTGGATGTGGTGACTGCCACCGGGCGCTTTGGCCAAAGCTGCCCCCTCGCACAGAGTTTCCCCTCCGCCTTGCACGCCGCCTGGCGTCACCAGGACAGCTTTGAGGACGCGATCCTAAACACCGTCCGCGCCGGGGGAGACAATGCCGGGCGGGCCAGCATGGTCGGCGCGTGGCTGGGGGCTGTTCATGGTTATGAGGCCCTGCCTCAGGCCTGGCTGGAAAAGCTCACCGGGCACGAGCGCATTGCCAACGCCATGGACCAGCTTCTTTCCCACCTCGGAGATTGAAGTCCGATGGGCAAAAGCAAGGTTGACGCCTGCTCCCCTCCATTCCAGTCTGCGCACCCTATGCGCTTTGCCATCTGCAACGAGACCTATCCCGACTGGCCTTTTGAAAAAGTGTGTGAAGATGCCGCTGCTGCGGGTTATCACGCGCTGGAGCTGGCCCCCTTCACCCTCAAGGAAGATCCCCGCGACCTCACGGAAGCGGACGCACTGCGCCTCAGCCGCATCGCTTCCTCCTTTGGCCTGGAAATCCTGGGCCTGCACTGGCTGCTGACCAAACCTTCCTGGTTCCACATCACCACTCCCGATGCACTTCTGCGCAAGGAGACCGCCAAGTTCGGCCAGCACCTCGCCCGCTTTTGCGCCATGACCGGCGGCCGCATCATGGTCTGGGGCAGCCCGAAAGCCCGCAACACCCTTCCTGAATGGCAGTATGAAGATGCCTTCAAGCGCGCCGTAGATTCCGTACGTGCTGTGGCCGAAGAGGCAGGCAAGTATGGCGTGGTCATCGCCATGGAACCTCTGGGCAAAAAGGAGACCAACTTTCTCAACACCGCCGAGGAAACCATCCGCCTCTGCCAGATGGTGGATCACCCGAGCTGCAAGCTGCACCTCGACGTGAAGGCCATGAGTGACGAATCGAAGTCCATCCCGGACATCATTCGCGACAGCAAGGAGTGGTTTGTCCACTTCCACGCCAATGATCCTAACCTTCTCGGCCCAGGCATGGGCGACGTGAAGTTCGAGCCCATCATCGGTGCCCTGCGCGAGGTGGATTACCAGGGTTACCTCTCGGTCGAAGTCTTCGATTACCGGCCCGGCCCACAGCACATTGCCCGCGAGAGCATCCGTTATCTGAAGGAAGTCATGGGAGCTTAATACGCTCCGCATCCAATCACTAAAGAACCACTCCTGGGTCCGCCCGGAGTGGTTTTTTTGTTTTCGGCGGGTGCCGAAATCGAAGCCCTCACAAGTCAAAATCCTTGATTGACACCTGGCCTCCGCTCAGGAACATATCAACGCATCTTGATGCGATGATTTGTTAATTTTCATCTCAAACCTGAACCACGACACACCACACATGTCCGACTATAAAGTAAAAGACATCGGCCTCGCCGATTTTGGCCGCAAGGAACTCGACATCGCCGAGGCTGAAATGCCCGGCCTCATGGCCACCCGCGAGAAGTACGGCCCGACGAAGCCCCTCGCTGGCGTCCGCATCACCGGCTCCCTGCACATGACCATCCAGACGGGTGTGCTCATCGAGACGCTGAAGGAACTGGGCGCTGACGTGCGCTGGGCCTCCTGCAACATTTTCTCCACCCAGGACCACGCTGCCGCAGGCATCGCCGCCACTGGCACCCCTGTTTTCGCCTGGAAGGGTGAGTCCTTGGAAGAATATTGGTGGTGCACCTGGAAGGCTATCATCTTCCCAGGAGACAAAGGCCCAGAACTGATCGTGGACGACGGCGGCGACGTCACGCTCCTGATCCACAAGGGTTATGAAATGGAAAACGGTGACGATTGGGTCAATACCCCTTCGGACAACCACGAAGTGAAGGTCATCAAGGACCTCCTCAAGGACATCGCCAAGAACCAGCCTGGCATTTTCCACACGATCGTCAAAGACCTCAAAGGCGTCTCCGAAGAGACCACCACCGGTGTGCACCGCCTCTATGAAATGGCCAAGGCAGGCAAGCTGCTTTTCCCAGCCATCAACGTCAACGACAGCGTCACCAAGTCCAAGTTCGACAACCTCTACGGCTGCCGCGAGTCCCTTCTGGACGGCATCAAGCGCGCCACGGACGTCATGATCGCCGGCAAGGTCGGCGTGGTCTGCGGCTACGGCGATGTGGGCAAAGGCTGCGCCGCTGCTCTCCGCGGCATGGGCGCCCAGGTCATCGTCACCGAAATCGACCCTGTGTGTGCCCTTCAGGCCGCCATGGAAGGCCACCGCGTGATGCCGATCGAAGACACCCTCGGCTACGGCGACATCTACGTCACCACCACGGGCAACAAAGACATCATCACCCTGGAACACATGGAGAAGATGAAGGACCAGGCCATCGTGTGTAACATCGGCCACTTCGACAATGAGATCCAGGTGGACAAGCTCAATGAGCGCAAAGACGTGAAGCGCCTGAACATCAAGCCCCAGGTGGACAAGTACACCTTCCCGGCTGGCAACAGCATCTTCATGCTGGCTGAAGGCCGTCTCGTGAACCTGGGCTGCGCCACCGGCCACCCAAGCTTCGTGATGAGCAACAGCTTCACCAACCAGACGCTGGCCCAGATCGAGCTTTGGGAAACCAAGGACAGCCGCCCAATCGGCGTGACCGTCCTGCCGAAGAAGCTGGACGAAGAAGTCGCCCGCCTTCACTTGGCCAAGATCGGCGTCAAGCTGACCGTGCTTTCCAAGGATCAGGCCGACTATATCGGCGTGCCTGTCGAAGGCCCTTACAAGACGGACCACTACCGTTATTAATCAAGGCCCTCCAAGGAGAAGCTGTTGCCAACAGCCTTATCGGCACTCATCGAGTGCCACTCCTTGAGACACCCCTTCAACGCGTCCGGCCCGAAAAGCCGGGCGCGTTTTAGTTTTCTGATCGGCTTCCTGATCCCTGGAGAGTTGCCCTTCCGTCTATGCCCATCCGTAGATAACTTCAGAACAATGCAATCGGATCATTCAATACGTGATCAACGATGCCTGAAAAAAGAAACTCCCAACAAGTCGGCTCATCCAACGGCGGGTAACGTCCTTCTTTGAATTCGGGCTTCTCTCGCCGCCGTGGATGGCCTATACGTTCGGCATGAAAAAGCTCCCCACAAAAGCACACTTCGAGTTTACGGGCTTTATGGAGCTCGTTACAGACGTGATTTACCATATAAAGGCGTTATCCAGCGACGATGGATTCAGTCAGCACAAGAATTCAAGAGCGGCAGTAATCGCCTGCGCCCTAGCCGTCGAGTCGTGCGCGAATTGCTTGCTGGATTCACTCGACATCCCCACTCAATCTTCGAGCGAACTTGAGCGGCTACCAACAATCACGAAGCTCGATGTATGCATCCGACTCCACACGTCTGGCCTCAAAGTGATCAACCGAGGAGACAGCCGAGTAGCCAAGATGGCAGAATTGCTTAAAGTCAGGAATGAATTTGTCCACCCGAAGCGTCAGACGCTTGATGCGGAGTGGGGAGTAGACGCTGAAGATCCAGACGGCTATAGGATCGAATTTGAATATTCCGACAAGTTTCATCAGCAGCTTGGAATTCCAAAAACTGGACTTCACTGGAACTCAAGTCACGCGATATCAGTGGCCGAGGCTACTTTTACATTTTTCGATTTTCTGTTCCGGGAACTGCTCCAGCTCGAGGTCGGAGAAGTTTATCACCTCGTGGGGAGTCGCATGGTTGCGGAGCTTTCCGAGGATAACAGTCAAATGATTGCCAGCGGACCGGTGGATCAGTATGAAGAGCTTTTAACGTGGGCCGCGAATAGTGGGCTAGCAATACAATTCCTCCGCAATGCATAACAAGCCGCGCCATGCAACCACTACCAGCCGCCCTGTTTCGATGCTTTTTCGTTATTCCAACCTCAACCCCGTGATCGACGCTCGCTCTCACGGTAGTAGTACATGCGCTCATCGTTAGGGTAGATCCTCCATGCACCACTTAGCAACCGTCAACCTAGTTCAGCTTGCTGATGACCATCGCCCAATCGGATATGCATCGGGATGCATTGTAAGATACAATGGCGCATTGTTCGTCCTTACTGTTGCACATGCCACTGGCAACCAAGGCAACTGGGCTATGGAGATCGACTTCGACACGACCGTGGGCAAGGCGCGTTTATACCAACTTGGCGGAATGGGCTTCGTTTCAGCAGCCCGCATTAAACATGGCAAATTCAAAACCCGCGAAATCGACTTTTCTTACAAGCTCCTTTCGGAGCCAGTAAATCCGCGTTTTCAGATCATTTCCTTTCAAGGTGACATCACGCACGATGAACCCAAGCACATTCTCGATACAGCTCTCGACGTTCAACCGTCCACGAACGAGGAATATGGTTTTTGGGGATGCACTCGGCAGAGCTATGATACCTATTACCTTCATGTTGTTCCAAAGCATGAGACCTCAATGCATTTTGAAGATGTTCGCAACAACCTTGCGTTTTTCAGGACTACGCAACCATATACAACCTACAAAGACTACCAAGGGTGCAGCGGCGCGCCAATTCTTGATAGTGAGGGTAGATTAGTGTCACTAGTCGTTGAGGGAGACAAGAAGAAGACCGGCATCTTCGGACTTTTGCTTCATACACTTCGACCAATTCTCGATGTTGAAATCCTCCAATCAAAAAAGGCCTAACAAGGCGCTGCACCCAAGAGTATGAGCACTCCCTCCGCACGAAACACTCTCGCCACAGGCATTTCGCTAGCACTGGTTTTAGCGGTAGCGCTCACTGGGGCATATTTCCTCTATGAGAAAACATTCAAAGGCATTCAGGAAACTGCTGGAGCTACCAAAGATGGAACCATTGATGCTGTTGAACGAGGTCTTGAGATAGCAAAGCGAACCGCAAAGGATGTTCGCCGTGCTCTAGGTTTCGAGCCAAAGGTCACGGTTGGAACCAACACTGTTTTTGGACCATCCACCGAGCTGACTGAAATCGTGACTGCATCGAAGATATTTGAGCACACATTCACCTACGAGGTGACTTGGGCAGGCAGCACCAAGCGCCTTGAACTGAAGGGGGATTTCACAGCGAAGGCAGGATTCGCGGTCGATGAGTCATTCTCAATCGACATTTCTCCCGATGGAAAGTCAGTTACTCTCCGCCACCAACAACCCAAGTTGATCTCGTGTGACTTGACCAAGATTCACGTCGTGAAGGACGAAAATGGATGGTGGAATAAGATTGATCCTACTGAGCGCGAAAAGGCGCAGAATATTCTACTTGAGCAGGCACGCGGCAAAGCCGCTGGATCGGATTTAATGACTGCGGCTACTCAGAATTTGCTTCAACGTTTGGCCCCACTTCAAACCCAACAGTCCTTAACAGTTTCAGACGAGTCACGACCACTCCCATGAACAACAACGGGGCGAACAAAATGGATGCAGGCAACGGCTCGGAGGCGATCTGTCGTGTGAGCAACGTCTTGCGCTTGCCGTCGCCTGATCCGAGTTGTACAGTCCTGGGTATGAGATCCGTTTAGTCAGCGTCATGACGTCGGATCGTGCGCATGTCCGAATTTTGTAATGACTTCTCTCCTCTGGACGGCGGTTCATCAATCACAATAAACCGGGAAGAACCTGTCAGGGGTGACCTAGGTGCACAATGCTGCGAGTAGGGAAGGACGAGTGATTCTCACCTGCTTTCAAAGACGTTACCTGCAGTGCTGATTTGCGTCGTGGCCGTTCTTCCGTTTGTTGACCGCGAATGTCTTCTCTTCACTCAGCCAAATCTCCCTCGGTGCCTTGGTGGCGCATCCATGGATTCCTCATTGGCCTGTTGCTCGCGGTCGTTCTGGGTTTTGTGCTTCCGGGCCCGGGTTCGCGGCATGGGGTGTTGCATCCGGATGTGGTGAGCAATGCGGGTATTGCCCTCATTCTCTTTTTCCAAGGTCTGTCGCTGGCGCTAGAGAAAATCAAAAGCGGCATGGCCAACTGGCGGCTGCATCTGATCATTCAATCCTTCACCTTTATCATTTTTCCGCTGGTGGGGCTGTTGCTCAACAAGCTGACTCCACTGCTCTGGCCCTCACAACCGGAAGCCATTCGCGACGGTTTCCTCTACCTTTGTGTGCTGCCTTCCACCATCTCCACCTCGGTGGTGCTCACGGCCATTGCCCGTGGGAATACGGCAGGCGCACTTTTTAACGCGGCTTTCTCAAACATCCTGGGCGTGCTTGTGACGCCTTTGCTGGTTCACCTGCTCATGCAGAAAACGGGACAGACCGGGGACTTTGGCCCGCTGCTGCTGAAGATCACGATGCTCACCCTGCTGCCCTTCGGCCTCGGCATGGCCCTGCGCCCGTCGCTGAAGCCCGTGGTGGAGCAGTACAAACTCTGGATGGCCCGCATCAGCAATCTGGTCATCCTGTTCATCGTCTATGCGGCCTTTTGTGAATCCGTGGAGGAGCAGATCTGGGGTCGTTTTGGCAGCACTCTCACCGCGCAGATTTTCGGCCTCGTGGTGTTTCTTTTCACCTTGATGTCATTGCTGGTCTGGACCTCATGCAAAGTCTTGCGCCTGAACCGCGAAGATGCTGTGGCCGCCTACTTTTGCTCGGTCAAAAAGACCCTCGCCATGGGGGTGCCCCTGGCCATGCTGATCTTTGGCGACCGCCCAGACCTCACCCTGATCCTGCTGCCCATCATGTTCTACCACCCCTTGCAGCTGTTCGTGAACGGGCTGCTGGCGAACCGGTGGGCCGCGAGAGCATGAAGCCGTTTCACTCCGCGCCAAGCTGCCCGGTCAGCACCGCCCTCACATCTGTCGCCTTCGGATTCATGGCGGTGATGCTGTTGAGGAAAGTCAGGCTCAGCTTGTCTCCTTCAAAACGGCAGGTCACCGTGTCATGGTGCGGAGTCTCATAGTAGCGCCACGTCATGACCAGCGTATTTTCATCGGTCCAGGTGGCACTGGCAGCGACCTTTGAGGTGACTTGCGTTGGCGGTTTCCCGCCTGAAATCAGGCGGGGCGGCGTTTCAGGAAAAGCCGTGATACCCTTCTGCCAGCGCTCGATGCCGCAGGCAATGACATGGGGACCTTTGGCCGAACGGGCAGTGAACACGCAGGTGTTCCCCTGAAAGACAAAGGTGGCGGCCGTCAGTCCCATCGGGTTTTCAGCCAGAGTGAAGACCTTTCCGCTGACACGCTCCATGTTAGGCGATTCCGCACTGCCTTTGGCAGGAGGCAGGTTGAGCGACTTTGCTTTTGTCACCAGGGCAGCGTCCGTCGCAGGGCTTGCGCCACTCATCGCTGGCAGCAGATGTTCCCAGACAAGATCGAGCTGGCCCTGCATATTTTTGTTTTCACTCGTCATCACGATGACAGCCTCCTGTTCCGGCAGCACGATGGTGAACTGACCAAAGGCCCCATCCCCACGAAAGTGCCCATGCTGGCAGCGCCAGAACTGGTAACCATATCCCTGCAGCCAGTCGTTGTTCGCTTTGGGCCGATCCGGCCTGTCATCCCCTGGCTGCTGAATGTGAAAGGCGGTGGCTTCAGCCACCCAGGCCGCAGGCAAAATCCGCTGCCCCTTCCACTCCCCTTTTTGCAGGTAAAGCTGGCCAAACTTGGCCAGGGCTTCCGTCTGCACGCTCAATCCCCACCCGCCTGTATTGATGCCTTTGGGACAGCTTTCCCAGGTCATTCCGGCGATGCCCAGAGGCACAAACAAACGCGGAGTGAGGTAGTCCAGGATCTTTTGCCCAGTGACCTTCTGCACAATGGCCGAGCACATGTAAGTTGCGGCACTGTTGTACATGAAGACGGTCCCAGGCTTATGACTGATGGGCTGAGCCAAAAAGGTGCGCACCCAGTTCTCCGATTTCACGACGGTCTGAGTCGGCTCCTTTTCATTGCCGACCGACATGGTCAGCAGATCTTTCACCCGCAGCGCAGCGAGGTTCTCGCTTACCGTTGCAGGCAGGTCATCCGGGAAGAACGACACCACCTTGTCTTCCACACTCAGTTTGCCCTCAGCCACAGCCAGACCCACCGCCGTGGAGGTGAAGCTTTTGCTCATCGAATACATCGTGTGGATGAAGTCCGGACCATAGGGATCCCACCAGGCTTCGGCAATGACCTCCCCGTGACGCAGCATCATGAAGCTGTGCAGTTCAAATCCCTGCTTTTCGACGGCCTCCAAAAAATGCAGGATGGCTTCTGAGGAGACTCCCTTGTTGGCCGGGGCATTGCGTGGCAGCTTCTCCACCGTGGCCGCCAACGTTTCTCCGAAGGTCGGAGACAGCCAGAGGCTCAGGCCTCCCAGGCTGAGATGCTTGAAAAAGGTGCGGCGGGTGGGACTCATGTGCGCACGATATAGAGCCAGCAGAGAACCGGGCAAGCCCGATGTTCTGGCCGATCAAAATCCTTGAAGGTGGCAAAGCTTGCACTCTGCCTGTAGCCGATACCCGGCCAAGCCTAAGTTAAGGCTTGCGAGCCGTCGGAGCGGGCTTCGGCTTTTCCTTCTTTGGCTTTTTGACTTCTTTTTTGTGAGCGTTGTTGCCTTTAGCCATAGTGGTGGAGGGATGGTTCTGAATCCCGATTCCATCCATAAACTCACTCAGGCAGAATGCAAGCGAACGCTCGCTTCCTGACAGACACTTTTCATTCAGGCCGGACAGATCACGCGATCACTTCCTGGATCACTTTGCCATAGCTGATGGGCACCGGCCGATTGGCCACATCATGAACTTCCGTGTCATGACGAATGCCTAACAAATGATACATCGTCGCGGCCAAGTCGTCAGGCTTCACCGGCTTTTCGGCCGGGTATTCTCCGTTCTTGTCGGAAGCACCGTGGACAAAACCACGCTTCACCCCGCCACCTGCCAGGAGGGCCGTGTAGCACTGGGGCCAGTGGTCGCGGCTGATGTTTTTGTTAATCTTCGGCGTGCGGCCAAATTCCCCCACCCACACCACCAGCGTCTCATCCAGCAGACCCCGATCATCCATGTCATTGAGGAAGGTGGGCAGCGTCTGCTCCGTCATCGGCATGTGGTAGGCATCAATGATGGGGAACATGCGCGTGTCATTGAACCCGTGCGTGTCCCAGCCGCCCGCCGTGGTGCTTTGACCACCGATGCTTGGCGCAAAATTGACCGTGACGAATTTGACCCCAGCTTCGACAAGACGGCGCGCCAGCAGGCAGCTCTGCCCATAGGCGGTGCGGCCATAGGCATCGCGGATCTTGTCCGGCTCCTTGGAAAGGTCGAAGGCCGCACGCAGCTTCTCGCTGTGCAGCATGGAAAGCGCCTTTTCATAGTAGCCTTCGATGCCCCGCGCCTCCGCCGAGTGGTCCATGAGACGGGTCTGGGAATCCACCAGCTTCTGCAGCTCGCGCCGGGCGGTGAGCCGCTCATAACTGATCCCTGGCGGCAGGCTCAGCTCCGGCAGGGCAAAGTCTGGGGCGCTCGGGTCGCGCAGCACAAAGAAAGGATCATGCTGCTTGCCCAGAAAGCTGGCCCGCTGTCCGGGAGTGAAGGAGCCGTCGCTGACGGTCCAGGGAAAGCTGGCGGCCGTGGGGATTTCTCCACGGCCAGGAGCCAGACGGTCCACCACGGAAGCATAGGAAGGAAAAAGATCTGGCGAATCCTTCAGCCGCTGATCATCACTCGGCGGAGCGTGCCCACTCAGCGCATAGTAACCGGCGCTGTTGTGGTTTTTCATCGTGTGATGCATGGACCGGATCAGCGTGACCTTGTCCATGATCTTCGCCGTTTTTGGAAGCCGGTCCGAAACATAGATCCCATCCGCACTGGACTTGATGGGCTTGTGAAATCCCCGGATGCCCTCCGGCGCATCCGGCTTCATGTCGAAGGTTTCCAGATGGCTCGGCCCGCCCCACTGAAAAAGAAACACCACGGACTTCGCCCGGGCGATCATCTTCTCTGTCACCACGGCCTCACTGGCCCGGAGAATGCGCGGCATGGTCAGGCCCAGCATGCCCAGGCCGCCAGCCGTCAGCAAACGGCGGCGCGACCAAGGTGCAGGGGAGCAGGAACCAATCAGATCAGATGCCATGGAAAGGATACGTGAGGAAACCAGCTTTGTTGCGCAGAAGCCGTGGCCTTAAATAACACATTTCAGCCAACGACGAAATGGCGGATCGTTGACATCGGCCAAAAGGAGCTCTCCCGCTTTCCTTCAATATCCTCCGTGCAAACTCCCGTGATCCGTGGTTCAGAATGAGGACTCCGAATGCCCGACCGACCCGCCATCTCCAGCCGCCCAGCCGCCCAGTCGCTGTTTGACCTGGGACTGCCGCGCCCGGACGGAGCGGCTTCCCCTGCCCTGGACACAGCCCAACGGATCGCCCGCGTGCAGATCGAGACCGCAGCGGCCCTCGAACTGGACTACGCCATCCCAGAAAAGTTGGAACGCCAAATTGGCATCGGCACCCGCGTCATGGTCCCCCTCCAGCATCAGCGCGTCTCCGCTGTGGTCATTGAGCTGCTGGAGTCCACGGAGTACAATGCCAAGCTGAAGGAGATTGCCTCCCTGGTCGGTTCCCGCCCCATGTTCACCCCAGGCCTGCTCAAGCTGGCCAACTGGATCTCCGACTACTACGTGGTGCCGGTGAACCGCGTGCTGCGCACCATGCTGCCCCAGGCCGTGCGGGAAAAGCCGGAGACTTTCCTCACCGACAGCCACCTCAAGCTGGCCAAAGAGCCGCCGCCGGACGTCTTTGAAAAACTGCACAGCACCGCCCCCATGCAGGCGCGCATTTTGGAGAAACTGCGCAGCAACGGTGGCGAGGCCACCCTCAGCGAACTGCGGCGCGAGCTGCCACGTGCCACCGCCATCATCAAGCCCCTGCTGAAGGCCGGCTGGATCACACGCAGTGAGGTGCGGGTGGAGCGCGATCCCTTTCAAACCGAGGAGTTTTTGCCCAGCCAGCCGCTCACCTTTACCGAAGAGCAAAAGGTGGCCTACGAGGCCGTGATCGTCGCCATGAATGGCAAGGTCAAGGAGGACCCGGCAGCAGGAGAAACACCTGCCCAGGACGCCCGTGCTACCGTGCGCACCCACCCCACGCTGCTGCTGCATGGGGTCACCGGCAGCGGCAAAACCGAGGTCTATCTCCAGGCCATCGCCGAGGTGCTGAAGCGAGGCCAAACTGCTCTGGTGCTGGTGCCAGAAATCAGCCTCACACCGCAGACCATTGAGCGCTTCAAGGCCCGCTTTTCAGAACAGAAGGATGCCATCGCCGTCCTGCACAGCCACCTCAGCGATGGCGAGCGGCATGATGAGTGGTTCAAGATCCACGAAGGCAGGGCCAAGATCGTCATTGGTGCCCGCAGCGCCATTTTTGCCCCTCTGGAAGACCTCGGACTCATCATTGTGGACGAGGAGCATGAGCCCTCCTACAAGCAGGAAGATGCCCCACGCTATCACGCGCGAGATGTCGCCGTCGTCCGTGGGCGGATCGAACGCTGCCCCGTCCTTTTAGGCTCCGCCACCCCCAGTCTGGAGTCGTTCCAAAATGCCAGCACCGGCAAGTACGAACTGCTGCACATGACCAAGCGCACGGACGGCAAATCCATGCCGCTCATCCGCATCGTGGACATGCGGCTGGAACGGCGGAAAGGCACCGAAGTCTCCTTTACCAACACAGGCATCCTTTCCCAAAAGCTGCGAAATGCCATCACCGACCGCCTCACGAAAAAGGAGCAGACGATCCTCTTCCTGAACCGCCGTGGTTTCAATACCAGCCTGGGCTGCGTCTCCTGTGGCGAGACCGTGCAATGCCAGGAATGCGCGATCCCCATGACCCTGCATAAAAAGGACAACCGCCTCGTCTGCCACATCTGCGGCGCACGGCGCGTGCCTCCCACCAAGTGCCCGAGTTGCAAGGAGCCCGGCCTGAAGTATTCCGGCTTCGGCACGGAGCGTGTGGAGCAGGCCGTGCGCGAGGTCTTCCCCCAGGCCCGCATGGCCCGCGTGGACACCGATACCATGCAGCGGAAAAACCAGCTGCGTGACACGCTGAAGGATTTCCGCGCTCAAAAGCTGGACATCCTCATTGGCACCCAGATGATCGCCAAAGGCCTGGATTTCCCAAACGTCACCCTCGTCGGTGTGCTCAATGCGGACACCGCGCTGAACCTGCCGGACTTCCGGGCGGCCGAGCGCACCTTCCAGCTCCTCGTCCAGGTGGCCGGGCGTGCCGGTCGTGGTGAAGTGAAGGGAGAGGTCTTTGTCCAGACACACGCCCCCCACAGCCCGGCCATCCAGTTCAGCCGCCACAACGATTACGACGGTTATGCCCTGCAGGAGCTGGAGCACCGCCTGGCCTTCAAGTATCCGCCGTTTGCCCATGTGGTGCTCATCAGCGCCCGGGGCAAACACGAGGCCCAGGCCGAGTTCACCCTGCAAACGCTGCACAAGCGGCTGGAACAGGGCCTGCCTGAAGGCACTATCATGGGCGATCCCACCCCTGCCGCACTGGCCAAAGCCCATGGCCAGCACCGCTTTCAGTTGCTGCTACGCAGCGAGAAGATCCGGGTCCTCTGCGCCCATATCAAACGGGTCGTCGATGGGCTCAGCGTGCCCACGGAGATCTACGTGAGCTGGGACGTGGACCCGATGAACGTCGGTTAACCCCCTCAAGGCCGGGGACGACCTAACCAGTGATGCAGAAACTCATACGTCCCCACGCCATGAATTGTGTGAGGCCCGTCAAAGTGCTCAATCACGGTGCGATCGCCGATGCCTAACTGATTATAGAGCTGCCGGATCTTCGCATACTCGTAGTTCACCCACTCGTCCACACCCACTCCGTCCCGATGCCCCCGCTCCACCATGAACGGACGTGGGGCGATGAGGCCGCCCATCTCGGCATAGTTAAACGTGCGACCCAGATTCCATTCCCAGATCTCATATTCGCCGGTGAAGACATAGCTGAGCGGAAGATCCGTCGTGGCGCACTTCCTCACCCATTCATTGAAATCACCCGAGCAGATGCTCAGACAATAGTCCGTGAGCACAGCAGGCGTACGCATGGCGCTCTTCCCGCCGTAGCTGAGACCATAGAAGGCAATCTTCCCAGGCTCCACAAAAGGCTGCGCCTTCAGCCATTCGAGGATCCGCTGGTGCTGCCCATTGATGACTGAGTAAAGTGATTTGCCAAGAGGGTTCAGCTTGCGTTGCAAGGTGCGGAAGGCATCGCGCCCGCGATACGGGTTGTGCGGGGCAAAAACAATGTACCCCTGTTCCGCCAACCTCAGCGCAAAAGCCTTGTAGGCTTTCCAGGGACCCGCCGTCTCATCGGTATCAAAGCAATGCTCGGGCAGGCCTTCCAGACCATGCTGGCAGACGATCACCGGGCGTTTTTCACCCGGTTTCATCCCCTTCGGCATGGCCAGCCAGCCCCAGGCAAACACATCCTGCCACACACCCAGTGTCACCTCATGGATCACCACCTGCCCCACCTCTTTCACCACACGGCTGCGTGCATTCATGGGCACATCGGGATCTGGGAAACGCCCGATGACCTCCGTCCAAAAACGCTCGCGCTCTGCTGCGATTTGTTTCTCAAATTCCGCCACCGAGGTCAGCGGCAGCTTTTTCCAGAACTCACTTTTCCGTTCCGCTTCCGTCGTGACCAGCAGCTTCTGCGTGAACTGCTCCAGTTCCCGCACCTGCTCCCCCTGGGCAACGGAGCGGACAGGAACAACCGGCAGCGGAGCCTTGGAGGCGGACGTCATGCCCTTCAGCATCGCCGCGCCCGTTTCTCCCGGAAAAAGGTGGGCCACGATGTCTGCATTCGAGCTGTTCATGTCAAACACCCGCGCCCAGTCCTTGAAGGCCGGGACCAACTGCCGTGCCCGTTCCATTTCATCCTGCACGGCATTCAGGGACGGCATGGTCACCACCCCTGGTGCGGCAATGTTCCGCTGTCCCTTGGCCGCAGCGGGTGGCCCTTGAACCTTTGGAAATCCTGCATGCTGGATGGCGAGATGGCGCGGAGCAATCAGCGAAGCCAGCTCTGCATCCCCAAACTCGCGCAGCAGTCCAAACACATTGCGGTAGATCGGTTCCTGCCACAGTCCCTCACGAGGCCCGAAGTGCCCCCAGACATAGACCGAATCAATGCGGGCATCCAGCGCCCCCGCATAGAGGGCCAGCAGCCCGCCTTCGCCAAATCCGGCCACACTGACCGGGAGCTTGTCTGGCTGGGCTTTGAACCAGTCCACCAGGGCCAGGGTCTTTTGCAGTTCATAACCCAGGATGTGCCTGCCGAGAATGAAAGACTGGCGGTAGATCCATTCCCGATGTGGGAGATTGGTCCGGATGCCCAGCCGCTCACTTCCAGAATGCTCTGAATCCCGCGAGATCAGCATCGGGATCACCATCTGGGCCCCGGCATTCACCAGCATCGCATCCAGTACCTTTTCCGGCGGCGTATCGGCGTCCGGGAGACATACGATCCGGGAAAGCACCGGCCCCTTTGGCTGAATCAGCAGCCCTTCTCCATGCACGCCTTCAAAGACCGGCCAGCGCACCCGGGATACGGTGGCCGTCTCGGTTTCCAAGACCACCGCCGAGGTCTGTGTATCGCTCACCAGCTCCAGGGCCTGAACGGGCAGGCGAGGATCAATCACCCCCAAGATTTCACTTAGACGCTTCCGGTTAGGCTGAACGGATGCTTCATAGGCCTCTGGCGAGGTGAAATCGCGTTTCCAAAAAGAGCCTCGTCGGTCTTTGACCGCCTCCGTCTCTCGCAGCAAAAAGCGGTCAATCCCGGCCACCATCCTGGCGGAGAAATCAGGATTCGGTTCCAAAGGGGCCGTGCCAGGAAGCTGCAGGGCGAGGGCAGCCAGAATCGGTAGCGTTTGCATGAGAGTCCGTGAGGTGAGTTGTCCTACGGAACAAACGCCACTCAGAGACCAGACTCACAGACAAACGAAACTCTGGAGCCCTAGGCCCCTCCCACGATCACTTCCATTCAGGCTGGCGGCGGTTCAGACATTCGCTGAGCCAGCGCACCAGTTCATCCACAGACTCGTGCTTTTTCTTCAGCGCAGACAGAGCCTGCCAGTCAATGCGCTGACGGGGGGCCGGCACCGTGATCTTCTGGATGCGCAGCTTGCCCTGCACGATTTCAAACTCTGCGGCACTCATCGTGCGCAGGTCATTCGCACTGGGCAGTTCATCCAGCTGGCTGCCATTGATGCCCAGCGTGCTGATACCCACACCAAACTGGTTTCCCAGGCTGCGCAGCGCATCCACCAGCGCCTCATCATTGAGCGGTTCGGCAATCACCATCTCGCTCAGCAAGGTCCAGCGCGTGGCGCTCAGTGCCTGGAAAAACTGGGCCGTGTAATTGTCCAAAGTGAGACCTATTTTAAGCTGAACGCCGCTGAGGCCCACTTCAGGGCCGCCCAGATGGCGTCGCAGATCCAGCATGCCGGAGTCAAACCGCGTCACTTCATCCGCACCTGTCTCCAGGTCCCACTCGGCCGTGATCAGGTCCGGGATGTCCCACTGGCCTCTTTCATCCAGAGGCGTCTCTGCCCGCCCATTGAGGCGAAAAGGATAATGGGAACGCAGCAGGCAGAGCCGTTCATAAATGGCCAGCAGCCGCTGAAAGCGTGACTGGGCGGAGTCCCCCTCCATCTCCCCACCAAACAGAAGCCGACCCGTGCCCTGAGCCTGGGCGGGCTTGCTGAGCCGCTGGTAGTAACCCTGGCCCTGGTCCACCTTGGCGATGGGCGACGTCGAATCGTAGCTGAGGATGGAAAAATGATAGCGCAGCGTGGCATCGCTGTAGTCATCACCCAGCCGGAGGCGCACCAGGCGGATCAGCTCAGTGCCTTTAATGGCCTCTTCGGGATCATCGGGAAGGATGTCCGGGAGGATATGTCGGAGTTGTTCGCGCAGGTTCATTCCAGCGAAGGGATCTGAAGAGGCTGGAGAATGCAGGAGGCGGACCACGTTGGTCAAGATGGAAAGCGAGAAAGAAAAAGTTATCGTGAAGACCGCAAGGCCTAGCCTTTGATCTGATACCGGGCGCGGCGGCTGTTGAGCCAGCGCACGCCGAACATGTCGCAGGTGGCCCTCCAGGCCCGGTTGCCAAAGCCGTACTTGCTCACGCCATGCACCCGTGGGCGATGGTTCACCGGCATCTCGGTCACCCGATAGTCCATGTTGCGGATGAGCGCAGGAATGAACCGATGCATGCCGTTAAACAGCAGCAGGGCCTCCCGGCACTCCTTGCGCATCACCTTCAGCGTGCAGCCCGTGTCGCGCACGTGGTCTCCGATAAAGCGGGAACGCACACCATTGGCGATGCGGCTTTGCAGGCGCTTGAAAGGGGTATCCTTGCGCTTGGCGCGATAACCGCAGACCAGGTCATAGCCGCTGTCCAGCTTGGCAATCATCGCCGGAATGTCGGCAGGATCATTCTGGAGATCCCCATCCAGGGTCACAATGATGTCGCCGTGAGCATTGTGGATGCCTGCATGCATGGCCGCGCTTTGGCCGGCATTTTTGGCAAATTCCAGCAGGCGCACCCGCTCACCGCGCTGCACCCGCGTCACCGTGGCATCCGTGCTGCCATCATCCACCAGCACCAGTTCATAGTCCATCCCCGCCAGGGCTGCGGCGATTTGGGTCTGGAGTTCGACGACGTTGTCCTCCTCATTGTACAAAGGAACGACGACTGAGATGGCTGGTGACGAAGGCATGGTGGCGGGCAGCCTTCATCCATCCCGCGCAGGCTTGGCGTGGCAAGCGGAGATTTGCATTCCCTGTCACGGAGCCAGCGGCACCCGGATGATATTCGGGGCCCGTCGGCGCACCCCGATGAAAACGGGAGAAAGCTGCTGCTCAAACCACCGGTGCCGAAGTTTCAGCAGGGTGTTCAGCGCCGCGAAATGCCAAGGTCCGTCCTCCGTGCGGATGCTGTATTGCAGGGCCCTCCCCCCATCCAGCAGGGTGGCGTGCTGCACCTCCAGCTTGCGGGCGATCTCCGTCACCTCAGCCACATTCATCACCCCACCATCGCCAGAAACGATGAAAATGACGGACCCGTCCTTCTTCATCCCCGCCAGGGAACGGTAGCTGATCTTTGAACCGTCAAAAAACTGGTCCGGCTTCATCGAAACATACGAAAACGTCGTGTGATTCTTCATCACCGAGGGATATCCCTGGGTCCCCTCTTCGATCGACCCCGGCACATCATCCAGCAGGGATTTTGGGCCAAAGTAGGGCCGGCCCGCCTTCACAAAAAAGCAGCCGCTCCATTCAGGAAAGGCACCGTTCACCTGCACGCCTTCGTGCCACACCCAGCCCAGGGGCTTACCCTTGGGATCGCGGAAATTCGCCGTGATCGAAAACCACAGGTTGTCTGCCTCCATCCGGGCAGCCGCGGTCGTTCCCGCAAATTTCGGCTGCTGCTCAAAACTCGTCATGAATTCAAAATGTTCCGGAGCAAAAGTGATCACATGTACTTCTGCTCCCAGGATCTGATGGGCCACCTTAGCCAGGGCACCGCCTTCGCGACGAACCTTCAGGGTGGACCACCGCATGCCCAGCTCTGAATGCCGTTCGATCAAACCTTGGCTGATCTCAGCCGCTGTGATCTGCGGGGCGGCCTTCCACACACCACGCCCGCTTTGGATCAGCAGAGGCTGCTTGGAATCCCGCACCGTCAGCGCCACCACATTGCTGTCCACATTAAAAAAGGCGACTCCGCCCAGCCACAGCAATAGGAACGCAGCCAGCAGGAGGAGCAGCAGCGTCTTCAGGCAGCCTCGGGATTTTGCAGCCTTTTTCTTCACGGGGGAGGCGCGCATCATGCCCTTAAATTCCGCTGAGTCAAAGATTCCGGCACATCTGCAAAAATGCTGCCCTCGCTACTGCGGCGATGTCATCTCCGCTGGAGCCTCTGCCCACTCCGTACTGCCTGAAAAATCATTCAGAAATAGCTCATCAAAAGACCGCCGGTAAGCCTTGCTGGCAGGCGGCCAAAACACCCCGTCACGCAGACGGCGGACAACCTCCGCCGCACAAGCAAGGGCATGCTCCACCCACTCATCGCTGAAACCTTCCCAAAGCATCACCTTGGTATCCTGCACACTCTTGGGCAGTGCAAAGTAGCCCACGCTGTCCGGCCGCAACCCCTGCTCACTCAAGGCGGCCGCATAGAGCGGCAGTTGCAGGTCCTTCCATTGATAACGGACGCCATCCTTCAAGACAAAGCACTTCCATTCGTCCTCCTCACTCACCTGGCTGCGCCCCGTGATCTTGCGCACATGGGCGAGCATGGGCAGCGTCAGTTTGTCTGCCGTTTTGAAATCCAGCACCCGCAGATGCCCGCTGTGGGCATGGCGGTCAATGCGGTCCACCTTGCAAGTCAGGCGGGCACCTTCGATCAGCAGCGGCTTTTCCAGGGATGGCTGCCACTCCGCCGCATAGATTTCCCAGCCCGCAGCCCGTTCGGCAGCCTCCGTCTCAGCCGCATATCTCAGCCGCTGTTTCAGGCTCTCCAATTGCAACTGGATCAAGGGGGCCGGACGTCGGCCATAAAGCAATCGTGCCTGCTCCATCGCCATCTCGATGAGGAAATCGGCGAGCTCACCCGCATCGGCGCTTCGTTTCATTTGCGGGTCACTGGCCAGCTTTTGCAGGGCGTGGTGGGCCAGCGTTCCAAACTCATTGGCAGCCAGCTCCCGTTTGCCCGCTTCCGTCGCCTCCATCCACAGTTCATGGCTGAGGTAGTCGCGAAACGGACATTCCAAATAGGATCGGATGCGCGAGGGCGAAAGCTTCTCCACCTTGGGCTGCACGGCCCTGGGAGTCAGCTTCCAGGCCAGTGTCCGGGCAGGCTCCTGCACCTCTGCGCCACTGGACTCTTCTTTGGGAAAAAGATGCCCCACACGCAGCGGCAGGGTGGCATCGTCACACAGAAAAAGCAGCCTGGAAGGCCGCAGCGCGTCCCCTCGCTCGCTCCACTGGCCACACATCACATGCAGGTTTCCTCGCGACACTCTTTGTTCGGCAAGGGCAGCAAGCGTGTAGGCGTCACGGGCAAAACGGGTCGCCTGGCTGGGCAGGCCCAGTTGCTGCCGTACCCGGTCGGGCAGAAACGGATGCGCGATGAGAATCCCCGGCACATGCTCTTCATTCAGGCCAGCCACCACCAGATTCGGTGCCGGTTCCCAGAGCAGCTCCAGCCAGCCCTGCAGCACCAGATCAATCTCCCCACGCGGCTCCGAGAGAGGAGAGCGCGAAAGCACCTCCAGAGACAAGGCAAAGGCCTCCTCCGGTTTCGGAGTCAGTCCAAAACGCGCCGACTCCTCCTGAATCTCGCGGCAGCAGCCCAACCACGCATCGGCCAATGACGTTGTCAGTTGATCCTGAGGAGCATCGGGAGAGAATTCACGCTCTCCGTACAGCTCCACCAGCAAAGATCTCGCCGCCACAGGCAGGGGAGAATTTTGCAACTCTCTCACCGTGCCAAGGGCGGATTCCAGCACCGGTCGCAGCAGTTCACATTCCGCCGGCCACACCGCACAAAGCTCCAACGCATGATCCAGAGTGACCGGCATGTGCAACGCCGCAAAATCATCGGCTTGCCGCAGCAGTTTCATCCCATCCTTCCGCCCGCCCACCCAGGCGGCTCGCACCTCCGGCACCCTCAACAAAGTCGCAAAGGCCTTCCAGGAGCATGAACTCATCAGCACGCGCATCTGCCCCAACACATGCCACAGCCCGACTTCCGCAGGAGCCACACCTCCGGGTTCAAACACCCGCACTCCTTCCAGTCCCAGCTTTTCCTGCAGCACCGCCCCCACTTCAGGATCTCCCACGCCCACCGCCACCCGCGCCTGCGGGGCCAGATCACCCAGCAGCCGGATCGTGCGGGCCGCCTGCGAGGCCGCATCATGATGCAGGTGCAGCCGCTCATGCGTGATCGGCACCACCACCTGGGCATCCTCTCCCCAGCAAGATGGCAATGGACGTCCGATGTCATCAAAGGTGGCGGCCATGCTCGCCGGGGCCTGCACGGCCACCGTCACATCAACCCCGCAGGAAAGCACCCAGCGATGAAAAAGCGGCAGCAAATCGGGCGCGGCCAGCACCAGTACTCGGCTCACGCCTTCCGGCAGCATCGGCTGAGCCGCACCGTTCAGCTTTAGGGATTGGGCATCACACAGGTCCAGTCTGCGGAGTTCCTCGCGGTAGAGATTTTCGATCACTGCCAGATCCCGCCAGCGTCCCGCATCATGCGCCGCCTGCTCCGCCACAGCGGCGAAATCCAGCCCTCCCGCACCTAACAAGGAGTTTAGATCTGCCAGCAGGCGCGCCATCTCCGTCTGCCACGCCCACCCCAGGTCATCCGGCAGCAGCGGGAACAGCGCCTGAAGCTGGCTGACCTCCACCTTCTTCACCGCCTGTTGCCAGGCCATTTGCGACTGCAGGTGGCTGGCGGCGTTCTTGCGGGCAGCCACCGGCAGCAGCGCCTGCTCAGCCGTCCATACCCAGGGCACCAGCGCTCCGGCCGGATTGGCCCGCGCCAGCGCCTCTTTCAGCCGCCGCCCGGCTTCTGTGGTTGGCACGATCAGCAGCGTATCCGCCAGATCCAGCGCCACCTCTCCCGCATGTCCGCGCATGAGATGCGCCACTGCATTCTCCAGCACCGGGACATTCCATCCCCAAAAGTGACGTGTCAGTGTCGCCATGCGGCCAGGCTTAGCGAGGGTTGGCAACGTCCAAAAGTGTCGGCAGCCGCTGGAGAGGATCATCTCCTGCCGCACCAGTCGCAGCCCCTGCTGCTGGAGCAGCCGGCACCGGTTTTTCAGACGATTTCAGATAACGTAGGAAGTCGCTGTCCGTGCTGAGGACCAGGCTCGTGTCCGGCGTCAGCACCTTTTTGTAGGCCTCCATCGTTTTGAGAAATTCAAACAGCTCCCGTGCCTGCGGCGTCGCGTCATAGGCCTTGGCATAGATCTCCGTGGCCTTGGCATCCGCAGCCCCTTCGATCTCCTGCACCTTGCGATAAGCCTCGGACTGGATCAGTTTCAGGTCACGCTCCCGCTGCCCCAGAATCTTGGCCGCCTCCCCTGCCCCTTCGGATTTGAATCGTTCCGCAATCTGGGTGCGTTCGCTCACCATGCGCTGATAAATCGTCTGGCTGACCGATTCATTGTAATTGATGCGCTTGAAGCGCAGGTCCATCAGCTCAATGCCAAAATCCTTGATCTTGGTTTTGGCGTTCATGAAAATCTCCTTCTCCAGTTCCGGTCTCCCCTTTGTGATGGGCGGCAGGTTGCCAATGCGTGCATCCGCGATGGAGGTTCCCACATTTGCATCACGGGCTACCTTGCGGTCTTTCGTCGAACGCACCGCCTCGATGAAGTCATGCTTGGCAATCACATTGCGAGTTTCGCTGCCTAGGATGTCCGTCAGGCGGGATTGGGCACCACGTTCGTCCCGCAGATTTTCATAGAACACACGCGGATCCGTGATGCGCCAGCGGGCAAAGTTGTCCACCACAATGTAAACTTTGTCCCTCGTCGGCATGTTGGCAGGCGGGCCGTCCCATTCGACAATCCGCTTTTCAAAACGGTTCACCTTCTGGATGAAGGGCATTTTCACATGCAGCCCGGCTTCACTCACCGCGTCGCCCACAGGCTTGCCGAACTGCGTGATGATGACCTGCTCCGTCTCGCTGACGGTATACAGGCTGGCCGTCCCCAGCACATAGAATGCAAAGAGGGCGATGAGAATCAGAAGTGAAAGGACGGGTTTCATCGGTCAGGGCGGACAGGGGTTGTGGCAGGCTGGTTCTGCTGCAGGTGCATGAGGGGAAGAAACTGCGGCACACGGTCGTCCACGATGATCTTGCCAGGGATGGTCGGCAGCACCTCACCTAGTGTTTCCAGGTAGATGCGCTTCTTGGTCACCTCGGGGGCCTTTTGATACTCGGTCAGCAGGGCCGTGAATCTCGAGGCATCCCCTTCGGCTTCATTCACCCGCTGAGTGGCATAGCCTTCAGACTGGCTGATGCTCTGCTCCGCCAGCCCCCGGGCCTCAGGGATCACGCGATTGTATTCACCATTCGCCTGGTTGATCGAGGATTCCTTCTGCTGCTGGGCCCGGTTCACCTCGTCAAAGCTGTCCTTCACCTCCGCAGGCGGATTCACATTGCCAAGCTGGATCTGATCAATGCGGATGCCCATTTTCAGCGCATGCACAATCACTTGCAGACGCTCCAAGGACTTCACCTCGATTTCCTGACGGCCAACGGTCAGCACCTCATCAATCGAACGGTCACCGATGACCTCCCTCATCACCGCCTCAGACATGTCGCGAAGAGTCGCCTGCGGCTCCAGGAAATTGAAGACGTAATCCCGCGCTTCCTCGATGTGAAACTGCACCACCCACTCCACCACGGCCGCATTCAGATCCCCCGTGACCATGTTCTTTTCACTCTCGCGTTCGTTATAGTCCGTATTGAACTGGTACTCGTTCGTGGCACCCGGCGTTTCATAGCCAAATTCCAGCTTCAGCTGTCGGCGTGTCTCCACCTGTGTGACCCTGTCCACCCCAAAAGGCAGCTTGAAATTCAGCCCTGGCTGCGTCGTGTCCAGATACTTGCCAAACCTCTGCACCACACCCACCGAATTGGCAGGCACCTGGTAAAAGCTCGTCAGCGCCCCAATGGCAATCAGCAGCACCAGCACGCCCAGCAAAATGCGGCCTGGATTGATCCTGAGATTCGAAGGATTCGGAAACGGGAGACTGGGAGGTCTGGAAGCAGCCATACCGTAGGTTAAAGGGGACCGCGCCCCAGGGCAAGCCCCCATGCAAGTATCGCACCCTCCCTCGGCCTCACTTCAGGCTGCGCAGATAGGCCACCAGATCCAGAAGCTCCTGCTCGGGCAGGGTCGCATCCAGCCCCATCGGCATCAGGCTCGTCGTCAAAGTCGTGTCGGAAATGATGAGGTCATGCGCCACGGTCTTCTCCTGCCCGGCGACATCCATGAGCATCAGACCCTCGGCGGTGTGACTGCGGATCACCCCCAGCGTACTCTGCCCATCGCGGGTCTCAATGATGTGCGCCTCATAGTCCCTGGCCAGGGTGTTGCTGGGAAAAAGAATGCTCTCCAGCAGATCCCGCTCCGTGCGAATGGCGCCGATCTTGGACAAGTCCGGACCCAGAGCCCTGCCCACAGCCCCGATCTTGTGGCAGGCAATGCACGTGCCCTTGCCTAACTCAAAGTGTTTCCGTCCCTCCGTCACTCGTCCCTTTTCAGCAACTCGGTCTGCCAGCGGTCCCAGTTGGCGTTTCTTGGCCTCCATCGCCACCGTTGCCTTCTCATAAGCCGGATGCAGGATGGCCTCAAAGATCTCCGGTGAGTGATCGCTGAAGGCCGTGCGATAAAGGCTTTCCTGCTGGCTGCCGATGGAAGGGTTCTTGGCAATTTCTCCCGCCAGCACCCGCCCGGCGTCCGCATCCTTCGTCTTCCGTGCCAGAGGCAGCAGCGACTTGAGTTCCACCGGTCCCACCGACGCCAGCAGCGGTGCCACGGCGATCAGCTGCTCCTTCGTCAAGGGCGCAGCCGCCATCATCCCCGCCGCCTGAATCCGCGCCGCCGGAGAAGAGGCCGTATCCGCCAGCACTCCCTTCACCATCTCAAACACGTCCCCCGTGAGCTTCACATTCCGCGCTGCATCCACCGCCTTCAACCGGATGGAGACGGGCAGTTTCTCATTCGCCGCCAAAGCCTGCAAAGAAGCATCAAAGTGAGATGACTTCTGCTTCTTGATCGCGTCCATCAGCAGCGGCGTCGGTGCCGTGGCCAACTGCTGGCTCAAGGGTTTCAGCCAGGCCTCATGGGTCACCCCGGAAGTCTGTCCCGCCAGAAGGCGCAAGGCGCACTGCCGCAAAAGATCCTCAGAAGAAACCAGCATCTGCGTCAGCAATTCCCGGGCAGCCGGTTCGCCTAAGGCAGCAGGGATGAAAACCTCGATTTGAGAAACCAGAACCGAAAGCTTTTTCTCAGCGACTCCAGCATCCTTGGCAGGCAGTTGCCCGGCCAGCTTGCCGATCACCTGACGGGTCAGCTCAGGATCACGGGCGGCCATGCCCATGGCTGTTTTAAAAAGGGCCGCTTCAGGGTGAACCGCCCCCCGGATGACGAGTGTTTGGAACACCTCATCCTTCACCCCGCAGAGGTCGACGACCTTCAGCACACGCGCCAGAAACTCAGGACTGGCAAAGCGTCCCTCCTTGGCTTCAAGGCCAGCCTTGGCCTCGGCACTCAGTTTGGCCGCACCGATCTTCCGCGCCGCCTCATGACGCAGAATGGCACTGCGGAGAAAGGTCTTCGCATCCGATTCCAGGTGCAGCACCCGAGAGCAAGCCAAGATGGCCGCATGTTCCAAAGTGGGATCGGGCAAATCCTCCAGCACGGCAATCAGCTCCTCCGCAGAGAGATCGTGCTTGTCAGATTGGGCCAGCCATTCCAGCGCCTGACGTCGCACCCGCAGATCCTGCGATTTCAGATCCGCCACCTGCAGTTTGGGCAGCCCCGTTTCATTCGATGCCACAGCACTCTTCTTCGCCCCACGGATCCGGTAAACGCTGCCCTGCATGTCCGGCTTTGCCATCAGCGACGACGGACAGCCGATGCGAAACCAGCCGCCCGTATTGAGGACCAGCAGCGATCCGTCGCGGTCTTCGATCACATCGGTAAGATGAACATCCGGATGGCTGATCTTGAGAAATTCATTCTCCGTCGCCTTGAAGGTGGAGCCGCTGGGGGTCAGTTCCATGCGGACGAGACGCTGCGTGTTGAAATGCGTCACATACAGTTGCAGGGCCTCCTGGCCCGCCCGCTGCCCTTCGATGGAGGCAAAAGCGCAACCGCTCACCGCCACATGGCCAAAGTTATGGACCACGGGCATGGTGTCCAGCGTGCGCGGCAGTCCGGCAATGGCCTGCATCTGGTCCGCCCGTTCATACACGCCGCCATAAAGCCAGTGCATCAGGGTGTCTCCGCGCGGATTGCTGTAGTAGAGATTGCAGGTGCCCAGGATGTCTCCCTTCGGGGTGAAGGCCAGCCCCGTCGGATTGTCAGCGCAGCCCAGCGAGTGCCATTGCACATCGCTGCCATCAGGCTTGCAGGACCAGATGCCGCTGGCCTTGCCCTCATGCACCACCTTGCCATCCTTGCCAGCAGCCGCATGTCCTTTGCGCCCATGGCACCAGTAAAGGCGACCGTTGGGATGCACCTTCGGGCCATGCACGTCGGCCGCATTCCCTGTGTAGTCAAAGCCGCTGACGATCATCTCCCGCTCCTCAGCCACCCCATCCTTGTCCTTGTCCGTCAGCTTCCACAGGCCCGGAGGGCTGCACACATACAGGCTGCCATCCAGCCAGGCAGCACCTTGGGGGAAAGTCATCTTGTCCGCAAAGACCGTACTCCGGTCATACACCCCGTCGCGGTCCTCATCTTCCAGGAGCAAAACCCGGTTGGGAGGATTCTTCTCCAGCTGCGCCTTGTTCCAGTTCACCCCCACAGCATCACCAATGAACAGGCGACCCTGGTCATCCACACAGCCCATGATGGGATGCGTGACCAAAGGAGCCGCCGCGACCGTGCTGAGGACAAACCCCTCGGGCAACGCATGGGCAGGCGCTTCGGGCAGATTGGCAGCCCGCTTCACCACCGTCTCACGCAGCCCCTCAGGCGGGATTTTCTCCTCCTTGTCAGGCGGCAGGTCGGCCGATTGGACAGACAGGCTGGCCGTCAAAAAAAGCAGCAGGATGGCGGGAGTGTCCTTGAGCAACATGCAGGACATCACGCTCCGAAAGACAGATTCCTGTCAGCACGTCCTCCACCTGCTCACAAGCGCATCACTTTTGGCAACTTTAGCATCTCCCAGCCACCGCCCGGCTTATCGAGACCGCGTCATCGCACCCCGCAGGGCGGTACGATAGTTCACCACAGCATCGGCGATCGCACTCGTGACGGACTGACGATACGTATCCGAGGCAATCAGACGGCACTCATTGCCATTGGTGACAAAGCCACCTTCAAAAAGAATTCCGGGGCGCTTGCAGCCCGTCAGCACGCTCCATTGGGCACGCTTGATGCCGCGGTCCACGAACTTGAACTTGCTGATCACCATCGCATGCACCGCCGTCGCCAGAGCAATGTTGGCCGAGTCATGGGAGTTCCCCGTCAGCCCGCCCGCATTGTAGCCGCCACCCCGCTCCAGGCTGGCCGAGCTGCCTTGGGGAGTGAGGGCAAAAGTCTCGATCCCGCTGGCCACACTGTTAGGACCCGAGTTGAAGTGCAGGCTCAGAAAAATGCTGTTGGGCGTCGCATTGGCCACCGCCACACGCCCGCTCAGGGTAATGAAGGTGTCCGTGCTGCGAGTCATGATCACTTTGAATCCACGCCGGGTCAGCTCCCGTTTCAGCACCTCGGCCATTTTCAGGGCAAAGTCCTTTTCATAACCGTAAATGCCACGCGCACCGGCATCATGGCCGCCATGCCCGGCATCCACCACCACGGTGTCAAAGGGCTCTGCATCCGTGATGTAGGTCGGCCGCAGGACGGGATCGATCAGCTTGCACAGGTCAATGCGGGAAAACAGGGCACGACCTCCGGATTCCTGCACCGGATAGCTGAGGATGAATTTGATGTTATTGATCAGCAGTTCCTGACTGCCGATGGTGCCCTTCAAAATCAGGTTGTTCGAGCGGAACCACACGTGCTTGCCTTCCACTTTGTAGGAACTGAAGCGGTAGAAAAGATGCATGCTCTCGCCCGTGATGTAGTCACGGCCATTGATCTTCACGATCTGCCAGCCCGAGTTTGACGGCAGCTTGGTCGCCACTTCAGGGCGGGCCGGGGCCGTGGGTGCTGTCGGCTTGGCCTCTTCAGGCTTGTCGTCATCCTTGGCATGACCGAATTCGCCATCACTGTCATTATCCGTGCCCGCCATCGCCTTTTCCTCAGTCGCTGGCTTGGCGGCTGGAGCCTCGGTCTTTTTGGCCACCGCAGGTGCAGGGGTGGATTTCTTCGCCGGGGTGGTCTTTTTGGCTGCCGTGCCGGATGACTTGGAACTGCTGCTGCCAGATTTCGGCTTGATGGTCGTCACCTTCGGCTTTGGGCCAGGGGTGGCAGGCTTCGGCTTCTCCACCACCACAGGTGCAGGGGGAGGCGGCGGGGCTTCTTCCTTTTTTTTCCCAAAGTTCAACACTCGTCCGATAAAGCCCGGCTTGCCCTCTTCAGGCGCATTCACATCGGCCTGGGCAGTGGCAAAAGCGAGGGTCGTCAGCGCCAGAGCCAGAGAGCGGACAGTTCGGAAAGGTGCAGGCATATCAAATCTCATGGAAAGCAAAACAGCGTGGAGATACGCGGCCGGGCCGCCAGACAAGTCATCCAGATTAGGCATTTTCAGGCATTTGGCAAACCAGATGTCACCGGGGTATGTGATCTTGGCTTATCCGCGTTGACAGAGACGGTGTTTTACATGTGTTCTTACACGATGCGTTTCACCCTCCTCGCGTGCTTTTTTGTCACCCTTGTCCCTGCCTTTGCTCAACAAAAGGCCAAAAAAGCCGCATCTCCCCCCAAAGCTCCGGCCATTCCTGCGGACACGCCCTGGGGGGACTTCGTGGAAAAAGACTTTCCTTTTTTCAGCAGCGTCCTCGACTGCCGTGAACTGGGGGCCGGTTTCCCCAAGGACAACCTGACCCCCCGCGGTCTGATTCTCAATCTTGGCCATAATCTCTGGGCTTGTTTCGATACCGATCTCCTCCGCATCTCCTGCATTTGGGAAGGCGAAGCTGGAAAACCGCCCGTCACCCCCGAGGCTCTCGCCCCCGGCTCCTACCACATCGCCGGGCAAAAAACCAAAGACGGCCAGGAATACCTGCCGAAACCGGTGGGCAAAGTGTGGCTGACCAATGGCATCTATCCCGGCTGGCAGATCGGCAGCCAGCCCAGTTTCACCGACCCCCGCGAGCCAGGGCCGAGCCCTGAAGAAGTAGGCCGCGGTGCCCTCCCCACCACCGGAGCCCGGTTCAAGTCCCTCCGGATGCACAGCTACCAGCACCTGGAAATCCGCGCCACTCTCGGCGACCTGGAACTCATCGGTCACATCATGCTGGATGTGGCCCAAAAAACCCTGGCCCAGAATTGGGAAATCCCGCCCCACACCCAGCCGCTGACTTTCCAGATTGGCCAGCTTCCCGCCCTGAAAAACCTCAGCTTCAGCCCGGAAAAGGTGGAGGCCTTCACTCTGGGCGCTGACAACGCCAAAGACAGCTATTTTGGCATTCATTGTTATTCCAGCGGTCGCATCCAGCTTCAGCACGACGATTCCCATCGCGTCTGGGTATCCCTGCTTCCGGCCACGGAAGCCAGCACCCTGGATACACTCCTCACCGTCGCCCTTCCCACCAATACTTCGGAACCCACCACTCCCTCAGCCGACAAAGCGGGCCAGGCCCACTGGCCCGAGACCGTTTCCACCCAGGCCGTCCTCTCCAAATCCCCAGACGCCTACGTCATTGACGACATTCCCCTGCCCGTTCCCAATCCTTGGAAGCGCAACGTCCGCCTCGCCGACATCGCTTTCCTCAATGACAAGGGCGATGCGGCAGCCGTGACCTTCGATGGCGATGTGTGGCTCATCTCCGGCCTCAAGGGTGACCTGGAAAAAGTCACCTGGAAGCGTTTCGCCTCCGGCCTGCACGAGCCCATGAGCCTTGTCTTCCGCAACAAGGAGCTCTTCGTTTTCGACCGCAGCGGCATCTGGAAACTGGCCGATACCAACGGCGACCACGAAGCCGACCAGTATGAAATGTTCTGCAACCTCTTCTCCCAGACGGCTGAGACGCGCGAGTTCCCAAACTCGATGAAGCTCGGCCCTGAAGGTGCCCTCTACATCTCCAAAGGCGGTCAGGAAGGCACCACCTTTGGCAAGCACAACGGCACCGTCATTAAGGTGGCTCCAGATGGCAAATCCTTCGAGGTCATCGGCCACGGCCTGCGCCAGCCCTTCATTGGAGTGAACCCGAAAACCGGTCTCGTCACCGCCAGCGATCAGCAGGGTAACTACGTCCCCTCCACGCCCATCCAAATCATCCGGGATGACCAATTTTACGGTCACCTGCCCACCATCGCTCCCAAGGAAGCCTATCCCGCCCCCATTGCCGAGCCGCTGGTCTGGCTGCCACATCCGGTGAACCCCAGCGGGGCCACTCAGACCTGGCTCATCGGTGCCAAAATGGGCCCCTTGAATGACGAGCTGATCCACGTCGGTTACAACCGCCCGGAACTCTTCCGCGTGCTGATGAATGACCGCTTCAAGCGTCCCCAGGCCACCGTCATGAGCTTTGAGCGCGAGTTCGACTTCGGCCCTCTGAATGCCATCGTGAACCCGGCCGACGGCCAGCTTTACGTCGTCGGTTTCCAGGTGTGGGGCACCACGGCCAAGAAGCTCAGCGGCCTCGTGCGCCTTCGCTACACGGACAAACCCCGCGTGCTTCTCAAAGAAGTCACCCCCATGGACAAAGGTCTGCTGCTCCGTTTCAACGCCCGCATGAGCGAAAAGCTGGCCACCGATCCCGCCAGCTACAGTGCCGAACGCTGGAACTACAAGCGCACCTTCGACTACGGCTCCCCACACCTGAAAATGGATGGCAGCACCGGCCAGGAATGGGTGACCGCCAGCAGCGCCTATCTCAGCAAGGATGGCATGAGTGTCTTTGTCGGCATTCCCGACATGAAGGCCGGCGTGCATCAGATGCGCATCGGCTGGGGACTGGAAAGTGCCGAGGGCCTCAAGGCCGCGAACACCGCCTATTTCAGCCCTTGGGAACTCGCCCAGTTTGATCCTGCCAAAGAAGGCTTCGGCGACATCACCGTGGACCTCACTCCCCGCAAAACCGAAACGGTGGCCCTCGCCAAACCGACCGTGGAAGAGGGAGCCAAGCTCTATCAGATGATCGGCTGCATGGCCTGCCACAGCATTGATGGCAGCACCGTCGGCAAAGTCGGACCAAGCTGGAAGGGCATCTACGGCACCGAGCGCATCCTCGGCAAAGGCGGCAAAACCGCGCTGGCCGATGAAGCCTACCTCCGCGAATCCATCACCAACCCCAGCGCCAAAGTCGTCAAAGGTTTTGAAAAATTCGATACTGGCATGCCCATCTACGCCGGCATCCTGAATGAATCCCAGATCGAAAGCCTCGTGCTGTACATCAAGACCCTGAAGTAAAGATTGATAAAAATCAAAATGGTTCCATTATGGAACCATGACCGCTTTAACGTTGAAATCGTTGCCCGAATCTCTCATTGGGAGACTTCGTACTTCGGCTGAGCGCACGCACCGCAGCCTCAATAAAGAGATCATCCACCGCCTTGAGCGCTCTTTTGACAAGCCTGTGCCAACCCTGAAAACCGAAAACTGGGATGAATTCCGCGTGAATGAACAAGCTGATGCCTGGGATAAAATCGCAGGCACCTGGGAGTCCGATGTCAACGTGGAGGCTGAAATTGAAGCCCTCTATGCCGCACGCACCCCTGGCCGTGAGGTCACTCTATGAGGATTCTGGATACCGACCACTGCATAGATATCCTGCGCGGTCGTGAGGAGATCATCCTCAAGCGACGCGGCATCTATGATGAAGTGGCCACCACCATCATTACCGCCTGCGAGCTTTATTACGGTGCGGCGAAATCTGCCAAACCGCTGGAAAACAAACGCGCCGTGGATGCCTTCTTGAAAACTCTCCGCGTGCTGGGCATGGACCAGCACTCAGCGCAGTTTTTCGGCCTCTTCAAAGCCGAGCTGGAAAAAATGGGGCGATGTCTGGCCGATGCCGACATGATGATTGGCGCCATCGCCCGCGCTCACAATGCCATCGTCATCACGGGCAACACACGTCACTTTGAGCGCATGCCAGGGCTGACCCTTGAGAACTGGCGATAGCCCCGCTTCACAGTCTTTTCTCCATCCGGAAGTCATCCATGACGTAACCGCTGCCAATGTCGCTGCACACATCCTCCAGAAACCGGAAACCCGCGCGCTGATACGCCCGGATCGCCGGGGCATTGCGCTTGTTCACCCGCAGTTGCACACAGTGGCAGCCCAGTTCACGGGCACGCGCCTCCGTCCAGGCCAGGGCCGCAGCCCCCACCCCCAGACCATGCACCTCCGGCTGCACGTACAGCTTGTTGATGAACAGGATATTTTCAGGATAACGCTCAAACGACAAGTAGCCCACAGGCCCACGCGCCTCCACCTCGATCAAGGCAAACCACGCCCCACGCATCTGCATCTCCCGCGCCATCGCATCCGGCTGATACCAGACCGTCAGCATGTAATCGATCTGCCCTTCACTGATGATTCCCGGGTAGTACTTGCGCCAGATTTCATGCCCCAAGCGCTGCACCACCGGCAGTTCATCTTCGGCAATCCGCCGAACCCTCACGGCCAATGCCTGCCGCTCAGTCCGGCCTAACTGCTGATGCGACCAGGACAGCGCCATCTGCCACTGCCCCAGATCATCCGCCGGGGACAGGCGGGCCAGATGCTGCACAATGTCCGCATAGGTCGGCTCCACCACGCCCTCTTCGCGGATCTGTTCCAAATCCCCCGGAAACTCCGCCTCGGGCAAAATCTCCTTGGCCAGATACCAGCAGGCCCAGGCCCGCCAGGTTCGCAGTTCCTTGTTGGGCTCCACCATCCGTGTGGCCAGATGCTGCCAGTGACGGCGCGGATTGCCGATGAACTGCCCTTCAGGCCGGTGCAGCAGCAGCCAGGCCATCGCCTGGTAAGGCAGCGGCCACTTGGCCAGCATCGGCTCGCTGCCGGACATCGGTGAGGATAGCGCACGGTTCAGCAGCAGGATGCACTTCGCCGGAAAGCCGATTCGCCACAGGCTCTGCGCATACAGGTGGCAGGTCTCATAAAAGGCCGGGCCGCGGTCCTTGCCAAAGGCATTGATCTCCTCCGCCCTGTACACGCGGTCAATCGGCGGCAGCAGCGGGTGGGGTTCGTTCACAAAAGGCATCGGCATGCCCACAGAAAGAGCAGTGCCGCCCCCGTTGCGCAAGCGTCCCCTCAAAAGGCATGCCTTGCAGGCCTCCATTTTTTGCTCGTCATCCCGTCCTGCCCCATGCCAGAATCAGAGTCTGGTCCACGTATCAACGGTGGACACATCTTTTGTTCGGCCAACCACACCTTGCCATCATGGACGCATTGCCCTTCTCCAGACGCCGGATGTTGCAGACCACCTCTTCGGGGATTGGCTGGCTGGCCTTTTCGGCCCTGGCGCAACAGGCCGCCGCGAGCGAAGGCAGCCTCTTCACCCGCCCTGCCCCGCATTTCCCCGCACGGGCCAAGCGGGTGATCTTCCTCACCATGCGGGGCGGCCCATCCCATGTGGACCTCTTTGACCACAAGCCGGAGCTCCTGCGCCGCAGTGGCCAGGCCGCCAGCCTGGGCCGTGACTCCACCGGGGCCAAGCTGCTGGGCCCCATCCACCCCCTCCTCCAGCATGGCCAGTCCGGCCAGTGGATCTCCAGCCAGTATCCGCTGCTGGCCCGTCATGCCGATGATCTGTGCATCATCAACTCCATGCACACGGACCTGCCCAACCATGCGCAGGCCTTTGGCCAGATGCATACCGGCAGCTTTCAGTTTGTGCGGCCATCCCTCGGGGCCTGGACACTCTATGGCCTGGGCAGTGAAAACGAGAATCTTCCCGGCTTCATCACGCTGAACCCGCCTGCCGACAATGGCGGCTCCCAAAACTACGGCAGCGCCTTTCTCCCGCCCGCCTGCCAGGGCACTAAAATCGGCGGCAGCCAGCTCCCCGAACTTTACGCCGCCCTTCTGAAAAAGGACGAAACTCCGGGGCCGCCGATGAAGAACATCGCCAACGCCCAGATCTCCCCCCAGCTTCAGCGCGCCCAGCTTGATCTCATCCGGGGCATGAACCAGCACAAGCTGCAGCGTGAGGTCCATCATCCTGAAATCGAAGGGGCCATCCAGTCCTTCGAACTCGCCTTCCGCATGCAAAGCCAGGTCCCCGAAGTACTCGACTTGCGGGACGAGCCCGAGTCCGTGCGCAAACTCTACGGCATCGGCCAGGGCAAGGACCAGTTTGCCCGCCAATGCCTCCTCGCCCGCCGCTTGGCCGAGGCCGGCGTGCGCTTCATCGAAATCGCCTCTCCCACCCACTGGGACCATCACAACCTTCTCAAGGACAGCCTCGCCAAGAGTTGCGCCGCCACCGACCGCCCCATCGCCGCCCTGCTGACGGACCTGAAGGCCCGCGGCATGCTCAAAGACACCCTCGTCGTCTGGGCGGGCGAATTTGGCCGCACCCCTTATGCCCAGGGCACCGATGGCCGTGACCACAATCACAAAGGCTACTCCATCTGGATGGCCGGCGGCGGGGTCAAAGGCGGACTCACTTACGGAGCCACGGATGAGATCGGCCACAAGGCCGTGCAGGACCCCATGCACATCCATGACTGGCACGCCACCATGCTTCATCTCCTGGGGCTGGATCACACCCAGCTCACCTACCGTTATGGTGGCCGCAGTTTTCGCCTAACCAACGTTTCAGGAAAAGTGGCCTCCGGCATCCTTGCCTGAGCACGGTCATTGCCTCCGCCTGGGTTGCTACGGCCTCATTTCATTTGCAGCCACCCGCCACTCCGTGCTTGCCCTCGGCCCTCTCCGCGCCACCATGCCGCATGCCCCAGCGCATTGCCCTCTTTGGAGGCAGCTTCAATCCCCCTGGCCTGCATCACCGCGTCATCGCCCAACGACTTGCGCGGGAGTTCGATCAGGTGCGCATCATCCCCTGCGGCCCCCGCCCGGATAAACCGGTCACCGGCTCCATCCCTGCCGTCTATCGCGCCGCCCTCGCAGACCTCACCTTTGGTGATCTCCCCGGCGTCACCGTGGATCTCTTTGATCTCGAGCAGGCCACCTTCACCCGCAATCACGAGCTGCAGACCCGTTTTGAAAACGAGGGCGAACTCTGGCATGTCGTCGGCGGGGATCTCGTCGCTGGCGGAGCTTCGGGCAAATCTCTCATCCAGCGCACCTGGGCCCAGGGAGAGCACCTGTGGAATCACGCCCATTTTGCCGTCCTCACCCGCCCCGGTTTCAGCCTCAACAAAGCTGATCTTCCGCCCCACTCGCTCATCTTTGAAATCGAAGAGCATGGCTCCAGCACCCTCATTCGGGATCACCTCAGCCACGGCCAGTCCGTCGCTGGCCTGCTCACCGCACGCGCCCAGGCCTACATCGAACGTTACGGCCTCTACCGCGCCCCCAACCCCGGCACCTGGGCTCGCAAGAGCCTCAGCGACAAAAGCTACGCCATCGAGGCCGATCCTCAAAATGCCAAGGCCCAGCAATGGCTGGCCGAAATCGGCCCCGGCACGGAGGAAAAGCCCGACTTCATCACCGTCCTCGGCGGCGATGGGGCCATGCTCCGCTGCATCCGCGAACACTGGCGCGAACGCCGCCCCTTCTTCGGCATCAATGCCGGCCACCTCGGCTTTCTGATGAATGCGCCGGAGCAGGTCTTCAGCTCCGCCTTTCCCCCTTCGGATGTCATCCTCCGCCAGATGCCCATGCTCTACATCGAGGTGGAGGACAAAGACGGCCAGGTCCAGAAGTCCTACGGCTTCAACGATGCCTGGCTTGAGCGCGCCACCAGCCAGAGCGCCTGGCTGCAGATCATCGTCAATGGCGTCGAGCGCATCCCGAAACTCGTCAGCGATGGCGCCCTCGTGGCCACCGCCGCCGGCTCCACCGCCTATGCCCGCAGCATGGGGGCCAGCCCCCTCCTGGCGGATACCCCCGCCTGGCTCCTCGTCGGCTCCAATGTCATGGAGCCCGCGCACTGGCGCAGCGCCCTGCTATCTGTGGATACCACCGTCGAGATCCGCAGCCTCAGCCCGGAGCACCGCCCCGTGGAAGCCTTTGTCGATGGTCTCAGCCTGGGCGAAGTCGTCACCTTCCGCGCCCGCCTCAGCCGCGCGGCCAGCGCCGAAATCGCCTTCTGCGCCAGCCATGACATGGCGGATAAAATCGCCGCCATCCAGTTTCACAAAGACAGCCTGTTATAAGAGACCCCGCGCAGGTTCCCCTCCACACCCCGCATCAAAACAGGCTGTAGATGAACGGCGCAATCGCGCTGCCCTTCGCAAAGACCAGCACCGTCCCCAGCAGCAGCAGCATCAGCACCAGCGGCATCAGCCACCACTTGCCCGACTGGGCCAGGAAGGACAGGAATTGACGGATGATTTGGGTGCGTTTCATGCAGACAGGCGGCCCCACTGTAGGCCGTCTTCGTCGGGTTAAAATAACTTTTCGTGATGCCCCCGCTCACGGGGTTTCTTTTTCACCCACAGGCTCTCCTTCTCCGCACCGCGCCGCATCTCCATGAAGGACAGCCCGCACACCCGCCCAATGACATGCGTGGGGATCACCACCAGCACAAACAGCAGGATCAGCACCACCCGCGACATCACCCAGCCCAGGCACAGCGACAGAAACATCCACGCCAGATGCAGCTCCTTCAGCAGCCGTGGAAAAACCAGCCCCGTCACCGCAAACACAGCCGCCCCGCCGCCCAGCCCCGCCGTCCAGGCCGTGACTACCCCATGCTTCCAAAACGACACCCCCGCCAGCACCGCCAGGGCAGCCGCCATGACCAAACCAAAGCTGCGCCATGCACGCCGCGTCCGTTCCACCTCGCGCAGTTCTTGAAGAATGATATTTTCGCGCGCCATGTCAGTCAGGCTGAAATTGCTCCCTCCAGTTTTCCTTTTCCACCCACGCCGGCTGATCCTCTTTCAGCAGCAGCCACGGGCCGATCGCCAGCACATCCATGTCCGTGCGCATGAAGCAGGTGTAGGCCTGCGTCGGAGACTCCACCACCGGCTCACCACGCAGGTTAAAAGACGTGTTCACCACCAGCGGGCAACCCGTCAGTTCATCAAAGCAACGGATCAGCGCATGAAAGGCCGGATGCGTCTCCTCATGCACGCTCTGGATCCGTGCGGACCCATCCACATGTGTCACCGCCGCGATGGTGGAACGCGGGATGCGCAACTTGTCCAGACCGCTCAGTTCCCCCTCCTGCGCCTCCGTCACCGCCAGCCGGTGCCTGGCCGCCACCGGGGCCACCAGCAGCATGTAGGGACTCGGGCGGTCCAGGTCAAACCACTCCGCCTCCCTCCCCGCCAGGATCGCCGGGGCAAAGGGGCGGAAGCCCTCGCGAAACTTGATCTTCACATTCAGCCTCCGCTGCATGTCTGCCACACGTGGGTCGCCCAGAATGGACCGTGACCCCAGCGCGCGCGGGCCAAATTCCATGCGCCCCTGAAACCAGCCCACCACCTTTCCCTCCGCGATCAGTTTCGCCGTCCGCTCCGCCATCGCCTCCAGGGAATCACAGCGCAGCATCTTCGCGCCCATGGCGGCCAAATCCGTCTCTATCTCCTCAGCCGTGTACTCGCTGCCCAGGTAGCTGCCACGCTGCCAGTCCCCGCCCGGTTTGAAAACCCGTGGCTGGTCCAGAAAATGATGCTGCACCGCCAGCGCCGCGCCCAGCGCCCCGCCCGCATCACCCGAGGCTGGTTGGATGTAAAGGTCATCAAAGATCCCCTCCCGCAGCAGCCTGCCATTGGCCACACAGTTCAGCGCCACCCCGCCCGCCAGGCACAGGTACCGCTCGCCCGTCTCACGGCGCACATGCCGCGCCATCCGCAGCACGATCTCCTCCGTCACCACCTGGATGGACCGCGCTATGTCCATCTCTCGCTGGGTCAGGGCCGATTCCGGCTGCCGCGGCGGCCCGCCTAACAAAGAGTTCATCTTCACCCCCGTCATCTTCAGCCCCGCTGCATAGTCGAAGTACTCCAGGTTCATGGCAAACGACCCGTCCTCCTTCAGCGAGATCACGTGGTCCAGGATCGCCTGCACATACTTAGGCTCCCCGTAGGGCGCCAGCCCCATCAGCTTGTACTCCCCCGAGTTCACCTTGAAGCCCGTGAAGTACGTGAAGGCCGAATACAGCAGCCCCAGCGAGTGCGGAAAGCGCATCTCATGCAGGATCTCCACCTGGTTCCCCCGCCCTACCCCATAGGAGGCCGTCGCCCACTCCCCCACCCCGTCCAGCGTCAGCACCGCCGCACTTTCAAACGGCGAAGGGAAAAAGGCCGAGGCCGCATGCGACTCATGATGCTCCGCAAACAGGATGCGCCCCTCCCACCCCAGCTCATCCCCGATCACCTGCGGCAGCCACAGCTTCTCCCCCAGCCACGCCGGCATCGCCATCATGAAGCTCTTCAGCCCCTTCGGCGCAAACGCCAGATGCGTCTCCAGCAGCCGCTCGAACTTCAAAAACGGCTTCTCGTAATAGGCCACATGGTCCACGTCCTGCATTGTGAGGCCCGCCTTTTTCAGGCAAAACTTCACCGCCTCGCGCGGGAACCTCTCATCATGCTTCTTTCGGGTAAACCGCTCCTCCTGGGCCGCCGCCACCACCTCGCCATTTTCGATCAGGCAGGCGGCAGAATCATGAAAATAGGCGGACAGGCCAAGGATGCGCATGGAATGGCCTAGCTCTGGCTCAGCATCTCCCCCCCGGCAAGGAAGAAGAACTTCTCAGCCCCCTGTTTAAAGGACTGTTCACCGCCCCTGAAAAAACATAAAATAATGCAGCAGCTTCCTCCCCGGCTTGTCACAGAGCTTGGCCCACGTTTTCCCTCCCGTTAGCACCCCCCATGTCATCGGCCTCCGCCACGCTCCTGCTGGCCCGCATCCACGGGCAGATGCTTCGGCATCGGATCCGGCATGGGCTCATGGAAAACCGCCTCCTCGTGCTCACCATCGGCGGCTTCCTGGCACTCTACTGTGTCGCCGCCTATGTCCTGGTCTCGCGCGGGCTGGAATTCATCAGCCGCATGCCGCTCTTCGGCCCCCTGCTGCTGGAGAGGCTCATCTACATCCTCTTCTTTTTCTTCTTTGTCATGCTGGTCATCTCGAATGCCACCATCACCGGCATGGGCATGTTTCGGCGCAAGGACATGGACTGGCAGGTCGCCCTGCCCCTCCCCTACCGCAGCCTCGTTCTTTGGAAGACCCTCGAAGGCATGGCCCTCGCCAGTTGGGGCCTCCTCGTGCTCAGCGCCCCCATCCTCGTCGCTCTGGGCCGTCTTTATGATGCCGGGCCCGCCTTTTACCTCCTCGGCGCCCCCGCCCTCCTTTGCCTCGTCACCATCTCGGCCAATCTCTCCTCCTGGCTCCTTCTCATTCTCGTCCGCCATGCCCGCCCCTGGTGGTGGAAGCCCGTCGCCGCACTCGGCCTCTACATTGTACTCACCACCCTCTACAGCTTCTTTGCCAAGGCAGATCTCCAGGCCATCGACGGCAACGACATCGTCTCCAGCCTCCACGGCGTCCTCCAGCACACCGAGATCTGCATGCACCCGCTCCTGCCCAGTTCCTGGGTGGCCGAGGTCATCTTTGCCTCCGGTCGCGGTCTTTATGATCAGGCCACCTTCTTCAGCTTCGCCCTCCTGGCCAATGCCCTCTTCGCCCTCACCCTCACGGCCAAGCTCGGCAGCCATCTCTTCTACCCCGCTTGGCATCGCGTCATGTCCGCCGTCCCCATGGCCCGGGCCCAGGCCGCCCAGGATGCCTGGTTCAGACACCCCGAAAAATACGCCCGCCGCAGCCTCGCCGCCCGCCTCTGGGGCATGAAACGGGCCGAACACGCCGCCATCCTCAAAGACATCCGCACCTTCCTGCGCGAGCCCACCCAGTGGGGCCAAAGCCTCCTCATCTTTGGCCTCCTGCTGATGTACACCTCCAATCTCCGCCGCCTCGGCTACGATCTCCAGAGCCCCTTCTGGATCATCGTCATCAGCCATCTCAATCTCCTCGTCTGCTGCCTCGCCCTCTCCACCCTCACCACCCGTTTCATCTTCCCCCAGTTCAGCATGGAGGGGCAGCGCCTCTGGATCCTCGGCCTCTCCCCCCTCTCCCTCGCGCGCGTCCTCAGCCTCAAGCTCCGTCTCAGCGGCGGCATCATGGGCCTCCTCACCACCCTCCTCGTCTTCACCTCCAGCCTCTCCCTTTCCCTCCCCTGGCAGCGCACCGTCTTCTTCTGCGCCGCCGTTCTCATGATGAGCTACGGCCTCAATGCCCTCGCCCTCTCCCTCGGTGCCCTCCTGCCCAATTTTCGCGAGCCCAACCCCGCCCGCATCATCTCCGGCTTCGGCGGCACCCTCTGCCTCATCAGCAGCTTCCTCTACATCCTTTTCAGCTCCACCGCCCTCGCCCTGCCCGAGGCCATCCGCTGGAAGGCCCAGGCCGCCGGACTCCCCCTTTCCCCCCGCATCATCCTCATTCAGGACCTCTCCGGCCTGGGGGCCGTCCTCTTCCTCTCCCTCGTTTTTGGGGCCATTCCCTACTGGTTGGCGAAAAAGCGCACGAAAAGTCTAGATTATTTAAAAGAGCTGTAATATTACTGTGTCTGAAATAAATCTCATGACAGCCATGGCCCGCCGCTCTCCCGCTCTCGCTTCGGTCCCCGCCTCTGAGGATAACAATATCCTCCGCTTCGACGAAGCCCCCGAATTCACCATCGGTCACGCCGAGGAATCGCAAATGGAGGACATGGACCAGCAGGTCCGTGAAGCCCAGCACCGCCTTTCCAAGCTGCGCGCCGAGCAGGAAGAACTCGAGCACCAGCGCAAGATCCTCGAAAACCTCAAGCAGAAGCAGGAACGCTTCATCGCAGGCCGCAAGGACATCACCGAAAAGCTGGAGCGCAGCCTGCGCGCCATCACCGATGACCTTGAGGATTCCCGCCGTCGCGTCGAGGACATGGCCTCCACCCAGCAGGATTTCCGCGATCGCCTGGATGAGCTGAAACTCTTCCTGCCCGAGCGCTGGCACCGCAGCCAGCTCGATCAGGAGCTCGACAAAGCCATCTCCGCCCTCATCGAGGCTGAAACCAGCTTCGAAAAAGGCATCCGCCGCGTCACCGCCCATCGCCCTTCCGAAAGCTCCCCTCTGCATCTCAATGCCGACCGCGATGCCGAAGACGAAGGCGAATACAGCGCCAGCGGCCGCCTCGCCAATGCCCTTTCCGGTGCAGACGACCTCGGCACCTGGGTGCGCCGTGGTTTTGCCTTCACCCTGCCTCTCATGGCCACCATCTTGATCGCCCTGATCCTGGCCAAGCTCATGTTTTAATCCTGCTCCACCATGAACAAACGCGTCGCCTCCCGCCGTCCGAAATCTGTTCAGGCTCTCGCCCAGGAAGCCCGGCCCGCCCGGCTGAAGCAGATGAGATCCCGCTCCCTCGCCATCCAGGAAGAGATTCACTCCCTGGAGTGCGCCATCGTGGCCGCCCCCCACACCCTTCGCCGCCGCCGCATGGCCTCGAAGGACGTCCTGCCCGCCCCAGAACCCATGTTTGCCAAAAAGGCCCTCCGCTCCCCCCAGCGCGTGCCCTTGCACCAGCTCCGCGCTGCTAAGCGCCGCCGCCTCGCCCTCCTCCTGGAGTTCGGTGTCGTCGCCACCTCCCTCGCCGCCGCCCTCGGCTGGATGAACCAGTGGTTCCACTGGTGGGACTGAAAGCCTGCCCGTCATAACGTACTGCCAGGACTCAACGCCTATCGCACTCCGGCAGGCGTCCCTCGTGGAATCGCGATCACCTGGCTGCTGCTGTTAAAATCCACCGAGGCCCGATGCGTGTGATCCGTGCTGCTGGAACTAGTGGTGACGCTCCAGGTCTGCTCCGACTGCGCCATCGCACCGCGCTCCGCCGCATTCCGGGTTTCCACGGGACTTGTTTGCTGGGTCTCGTGTTGCGTCGTCGTATAGACCAAGTCGTAGAACCACGACTCGCCGCCATCCCGTTTTGAAACCTTGTTTAGTGGCACCCCATAAAGCGCCTCCACCTGGGGTTTGGTCATGCCCAAAGAAAGCTTGGGTGCAGATGAAGGGCTGCTGCACATGCAGAGAAGCAGACAGGCAGATGCCGAGGCCAGGGAGCGCAAGATCATGGGCGTGGTGAGGCTTGTTAAAAATAGGATCAACCGCCCGCGTTTTATCAGTCCTGGCGTTTTCCGGCAAGAACATCCCCAAGAAAGTGCCCGCCCTCGCAGGAGTCCCTCAACACAGAGACATAGGGCGCAGCCAAGCGGGCTTCAATCTCCTCTGAAAGGTGCCGGGAGGGATTTTCTTTACGGGCACCCACAGCCTCCCTTCAAAGCCTAACCAAAAACCTGTCCCCCTTCTCACCGCCGCATCAAAACTCCGGGTACTTGGGCAGGCCGTTTCGGCGGATGTCGTCCACATCCTTGGGCAAAATGGTGCGCAGGGGCATCTCATACCGGGTTTTCGGCTGGAAGCCGGGCGTCTCCGCCATCTTCTTCAGCAGCACCCAGGCGAAGTCCACCAGCAGAGGCTGATAAACCGTCGCGTCGATCTCCCCGTCTCCCACCAGGGTCATCCCGCCTTCGCGCCCGCGAAAGCCGTCCGTCCCGATGATCATGACATTTTCCCGGCGGTCCTTCAGGGTGGCCGCAGCCCCCAAGGCCATGAGATCATTGTGGGCATAGACGATGTCAAAACTCTGCTGCAGCCTCAGCGCATCTGCGGCCCGGTCGCGTCCCCCGTCCAGGCTCCATTCCCCCGGCGCATCATGTACCAGGATGACCCCTGGTGCCGCCTTTAGGGCCGCTTCAAAGCCTTCGTGCCGCTGCTGGCTGATCAGGCTTTCGTCGTCTCCGCGGATCTCGATCACGCGCCCGACCGCTTCCCCCTGCCCCGCATCTGCTGCTTTAGCCTTCAGGGCCTTCACCACCAGTTCACCCGCCAGTTGCCCCAGCTTTTTTTGATCGGCCACCAGCACGGAGGTGCAGCCCAGGGGGACACTGCTTTCCCCCAGCCCGATCACCTGCACGCCTTTCGCCACAGCACCGCGCACATCGCTCTCCAGCCCGGCGGTTTCCAGCGCATCCAGCACAATGGCATACGGAGCCTGGGCCATCGCTTCCTGAAACTGCCGCCGCTGGGTCTCGGCGCTGAACCCGGCATCCAGGATCTGGATCTGATAACGGGCATCATTGGCCGTCAGCCGCGCCAGCAGATTCCGCTGCCCGGTTTCAAAAGGCCGCTCTCCGCGCGCCGAAAGAAAGACGACCTTGCGGGCCTCCTCGATCTGCGTCCTCACCGGCCCCTCGCCACCACAGCCAGCCAGCAGAACAGACGCAAGGCCCCCCAAGGACAACCACAGACGAAGACGGTTTTTCATAGGCAGCACAAGGAGGTCTTAGCGGCGGCTCAGACGGTAAAAGAGCCAGCCTCCAATGCCCAGAAACAGAACGTTCGGTGCCCACATGATCAGGTGCGGCATGGCGGCAGGTTTGCTGTTCAGCGTATCCGCCAGAATGATGAAAACCAGATACACCGTGGCCGTGATCAGGCTCAGTGCAAAGCCCGTGGATGTCTCGCGGCGCTGGGCCGTGACCCCCAGCGGAATCCCCACCAGCGCAAAGGTGAAGCACGCCAGCGAGAAGCTGTAGCGTTTGCTCAACTCCGTCAGGGACTTGCTGTGCTCCTTGTCATCCATTTTTTTGCCCGTCACCCCATCCACCCAGCTACCCACCTCATCCCACAGGGTGCTGGTGGACTTCATGCTGGCATTCACCTTCACGGTGTCCTCCTTCAGGCGCGAAAGCGGAAACAACATGGCCATCTTCCCGGCATGGACGAACTCGATCTTTTCCACCTTTTTGTCTTCGGTGTAGGTGATGCTTTCGATGTCCGCCCCTTCCAGCTTCATGATGAAATCCAGCACGCCGGGCTGCATTTCCAAAGTGGCTTGCCGGGCATGGATCACGCGCACCGGCAGCCGCCCTTCCACTTCCACAATCTCCAGGTCCTTCAGCACGTTCCCGTCCCGCTTGCCCGTGTGGATGCGAAAGCCCGGCACCTTGTCCAACACGCGGCCTTCCTGGAAAAGCGCCGCCGGGTTGTCCAGCGCCACCTCAAAAAACATGCGTTTGATCCTGTCCTTCGCCATCGGCGAGACGCTCACATTCACCCAGTAGCAAATGCTGGAGAGTCCGATGGCCAAAGCAAACACCGCCGCGCAGATACGCGACATGGACCAGCCCGTCATCCGCAAGGAGACCAGTTCATTGTCAGCCGAAAGCCGGCCAAACACCAGCAGGATGCCTGTCAGGAACGCCCAGGGAATCGTGAAAATCAGCGAAAACGGAATGATCAGGGCGACAAACTCCAGCACAAAGCCCAGCGGCAGTTGCGTGTCTCCCAGCAGTTCATCCAGCTTCTTGTAAACGTTGCCCAGCACCATCACGCCACTGAGCAGCAGCACGCCCATCAGCGTCGCCGAGAGAACCTGCTTGCCCAGATAACGGTCAAAAATTCGCACCACCATGTATGCCCTCAGACTAGGCTGGGTTTTAAAGCTGGCAAGGCTGGCGTTGGAAAGTCGTGTTCATCGCCCCCGGCCCCCTCCAAAATCATCCTTCCACAGTTGCTTGCAATCTCCGTCCCCTGGCCATCGTTCCTGCCCCACCACCATGCTGACCCGACTCCTTTTCCTACTGGCCCTCGTTTTGCCCCTATCCAGCCAGGCCCAGGACCGGCCACCCAACATCATCTTCATGCTCATTGATGACATGGGCTGGACGGATCTGGGCTGCTACGGCAGCAAATATTACGAGACCCCTCACCTGGACCAACTGGCCAAGGACGGCATGCGCTTCACCCAGGCCTATTCCGCCTGCACCGTCTGCTCCCCCACCCGGGCCGCCGTCCTCACCGGCAAATCCCCCGCCCGCCTTCATATCACCGACTGGATCGCCGGCCACACCCGCCCTCACGCCCGCCTCACCATCCCGGAATGGACCAAGCACCTGCCCGAGGCTGAAGAAACCCTGGCCGAACGCCTGAAAACCCGCGGCTACGCCACCGCCAGCATCGGCAAATGGCACCTCGGCGGGGCCGATCACTACCCGGAAAAGCATGGTTTTGATGTCAACATCGGCGGCACCGATGCCGGCTCTCCCCCCAGCTATTTCTCCCCCTACAAAATCGCCACCCTGCCCGATGGCCCCGAGGGCGAGTTCCTGACCGACCGCCTCACCACGGAGGCCATCGGCTTCATCGAAAAGAACAAGGACCAGCCCTTCTTCATCTACCTCCCCCATTACGCCGTCCATACCCCCATCATGGGCAAGCCGGACGTCGTGGCCAAATACCAGGCCAAAAAGGCCGACGGCAGTCATAGCAACCCCGTTTATGCCGCCCTCGTGGAAAGTGTGGATGACGGCGTGGGCCGCCTGCGTGAGACCCTGCAAAAGCTGAACCTCAGCGAAAACACGATCTTTGTCTTCACCAGCGACAATGGCGGCCTCAGCGGCACCGTCGGTGCTCAGGGCTGGAAACCCGGCCCCACGGACAATAGCCCCTCCCGCCTCGGCAAAGGCAGCGCCTACGATGGCGGTGTACACATCCCCCTCATCGTCGCCTGGCCAGGCACCATCGAGCCTGGAACCACCAACGATTCGCCCGTGATCAGCTATGATCACGTGCCCACCCTTCTCGAAGCCACCGGCACCCCTTTGAAAGAAGGCCAGGTGGTGGATGGCGAATCACTGCTGCCCCTCCTCACTCAGAAAGACATCCTCAAACGCGAGGCCATCTACTGGCACTACCCCCACTACCACCCCGGCAGCGCCACCCCCTACAGCGCCATCCGCGCGGGTGACTGGAAGCTGGTCGAATTCTTCGACGACCAGCATGTCGAACTCTACAACATCCGCCGCGATGTGGGCGAGGCCGACAACGTCGCCGCCGTGGAACCCGACATTGCCCAAAAGATGCAGAAGCAGCTCAACGACTGGCGCACCCAGGTGGGAGCCCAGCTTCCGGTCGAGAACGAGCTCTACGATTCCGAGCGTGCCTGGGAATCCGACCGCAAAAAGAAGGGACCTAAAAAGTAACTTCCGCTCACGGTAGCAAGATCGCCTTGCCCAGGCCGCCCCGAGGCAGTGTGCGGGGATAGTCGGGATTGATCTGCTGATCCTTCACGGAGACAAATCTCGACTCCACATCCTCCACAGGCTGGCCCTTCACCATGACATTGCCCAGACGAAGCCCCTTCACCGTCACATCACGGTCAGGAGCAAAGATCTCCACCCACCGCGATGGATCGTTCCCAGGACGGTAAGTGGCCGACATGGGACCAATGGCGATGAGGCGATAAGCGGGCGCGGGAGTGAAGGCCAGCCTCACATCATCCACCCGCAGCCCTTCCACTTCAGCCGCCACCTGGATGACACCTGGCCGGGTAAAAGTCAGGCCTTGAAGTTGAATGTTACGCAGCGTCCCCACCTCCACACTGAAGTCGTTGTCCCTGCCCTTTTCCAGGTTCGGCTGATCATAGAATTTGAACTCGCGGATATCCGTGATGTCCCGAAGCACAATGTCATGGATCGGACAGTCCAGCGTTGAGCCATCGGAGAAACGTTTCACCCCCGGCAGCAGACGGATCGAATCCGTGCTGTGCTTCCCCTCCGGCGCTCCTCGAATGCCTTCGATGGTTACATGATGGATCGGGCCAAAGGTCGGCGCATAGTTCTCCCACTCCCAGGCATTGAGGGCCACCGGGTCATCATGAGAGTCCCCGGAAACATCACGAATGACACCCTCGCTGGCGGGCCCGTTCACATGCACCCCGTCCCGTTCCTGGCGATCCAGAGTTACCCCCTCCACCAGAAACTCCCGCACATTTGCCAGATGCACCCCGAAGGCCTTGCTCTGGCGAATGGTCACGTTCCGAACCGTGATGCGGCGAACATTGTGCAATAGGATAACGCCATGCGTGCCAGGCACTCCATCCTGGCTGGCCGACGAGCCGCGCATGTTGCCATTGGCCCCATTGACACCATTCGCCAGGGTCGTCCAGATCCCGCCTTCGACCCGAATGTCCGTGTCCGGCTGCAAGCCTTCCGGCACTGGCCCCTCACGAAAGCCCAGGACATGCTCGTTGCGCAGCATGCAGGTGTTGCTGCCAGGCCGCAGCCGGATCTCGGTCGTTGGATCCGCCGTCAGTGACTGGCCGGACTTCAGAACGATGGGTGCATCCAAATAATAGGGCTCCGGCCGGGCGGGGAGATGCACCGTGTTTTGCTGGGCCAAGGCAGCCTGGATGGCCGCACTCCACAGCTCGCCTTTGACTTCATGGGGCTGCGACTTGCCCTCCGCATCGGCCCGGTTCTCTGTCCAACTGCCAGTCTGGACCAAGGCCCTAAAGCTCTCAATCGGGTTCGCGGACATGCCCTGACCACCGAACAGGGCGCAGGCTCCTAACAGGATATGGACTCTCATGATATGACTTGGACAAGGTACGATCACTCAGCGGTCTTTCTATTTCCCCAGGCGAACCTCAGCTTTCCAGTTGGCAGAACTTGCCGGTCAATGCGATGGAGCAGCCATGCAATTCAACCGACGCCCTAAATTCCGCTCCACCCGCATCATCGGCGGCCAGGAAGTGACCCCGCGCAAGAGCATGGGGCAAAACTTCCTCGTGGATGAAGAGGTGGCGCGCTGGATCTCCGACCAGATCCAGCCGGATGGCGCGGCCTATGTGGTCGAGCCCGGCCCCGGCCTCGGAGCCATGACGCAACATTTGGTTAGCCGCCCGCAAAAGCTCCTGCTGATCGAGAAGGACAACCAGCTGGCCCCGCAGCTGGAAAAGAAGTACGGCCATCAGGGCGTCGAAGTGATGCACGCCGATGCCACCCAGGTGGACCTTCGAGAATGGTACCAGCACGGCGACGTGCGCGTGATCGGCAACCTGCCCTACTCCGTGGGCGGTGAGATCATGAAGCACATGCTCACCCCGCCCACGCCGGTGAAGAGCGCCGTCTTCATGCTGCAAAAGGAAGTCTGCGAACGCCTGGCCGCCCAGCATGGCAAGGATGGCTACGGAGCCCTTTCCGTGCTCGTCCAGCGGGACTGGGACGTGGAGCTGCTGCGCATCATCCCGCCGGAAGCCTTTTCACCCAAGCCGAAGGTGGACAGCGCCATCGTGCGCTTCACCCCGCGCGATCCTTCCACCCTGCCTGTGTATGAGCGGCGCAACTTTGAGAAGCTGGTGCGCATGGGCTTCAGCCAGCGCCGCAAGCAGATGAAGAACCTGCTGCCTCCGCCTCCAGGCAGCTGGGAAGCTTTGACCGAATCTCTGCAAATGCCGGTGACCATGCGGGCGGAGGAGCTTTCCGTACTTCAGTGGGTGAACCTCTCCCGATGGTATGAAGGCCGCCAGTCGGCCGACGCTGGCCAGAAGGCCACCGAGATGTTCGACGTGGTGAACGAGCGCAATGAAGTCATCGGCCAAAAGCCGCGCGGTGAAGTGCATGCCCAGGGCCTGCTGCACCGGGCCGTGCATGTCTTTGTCATCAACCCTCGCGGCGATGTCTTCCTGCAGATGCGATCCCACCTCAAGGACGTGTCCCCGCTGAAATGGGACAGCAGCGCGGCCGGCCACCTGGACGTGGGCGAAAGCTACGCCGCCTGCGCCATCCGTGAAGTACGTGAGGAGGTGGGCCTGGAAATCACCAGCACCGAACTCGCTGCCCAGCTGCCTGCCGGGGAGCATACCGACCACGAATTCGTGGAACTCCACATCGCCCGTCACAATGGGCCCATGCGCTGCCTGCCGGAGGAAGTGCCTTATGGAGAGTGGTTTACTCCCGCCCAGATCACGGCCTGGGTGGAGGCCCGACCACAGGACTTTGCCAAGGGCTTTGTCACCTGCTGGAAAGCCTGGCTGAAGGCCTCCGCTCCCGCCGTCTAGACGGGAGCCTGGTCAATCCATCACGCAGGCTGGCGGAAGACGGTCACCACGTCCTCATAGAGGCCGGTCTGGTGGGTCACGCCTGCGTGGGTGAACTCCTTGAAGGAGGCCACGATCTCAAAGCCGCGCTTCTTCAGCAGCTCCAGCATGGCCTCATGGGTGAGGTTGCTGCGCCAGCCGCCCAGGCCGCCGCCCACGCTGCCGTGATGGATGATGCCCACGGCCCCAGGCTTGAACACCCGGCGAAACTCGTCCGCATAGCGTTCCACCTCGGCCTGGTTGATGTGAACGAAGACGTCAAAGCTCCAGAGCGCATCCATGCTGCGGTCTGGCACGCCGGAAAGGTCGTTGCCGGAACCGACCATGAACTTGGCCTTGCCCGTGCTGGCAAACTTCTCCGAGCAAACTTCCACGCATGAGGCGGAGATGTCCACACCCAGCAGGCCATCGGAACGCTGGATGAGTTCGCCCGTCCAGCGGCCACCGCCAGGGCCGATCTCCAGCACCTGCCCGCCCTGGGGCATGTAGCCGCGAAGCACGTGCTCGATGATGCCCGTCTTCCAGGCCTCGTTCGGTGTCCATTCTTCACCGCCGGCCTGCCAGTCCCAGGCTTCCCAGATGGCTTTGTTAAGCGCGCGGCTGTTCATTCCCGGCACCCCATCACGGCGGCGGATGTGGTCCATGAGCTTGAAGGCACGAGCCCCAACAGCGCTGGCGAGATAGTAGGTGGCAAAGGCGGCGCACCAGATGAGGCCGTTCTCCTTGACGATGAGCCAGGCGAGGCTCAGTTTCTTTCCTAGAGAGATGTGGCGGCGGTTATCGACGATGTCCTTCATTGCAGAGTGCGCGGTGTTTCGCACGGTTCCAGGCAACGGTCAACGCATGATCAGCCTCCTTGCACAGGTGGCATCAATGCGACCTCACATTGTGGGTGCAAAAGTTCGGTTCTTTTCACATAAGTCTGGTTCACGGCCACCAGCAGGCTGGCATCCCACTCGCCCAGCTTGGGCCAGCGACGGTAGAGATTTTCCAGCAGATCTGCCACGGTGGCACCCTCGGGCATCTGCCAGTTGATCTCTTCGCTGCCGGTGATGTCCCGGAGGACGGAGAAGAAAAGCACGCGTGTAATCATGGTTTTAGGATGCCGATGCACGGCAGGTTGCGGAAACGGCCCTGATAGTCCATGCCGTAGCCGACGACAAATTCGTCCTCGATCTCAAAGCCACAGTAGTTCAGGGGCACGTCATGCTCGCGGGGGCGTTTCTTGTCCAGCAGGACGGCGGTTCGCAGGGTGGCGGGATTTTCGCCCAGCAGGCGTTCGCGCAAGGCCTTGAGGGTGAGGCCGGTATCCAGAATGTCATCGAGGAGCAAAATGTCATGGCCGCTGAACTCCACACCCGCAGGCCAGTTGATCTTCACCTGCCCGGTGGATTCGGTGCCGCCGTGATAGCTGCTGGCACCGAGGGTGACGATGCGCATCGGCAGGTCAATCTGACGCAGCAGATCCGCAACAAAGAACAGCGCGCCGTCCATCAGCACCACCACGGTGATCACTTGGCCGGTGTAGTCGCGCTGGATCTCCTGCGCCATTTCGGTGACGCGGGTGCGAATGGATTCCGCGCTGAGCAGCACGCGGTGTAGATCTCTTAAAACTCCGGTTAGGGCAGACATGGCAAGAATATTGGACAAAGGCGCAAACATGGGATTGCCGCAACGGCCTGACGCACGTTTCTTCCGTCAATCCCATGCTCGACTTCCCACCCACCAACCTGCGCGACCTCCGCGTGAGCTATGATCTGGACAGCCTCACCGAGGAGACGGCCCCGACGGACCCGCACATCCTTTTCAATCTCTGGCTACAGGACGCCCTGGCCCATGCGCTGCCGGAGCCGAATGCGATGACGCTTTCCACCATCGGCAGCGATGGCGGTCCGAACAGCCGCACGGTGCTGCTGAAGGGGCTGGATGAGCGCGGCTATCACTTCTTCACCAACTACGACAGCCGCAAGGGCCGTGACATCGCCGCCAATCCCCAGGCCGCGCTGACCTTCCTGTGGACGCAGCGGCATCACCAGGTGTGCGTGCGCGGCACGATCACCAAGCTTCCCCGTGAAGATGCGGAGAGTTACTTCAACAGCCGTCCCATCGGCCACCAAATCGGGGCCTGGGTCTCAGATCAGAGCGCCGTGATTCCCGGACGTGAGTGGCTGCATGAGCGCGAAGCCGAACTGGCGGTCCGCTTTGGCACCGGACCCATCCCCTGCCCGCCGAACTGGGGCGGCTACACGCTGCTGGCCTCCGAGATCGAATTCTGGCAGGGCCGCGTCAGCCGTCTGCATGACCGCCTGCGTTACACCCGAATCGAAAGCGGGTGGAAGATGGAACGCCTGAGTCCGTGAATAACACGCCTGCGGGGCGGCTTGTCGTTGCTGGCACAGGAAGCCAGGAAGCCACCGACAAAGCCCAGCAGCAGGTTTGTTTCGTGAGGGTGCGAATGGACGCCGTACTAACGGGAAATGTCCGGGCAGGCCATCACGATTTGGGTTTCCGTTCTCGTGGGTTGGCTGGCCAGGGTTTCTGCCAGCAGCGGAGACAGTTCGCAACGGCTGCGCTGATGAATGGCACGGACGAAATCCAAGATGCGCGGAAAGTAATCGGTGGAGGTGAAGGCCAAGGCGCGGTCTGGGCCATGAATGACGAGGTAATGAAGCGGCTGGTTGAGCTGGATCCGGCGGATTTCCGACCAGGGGTGAAAGGTGCTGAGGCCCAGGCGATGGATGCGCAGGCCGTCTTCCTCCACGACAAACCGATTGATGCCGCTGCGAAGATACAGCCAGAGCACCAGCAGCGAAAGCAGGCCGCACCCACCCACCATGACGACACGCAGCAGGAACCCGCCCCGGACAAAATGATCGACCGAAGAGCGATAGGCCATCCAGCCAAAAAAGACGGCGAGGCCCACGGCTAAAAGATGAATGAGCGGAGAGTGACTGAACTTGGTTTTCATGGGGGGTAAGGTTAACTAGGTAAGGGCCAGGCCCCATGAGGCCAATGGGAAGATGGTGACAGTTTGTCCATTCAACGTGACTTTTAGATGAGGAAGGAGCGTGTGGTGTGGTATGGAGCCGGGAGAGAGTTAGGCCGCCCCTTCAGGGCTCTGGGATCGTTGTGTCGATACCCAGGGCGTTGCCCTGGGCTGCGATAGGCTGCCCCTTTGGGGCGAAGAATTGGACATCAAGGTCCAGGTCTTCATCAACATCAAATCGTTACCTTTCCGGGAGTTGTGCCGCCCTTACAGGGCTCTGGGATCGGGGTGTACCGATACCCAGGGCGTTGCCTTGGGCTACGATAGGCTGCCCCTTTGGGGCGAAGAATTGGACATCAAGGTCCAGGTCTTCATGAATATCGAATCGCCACCCATTCATCAGTGCCAAAGGCATCACCCTATCGCATCCCACCAAACCGTGCGGCGTCGCCCAAACAACGTCTTCAACTTCCCCCCTTTCTTCAGCGCCAAGGGCGCGGTCTATCGTAGCCCAGGGCAACGCCCTGGGAAATACGTGCGCGTGCCGTCCGGCCGATTGAGAGCCCTGAAAGGGCGATCTAAGTCACATTTGCCACCTTCAATCATATGCCATCCCACAGACACCTCATGCACCATCCCCCCGTAATCTACCGAGCGTGATATGAGTCTATCGCAAAACATCATCCACTCCTGTCCCCTCTTCATCAACATCCCAGTGCATCTCTTCGGGGAGCTGGGGTAAAAGCCTCTTTGAGGGCTCATCTGCCCCCGTCCTCTTTCTTGCCACACTTGCAGTAATCCTGTTACGAAGTCACGAAATGAAATCCTGTCTAAAAATCTTATCGACCTTCCCAAACCACGGGGCTTGGCAAGTCCCGCTCCTTGGGGTGGTGTGGGCGAACGAAGGCTGATAAGATCTGGAGGTCGTATCAGTCCTATGTCTGGGAAGCTCGGAGGCGAAAGTCCCTTCGAAAGCGCCAGAGGACTGGCGCAGTCCAGGACGCTTCGCGCGATCTTGACCTCTTCGCACTTGACCTTTGACACCCCTGACGGCTTTCCGCAGTCCCCCTACTTCACCCCATACCGCGGATAGCGCTCCTTCAGCAGCTTGCGGAATTCGTCCGCCTTCGCTGCCTGACCGGCCTTATCCAGGGCGCGGGCCGCCTTGTCCATGGCTTCCGGGGTCACTTCTTCATCGTCAAAAAATTGCGCGGGGTACATGAACTTGCCCGCCGCCGCCTTGTACTTCTCCAGCGCGCCGTTGGCATCGCCCGCCTTCTCCAGCTTCTCGCCGGCGGCCAGGGCCACATCGCCTTCCAGGATCAGCAGCAGTGCCTGCGGTTTGCCGTCCTTGGCAAAGCCCAGACCTTCCTGCGCCACCTTTTCCGCGTCTTCGATCCTGCCCAGGCCCAGCAGCGCCCGGCCCTTCGTCATCAGGCCGCGGGCACGCACCGCGCTCTCCGGCGTCACCGCCAGGAAATGATCCGTCGCCTTGATGGCTGCTTCATATTCCTGGGTTTCCAGGTTCGCCATGCCCAGGTAGTTCCACACGCGCGGGTCCGTGTTCTCAGGCGTTTCCGGCGTGGTCGCCAGCGTCAGATACTTCGTCGAGCGCGCATACTGCTTTGAGTCATAGAGCTTCAGTCCCAGCCAGGACACCACATTCGGCGGGATGTTCGCATTCGGGTTCGCCTTGCGATAGTCGTCAATGGCGGTGCTGAGGCCGTCCATGTTCTGCTGCGCGTAGGAGGCCAGCATCAGCATCTGGCTGGCGCGGTCCAGGTTCGCCTCCTTGTCTGTCTCGATCGCCTTTTGCAGCGCCGGGATGGCCTTGTCCCAGTCCTTCTGGTCAAAGTAGCCGCGGCCGATGCCATACCACGCCTGCCCTGCCGCCTGGCTGCGGGGATACTTCTTCACCAGCATCTCAAAGGCTGCCACCATCGCCTTCGGATCCCGCTGCTCCATGGCGATCAGGCCTAACTGCAAGTATGCAATTTCCGCCGCATCGGAGTTTGTAAATTCCTTCACCACGCGCTGGAAGTCGCCTACCGCCTTCGGCAGGTCCTTCGCCTCACGATAGGCCAGGCCGCGCCGGGCCAGGGCCTTCGGCTTGAACTCATGCGCAGGGTGCTCCGCCAGGAACTGGGTGAAAGCGCCCACGGCCTCCTGATGGCGGGCCGCCTCGGCCAGGGCCCAGCCCTTGTTGAAAAGGGTGCCCGGCTGCAGCTTCACCGGCAGCTTGTCAATCTGCACCTCCACATAGCTCTCCGCTGCCTTCGCGTACTCGCCCTTGTTAAAGTAAAAGTCCGCCCGGATCAGCCGCGCCAGATTCAGGAACTCATGCTGCGCGCGCGTCTGCAGGTGGCGCTGGATGAAGGCTGTGGCAAAGTCGCCCAGGTCCTTGTCATCCAGCAGGTAAAAGCAGTACAGCTTCCAGTAGCCGGCCTCGAAGGCCTGGTCGCTGCCGGGGTAGCCTTCCTCGATCATGAGGTACACCTCCACCGCGCGGGCATAGGCCTTTTTCATGCGGTAGGCATTGCCCACCAGCAGCAGCATCTTCGGCCGCGTCTCGCCCTCAGGCAGCACGCCAGAGTTGCGGTTGTAATTGTCGATCACGCCATCGTAGTCGCCTTTGGCGAACAACGCCTGCACCACGCCCACCAGGGAGATGCTGCGGTTCACCGGCGTGGTTTCCGGGTAGCTCAGCGCCTTTTCAAAGAGCGGCACCGCCTCCTCCGGCTTGCCCGTCTCCGCATACAGCACGGCCGCCTTCACGCTGGCCTCGGAAAGCACGGCATTGTCCTTGCTCAGCTTCAGCAGCTCCTGGAACAGCGGCAGCGCCTCCGCCTTCTTGTCCTCCGCCAGATACAGCGTGCCCAGCATCAGCAGCCCCGCCTCGCGGTACGGATTTTCCGTCGTCACCGCCAGCACGGACTGCAGTGCCGCCACCTGCCGCTTGGCATCGGAAAGCATCTGGTAGGCACGCGCCCGGTTGTAGGCCGCCGCCAGCCGCACCTGTGGCAGGGGCGACTTCGCCTCAGCAAAGGCAAACTGCCGCGCCGACTCCTCAAAGTCCTTCGCATTGAACCTCATCGCCCCCAGGCGATACGCCGCCGAGGGCGCACCGTCCGAGTTCGGGTAGCGGCTCACCACCTCCGTATAATACGCCTCGGCCACCTTCAGCTGGTTCTGCTTCATGTAGCACTCGCCGATGCGGAACAGCGCCAGCGGCACCTGCGCGCCGGAGGGATAATTTTGCAGATACTGGCCAAAGGACTGCGCCGCGATGGCGAATTCCCCGCGGTCATAGATCATGTTCGCGTAATCAATCAGGTCCTGGTCCGGCGACTTCGGCTTGGGCGGCGCGGGGGCCGGGGCTGGCTGGGCCGGGGCTGCCGGCTGGCCGGGCTGCGCGGGCATCGTGCTGGGATCCACCGGGATCGCCCGTGGGATCGGCTTGGGCACCTCATCCTCCTCCACCGGGATGGCGCGTGGCACCCCCTGGCCAAAGGCCGCAACGGCCCCCAGCAAAGGCAGGAAAATCATCAGTCGTGGCAGATCGTAACAGCGCATCTCAGTTCTTCAGGGCTTCCTTTTCAGGCTCAGTTAAAGGGACAACGTCACAGGGGTGCGGGCCTCTTTACTTCGGGGTTTCTGTCTCCGGCTTTTGCGTGGCAAAGGCGATGTTGTAGATGCCCGCCTTCTGGCAGGCATTCAGCACATTGATGATGTACTGGAAATCGGCCACCTGATCCCCACGCAGGATCACGGCCTGGTCTTTGTAAATGGAAGTGATGTTCTTCAGCTTCACCAGCAGCTCCTCTTCCGTCAGCGTCTGGCCATTGACGATGATCTCGCCGCCGGATTTGATGTTCACCACGATCTCGCCCACGTTGCGGATCTCCTCCTTCTTGTCCTCCTTCTCATCCGCCGCCGGCACGCTGATGTCCAGCACCTGCTCGTTCTTCGCGTAGTGCGAGGTCACGGCAAAAAAGATCACCAGCAGGAACAGCACATCCACCAGCGGCGCGAGCTGCATGGGCGTGGGTTCGATGGAATGCTGTTTGCGAAAGTTCATGGTCGTTCAGGGGGCTGCCGCATTGCTTACTCCCCGTTGCGGTTCACCACCGCGCGGGCCGCCCGCTTATACTGCACGGCCAGCAGGGCCATCAGGTGCGTCGTCGCCGCCTCCATCTCACAGATCAGGCGGTTCACCTTGCCACGGAAGATCGCGTAGAAAATCAGCGCCGGAATGCCGATCACCAGGCCCGAGGCCGTGCACAGCAGCGCCTCAGACACCCCCTGGGCCAGACCCAGCTGGTTGGACCCGCCGTATTCCTTGCCCGAGATCGCGTGGAAGGTGGTGATCATCCCCAGCGTCGTGCCCAGCAGCCCCAGCATCGGTGCCACCGCGCCCACATCGCCCAGGTAGGCGATCCGCGCCAGCAGCAGGCTGGACTGGCGGTTGCCCTCCGCCTCCGTCACTTCCTTCACCTCTTCAAAGCTCGCCGTCGGGTTCCGCGTCGCAAAGTCCAGCGTCTTCGCCGTGATGCGGGCGATGCACTCATTGCGGCGGTTGCACACCGCCAGCAGCCCCAGGTAATCCTGCTTGCGGATCAGCGCATCCGCCGAGTTCATGAACGCATCGCTCACCACCGTGCCCTGCCGCACCGTGAAGGTGAACAGCACGATCAAAAACGCCGTGATCATGGAAAGAACAATCAGCGGGTAGGCCATCACGCCCGTGCTTTTGATGAAGCCCTGCAGCGTCAGCGCATTGGCAAACGGGTTTTCCGGATCTTCCGCCGCCGTCACCGTCGTCACCGCCGCCCCGGAGGCCGGTTCACCAGGGAGAGTCACCACCGGCCGGGCCGCAGGGGCCGCCGTCTGGGCTTGGGCCACAGGGGTCAGCCATGTCATCAGGACAGTCAAAATGGCGAAAGCGAAAAAAGTAGGGCGATGCATGGGCGGGCGACAGTAGGCGCGAGGGTGAAGGATGCAAGAGACTAGAACCGACGGAATGAGACCTGTTTCCACAAAAATGGACCGGCTGAAAAGGCTTTTCGGCAAGGATGCGGGAAACACGCCTGCAAGCAGCATACGGGCAAAAAAACACCGCCTTCCCACGGAAATTGGCTTTTCTTCGGCGAATGTCCCCGCTTCCATAGGCTTCTCATGTTTTTCAGAATTGCTCTCACCCTCACCGCCCTGGCACTCGCCATCAGCCCTCAGACGCAGGCCCAGGAAAAGAAATTCACCGCCAGCCCCGGCCTGCAGCTTTACAGCCTCCGCTCCAGCTTCAAGCTCAAGGGCGTGCCCCGCACCCTCGATGCCGTCAAATCCTTCGGCATCACCAATGTCGAACTCGCAGGCACCTACGGCCTCAGCGCCGAAGCCTTCAAGCAGGAGCTCAGCAGCCGCGGCCTCAAGGCCGTCAGCGCCCACTTCCCCTACGCCCGCTGGAAAAACGAGCCCGAAGCCGTCGCCCAAGAGGCCAAGGCCCTCGGCCTGGAATACGCCGGCTGCGCCTGGGCCGACCACAAGGCCCCCATGGATGAGCCCCAGGCCCGCGACATCGCCGCCACCTTCAACAAAGCCGGGGCCGCCCTCGCCAAAGAAGGCATCACCTTCTTCTACCACCTCCACGGCTTCGAATTCCAGCCCTGGAAAGACGGCGAAACCCTCGCCGACCTCATCATCAAGGAGACCGACCCCAAAAATGTGAAATTCCAGATGGACGTCCTCTGGGTTGTCTTCCCCGGCCAGGACCCCGTGAAGCTGCTGGAAAAATACGCTGGCCGCTGGGACCTCATGCACCTCAAGGACCTCAAAAAAGGCATCGCCACCGGCGACCTCTCCGGCAAGACCGACGTGGAAAACGACGTCACCCTCGGCACCGGCCAGATGAACTGGCCCGCCATCCTCGCCGCCGCAGAAAAAGTCGGCGTGAAGTACTACTTCATCGAAGACGAAAGCTCCATCTCCGAAAAACAGATCCCCGCCAGCGTCCAGTTCCTCAGCAACGTCAAGTGGTAGGGCTTTCGCTCGTTCCCTCTCTGCCCACGCCTTGGCACGCGCGCCGTCGAGGCCTGTAGCTGCCCGCGCCAGCGGGTGGTTGCGCCAGTCCCCTGGCGCTTTCGATAAGCTCTCACGCCTCAGGCTTCCCAAACCTAGGACCTAGACGACCTCTAGGTCCTATTTGTTTTCGTCCACCCTCCTGGACAAATTCCCGTCCCCCCAACAATCCCCTTTCTAAACCCCACCTGAAAGGCTAAACCTCCTCCACTCAGCCCGTGCTGAGACACGCCTTATGATGATCGGTCTCCTCTTAAAAATCGCGTTGGTCTGGGTGCTCGGTTCCGCCGCCTACCACATCGGCCGGGGCAGCCCCACGATGACTCCCCAACGCTGGTGGACCTGGGCACTCTTCGGCCTGGGCCTGCAATGGCTCATCCTCGTCCTCACCCTCCGCGCAGACACCCCCGGGACCCCGATTGATCCCCTCGCGACCTTCATCCACTCCGCCGGCCTCATCGCCGTTTTCGTCCTCTTCCCCGCCCTCATCTACTGGGTCATCGGCTTCACCAAACGCCCGAAAAAGCTGGAGTAACACCGCGTTTCTCAAGGTGCCCCACACCGCGCGAAGCGTCCAGGACTGCGCCAGTCCTCGGGCGCTTTCGAAAGCTCATCCATTCCCGAGCTACCCCAGCGCCCCAATGAGCGGGACTTGCCAAGTCCCGGCCTTTGAACCTGCGCCTGCCCTCACGGCCCGCCTTCAAGAGAATGGCAAAAAGATGGGTGGTAAAAGATGCGACAGCCATCTGGTCTAACAATAAACACAACCTCACCACTCCCTCTCCAAACCACGGGACTTGGCAAGTCCCGCTCCTTGGAATGGTATGGGCGAACGTAAGCTGGAAACCACATCGAAAGCGCCAGAGGACTGGCGCACTCCAAGACGCTCCGCGCCATCTTGACCTTCGACCTTCGACCTTCGACCTTCGACCTTCGACCTTCGCACTGAGCACTGAGCACTGAGCACTGAGCACTGAGCACTGAGCACTGAGCACTG
>JAZKER010000015.1:0-20631 GCA_040386955.1 Verrucomicrobiota bacterium
AGCAGGCGCTTGGTCACCACCTCACCCAGCTTGCGCACCAGGGCGCTGTCCTGCATGGATTCGCGGGAGATGTTCAGGGGCAGGTCTTCGCTGTCGATGACACCGCGGACAAACCGCATCCACTCAGGAAGCAGCTTCTTTGGGCGCGGGTCGATGAGGACCTTCTTGCAATACAGGCCCACACCCGGCTCCATCTGGCCCATGCCAAAAGATTCCATGTTCTGCTCCGGCAGGAACAGCAGGGCATTGATCACCAGCGGGGCGTCAGCCTGGAAGTGCAGGCGGTAGCTGGGCTCATCGAAAGCATGGGCGGTGAACTGGTAAAAGGCTTTGTACTGCTCTTCGGTCACCTCATCTTTGCTCTTCAGCCAGATGGCCTCCACCGTGTTCACGCGCTCGCCATTGAGCTGGATCGGGAAGCTGACGAAATTCGAATACTTCGCCAGGATGGCCTTCACGCGGTCTGGGCGGCAGAATTCCAGGGCATCTTCCTTGAGCTTGATGACGATCTTGCAACCGCAGACCTGGTCTGGAGCATCCTCGATGCTGTAGGTGCCGGCACCGCTGCTGGCCCAGACGAGGTGCTCCCCGTCCTGCCGCCAGGAATGGGTGTAAACTTGGACTTCATCAGCCACCATGAAGGCGCTGTAAAAGCCCACGCCGAATTGGCCGATCAGGCTCGCATCACCCGACTTGCCCGCGTTTTTCAGAGCGGCGGCAAAGGCCTTGGAACCGGAATGGGCGATGGTGCCCAGGTTTTCAACCAGTTCCGCCCGCGTCATGCCGATGCCGTGATCGGTAATCGTCAGGGTGCCAGCGGTTTCATCCGTCGTGATGGTGATCTCTAGCGGCAGTTCAGCCCCGAAAACATCATTCTCGGTGAGCTGGGTCAGGCGCATCTTCTCCAGAGAATCGGAGGCATTGGAAACCAGTTCGCGGATGAAGATCTCGCGGTCGGTGTAGAGGCTGTGGATCACAATGTCCAGGACCTGTTTCACCTCAGCCTGGAACTCATGCGTGCTTGCAGTGGTCGTGTTGCTCATAGGTAGGGGGTGATGAATAAGTGAGGTTTTGTGAGTTAAAAGGGGCGCAGAGAATAGATGGTCTGCCGCCTCTGTCAAAGCGCAGGTGGCCCGGTGTTGCAAACGGGCCGATATGTACCCAAACGTTTAGGAGCGAAAGGCGTTTGAGCCTCTCTGCAAGCCTCCGTACTTAGAACAAAATCAGCGTCAGATGCCTCCACTTACGGGTCAGCGAGGCCTCATTTTGCCAGGATAAGGCAGTCTATTGCAGCCACGAAGGCGGCCTGTCACAAATCCGTCTCCATCCGGGCTGGCATAGCCCAGGCTTGCCAGACGGGCGGGAGCGTCTATTCTCGCAACCCGTTTTGACAGAAGCCGCCGGGGCATGCATGTGACCGTTGCGCCTGCTGCAATCCCTTTCCCTTTAATATCGTGGCCAAGAAATCTACCAAGACCGAAGACTCCTCCCCCATTTTGGCGGACAGCGCTCCCATCGAGATCAAACCGGTGGACGACCTCTACGGGGACTGGTTCCTGGACTATGCCAGTTACGTGATCCTGGAGCGCGCCGTGCCGCACATCAACGATGGTTTCAAGCCGGTGCAGCGGCGCATCCTGCACAGCATGGATGAGCTGGAAGACGGCCGTTACAACAAGGTGGCCAACGTGGTGGGCAACACCATGAAGTACCACCCGCATGGCGATGCCAGCATCGGCGATGCCATGGTGCAGATCGGCCAAAAGGACCTGCTGATTGATATGCAGGGGAACTGGGGAAACATCCTCACCGGGGACAATGCAGCGGCCTCGCGATACATCGAGGCCCGGCTTTCCAAGTTTGCCCTGGATGTGGTCTTCAGCCCCAAGGTGACCGACTGGGCCGCCAGCTATGACGGTCGTAACAAGGAGCCGGTGACCTTGCCGGTGAAGTTTCCCATGCTGCTCGCCCAGGGCGTGGAAGGCATCGCTGTCGGCCTGAGCTGCCGCATCCTGCCGCACAATTTCCTGGAGCTCTGCGATGCCAGCGTGGCCGCGCTGCGAGGGGAAGAAGTGTATCTGGTGCCCGATTTCATCCAGGGCGGCATCATGGATGCCAGTGACTACAATGGTGGCCTGCGTGGCGGCCGCATTCGCGTGCGCGCCAAGATCCAGGAAGGCGAGAAAAAGAACACCCTGCGCATCACGGAGATCCCCTTTGGCACGACCACAGGCGGCGTCATGGACTCGATCGTGGCCGCCAATGACAAGGGCAAGATCAAGATCGCCCGGGTGGATGACAACACGGCGGAGTTTGTAGAGGTCATGGTTCAGCTGCCCGTGGGCACAGATGTGGAGACGACCATCCAGGCCCTGTATGCCTTCACCGACTGTGAGGTGTCCATCGCGCCCAATGCGGTGGTCATTCAGAATGACAAGCCGCGTTTTGTGAACGTGAACGACCTGCTCAAGGAGAGCGCCGAACACACCAAAAAAATCCTGGGTGACGAACTTCAGATCCAGCTCAATGAACTGGAAGAAAAATGGCACTTCAGCTCCCTGGAAAAGATCTTCATCGAGAACCGCATCTACCGGAAAATCGAAGAGGCAGAAACCTGGGAGGCGGTGATGGCCGCCATCTGGAAGGGGCTGAAACCGCATCTGGGCATCCTCAAGCGCGACGTCACCGATGACGATGTGGCCCGTCTGACGGAGATTAAAATCAAGCGCATCTCCAAGTTCAACAGCTTCGAGGCCGATGAACACATCCGCAATCTGGAGAAGGACATTGACCAGGTGCAGAAAAACCTGAAGCAGCTCACCCGCTTTGCCATCGCGCACTTTGAGCGTCTGAAAAAGACCTATGGTCCAGGCCGTGAACGCCGCACCGAAGTCAGCAGCTTTGATCGCGTGGCCGCCGCCCAGGTCATCATCGCCAACGAGACGTTGTATCTGGATCTCAAGGAAGGCTTTGCCGGAACCGGATTGAAAAAAGAGGGCGAGCCGCTGTGCAAATGCTCGCCTTTGGATGACATCATCTGGTTCACCAAGGAGGGCACGATGACGGTCTCGAAGATCGCGCCGAAGATCCACGTGGGCAAGAGCATCGAATACATCAACCTTTTCAAAAAGGACGAGGAAGCCGTTTATACCCTCATCTATCGCGATGGCAAAAACGGCCCCGTATTGGCCAAGCGCTTCCGCATCGGAGGCATCACGCGTGACAAAACCTACTCCCTGGCCAAAGGCACGACCGGCACCAAGGTGCTGTTCTTTGCCCGGCATGAGAGCGAAGCGGAAAGCGATGCCCAGAACCTTCTGGTTCACCTGAAACCCGCCCTCTATCTGCGCACGCTGTCGCTGAAGTTCCCTGTCGCCGCCCTGGCGATCAAGGGGCGCGACTCGCAGGGAAACATCGTGACCAAGCACGCCGTGGACCGCGTGGTGAACGAGCGCAAAGCAAGTACGGGAGAAAGTGCGTGATCGCGGCGTAGTAGTGGGGCCCCTCCCCCCCCTCATGCGCCGGTTTCTGCTTCTCCTCCTCATCCTCAGTCCGCTCATGTCCGCCCACGCGGATACGAAGATCGCCATGCGTGTGCTGCGGGATGAGTGCCTGGGCTGCCACAAGCCCGGGAAAGCCAAAGGTGGGCTGCTGCTGACGACCCGGGAGAAAATGCTCCTGGGCGGGGACAACGGCACCTCAGTGATTCCCGGCAAGGTGGCGGAGAGTCCGTTGTACCAGCTGGTGCTGGAGGAGGCGGACCCGCACATGCCGCCGAAAAAGCAGATTTCTAAAGCTCAAATCGCAGCCCTGGATGCGTGGATCAAGGCGGGGGCCCCGTGGGATGCCTCCGTCTTTGACGAATTGCCGAAGGCTGCGCCCGTGGCTCTGACTCCCCTGCCCGCAACCTACCAGCCTGTGCTCGCACTGGCCATCTCCCCCGATGAAAAAAGGCTGGCCATCGCGGCGGGTTCGCGGGTGCATTTGCATGATCTTTCGAAGCCGGAGAATCCCCGAATCGGCAGTCTCAGCGGTCATGATGAAGCGGTGCAGTCCGTGGTGTGGACCCAGGATGGCAAGATGCTGATCACGGGTGGCTTCCGCCAGATCCGGCTATGGGATGCGACCACGCTGCAAAGCACGGGCCAGATCACCACCGCCTTTGTCGGCAACCTGACGGCCCTCGCCTTGACGGCGGATCAGCGTACCCTTTTCGTCGCTGATGGTGAGGCGGGTGGTGCAGGGTTCATCCACCGCATGGATCTGGTGGAGAAAAAGGTGTTGGCCACCTGGAAGGCGCATGATGACAACATCTATGCCCTGAAACTCTCCCCCGATGGGAAGGCCCTGGCCAGCGCTGCGGCGGACAAGCTGGCCCGCCTTTGGAATGTGGCGGATGGCAAACTGATCTCCAGCTATGAAGGCCACACGAATCATGTGCTGTCGGTGGCCTTTAACAAGGACGCTACCCAACTGGCCACGGCCGGGGCTGATCGCGAGATCAAGGTCTGGGATGTCAAAAGCCGTGAGCAGGATGTGACGCTGGGCGATAAAAAGACGGCCTTTACCGCCCTGGCCTGGACCCCCGATGGCAAGGCCCTGGTGGCCGTGACCGAAAAAGGCGGCGGCAGCATCTACACTGAGCTGAAAAAGCATGATGGAGCTCAGCGCAGCGACACGGCCAAACAGGCCAAACTCGCCAGTGCGGGCGGCATGCTCTACAGCGTGGCCGTGACGGGCGATGCCAAAAGAGTCTTTGCCGGCGGCGATGATGGCAAGGTCTGGCTGTGGGACGGGGCTGGCAAACAAACGGGCAGCATCGCACCCTGAGTCTATGCCAGGGGGACATCTGTCGCCGTGAAAGCTTGCATCCAGGGTATATCCGCGTTCTCTTCGCGGCCATTGGCCTATGAATGAAGATCGCTCCTCACGTCCGGGTGTTTCCTTGATTACCGCCACGGCGGTGGTGGTGGCCAACATGATCGGCACCGGGGTCTTCACCAGCCTGGGTTTTCAGGTGGCGGACATTCCTTCCGGGTTTGCCATTGTCATGCTCTGGACGGTGGGGGGCGTGTGCGCGTTTTGTGGGGCGCTGGCTTATGGGGAACTGGCGGCGGCCCTGCCCAGATCCGGTGGTGAGTATCATTTTTTGTCGCGTATCTTCCATCCTGCCGTCGGCTTCGTGGCGGGGTGGCTTTCCTCCACCGTGGGTTTTGCGGCACCCATCGCGCTCGCGGCAATGGCCTTTGGCAACTACTTCACCGGGATCTTCCCCCAGACTTCAGCCGTGCAGCTTTCCATCGGCGTGAGTGTGGCGGTGACCATTGTCCACCTCTTTGGCATCAATGTGGCCGCCCGATTTCAAAACATGGCGACCTGGGGAAAAGTGACCCTCATCCTGACCTTCATCATTGCCGGGGCCCTGATGGCCAGCGGGCAGCCTGTGAGTTTCCTGCCAGCCGCAGGGGATGGAGCCCTGATGGCCAGCAAGCCCTTCGCCGTCAGCCTGGTCTATGTCATGTATTCTTATGCCGGCTGGAATGCGGCCACCTATATCACGGGTGAAATCCGTGATCCTTCACGCAACGTGCCCAAGGCCATTGCGCTGGGAACTGGGCTGGTGACCTTGCTTTATGTGGCCCTGAATGCGGTGTTTTTATATGCAGCGCCAATGGGCGAACTGGCAGGCAAGCAGCAGGTGGGGCATGTGGCGGCGGATTTCATCTTTGGCAAACTCGGGGGCAATCTCATGTCCGGGCTGATCTGCCTGGGGCTTGTTTCCAGCATCAGCGCCATGACCTGGGTGGGACCACGGGTGACGATGGCCATGGGGCAGGACCTGGTGCTCCTGCGCCCTTTTGCCAAAAAAACGGCGGGCGGTGTTCCGGTCGTCTCCTTGCTGTTTCAGATCGGCATCGTTGTCACCCTGCTGCTGACTTCCAGCTTTGAGCCTGTGCTGAAATACGTGCAATTCAGCATCCAGCTTTGTTCGTTCGCCACCGTGGTCGGACTGATGGTCCTGCGTTGGACTCAGCCTGACCTGCCACGTCCAGTGCGCTGCTGGGGCTACCCGGTGACGCCACTGCTGTTTCTGGGCATCAGCCTGTGGATGCTTGTTTTCCTGCTGATCGAGAGCCCCATTCAATCGCTAGCAGGGCTGGCGACCATTTTGGTGGGTCTGTTGCTCTATGCACTGTCGCCTAAAGCCAGTAAGGCCTCCGATTAGAATGGCCATAATCTGAGTGTGCATTGCGCCAGATAATAAACCAATTCCCTATTGCAGTTTTTTTTCGAATTCAGTTAATCTCGAAAAATGCAATATTCGTCCATGACACGGCGGGGCTTCATGACCACAGCGGCGGCTGCCTTTGGCAGCGTAGCTTTTGGAGCGCCTCCTCCTGTGACGACCCCGCTGGGCGTGCCGCTGCGGCAGGAACCGCTGGCGTTCGATTTTGAGCAACTGGAGCCGTTCATGAAGGCCAGCACGCTACGGCGGCACTACCACGGGCACCATGCCGCCTACGTGCGCGAACTGGAACTGGCCCTGCAGGCTGAGGAAATGGCCGTGGGCAATGTGGTATCCCTGATGCCGGGCATGGAAAGAATGATTCAGCCACCGAGGTCGGATTCACGGATGCCCCTGGGCCGGCTGGTGAGTCAGGGGCTGTCCTTCCAACCTCCCCGGACTTTGTCCCAGGAGACTACTCAGACCATCCGGCGTGCGGGTGGTGGCCACATCAACCACACGGCTTTCTGGAGATTCCTTTGCCCGCCGGATTCCGGTCCCTCCGGGCCGCAGGGCCGGGCCGCACGGGCCATTCAGGAAGACTTTGGCAGCGTGAAGGCTTTCAGGCAGGTCTTTAAAGAAGTGGCGATGGCCCATCAGGGCTCAGGCTGGGCCTGGCTGGTTTATCGGCAGGATGGCTGCCTGGTCTGCTCCACCACGGCCAATGAGGACAATCCACTGATGAAAGACCATATCCCCTGGCATCAGGCAGGCAAACCGATGCTGTCACTGGACCTCTGGGAGCACAGCTACTATGAGCAGTACCAGGAAGATCGGGAGCAGTACATTGATGCCTGGTGGAAGGTTGTGAACTGGGAGTTCGTCAACCGTGCCTACAGCATCGTGACAGGCAAGGCCTGAGGCGGTCCATTTTCTGGCGTGTTTTCTAGTGGCAAGGAGGGCTGGGCTGATGCTGTATTGGCATTGCCCCTTTAACTGCCGCATGAAAAGACTCCTCCTCAGCCTGTTGTGCCTTGCCCTTCAGCTTCACGCTGCGGCTCCGCCTGATCATCAGGCCCGTTTTCTGGCTGGGCTTTCCGTGGATGCCACCGAACTGGAGCCCCTGGCCCGCGAGGAATCCTGGCAAACACATTCCACCTCTTTTCATCGTGCCTGGCTGGACCTGGAAGACCGTCAGCTTTCCAAGATCCGGAACTGGATGCCGGCGACGCTGAACTACATCTACGAAGACCCTAGCCCGCTGTTCTACACCTTTAGCGGCCCGGACTTTCTGTATGCCAATGCCTTTTTCCCCAATGCCAGCACCTACATTCTCTGCGGGAGAGAGCCTGTGGGAACCCTGCCGGATGTCGCCGCCCTGAGCCCGGAATCCAGGGCAAGTGCACTGGGGAATCTGCGCACGGCCCTGAATGCGATTCTGAGCTTCAGTTTCTTCATCACAGCAGACATGAAGAATGACCTGAACCAGACCCAGCTCAGCGGCACCATTCCCGTTTTATACGTGTTTCTCTCACGTGCCGGCTGTCGCATCACCAGTGCCGAATTGGTCAAACTCAGCGCCGCCGGTGACCTAACGACAGACAAGTCCAAAACCCCCGGTGTGAAGATCCGTTTCATAGGCACCACAGGGAAGGAGCAGACTCTGTATTACTTCACCACCGACCTTTCGAACTGGGGCATCAAAAGCAATCCCGCTTTCATGGCCTTCTGCCGGAAGCAAGGCCAGGGAAATGGCTTTGTAAAAGCCGCTTCTTATCTCATGCACATGACTGAATTCAGCGATGTCCGAGACTTCCTTCTCAACAACACTCGAAACATCATCGAAGACGACAGCGGTATTCCCCTGAAATACTTTGCCGGAGACCAATGGATGGTCAGCCTGTATGGCAACTATCCGGGCCCGATCGAGCTCTTCAAACAGCACTTCCAAACCGACCTGGATGCAGCCTTCAGGGCCGGAGCCTCGGGCGATCTTCCCTTTGGTGTCGGGTACCAATGGAAGCCTGGAATTTCATCCCTGCTGGTGAGCACAGCTTTCCGCGCTGCGCCCAAGGCCCAGCCAGTGGAGGAATGACGAAGGTGGGCCGCATTGGCCTGCAGGGCTTCTGTCAGGCTGCCTAACAAATATTACTTTCGTTTTTTTGCGCTGCTTGCGCCATCATTAGAAAGTGCTGTTGACTGATGAAGCCGGCACTCAAGGGGCTGCCTGCCCAGAGCTTCAGGTGGCCTTGGTAAAACGTCAGGACTGGATCCTATCAAAGGCCATGTCCGCATTGCCTGACGGAACTCTGGAAGGGGCGCAGGAAGCAGCCTTTCAGACAACAAAAAACCCGTTCATTGCTGAACGGGTCTTTTAACAAACTCACTGGCGGAACGGACGGGACTTGAACCCGCAACCTCCAACGTGACAGGCTGGCGCTCTAACCAATTGAGCTACCGCTCCAGAAGCCTCGTGAGTGGACGGAGATACTAAATGATGACGGCCCTTTGGCAAGTAGAAAATGATCTTCTTTTGAAGAATATTTCACTTTGTTTCCGGGGCCGCTTCGACCCCCACTTCGATGTCATCAAAGTAGATAGGGGTCTGCGAATAGGGAGTGGCCCAGACACTGGCTTTCCCCTGCCCTTTCAGGCCCTTGTCGGTGTGCTTGATCTGGGCTTCCGCAGGCTCTGCTGCATCGGCGGCCCAGGTCTTGCCGGTGATGGTCCATTCCTCTCCGGTTTTGCGCACCTCCAGCTTCATCCACAGCCACGCATCGGTGGTCCAGGTGAAGGGGATGCTGGCCAGGGTTTCATCGCTCTTCACCAGTTCCAAGGTCTTCTTCGGAGCATTGACAATGAGCCTGTAACCGCTCATGCCATGAACAGCCACGCCGAAGCGCGGATTGCTACGTCCTTTCTTGCTGGCAAAGACCTTGGCCTTGATGACTGAATCGCCTGCCGCTGAGACGGCAAACTGGGCACTGGCATCCACGAGATTGTCGGGGGAAACCATGACAGCCTTGTTGCCATCCTTGGCTGCGATTTTGATGGTGCCATCCACCACGAAGACTTCCTTGGGAGGATCACCTTCCGTCCATTCATCGGCAGTGAAGGTGAAGGTCTTCAGGTCGGCACCGCAGGCTTGGGAAAGCAGCAGCAGTGATGAGGCGAGGAGGGCGGGCGTTTTCATCATGGCAGGGGATGAGCCAAACTCGTTTAGCGAAGGGGTTCTTTCAGAAGTGCCAGGGCTTCCAGGGCTGAGACATCTTCATGAACAACAGCCGAAAGGCTGCGGGCGATGGCTGCCGGATTCTGGTGCTGCCAGACATTGCGGCCGATGGCGATGCCGGAGGCACCTGCTTCCATGGCGTCTTCGGTCATTTTCAACAGGGCGGCATCGTCGTTGAGGGATGCGCCCCCCAGGATGATGACCGGGATCCACACCTGGTCCACCACCTTGCGGAAATCGCCCGGTTTGCAATCGATCGGATACGGCACCTTGACCACATCGGCGCCCAGTTCGGCGGCCAGACGTGCGGCAAAGGCGACGTTTTCCAGCGTGTACTTGTCGTTCTGGCCCAGACCGTAAGGCAGGGCTTCAAGGATGACTGGAATGTCCAGATCCATGCTGCTGCGAATGATGTCGGCACACTCCTGAAAGTTGATCCGCTCACTGATGGAGCTGGGATAAAGCATGTTCATCACCGCATTGGCACCCACGGCTTCAGCTTCCTCCACGCCATAGACATTGATGCTGCCGGCTCCATCGCCGGTGATGCGGGTGTTGTACACATCGGTGCGCAGGCAGATGCCTTTGCCAGCCATGGAATCTGCGGCGCGCATGGCCACACCGAGGTTCATCACGTAGCCGTCCACGTAGGGGCTGACGGAATCAATCAAGGCGAAAGGATTCTCCATGCCCGGCACCGGGATGGCCACAGCGTGGTCAATCGGGAGAATGACGGTCTTGCCGTCGCGGAAGAAGATTTCAAGATTTTCTTGGCGGTTCATAACGAGACCTTACGGATGGCGGCGGATGCGTGGGGTGTAAAGTGAGGAAACGATGCCTCCAAGCTGCGACCTTGCCGGTCCTGACACAGCGAAAGGGCAGAAAAGGATGATTGGCATTGGCTGCTGCCGACTTCTCATTGCTCGGGAGGTTCGGCGGGGTTCACTTCAGGGAGACTCTTGCTGGGCAAATCTGTGACAATCGATGTTTTCGATCTAATAAAAACGATAATCAAAGGCACCCAGAATCGCACCGACCTGCACTTCATGGCATTCAAGGCAACTTTTGTCCGCATGCACTGGAGCGATGATTCGAACCCTTACCTTTTCAACGGAATCAGTGGGAGCTGGCATCTCGATCCAGGGCAGAGATTGCGAACGTATTTTCTGGATTGCCGCCTTTTCCTCAGAAGACAATTCCCGATGAACCGCCGTCTCCAAAGAGGTTTTCTTGGGCAGATACGGCTTCTCAAAATATCGTTCACCCTTCTCTGGCACGAGGCCCATCAATCTGATGGATTCCAGACGGTAATGATCATCCTTCCATTGTATGGACCAGACATCCCATTGGGTGCTCCGTGCAAACCTTGAATGACCAAAATTTCCACCTGCGACAAAGGTTCTGATGGCCTTCTGATGAGCGTCGGCAAAGGGAACTCCATGTTTATACCCCGTGTAGTAGCCGGTCAACAATCCGAGAAAAGCCCAAAGAAAGGGACTGATCGCCAAGAGGATGCCAAGCCCAATCATAAAACAGACGACCCTGAACCCTTTTTGATTCTTCATGCCTTAAGACTAGGGGAAAATCGAAGCGGAAGAAATTCCGATTGTCTAGAAAGATATGGAACTTCTGCACTTGATAAAGGAGTCCAGTTTTAGGTACATATCAGCGATCTCGACGATTTGATTTATCCGTGTCCATGACTTCTCCCAAGCCTTTCTCTGCCTTCATGGCCCGTGCCCTGTATGATCCTGAGCGAGGCTACTATGCAAGGCAGATCCAGACCGTGGGGGCACGGGGAGATTTTTCCACTTCGGCCACCCTTTCCCCCATTTTCGCGCAGGCTGTTACGGGCTGGTTAAAAAAGGAGGCCGAATTGCGGCCCGATGTGCGGCATGTGATTGAGGTGGGGGCAGGCAGCGGCGTGCTGATGGCCGGGGTAAAAAAGAACCTGGGCTGGTGGCAGCGGCGAAAGTTTCATTGGCACATCGTGGAGACGTCCCCTGTTCTCCGGCAGCAGCAGCGCACTCTGCTTGGCTCGCGCGTCACTTGGCATGAAGATTTAAAAGCTGCGCTGACTAGCTGCGGGGGGAAGGCTTTCATTTATCACAATGAAGTGTTGGATGCCTTTCCAGCGACCCTCCTGCAATGGCACGAAAAAGCGTGGCATGAAGTGTACATCAGTGCGGAGCGGCGCGAGGTATTGCAACCGCTCGAGTGGGGAAAGGATAAGCGCAAGCACTTCAGCGCCTTGGGGGAATGGCCCTCACGCGCCGAAACCCAAAAAGTGGAACTGCATGACTCCGTGCGGCAGTGGCTGGAAGAGTGGGCTCCGGCCTGGAAAATCGGAGCCATGCTGACGGTGGATTATGGCGATGAGTTCCCTGCCCTCTACTACCGTCGCCCGGCAGGCACCCTGCGGGCCTATTTGCGCCAGCATCGGATCGAGGGATTTGAGATCTACCTGCATCCTGGGCGGCAGGACATCACGGCGGATGTGAACTTCACAGACTACCGGAAATGGGCGAAGAAGCTGGGATGGAGCGAGGCCAGCTATGGCACGCAGGCAGATTTCATTCATGCCCATGTAAAGGAAATACCATCCACACCAGACGTATCATTTATCATGGACTCAGGTGGCGCTGGAGAAGCCTTCAAGCATGTAGTGCATCGCGTCGGCCATTGAGCGGCGTTCCTTGTGTGGTGCAGTTCAGGCAATGGGTGTGTAGAGTGCGCGGAATGAATGCAGCGTTCGTCAAAGCAGTCCAATAACCCGTGCCTCTGGCACGTACCATTCGGTGAAGGTCAGCAGGAGCGGCGGCGACGAATCATTTTTAACATCATGCGAATCCATTCACAGTTCCCTGCATGGCCGGCATTGGCCTTTTGCCTTGCGGCCTGTTCCCCCTCACCCAAGGACGATGCTGCAGCCGGGGTGAAAAGAACGCCCACGGTACCTGTGGTGGTGGCAACGGTGGAACAGCGCGAAGTGCCGGTGCAACTGCAGGCCATTGGCAATGTGCGGCCAAAATCGACGGTGGCGGTGAAGGCCAGGGTGACGGGACAGATCGCCGAGGTCTTTTTCCAAGAAGGGCAGGATGTCAAAAAAGGGGATGTTTTGGCCAAGATGGATCCGGCCCCCTTTGAAGTCGTGCTGGCCCAGGCCAAGGCGAGGCTGGCGCAGGCAACGACTCAGGCGGACATCGCCAAAAAACAGGCAGCCCGTTACACTAACTTATCGCAGAGCGGCGGCGTCTCCCGTGAGGAAGTGGACAACTTCAAAAGCACGGCGGATGCGGCTTTATCCAACCAGGAAGCAGCGGCGGCCACGGTGAAAGAGGCTGAACTGCAACTGAGCTACTGCCAGGTGATCTCCCCGATCACCGGCCGCGCTGGCCGCCGTGCCGTGGATGCGGGCAATGTGGTGAAGGCGGATGAAACGGACTTGGTGGTGATCAACCAGCTGCGCCCGATTGAAGTCATCTTTGCCGTGCCGGAGCAGCATTTCACGGACATTCAGACCTACATGAAGCGTGGGGAGCTGAAGGTCACCATCACGCCCAGTGGCAGCGCGGCCCAGAAGATCCAAGGGGTGCTTTCCTTTGTGGACAACGCCATCAAGCCTGCCACCGGCACGCTGGAGGTGAAGGCGACGATGCCCAATGAAGACCTGACCCTGTGGCCTGGCCAATACGGTGAAGTGGCCCTGACATTGACCACCCAGCCCAATGCCCTGGTGGTGCCTGCCACGGCGGTACAGACGGGGCAAAACGGCCAGTATGTTTTTGTCGTCAAGGATGACAGCAGTGTGGACCAGCGGAACGTGGAGCTGGAACGCACGGTGGGCAATGAGGCCATCATTCGCCAGGGGCTGAAAGTTGGCGAAGTCGTGGTCATTGATGGCCAACTGAGGCTGGTTCCCGGAAGCCGGGTGGAGATCAAACCACCTGTGGGACTGCCCGCCAGCAAAGAGCAGGGCAGCGGCAAAATCTCCCTCACGGCCCCCAAAATCCCATGACGCCCGAACGCTGCATCCACCGGCCGGTGATGACCACGCTGATCATGGCGGGCATCCTTGCCTTTGGCCTCCTGGCTTTCCAGAAGCTGCCGGTCAATGACCTGCCGAATGTGGACTTCCCCACCATCTCGGTGACGGCGACTTTGCCGGGGGCCAATCCTGAAACCATGGCGGCCTCGGTGGCGACCCCTTTGGAAAAGCAGTTCTCAACGATTGCGGGCATTGATTCCATGAGCAGCAGCAGTGCTCTGGGAAACACGAACATCACCATCCAGTTCAATCTGGACCGGGATATTGATGGCGCAGCCTTGGATGTGCAGTCGGCCATTTCCGCAGCGCAGCGCTATCTGCCTGATGACATGCCCAGCCCGCCGTCTTTCCGCAAAGTGAACCCGGCGGATTTCCCGGTGCTGATTCTTCAGCTCAGCTCCGCCACGCTGCCCATCTCCACGGTGGATGAATATGCGCAGACAGCGCTCGGCCAGCGCATCAGCATGGTGGAAGGGGTGGCCCAGGTGCGGGTCTTTGGATCGCAAAAATATGCGGTGCGGGTGCAGGCGGACCCGCTGAAGCTGACCTCACGGGGCATCAGCCTGGACGAAGTGAGGGATGCCATCGCGGCAGGCAACAGCAACCTGCCCGCAGGTGTTTTGCAGGGGCAGGAGCAAAACTTCACGCTGCAAACGAGCGGCAAACTTTCCACGGCCGAAGCCTTTCGCCCGCTCATTGTCGCCTACCGGGATGGCGCGCCAGTGCGGCTGGATCAGGTCGCAAATGTGCTCGACAGCGTGGAGGACGACCAGATCGCCAACTGGTCTGGCGATGGTACGCGCTCCATCTTGCTCGCCGTACAGCGGCAGCCTGGGACGAACACCGTAGCGGTGGTGGATGCGATCAAAAAGCTGCTCCCCTCCGTGAATGCCCAGATGCCGGCAGCCATGGAACTGAGCGTGCTGATTGACCGCTCGCAGGCGATTCGCGAGTCCGTCCATGATGTGCAGCTCACCCTCGTATTGACCATTGGCCTGGTGATCGTGGTGATCTTCATGTTCCTGCGCAATCTGCGGGCCACGATCATCCCTAGCATCGCCATCCCACTGTCCATCGTGGGCACGTTTGCCGTCATGTACCTGCTGGGATTCAGCATGAACAACATCTCCCTCATGGCGCTGACGCTGAGCGTGGGCTTCATTGTGGATGATGCCATTGTGGTGCTGGAAAACATCGTCCGGCACATTGAGAAAGGGGAGACGGTGTGGAATGCGGCACTGAAAGGTTCCCGGGAGATTGCCTTCACGGTCATCTCGATGACGCTCTCACTCGCAGCCGTGTTCCTGCCGGTGCTGTTCATGGGCGGCATTTTGGGGCGGCTGCTCAATGAATTTGCGGTGACCATTGGCGTGGCGATCCTGGTGTCCGGTTTTGTTTCACTGACGCTGACCCCGATGCTCTGCAGCCGCTTTTTGAAACCGCATGTTCAGGAAGAAAAACACGGGTGGTTTTATCGGGTGACCGAGCGTTTTTTTGACGGGCTGCTGCACCTTTATGATGTGACTCTGAAGTTCACCCTGCGGCATCGATTCAGCATGATGCTGGTGACGCTGGGCACCGTGATCGGCACCGCCTGGTTGTTCATGCACCTGCCGAAAGGCTTCATCCCCACGGAAGATACGGGACAGATCCAGGTCGTGACGGAAGGTGCGCAGGATGCTTCCTTTGAAACGATGGTACGTCATCAGCAGGCGGTGGCTGCCGTGCTGGCCAAGAATCCGCACATCGCCGCCTTCAGTTCCAGCGTGGGTGCCAGCGGCCCCAGCTCGACCGCGAACAGCGGGCGCATGTATGTCAGCCTGAAACCGCGCAGTGAGCGTCCTCATGCCCAGGCGATCGTGGATCAGTTGCGCCCTCAATTGGCGGCCATTCCCGGCATCCGGGCCTTTCCCCAAGTGCCTGCCACGATCCGGATCGGCGGCCGCAGCACCAAGAGCCCTTACCAGTTCACCCTCATCGGGGTGGACATCAAACAGCTCTTCGAGGTGGCCCCCAAAGTGGAGGCAACCATGGCGGCGCTGCCGGAGCTGGCGGATGTGACAAGCGATCTGCTGATCACCAGCCCGCAGGTGTTTGTGGAGGTGAACCGCAACAAGGCCTCATCGCTGGGGCTGACGGCCACCCAGGTGGAAAATGCGCTCTACGATGCCTATGGCTCACGCCAGGTGTCCTCCATCTACACACCGACTAACCAATATTATGTCATCCTGGAGGTGGACCCCAAATACAGATCGGACATGGAATCCCTGGCCCAGCTTTACCTGCGCAGCAGCACGGGCGATCTGGTGCCCCTGGGCAGCGTGGCGGACATCACCCGCACCGTAGGCCCGCTGACAGTCACCCACTCAGGGCAGCTCCCCAGCGTGACGGTGAGCTTTGCCACCAAGCCCGGGATCTCCATCGGGCAGGCTGTAGATGCGATTGATCGTGCCGTGGACCAGCAGCTTCCTGCAGGCATCAGTACCGCTTTTCAAGGGGAGGCGCAGGCCTTTCAGGCCTCACTGAACGGGCTCGGCCTCCTGCTCGTCATGGCGGTGATCGTCATCTATCTGGTGCTGGGCATTCTGTATGAAAGCTTCATTCATCCGCTGACCATTCTCTCGGGCTTGCCATCGGCGGGTGTGGGCGCCCTGCTCACGTTGTGGTTCTTTGGTTATGAGCTGAACCTGTATGGTTTTGTCGGTGTGCTGATGCTCATCGGCATCGTGAAGAAGAACGCCATCATGATGATCGACTTCGCCCTGGAGGCGGAGCGCCATGAGGGCAAGTCTCCTGCGGAGGCCATCTATGAAGCCTGCCTGGTGCGCTTCCGCCCGATCATGATGACGACCTTCGCCGCCATCATGGGGGCGCTGCCGATTGCCTTGGGCTGGGGGGCTGGCGCTGAAGCACGCCGTCCGTTAGGCCTCGCCGTGGTGGGCGGGCTCCTGCTCTCCCAGTTGCTGACGCTTTACATCACGCCGGTCTTTTACATCTACATGGAGAAGCTGAGCCTGATGTTTCGCCGCAAGAAAAAAGAGACCGCTGCCGAGGTGCCTGCTCCGTCCGCAGCGATTGCGTAAGCCCTGCTACAAGAGCGCCAGTGTCTTGGCCGTCGCACCTTCGTGCATGGCCAGAGCCGTATGGCCATTGTCGCCGAGCATCTGGCATTGCGCCGGATCACTCAGCAGCGCGTCCAGCCGTTGTTCCAGCGTGGCGACGTCGGCCACTTGAACGGCTCCTTTTCTCGCCAGCAGCAGATCGATGAGCGCCTGGAAGTTTTCCATGTGGGGGCCAAACAGTACCGGCTTGCGGGCCATGACAGCCTCTGCCGGATTCTGCCCTCCTGTCGCCAAAAAGCTCTTGCCCACGACCACGACCGTGGCCAATGCCTGCCAGGCCCGCAGTTCCCCCGTGGTATCAATGAGCAGGTCTGGCGATGGGGAGTGAACGGCGCTGCGGCGCTGCGGGCGGAGCCCCAGGCTGCCGAGCTCTTCGAGCAGGGCCGATGTGCGCTCGACATGCCGGGGCACGATGAGCAAGGCCAGTGAAGGATGTTTTTTTCGCAAACGCTGGGTCATCTCTGCCAGCAGCACTTCCTCACCCGGATGCGTGCTGGCCAGGAGGAGGATGGGCTGTCGTGGCTGGATTCCTGCCTGGTCCAAGACTGCGCGCAGGGCCTGCACCTGGGCAGGATCAGGGGCGGCACCTTGCGGATCAAACTTGATGCTGCCGGTGTGGTGGACGCGGTCGGCGGCAAGCCCTAAGCGAGTCCATCGTTGCACATCCTCAGGCTCCTGCACCAGGACCTGATGCAGCATGGCAAACACAGGCCGGATGATGAAACCGAGCTGGTGGTAACGGCGCTCCGAACGCGGTGACAGGCGTGCATTGACCAAAGAAACCGGGACATGCCTGCGAAGGGCCGAAGCGACCAGATTGGGCCACACCTCGGCCTCCACCAGCACCAGTTGCGAAGGAGCCAGCTCCTCCAAAAAACGAGCTCCCACACCGGGCAGATCCAAAGGGGAGTAGAGCACCACGACTCGGCCTGGGTGCCGGGCGGCAAACTCAGCGGCAAGGGCATGCCCGGTAGGAGTGGTGGTGGTGAGCACGATTCCGATGTGCGGCCGTTCACTCCGCATCAGGGCGATGAGTTTCGTGGCGATGCCAACTTCGCCGACGCTGACGGCGTGGATCCAAAGCCGGTCCTTGCCAGAAGGCAGGGCCGCGAGGGCGTGACGTTGCTCCCACGAAAAGAAGCCGAGCCTTTGCACCAGATCCCGCCAGTGGCCCCCGCGCTGGCGCATCTTGCGGATGGCGCCAGGGAGCATGCCGAGCACGCCTGCGGGCAGCAGCAGATTGTAGAGGCAGAGGCTGAGAGTCTTGGACATGCGAAGAGGCGGCCAGGATGGCGCTGACGTGAAAAAGGGGCAGGCAATTCCATGCCATCGCCCGGCGCAGACGCTACCGCTTTCTCAACCAGAGAATGCGTGTGCTGCCATATTCCCGATCCCGCACCATCTCCCAAGGTCCCCATTCAATGGGAGCATTCTTCGTGACTCGGCATTCCAAAATGAGACTGCCACCTGGGGCCATGAGGGCCTGAAGTTCTGGCAAAAGGGCCAGCTTCAAGCTGAGATCCTCTTCCCCGGGCTTGTTGGCATAGGGTGGATCTGCAAAGACGAGATCGAAGGTCGCTGCGCCCGCCATTTGGGGTAAAACTTTGAAGACATCCCCCTGGCGTACCAAGGCCCCTTCAAGACGGGTTTTGGTGATGTTTTTACGGATGACCTCACAGGCGGCACGGTCTTGTTCAATAAGCTGGGCACTGGCGGCCCCACGGCTGAGGCATTCCAGGCCCAGTGCGCCGGAACCGGCAAATACATCCAGCACGCGGGCACCATCCACCAGCTCTCCCAGCATGTTAAAAATGGCCTGCTTCACCCGGTCCTGAGTGGGACGGGTGACGTTTTTGGGGACGTCCAGGGGGATGCCCCCGGCACTGCCTGAGATGAGCCGCATGGGTGACGCTAGCGAGGATGCGCCGCCTTGTCGAGTCCTGGCCTTGTTTCAAAGCAAGATGTCGTCCAGCACAATCCGGACAGAATCCGGCCGCGCCGTCAGGCGGCATCTGCATCAGCCATGAACAAGAAACCCTACTTACCTCACGCGATCAGAGCTTTGACCACCTTGGCTGCTTCGACTCCGGTCAGCTTCTGATCGAGGCCCTGGAACTTGTAGGTGAAGCGGTCGCTGTTGTAACCGAGCAGATGCAGCACCGTGGCATGGAAGTCGCGGATGTGCAGCGGGTCCTTGACGATGTTGTAGCTGAACTCATCGGTCTCGCCATAGATCGCGCCACCTTTGGCACCACCGCCAGCCATCCACATGGTGAAGCAACGCGGGTGGTGATCCCTCCCGTAGTTTTCCTTGGTCAAGCCGCCCTGACTGTAAATGGTGCGTCCGAATTCGCCGCCCCAGATGATCAGGGTATCCTCAAACATGCCACGCTGCTTGAGGTCCTCGATGAGGGCGTGGCAAGGCTGGTCAATGTCCTTGCACTGGCTGGGCATGCGCCCGCCTACGTTGCTATGATGGTCCCAGTTGTTCAGGTAAATCTGAGTGAAGCGGACCCCGCGCTCCGCCAGTCGGCGGGCCATGAGCACGCCATTGGCAAAGGTGCCGGGCTTTTTCGCCTCGTCCCCATACATCTTGAAGATGTGGTCGGGCTCCTTGGAAAGGTCGGTCAGCTCAGGCACGCTGGCCTGCATGCGGAAGGCCATTTCATACTGCTGAATGCGGGTGTGCGTTTCGGGATCGCCCACTTGCTGGTAGTTCAGTTCATTGAGCGCATTCAATCCTTCGATGGTGCGTTTGCGCACGCTGCTGGGCACGCCAGGAGGGTTGTTAATGAAGAGGATGGGATCTCCCTTGCTGCGGAAGGAAACGCCCGCGTGTTCACCGGGGAGATAACCGCTGGACCAGAGGCGTGAGGAGATCGCCTGCTCCTGCTCGCGGTTCGTGGGCGTGGCAATGAGGACCACGAAATTGGGCAGATTGGAGTTCACTGAGCCCAGGCCATATGAGGCCCAGGAACCCAGGCAAGGACGCCCGGTGATCTGGTTGCCCGTCTGCATGGCGCAAATGGCAGGCTCGTGGTTGATGGCCTCCGTATGGAGCGAACGCATCCAGCAGATGTCATCGGCATTCTTGGAGAGGTGGGGCAGCAGGTCGGAGTTCATCCACATGCCGCACTTGCCGTATTGGGCGAAGTTAAACTTCGAAGGCGCAATCGGAAAACGCGCCTGGCCGCTGGTCATGGTGGTGAGACGCTGGCCATTGCGAATGCTCGCCGGCAGGTCCTTGTCATACCAGTCCTTCATGCCTGGTTTGTAATCGAACAGGTCCATCTGCGAAGGACCTCCAACCATGTGCAGGTAGATGACCCGCTTGGCCTTCGGTGCCCAGTGCGGGGCCACACTCCCCTGCCCTGCCTGGGATTGGCCGATCATGGCCTCGCCTAACAAAGAGGATAGGGCAGCACCTCCGAGCAGATTGCGCCCGCTGCTAAAAAACTGGCGACGGGAAAGATGGTGGAGTTCCTGGCTAAGATTCATAGAGGCTTCGAATTTAAAGTTTAAAAGCGGGAGCGTTTGGCCATCCCTGTTGATTCGTTAAAAAGGCTCGGGAAAACAGTAGGATTGATGAACAGGTTGCACATCAAATGGCGAAGTCTTTGGGGCAGGCCACATCCCTTTATTCTTAGTTTGTGCCGCGAAGCTCGAAAGGCGGAAAACCATCTCGGGACCTTTCTTTTCAGGCTGCCAGCCATGATCCAAAACGCGAATGATCACGTTACGGACCATTCCTGGAGAAATCACATGTCCATGATCCACCCATGCCACCACACGTTGTGCTGGTGAGTTGGAATGTTCGATAACGATTGCAATGCCTGGTTCATCATTTGGTGAAACGGTCCAGCGATACTGAACATCGTTTACAGTGATTCTCCGGGTGCCTTTCTTTGCGAGCGACATGAGACTTTTGTTGGCTTTGATTCCTACTTATTCAGCACTTCATCCAGGTTCATGACCTGGCTGGAGACCATGGTCCAGGCGGCGA
>JAZKER010000016.1:0-86623 GCA_040386955.1 Verrucomicrobiota bacterium
TGGCCGCCACGGTGGTCATCACCCTGATTGTGAAACTGCTGGTGGGCCTTCGCCCGACCGAAGAGGTCGAGCAGATCGGTCTGGACCTTGCCGAACATGGCGAGTCTGGTTACGAGCACTAAAAATCCACAGGCAATGCCTGCCTCAGAGAAGCCGGAGCGTGAAAGCGCTCCGGCTTTTTTGTGCCTGGTCACCTCCATCTTTCCGTCTGGCGAGACTTTGCACCTTGCAGCAGGCGCGCAGTCGGTTAAAAACAGGGAGCATGGTTCGACTCACAGTTCTAGGCAGTGGCAGCTCAGGCAATTGCGCTGTCGTCTCGACAGACCGCACCACGCTGCTCATTGACGCGGGACTCAGCGCCAAACAGATCTGTGTGCGGCTGGAGGCTGCCGGTTACAGCCTGGATCAGCTCGATGGCATCCTCCTCACCCACGAACATCAGGACCACACCAACGGCCTGGAGGTGCTCAGCGGCAAGCGTCCCCTGCCCCTCTATGCCACGGCGCTCACCCGCGAAACCCTCCAGGGCAGCCTCAAATTCCGCAGTTCCCCCGCGTGGCGGATGATGACCACCGGCAGCGCCTTCGATTTCCAAGATCTGCGCATCGAATGTTTCCCGGTTCCTCATGATGCCGTGGATCCCATCGGCTTTGTCATTGCCGATGAAGAATCCCGCCTGGGGGTGCTCAGCGACGTCGGTTTTGTCACCAACCTGATCAAGGACCGCCTCAAGGCCGCCGACAGTCTTTTTGTGGAGGCCAACTACGACACCCAGTTGCTGGAGGCCGATACCAAACGCCCCTGGGCCACCAAGCAGCGCATCAGCTCCCGTCACGGCCACCTTTCCAATGACCAGGCGGCAGAGCTCATCGAAAGCGTGGCCCACCCTGGCCTGCATCACGTGGTGCTCGGACATCTGAGCGACGACTGCAACGACCCCGATCGCGCCACCCAGCGCATCCAGGAGTCCCTGCATCGCCTCGGCATTCGGGATACCCGTGTGCAGTGCGCCCAGCGCCGCTGCCTGACGCCCACCATCGAAGTGGCTCGCCGCCGGGTGGTCATCAGCCTCAGCCCCCCCGCCGCTGCCCAACCGATGCAGCAACTGGCTTTGTTCTGACATTATTCGCCCTATGATTCAGCTGGAAAATATCGCCTGGCAGGCCCCTGGCGGATTCTCGCTAAAAAACATCTCCTTGGTCATCCCCACGGGCACCTACGCCGTCCTCATGGGCAGCACTGGCTGCGGGAAGACCTCCCTGCTGGAAATTCTGTGTGGCCTGCGACCTCCGACAGCAGGCCGCATCTTGCTGAATCACCGGGATGTCACTCACCTGGAGCCCCGGCATCGCCGCATCGGCTACCTGCCGCAGGACCTTGCCCTCTTCCCCTGCAAAAACGTGCGCGGGCAGATCGGCTTTGCCCCCTTCTTGCAGGCAGAACCCGAGGCCGCCACACTCGTCACCTCCCTGGCCGCAGAGCTTGGCATTCACCATCTGCTGGATCGACAGCCCGATCACCTTTCTGGAGGCGAAAAACAACGGGTTGCCCTCGCCCGGGCCCTGGCCGCCCGCCCCAGTGTCCTCCTTCTGGATGAACCTCTATCAGCCCTGGATGAAGCCACCCATGCCGAAGCCGCTGAGCTACTGAAAAACCTCCAGACACGCCACCGCCTCACCGTTCTCCACGTCACCCACTCCCGTCGGGAGGCCGAATTGCTGGGCCAAATGAGACTGCGGCTAGAAAATGGCCAGATCTGCATTGAAAACTGAAGCTTAGTGGCCCTGCACACATCACCCCATCGCCCGCAATTCCAGCTTGCACCCTTTCGCAACGGGTCCTAGCTAGCAGTGCACCTTTCCCTCATGACCCAGCCGTACTCCTACCCGGAACTGACCGCCGCCCGCGACGATATGCGGACCCAGGATGAACTCTACCGCCCAAGCGTCTTCTGGGACGAAGCCTCCTCCCGTATCGTCAACGAACTGTGTGAGAACGGCATCGAAAACTTTCGCCGTCTGCCCAACACCCTCGGCTTTTTCGTCCCCACCTTCGGCACTCCTGGCAACAGCTTTACCCCTGCGCAGATCGAGGGACTCACCGCCACGCTTCAACGTGCGCACCCCGAGGCCAAAAAAGCCCATCTGGGCCTGGACCAATTCCTCACCGGCGAAGCCGCCGCCTTGGCCGATTACCGCGTCCTCCTGGCAGCAGATACCCCCAGCAAACTGCCTCACCTCCACACTTTCTCCGAGAGCAAAGTGGGCGAGCCTGTCGAGCACTTTGAATTCGACGGCCGCTGGTTCTCCCGCTCTGCCCTCAACTACCTCCTCGGCCTCGCCCTGCTGAAAAAGCACCTGGGTCCCAATGACGTCCCCCGCACCGTTCTGGAAATCGGCGGCGGCTTCGGCACCCTGGGCGAAGTCATGGCCCGCGCAGGCATCGAAGGCCTGCGTTATGTAGATATCGACATCCCGCCGACCAGCTACGTGGCCCAGCATTACCTCAGCGGAGCCGTGGGCGCAGATCAAGTCACCACCTACGCCCAAACGCGCGACCAGGCCGAAATTGAGATCGAATCCCTCACCCCCATCTCCGTCCTCTGCGCCTGGCAGATCGAAAAACTGCGCGGCAACGTGGATCTCTTTGTGAACTTCATCTCCTTCCAGGAAATGGAGCCCCCAATCGTCCAAAATTATCTCAACCACGTCTCCCGGCTGAACACCCGCTGGGTACTCCTCCGCAACATGCGCGAAGGTAAGCAACTGCGTAAAGCCGGCGGCTGGGCAGGTGTAGATACCCCCATCCTGAGTGACGATTACCTCGCCATGCTGCCCGGCTACGAACTGGTGGAACGCAACGTCCATCCCTTCGGATACCGCACCGTGGACGGCTACCATTCCGAACTCCTGCTGCTTCGCCGCAAAGACTGATCATGAAAGGCCGCACCGTCGCCATCATCCCTGCCCGCGGCGGCAGCAAACGCATCCCCCGCAAAAACATCCGCGACTTCGGCGGCAAGCCGATGATCGCCTGGTCCATCCAAGCAGCGCTGGAAAGCGGCGTGTTTGATGAGGTCATCGTTTCTACCGACTGTCCTGAGATCGCCCAGGTCGCCCGCGAATATGGTGCCCAGGTTCCCTTTTTGCGCCCTGCGGAACATGCTGGCGATGCCTCTGCCATGATGCCGGTGCTGCGCCTGCACTTGGATGCCATGGCCAAGGAAGGCCGACCTGCGGTGTTTGCCTTTTGCATCTATGCCACGGCCCCATTCCTGAAACCTTCGCGCCTTGCCGAAGCTGTGCAGGCACTCGGCGATTCCCCCGCCGATTTTGTCCTGGCCGTCACTCCCTTTGAGTATCCTGTGCAACGCAGTCTGAGGCTGAATGGCGAGGGCCATCTCAGTTTTGCCCAACCCGAGTTTGCCCTGGCGCATTCCCAGCAAATGGAGCCTCGTTTTCACGATGCTGGCCAGTTTTTCGGTGGTCGTATCGAAGCCGTGCAAAAACATGATGCCGTCCTGTTTGCGGACTGCCTGCCCATAACGGTTCCGCGCGATGAAGCCGTGGACATTGACACTCCCGACGACTGGCGCTTTGCTGAAGCTCTTTTGAAGGCCCGCATCCTGCTTGACCTCGCATGAGCCGGATTTCGATGCGGTTCGACGGGGGCGGCCCTTACGGGTTTGGCAATGTCCGGCGCAGCCAGGAGTTGGGTGAATTTTTGCTTCGCCAGGGTCACTCAGTCAGCTTTAACCCGTTGTCTGAACGGGCCGCTGCCCTGCTCAACCGGGCAGCAGATCCGCAGATGGTCCGGCCCGATGTCGTCCTGCTGGACGTTCCCTATGCTGGTGACGAAGTGCTGGCCCAGGCCCGCGCAGAAGGCGCAAAGGTGCTCGCACTGGACTATGAAGGAGATGTGGCACCTGATCTGGTGGTCAGCCTACAGTCTGTGCGCCGACTGTCGATGGGTTGCCGGGCTGTTTCCGGGGTGGAATATGCGATCATCCGGGAGGAGATTCGCAGTCTTGGAACCCAACATTCTCCGGGGGGCAATGTCCTCATCATTGTAGGGGGGGGCGACTCTGACGGACTTTCAGCACGCATCGCCCGTGCTCTCGCCCAGGATTGCGCTGAAATAACAGTGATCCAAGGACCTGCGGGCGGCGCACTGGAAGGGATGCCGGAAGGCGTTGAGGTCGTAACCCACCCGGCCGACCTGCCCGCCCGAATGGCGGCCTGCCGCTGGGCAGTGACAACGGGCGGCACGACCATGCTGGAGATGCTTTGCCTGGGGAAAGCCGTCCACGTCATCCCCCGTACCGATCCTGAAGAGCAGTTTGCGCGCCGGTTTGAGGCCCAGCAAACCCTGCTTGGACTGGGAATGGACAGCTTGCGGTTGCCTGACGCGGAGCGTCTCCGCACTTGTGAACAAAAGGGGCCTCAAATCGTGGATGGGGGAGGTTGCCAACGCATTGCAAGCCTGATAGAGACACTATGATGAATGATGAGACATGGCTGGTGGCAATCGGTGCGGGGCGCTGGCAAATGCCCGGAATCAAGGCTGCAAAAAGGGCTGGCCTGAAGGTCCTGGCCATTGATGGTTCCGAGTCTGCTCCAGGTCTTTCATTGGCGGACATGTCAGCCATCGCCGACATCCGTGAGGCCCAGCCGGTGATCGCCGCCATCACGACTTCCGGCATTTACCCGAAGGGAGCCATTTCTTTCTGCAATGAAGCCGGCATGCTGACCACTGCCGCTGTGCGGGAACATTTCAATCTACCCGGTGCCCGTCTGGAGACGGTGGAAGCCATGACACGCAAAGACAGGCAGCGTCATCTGTGGACGGAAGCAGGGCTTCCCTGCCCGCAGTGGTTTGTGGTGGAAACGCTTACCGAGGCCGAAACGGCCCTTTCCTCCATCAATGCCACCGCCATTGTCAAACCGGTGGATTCCGCCGGCAGTCGCGGAGTGACCGTGGTGCAGCCGGGCAGCCCCCTACAGGAGGCTTTTCAGCATGCGCTGGACATGTCACTGTCCCGCAAAGTCATTATCGAGACCTTTATTGTTGGGGTGGAGCATACGGTCGAAACCTTCAGCCATGAGGGGCAGACCTCTGTACTGGCCATCACGGAGAAGAAAAAAGTGCCCGGGACCAGCAATACGGTCGCTTCCGAACTGGCCTCCGCGCAGATGACGGATGAGGAGCGGGCCAGCCTTTCGGACCTGTGCAAAAAGGCACTGGCCGCTCTGGGTTATACCGACGGCCCAGGCCATACGGAATTTTTGCTGACCGCAGAGGGTGATTTTTATCTGGTGGAAAGCGCCGGAAGGGGGGGCGGTTTCATGGTAGCGGATGGCATTGTGCCGCAGGTGAGCGGCTTTGATCTGGCGACAGCCTGCGCGGTGCAAGCCGTGGGCCGGACTCCTTCTTCTCCCGTCCTTCAGCCTTGGAAGTCCATCGTATTGAGATTCGTTCCCTCCAAGGCGGGCCGGGTGATGTCGATTGTCGGGTTCGATGCCGCCGATGAGATTCCCGGTGTCATCAGCGAACCGATGGTCACACTGGGACAGGAAGTCGGCCGCGCTTCCAGCGATGGCGACCGCATGGCCTACATTCTTTCCGTGGCGGCTACCATTGAAGAGGCTCAACGCCTGGCCGATGCCAAAGAGCAACGTATCCGGATCGAGGTACAAGCATGAATGACAAGACCCCTATTTTAGGCTCTCTAAATGAAGGGTCCTTAAAGACCGAAACCACGCCGGCACACATCCCCAAGCAGTTCGGCCAAGGCATTATTGATGCCCACTTGCATCTGGACGACCGCTCCGGAGGCTCCGCAGCAGATGCTGCCCGGTCGCTGACGGAAGCAATGAACGCCTGTGGGGTCAGCCACGCCGTGGTATTGCATCTCCTCTGGCAAAGATGGAGTGTCGAGGAGGTGGCCGAGGCACTGAGCAAGGAGCCGATGCTGACTGGATTTATCAATGTGGATCCTCATTCTCCAACAGCCGGAATGGACCTCGAAAAAGGCGTCTCGTTGGGATTCCGTGGCGTCAAATTGCACCCACGCCTGCAAAAGTATCGTCCTGACGATGCGGCCTGCGTTGCCATCGTGCAGCAAGCAGGTGAACTGGGGTTGCCGGTGCTTCTAGACTGTTTTCCTGATGGCGACTGGCTGCTGGCAGGACTGAGTGTGCTCGACTATGCCACCCTGGCCAAACAGGCCCCCAAGACGAGGATCGTCGTCGCTCATGCAGCAGGACATCACTGCCTGGACCTGCTGATGCTGGCCAAGAGGATCCCCAACCTGTGGTTTGATGTTTCCTACTCCCTTCTCTACTACGGCGGGCCGGTGGTGGACTCGCTTTTCTACTGCCTGCGCAGTATCCGCTATGAACGGGTGCTTTTTGGCACAGATTATCCGGACCGCCCCCTGAAAACATCGGTGGAAATGTCTCTCGCCCTGTTGAATCAGTTCCAGGTAACTGGTGAAGAGAGAGAGAAACTGCTATGGAAGAACGCCCACGAACTGCTGCGCACACAATCGGACTGAGTGACGAGGACTGTTCCAGACTCTCCGCCCTTTACGATGGCCGCTTTGCAGAACATGGCAGCAGTGTCAAAACCGTGGGCTGGGGCTCGGAATCTGACCAAGCCATGCGCTTTGAAGTGCTGTGCCGCGGGCTGAATCTCGCAGGCAAACGTATCCTGGACATCGGCTGTGGCCTCGGGGATTTTGTTGCCTGGGCAGAGTCGCGTTACGGCCCCGACTTTGATTATGTCGGCATGGATCTGGCCAAAGACCTCGTCAGTGCCGCTGACGCCCGTTTTGGCGGGCCGCACCGTCGTTTTATCGCTGACACCCTGGGTGCCGAGGTTGATATGGGTGAGTTCGATGTCATCGTGCTTTCAGGCACGTTGACTTTCAGGACCACGGACAACATGGCCACCATGCGCACTCTTCTGGGCAATGCCTTTGCCCGCTGCCGAGGGGTGCTCTGCTGCAATTTCATGACCAGCTATGCGGACAGCCAGTTAGAAAAGAATTTTCATTATTCCCCCGAGGAAGTCTTTGGTTTTGCCAAGTCTCTCACCCGGTTCGTCGTTCTTCATCACGATTACCCGCTGTACGAATTCACCCTTCAAATGTTCCGTCAGGCGACGCTACAACGCCAACCCAAACCATGACCATTACCCCCATTGCCAGAAAGATCATTGATACGATCACGACCAACCGCATTTCCACTACAGAGGTGGCCGATGCCCTTGGCAAAAAAGGGGTGCTGCCAGGGTTGCTGCCCATCACGCCGGATCTGCATCGCGTAGGCCCGGTAAGGCCTGTTTTTACCGCCTACAATACCAACTACGGCATCCATGAACAGGTGCGCAATGTGGAGGCCGATGAAGTCGTCGTTGTTTACGCCCATGAGTGCGAAGGCCGCGCGATCTTTGGCGACATTGTTTCAAAATTCATCACCTTGTATCAGCGTGCTGCGGCCGTGGCGGTGAACGGTTTGGTGCGGGATGCCGCCCGCCTGCGCCGGGAGCGTCATCCGGTCTGGTCCACAGGAGTAACCCCTTTGGGCTGCTTTAACATTCAGGGCCAGGATTTCCCAGCCGAACAGGAAGCGGCCATCCGTGCCGAGGTCGAAGGAGGCATTGCCGTCTGTGATGATGGCGGGGTGGTCATCATCCCTGCTGCCGATGTCAATGAAGACACTTTGGAGCGCCTGCACCGCATTGAGTTGCAGGAAGACATCTGGAACTACTGCATGAACGTCCTGAAATGGGACACCAAAAAAATCGTCTGTGACCGTGCTTATCTGACAGAACCCGGGGTGCTGCCTGCAGCTTATGCCGATGCCCTGAAGTCCCTCCAGACACGGCTGGATGAGAAACCTGACTCCGCAGGAAAGCCATGAGCACGCCGCGCGCCCGAACCCGTCTTGCCGATCTCTGGGATCGACCTGGACAGCACGCCCCACTGATCGTGGCGGAGCTTTCAGGCAATCATAATCAGTCGTTGGAGCGTGCGCTCAAGCTCATTGAGGCGGCTGCCGAATGCGGTGTGGATGCAATCAAACTGCAGACATACACAGCGGACACCATCACGCTGGATGCTCCCCAGGACGAATTTCACGTGCGCAAGCCTGGCAGCGTTTGGGATGGCCGCAGCCTGTACTCCCTCTATCAGGAAGCCTACACTCCTTGGGAATGGCATGAGCCCATGGTCCAAAGGGCCACTGAACTCGGCCTGGAGTGGTTCAGCAGCCCTTTCGATTTCACAGCTGTCGATTTCCTGGAAAACCTGCATGTTCCTTGTTACAAAATCGCTTCCCCCGAGCTGATTGACCTGCCCCTGATCAAACGTTGCGCCGCCACGGGCAAACCTTTGGTCATGTCCACAGGAATGGCCACTGTGGCAGAAATCGAGGAGGCCGTAAACGCAGCTCGGGCGGGCGGCTGCACACAGCTGGTGTTGCTGAAATGTACCACCGACTATCCTGCGGCACCGGAAAACTGCCATCTACGCACCATTCCCCACATGGCCCAGATGTTTCACTGCCCGACGGGCGTCAGCGATCATACTTTGGGGATCGGGGCTTCGATCGCCGCGACCGCTCAGGGGGCCGTGCTCATCGAAAAACATCTGACATTACGACGTGCAGATGGCGGACCGGACTCTCACTTCAGCCTGGAGCCCGAAGAAATGAAATCCCTGGTTGAAGAATGCCACAACGCCTGGGCTGCCCTCGGCCAGGTCTGGTATGGTCCCCAGGAGGCTGAACGCGGTTTTATGCGCGGGCGTCGGTCCCTGTATATTGCCGAAGACATCCGTCAGGGCGAGTGCCTCACCTCTCAAAATATGCGCAGCATTCGACCAGGCTTCGGCTTGCCTCCCAAACACTATGAGTCGCTACTCGGCAGGCCCGTGACCCGCGATGTCAAGAAAGGCACCGCTGTCAGTTGGGATATGATTGCTTTCAATTTATCTCTAACTTCTAAACAATGACCCATCCGCGCACTCTTCCCATCTATGCCCTTAGAATATTGCTTTTCTTAGCAATAGGAAGCATAGGAACATGGGGTGTATTAACCAGTTATCCAGTAAGAATGCTCACATATGAGCAGATGAATATTGTGGGTGCATTTCGTGTAATTTATGGGCTCTTTTTTGCATTTCGCCTTTTTCGCTCTTTACCAGGTATTTCATTGGTGTTGGGGTGGGAGAGGTCGGGTCTAGCATCTGTTCTTTATTGGATTGGAATTTTTAATTGCCTCTTCATTGCCGCTGGCCTCTTAACTCCTTTTGCGCTTTCTTTTCATTGGGCATTACTAGTATTCATTCAAAAGCATCACCGTGTCTATTCTGTAGAAGACGTATTAAACCGATTGCCGGGCGTCTGTCTTTTATTCATGAACAGCCATCTGAATCTCTCATTAGATTCTTGGCTAGGCTGGAATTACGGACTTGTTTCTGGCGGCACTCTTGGAGTTAATTTTTTTATATGGACATTCTGCGTAGTAATGTTTAGCACTGGATACGAAAAGCTATGGTCACCCGCCTGGCGTAAAGGTCTTGGGTTTTACCATTTTGTATCTATTCCGTTTATTGCCAGACCTATTTTCCGTCAATTGAGACGGTTTAAATTGTTGTGTCTAGTGGCTAGCTGGTCCTCACTTATTTTAGAACTTGGGCTGATCTTCAGTACTCTTGAATCCCACATTTTTATTGTAGCTTTGATATTTCTTGTTGGTTTCGGAATCTGTTTAACTTTTGGTCCGGCTCCTTTTTTCTTTGTCGGTGGCGCCACCACGTGGGGAGGCGCATTCATTTTGGCAATGGTGCTTACTAGAGCAGACTTGCCAACCGATAATCCTGGGATTGGCGCAGTTATTTTGTTGATACTTTACTGGGTAGGCTGCTTCGCTGTCATGGGATTTTCGAAAATCCGCGGAGGCTGGGCAGCTTGGCTAATGGAAAAGACAATTTATTTACGTCCCTACATTTTATTTAACGAGGTGCATTTTTACGGTTTGTATATTTTTCGGATTACTGCCCAAACACCGAAGGGACGAATTGATCCATTGCGCCTTTTTACTGAAAGTGGTGAACCAGGTCCCATGCAAGAACTGCGGCCAGTTGCGATGTATGCATCTTTCACTCGTGTTACTGATTACTGTATTGCTTGTATTCACAATCAAAGTGATAGATTGGATTTTTTCGGTCGCGTCCAAGCCGATTTGGGCTGGATGGCTCTTAATCGCCTCCCAAAAGAATTCCGTAAAGAACCTGTAGACCTTCGGTTTGAAATCAAAGTATATGACCCACCTGCTGAATATGACATTCAGACCAATCCTTGGAGGACGGATTGGGTGGAAATAGGATATTATGAAGTCGACAATGCGACCATAAGATTCGTGCAAAAAGGCGAAATTCCCCACTATGGGAAAACAGTGCGTTGGCCCGTTCTGTGGAAATGAATCTATAATATCGGTTTCACCTCGATATTTCGACTGCTCTACCAGTTAACACGTATTGATCAGGCCATGCGTAGAATGAAATTTTCATTTATGGTTAGTTCTATAGCTGCATGAAATGCACACTTTTCATCTACGGCTCTCTAGCCTCTAGTAAATATGTTAACTCCTTGTGGATTCAGCGGACAGATGTCCTTGAACTCGGAACTTTAGTTTCTTTCGAAATTCGAGCAATGGCAGAAAAGTGGACCAACTCTCTTGAGATTTTCAGTTGTGCAAATTTGATCGAAATCGATATTCAAACCAATAATATCTTAGATATTTACCTGGAAGCATTACCCATAATACAAGGAGTGCCGTTGCACCGGGCTTTCAGGGCGGCTTGTCTTGGGATGACTTGCCGAAAGTGGATCAATCCTTATTTGGTCAATATGGAGATGGCCAGGCGAGTATTTGAGGGAGCAAGGCATGATCGCCTGGTGGTTGCTCCGGGAGCGGGAATCAGTTTTCGGGCCTGGCGACAGGTGGCGGAGCAACACGGAGTGCCTGCTGTATTTTTGCCTCAGGAGCCGCGACCTTGGTCTTTGACGCGTCGCTGGCAGCGGCTGGTCAATCGATGGAAAAAGAAGCCTGCCCCGGTGGCGACAGCCTTGCAGGCGGGGGATGCGGTGCAGCAGGCTTCGGTGCTGTGCTGCAGCATTCGGCTTTCACGGATGCTGCAGGGACAACCGGAGTCGTCGGGCCTGGACTGGGCCTATGTGTCGGATGAGCTCCTGGGCAAGCCGGAAGGGGCGGAATTTGAGCGGCTCAAATCTGGCTATGCTGAATGGTGGCGGAAATGCGCGGACGAACTGCGGGCTTTGCTGAAGAACAACCCGGGCGATCCGCGATCCATTTTGTTAGACCTGGGCGAGGAGCAGTCCCGTGACACGTACCCCCGTTTCGCCTGGAAGTATTTGCGTGCCCGTGATCACCTTGCCCAGGCGCGGCCAAGGCTGCTGCTGTGTGATACCCAGGAGGGCAGTGATGAGCGGGCCTGGAGTCTGGCGGCCAGTGAACTGGGCATCCCCGTGGCCGCCTACACCTATGACCACATTCCGCAGCCGCGCTTCAGCTTTAGCCCCGACTGGCTGCTCTGTGACAGCGGGCGCAATGCCCACATTGCCCAATTGAGAGGACATCAGGCGGATCGCATCGTGCCGGTGGCCTCACATCGGCGTCCGGCAGCGGCCATGAAGGCGCGCTCCAGTGAGCACAGCAAAATCCTTCTGTATGCGGACAGCTATTATTCGGGGACTTCAGCGACGGTGGAGCCACAGCGCAGCTACCTCCATTATCGGCTGCTGGTGGAAACGGCCCGCCAAATGCCAGGGCATCAGTTCCATTTGAAGTTTCATCCCTTGAGGGATCGCAAGAAGGTGGAGCAGTGCTTCATCGGCATGGATGAGGACGAGCTATATGTCCGCATGCGCTACATCGAGTCGCTGAATCCGCCGCCCAATGTGAAGATGATTCCGCCAGAGGAAGACATGCTGGTGCATCTTCAAAAGGCTGGCGTGCTGCTGAATTCAAACTCCACGGCCGGGCTTGAAGCTTTTGTGCTGGGGGTGCCGGTGATCTTTCTTTATGAGCCAAACACGGAGCTGGGCTTTCCGCTGATTCATGAGCATGGGGCCTGCCTGGTGGCGACGACTTCGGAGGCGCTGGTGGCTGAGGTGGCAAGATTGGAAAACGACCCTGCCCATGCGGCAGCCCAGATCCGTAACCAGCGCCGGTATGTGGATGAGTTTTACTGGTCGTCCGGCCGTCAGAGCCTAACCGAAGGCATTCAAGCCATCTTGAGGGAGCAGACGGCCGTCCACATCGCATCCACAGGAACGGCAGAGGCGGGGCCGTAGGCTCCGGCTTCGTTAAACTGACGTGCCGCCAGGGCCACGTGATGCGGGGTGGGCCAATGCCATTTGCCCTCATGGGTGGGGCCGAAAACGGTGACAGTGGGGATGCCAAAAGCCTGCGCGAGATGGGAGGCGGCACCATCAATGCAGAGCACCAACTGGGCTGCGGACACAAGATGCAGGTATTCTTTCAGGGAGGTCTTGCCAGCCAGGTTGAGCACAGGAAGGCCGCAGAGGGCCGCGATGGACTGGCAATGGGCGACTTCCCTTTCAGAGCCACCTCCGGCAATGACCACAGGCATGGAGGGCTGCTGCTTCACCAGTCGTTGAATGATTTCAGCCCATTGATCTTCTCCCCAGAACTTTCGTTTCCAGGCGGCGGTGGGGTTGATCAAAATGAAGGGACCTACCGGAAGAGCGGGGTGCTTCCAGTCGGCTGGCGGCTGCTTTAGCTGCGGGGCGGCGAAGTCCGTTTCTTCCTTGCCACTGACCACCCGCCAAAAGTAGCGGGCCCAGTATTCGGCAGAAGGCGGCTCCAGACGGATGTCATGAAAAACAAACCGGTACCACCAGCGGATGTGGCGCGGTTTGTTCACGATGAGCCGACGCTTCCGGGTGCGCAAACGAAAAGCCTGCCAGACGGCGCGGGAGCTCCAGCTTGTGGTCCACACCTCGCTAAATCGCTGACGGGTTTCAGGTCCCCAGACGCAGCCCGGCATCAGCTCGACCAAAGGACGAAAGGCATCCCTAACAAAAAGTGCAGTCGGATTTCCAGCCGCCTGTGAGAGATGATGGGCGCTGGGCTGCAGGAGGAGTACATCCCCCAGCTGCTTGTCACTGACGATGGCGGCGGCCTCACTCATGCACGGGCGGGCAAAAGCCCTGCGTAGATGTTTCTGATCTTGCGCACGGTACCGGGCGTGGAGAAGCGTTCGCGAACGATGGCATGGGCATCTTCAAAACGAAAGTTTGCCGCGATGGCGGGCATAGTCTGATGGAGGAGGGCCTCCAGGTGCCAGGCCAGTGTTTCCGGCTGCTGCGGTGGAAAGAGGAATGAAGTCTGAGGGATGAATTCCGGGATGAGTCCCGTGGCTGCTGCCAGCAAGGGCACGCCTGCGGCCACGCATTCCAGGGCCGCCATGCCAAAGCTCTCACTGCGGGAAGGATGGATGGCCAGCGCGTACTGCCGCAGGCAGATACGATAGTCTTCGCGGACTCCAAGAAAGGTGACTTCGAAGCGTTTGAGACGGCTGGTTTCCAGGACTGCCGCAGGTTCTGAATCCAGCAGATCGCCCAAAAAATCGATCTTCGGCAGCGGGCCTGCCGGCAGCCGGGACTCCAGCAGCAGCAGCGCTTCCACGAGGTCCTGCCAGCCTTTGCGAGGGATGATGGAGCCGAGCACCAGGATGCGTGCAGGCGGTTCCGCAGCCCAGGGGATGGGCGGCAGGATTTCTTCTTCCTTCACGCCATTGTGCACCAGCGTCAGAGGGCGTTGACCGGAGATCCAAGGACGCACTTTGTTAAACAGGTCATCCCCCACGGCGATGAGGTGGGCGTGGTCCCCACAGCGGTATTTTTCAAAGTCGCGCTGGCTCATGCCGGGGGTGCGCAGCGTCAGCACTGGCACGGCTTTCAATGCCTGTGCCAGGGCCAGACCGAGAAGGCTGTCCGGATGGTCATTGGTATGAATGATCACGGGACGCCCCGGTTGCAAAAAGTCCTTCAGATGGCTGGCGGCCTGGCGGGCAAACAGGCGGTTTCCCCAAAGCCTTGCGGGCAGGCTGCGAGAGGCGGGAAAAGGCAGCCGCGCCCATTTGACTTGCTGCTCCTCGCAGAGGCTTGTCAGCCAGCCTTTCTGCCCCGTCAGCAGGATGGGATCATGCTGCTGCATGGCTGGGGCCGTGAGAAGCCGGGACAGGGACTTCTGGGCTCCGGCGAGGTGCACGGAGTTTTGGACAAAGACAACTTGGGGAAGCATGGACAGCCCCTCTTTGGCTCACGCAAAGCGGTTCTGCAAGGCACGCATCAGCCTCCAGCCCAATCGGCGGCCCAGGGTGACCTCCGCCTGGGACATGCGCTCGATGGCCTGTTCGGCATCCAGCTTCAGTTCTCCCTGGCAAAAACTGCGGACGGCGGGAATGGAAAAGGCGGCCAGAGCGTGGTCGTAGTGCTGATAGCAGGCAGCGACCAGCCCCAGCCTCACCAGGCGGCGCAGGGCTTTGGGAGAGTCGGTCTTCAGCCCTTCCGGATGCTGCAGATAGAGGACATCCGCATGCATGAGCTGGCCGCGCGAGAAAGGCAGCGCGCCATCGGCCATGGAGTAAGGCTTCTTTTTCGTGGCCCGGCGCCACTCATGATTTTCCAGCCAGCGCATGGGCACAAAACCATCCCGGCGCACCCTCTGGTCGATCTCAGCAAACAGAGGCTGCTCTTCATACATGGGGAAAAACGAAACCTCGGTGCGGATACCGACGAGGTCCTCTTGCAGGGTTTTTACGGCTCCATCGAAGACTTCGACCTCCATGCTCTGCACATCAATTTTCATGAAGGCAGGCTCATCAATGCTTTCGCTCTGCAGCACATCGTCGAGGCGCTGGCAGGGAACGTTCACGACTTCATCGAGATTGTAAAAGTCGCCTCGGGCAAAAAGTTTTCCCAGATCCTGACGGGCCGTGTATTTTGAAGAACAGCCGCGTTTCGAGTAAAGATTCAGAGCAAATTCGCCGGGCTGGGCGGCAAGGGCCACGGGAACAAACTTTACGTTTTTCCAACCGCCGCCAATCCCTGTGCGACTGAGCCGGGCGCATTCTTCAGGATCGGGTTCAAAACCGACATAGTTCGTTGCGGCCGCCAAAGGTCCGAGGTCTGTGTTTACGCCACCACGTGCGCCTACATCCAGTGCTGTCAGTCCAATTTTTTGTGCCAGGGCGAGCAGAATTTGATCCATTGTGAAAAGGCTAAATCAGAATAACCTTTACCGCAAGGAACGCCTCTAAACCCGCTGGCTTTTTAACCAAAGAACCAGCCAGCGGCACTGTTTACTCTTCCGTTATCGGAGGAGGTGGCGGAGTCGCAGCCTTGGACCTTACAATGTTCATGGCACCATTGAGTTCGCCTCCTGGCTCGATGGAGACAGACCTCGCGGTCAAATCGCCGTTTACCGAACCCTGCGTGCCGATGACAAAGGGGCCGCTGGAAAAGAGCGTGGCGGTGATCCGGGACTGGATATCGATCTCTTCGGCGTGGATTTCATTGAGGAAGACCACATCAGACCCTTTCTCCACAATAAAACGACGGCAGCGCACCTCACCAATCATGGTGCCTGAGGCACGGATGATGACATCCCCGGTGGCCATGACATTGGCCTCCAGAATGCCCTGACAGCGAAGATCTTTGCACTGGATGGTTTCGGCGGAAACCTGACCGCGCTTGCGGATGAGCACATCGCCCCGTGTCTTGATGGACTGGCCGGAATGCATGTTCACTTCCACGTCCTCGAGCGAAATGGTGCCTCCACAGTTAGGGCACTGGGTGGAGCGTGTGGAGCGGCTGACCTTAAATTTGTGACCGCAGTCAAAGCAGTCCGCATCCTTGAAGTACTGATTGCGGTACATCCCCTCGTTCTTCATTTTCTGAAGGGTGCTGGCGCTCATGGGCGCTGGAGCGGGAGTGGGGGGCGGCGCAAAGGACTGGGGCCTTTTGGCGGCGGCTGCGGGTTCTTCCCGAACTTCGGGTTCGGGGCGGGAAGGAGGTGTCGCAGATTCAGTCGCAGCAGGGGCGGAAACTGGAGGGGCAGATGGAGTGTACGCGGGTGCCGGGCTGGCCTGCTGCTTCAAAAAGACGCCAAAACCGCCTTCAGCCGCCTCTTCTTCAGACACTGGCTGGGCCATCTCCGCAGCGACAGGGTCGGCTGTCGGTTCGGGCGTTTCAGCTTCTGGTGCAGGCGGGGCTTCTGGAGCCGGGGCAGGTTTGGGGGCAGCATCTGCCCAGGGATCTGGCATGCCCATGCCAGAGCGCGTGACACTGGAGGCCACGACTTTTTTGCGTTGGATGCTCAGGTGCACCCCGCATTTTTTGCAAAAAGTGGAGACAACAAGGCGCGGCTCATACTGAGCCGCACCACATACCGGGCACACCACCTCGATTTGATTCTTGGGTGGGCCCGGACGGTCGCTTTTAGAGCCGAAAAGACTCCGAAACACTCGAAGGTGATTCTATAATTTGAGGGTTTATGCGGAGGCGGGGCGATTGCCACCCAGCGGTGCAGGCTTGGCGGCCTCAGGTTTGCGGCCCACTTTGGAGGCACCCATGAAGGTTGCGCCTTCTTCGATCGAGAGCGTACCAGCGTCAATGTCGCCGACGAGAATGGCGTTGCTCTTCAGTTCGCAACGCTCGACAACCGTGATGTTGCCTTCGACCTTGCCAAAAATGATGACGGAGCGGGTTTTGATTTCACCCTTGATCAGAGCGTTCTCACCCACGGTCAGGCTGCCGTCGGACTGGACTTCACCTTCGATTTTCCCATCAATGATGAGGTCGTGGGAAAATTTGATGGAGCCTTTGATTTCGACGTCGTTGGAGAGAACGTTTTTACTGGAATTCATGTTATAAGAATTGGATGCGCGTTGGGGTTGTGCAGCAGGAGCGGGCGCGGAGTAGCTGGTTCCACGATCAGCCGATGAGGCCGGTGCGGGGGCCTCAGCGCGGCCTGTTTCCTTTTGCCCTTCAGTGGGTTGTCCGATGATTTGCCTGAGCATGGGCTGCAAGTATAAGGGGCCTGCGAGTTGAGTGTCAATGTCGCGCTGTATTTTTTTATTGACCTGAAGGACTACAGAAACGGAAAACTGCACTACCCACGGAGCAGGATGCAACGCACCGTGCAAAAGCCATGCCAGCGGGAGCGTTTCTTTCTAAAGATCTTCCTATGCACCCCGTCGAGCACCAGATTCTACAAACTCGCCGTGAATTTCTCGCCACATCGGCCAATGGCATCGGGGCGCTCGCACTCGGAGCTCTGCTGACTCAGGAAGGTCTCATTTCACCCGCCACCGCAGCCGCTTCCGGAGCCTTGGCGGATCCGCTGGCCCCTCGAGCACCGCATTTCCCGGCCCGGGCGAAAAACTGCATCTTCATTTTCATGGAGGGAGCGCCGTCCCAGATGGATCTCTTCGACCCGAAGCCGAAGCTGAATGAGCTGCATGGGCAGCCGCTGCCGGAAAGCATGATAAAAAACGTCCGGTTTGCCTTCATCAAAAAGGAGACGGCGCGGCTGATGGGCAGCCCGCGCAAGTTTGCCAAACATGGGCAATCCGGCATGGATTTCAGCGATCTGCTGCCGCACATGGCCAAAACGGCGGACGATTGGCTGATGATCCGCAGTCTGCACACGGACCAGTTTAACCACCATCCTGGCCAGCTTGTACTGCACACCGGCAGGCCGCAGTTTGGCCTGCCCACGGTCGGTTCATGGCTGAATTATGGTCTGGGCAGCAGTTCTAGCAATCTTCCAGGTTACGTCGTGCTCAGTGCGGGGCGCGGCACCAGCGGCGGGGCATCCCTGTGGCAGAGCGGGTTTCTGCCCAGTTCATTTGCCGGGGTGCTGTTCCGCAATCAGGGTGAGCCGGTGCTGAACCTGAAAAATCCTCCGGGGCTGCCCATGAAGCTGCAGCGCCAGGGACTGGACACGCTGATGGCCCTGAACCAGAGCCGCTATGATCACTTTCGAGATCCGGAAATCGCCAGCCGCATTGCGGCGTATGAACTGGCTTTCCGCATGCAGTCAGCCGCACCGGAACTGATTGACCTGAGCGATGAGGATCCTAAGACTTTGGAAATGTATGGCGTGGACCGGAAAGACCCGCCCATCAAGGCCCAGCGTGCAGGAGGTCCGGGGCAATACAAGGCCTTTGCAACCAACTGTTTGTTAGCCAGGCGCATGGTGGAGCGCGGCGTGCGCTTCGTCAGCATCATGCATGCAAGCTGGGACCATCACTCCAATCTGGACAATGAACTGGCCTACAATGCCGGCATGGCAGACCAGCCTGTCGCCGCCCTGCTGAAGGATCTGAAGCAGCGCGGCCTGCTGGAAGACACCCTGATTGTGTGGGGCAGCGAATTTGGCCGCACTCCGCTGGGTGAAAACCGCAATGGCAACAATGCTGTCTCAGGGCGGGATCATCACCCCTTCGCCTTCACCATGCTGATGGCGGGCGGCGGCATCAAAGGCGGCCAGATCTATGGCGAGACGGACGAGATCGGCTGGAGCATCGTGCGGGACCCGGTGGACCTGCATGACTTCCACGCCACCCTTTTAAACCAGTTTGGGTTTGACCACCTCCGCCTCACCCACCGTTTCCAGGGGCGGGATTTCCGCCTCACGGATGTGGCCGGGCGGGTGATCAAGGAATGGATCGCCTGATGGCTCCCCTGCCCTGCTGAAGCACACCCTTACTCAGATGGGGCACGCATCAGGTTCAGCAGTTCTTTGCGGTCCACCTGGGGGGCAGGTTTGGCAGCCGGCTTGGCCACCACTTTAGGAGCAGGAGCTGGCCGTGGTTTGGGTTTGGCCGCCACAGGCTTAGATACGGCGGCAACGGCTGGTACCGATGGCTTGACTGCGGCCGGAGGGGCGGGTCTAACCACAGGTTTTTCAACGGGCTTGGGTGCGGGTTTTGTAACGGTTGCCACGGCAGGCGTCTGCTGCGGGGGCGCGGCGACAGGCGCTGTGGCGCCCCCCATCAGGGTCGTTTTGCCAGAGGCCAGATCGCGGATGATGTGCGGCCCGTCCACTTTCACCTGGGTGCCATCAATGGTGATTTTTGTAGAGTCCCCTTCGGAGGTGATGAGCCGCCCGTTATGTTTCACCATGGCCTGGCTGCCCCGGAGGATGGCCGCCTCAGGCGTCACCAGAATTTCAGGAGCCTGGGCGAAGATGGGGGATTCCACTTTTTTGACCAACATGGCCCCGCCAGAGGCGAGGTACTCCAGATCAGCAGCCCCTGAGCTGGCGGGACGAGATTTGATCTTGGCCCCGGAGAGTTCCACCACGCCGATGTTTTGAACCTTCGGGAAACGGGCGCGCATCTGCGCTTCACTGAGCTGGAAAACTTCTGCGTCAGGCACCGAGGAAGCCTGCGGTGCCGTGCAGGCAACCACGACGGAAGCAGCCGCAGCAGCAAGGACAGCCCGGGAAAGAGCCACAACATCAACAGAAGAGAAATTCATGGGGGGGAACTGAACATAGCGGATCGTGAAGATCCTTTCTAGCAAGAAAGCGACAGGGATGCGTGCCTTTATGCCCCGGGAGGTGGGGAAAGATACAATGCCCTACAGGAGGTCGAAAAACCGCCTCATTCCGCTTCCTTATCCGGCAGGAAAGCGGGGTGAGGTGCTCCTTCATCCATCTCAAGACCAGGCTTTGCGCAATTCCCCGCCTGCACGCTCATGCGGCAGCCAGAGAATGCCAATGGCGGTCGGCTGGATCTTGGTCTTCGTGGGGGTGAGCTTGGTCGTTTCGAGAACAAGCGCGGTGGGATCGTATTGATCGCGGATTTTTTGGGTGTCATCGGCGAGCAGCTTCTCCAGTTCGGCGATGTCGACCTGGAGACGTCCCAGCTCGGCCTCTGCTGCGGCAGCTTCCTGGTGCTCGCGCATGACGCGGGCGGCTCCGGTGACGGTGCTCGCTTTGGCCACCGAGGCGATGCCCTTTTTGCGACCAAAGAAGGCTCCCAGCAAACTGGTGCCGATGGAGACGGCGGTGGAAAGCTTGGCACTGGTGGCCTGGGACTTTTGCGTGTCCACTTTCGTCTGGGCGCGGATGGCTTTTTCTTCCATCGCCTTGAGGGCCTTGGCGGTCTTTTCACGAAGTTCTTCAATGGCGGCATCACGCAGCTCACGGGCCGTCTGGGTGATGCGGGCCTTGAATTCATCCACCTTTTCACCGGGGTTGGAAAATGCCTCCAGCAAAGGGCTGAAGCTCACCTCCAGGCTGTGGTTGGCATACACCCAGTCCACATAGTCTTTCTTGATGCTGCTGTAGGTGCTGGACTTCATGGCCGCGCCGGGCAGGTCGGTGTATTCGGCACCCTCGGTGGCCTCGGACTCCCAGGTGCCAAGATCCACAGCGCGAGGAATTTCGACAAACTTGTCCCAAAGCACGCGCTGGTTTTCCACATCAATGGGATTGACCAGGGTCACGGTGCTGCGCCCGCTGATCTTGCGGCGCGGATCGTCAAAATTGACCTCGGCACTGCGAAGGATGGCCGGGACATAACAAAGAGTGTCGGAAGAAACTTCCGAGCGCAGGAAGTATTCCGCCGTGCCTTCGGGCAGTTTGGGCTTGATGGTGTTGCGGTCTGCCGCAGGCGCGGCGGTGGCTCCTGGGGGCAGGAAGCCGTCGTCCTCGCCAGCCGCTGCTGCGCTGCCCTTGGCCGGGCGCAGCGGGTCCATGAGGCGTTTCACCTGGTCGCGCGCCAGCGGGCCGCTGAGGTAGCTCATGATCCAGCGCACGTGGAAGATGGCCGGGCCGTCTTCGTGGACGTTGTTCATGAGGAAGACGCGGTTGCCCAGGCCGGAAATGGCCGTTTCCAGAGTCTTGCGATCGAACTGGCCGCCGCTGCTGCTGATGGCCCCTTCCAGGCCATCGAGCAGGCGGGCTTTGTCACGCTCCGTCTGCAGGCGGCCGATCCACCAGGTGCCGATGTTCGCCAGGGCCTTGTAGTCGAGGTCCACCGGGTTCTGTGTGGCGAGCAGGATGCCGAGGCCGAAAGCACGGGCCTGCTTCAGCAGGATCATCATCGGTTTCTTCGAGGGCGGCATCGCCGTGGGCGGCAGATAACCGTAGATCTCATCCATGTAAAACATGGCGCGGAGAGAGGTGGTGCCCTGCTGGCTGCGCATCCAGCCTAACAATTGATTCAACAGCAAGGAGACGAAGAACATGCGCTCACTGTCCCCCAGATGGGCAATGTTAAAGATGGTGATGCGCGGCTTCCCCTCAGGCGTGTAGTACATGCGCTGAATGTCCAGCGGCTCCCCCTCCAGCCAGGTGGCAAAGCCGGGCGAGGCGATGAGGTTGTTCAGCTTCATGGCCAGCGCGGTGCGTTTGGCCTCCGGGCAGAAGGTGTCGATGTCCACCACGCCGATCTTGCGCAGCGGCGGCTGCTGGATGTGGCGCACGAGGTTTTCCAGCGAGACATTCTGCCCCTTTTTCCAGGCATAGGCGATGATGTTCGAAAGCAGGATGTGCTCCGGAGACTGCACGGGATCCGCCTCGATGCCCATGAGGCCGAGCAGGGATGATACGGTGCTCTCGATGCGGTCCCCCAGTGTCTCCGCATCCTCCATCACAGCGGCAGGCGGGCAATCGAGCGAGCTGAGGATGGAAACCGGCAGGCCGGAATTGCTGCCGGGTGTGTAGATGGCCATGTCCACCGTTTCGCGCAGCTTGCGGATGCGCTCACCGCTCTGTCCCCAGTCGGCCAGGCCCTTGGTCCAGAGCTGAGATTGCTGGGTGGCAAATTCATCCACACTGATGCCCTTGCGGCGGGCATCGTCTGCATTGACCCAGGGTTTGAACTCCTCGGCGCTCAGGTTGGGAAAGGTGAGGAGTGCATTGCCGATGTCGCCTTTGGGATCAATGGCGATGAGGGGCACCCCATCCATGGCAGCCTCCTCCAGCAGCGCCAGGCAAAGGCCCGTTTTGCCGGAACCAGTCATGCCGAGGACCACGCCGTGAGTGACGAGGTCCTTCGAATCATACATGATGAGGTCATCCTGAAGCTGCTTGGTCTCGAGGTCATAGCCGCGTCCAAGGTAAAAGGCACCGAGCTTCTCGTACTGATCAGGAGAGATGGTCATAGGATTGGAAAGATGTGAAGGATGATAGAGAGCGGAAGGAAAAGGCGACCGTAAAATAGCAGGACGGTTTATGTTCTAACCTGCGGCCCGTCTGCGTGCCTCGCTAGGCGTGATGCCATAGGTCCGGCGAAACTGGCGGTTAAAATTGGAGAGATCCTCAAACCCGCAGGCAAAGGCCACGGCGGCAATGGTGTCAGGACTTTCCGCCAGCAGGGCCAGGGCGCTGGCCAGGCGGATCTGGATCAGGGTCTCGATAAAGGTATGACCCGTGACACGGCGGAAAAATCGGCTAAAGGATTCCGGTCCCAGCCCCGCCACCTTGGCGACTTCCGGCAGGGTGAGGGCACGCTGATGATTCGCGTGGATGAAGCGCAGCACCTCGTCCAGCCGCTTCCGGTCCATCAGTGAGACGGTCTCTTCAGGGGCCCGGGCATTGAGGCTGCGGCAGCTGCCGCTAGTCGTGGCCACTTTTTCCAGCAGCTCCACCAGCAGTGTGAGCCGCAGCAGCGGAGCAAGGTGGCCCAGTGTCGCCAGGCGCTGCTGCATCTCGCGGGCGAGTTCTCCCTGGATGATCAGACCTGCCGCCGCCTGCTGTAGCAGGGACCTTACATTGGCCAGTTCCTGCGCTTTCAGGAGGCCTCCGCCAAACGTTTCAGGGTGGAACTGCACCACAATGGCGGCCGATTTCCGGCAGCTCGCCTCACTGAACCAGGCGTGCGGCAGCTGCGGGCCAAGCAACGCCACATCCCCTGGCTGGAAGGGTTCCACCGTATCTCCCACGAACCGCTGCCCATGACCGGCCGTGATGAGCGTCAGTTCCACCTCGGGATGATGATGAAAGGGGGCCGTGAAATGCCGTCCGGTGATTTCCTTCCACGCAAAGGAGGAGTCTCCAGGCATTTCAATGCGCTCAAACTGGGATCTGGTTCGTGACTGGGTCACCATGCAAAGGCAGTGTAACGGGACGGAGCACAGAAGGTCTAGCAGTTTACGCCGGGGTGTGATAGATCGTCGCAATGTCCTCCTCTCAAGACCACGGCCCGCGCCGCGAACTGAAGTCACGAAACACAGGCTGGGCCCGCCTGCTGGCTCGCTGGGCCTGTGCCTCCAATATTTCCCCCAATGCCATTTCAGTGCTCAGCATTGTCTTTGCCGCAGGCTCGATGACCTGCTTCCTGCTGGTGCCGGAACAGACCACGCCGTTGGCCTCGGCCCTGATGTGGTTCGGCGCAGCGGCGGGCATTCAGTTCCGGCTTCTGTGCAATCTCATGGATGGCATGGTCGCCGTGGAAGGCGGACGCGCCTCCGCCACCGGGCCCATTTTTAACGAGGTGCCAGATCGGGTCGCCGATGTACTCATTCTGGTGGGGGCGGGTTACAGCACGAGGGTGGATCCCGGCGTGCTCAAGCTCTTTGACCTGCTGCCGCTGGGCTGGGCCTGCGCGGTGCTGGCCATGGCCACGGCCTATGTGCGTCTGCTGCAGGGCACCCTCACGGGACAGCAGAGCTTCATGGGCCCCATGGCCAAACAGCACCGCATGGCCGTGCTGACGCTGGGAGCCCTGACGGCCCTGGTGGAAAGCTTCTGCGGCCGCGAGCCTGTGGCCATTTATTGGGCGCTGGTGATCATTTTTGCAGGGGCCGCCTTCACCTTTTGCCGGAGGCTGAATCTCATTGTCCGCAGCCTGAAGGAGAAAGCCTGACTTTCGACACCCGCTCCTGGACATAAAAAATCCGCTCTCGATAAAGGGAGCGGATTTTTTGAAAACAGGAGAGCCAAGGGTTGGCCGCCGATCAGCCGCCGTAGAAGCTGGCGATCTTTTCATTCACGGAACGAAGACGGCGGGCGATAGTCTTGCCCACGCCGATGAGCAGCCAGGCTGCTGGGCGGGGATACTCATTGATGTAGGCCTCCAGGTTTTTGGAATCAATGTTCCAGACCTGGCTGAAATCCACCGCAGTCACGGTGGCGCTGGCCGCAGAGGGGTCGAGCAGGTTGATCTCGCCCACGGTTTCACCGGATTGCACGCTGCCCAGCAGCACCTTATGCCCGCCGCGCATGGCGGTGGCGTGAAGCTTGCCCGAAATGATGTAATAAAGACCCGTCTGCGCCATGCCTTCCTCGATCAGATGCTGGCCTGGCTGGACCGGGCGGAAAACGCCGTAGCCGCTGAGGATGTCACGATCATCGTCACCAAGAGGTTCAAGAATTCCGACAGGAGGAAGTTGGGGGGAAGAGAAATCAGCGCTCATTTTTCAGGAGAATTTGATTTTTTTAGAGGGTGAAATCCGGAATGGCAAGCCTGTGGAATCAGAAAGCATGAATTCGGCCACAGAAAGTGACGATAGGACTGGAAATGGCAGCCGTAGATTTACCATTGACGCGCTTACTTCGATTCTCTGGCCCCCAGCATCTAAATTTTGCTGGATTTCCCAGGTGACTCGTTCAGAATCGCCCCTCCTTACCCATACGCCAACTCAGTACAACCAACATGTCCGATCAAAACTCCTCCTGCTGCCGCCGCCTCGACCTCGCCTTCGCCAACCTGATCACACGTCTCTGGGTGGCGCTTCGCCTGTTCATGGCCGGTGTGGACAAGTTCCGTTCCGGTGATGGTGCTGCGGCAACTTTCAATGCAGGCAACTATCAGACCAAGACGGACCAGATCGCCAAGCTGATGACGGACAACAGCATGCTGCCTTCTTTCCTGCCTGCCTCCGCCATTGAAGCCTATGCGCACAGCATCGGTTATGTGCTCCTCGCCGTCGGCGTCTGGGTGGCCATCGGCCTGCTCAGCGAATTCGCCCTCCTGGCTGCTGGTTTTGCCTTCCTGTCCCTCGGTTTCGGCCTCGCCGCGCTGCCGGACGACATGGAACTGACCGCCAACATCGGCGTCGGCATCCTGCTCACCGCTTTCGCCCTCTACACCAACAAGAGCGGCTACCTGTCCCTCGATGGCATCTTTGGCCGCGGCCGTGCCAAAAAGCCTGCCAGCACCGAAGGCTGATCGCCGCTGCGCAACGTAAATACGTGAAGCTATGAGCACGACTCCTTCCCCTACCCCCAAGCCCAGCGGGCTGTCCAAGTTCATTGACCGCCGCTCCTTCTTGCGCACCAGCGCCGTCAGCGGTGCCGGGTTGTACCTCGCCACCAGCAAAGGTGCCATCGCCCAGGGCACTGAAGCCGGGCGCAAAATCAAGTGTGCCCTCGTCGGCTGCGGTGCCCAGGGCGACCGCCTTCGTGCGGCCGCTTCCCAGCTCCCCACGGGCATCCAGTGGGTGGCCGTCTCCGACATTCGTGAGGACAAGCGCCGCGTCATGGCCCGCTACATGGAGCTTCAAAACAAGCACCAGGTGGACGGCCCAGTCGCCCAGTTTGAAACCATCGAGGAGATGCTCGACAAGCAGACCGATATCGAAGCAGTCTTCATCGCCACCCCCGACTTCCTGCACGCACCGTTTTCCCGCATGGCTCTCGCCAAAGGCAAATCGGTGTATTGCGAGAAGATGATGTCCAACACCATCGAAGGTGCCCGCGACATGGTGAAAGCTGGCCGTGAATTCAACGGCATCTTCCAAATCGGTCACCAGCGCCATTCCAATCCTCGCTACGTCCACCTTCGCGAAAAGATCATCAAGAATGATCTGCTCGGCCGCGTGACCCATTGCTATGGCCAGTGGAACCGCGGCGTGTCCGCCAGCACCCCGCTGGGCGCACCCAAGAAGAATCCCGTCTCTCCAGAACTGCTGGCCCGCTACGGCTACGGCAGCATGGAGGAGTTCCTGAACTGGCGCTGGTTTGCCAAATACGGCGGCGGCCCCATCTCCGATCTCGGTGCCCACCAGATTGACATGTTCAACTGGATGTATGAGACCACCCCGGTCTCCCTCTACGCCGCTGGCGGTGTGGACTATTATGATGGCACTCCCGGCCCGGACGGTGCCCCAAAGGCGAAGTTCGAGCTTCCAGATAACGTCATGTGCCTTTATGAGTACAAGCTGCCTACCGGCACGATGCGCGCCTACTATCAGGTGCTCACCACCACCGGCAGCCAGGGCTACTATGAGAAGCACATGGGTGTGGCAGGCTCTGCCATCATCTCCGAAAGCCCCACCTCCAACCAGGTCTATGCCGAACCCGGCCAGGACTGGACGAAGTGGACCACCGGTGACAACCCCATCCTGGTCAAAGCCCCGGACAACATCAAAAACAAGTTCTGGGAGCACACCCGCTCCTGGACCAAGCCCGCACCGAAGTCCTACGCCGTCTCCGGCGTGGCCAAGGCCGTGGCCGATGCCCGTGAATCCAAGGCTCTCGACCCCTGGGAAATTCCCGTCACCCTCAGCGTTTACCCGCACACCCCACACGTCGCCAACTTCATCGAAGCGGTGCAGATGAAGAAGCCAGAGCATCTCACCTGCAACGTCATGGATGCCTTCAAGTCCTGCGTGACGGTGCTGAAAGCCTACGACTGCTTGCAGACAGGCCAGAAGTACACCTTCACCCCGGCCGACTTCGAAGTCTGATCATCGAATTGAACGAGGGAACGGAATCCAGTGCCAAAAAGACCCAAGCCATCACCCGCTTGCTTCCATTTGCACTTTTCTGTTCCCTCTTTTTAATATTCCGCCGTTCTTACCGTCTAAGACGACAGGCCCAACCGAGGCCGATCCACCCAACGATTCCCCCACATGAAACACACGACCCTCGCCTTCGCTGCCATCGCAGCCCTCAGCACCTCCGTCTCCGCTCAGGAAATGGAAGAGATCAAAATCGAATTCCCAAAACCGATGTTCATCGGCACTCCGGTCCCGGCCAAACTGCCGAACCTCGAGCAGCCTGATCCATCCAAGATCATCAAGTCTTTCCAGGCCCCCAAAGGCACGGTCAATCTGGCCAAGGACAAGGAAGTGACTTCCAGCGATCCAGCCCCGATCATCGGTGAGCTGACCCTCGTGACCGATGGCGACGCCGACGGTTCCGACGGCTGCTTCGTCGAACTCGCCCCTGGTCCTCAGTGGGTGCAGATCGATCTCGGTGCTCCGACCTCGATCAACAAGATCGCCACCTGGCACTACCACAAGCAGGCCCAGGCCTATGTGGACGTGGTCATTCAGGTTTCCGACGACAAAGAGTTCAAGACCGGTGTCACCACCCTTTTCAACTCCGACCATGACGACACCCTGAAGATGGGCGCCGGTGCAGATCCTGCCTACATCGAAACCAACCACGGCCGCGTGATCGATGGCAAAAACACCAAGGCCCAGTACGTCCGCCTTTACAGCAATGGCAACACCTCCAACGAGATGAACCACTACTGCGAAGTCGCCGTGTATGGCGTTCCTGGGAAGTAAGCCAGTCCGACAGCTTTAAATGAAGGCCGCCGCCAGAGTGATCTGGCGGCGGTTTTTTCTTTTGGCAGGCTCTGCCCCATGGAAAATGAGTCCCCTTGCCCTGCCATTCCGTCTTGCTTTTGCCCGCCCCATGCCCGCTTATTGAATCTGTGGCCAGCTGTCGGCCATTCGGGAAAAGATCGTCATCAGGTGTTGGACAGTGCCTTGACGTACTTGATCCAGCTTCCATCTTGCAGCCTGCTTTTCTTCCCTCATGCCGACCATTCCAATCCTGATGCCCCAGCTGGGCGAGTCTATCGCCGAGGCCACCATCGTTCGCATTTTGATCGAACCCGGCCAGCAGATCGATGCCGGCACGGACATTTTTGAGGTGGAGACGAACAAGGCCACGATGGCCGTCAGCAGCCCCTGTGCAGGCCATGTTTCGGCCATCACCGCCCAGGTGCAGAAAAGCTACGCCGTGGGCTCCAATCTCGCCTCCTTCGATGTTTCGGATGAAGACGCCCTCTCCATGGGGTTCACCGAATCCCCAGCTCCTGCACAATCGGCCGCGCCGAACAGCATGCCGAGCGCGGACTCCCTGCACTTCCAGTTCAACGAAGAGGACAACATCACCGGTTATCAGCCAAAGGTCGAGCCCGTCGTCGGTGGTGCCCTGCCCGTGCCCGCCGGGGCCACGGGGGCCAGCTACATCTCGCCACGGATGCGCGCCCGCATGAATGAACTGGGCCTGAATGCCTCCGACCTCGCAGGCATCGCCGGTACGGGTGCCGGTGGCCGCGTCACCGTCGAAGACTTTGAAAACTTCCTGCGCGGCCTGGAGCAGCACCGCCTCACGCCGGCTTCGCCCATGCGCATCGCGGTGGCGGATTCCATGCGCCGCAGCTGGAGCCGCCCCCTGGCTACTGTGGGCAGCCCGGTGATCCTGGACGCCATCCTCTCTCACCGCAAACGCACCAACCCGAAGCCCGGTCCCGCGCTGTACATCATCCGTGCCCTGGCGCTCGCCCTGGCGGAAAACACCGCTGTCGCTGGCCGTCTCATCGGCAGTCGCATCGTGCACCCGCGTGCCATTGACATCGGCTTTGCGGTGGAGGTGGATGATGGGGTGCTCGTCCCCGTTCTGCGCGAGGTGGAAAAGACCCCGCTGGTGCAGCTGGTGCCCACCTACAACAAACTGGTGGAGCAGGCCCGCGCCCGTCGCCTGCCCATGGATGTCAACCGACCCGGCATCGCCACCGTGACGAACTTTGGCACCTTCGGCATCGTCTGGGCCACCCCGATTCCCTTGCCCGAACAGAATCTCGTGCTCGGCCTCGGTGCTGGCAGCAAGGTGCCGCGCTGGAGCGAGGAGGTGAAGCAGTTCATCCCCGTCACCGAGGCGGAACTGACCCTCAGCTTTGACCACCGCATCCTCGATGGTGGCGGTGCAGGCCGCCTGTTGTCGCGTGTGGCCCAGCTCCTCCAGGAACCTGAGAAGCTGTGAGTTGCATCCGCCGCAAGCCATCCTATTCTGCCCTTCATGAAGTCTGATTCCCGTGCTCCTGCCCCCCTTCTTTGGGTGCCCCTGCTGCTTGTCCTGCTCGCCCTCGGCCTGAAATGGATGAAGCTGAATTCGGACGGCATGAGCCTGCTGCCCAACTTCTCCCCCTGGATGGCCCTGGCCTTCACCGGCACGCTGGTTTTCCCGCGCGGCACCATCCCCTGGTGGGCCTGGCCGCTGATGCTGGTGGGCATTGACTTCGCCGCCATGGGCGGACAGTTCCTGGCCATGGGTGCAGGCTACCCTGAAGTTTACCTCATGTATGTTCTTTACGGCGTGGCCGCCTGGGCTGCCCACCAGATGCGGGGTCAGGCCGGTATCCTGCAGGCCTTGCTGGGTGCCACTGCCTGCAGCCTGGTCTTTTACGTCGTCACCAATGTCCTGTCCTGGTGGACGATGTCCGAGTACAGCAAGAGCCTTGAGGGCCTTGTCCAGGCGCTGACGACCGGCCTTCCTGGTTTCCCGCCCACCTGGGTCTTTCTGCGCAATTCCCTGCTGAGTGATCTGGGCTTCAGCGCCCTGCTTCTTGTCGCTTTCAATGCCGAGGCCAAGGCGCGCTCGGCCCCGACCCTTCGCTGGGCAACGGCTGCCGCCTAGACCTGTTTCCGAAAAGATTGTCCGATTGAAAAGGCAGGCGCGGCGGGATGAATGGCAAGGCAGGCGCGCAGGCTGCTATTTGAACAATAACAGCCAAGCGAGTAACGAAGCCAGTCGTCCCGCCCCGTCGCCGCTTTTCGGACAAGGTTTTTGGAAACTGGTCTAAGCCTCACAGGCTTTACTGGTGAAACCCATGCCGGAGATTTTCCGGCAGCGGGTGGCTGGCATCTATGTCGTGAACTTCCACGATCCGCCCATCGTCCATGGAGGCGATGCGATTCGCGTGAGGAAAAATGCGGTTGTCATGGGTGACGATCAGGACCGCACGCTCCGGGCTGCGCGCCACGTTTTCAAACAGCTCCATCACGAGCTGCCCGTTCTTCGCATCCAGCGCGGCCGTCGGCTCATCGCAGATGATCAGGCGCGGCTCATGCACCAGGGCGCGGGCGATGGCCACACGCTGCTGCTGCCCGCCTGAAAGTTGGTTAGGCCGGCTCTTGGCCCGGTCTCCCAGTCCGACCAGCGCCAGCACCTCACGCGCCCTTTTTTCCGCCACGCCGGATCGCACGCCCCGGATTAGCAAGGGCACACTGACGTTTTCAGCCAGGCTGAGCGTGGGGATGAGATTGAAAGCCTGAAAAATGAAGCCGATGTTTTGGGCGCGGAAGCGGGTGATGGCACCGCTGCCCATCTTTTGCAAATCCTGCCCCAGCACGTTCAGTTCCTGGGTCGCTGCATCCGGCTTCAAAGTGCCCGCCAGGATGCTGATGAGGGTCGTCTTGCCACAGCCCGAAGGGCCGATGAGCATGGTGATGTCCCCCTGCCGCACCTCCATGTCCACATCCTTCAGCACGTGCAGGCGTGAGGCCCCGTCGCCAAAGGACTTGTTCAATCCGCGCACACGGGCGGCATATGGGGCGGCAACTTCAGACATGATCAACCACGGAAGACCATCGCCGGTTCCAGCCTCGCGACACGCCAGATGCCGAGGAGCGCGGACAGCATGCAGATGACGACAATGACCCCCAGCACGACAGGTGGCACGGCCTCGGGCATGTAAAAAGGCGGCTGTTCATTGGCCAGGGCTCCTTTGGCAAACCCGGCCGTGAAGAACATCCCGATGCCGTAGCCGATGAGCCCCACCGTGATCGCCTGAGTGAGCAGCATCATGCACAGGGTCCAGGTGGAGGCCCCCATGGCCTTCAGGGCACCCAGATGCTTCATGTTCTCCAGAACGAAGGTGTAAAAGGTCTGGCAGGAGATGGCGGTTCCCACGATGAATCCCACCACCACCGTGATGCCAAAGCTGATGGGGATGCCTGTATTACGGATGTACCAGGCCACGGTCGTCGTATTGAAATCCTGAATGGCAGGCGGCTTTTCAGCGGTGAAATCGTTCCAGTTAAAACCTTTGTTCAGGTAGCCCTTCAGCCCCGTTTCACGCTCAATGTCAGCCACACACTGAGCTTCGCTGATGCCTTCACGCGGGGCGGCAATCACGGCAGAGAGCATCTTGCGCTGAGGCGGCGTGTATTGCAGCGCTCGCTCGTAGGTCGTCCACACATACGGGCCGCCGGAGAAGTTTTGCATGGTGTCCGCAATGCCCACCACGCGGGCCTCCTGGTCATTGATTTCAAAGATGTCGCCCAGCTTCACCTTGCCCCCCTTCTCTTTCGAGAGCCGGGTCACCCCGAGGTCATCAATGATCACAGCATGAGGCAGACGAAGGTCTTCCAGCCGGCCTTGCAGCAGCTTCACCGGTGCCCCCGCCAGCGTGGTGGCATCTATGCCAATGAGCTGGATGATCTTAAAATTGCCGTTTTCCAGGCGCACGCGCTGGATGCCGGAATAGAGCGGTGAGGCCCAGGCCACACTGTTCACACTGCGCACCCGGGCGACATCGGTATCCAGCAGGGGGTTGGTTTCATTCACCTGCTCCACCCTGCCTTCCACCACCCAGATGGGAGCGGGCACGTTTTTCAGGGTCGCGGTGGTCCAGCTCATCAGGCCGCAAAAAACCGCCGTCTGCTGCGCCATCAGAAAGGTGGCAAACACCAGGCCAGCCACCAGCATGAGGTACTTGCCAGTGTCACCAAAAAGCATTTTGAGGGCGAGACGCAGCATCGGAAAATGATGTGGACGAAATGGACTTTAAGACGACGGGACTGTCTTGAGGAAAGTCCCATCACTTACGTCTCTGCGGCAGCGGAAGAACAGAGAAACCTGCGGCTGCGCGTGCGGCGGATCAGGAACGACCGCCGAACAGACCACCCAGACCGCTTTTCATCACTCCGGTCAGGACATCCTGCAGTTTATCAGCGGAGGGATGCGTGTCCTCAATGCTGCCATTCGGGGTCAGCCGATCAATGATCTGCGGGAGGAACTGCGAAAGCAGCGGCAGCACCATCTTCGCATCAAAGCCCAGCTTGCCAGCGAGATCCTTGATCGCATCGCTGCCCAGGGCAGCCTCCAGTTGGGCAGGCTGCACGGGCTGGTTCTCGTCTTTGGAGACCCAGGAAGCAAAGGTATCCCCCAGGCCGGCCTGCTGAAATTGCTGCATCAGCCCGCCCAGACCACCGGCCTGGTTCAGCAATCCCGTGAGCATGTCGCCCTGTTTGCTGCTGCCTCCGAAAATGCCACCCAGTGCCTGCTTGGCCAAAGAATCAAAAAGTCCCATAGGCACTCAGAATGACGGGGAGAATGCGGTAAGTCAAACAGGACTCAACAGGCCCGGACAATGACCACCCTCAGCGCTTACACGGAGTTCATCCCAGCCACCCACCAGAGAACAGCCAGCAGGATCACTAGCAACACCCAGACGACAGGGGAAGTCTTGCGTTTGATGTGAGGCGTAGTCTGCATGATGTCTCGATAGGCTGGGCTGAGAACGAAACCCGCCTTCGTACGGAGCAACGTAAACAGGCACAGCCCCCCCAGCAGCGTGCCCATCGGAAACCGGAACAGCCCCACCACGGAAAGGATCACGGCTGGGATGCGGGTCCATGTCTGAAGCCTTCGGATGCCAAACCCCACCACGCCGTAGGCCAGACCAAGTCCTGCCAGAAGAGTTGGTATTCCCGGCTTCACCTTGTCAGCAGGAAGCGAAGACAGGGCCACAGCCCCCAGAAGCACCAGCAAAGACACAAGCATAAACACGCTGCCCATCGACTGGATGCCACCTTCTATGGCCAGATGGCTGCGGCGGATCTTGTCCACCTCCGGCATTCCCGCTGAAGCATCCAATTCAGTCTGTGGCGGGGCGTAGGGGTTAATTTCCATTCGCAGTTCTGATACCGCTTCCGCCTGATCTTCGTCAAGGATGATGCAAGTCTTGAATTCCCCGTGAATGAGGGTTTCAGATACCCCCAAAATCTTTAAACTGCTCTCGGGATAAAAAACAGGTGCACCAAGCTTGTTTAGCTTTGGTGCACCCCAGTGGATTCGAACCACTAACCTTCTGATCCGTAGTCAGATGCTCTAATCCGTTGAGCTAGGGGTGCATTGGCTTTGACGCCCCGCAGTGTTGGCTGCGGATGGGGAGATTATATGAAGCTCAGGGTTTGTCAAACAGTGTGAATAAAAAAGTTCGAAAAAGTTTACCAAGTTTGTCGAATCAGCCTCCCGCAATGGCTAGCGGCTCACTCCCCTCGCCTTCTCGATGAGCTGGAGGAACTCGCCACGGTAACCCAAAGCATCGGTCCCTTTGCCCTCCAGGGCAAGCTGGCGCACCTGATCCCAGGTGAGCTGGCCCGCATAGGAAGACTGGCGCAGCAGGAGGCCAAACCCGGCCACGGCCGTGGTGAACTTGAACTCGCCGCTAGCAGTTTCCATCGCCCGAGAATCATCCTTCACCGGCACCTCGATGAGGCTGCTGGTGCTGCCTTCGGGTTCTTTGTAGCGCAGCTTCACCGTCAGGGCTTCGCCTGTCGCCCCGGCTGCAGCGATGGGTTCTGCCGCCGGGGCGGCAGCGGCGGCAGGCTGCTGCTGATACTTCAGCGCATCCACCTGAGGAAGAGGTTCCGCCCCTGGGGGCAGATTCGCAGGCACCAGCTCATACAGCGCGGTGACACTGTGCCCGGCGCCGATCTCCCCGGCATCCTTGGTGTCATCATTGAAGTCTTCCTTGGCTAACAAACGATTCTCATAACCGATGAGACGGTAGCTGCGGATGACCGCCGGATTGAACTCCACCTGGATCTTCACATCCTTGGCGATGGTGACCAGCGTGCCGTTCATCTGCTCCACCAGCACCTTGCGGGCCTCGCCCAGGCTGTCGATGTAGGCGTAGTTGCCGTTGCCCTTGTCGGCCAGGGTTTCCATCGTTCGGTCCTTCAGGTTGCCTGAGCCATAGCCCAGCACGCTGAGGAAGACACCGCTGCGGGCTTTCTCCGTGATGAAGGTTTCCAGCTCCGTCGGACTGCTGATGCCCACGTTGAAGTCGCCATCGGTGCACAGCACCACCCGGTTCACGCCACCTTTGATGAAGCCTGCCACGGCCTGCTCATAGGCTAGGCGGATGCCCGCGCTGCCGTGGGTGCCACCGCCAGCCTGGAGCCGGTCAATCGCAGACACGATCTCGCCCTTGCTCTGGCCTGTTGTCGAAGACAGGACCACTTGCGAGCCATTGGCATAGGTCACCATGGAGACGCGGTCATTTTCGCCCAGTTGCCCAGCCAGCATGCGCAGGCTTTGCTGCACCAGCGGCAGTTTGTTCGGCTCCGCCATCGAGCCAGACACATCCACCAAGAAGACCAAATTGCTGGGCTGGCGATCCAGGCCGATCTGCTTGCCCTTGATGGCGATGCGGGCCAGCCGATGCTGGGGCTGCCACGGGCACGCGGCCATCTCCACTTTGACAGCAAAGGGTTCCTTCGCCCCTGCCGCCGGACCCGTTTCATCCGTGGGGAAGTAGTTGATCAGCTCCTCAATACGGACCGCATCGCGTGGTGGTGCACTGTTCTGGTTGAGAAAGCGCCGCACATTCGCATACGAGGCCGTATCCACATCAATGGAGAAGGTGGAAAGCGGCTCGCTCACCACACTCTTGAGCGCATTTTCGATGATCTGCGTGTAGGACTCTTGGCTGCGACGGGTTTTAGTTTCGCCGTCCAAAACGTCGGCGTTTCCAGCCATCTCAGATCCTGCGATGAATGTCACCGAACTTGGAGCGGACAACACAACGCCCCCAGTGTAGGTGGTGCTACCTTGAAGGGTCAGGGGCCCTGCACCGGTGATGGCCAAGCTACCACCATTGACCGTCATGTTCCCAGTGACTGCAGGAGCCGCAGGTTTAGGTGCTGCAGCAGCGGCTGGCGCCTGCCCAGGTGCCACACTGGCGGTTGTCGGCGCTGGGGATTCCCACGCCTCATTCACTTGGTTCAGCATGCGGGCACGCTGCTGATCACGCTCAGCATTGGCTAAAGATTCCCATCTCGTCGCCGCCTTTGCTCCTTCCTGCCTTGCCTCGTTCTTCGCCTTGGTTTCAGGCACATCGGAAAACGTCATTGCCGCCTTAGCATCCTTCGCCGCCAGCGTGCTTTCATCTTGCTTCTTCAAGGGAGCCGCGTTCGCCTGAAGCTTCGGCATCGGTGCCGCCGGGGCCGCAGCCCCCACCCGGGCCGGTTCCTCGGGCACAGGACTCGCCCGTGTGATCGCGGTTTGATCATCGCCAAGGTTCCCACGAACGGTCGGAGTGATCTCGGTCATCTGGCCTTCGCTCTCCATTTGCTTGCGGATGAGCAGGGTCGTGCCCATCACCACGGCGGCAGCGGCAGCCAGATTCATGAAGACATGGCGTCTCCAAAACGTCGGCTGTTTCGGTGATGCAGGTTGGGTCGCTTCAGTGGGAAACGAAGCAGCAGGGGCATCGGCACGGCTCAGGCGCTCGCGTTGTTCGGAGGTGAAGGCGAGGGAGTCGTCGCCGAGCTCAGCCGTGAGGAAGTCGCAGAAGCCCTTGGTCTGGCTGGCCTGCGTGCTGGCCTCGGCATCTTCCTGGATCAGGGCCTCGATCTGGGCGCGCTCTTCGGCGCTGAGTTCGTTCAGGGCCCAGGCGGTGATTTGTTCCGGTTTCATGGGAAAAGTAAATTAAATAGTTTAAACAAAGGTTTTGTTAGGCCAGGGCGGATTTCGGTTTGCCCGGTGTGGCGTCTTCCTGGGCCTGCCATTTCAGGCGCAGGGCCAGCACGCCGTGATGAATGAGGTAGCCGACATTGCCGATGCTGGTTTGCATGGCGTCGCTGATCTGTTTGTAGTCGAGACCGGCGATGAATTTGAGGCGGATGGCCTCGCGCTGGCGCAGGGGGAGTTCTTCGATGAAACCGCGCAGGGCGGCGGCGGTCTCCCGGCTTTCCATTTCTGCTCCGGGCTGGGGGACCTCGGAGGCTTCCAGGTCTAAAGTTTGCGTTTCCATGACGATGAGGCGTTGATGTTTGCGCTGGTGATCCAGGGCGCGGTTTTTGCAGACGGTGAAGAGCCAGGGCGCCAGCCGGTCCGGATCCAGCGTGGCGAGGTTTTGGCTCAGTTTGATAAACACGTCCTGCACGACATCGCGTGCCTCTTCAGCGTCGTTGGTAAAGCTGTGGGCATACCGCAGCAGCGGCCTCTCATAGCGGGTCAACGTGTCCAGAAACAGGCGGTGGGTGTCGTTCATGGGGTCGTGTTCGCCAGGCATCACGGCAGTCTGCGGGGTTTCTTGGGGCAGGGTGAATCTTTTTTTGGCGATTCTCCTCAGACGCCTGGGCATGCCTGAGAGTTCAGCTTTCTGAAAACGAGGAAGTAATACCGAATCTCCCTTTCCCACGTGGCGCTTTCTCGCTAAAAAAGAGGTCGCATGACTCACGCTGAAGCCTCCGCCCGAGCCGAATCCCTCCGCACCGATCTCCACCGCCACAACCACCTCTACTACGTCGAGGCCCGGCAGGAGATCACCGACCAGGAATTCGATGCGCTCCTGCGCGAACTTCAGGCCATCGAGACCCAGTTTCCCGATCTGTTGACGGCGGACTCCCCGACCCAGCGTGTCGGCGGTGCGCCCATCGAAGGCTTCACCCAGATCCGGCACACCATCCCGATGATGAGCCTGGACAACACCTACTCCGAAGCCGAGCTGACCGCCTTCTTTGCCCGCCTGCAAAAGGGTCTGGGCCGCGAAAAGATCGCCTGTGTCATCGAGCCCAAAGTGGACGGCGTGGCCATCAGCATTCGATACGAAAATGGCGTGCTAAAACATGGCATCACCCGTGGCGATGGCCAGACCGGGGACGATGTGACCACCAACCTGAAGACCATCAAAGCCCTGCCCTTGCGCCTGCCGAAAGATGGGCCGCAGACCTTCGAGGTGCGCGGTGAAGTCTTCATGACCAAGGCGAACTTTGCCAAGCTCAATGAAGAGCGTGAAGGCGCAGGTGAACCCCGCTTTGCCAACCCCCGCAACTCCACTGCCGGCACCCTCAAATTGCTGGACCCCAAAATCGTCGCCAAGCGCCCGCTCGACATCGTTTTCTACGGCCTGGCCGATTCCTGGGGTCTGCCCATTGAGGCGCAGACAGATGTCTATGACCTGCTAAAAAAGGCCGGGCTGCGCAAGGCCGACAAAGTCTGGGAAAAAGACAGCGCCGAGGGCTTGCTGGAGGCCATCCATGAACTGGATGCCATGCGCAAGTCCCTGCCCTATGAAACCGATGGTGCCGTGATCAAGGTCAACGCCTTTGCGGATCAGCGTGAACTCGGCTTCACCAGCAAGGCCCCGCGCTGGGCCATCGCCTACAAGTATCAGCCTGAGCAGGCCGAAACGAAGCTGCTGGCCGTGGACATCCAGGTGGGCCGCACCGGGGCCCTCACGCCTGTGGCACGCCTCACCCCAGTCTTCCTCAGCGGCTCCACTGTCACTTACTCCACCCTGCATAACTTCGAGGAGATCGAGCGCAAAGACATCCGCGTAGGCGACACCGTGGTCATCGAAAAAGCCGGGGAGATCATCCCTGCGGTGGTCATCGTTAAAAAGGATCTGCGCACCGGCAATGAGACCCCCATTCCCGTCCCCACCCACTGCCCCATCTGCGGCACCGGAGTACACAAAGATGAAGAGCAGGTCGTCATCCGCTGCCCCAATTCCAAGTGCCCGGAGGTGGTGAAACGCCGTCTCGAACATTTTGTTAGCCGTGGAGCCATGGACATCAGCGGCATGGGTGAATCCGTCGTCGCCCAATTGGTGGACACACCCTTGAACGGCGTGCCCACCGTGTCAGACGCCGCCGATCTTTATGACCTGAACGAGCTGAAACTCGCCCGCCTGGAGCGCATGGGCACCAAGAGCATTGATAACCTCCTCAAGGCCATTGAAGCCAGCAAACAGCAGGACGCCTGGCGGCTCGTCTTCGGTCTCGGCATCCTCCACGTGGGTGCAGGCGGTGCCCGCAAATTGCTCGAGCACTTTGGCAGCCTTGATGCCATCGCCGCCGCCAGCATCGAGGAACTGACCCAGTGCCCAGACATCGGGGCCATCGTCGCCCCCAGCGTGCATGGCTGGTTTAACAACGAAGATAACAAAGCCCTGCTGGAACGCCTCCGCACCGCCGGTCTCACCTTTGCCCAGCGCACCGTCGAGGCTGCCAGCGACAAGCTCAACGGCAGCACCTGGGTCATCACCGGCACACTCAGCCAAGATCGTGAAACCATCGCCGACACCATCCGCGCCAACGGCGGCAAGGTCAGCGGCAGCGTCAGTGGCAAGACCACCTACCTCCTGGCCGGAACCGATGCCGGCAGCAAGCTCGACAAGGCCACCAAACTGGGCGTGAAGATCCTGAGTGAGGAGGATTTCCGGGCGATGCTATGAACAAGGAGTGAGGCCTTTATCTTCTCACCCTTCACAAGAGCTGAGCAATCATGAAAATTGAACCTCGACTACCCACGGATCGGCAGAGAAGGTGCTTATGTGAAATGCTATACTTTGCCCTTATTGAGATCCGCGCACTGAACTGGGAGGGCAAAACCCAGCAAGCCGCAGACTTGGCCGACGCCTTTCACAACCTGCCGATAGACATGTGGCTGAATGATTTCAGCTTTGAGTTTTTTCGCGACTCCTTCATCGCTGTTTATCAACAAAAGTATCCAGGAGAACGGTCTCGAGATTATGTTGCCATGATTGACGACATTTCAAAGATGAAGGGCTGAAAAGTAATACGATTTAGCCACACCTGTTGGTGGAAAAGCTTCGGGACTCCTGGGCCTGATACGCATCCCAATACGCTTTCCCCAGCCGCAGAGCGGCGTGCGTATCTTAGCTGCGCCTTTCAAGGCGCAGTTTTGGCCAGCGGACCATCTTCATTCATCGCGTCGCAGCGCGACGCCCGAACTGCCGCAATTTCACTATTCCATCACGATAAATCACACCATATCTGGAGGCGTTACGCCCTCTCATCTTGTTACTGCATCACCCCCGTGAGGGATAAAGCACCACATAAAGAATCTCGACCGACCAGACAAAAACCCAGGTCATGAGACCGGAAAGGGCCAAGCCCGCCCCCATCAGGCCAAGCCGCCATTTACCAAACCCTCGGCCACGAAAAGCCAAGAGGTAAGCCTCCACGGCCGGACCGAGCGTATAAAAGACATTGGCTGCTACCCCGAAGGCAAAAACACTGCCCCAATACCCAAACCACGCCTCTTCCTTCATGGTCTCACGCAAGGGCCAAGACCAATACAGGCCAAAGGCAAACAGGACGAGATTGAATGGCAGACGACACAGTTCCCAGGAACGCAGAGCTTCTTTGAGCTGAATCATGCTTTATTTACACTAGATACAAAGCTCCACGTCCAGATTCAATGTCGGTGGACATCAAGGTCCAGCCCCAGACCGTTCCACATCTTCCTCCCCATTTCTTTTACGAGATGCCACAATTCATGCTGGAGGTTTGAGGCTCTGAGCCGTTATCTGTAGAGCGCAGACAAGCCTCTGGCGCTTAGCCCCATGACCTCCGCCCCTCAATCCCCCGCCACCTTCGCGCCTGTCGCGCAGCAGGTGCGGCGTCGGGTGTGGTTGCGGCGCTGGCTGGGCTGGCTGGTGAAGATGGTATGGCCAATGGTCATAACACAGATGGTCCTGGGAGGAGTTTTGCTGTTTAACGGAATATCTCCCGCCTGGGGATCCGCACTTCTGCTCGTGGTATGGCTGGTTGCAATGGCAGTGATAACCTCGTTGCGACGGCCTTCGCTTTATTCCGTCCTTGCACTCTGGGATGCCAGTCGCGGACAGAGGGAGGCATTTGCTTCCGCATGGTGGTTCGAACAGCAGGCTGAACGATCCCCGGCAGCCCAGGCACATTGGGAGGCGCAGCGATTGAAACTCACGGAAGCGCTGCCGCAGCTAGGAACCGATCTCCCGATCCGTCTGCCGCGTATTCTGATGCTGCCAGTTCTAATCGCCTTATTGATTGGAGGGATCGTGATTGTGGCCTCAAAGCGCGACGAAATCCCCCTCGACCCCGCCATGCAGGCCGCTGCCAAAGCCGAGGCTGACAAGCTGGCAAAAACGGATTGGGACAAGAAAAACCTCGCTGGCCTGGAAGAGAGTGAAAAGGCCGACCTGGAGAAGCTGAAGGAAAACCTGAAAGCCACTGCCGCCAGCCTGGAAAATGCCAAGGGCCAGGATGCCCGCCAGGTGATGTCCGACCTGGAGCGCCGTGCCCGCGAGGCGGAGAAACTGGCGGAGCGGCTGGCCAACGACAAAGAGGCCTGGGCCTCCGACAAGCTCGTCGAGGCCCTGCGCACCCATGCCGATACCGCCGATCTGGGCGATGCCGTCGCCGCCAAAAACGCCGCCCAGGCCGCCAAGTCCGCCGATGCCTTGGCGGATCAGCTCAAGTCCCCGCAATTGCCCGAAGCCGCCCGTGAACGCCTGAAGGAGACGCTGGATGACATCGAAAAGGCCTCTGACAAGGAAGACCGCACACGCACCGTGGGCCAGCACGTGCTGCAGGCAGGCGACGAGATGAACCAGGGCAAGCCCGCTGCGGCTGGCGGCGAGTTTGAAAAACTGGCTAACCAAATGCGTGACATGGCCCTGCGTGAGAAATCCCGCGAGGAACTGGAAAAGCTGGCCCAGCAGCTCCGCGATGCTGGCAGCAACATCGCCGGTCAGAATGAGGCCGGCGGCATGCAGCAGATGAATGCTGCTGCGGGCGACACCCCACAGTCAAAGTCCGGCCAGACACCCCAGGTCGGCCAAACTCCCGCCGGACAGCAAGGCCAGCAACAGGCCCTGCAACCTCCCGGTTTGGGCCAGCCCAATCAGGGCCAGTCCATGCAGCCGCAGCAAAACCCTGGCCAGCAGGGGCAAGGCCAGCCCCAGCAAATGCAGGTGGGCCAGATGGGGCAGCCTGGACAGCAAGGTCAACCCGGCCAGCAGGGCGACCCGGGAACGCCCATGCTGATGGCCCCCGTCCCTGGACAAAAGCCGGGCGACAAACCACCCGACATGCTCATTCTCGGCGGCCCTCCAGGCGATCCCAGCGATGGCACCCCCAACATCACCCTCTCCATCCCAGGCGGGCGCGATCCCGGCGTGGGCAAGGCCGATCTGAAAGCCGACCCCACGGCCAAGCAGGACACGACCAACAGCACCGTCGTCAATGCCCAGCAAAACAGCGAGGGCCAGTCCAGCACCCGCACCGTGGAAGGTGGCACGCGACAGGAATCCGCCACCCGCAACGCCACCCAGACCGCTGTTGAATTTCTCCAGGCCGAAGAAGAGGCGCTGGATGACTCGGCCCTGCCTCCCAGCCGCCGCGAACAGGTGCGCCGTTACTTCAACGAACTCCGCCGCCGATTCGAAAAACAGCCCTGACCGCGAAGACTGCACACTGAATCCTGTTTACCGATTTCCCTCCCCATGCCCGCCTTTCCCACACTCTTCCAAAACCTCAAGACCGAGCTGCAAAAGTCCATCGTCGGTTATGATGCCCTGCTGACCGATGTCCTGGTGGCAATCTTCTCCGGTGGCCACGTCCTGCTCGAGGGCGTGCCCGGCCTGGGTAAGACCTTCCTCGTCCGCACCCTTTCCCAGGTCATCGGCCTGGAGCCTGGCCGTGTGCAGTGTACGCCCGACCTCATGCCGGCGGATATCCTGGGCACCCACATCGTCAATGAAAACGACCAGGGCCGCCGCATGATGTTTTTTGAAAAAGGCCCCGTGTTCAAGAACCTGCTGCTGGTGGATGAAATCAACCGCGCCACCCCCAAGACCCAGGCCGCCCTCCTGGAAGTCATGCAGGAACGCTGCGTCACCACCGGCGGCGAGCGTCATATGCTGCCCGAGCCCTTCTTTGTCCTCGCCACCCAGAACCCCATGGAGATGGAAGGCACCTACCCCCTGCCAGAAGCGCAGCTCGACCGTTTCATGTTCAAGATCAAGGTCCCCTTCCCCGATCTCGATTCCCTGGTGGAGATCTCCCGCCGCACCACCGGCTTCACCGAGCCCACGCTGAATTCCATCCTTACCGGCACCGACCTCATGAAAATGCAGCGCGAGCTGGCCGAGGTGCCCGTGGCCGAGCCCGTGGCCCGCTATGCCTCCCAGCTCATCCTCGGCACCCACCCGGAAACTCCCGGCGTGCTGCCGGAGATCCAGCGTTTTGTTTCCTACGGAGCCAGCCCCCGTGGCCTGCAGAGCCTGATCAAAGGTGCCCGTGTCTGGGCTGCCCTGCATGGCAGCACCGCCGTCTCCACCGACGACATCCGCGCCATTGCCCACGTTTCCCTCCGCCACCGCATCATCCTGAATTTCGAAGGCGAAGCCCAGCAGATCAAAGTGGACGACATCATCACCAAAGTTCTGGATCAGGTGAAAACGCCCGCGCAGAAGGCGGCGTGAGAACAAGCCAGAAGGCGGAAGCGTCACTGAATCAGTGACCATGACCTTAGATGCATCCAGTAACTCAATTGCTACTCGAAGATCTCGGGCGCGTTCATCGCTTCTCCCGCGCGGCCATGTGCAAGGCCTTGATGGAGCGGGGGGTCAAAACGGTGCCTTTTGAGGACCTTTATCTACGGTTTGAATACCAGGACGATGCCCACATGACAGGCTTGATGGCCTTTGAACCTGAGGATCGGATCGCCTTTATTTCCCTGACCCTCACCCTGCCTGGCGATGAAGACGGCTGGGATGCCTGGTCCGAAAAACGCGAACGGGAACGCCTGAAACGGCAATCCGAATGGCTTTGCCAAAAAGGTTACCGGCCAGGCCGTCAGGGCCCTATGGAGATCCAAAATCTGTATTCAGCCAGAGACGGTTTTTCCAGCATCACCCTGAGTCCAACCTCTGGTGATATCCCAGAGCATTCGCCACACCGAAGAGACCGTGAACCCGGTGTGCCCCATCACTGAAGCCATCGCCCCTGAAAGGTTTCAGTTTCCAGTGTCCAGTTTCCAGTGTTCATTGCAGGAGAGGTCTTCTTCTGAAAACTGAAAACCGCTGACTGAATACTACATCCCCATGCCTCGCACCGCCAAACAGCACCGCAAGACCGCCGAAACGGACATCCAGATCGAACTCAATGTGGATGGCTCCGGCCAGTCCACCATTGACACCGGCGTGCCGTTTTTCGACCACATGCTCACGCTGTTCACCAAGCACGGTCTCTTTGACCTGAACGTGAAGGTCGTCGGCGATGTGGATGTGGACTATCACCACACCGTCGAGGATACCGGCATCGTCCTGGGCCAGTGCTTCCGCGAAGCCCTGGGCAACAAGGCTGGCATCGTGCGTTACGGCTTTTTCCTCCTGCCCATGGATGAGACCCTGGCCGAAGTGGCCATGGACCTCAGCGGCCGCCCCTTCCTCAGCTACCACGCTCCTGAAAAGATGGAGGCCATTGGCGGTCGCGCCGGGGTCTTCAGCTATCAGCTTGTCGAGGAGTTCCTGCGCGCCTTTTCCAGCGCCCTGCTGTGCACCCTGCATGTCGAAATCAAACGCGGCCGCGATTCACATCACATGGCCGAGGCCATCTTCAAGGGCCTTGCCCGCGCACTCGACGCCGCCACCCAGAACGACCCAAGAGTCGTCGGCATTCCCAGCACCAAGGACGTATTGTAATCCATGAATCTCGGTGTGCTCGACTACGGCGCTGGCAATCTGCGCAGCGTATTGAATGCCTTCAAGGCCATCGGCCATGAGGCCCAGCTTGTCACGGAACCGAAAGGCTTCGAAGGGCTGGACGTGCTCGTCTTCCCAGGCCAGGGAGCCTTTGGCGACAGCGTCCGCATCATCAAGGAGCGGCTGCTTTGGGATCCCCTGAAGCAGTGGCTCAAGGACGAGCGCCCCTACCTGGGCTTCTGCCTCGGTTACCAGCTCCTTTTTGAAGCCAGCGAAGAATCCCCCGGCGTCGAAGGCCTCGGCGTGGCCCCCGGCATCGTCCGCAAGTTCCTGCCCGATCATGGGCTCAAAATCCCGCACATGGGCTGGAACCAGGTCCACTGGGAAGAACGCGGTGCCAAGTGGTGGAAAGGGCTGCCCAACCCCTCCTACCTCTACTACGTGCACAGCTACTACCCTGACGTGGCCGACAAATCCCTGGCCCTCTGCACCACCACCTACGGCAACGAATTCACCGCCGGCATCTGCAAGGACAACCTCCTGGCCGTGCAGTTCCACCCCGAGAAGAGCCAGGAAACTGGCCTGACCCTGCTGCGGAATGCAGTGGGAGTTTTTGCCTGAAAGCGGCATTCTGCCGTGGGATAACTCAACATTTGATGTAGGCCGCTTCATATTATGAAGCGGCCTCTTTGTGTATTATTTCAGATAGCTAAATATTCAGTCTAACAAACATTGTAAAAAATATCTGTTTGGTCATTGCCTGCAAATCGGCATCCGTGGTAAAACAAAAAATCCGGAAAATCCGTCCCGATGATTCACCTCATCCGCAGCGGAGGATCTGGGCATCTGCTCTCCCGAGCCAGCCGGTCACTTCCATCGAAAAGTCTCATTCCGAACTGTTCATGGAAAGGTCCCACGTATGCCAGACCCCTTAGCTAATGACCCCTGCCACCTGCACTGCAAGTGGAATGGAAAAGACATGTGCCTGCGCTGCCTGCTCACACCAGAAGCGATTGCTGAGCACCATCTCAGCCTGGGGGTCGCCTGCGGCCTCCGTCACATTTACTTCCCCAGCGAGCTGCCCCCCTGCGTCCACCTCAATGGCGAGGTGGACTGGCACTACTCGGAGGAAGAGGAGGAGCATGAGGCCATGCTCGTCTGACCCGCTGCCACACCGCTCATAAAAAGACCGCCTGTGAATGAACACAGGCGGCCAGAAGAGCTTTGATGTTAACGTGGATTACTCGCCGATGGGCACCTGGGGCAGGTTCCAGACTTTCTCCGCGTATTGCAGGATGGTGCGGTCACTGCTGAATTTGCCCACGCGGGCGGTGTTCAGAATGGCCATCTTCACCCACTTGTCCTGATCCTTGTAAGTGGCGTCCACTTTGGCCTGCGCATCCACATAGGACTGGTAGTCGGCCAGGCAGAGGTAGGGATCGCCATGGTCGAGAAGGCTACGGCGCAGCGGCTGGAATTCCTCGGCATTGCCCGTGAAGTAGTCGCTGCTGATCCAGTCGATCGTGTTGCGCAGCTTCTCATTGGCCCAGTAGTAGTCCCAGGGGTTGTAGCCCTTGGCCCGCAGCTCCGTCACCTCTTCCACCGTGAGGCCAAAGATGAAGATGTTTTCTGAACCGACTTCTTCTTCGATCTCCACATTGGCTCCGTCGAGGGTGCCGATGGTGAGCGAGCCATTCAGCGCCAGCTTCATGTTGCCCGTGCCGGAGGCTTCTTTGCCTGCGGTGGAAATCTGCTCCGAAAGGTCCGAAGCAGGGATGATCTTTTCCGCCAGGGAGACCCGGTAGTTCGGCATGAAGACAACCTTCAGCTTGTCACCCACACGCGGGTCATTGTTCACCTTGGCAGCCACGGCGTTGATGGCATGGATGATGTTCTTGGCCAGGAAGTAACCTGGGGCCGCCTTGGCGCCAAAGATGAAGACACGCGGATGGAAATCAGCGTCTGGATTGTCCAGAATCTCGCGATACAGCGTGACGATGTTCAGCAGGTTCAGGTGCTGGCGTTTGTACTCGTGGAGCCGCTTGATCTGCACATCAAAGAGCGCATCGGGGCTGACAGTCACGCCGCACTCATCCAGGATGATTTTTGCGAGCACCACCTTGTGGTCGCGTTTGATTTTGGCATAGCGCGCCCGGAAGGCCGGATCGTCCGCATGGGGATCCAGTTTGCGCAGGAGGTCCGCATTCTTCTTCCAGCTTTCGCCGATGGTCTCGGTGATGAGTGCGGAGAGCTGCGGATTGCAGACATCCAGCCAGCGGCGGAAGGTGATGCCGTTGGTCAGGTTCAGGAAACGGTCAGGATACAGCGCATAAAAATCCGCAAACAGACGCTCGCAAAGGAGGCGTGTGTGCAATGCGGCCACACCGTTGGTGGCATGGCTGCCCAGCACGGAAAGATTGGCCATGCGCACGTATTTGCCACCGCGCTCCTCGATGAGGGAAAGGCTGCGTTTTTTCTCGGCGTCGCCGGGCCACTTGGCCTCGACATCGCCTTCCAGGAAAAGCTGGTTGATCTGGTAGATAATCTGGAGATGACGCGGAAGCACACGCTCAAACAGGCCGACGGACCACATTTCCAGAGCCTCAGGCAGCAGCGTATGGTTCGTGTAGGCGAAGGTTTCCTGGCAGATCTTCCACGCATCGTTCCATGGCAGCCCTTCCAGGTCCACCAGGATGCGCATCAGCTCAGGGATGGCCACCGCGGGATGGGTGTCATTGAGCTGAATGGCGGCCTTGGAGGGGAACTCGCTCCATGGCAGGGTATAACCAACTTTGAAACGACGGACGATGTCTGCCAGCGAGCAGGCGACAAAGAAGTACTGCTGCACGAGGCGGAGTTCCTTGCCGCTTTCGGTCGAGTCATTCGGGTAAAGGACTTTGGAGACCGTCTCGGCGATGGCCTTGTCGCGCAGGGCCTCGACATAGCTGCCTTCATTGAAGACCTGGAAATTAAAGTCTTCATCCGCCTGGGCCTGCCAGAGGCGCAGGACGTTCACCGTATGGCTGTCATAACCGACGATCGGGATGTCCCAAGGCAGGCCCAGCAGGGCTTTGGTCTCCACCCACTCCGAGCGCGGATGTCCGCAGTCATCAAACTTCTGCACCACGCGGCCATAAAGCTGCACCGTCTGGCGGTAGCTGGGGCGGGCGATTTTCCAGGGGCTGCCATCGCGCATCCAGGCATCCGGATGTTCCACCTGCTTGCCATTCACAAACTCTTGACGGAACAGGCCAAATTCATAGTGAATGCCGTAACCGATGGCTGGCAGGTTCACGGTGCTGAGGCTGTCCATGAAACAGGCGGCGAGGCGGCCCAGACCGCCGTTGCCCAGGCCCATGTCAGGCTCACAATCCAGCAGGGCATCCAGGTCCTTGCCCATCTCGCCGAGAGCCGCCTTGGTGGACTCATAAAGACCTGAGTTGCGCAGGTTGTTTTCCAGCAGCCGGCCCATGAGATACTCCAGGGAAAGGTAATGCACACGGCGCACGCCTGACTGGCGATGCAGGGTGCGGGACTTCGTCGCATGGTCCATCACCCGGTCCCGGATGGCCAGGCAGGTGGCCACCCACCAGTCGTTCTTGCTGGCGGACTCCACATAGGCGCCCAGGGTGAAGCGCAGATGATTGATGATCGAGTTTTTGAGACTGTCCTTGGAATTGCCGAGGTCGCAGGGGGCGGGTATCATAAGAGGAAGGGGTGGCGTAGAAAAGCAGTTCTTGGCATCACGAACGGGCAGAGATCCCAATGCCTGAAGGCTGGCTGAAAGAAGTGGCAGGCAGAGCACCGCACATCATTCGGCTTTGCTGGGGCGTTCGGATTTCGTCATTCGTCATGGGAACCAGGTTGGAGGTCACCAGGTCACCCATTTCGGAAGTTCACGCGGGGCAATGACCAGGGTGATTTCGCCTTTGGGTGTCTTGGATTGGTAATGAGAAAGCACGTTCCGGGCCGGACCGCGCTGGAATTCCTCAAACTTCTTCGTCAACTCCCGTGCGACCACCACCCGATGCTCCGGAGCCTGCTCCGCAATCATCGCCAAGGTATCCACGATGCGGTAGGGACTCTCGAAATAGACACTCGTGCAGTCTCGGCCCAGGGCTGCTGTCAGCTCGGTGTTTCGCTGGCCTTTTTTGTGTGGCAAAAAGCCGCCAAAATAAAACGGAGTGGTCGGCAGGCCGGAGGCGGCAAGGGCTGTGAGCACGGCACTTGGGCCGGGAATCCCTTCCACTCTTAACCCCGCAGCCACCACGCTCTGCACAAGCCGCTGGCCCGGATCTGAAACCGTGGGCATGCCTGCATCTGAAATGAGCGCCACGCTGTTCCCCTGCTGAAGCTGGGCGACAATTTCCGGAATGCGCCGCGCCTCATTGTGCTCATTCAGGCTGATGAGCCGTGAACGAATGCCATGATGCGAAAGCAGACGGCCCGAATGGCGCGTGTCCTCGCAGGCGATGGCGCTGACGGACTTGAGAATGTGCAGTCCGCGCAGCGTGATGTCCGCCAAATTGCCGATGGGCGTGCCCACCAAATACAAGGCAGGCTGCAGGCTGCTGGGCAGAAAATCAGCCAGGGCCTCATCTTCCTCCGCCGTTCCTTCGGCAGGCAGGCGATCTTCAGCCACCCGCGTGGAGTCTTCATCCGTGCGCCAGGGATCCTCGATGGGACTCTCCGACGCCGGATTCTGGGACTGGTCGTCTTCAGTCATCACCAGCCTTCGGTGATGTCGGCTGCGACGTTGGCGGCAAGACGCTGGGCCGCGTCTTCAAGCGCCTGCGCTTCGGAGTTCTGAACGTTGGAATCCAGGATCGTGTAGGAATCGGCCGAGCTGCGGCCGCGATGGATGGTGCTGCCGCTGCCAGCATCCTTGATGACGTATTCCGTGCGCAGCGTCATGAGGAGCTGCGAGGTGCGGAGCACGTTGCGACGGTCCGAACGGAACTGGGAGCGGTCCACATTGATGACCTTGCCATCCAGCACCGCTTCAGCATCCTCCATGGAGACGATCTCATAACCGCCGCTGTTCTGGATCTGCTTGATGATGGCATTGGTCACCAGCGAGCCGAGACGGGGTTCCAGCGTCTGGTTTTCAAAGGTCGGGATGGCCAGCTTCGTCACGTTCGTGAGGTGGGCAGGCTTCTGACCGCCGAGCTGGTAGCCCGCGCAGCCCGTGAGAGACACCACCAAACCAAAGGCACAGGCGAGGAGAGAAATTTTCATCCGGGAGAGAAAGAAGATCAGGCTGGAAAGAGAAACGGCAGATCAATTGGCCGGGGCAGCAGGCTTCGGCGGCACAGGCAGGCTCGTCGGCGGCTGTGGCGGGATGCCGGGGGCCACAGGCGCGGCAGGCACAGGCAGCAGGGCGGGTTTCTCTTCCGTCACAGGAGGCAGCAGACTGCCACCGACCGGGGCCATGCCAGGGGTCAATGGCAGGGTCGGCTCCTGAATCGGGATCGGCAGGAAGTTGTCGTCACCGGCACGCATCTTCGGCTTCTGGCCCAGGCGGGTCAGTTCCGGGGAAAGCGGGCCGATGTAATCATCGCGCGTCTTCAGGTTGCGGGCACCCGGGATGGTGTAGTCCTGGTCGGGCTGGCCTTTCTTAGCATCTGCCACCGCTTCAGGATCCGCAGCGGCCAGTTCGGCCAGCAGTTCGCGGGCTTCATTCGAGGCTTCAGGAGAACCATATTTCAGGGCTTCGTTGAAGTAGATGGCAGCAGCCTTGGTCTTGCCCATGCGCTGGTAGAATTTGCCAACGGCCAGGGACTGTGTGGCTTCGGCGGCATTCACCTGCTGGAGGATCATCTCAGCTTCATTGGCGCGGTCACCCTTGGGGTTGGTGGACATGTAGGTGGTCAGCGCATCGCGGGTGGCCACGAGGTTCGACTTGTCTTCACTGCGGCTGGCGGCCACGCTGCTGATGGAGCCAATGCGGAACTGGGCTTCGCCGGCCTGCTTGGTGTTCGGATAATTTTCCACCACGTTCTGATAGGCGAGCACGGACTTGTCCTTCTCACCCAGATCCTGGTAGATCTCAGCGATGCTGAACTGGGCCAGAGGCGCCAGCTTGCCGAAGGGTGCATTCTTGATGATCTGCTGATACAGCTTGATCACTTCCTCGCCGCCCATCTTCACCGGCAGGATGAGCATGGCGCGCTGGCGGCGGCCCCCGCGGGCTTCTTCCGCCAGTTCATACTGCTGCTGGAGGGCATCATTGAAACGGGCGCTGGAGCGGTGGTCGTCGATGAACTTCTGGAAGGCATCGAAGGCAGTCGTCACATCGCTGTTGGCGCGGGTGATCAGGGCGCTGGCATAAGCAGCCTCCGAAGCGGCGATCGTGAACGGATACTGCTTCACGATGGCGTTGTATTGGCTCTGGGCGCGACCAGTCTTGCCTGCGTTCTGCGCCTCACGGGCAGACATCAGCAGGGCAGTCGCCTGGGCTTCCTGGGCCTGGCGCTCATCGGCACCGGGGGCTTGTTTGTCTTTCTTTTCGAACAGTCCCAGGAAAGCTGGGGAGCTGGTGGGCAGAAGAAACAATGATGCTGCCGCAAGGGCGCAAGCGGACAGTCTGGGAAGAACAGGTTCTCTCATCGGAGCAGGATACTAAAGGCGTGTAAAGGGAACGTCAAGCTGCCGGAACGGCGGGTTTCATTCTCACACTCCGCCGCCGGTGGAAACTGGAATTCGCACTTCCAGCCAGCAAGCATCGGCCGTCAGGCCCGTGATCTGCCGCTCCGCCGCCGTCATCTGCGCCGGAATGAGGGCAAAATCCCCCTTCTCCAGGGGGCAGCCATTGACACTCAGCCCCCCCTCCACCACGGCCACCGTCAGGTGCTCCCCTTCCCGGCCCAGCAGGCTGGAGGCAGGGTCGCCCCGGCGAACATCAAAAAACGGACAGCTGGCCAGGGTGCCATCCGCCAGCGCCGGTTGCAGGCCCGGCTCGTAATCGTCGAAATCCATGCTGCGCAGCGAGGGGTCGATGTGCAGCTCCCGCGGCTGGCCATCCAGGCCTACGCGGTTCCAGTCAAACACTCGGTAGGTGGTGTCGCTGTTTTGCTGAACCTCAAAGATCACCAGCCCGGCCCCGATGGCATGCAGGCGGCCACTCGGCAAAAACAGGCTGTCGCCCGTCGCAGGCCGGATGGCGTGCATCAGGTCGGCCACACTGCCATCCTGCAGCGCTGCTTCAAACTGAGACCGGGAGACCCCGGCACGCAGCCCGGCATAAAAACAGGCACCCGGCTGGGTCTGCGCCACATACCACATCTCCGTTTTCGGTTCGCCCCCCAGTTCCTCCGCTACGGCCGCAGGCGGATGCACCTGGATGGAAAGATCGTCGCACGCATCCAGGATCTTCATCAGCAGCGGGTACCGCGCCGAGGGATGGCTGGCCAAAGCCTCGCCGAAAACCGCCACTCGATGCTGGGTCCACAGCTCATGCAACGTCATTCCCGCAGCCTCCCCCTCGCGCACCCGATTCACCGCTTCGGCCCGGTCACAGATCTCCCAGGACTCCCCATACGGCAGCCTGGGATCCGGCAAAGTGCGGCCAAACTGAGACTCCAGATTTCGGCCTCCCCAAACGCGGGTTTGGTAAATGGGCAGAAAGCGCAATGGCTGATTCCAGATCATGGAAAGATGCTAATGCGCAGGCTTGCCTCCCGGCGCAAGACCCCATTGCAGATAAAGAAATGTGACCAGTGTGAAAATCGTTCAATGAAACTTCTCCAAGTGCACGTTGTTGCAAGCACAGGCCGTTGAATGCCACCACCCGGCATCTCGCGCTTCTCCCATTCCCAGCCACCCACCATGAAGTCCCTGCTCCTCACCTCCGCCCTTTTGGCCGTCGGCCTCGCCCCTGCCGCCCATGCCCAGGCCCCGGCCACCCCGGCGGTGCCCCAGCCCGGCACGACCCTGACGGAAGCCCAGGTGAACTCCGTGATGACCCAGCTGAAGGAACTGGAAACCCAGATTCTGCAAATGCGCGGCAGCAATCTTTCCGGCATCCTGGCCAAACTGCGTGAAGGCACGGCCAGCGACCAGGCCGCCATGAGCCTTTACCTGGACTGCGACAACATCGTGAACAGCGAGCGCAAGGAAGTGGACAAATCCGATGCCCGCAAGCGCCAGGAAAACATGCAGCGCAACGCCAAGGGCGGTAACAGCGATGAAAACGGAGATGTCGCCTTTGCCACCCGGCTGGGCATTCAGTACCTCATTCTCACCCTCGAGGCTCATGAGGCCAAGGAAGATGAATTTAAAAAAATGGTGCCCAAGCTGCAGGAATACATCAACACCGTCGTCGCCGCCGCGCCCAAGCTCAAAGGCGCGGCCTTAAACAGGCTCAACAACGCCCTGAACAACAACAGCCCGATCGTCGAGGCCTTCAATCTCAACCGCTACCTCAACCGCAAAGAATGGAGCACCCGCGCGGGTGACGTTGGCAGCATGTACATGCAGACCCTCCTGCCCCTGGCCGCAGTGGACAGCAAGGACAACCTGCCTGCTCTCTGGGATGCCCGCATCAATGCCGAGGGCATCTTCCGCAAGGAGCAGATGTTCGCCCCGGAATTTGAGCTCTGGACCAAGAATGAATTGCCCGCCCTGCGCTGGCAGCGCGCCCTTTTCCTCTATGAGAAAGGCCCCTCCACCATCAATGCCCTGGCCGACATGCTGAAGGTGATCAAGGAAAACCCAAGCCATCCCGATGCCCCTTCCTGGGTGAAGACCATGCGGCAGATGGTGAACCAGTCTGCCCCCGAGCAAAAGAGCGCCAACCTGGAACCCTCCGCCAGCTCTTAGGGCATGGTCGCCTGGCTGGCCAGAGTCCTGCGCAGTTTTGGGCCGGCCTTCACAGGCATCGGCTCCGCCCTGCGCAGCCAGCCCAACCTTCAAGTCCACCTCGTGACCACCCTGGCGGTGACGACTCTCGGACTGATCCAAAATTTGCCCGCCTGGAAATGGGGCTGCCTGGGACTCTGCATCGGCCTCGTCTGGGTGGCCGAGCTGCTGAACACCGCCCTGGAGAAACTGTGCGACCGCATCACCCAGGAGCGGGATGAGCAGATCCGTCAGGTCAAAGACATTGCCGCAGGTGCAGTGCTGATTGCCTCCGCCGTGGCGGTTTTTATGGCATTCATGATTTTTCTCTAACCTTTCGAAGCCGCTGACTTCGGCCCTTCCCCTTTTTCAGAAGCAATTGGGGACCTCCTGGCCGTTTTTGGTAGATTCTGTAGGCTTTTTGCACTATACCCTACAAAAAACCGTGCATTTTGTAGGACAATTGGAGAAATTCTAGCTTTGATGAAAAATAATTAAGATGGTATTAGTGCGATTAACAAATAATGAATAAAACCGCAGCATCCATCGTCACCAGACCCGACAAGTCTGTGGATGAGCGATGGGAGCTGGTGACCTTCAAATCCCTGGGGGTGGACATTCACGCCTGCTTTGTCCCCAGTGAAACTGCCCGTTCCGGCCCCACCCTGATCGTCTCTCACGGCGCAGGCGAGTTTAAGGAAAACTACTTTGAGATGGCGCGCAGCCTCTCACGCCAGGGCATCTCCTGCCTGCTCATGGACATGCACGGCCACGGTGCCAGCGGCGGGCATGCCTACCACGTTTCCATCCGCGAATGGGTGGCCGATCTGCTGGCCGCCCTGGATTACCTGGAAACCCGGCCCGATGTGGACCCGAAGAAAATCGGTGCCTTTGGTCTTTCCTCCGGCGGTACTGCCATTCTGGAAGTCGCCGCCGTGGATCCCCGCCTCCGCGCCCTGGTGGCCCTGGACGCTACCGTGATGAACACCCTTCCCTGGTCCATCACGCTGACGATGGGCACTCTCTGTGGTGTCGGTTACCTCAAACGCCTGCTGACGGGCAAAGACCTGCGCATCTCCATCGTCAAGTTGCTCGAAGAAGTCCAGCTCGCCGCAGACCCGGAGATCAATGACCGCCTGAAGGTGGATCCAGGCAAGCGGCGCGCCTTTGCCAATTTCCCCCTGCCTGGAGCGGGTCACGCCTTCTTTGTGAACACCATCAAGCGTGTTTCCAAAATCAAAGCTGCCACCCTCGTCATCTGGGGGGAACAGGACAACCTCGACCCTGTCAGTACGGCCTACCGGCTTCACGATGCCCTCACCTGTGTCAAGCATGTCGAAGTGGTCCCAGGCAACGGCCACGCTGGACACCTGGACCGCAATAGACAGCGCGTTTTTGACCTGACCGGAGATTGGCTCCTCAAATATCTGGCCTAGCGTCTTCGCAGAAAAGGTGTACACCTATCAGCCTTCCCCAAACATGCGCTCAATCTTAGGTAAAGAGTCTGAAAATTTCAATCATGAGGAGAAATGGTCTTTACTATCAGGCCATATCAAAAAGCATGGCTGTGAGGCGCTTTCATATGCAACGCTCCAGCATGGCATGGAGTACTTTGTTCATGAACTGGGCTACATCGCCTTCATCACGGCCACGCACCCCGTCTTTGCCCGCAAGCCCAAGCGCATCGCCCTGACAGATCCCGTATGCGCCCCGGAGGATCTGCAGCCCCTCATTGCCGCCTTTCTCAAAGAGTTCCCCGCCGCTGTTTTCGGTGTCGTTTCAGAACGCTGCGCCACCGTTCTCCGCCAGATGGGGTTCAAGGTGAACTGCGTGGGCTATGAGCCTGAGCTTCCCGTGCAGACCTACAATACCCTCGGCAACTGGAAGGAACTCGACATGATCAAACGCGCCCGCAACGAAGCGAAGCGCGAAGGCATCCGGATCGAGGAAGTGGACATCGCCAAGGTACCGCTGGAGCAGTTGAACGCCCTTTCCTCCAAGTGGCTGCAGGGCAAAAAGGTGAATGACCGCGAGATCTGGATCTATGCCCGCCGCCCGGTTTACCAGCAGGAGCACGACGTCCGCAAGTTTGTCGCCTATGACAAGGACGGCATCGCCATCGGCTATGTGTTCTATGATCCCATGTATCGCGACGGCAAGGTCTTTGGCTACTCGGCCAACACCGTCCGCTGTGACGAGGCCCGCTATGGCCGTCTGGCCACCGCCGTCCACATGGTGGCCATGGAAACCTTCAAAACCGAAGGCGTGGAAGTACTGAACCTTTTGTTATGCCCGTTCACGAACCTGGAGCGCGGCATCTATTCCGACGACCTGATGACACGCTGGTTTTTCCAGATCAGCCAGCGGTTCGGCGGCGAGATCTACAACTTCAAAGGTCTGGCCTTTCACAAGTCCAAGTACCGTGGTTTTGAGAAGCCCGTGTACTATGCCTCCAACAGCACCCTGCCCTCCAACGATGTTTACCTCGCCTTCCTCACGGCAGACATCGCGCGCAGCTACTTCGACACCATGAAGCTGCTGGGCATCGGCATCGTCAAGGAACTGTTCAAGGGCACGCCGAAGAAGGCCGCTCCGGTAGAAAAATCCGCCTGAGCGGGTTTGTCACGGCTTCCACAAATGACCTCCAGATTGGTCATGGAATGGTGTGTCCGTAAAAGGTGGTTTTCAGCTTTTCGCATGACTGCAAAAGGCTGTTTTTTTGTACATTCAGCCCAAGGGATTGGCTTCTGATTCAAATTTGAAACCAATCAGGTGGTAAAATGTTAATTTTTAAAAATAATACACACAAATTAACATTTCCGTGCGATACTCTGTCGTATGAGCACATCACTTGACCCGACGAGGCTGCGCTTTTTGCTGCAAAATCTGCACAATGAATTCCCAGGGGTTGATTATGCAACCCTCGTGCGAACTGTCATGGAGGTCGAATCTCACATCGAACCCGATGAATCGTGGGACGACTACTGCGGTCGCATCCGTGACTCGATCGAAAGCGAGCATGCGGCCACGGCCCACATCTCCATCCGCCGCATCGGGAAGATCACCCGGACCCGCAGTCTGGCAGAAGCGCATTGAGCCGCTGCTCCAGAAAAGGGAGAAACGCATCAGGTACCGATAAAAACACCGCGCCATCCGGAGATGACGCGGTGCCCAGAATGTGATTCATCCAGGCCGATGCCTCAAGGCTTCTGGAATTCAATCGGCCACGATACCTGCTCATTGGTCGGCGCCGTGGACAAGGCTGGCAGGAGCAGATGCCCGCCACCGAGGATGCCTTCCGTTTCATTGACAGGCTGACGCAGAATGCCCACAAACGGGACCGTGCGCGGCACAGCCTTGCCTGCCACCATGTCTGACAGGACGAAGCTGCCGCTGAACAGGCCCGTCGTAGCCGTGAAAGTGACTTTCCACTTGGTCGAATTGACCGGCACTGTCACAGGCGATGCCACGGCGACTTTGCCGGCGGCATCCACCGTGACCGATATCGGCAGATGCTCATACGACTCGCTGACGAAAGCCCCGTGAGCCACGGTGAGCTGCCCGGCCGGGTTCAGCCCCAGGCGATTCGCCAGGGTGATGGCGGCCACGGTCTTGGTAGCCTTCGTCGGCGGCAGCCAGGGATCCAGCATGATCCGGCAGGCCAGAGGGCCAAAGCCTGCACGGTAGGACTTGTCCTTGGCCTCGGGCGCTTTCTGCCAGACGAGATCCGCTTCAGAGTCGAAGCCCACATACTTGCGGCCAGCCAGATTCGGGTGATTTTGCAGCGGGATGTTGCCCGCGATGTAGCTGTTCAACCTCTTGTAAGGGAGGAGGAAGAGACGATAACCGGCATCGGAGTCTGCCGCCAGGGAAGCCGTAAGGGCGGTGCCATCGCCGAGCTTGCCAGCCAGCTTCAGAATGCCCTTGGCATCCACCGTGGCCGTGGCATAGCCCACGCCCTCCGGCAGCGGCATCACGGAGGTGTCAATCACCAGCCCCGAGCCCAGCAGCAGCGTGTGGGCACCCACGTGGGTCAGCGTCTGCCCTTTCGCCAGCACCAGCAGCTTCTGGCCTTCCAGGGTGGAGGCGACAAGGCTGCTGTTGAGCTTCAGCGTGATTTCAAACTCACCTTGCAAGGGCAGGACAAAATCCAGCACGTAGCTGTTGGCCCCTTTGCTGAAGGTGGCCTGACCGGTGACGGTTTCCTCTTCCACATCAGTGGTTAGGCTGCCCTTGAATGGCAGTGCCGCCAGTTCACCGGCTGTGGTCAGCTTGCCCGTGAAGGTTTTGCCCGTGGCCGCCACGGTGATCTCCGCCTTCGCTGCCGGAAGCGCACTGCCTTCAGTGCTGGCCAGCAGGGCCTCATACTGGCCGGCAAAGGTATCCACCGTGAGCGTGCCATTCACATAAACGAAGAGGTAGTTGACCGCCACCGCTCCGGCGGGCTTGATCGGGTAGGCCCCGCCCGCGCTGGTCTCCTTGGCCGTGGTCGTCAGCACAGGTTCCTTCACGGCGGGCTTGGCCGTCGGATTGTCAAAAATGGTCAGCTCACTGTCACCTGCCAGGAAGCCCGAGTAGCTCAGGGTTAGGGACGGATTCGGTTGGCCCACCAGCTTGCGCTGGTTGTCTGCCGTCACAGTCAGCGGCGCTTTATTGATGACAAGGCTGCCGGTTTTCTTCACGGCACCCGCGGTGGCCACCACCGCATATTTGCCAGCCTGGGTCGGCGGCGTTTCGCTGCCAGCATAGGTGATGGTGACCTCCACCGATTCATCCACACCGACATAGCCGACTTCAAGGGGCGATCCCGTGTAGGTCTGCGTCAGATTCGTCAGCGTCAGGCCTGTGGGATCGGCCAGCACTTTGAAGCTGCGGATCACCGGCGCAGCGGCCTTGACGGAGGCACTGCCAGTCTGCACCGCGCGGACACTGACAGTGCCCACTCCGGTCAAGGTCAGCACCCCGGGTGCGGAAAGATCCGCCGGGCCGGAGACCACCTCAAAGCTCACTTCCAGTCCTGAAGTCGAGTAGGCGCTCAGGGCCACCGTGCCCTCGCTGAGATAACGCGTCGGAGGGAGGGTGAAGGTGATCGTCTGCGCCACTGGCACCACCGGGGTGTTTCCGGTGATGAAGAAGCTGCGTGTCACATCCGGTGCTTCCAGCCAGGTCCCATTGCCCGGCTGGGTGGCGCGGATCGTGACCGTGCCGCTGGGCCCTGTCGGTGCGACGGTGTTGCCGACCAATGTGGCCGGGCCGGAGACGAGCTCAAAGGCCACCGTCAAGCCCGAGGAGGCCGTGGCACTGAGTGTGAAAGGACCTGCCGTGGCGAGACGGTCTGCCAGCGGAGCAAAGGTGATCGTCTGCGGTTCGGGGGATGGCGGCGTGTCCAGGGAGATGAAGCTGTGCTCCACCGCCTCGGCGGCTTCGTAGTTCGCGTTTCCAGTCTGGGTGGCGCGCACGGTCACCACACCTTCCGTTCCATCCAGGGTCACCGTTGCACCGCTCAAAGTGGCTGGGCCTGAAACACGCTCAAAACTCACCGGCAACCCGGAACTGGCGGTGGCGCTGAGGGTGAAGGGAACGCTGAACATCGAACGATCCGACAGGACTGCGAAGTTGATCGTCTGCGTTGCCTTGGCCACCGTGAAGGTGCGCACCACGGGTGTGGCGGCGGAGAAGTTTTCATTGCCAGCCTGGGTCGCCGTCAGCGTCACCTCCCCTGCCCCGGTGATGGTCAGGGTGCTGCCATTGAGGGTGGCCGGACCGCTGGTCACCTCGATGGAGACCGGCAGGCTGGAGCTGGATGTGGCGCTCACCTGGAGGCTGTTCGCCGCCGGATTGAAGGTGCGATTCGCAGGCTGGGCAAAGGTGATTGTCTGAGGTGGCAGCAGGCCGTCTCGCGAATCAAAATCGCCGCCGTTCAGAATGGCGAAGCGGCTTTTGGCGACTCCATTGATTTGGCCAAAGCTCCCCCCCACATAGATGCGCCCCTGGGCATCCACAGCAATGTCGTTCACCTTTCCGTCCAAAGACACCGCCATTCCTGTGTCAGGGACGAAACCCTCGTCCATGCGAATGAAGGTTTGCAGAGCGCCTGAAAGCAGCTTGCCATCAGGCTGCCGCGCCACCGCATTCACCACGCTGAGGTGGCCTGTGATGGAGAATCCCAGATCAGCCCCCGTAGCTGCATTCAGCCGTTTCAGATAAGGCTGGCCAGCAACATTGCCGCCGACGAACAAGGAGCCGTTGGGCAGTTGCAGAATGTCATGCACAATCGTGAAAATGTCGGGCGAGACAAAGTTGCCATCACGAGCTCCGGTGGCGGAAAGCTTGACCAGCCGCGCCATGGCATTGCTGCCCCAGCTGTTGCTGATACCACCGACATAGAGGGTGCCATTCGCCAGCCGATGAATGCAGTTGACGTCATTGACCGCACCCGAAGTAAAGCTGCCCAGCACGGCCCCATTCGTTCCAAGTCTTGCCATCCGGTTCACTGCGGCCGAATTGTTCGTGCCGATCTGCGTGAATCTCCCGCCGATGTAAACGGAGCCATCCCCCACTGCGGCAAGGGCGTACACACTTAGGTTGGGTCCAGCCGTCACCGTATTAAAGGCCGTATCCAGTGCGCGGGCCGGGGTGAAGCGGGCCACGCGGGTGACGTTCGTAACGGTGCCCCCAATATCGACGCTGGTAAAGTCACCACCCACAAAGATGCGCCCTTCCGCATCCACAGAAATCGCACGAATGCTGTTGTTAAAACTCGGAGAAAAGTTGGGATCCAGCGTGCCGTCCGAGAGGAACCGCGCCAAGCGCCCGCGGTTGACGGAGGCGGCTCCGTTCACAGAAACGTTGGTGAAACCACCGCCCACCAAATACGAGCCGTCTTCATACACATGAATGGCCAGAACCTCGTTATTAAAAGTCGGCTGAGGGCGATCACCAGCAAGCGCATCCGGCCTGCGCTGCACCGTCAGGTTGGCCACTCCCGATGTCGCCGAAGAAATGGTATTCGTGACGCGCAGGCGATAGTTGCCTGCATCGGCAAAGTCCACGCCCGTGAGCGTGAGGGTGGGCGTGGTGGCTCCGCTGACTCCGTTGCCATTGCTCAGTGCGACATCTCCCAGGAGCCACTGATAGTTCAACGTCGCGGCCCCCCGGGCCGTGCCACTGAAGGTCACGGTGGTGCCTGTATCCACGATCCGGCTCACCGGAGAGCTGAGAATTTCAGGCCCGGAAAGCACGGTCAGCAGTGCGCTGTTGCTCGTCACTTCATCATCCGGGCTGGTGATGGTCACGGTATAATTGGCAGCATCACCGATGATGACATTGGAGATCGTCAGAGTCGCCGTTGCCACCCCCGAGACACGTCCGCCATCATTCAGCGGCATGCCGTTTCTCTTCCAACGAAAAGCAAAGCCATTGTTGCCCGTCGCGCTGGCGCTGAACTGGAGCGAAGCCGTGCCCACATCCACCACCTGGCTGGCCGGGTGCGTGATGAAACGGAGCACCGGTCCATCTCCCTGGAGGATGACCATGCGGTTCGCCGCCACCCCCTTGTACGTGGTGAAGCTGAAACCTGCGATCCAGAGGCGGCCCTGGAAGTCCACCTCAATGGCGGTGATGCCGCCGCTGTTGAAACCTGCGCCGACATTGAAGCCGTCATCCAGGCTGCCGTCTTCATTCAGGCGGAACAAACGGTTCGTCGGACTGGTAAAGCTGCCGCCCACCAGCACCTTGCCATCTGGCAGGGCCGTCATCACCGAGGGCGGATTGCCCAGCGTAGCGGTGAAGCTGAACGAGGCATCGGCAGCTCCATCAGGCAGCAACCGCAGCAGCCCAAAAGGAGACGCATTGCGTGCCACGAGGATGCGGCCCGCAGCATCCACCGCAGCGGTGGCGATTGTGCCAGCAGGCAATGCCGGAACAAAGCTGCTGTCCAGCGTGCCATCAGCATTCAGCCGGATGAGGCTGGGGATCGTTGTGGTCGCACCGGATGGACCGTAGCTGTTGAAGTTGCCCGCCACCAGGATCTTCCCATTGGGCAGCAACTGCATCGCATTCACATTGTCGCTCAATTCGAGTTTGAAGGTGGTGTCCAGACTGCCGTCAGGATTCAGGCGGACGAGATAGTCGTAGCCGCTATTGCCGCCATACCCCGCAAAACCACCCGCCACATAGATGCGCCCCAGGCCATCGGCAATCACCGACGCAGGCACGCTGGAAGGTCCCACGGGCAGGAAGGAGGTATCCAGAGAGAGATCCGCATTCAGACGGGACAGGCGTGTGCGTCCGGCGCCCTCGACTGTGGCGACACTGGTGAAATTACCAAACACCAGAATCTTGCCATCGGGCTGGCGGAAGAACCCGTTCACGCTGGAACTGTTGCCGCTGAAGTTGCCTGCCGCAGGCCCGGTGGCGCGCCCCTCCGTATCAATCACGACCAATTGATTTCCGACATTCGTGGGGCTGCCATTGAGAGGGTTTCCAGCAATGTCGCCTCGGGCAGCGATAAGCGTGCGCCCATCAGGTAGATGCAAAAAGGCATTCACATAATTGCTGGAGTTCGTGGTCGTTGTACCCAGTGCCGCTAGCGCAGGATCGCGGTCAGCGGCCACCTGGTTCACCGTCACGGAGGCGGCGGTGGTGCTGGCCGTGCCTTGTCCATTCGTCACGGTGAGCGTGTAAAGGCCGTGGTCAGCATTGTTCGCACTGGTGATCACCAGGGTCGCCGTATTGGCTCCCGAATAGCGCCCGCCATTCTGGATCAAGACGCCATCGCGGCGCCATTCATAGGAAGCCGGAGTCGCCGCCAAAACCTCGGCGGCCAACGTCAGCGTCGCCCCCCGTTCCGGCGTGGCATTGGCGGGGCTGCTCACCACCACAGGAGCATAAAGAACATTCAGCTTTGCCGGAATGCTGGTGACGGTGTTCGTCGGGCTGCCCCCAGTCACCGCCACCGTGTAAAAATCATCATCCGCCACGCCCACATTGCTGATGGTGAGGATGGCTGTCGTAACGCCCGAGATCCGTCCGCCATCCGCCAGCGGCACACCGTTCTTCAGCCACTGGTAGGTGAGATTGGTCCCCACCACACCCACACTCATCTGGGCCGTGGCGCCGCCGTTGACTCCCACCTTGGCGGGCTGATTGACAATGCCGGGATCTCCAGGGTCTCCCTCCAGCCGCACCACACCGCCGGTCGTTACGCCATTAAAAGCCGTGAAATCTCCCGCGATCCAGATGGAGCCATCTGGGCCATGTGTCACCACCTTGACATCCGCATTCGGCCCCGTGCCCACATTGAAGGTGGCATCGCCATCGCTGGAGCCAGGAACAGGCAGCGGGTTGCTGGCCTTGATCCGGTAAACCGAGCCGCTGCCAAGGATGCTGGCTCGAGTCACCATGACCTTGCCATTCGGTGCCTGGGAGAGTTCATATACCTGGTTGCTGGAACCAATGTTGGAGAGTGTGGCTCCGTCGGCTCCAACCTGAGCAAAGGCCAGACCGCTGCCCGTGCCGCCTGCGGCAAAGATACGTCCATCCCTGAGCACCAGCAGGTCATTGAATGGAAAACTCCCCAAGGATGATGTAAACGTGCTGTCAAAGGTGCCGTCTGCATTCAGCCTGCCGAAGCGGTTCACCCCGGAACCCGCCAGCTGGGTAAAAAATCCACTAACCAAAAGCTTGTCATCATTCTGCACCGCAATGTTGGTCACCTGCTGGTTCACAGCGGGAGCAAAAGCGGCATCCAGCACCCCGGCCGAACTGAAGCGGGCAATGCGCCCGCTGGTGCTGATGGACATCCCCACATACACACGGCCGGTGGAGTCCAGCGCGATGTCATTCACCTGCCCTGCGCTGAGGTTGCTGCCCACATTCGTGTTGAAATCCGTGTCCAGGGTCAGGTCGGCATTCAGCCGCATCAGGCGGGTCGCCGGGCTGGTAAAGCTCCCTCCTACCAGGATCTTCCCATCCGGCTGCCGCAGCAGGGCAAACACATTATTGTTCAGAGTCAGAGGAAACGCCGTATCCGTCGAGCCATCAGGACGAATGCGGATGAGGTAGGGTTTGTTGACATTGCTCCCAGCATTCGCACTGAAGAAGCCACCGATGAGCACCCCGCCATCGTCTGTGGCCACGATGGCCTGGACAGTGTTAGCGGTGAAGGAAGGCCGCCCCGCAGCAGCCTGCCCTGCGAAGATGCCGCCCGACCGAGCCGTCACGATGACTTGCGCAGCCCCGCTGCTGAAGCTGCCCGCTGCATTCGTGGCCACCAGCACATACAGCCCGGCCTGGGCCTGGGTGAGGGCCGCGATGTTGAGGTGCCTCGTCGTCGCCCCTGTCACAGGCGCGCCATTGAGGTACCATTGATAGCTGATCGGCGTCGGGCTGGTTGCTACCGCCGTCAGGGCCAGGGCCTCGCCAACCAGCCGCGCCGTGCTGGCCGCAGGCTGGGTGGTGAAGGTCACCGGAGTGTCGGAATCCAGCAGCGTCACGGTGGCATCGGCACCGGTGGTCACCGGCCCCTGCGGATCACTGAGGACCACACGGAAGTTTTCGGTGGACTCCTGCGTACCATCCGCCAGCAGCGTGAGCGTGATGAACTTGCCATCAGAATCTCCAGGTGCCCAGTTCAGCGTGCCGGTCGCCGCTGTGTAGTCCGTGCCCGCCGTCGCTGTCGTGCCAGTGAGCGCATCTGCCGTGGCCCACTGCACGGAAAGGGGGTTCCCGACTGGACCATACCGCCAAACCAAAAGCTGAATCGTTCGCGCTGCCTCCGTATGGGTCACACGGGCCGGTTGGAAGCCCAGGGTTCCCACCTGGGAATTCCCCAGAAGCACGGCGGCATAGTTTTTTGCCACTCCGTTCACCGAAGTGAAATTGCCTGCGATAAACACATCACGCGAAGGGGTGAAATGCAGACTGTTCACGTTGCCATTCGTGCCACCACCCACAACAAAAGAGGAATCAATGCTGCCATCCAGCTTCAGCCGGGCCACGCCACGAAGATTGGTGCCTCCAATGGTCGTAAACTCCCCGGCAATCACCAGTTTACCGCGCTGATCCAAGATGCCGGAAACCTTGCCTTCCGTGTTGTTGAAAGGACTGACAAAGGAGCGGTCCGCAGCACCCGCTACGTCCAGGACCGCCATGCGTGGGCCCGGATTGTGGGGACCATTGAGCCCGGAGAAACGCCCACCAATCGCGATCTTCTGCCCATAGGCATACAGGCCGATGGTCTCGATTTCCCCGCCGATGGCAGAGACTGTCCAAAATCCAGCATCCACCGTGCCATTGGCATAGAGGCGGGACAAATTGTAGGTGAAGCCCTGGCCATTTCGGCCGGTCATGTGGGCCACCAGGACCATGCCAGAAATACCCTGCTCCACCACCGCATCCACCTTGCCTTGGAGGTCGCTGCCCAGGGTCACTGGGGCAGTGAAACTGCTGTCGAGCGTGCCATTGGCCAAGTAACGGCGCAGCCCGCCGCCGGAGCCGAAACCGACATAAAAAGTGCCACCGCCACCTGGGGCAATTGTCTCCACATACAGATTGTTGACGGTGGGCAACGAAGGCGTGTATGACGTGTCCAAAGCACCATTGGCCTGAAACCGCGCCAGGTCTGGCCGACTCACCGCCGAACCCCCAGCGGGGCTGGTGATGGTGTCAAAGAAGCCGCCCGCCAGGATGCTGCCATCCTGCAGCACATGCACCGCCGAGACCCCATTGTCGAAGTTGGACTCGGTGAAGGTGGTGTCCACCGTTCCATTGACCAGCAGACGCTGAAGCGTGCGTACCGAAGGAAACCCGATCTGGTTGGTGACCACAATCCAGCGCCCTTGAAAATCCGGCGCGGCTGCCGAGATCTCCCGATTGCTGCCCAGGGTGGAGGCAAAGAGGGGGAAGACCGAACCCGCAGGCGTGAGCACATTCACCGTCGCCGCTGTCGAAGGCACGGACCCGTTCGCACTGGTGACGACCACCCGGTATTGCCCGGCGTGGTTCTGCGGATTCACCTGGCTGATCTGCAAATTTCGGAGTGTCGCCCCGAGGATGTTCGCAAAGCCGCTGCCGCTGTTGTATTCCCATTGGAAGGTCACAGGCACGGTGCTGTTGACCGTGACGGACAGGTTCAGATTTGCTCCCTGGTTCAGTGTCACGCTGGCTGGGGGTGTGACGATTTCAGGTGGGGAATCATCATCCAGAATGGAGACCTGGGTCACCGCCACACTGCCCAAGGTGGCTCCTCCGGTCGGGGCTGTAAGGGTGACCTGGAAAGTCCTCGTCGCATTGGCCGGTACATTGTCCGTCAGCGGAATGGTGATGCTCTTTGCGCCGCCTTCACCGTCGGCCCAGTTCAGGCTGCCACTGGTGCTGGTGTAGTGGGTTCCGGCCACCGCATTGCCGCCGCCCGTGGCGTAGTTCACACTCACAGCCCCCGCGATGCCTGCTGTGCGGGCCACCTGCACAGTCACACTGCCGCCATCTTCCAAGGCGGAGTAAACAGGGCTGCTGAATTTCAGCGTGCCCGCTCCTGCCGTGCCGTCGCCCTCGAAGGCCACCAGATTGTTGATTTCCAACTCAGGATCCGTCACGCGGGAAAACCACCCGCCCGCGACGATGCGGCCATCATTCAAAGGCACCGCGCTGTAAATGTGCGTGAGGTAACTGTTGCGGTCCGTCGAGTAAGGAGCCGGTGTGAAAGTGGTATCGCGGGTGCCATCCGGATTCAGGATGACCAGAGAGGCCACCGGCGTCTCATTGAAGACATTAAAGATCCCCCCGGCCAGGATGCGGCCATCCGGCAGCAGTTGCAGCAGGCCGCCCCCCCAGCCGTTGGTGCCCGTGCCCAGGTTGGCATTGAAGGCCGCATCCGGCGCACCGCTGGCGGTCAGTCCCGTCAGGAAGGCCCCTTCCGGCTGACCGGCAAGGGTATAGCCACCACCGATGATCACCCGGCCGCTGGGCAGCGCCAGCACGCGGTTCACCCGGCCATACTCGTTTGCAACAGGCACATAAAAGGAGGTGTCCGCCTGCCCTCCCGGCAGCAGCCTGAACACATACGGATAACCGCCAAAACTGCCCGCACTGCCAGACACATAAATCCGGCCATCCTGGGCGAGGCTGATGCAGTCCACCACCCGCGAGTTCCCCGCCACGGCGGAGGAGTCAAAGGTCAGGTCCTGCGCGCCCGTCTGGGCATCCACCCGGATGAGGTTGGCCCGCCCTCCGGCGGAAAAAGCCCCGCCGATGAGCAGACCGCCATTCTTGTCCAGCGCCAGGCTTTGCACATAACGGCCAGCCCCATTCGATGCCAGCGTGGGCGGCACAAACGTGGTATCCAGCGTGCCGTCGGCATTCGCCTTGGCCACCAAGGCGCGCACGGTGCTGGCCGGACCGTAGTTTTCAAACACACCGCCGATGAAAAAGGAGCCGTCCGCATTCACCAGGATGGCATTCACTTCCGAAACTTGGCCCATCACCGTCGTGTGCGGTCCCTGAATAAATGCCCCGTTCGGCGCAAAAGACAGGTCCAGGCCACCGTCTGGAAGCAGGCGCTTCAGGGCTGTCAGCTCCCCCAGATTGTTGTGCCTGCCCATGCCGCCGCCACCGCCCACCAGGATGGCACCGCTAGGCTGGATTCCCAGCGCCTGCACCGCCCCTGTTGGCCCTTCATCAGGATAGGTGGGCCCCGTGATGCCCAGCCCGACTCCATTGAGGAAAACTGGGTCCAAATCCGCCGGTGCGGCCATGGCTGTCCCAAGAATAGAAAAACCAAGGTATGAAATAGTGCTAAATGCACGGATTAGGTTCATAGGCAATGCAAATTGAAGGCTGCTAAATCGTAGTAACTCCTTTTGCAACGGAGAGTTACCTTGAGTCTTACACATTGAGTCAAATGCGACGAGGGGCCACTGCTCTTTCCACGCCCCTTAAGGACTGCTACCCGCAGGCACTCCACCCGTGACAGTAGCTGAGGAACCGTCTATGATCCGCCGCATGGGACGTTTTTTTACCCGCTTTTTTCGCAACATGGCCCCTTCGTTCGATGGAGACGGGCGGCGCGGCATCGGCTGCCATCCACGCATCATCCTCGCCCTTCTCATCATGGGCGGCACCCTGGCCTACCATTATCTGGGCACGACGGAATACGAAAACGAATTTACCGGCCGCACCCAGCGCCTGGCCTTTGCCACAGCCGAGGAAGAAATTGCCCTGGGGCTGCAATCCGCCCCGCTCATGATCCGGCAGATGGGCGGCCAGTCGCGCGACATGCAGGCCCAGGCCCTGGTGGACCGTGTCGGTGCCAAGCTGGTGCAGAGCACCCTCGCCAGACAGACCCCCTACCGCTTTGAATTTCACCTCCTTGGAGACCGTGAGACCGTCAATGCCTTTGCCCTCCCAGGTGGCCAGATCTTCATCACCGAGGCCTTGTTCCGCCTGTTTAAAAATGAAGATCAGCTGGCCGGAGTCCTGGGCCATGAGATCGGCCATGTCGTGGGCCGCCATTCCAATGAGCAGATGGCCACCAGCAAACTCTGGCAGGGACTGGCCCAGGGGGCTGGCGTGCTGCTTTCCGACGGTCAAAGCAACACCGGGGCACAGATCGCGGGCATGGTCGCCAACATGCGCATCATGAAATACGGCCGCGATGATGAACTGGAGTCCGACTCCCTCGGCGTACGTTTTCTCATTGAGGCCGGTTACAATCCGGAGGCCATGATCGGCGTGATGGAGATCCTGGCCCAGTCGGCCAAAGGCAGCAGCCAGCCTGAATTCATGAGCACCCATCCGGCACCGGAAAACCGCGTGGAACGCATCCGCGAAGCCATCGCCAAATACCGCAAGTGAAGTCCGGCCTTTGCCCCCCTCGCGGCTTTCTCAATCCCCCCTTCCCTTTGTCCCATGTCCAAGCGCGTCCTCTGCCTGCTGGCCGACGGTTTTGAAGAAATCGAAACCATCACTCCTGTGGACCTCCTGCGCCGCGCCGGGGCAGAGGTGGTCATGGCAGCCCTGGGCGAGGGCATGCACGTCACGGGTCGCAGCGGCATCGTGATCCACGCGGATGCCCTCCTGGCCACCCTGGGGACAGACTCCTTTGATCTCCTCCTCATCCCCGGTGGCCCCGCCGTGAAAACCCTGCGCGCAGACGGTCGCCCTGCCGCCCTGGCCCGACATTTCCTCACCGCAGGGAAAACCGTGGCCGCCATCTGTGCCGCACCACTGGTCTTGCACGATGCCGGCATCTTGGAAGGACGCCGCTACACCGCCCACGACTCCACCTATGCCGAACTGACACGGGCCGAGCCTGCCCAGGCCGTGATCGAAGACGGCCAGATCATCACCTCACGCGGCGCAGGCACCGCCCTTCCTTTCGGCCTCAGTCTGATCACCCGCCTCTACGATGAAACCGCAGCCGCGCAGGTTGCGGCGGCGGTGATGGCCTAACCATTTTTGCAGCATCGGCGAAATCCAGCCGGAAGGGAACCCATTTGCACGGGTCCCTCCATTCGCATCCACAAGCCCCAGACCCCGATCAACGGCGGCGGCGGAAGTGCAGTCCCAGAAGTCCGATGAAGAGCAGCAGCAGGCGGCTGGGTTCTGGCACGACCACGATCAGGCCGTGGCTGTTGAACAGGCCCGTATCCCAGCTCAGGCTGCCGGTGAGCGTCGGCAGGTTGAAAGTTGGCGTACCCGTGGCTGCAGCCGTGCCCAGGGTGGTCCAGTCCAGGATCTGGAAGACATGTCCGTAGTCCGGCACAAAGCCGTTCAGGAAAATGTTGGACACCTGGATCGTCGTCAGCAGGCTCGGAGCGCTCGGATCATTGATGTAGAGCTGGTCATGCTGGGTCGTTCCCGATTCATAGTTGGTCCAGGAGGCCGGGACACTGAAGCCGGAAGGATTAGCCTGATACGCCAGCACATTGGCCAGATCGAGTGTCGTGGCCCCGCCAAGCTGGAACAGCAGGATGGATTCCGAAGTGGAACTCAGGCTGCCGATGTTCAACTGGCCGAGGGTGCTGACACCCGCGCCGTTCACGGAGCCAGGGGCAATGATGCCACTGTTGGCCACCAGGCCGGAAATTCTGCCCGTGCCCGCCAGGGTGCTGCCAATGCCGACGGTGACCGTGCCGCTGCCCGTGCCTGATCCGGTGAGGTTGTTCACCACCAGCGTGCCTGCGCTGATCATGCTGCCGCCCACATAAGTGTTGGCGTTGGTGAGGAACAAGGTGCCCGTGCCAGCTTTGGTCAGCACCGCGCAATCCGTGCCGGAGATGATGCCGGAGGCGGTGAGCTGGTTGGGAGAACCCACCTCCAGGCTGCCACCCGAGCCTCCCAGGGAGATGCTGCGGTTCACTCCCAGGTCCACCGTGACCCCAGTGCTGCGCAGGACGCCGCCATTGTTGAGCGCCAGGGTGTTCGTCACCGAGCCATCGCCCAGATTCGTCGCGCTGGCGATGCTGATGCGGCCCTGGTTGATCGTGGTCGCTCCGGCGTAGGTGTTGTCAGCGCGGAGATAAAGGGTGCGGGAGCCTTCCTTGATGATGCCACCGTTGCGGACCACCGTCTCGATCACGGCATCGTTGCGGAAGGCCATATTGGTTTGATTGCTTTCCACCACAATCCGGCGATCCGCACCGCCGAGATCCAGCGTGCCTGTGACCGTGCGCGTTCCAGCGGTCGCGGTGCCGGCCCCCGTGATCAGAAGCTGGAACTCCGTGGTGCCGGCATCGGCAATGCGGTTGTTGTTCAGGATGATGTCCCCCATCACCGTCAGCACCCCGGTCGCCCCGGTGGCCACGATGGTGCCAGTCGTCGAACTGCTGGTGACAGAAAGACTGCCGATGGTTTCACTGAAGCCGTTGACGTCAAAACGATGGGCCACACCCGTCGGCTGGAGGATTTCCACCTTGGCCGTATCGGCGATCTGGTCATTGGCCAGCAGGCGGACGGTCGGAGTGGTGGTGGTGCCGCTGATGAGCAGGCCTCCGGTGCCGATGGCATTGCCACCGCTGACATTCAGATCCAGGATGCCAGCGGCCAGCGTGACCAGCCCCGTGTGCGTGCTGGCGGCGGTGCCCGTCAAAGTCAGCGTGCCCGCACCCAGCTTGCGCAGATCACCCGCACCCGTCAGCATGAGATTGGTCGCCGTGGCATTGATGGCATTCACGTTGATGGTGCCGCCACCTGTGCCCACATTCCACACACGGCTGCCCAGGTCACCCGTGTAACCCGTGCCCAGATTGAGCTGGCCACCGGCAAAATTGATCGCTCCTGTGCCAAGGGCGGCAATGTTGGAAACCTCAATGTTCCCCTGGTTCAGGTAAACGCTGGTGAAGGCGTTCAGCACACTGGTGAGACGCAGGGTGCCAGCACCCGATTTCACCAGCGGGACAGCGGAGGTCAGCGCCGGATCCAGCGTGACCGTCCCGGTGCCGGTGGTGAAGATGGAGTAGTCACGGCCACCACCGGCGGTGATTCCGGAGATGCCGCTGATGCTGTGGCTGCCATTGCCTGCAAACAGCAGCGTGCCGCTGGTGACTTCCATCGAAGAGGACGTACCGCTGAGCACGATGGCTGTGGCAGAATCAAACACCAGCGCATTGATGGCCGTCGGCGTCGCCGTCAGGCTGGCGGAGGCCGTGTAGCGGATGTTGTTGTTCAGCGTGCCCGTGATCGCTGCGGAATCATTGATGTACTCCGTCGAGGCCAGCGGGCGGAGGCCCAGCGCGGCAGACTCGTGAGTCACCAGGGTATTGCCAGCACCCGAAGCATCCGAGTGACCGATGATCCATGGGATGATGGAAATGTTGGAGGTGGTGATGAGGCCGCCGCCGCCCACTTCATATCCGTCCATCGTCGCGGTGGCACCCGTATCAAAACGGATGAGGCCGCGCTGGGTGGCCGTGGTGGTGCCCAGCGCAGGTCCGCGAACCAAAAGTGTCGCACGCTGCGTGCCGCGTGAAAGACTGTCCGCAACCAAGTCAGAGATGGTGGCGGTCCCCGTGCCTGTCCCGTTGTTCCCCTGCGAGAGGATGAGGTTGTGCCCGTAGCCCAGGGTGATCGGGCCGACGTTTTCCGTGCGGGTGGCATTCTGGTTCTGGTTGTAGCTCCAAAGGCCGTTGCGCGGAGAGATGGTGACGGTGCCCGCCGTGTTGTTCAGCGTGATGGGTGCAGAATCACTGATGCGGTTGATGGAACTGGTCTGATCTTGGCGGAAGATGAGCTCAGCCCCGGCATTCACCGTGTAGGACGTTGCCGAACTGAGGCGGCCAGAAGCCCCCTGAAGATCAATGCGGCCCAGATCCGCCACCACGGCACCTGTGAAGTCGGCGCTCAGGCCAGTGATGGTCAGGTAGTCAATGTTGCTTTTCACCAGGGTGCCGCTGCCGGAGAAGGCGCCGCCAAAGATGAAGTTTTCGTTGGCCGTGCCATCGCCATCGCTCTGATTCAGCGTGAGCTGGGATCCTGCATTCAGCAGCACGGTGCCGTTGCTGTTTTCCCCACCCTGCAGCAGGCCGATGGTTTCGGTCTGGCCTGCGAGGAGTTCCAGAACGGTGGCCCCGGACCCCACCGCGCCGACGATGTTCACGGGGGCCAGATCGCCGATGGCGTTGCCTCCGGTCAGCACCAGCCGGCCTTCGTTCAGCGTCACCGCCGCCGTGTTGGAGAGCGCGCGACCGGAAAGGATCAGCGTGCCTTCACCGCTCTTGGTCAAAGCACCGTCGCGGTCCGAGCTGATTTCAAAGGTGCCGCCTGTGTTGTTCTGGTGAACCACCAGCGGGCCGGTGAGGCGACCGCCAGTGATGGCGGTATTGTTCGCCCCCACATTTGAAGTGACCAGAATGCCGCCGCTGCTGATCGCCAGGGAGCGGAAATTGTTAATCGCCAGCGTGCTCGCCGCATTGGCGTTGAAGGTCAGGGAGGCAATGTTAGGCACGCACTGGTCCACCACATGGGTGAAGCCCGTCGTATTGATCACATGCTGGCCTGCCGTCCAGGCATCCACATCATTTCCAGCCGTGCTGACCAGGGAGGTGATCTGGCCACCGGTGACCGTGGCAAAGGCAGAACCGTTCACCGTCGCCCAGGCACCGATGATGCCATCAGTGAGCGTGGTGGCACCGACCTTCACCTGCGTGCCCGCCCCGATCTCAAAGTTCAGAGTGGAGTTGTTCGTGCGGGTGATGCTGCCGATGATGTCGAGAGTCAAAGCCGCCCCATTGTTAACGAGGGCAATCTCCCCAGCCCCACGAGCCATCGCCAAGCTGGCGACCGACTGGGAGGCGGGCACCGTGCCATGACCATTGAGAGACAGACGAGGATTGGCTTCCCCAGCGTTGGCTCCCATCGTCAGGATGCCGGTGCCGATCTTGTTGTCCGTACCGGAGTGGGTGCCAAAGTCGAGCGCGAGTTCCCCTTCACGCACGATCGTGTTGCCCGTGCCAAAGGCGTTGTTGCCAGAGAGCACCACCGTTCCCACGCTGTCCTTGCTGATGCTGTTGGCTCCGGTCACCGTGCTGGCCAGATTCGCGCTGACGCTGCCAGCGTAGCCATTGAGGACCGTGCCAATGTTGACCGTGCCCGTGCCGATGACATTGCCGATGCGGTCCGCCGTATTGCTCGCACCGCCCACATCCAGCCGTGGTGTGGTGAAGGAAAAGCTGTTCAGGTTCAGCGTGGAGGTACCTGCGGCATTTTCATTCACCAGCACAAACTCCATCGCGCTGCCGAGGATGTTATGGGCCAGGAGGTTGACGGTGCCGCCCGTTCGGATGTAGAGGCCGTTGCTGGCCGTGTCCGCAATGAGGGACCCGTCAATGGTGCCACTGATGTTCAGCACGCTCGTGGCTCCCGTCACAATGACGTCGTTCTGCACGGAGGTGCCTTCCAGGTTGAGGGTGCCATTGTTGATGGCCAGGGTATCACCGATGTTGATCGCGCCAGTCAGCGTCCAGGTTCCCGTGCCCGCCTTGTTGAGATCGCGCCCTGTTTCCAGAGTCGCCACCCCATCGGAGGTGACATCGCCGGAAAACAGGTTGTTGCCGGTGCCATCGAGGGTCAGCGCATGGTTGGAGGCAATGAGGTAGTCGCCCGAGACCGTCAGGTCCGTCGCTGCCGAGGTGGAATCATTGCCGATGATCGTCCGGCTTGTTCCCGTGCCCACCAGGTTCACACTCACCGTGGAGCCCAGCGGATTGTTCACCGCATCATACGTGATGTTGCCGCCCAGAGTCAGGCTGCCGCCTGTGGCCGTATCCAGAAGGTTGGCCTGCGAGGTGCTGCTGGCACCGCCGAGCGTGATAGCTCCCGCGAGTGTCATCGTGCGGCCATTGATGTCCATCACGGCTGTCTGGCCAGCATCGGCATTGATAAACAATCCCGTGCTGCCTGTGCTGCTGCCACTCGCACCCAGTTGCACCGTGCCCTGGTTGATGGTCGTCGTGCCGACATAAGTGTTGGCACCGTCGAGGATCAGCGTGCCCACGCCCTTCTTCACCAAGCTCACATTGTTTTCATTCGTGCCTGCACCGCCGATGCCTAAGCCCAGCGTCAGAGGCGTCGCCAGATTCAGGGTCAGGGTGGAAAGAGCCGCCGACCCGCCCACGATGCCATTGCTGCCAAAGCTGCCCAGCACCAGGCTGCTAAGCGTCACATTCGCCGCACCTTGCGCCGTGCCCAGTTGCAAAATCGCGCCGCTGCTGGCCGACCCCAGCGTCAAGGCCGAACCATTCGGCAGCGAATCCGTTCCGGTCAGGCCCAGCCGCCCTGCGCGGATGCTGGTGCTGCCCGTGTAGGTGGAGGTGCCACCCAAAATGATGGTCCCCGTTGCCGTCGGGCTGGCATTGAGATTCAGTGACCCGGTGCCGCTGACCCCGCCCAGCACGGCGAGTGTCCCCGCCGCATCTTCCACATTCCAGGCCTGGGTGGCCCCAATGCCTACCGGGGCACTGACAGTGACCGTCCCTGCATTGCCCGTCGCAAGCGTGAAGCCGGTGCCCGAGGCCCCCGTGAGCGTCAGCTTGTCGGTCCCGCCGACGGTGACTCCGTTGGTCACTGAACCGGCTTCAAACGTCACCTGTTTCACCGTCAGGTCAGCCCCCAGGCTGGTGGTGAAATTGGCCGAGCCATTGGCACTGAAGTGCACATGTGAATTGCTGTCTGGCGGGACGGAGGCATCCGCACCACCCGCCTGGGAGGAATCCCAGTTGGTGTTACCACCGATGGCGGAGCCGCTCCACACCCCGGTGCCCGTGCCGCCGAGATCACCCTTCCACCACACATCCGGCGGTGCCGCCTGCGCGGTGAGCGTCAGGATGAGGCGGTCATTGTTGCCCACGTCCGGGCTCTCACGGGTGACATTGTAAATGAAGTTGCCGGGATTGAAGATCGTCCCGGCGACAAAGCTGCCCGTGCCCAGAAAGCTGCCATCGGCCGCGCTGTTGATCAGCGTGTAGGAAGTCAGCGTCGGCGTGCCCACCACATAGATGTCCGCGCTCGTCGTCCCGTTCCGCGTCAGGGTCTGCCCCGCCGTGAGATTGATCTGGTCATTGGTCGCCCCATTGATGCCGAAACCAATCATGGCCCCGGTCGTGCTGCCCAGTGTCAGCACATTGCCCGTTCCCGCAAAGGTCTGCGTGCTGTTGCCATGCTGGAAGAACAGCTTGGCACCGTCGGCCACCGTGGCGCTCTGCACATTGCTGCCCAGCAGGCCCGCTCCGCTGACGATCAACTCACCCGCATTCACCGTCACGCTGCCATTCAGGGAATTGCTGCCCGCGACCGTGAGGCTGCCAGCACCGTTTTTGACAAAGTTCAGGTTATTCTGGAAAGTGCCCGCACCGCCCAGACCGCCATTGAAGGTCGTCGTCGTGGCCTGATTCACCGTGAAGGTGGACCGCGTGCCATTGCCGCCTAGGATCGCATTGGCCGTGCCCGTACCGGAGGAGGAAAGCTCCGCCACCGTCTGGTTCAGCGCCCCGGAAGGGCCGCCAATCTGCAACTGGCCTGAAAACACACCCTGTCCCAGGATCACCGGCACGTTGGCGGCAAAGCGGTTGTCCTGAAAAGTCTGCCCGCTGGTATTCGTAATGCCGCCATCCAGTACCATGCGGCCCTGTTGCACCGCCACGGTCCCCGTCGCCGTGCTCACACCTGCCGCACCGGAAAAGATCTGCGTGCCCGGCCCCTTTTTCACAAGGCCGAGAGCCATCGCTGCGCCATCACGAAGGATGCCGTTGAAGGTGAATTCATCGCCGGCTCCGTCGGTGTTGATCGTCAGCGTGCGCACCAGGGTCGTGCTGAAGCTTTCGATGAACCCCGTCCCCTGCAGACCGCCCACTTCCTGGCTGCCGCCAAACAGGCGCAGCGCCCCGTTGCCATTGGCCGTCAGCACTCCGCCGATGGGCATGTAGTTGTCGCCGCCGGAAATTTCAATGCGGCCCGAGTTGATGACCGTGTTGCCCGTGTAGAGCTGCGGCACCGTGTAGTAAATCTCACCATCGGTGGTGATGGAGACAGCGTTGGGACCATTGTCCACAATCGGCGCATTGATCTCAATCCGGCGTGCGCCGTGAATGCGTCCTTCATATCCAGTGGCCGCATTGTTGCCAAAGGTGATGGACCCGCCGGCACCCCCGGCAGAGATGGTGTTCGTCTGGCTGCCTGTGGAAAGGATGATGCCGCCGCTGACGGTCAGCAAATTCCCTTGTAGGAAAAGGTCCGCCCCGGTGCCGCCCGTGTTGTCAATCACCAGACCGCCAATGATGGCAGGCCCATCCAGTTGCGGGTCGGAATTGTTCGCCGTGATGTCCAGATAAACATTCTGCCCGGTGATGCTGGTGGAGCTGAGAGCTCCATTTACAGCAAAGGCCTGGAAGAAATAGTCCGTCGTCGTCGGGCTGAAATCCAGCAGGCGGAAGCCATTGCCCGCCGCATAGGTCACCAGGCTGGAGCCCGTGCTGCCTGCGGAAACACCGCCCGTCAGATACGGCACGATGCCGATCGCACTGCCCGTGCCTGCGGAGCTCAGTGTGATGCCATTCGTCACGATGAAATTCGATTCCGCACCGCCCGGGTCGCCCGCATTGCCACCCGTCGTATTCGCCGCCGTTGCATCATCCGCCAGACCGCCGATGGCAAAGCCCAGGTTGTCCCCGCGCACCAGACCCGTGGCAAAATTCGTGCGCAGCAGGCGCGAGGTCGTCAGCACCACGTCGCCATGGCTGGTGTTCGTGTCCAGGTTGGAGCCAAAGTCCGCATCCAGCGTGATGGTGTTAAAGCCGCCGGACAGCGTCATGTCACCCACCACTTCAGCGGGGCGTGCATTGTTGGAACCGGTGATGAGGAACGTGCCCCGGTTCAGGGTGATCGGCGTCGTGTCGCCGATGCGGTTGCTGATCGCGCGGCTGTCCGTGCCAGTCTGGTTGTCCAGGGTCAGCGTGCCCCCGGTCTCCACCAGAAAGGACTTGGCTCCAGTCAGTGTCCCGGCCAGCAGGCTGGTGGCACTGTTTGTATCTCCCAAAATGCGGAAGGTGCCGCCACGGACGATCACCTCGCCCAAAAAGGCCGTGTTCAGCGACCGATGACCGTAAGTGTTTGTCCCGGACTTGATCAGCTTCGAATCTGCCGTGCCCGTCAGCTGGCCATAGTAGTCCACGCTCGTACCACCGGCCATTTCCAGCGTGTTGCCATTCAGGTTCAAGGTCCCCAGGTTGCTGCCGCTCACGTGCTGCACCCGGTTGTAGGTGCCCGTGCCACTAAAGTTCAGCACGCCATTCACATTCAGGCGGCTCGCAGGCAGGATGAAGGACCCGCCAACAGTCACCGTACCACCATTGATGGAGGTTGGCCCTGTGTAGGTCTGCGGCTGGTTGATGGTCAGTGTCCCTGGTCCAGTCTTGGCAAGCCCCGTGTCACCCGTGATGGTGGCATTCAGCGTCAGGTCATTCACCGTGTAGATAAAGCCTTCCGTCGCCGCGCCAAAATTGATGGTTCCATTGGTGATCGTTGCCGGTGCCGTGCCGCTGCTCAGGATGCTGGCCCCAGCCAGCGACAGCACATTCCCGCCCAGATCCAACGTCACTCCCGCTCCGGCGAGGTGGGCCGTGAGATCATTCGCATTTCCGGCCAACGTCTGGTTGGCCTCCAGCTTCACATTCTGCCCCAGCCCGGCAAAGGACGACACCATTTCGGAAGCCTGCAGCAGGCGGAGCCCGTTGACATCATACGTCACAAATCCGGCCCCCTGCCCAGTCAGTGAATGGTCGCCCAAAATCCCTGGCACGATGCCCGCCGTCGGTGTCCCCAGCGTCCCGGTGATCGTCGGCACCGTCACATCAAAAAGCAGCCGTGCCACCCCAGGTCCCGCAGCCCCGGTCCCCAGATTGCTGCCACGGAGCAAAAGCGTGGAACCCGCCGAACGAATCAGGCTGTCCGCAGTCAGCGTCAGCCCGGCACCGCCATCCTCCAGCGTGATGACCGCATTCGAATCCACACCATTCGATTCCGCAATGTTCAGCGGTCCGGTTGCCTCCGTCGTCGCCGCCAGACCATTGCCGATCATGTGCAGATGCCCCGTGGAGCGGAACTGCACCTCCTCGTCATCATGCAGACGGTTCTGGGTCACATGGTTGGCCACAGAGCTGTCCAGACGCAGGGTGGAATAGGGCACCGCCACATCCCTGACCGTTGTCGTATCGGAACGCCCCATCAAAAGTGTGCCCACAATCTGGTTGGCCGCGCCATTGGCATTCGCCAAGGACAGCGTGCCGGAATACACCAGCAGCTGGTCTTGGAAATTCACATCCCCGGCGATCACCTGCGTGCCCAGGTTCGCCTGCCCTTGCTTCACCAGGTCCGCCGTGGTCGGACCTGTCACAGACCCAGAAAACGTCAGCGTCTCACCCGTGAGCGTACGCAAATCCAGATTGCCCGCATTGATCACTGACCCTGTTCCCGTGAGACCGCGGAAGGCATCGCCAAAGCCGCCCTTGTCCCACGTCGTGCCGCTGGTCATGTTGATGATCGTCGTCGTATCACCAAAAGTATTGTCCTGGGTGTTGAGCAGTGTCGCCCCGTTTTGCAGCGTGATGATGCCGATCCCATACGAATTGTCCGTCGTGTTGCCCAGGCTCAGGGTCCCCGCACCGTCCACGACAAGGTCGTCCGTTCCATCCGCAGTAAAAGAACCAATGGTCAAAGTCCGCCCTGTCCCCAGCAGCCAGGTCTGGTCGGCGCCCAGGGTGACGGCTGAAGTGATGCTGACATCTGCCCCGGCGCCCGTCATGTCGATAGCCACACCTGTCGCCGTCAGCCCTGTTCCCGTAGGAGTAAGAGTCAGCGTGCTTCCGCTGATGCCCAAGGCCGAAGTGACTCCCGAACCGAAGGTCAGGCTGCGCGCCGTGCGGTTGGCCCCCAGAGTCTGCGTCGTGGTGTTCAGAGCCCCGGTGGCAAAAAAGAAAAGGTCATCCGTGGCGGTGGTGGTATTGGCCGGAGCCGCGCCCGATCCGTTCGCTGCCAGGTTCCAGTTCGTCGTGACGTTCCACGCCCCAGAAGTACTGCCATCCCAGTACAAAGTGACAGCCTGCAAGGGCTGACTGATCTGCCAGCTGCTCAGCAGAGCAACCAGGGCCAGGCTCACGTGTCGGCGATGACGACGAAGGGTATGGATCATAGAAATTGGGGTTGGGACCAAAAGGCTCCGCCTGAGAGTGGCCTCACCAGACATGGCAACTCCAGGACATCCTGGAAGTGCTTTGCTGAAGAGACCGTGGGTTGGGGGTTGGGCTCAGGCAGGGCCTAATAATAACACCCGAGTTTCCGAGAAAAGGCCGTCGCGAGTAAAGACATTTTTCGATTCCATATCAAAATACTCAAAAGGACCCGTAGCCGCCCCTTAGCTGTTGGAGATTAACCTTTTATTCTCAAAAAACGATTTCCCTGATTCAGTGTTTTTCGACCCACTATAATTTCATGCAATACGCCTTTATGAATGACTCGTTTTGAACGGCACTTTCATTCGCGTGACAGTTCGCAAAACCGCCCTCCGGCCACCCGATATCAGTCGCTTCACAGCTCATTTTTTAACGCTCCTCTTATTTACCTCCGCAGAAACCAGGTTTTGCCACCGTAGGTTTCAACCTATGCGCTGCCGCCTCCTTTTGGGTTGTCTTCTCGCCCTGCTTCTGTCCAAGTTTTCGGCCCAGGCTGAATTTAAAGCCGGGGCTTTCGCCCAGGACATCTCGCCCACAAAATTCCCCACCCCCGTCAATGGCAGCATGAAGGGCAACTTTGCCCAGGGAATCACCGATCCCATGCACGCACGCTGCCTGGCCCTGCATGATGGCCAGCGCGCCCTGGTTTATGTCGTGGTGGATGCCTGCATGATCCCGCGCGAGATCTGCGAAGACGCCAAGGCCCTCGCCTCCAAGGAAACCGGCATCCCCACCGCGCACATTCTCATCTCCGCCACCCACACCCACTCTGCCGCCACCCTCGCCGGCGTGTTTCAGAGCGACCCGGATCCTGAATATGTCAAAACCGTGGCCCCGCGCATCGCCGCCGGCATCGCCCAGGCCATGAAAAATCTGGAGCCTGCCGAATTCGGCTGGGCCTTTGGCAGCGATCCCGCCCACGTCTTCAATCGCCGCTGGCACATGAAGGAAGGCCAGTACTACGAAAATCCTTTCGGCATCACCACCGACCGCGCGAAGATGAACCCCGGCAACGTCAGCACCAGCGTCTCCGTCCCCACCTCCGCCGTGGATCAGGACGTCGCCGTCATCGCCGTCCGCGCCCTCGCCGATAAACGACCCATCGGCCTCCTCGCCAACTACAGCCTGCACTACGTCGGCGGCAACACCGCCATCAGTGCCGACTACTTCGGCGCTTTTGCCCGTGAAATCGGCAGCCGTTTAGGCGCTGGAGATCCTCGCTACACCGGCAAGCCCGCCTTTGTCGGCATCCTGTCCAACGGCACCAGCGGCAACATCAACAACATCAACTTCGGCTCCTCCATCCGCTACAAGCGCAATCCCGGAGAGCAGATCAACATCGTCGCCCGCAGCGTCGCCGATGCCACCCAGGGAGCCTATGACACCATCAAATGGGAGTCTAAGGTCACCCTCGATTCCGAAGAGGCCGATCTTCAGTTGGGCGTTCGCAAAGGCAACGCGCAGGATCTCGCCCAGGCCAAAGAATGGCTGGCCACCATCCCCAAGGACAAGGATGGCCAATGGGCCGACAAAAAGCCCATCTATGCCCGCGAGACCCTGCTGCTGGCCGACTACCCGGACACTGTCCCCGTGAAGCTCCAAGCCCACCGCATCGGCACCCTCAGCGTCGCCTCCATCCCCTGCGAAGTCTTTGTGCAGATCGGCCTCCGGCTGAAGCAGAGCACCCCCTTCCTCCGCCACTTCACCATCTCCCTCGCCAATGGCTACAACGGCTACCTCCCCACCGAAGAAGACCATGCCATGGGCGGTTATGAAACCTGGCGCGCCCGCAGCAGCTACCTGGAAGTCCCCGCCTCCACCAAAGTCACCGAAAAACTGGAAGACATGCTCGCTACCCTGAAACGCCGGGCCCAGTAGCAAATCATCGAACAAAGGTCTGCCAGCAGCGCTGTCTCCTGGGAGACGCACCTCCTTCGCACCTCGCCGGTTCTGCTGGTGTATAGCCTTTAGGCGATTTCAAGAGACACCCCTTTTCTCAGAATCGCCCAAATCTACCCACCGCAAGAACGAACCCACTCCACGATTAGCTTTGCACAAGTCGTCCTTGGGAAGCTCTGAATTTCAGAGCAGCGAATGCTTCAAAAAATCGTGTGATGGTCTTGGTTAGGCCAAGCCCAAAAAGACATCCTCCCTCTCCCCGCTTGCGGGGAGCAGGGCTGGGGTGAGGGGCCGTCGCAGCACACTAGGCCCCTGCTCTCCCCTGCCCCATCACGTTCACATCGCAAAGATGCGGTCCATGCGCTCCGTCAGCATCTTCAGGCCGTTCGGGTTCAGGCCGCCGCGCTGCTCGCTGATCGCCCAGCCTGTGTAACCCACATCGTCGAGGGCCTTCATGATGGCGGGCCAGTTGTTGTCCCCTTCCGTCAGGTCGCAGTCAAAGCCCTTCCACACCCCTTCCTCCTTCATCTTCTTCGTGCTGTATTCCTTCACGTGGATGCGGTTGATGCGCTTGCCCAGCACCTTGATCCACTGTTCCGGCCAGCCATAGCGCAGCACATTGCCGATGTCGAAATGCCAGCCCACGATGGGATCGCCGATCTCATCCAGAAAGCGCACGGCCTCCAGCGGGCTGAGAATGAAATTGTTCCAGACGTTTTCGATGGAGATCTTCACGTCCAGCTCCTTGGCCAGGGGCACGGCTTTCTTCAGCTCCGTGATGGACCGTTCCCAGGCCACATCATAGGGCACCTCTTCATTGCAGACTCCTGGAACGACGAGAATGGAGCCCGCCCCATAGGCCTTGGCATCGCGCAGCGTCGTCAGCACGCCTTGCAGGCCCGCCTCACGTTCCGCCGCATCATTGTGGGTGAGCGTCTGCTTCCAATGCGTGTGGCAGCACACGCTGGCAGCCTCCAGACCGCTGGCCCCGAGCGCGTCCAGCACTTCCTGCTGGTTCATCCCGCCGGACGGTTCCACCCCTTCATAACCGGCCGCCTTCGCGGCCGCATACTTCTCCATCAGCGTGCCTTTGATGCCCAGGGTCCCGCCCATGATGGCCTTGCGCAGCTTGCGTGGGGCAGCGGCGGCGGTGGACACATTGGGAACCAGACTGAGGGCAGCTGCCCCGAGAGTTTGACGGAAAAAGGTACGGCGGGAAGACATGGTAAGGATGGGAAGCAAACGATACGGCAGTTCTCACCACACCCTGTCGCCGATTCCAAGCAAAAACGGCAACCTGCGGGAAACAGGTTGCCGTTGAGACTTTCTAAAACAGGTCCGCAGACCCGCCTTCTTATTCCGTCGCTGGGGTCGGAGCCGCCGCAGGAGCAGCGACTGGCGGGGTCGCAGCCGAAGCCGGTACAGGTGCAGCCACCGGGGCTGGCGCAGACGGAGCGGTCGGGAAAGGGAAAGATGCGCCAGCAGGTGCCGGGGCTCCTGGGGCCGGAGTTGCCTTGGCTGCCACTTTCACGATTTCACTGCGCTTCTTGAAGAGGCTGTTCACCGTGTATTCGGAGACTTCAAAGGCCCATCCGGCGAACTTCTGCTCCCTGGCCAGTTTGGCTTCCAGTTCCTTGGTCTTCGCGGCAAAGGCGGCATCCGCCTTCTTCTTGTCCTCTTCCTTCTCGTCCTTCACGGGCGGGCGGGATTTGGGGAAATTGCCCTTCACATTCACGCTCAGGAAAAAGCGGCCCACACCATCGGCGGAAGGCTGCTTGACGACTTCAAGATCGTAAACAAAACCGTCAAAAGTGACGATGTTCACTTTCGAGGCGCCCTTCAGCACCTTGGCGCTTTCTTCCTTCGTCACCACGTCGTTGAAGACAGGGGTGGAAAGCAAGTTGCCCACGGGCAGCTTGGTCGCATCCAGGGCTTCGCCGGGCTTGGCATCCACAAGCTCGAACTCCATGGCCGCATCATTCGGGCGGTCCACTTTCCAGCCTTCGTCGGCCTGTGGCGGCACCAGGGTGATTTCCTTGATGCGCTGGATGTCAATGAAGGCCTTGTCCAGCCAGGATTCCGGCTTGGGCTCCAGGTCCGTGAACGGATTGCTGACGACCCAGATGGTGTCTCCATCATCCGGGATGCGCACGAAGCGCTGACCGCTGCCGCCGAACTGGTTGCTGGCGCGGCCGCCTGCCGTGTCAATGGTCTTGCCGAGGATCAGGGACTTGATGATCTTGCCCCCTTCACCGATCAGCTCCACCTGGGTGCCCACGCCTTCGCTGCCTTCTCCGGGAGGCTGCACCTGGATTTCGGCCCAGGCGCCTTTGCGGACCTGCTGCTTGTTGGCGATGCGCTGCTCATACAGCTCCTGGATCACCGTGCTGATGCGGTCCATGCTGGCAGGATAACCACCACGCTGCTCGATGGTGGCGCTTTTGCCATCCTCAGCAAGGCTGACGGTGGCTTCCGATTTGGCGTCTTTCACGCGGATCTTTTTCACCGCCAGGATGTCGAGATCGGGCAGCAGTTGCTCGCGCACTTTCACGCCCGTACTGGCGGCGGTGTTGAGCACGGAGTTCTGCTGTTTCTGATAAACAATGCCGGCTCCGACCAGCCCGCCGAGGATGATGAGGAGAATGAGAATCTTCTTCATGGATGAATATGGAATCGAAGAGTTTGGAGGAACAAATCAGACGGCGGCGGTAACCGCACGGCGACGCATGGCCAGAAGCAGGCCCAGGCTGATGACAAGGAGAGGCACGGCCAGGAAGTTGAGCAGGATGATCATGGACTTCGTGAACTCGATCTCCTTGTTCTGTTCCCGCTTCACTTCGCGGATCTGGCGGTTGATGTCAGACTGGGTCTTCATCAGCTCATTCAGTTCCTTGATCTGACGTGGATCGGCCAGCTGGCCGTCCTTCACGCGCAGGGGGCCCATCTTCTGGGCGGTTTCGTCCAGCTTCGCCTGAAGGCCCTGACGCTGGGGGCGGTACTTCTGGTCCACCTTCTCACGCAGCTCGGCCATTTTCAGGAAGGGGCGCTGGGTCGCGGCACGGCCACGCACCTGCAGCAGGTCACCGCCGCCGCTGAGGACTTCGATGGCGTTGAGCATCAGGGGCAGGTTGGCATTCGCAGCCACCATCTCACCGGTGATGCGGTCACGGCCCACGCAGAGCTCGTCATACATCATGTCAGCATCGCCGAAGAGGACGACCACGCCTTCATTGCTGACGGATTCCTTGATGGTGCCATCGCTGATGTTGAACTCTTCCTTCTTCGCCGCTGCCTTGGGGGCGGCGGGAGCTTCAGCCTTCGGCGCAGCCGGGGCAGAAACGACGGGGGTTGCCGGTGCCGTGACAGGAGCCACTGGGACGGGTGCCGGGGTCGCAGGAGCTGCGGCGGCAGTGGGTGCTGGCGCAGGGGCCGGTGCTGGAGCGGCTGCATCGGCAGGTTTAGGAGCCGTGGCATCTTCCTGTGCGCCGCCGGATTCAGGGCTGGCTGCAGGGCCTTTCGGGCGGCCGCCTGGGAAGGCGGTCTTGAACTTGCCGCTCAGGCGCACCGCGAGGATCTGCGGGCGGCCAGTGGCGCTGAAGGTGTTCATGCGTTCCGGCGTCAGAGACTCTGCTTCGGAAACGTCCAGCAGTTCATTGGCCTTTGAGCTGCTGGCCAGGATGGTGGACTGGATGCCGTCGCGGGGATCAATGGTGAAGGCCCCGCTCACCAGCATGCGCAAGGGCTGCAGGTTGGAGGTCATGCGGTCGGTCTGGTCCAGCGCTTCAGCCGGAAGCTCCAGGTCCAGAGGATTCTGGCCGCCCTGCGGACTGCGATAGTTCACATCGGCCACGACCTGGTTCTTGGTGAAGGAGACACCCCAGGCCTTGAACAGGTTGGCCAGGTCAGACGCCGGGTTGATGACACCGCCGGGCTGGCCGGTCATCGGGTTCGGCTGGTTGCTGTACACCCGTTTGGCCACAATGCTCTGCGGATCCACCAGGGCGATCACCTTGCCACCTTTGAGCAGGTATTGGTCAATCGCGTACTCGGCGGTCTCCGTGATGTCCGCCGGATGGATGACCACCAGCGTGTTGATGTCCGAATCAATCTTGTCGGAGCTCATCGGCACGTCACGCACTTCATAGTCCATGCGCAGGCGCTGAATGAGGATCCAGGGCTGCTGGCTGCGCTGCTGCTGCTGGAAGGGGAACATCGGAGAACCCATGATCGGCATGGAGGTCATCACACCAATGACGGTCTTGGAGGTCTGGGAGACCTTTTGGATGGCGCGCGTGATGTTGTATTCCAGCGAGGTTTCCTGTTCCGGGCTCAGGAAAGGCAGCACCTCCTTGTTGGCAGCCGACTGAATGGCCATGCCGAAGTAAAGCATGTCGCCATCCTGGTTCACCGGCAGACCTTGGATGTCGTCCTCGCGGGCGCGGTCTTCGTCTTCGGTGTTCGGATTGGGGTTCAGCCTTTCCAGGATGAGCTTGCCCTTGGCCGCTGTTTGGAACTCCAGCAGGAGATCGCGCACCACCGTGGCGCGCATCTTGAGCTGTGGCGGCATGATGCGGTCATCCGTCGTTTCGTAGTAGCGGATGGTCACTGGCTTGTCCGGGTTCAGCCGGTCCAGGATGTTACGCGTGCCTTCGGTCAGCGTGTAGAGCTTATTCTGGGTGAGGTCCACGCGGGCATTGCCCAGGCCGAGGCCGCCAACCAGGAAGTTCACGGCAAAAACGATGGCGATAACCAGCAGGGCCGTGATGCCCGCGGTGCCTTCTTTGCTGTTCAAATTCATAAGAGGATTCTGAAAGGGATGAGAGTAACGTCAGGTCTCAGGCACGCTTGGAGCGCAGGCCCATGTGGGTGATGATGAGGGCCACGGCGATCACGGAAACGAAGTACAGCACGTCACGCAGGACGAAGATGCCGCGGGTCATTTCAAAGAAGTGATCCATGAAGCTGAGGTAGCTGATGAAACGGACCACAGGCTCGAGGGCGGCAGGAACGGTGCTGAGCACGGTGTTCAGGATGCCGGGGTGGCCGATCAATGTCAGCGTGATGCAGAGGGCCACGGAGACGATGAAGCAGACCACCTGGCTGCGGGTGTAGGCACTGGCGGCGCTGGTGACGGCCAGACAGCCGAGGGCATACAGGTAGCTCGCGGCATAACCTGTGATCATCGGGCCCGGATCCGGATTGCCCAGCCAGCAGACGGTGATGATCACCGGGAAGGTCAGGGCCAGACCGATGAGCCAGACCATCGCTGCGGCAAAGAACTTGCCAATGATCGCCTGCCAGGGAGACAGCGGCATGGTCATCAGCAGTTCGAAGGTGCCCAGGCGGTGCTCCTCAGACCACAGGCGCATGCCCACAGCAGGGGCCAGCACGATGTAGATCCAGGGATGCCAGGCAAAAAAGGTTTCGGTCAGCGAGGCATTGTTCGTCTCCAGCAGCATGCTGCCGAAGAAGAAGGTGAAAGCCATCGTGGCCAGGAGGTAGATCACGACAATGACGTAAAGCACCGGCGAATTGAAGTAGGAGAGGAACTCCCGCTTAAAGATCGCCAGAGTGTTTTCCAGGTCTCTGCTTTTCATGAGGTTGTTAGAAGGGGTCGGAAGAGGGTTGGAACGGGGCTGTTACTTCACCGTGTCGGGACGGGTGATGGCGCGGAACACTTCATCCAGCGAGTTGACGCCGGGGACGAGCTTCTTGAGCTGGTCCGGTGTGCCGTCCGCGACGACTTTGCCACGGTCAATGATGATGGCGCGGGAGCAGGCGGCCTCCACTTCTTCCAAGATGTGGGTGGAGAAGATGATGGCCTTGGTTTCGCCCATGCGCTTGATCAGGCCGCGCACTTCATGCTTCTGGTTGGGGTCCAGACCGTCGGTCGGCTCGTCGAGAATGAGCACCTCCGGATCGTGAATGATGCTCTGGGCAAAGCAGGTGCGGTGGCGGTAGCCCTTGGAAAGGGTGTCCACGCTCTGATTGCGCACGCTTTCCAGGAAGCAGAGTTCCAGCACACGGTCGATGGCCTTGCTCTTGGCAGCGCCGGTGACGCCGCGAATCTCAGCGCAGAAGCCGAGGAAGCTCGCCACGGTCATGTCGGAATACAGCGGGGCGTTTTCAGGCAGGTAGCCGATGGACCGTTTGGCCAGTTCAGGCTCCTCCAGCATGTTGACGCCACCAATGCTGATGTTGCCGGAGGTCGGGCGGAAGTAGCCGGTGACCATGCGCATGGAGGTGGATTTGCCAGCGCCGTTGGGCCCGAGGAAGCCGAGGACCTGACCCTTTTCGACAGAGAAGGAGACGTCGTCCACCGCCACCTTGCTGCCGAACACTT
>JAZKER010000017.1:0-28555 GCA_040386955.1 Verrucomicrobiota bacterium
ATGGCGAGTTCCCCCAACCCCGCAACTCCTTTTTACTCTTTTTTAACGCTTTTTTGATGATTTGAGTGTTTTCAGGCATCCAAAACGGCGGCTTTTAACGACTACCTTTTTGTTATTCCGAGCGGGCTAACTTTGAGTATGATTACCGCTACGAAGGAGGGGGTGGTTTTGCCCCTCCCGAAGGGGCTGTGAAAAACGTTTTCACGCCCGAGAACATGTGTTTTTCTCGATTTGGGGTGTTTTTCTCCGCTCGGACATCTCAAATGAGGGTTTTGCCCCCTTTCTGGAAGTGAATGAGCCCCTGATTTCGAGTCCTTGGATTCTGTTTTTGGGTCCGAAGAGGCTCATTTTGTTTCAAAAAGGCCAGTTTGGGCTTCTGAAAGGGACCGATTCTCTGTTTAAAGGGTCTGCGGTGACGGTGTGAGGCGGTTGACTTCCCTGCCCTTCTCCCCGATTTCCCTTTTCTCCCTCCTATCTATATGAGCCAACCCGCTACTTTTGACCTCACCGGCCGTACGGCCTTCGTTTCTGGAACTTCCCGCGGCCTGGGCGAGCGCTTTGCGCTGACGCTGGCCAAGGCTGGAGCTGACCTCATCATTTCCAGCCGCACCCTGTCCTCTCTTAAAGAGATGGAAAAGCAGATCACGGATCTGGGCCGCAAATGCCTGCCCCTGGAATTGGATGTGCGCTCGATGGACAGCATCACGGCGGCTGTGGCGACGGCCAAGGCCCAGGTGGAGAAGATCGACATCCTGGTGAACAACGCCGGGTGCAATGTGCGCAAGCCTGCGACTGAGATTACCTGGGATGACTGGAACCTGGTAGTGGACACGAACCTGCGTGGCACCTTTTTCGTGGCCCAGCAGGTGGCGAAGGAGTTCATGATCCCGGCTGGTTATGGCCGCATCATCAACATTGGCTCCGTCACCTGTGTGGCAGGCTATGCAGGCTTGGCGCCTTATGGGGCGAGCCGTGGCGGGGTGAAGCAGATGACCATGAGCCTGGCCCATGACTGGGGCAAAGACGGAATCACGGTGAACGTGCTGGCTCCAGGCTGGTTCAAGACTTCGCAGAACCGGGTGATGTATGAAGATGCAGGCTGGGTGGAGTACCTGACGGAGCGCATCCCCCTGGGCCGCCCGGGTGCCATGGATGATCTGGAAGGGCCGCTGCTTTTCCTAGCGGCGGAAGAAAGCCGCTACGTCACCGGCCAGCTGCTGCTGGTGGATGGCGGGATCTCGGTGGGAGCCACCCGCGCACTGCCGAAGAAATAACCCCCTTATATAGACACTTCCATGGAAGCCAGTACAGAACAGCTCATCCGCGCCGCCATTGCCGAAGATGTGGGCAGCGGAGATCTCACGGCCACTTACTTCGTACCTGCCGAATCCACGGCCCGGGCACGGATCGCGGCGCGTGAGCCAGGCGTGGTGGCGGGCATGGAGGTGGCTTTGAGGGTGTTTCAGGAAATTGACCCGCGTATTCTTGTCACACCCTTGATGCAAGATGGTGCAGCCTTTTTCCCTGGCGATGTGCTGCTGGAGATCAGCGGCCCCACACGCGGAATCCTCACGGCGGAGCGCACGGCGCTGAATTTTCTGCAGCGCCTTTCGGGAGTGGCCACACAGGCGCGTCGCTATGTGGAGGCGGTGAAACCGCACGCGGTGCAGATCTGGGACACACGCAAGACCACGCCGGGCTGGCGGCTGCTGGAAAAGGCGGCCGTGAAAGCAGGCGGCGGCACCAACCATCGCATGGGGCTCTATGATCATGTGATGGTGAAAGACAATCATCTGGCCGCACACGGCACGCTGGCCGAGCTGCAGTCTGCGATCGACCGGGTGCGGACGGAGCGCCCTGGAACACGGATTCAACTGGAAGCAGACAACCTGGAACAGGTGGCCGGATTTCTGACCCTGCGCGGTGTGGACATGCTGCTGCTGGATAACATGGGGGCGGAGCGGCTGCGGGAGGCGGTGGCCCTGAATGCTGGCCGCCTGTGGCTGGAAGCCAGCGGGGGCATCACGCTGGAGACGATCCGCGACATCGCGGCCACGGGGGTGAATGCCATCTCGGTCGGGGCGCTCACCCACTCGGCACGGGCCCTGGATCTGGGGCTGGATTTTATATGAAGGGGAAGGTTCCTTTAAATAAGCGTTTTCTGCCTGAGGGAACTCCGCGTAGCATCTGGCACCACCCTCCATGCCCGATTCCTTTGCCATGCTGAGTCAAGCCGGCCCCTCCATGACGGAGAAGGCGGATGTGCTGAGACCGGGCGAGTGGAACGTGGAGCTGATCACGAGCCTGGACTGGCTGCGGCTGGCGGAGGTGGTGCGCGGCATCGCCACCCATGCGGGGTGTGAGCTGGCGGGTTCGCGAGTGCTGCCAGACGGATCGCTGGTCTTCGGCATGATCGAACAGCCCACCACCATCTATCCCCAGCGGGCGCTGGTGAAGATCTCTGCCTGGAATGAATGGGGTGCCACGCCGGAGAGCGTGACACGCTTTGCCCAGGAAGTGACCACGGCCAAGAACACCCGTGGCATCCTGGTGGCACCGGCGGGCTTCAGCCATTCGGCCACGTTGGCGGCGCAGGAGCATCGTATCGAGGCGGTGGATGCCGCCGTGCTCTGCACCGTTTTACAAGCGCTGCCACCTGAACGAAGCGATCTCTTTTTCACCATTGCCACGGCAGGGACCTATGCCCATCCCACCTGCCCTGTGTGCTTGGCAAAGCTGGAACGGGTGGACCCGGACGAGTATGAAAGCCCGCCCGCGATCCAGATCATCACCACGCGAGGGCTCTGCGCGGAGCATGTGGCCTGCGACCTGCTGGACATCGCCTCCGGTGCAGAAGTTGATTTTCTTTATCCGGTGATCAGCCGTGCGATGCGAGTGTGGGGACATGCCAAAGGGGACTTTTCCTGCGAGGGGACGATCACCATCCAGGCAGGAGGCACGCTGGATGGCCGCATCGCCGCGCGGTCCGTGAACGTGCAGGAAGGGGGGGAGCTGCGTGGGCAGTTCCGCATTTTGGAAGGGACCCGGCTGGAGCCATTTGTCGCACGGCCAGACCGCTGGCACTGGGGCTGCCGAAATCCGCTGGGCAAACCGGCCTGCCGTGAGGTGAAGTTCTCTCCGCACGGATGAAGAGACTTTGAAAACCGCTTCCCTCATGGACAAATCTGCGCATCTTGCGGGCGGCTCGCCAGTGAGCGCCCATGGAAGCTGTCAATATTCAATTCGCACCCGCAACGGGGTCGGAAGTCGAGTGGAACGAGGCTTATGCCCGTCTCGCCGACTATTTCCGTTCCTACCAACTGCACAACCGTATCCGCCGCACCCAGCTCATTCTTGAGACTCTGCGGCGCGCGGCAGATGCCCACAGGAAAGATCCCAAACGCACGCCCACGGCGCACAGCATCGAACAGGCACGGGTGATGATGCACGAGTGGCTGGCGGCGATCTACAGCGACATGAACCTGAATGCCTCCCAGCTGGAAGCGGCCGGCAGGCTGGGCTTTCACCTCAGCGGCGGGCCTGCGCGCTGGCCTAACTTCTTCCTCGACAAGGAAAATCTGCCCAAGGACATGACCGAGGCGATGCGCGCTGCGGTGCGTACGTCCGGCCCTGGCATGCAGGTCAGCAAAATGACCCCGCGTGACATGGACCTGGGCATTGTTTCTGAAGTGGCCGAAGACACCTTCGACCGCCTGGGCCGCCACCCCCTTCTCCGTTATTCCATTCTGGTCAGCATCGTGGGCGGTGTGCTGGGTTATCTTTACTTTCTTCTCGGATGAGCATGATCGGGGCCAGCACGGCCAATCTCAATCTCACGGCCGGCATGCCGCCGCCACGCATCGCCCGTACACGGCGCGCCACCTTCTTTTCATTCGTCGGCCTGGGCACCATCGTGGGTGTGTGGCTGATGTATGTTTACCTTTCGGAGCACGGCATGCGCTGGTCCGAATGGGGCCTGCTAGCGGTGTTTGTGCCGCTGTACTACCAGCTCAATGTCGGCTTCTGGACGGCCCTGTTCGGCGTGTGGCTGATGAACCGGCCCAAGCCGGACCCTCTGGACCTTTGGCGCACGCTGAAGCCTGAGGACATGGAGGAGGACATCACCGCCAGCACCGCCATCATCATGCCCGTCTTCAATGAAGATGTGACGCGTGTGTTCGAGGGGCTGCGGGCCATTTATCTTTCCCTGGAGCAGACGGGCCAGTCGAAGAACTATGACTTTTTCATCCTCAGCGACTCGAACCAAACGAGCCAGTGGATCGAGGAGGAAACCGCCTGGCTGGAGCTGTGCCGCCAGCTGAACGCCTTTGGCCGCATCTTCTACCGCAAGCGCCGCAAGCCGATCAACCGCAAGAGCGGCAACGTGAGTGACTTCTGCCGCCGCTGGGGCAAGCGCTACCGCTACATGCTGGTGCTGGATGCGGACAGCCTGATGTCCGGTGGCCTGCTGACGAGCATGGTGCGCATCATGGAAAAGAATCCTGGCATCGGCATCCTGCAGACTTTCCCGAAACAGATCGGTGCGGAAACTCTGCTGGGCCGCGTGATGCAGTTTTCCCAGGCCCTGTATGGCCCGCCATTCATGGCTGGCCTGGACTACTGGCAGTGTGGTGAGGCCAACTTCTGGGGCCACAATGCCATCATTCGTCTGGAGCCCTTCATCAAAAACTGCGCGCTCCCTGCCCTCCCTGGCAAGGAACCCTTCGGTGGCCACATCCTGAGCCATGACTTTGTGGAGGCCGCCCTCATGCGCAAGGCGGGCTACGCCGTGCGTCTTCTGAACACCAACCGAGGTAGCTATGAGGAAGGCCCGCCGACGCTGGTGGACATGCTGAAGCGTGACCGTCGCTGGTGCCAGGGGAACATGCAGCATTTCTGGCTGCTCTTTGCCAAAGGCTGGCATCCGATGAGTCGGCTGAATTTCCTTCACGGCATCCTCAGCTACGCCAGCAGCCTACTGTGGTTCTTCTTCTTGATCTTCTCCACGTTCCTGGCTGCGACACGCCTGCCGCATAACAATCCGCAGTCCATCCTGGCTGAGCAAATCCTGTTAGGCGTGACCATCATGCTGATCTTCCTGCCCAAGGTCACCATCCTGCTGGATGAAGTGATCACAGGCCGCCTGTTCAAGCCCCTGAAGCGGCGGCTAATGACCTTCGTCAGCAGCATGGCCGATACGGTGGTCTTTACGCTGATGGCGCCGGTGCTGATGATCTTCCACTCCCAGTTCGTGGTGTACACGGTCCTGGGCAAAGGTGTTCGCTGGGTCACCCAACGACGCAAAATCGATGGCGGTGTGGACTGGGCGGAGGTGTTTTTCACCTTCTGGCCGGTGACAGTCATCTCCGTGGTATGGGGTGTGATCGGGTGGTTTGTCTCCCACAGCTTCTTCATCTGGATCAGCCCCATCTTGGGTGCCCTTTTTCTGGCCATCCCCGTGGCCTTGCTCGTCTCCGGCGGCAGTTCCGGTTTCCGCTTTGGGCTGTTCACGACGCCCGAAGAAACGGACCCGCCCACAGTGTTGGCCACGATGAATGAAAACCTTCTGGAGATCAAAGGCCGCATCCACCTGCCGCCAGAGCTTGAGAAGCACCATGGCCTGCTGCAGGTCTGCCTGGATCCCTATGTCAACGGCCTCCACGTGAGCCTGCTGCGTCGTCGCAAAAACATCCATGTCTCGCGTGCCTATCTGGACCAACTGGCCTCCCGTCTCATCCACGAAGGTCCGCAATGCCTGAACCCCCAGGAGATCAAGGCGATGATCCACGATACGGAGACCGTCACCGATCTCCACTACCGCCTGTGGTCTGCACGTGATCACGAACTGGCTCCTTTCTGGGCAACTGCCATCCGCCAGTACAATCTGGCTGCCTCCAGCCCCTTCACCCACACGCTAGCACAGCGCGGAACGTTGGCGGCCTAACGATTGAGTTTGTCAAAGACGTGGCGCCAGCCCCCCTAAAAGGGACTGGCTATCATCGAGATCTCTTTGCGAGGCGGCTAAGGTTTGGACAGCTCAGCCACCTTCTCGGCCAGCTTTTCAAACGAGAGGCGGTCAGCATTGTTTTTGCCCACATAACGGAAAACTTCCCGGCCATCGGGCCCGATCAAAACCGTGGCTGGATAGTGGACCACTTGGCCGTGGAAGGCGTAACCGTCGGGGATGTCGAAAGCCTTGGCCAGCTTGGCATTTGGATCGCGATAGATCGGGGTCTTCTCCAGTTCCACCTTGTCCAGCTTTCCCGCCCAGGACTCAATTTCCTTGTCTGTATCCGGCTTGAGGAAGATCTGTACCACATTGGGCAAAGAGGCTCCTTTGACCATGTGATCGCGCGTGTGGCGGAGGCAGACCGGGCATTCCGTCTTCAGCAGAAAGTGAAGTGCGACAAACTTGCCCTTGGCCTCCTTAAGCGAAAAGGAACCAGTTCCAGTCGCCGATTTGACGGTGAAATCTTCAGGGGTAGCGGCACTCGAAACGGCAGCGACGAGCAATAGCAGGGAGGAGAGGATGGCTTTCATGGCAGGGTGTCTGGTCTCTTTGAGAGAAAGGCCCTGCCATTTATTCCCATCCATTCGTCATCCTTTGTTAGCCATAGCTAGAACGGTCTGGAAATGCGGGCTCTGGCTTTCGCGGTGGACCACACTTGTCTCCGCTTCGCGAAAGCCTGCCTTGGCCAGCATTTCGTGAAGTTCAGCCTCAGAAAAGCCCAGCCAGACATCAGCATAGAGTTCGCGTGCTTTTTCAAACTGATGCTTGAGCAGATCTAAGATTACAATGCGTCCACCGGGCTTCAGAATGGCAAAGGCGGCCCGGATGGCGCGCTCCGGATTCAGCGCGTGGTGGAGAGCCTGGCTGAGAAAGACCAAATCCACGCTGCCAGGCTCGATGGGCGGCTCTTCGATGTCCCCCAGTCGGTATTCCAGATTGGCAAAGCCGTGTTTGCTGGCGAGGTCAGCCCCATAGGCCACCATCTTTTCGCTGTTGTCCACGGCGATGACTTTCTGCGCCCGCTGCGCCAGCAACTGGGACAGCGTGCCCTCCCCTGCCCCGAGATCGGCAATGACCAGTGGAGGCAGAAGTTTTAAAAGCGTTTCTCCCAGCCCCTTCCAGGAACGGCCGGGGATGTAGTGGCGGCCAAACTTGCCCGCCAGGGTATCAAAGTAAGCCTGGGCGGAGCGCATGCGTTTCCGCAACACCACCTTCAGGGCAGCATCGTCTTTTTTGGCCTCCTTGAGTTCCGCGCCGGCCGCCTCCATGAGGGCGATAAAGTGCTCGTGGGCGGCCTTTTCCTTGGTGTTAGGTTCATCCAACTGATAAAGCCGATTTTTGCCACTGCGCCGGTCCGTGACCAGTCCTGCCGACTTCAGCTTGGCCAGCTGGGCCGAAATGTTGGACTGCGGCAGTGCCAGCACCTCCTGCAGTTCCGCCACGCTCAGTTCCTCCTGCTTCAGCAACAGCAGAATGCGCACGCGAGTCGGGTCGGCGATGAGGCTGAGCGATTTGAGGATCGAAGGCATGAAACCAATGTATCAACATATGATGATTCATCAATACCTCAGTAATAATGCGTAATGCACCTGCCACATGGAAAACATTGCCAGATCAACAGCAAACTTATAGCCTTGCAGATAATCATGCCAGCCTCCTGCCTTCAAATCGGACTGATTGCTTGCCTTTTCCTGTTTCATGTACCGATGGTGGCTGCCGAGGCCCTCCACCCAAGGGTCTATGAAACAAGATCGAAAAATGGCGCTTTTGTCATTAAGATGACCTCTCCTTCCAGCGACGGGAGTGGAGGGGGAGGTGTTGTCTATTCCGTTGATGGTAGCAGCAAAATCCAACTATGGTCTGTGAACTGGTTTGCCGACCATGTTGCGCTATCTGACACAGGCAAAGACCTCGTTCGTTACGGTGCATGGTCACAAGATCCTGAGCCCTGGACCGAATACGCCGTGGCGTTTTACCACGAAGGCAAATTGCTAAAGAAGCACTTAATCAAGGAGTTGATCAAAGATCCCAGCCAGATTTCGACTACTTGTGGCCTCTATGATTGGTTTTGCATGACCAGTACTAAACCCGTCGGATTTTCGGACGATGGTAAGACCTACCATTTGGTGTTTGCGGACAAAATGGCGTATGACTTCGACTTGAGGACAGGCCTGATTCTCCAGTCAGGCCTCGATACAAGAGCGATTAGTCCACAGGACATCCAAGATGCCGACAGAAAGCAAAATCAAGATGAGGCCACAGCCATCTACAAACGCAGTCCCTTGGCAGCCCTTTATCAGCCCCACTTTAAGGTGGAAGATATGTTTTACAGTGCAGACACCAGAGATTCTGTATGGGGTGCCAAGCTCACCCCATTGAAGCCACTCGCAGGGCCAGTGGATATTTTACTCTGTTTTCCACTTCGGCAGGACCGCAGTATTGCCTCGATGATCTTGCCGACTGATTTCATCGAAGCCGCAAGCAAAGCAACCCGTCACCCCTGGATATCGAGCCATCTGACAGCAAACCCACAGGCCACTCTCAGCCTTTTCTCGGACGGCAAGGGCCTGAATGATCTATCGTGGCTGCTCCCCAGTCTGTTAGTCAAACTGAACATCACCGATTCCACGCTAACTGACCCTGCAGATTGGGCTCGATTCCTCCTCAGGACAGACTCCGCAATCTCGTTTTGGCTACATTTGAAGCAGGGATGGGTCATTTATGAAGAAGGAGGTGTTTATTTGCTAAATGCTCAAGGGCATTCAACTAAAATGGTGGCACCGACTCCCATCGAACGGTTCAAGGATCCGTTCGACGAACCTTAAGTGTAAGCAAAACTTTCCCCTCACCCCAGAAGCGTCCGCAAAAAATCACCGTCTGAGTAGCGGGCGTTCAGTCCTTGGCGGACGATGACAAGGCCCATGGAGGGAATGGCATACATCCGCTGGTAACTGCTGCCGATGCAGGCGATGAGATCTTTGGGCACCCCTTTGGCGATGCAGACCCGCGACCAGTTTTGACGGTCCCAGTCCACTTCCAGCATGTCTTCGATGTCAATTTCCCGTGCGCCCATCTTGCCTGCGGCACGATTGTTCCAGAAACCAAAGCTGTAGGCGGCATTGGAGGAGGAGCCCTCCAGCAAAGGGCCCATGGAGGAGGCTTTGAGAACCGGCCTGCCCTGAGCCAAAAGCAGGTCGCCCATGCGTGCCCACTGGGCAGGGGTCATCAGAAAGCCCGCCGCCAGCAACGGGTTGCCCTTGGCATCGGCGAGGTATCGCTGAGACCCGAGCCCCAGCGGGCGTAAAACACGGCGCTCCAGGTAGCGGGTGGGTGATTCTGACAGGAACCTTCCCTTGAGCTTCTGTTTCAGCACTTCATGAAACACCTGCAAGGCACTGGGCCCATAGATGAAACTTTTCCCGGGTGTGCCCACGAGCGGGCGATCCAGGGCCATTTGATTGCGGTTGGTCAGACCGTCCTGATGCAGTTTTAGGCAGCGTTCCAGCCCGCAGTTGAAGTCCAGCAGCTGCTCAATGGTGATGTTCTCTTTGCCGCCTTTCTGCCAGGAAGGGAGCGTGACGGAGACTTTCTCATTCAGGATCAGATAGCCATCCTCCACCGCGGCCATGGCCGCCAGTCCCCAAAAGCCTTTCGTGCCGCTGTAGATGCGACGGGCTTCGCCCTTTTTTGCACCGTTGGCATAACTTTCGTGGATGACCTTGCCGTGCTGTTTGATGAGCAGCGCATAGCCTTTCCTCGCAGCCACATATTTGGCAGCGCCTGCCACGTTCAGCGAGGTCTCCGCCGCCCCGGCCAGGGGCGCGACGGCGAGGCCTGACAGCAAGTGCAAAAAGTGACGTCGCGGGGAGTTCATAGGCGCGGAGGAACGGTCATAGATACGATATGCTCTTCCAGGGCAGACTGCCAGCTTCGCGGTGTTTCGCCCAGGATAAAACTCAGCCGCGCATTGTTCATCACCGTGAAGGGTGGGCGGGCGGCCTTGAACTGGGGGAAGTCGCGCAAACGCAGCCCGTGGGTGAAGTGTGGCCGATCCAGCAGCCCATGGCGATGCGCCAGATCCAGCGAGACCTGGGCATAGTCACGCCAAGTGGCCACCCCGGTATTGCATAGGTGCAGCAGACCGGTGACGGACGACAGGTCTGTGAACAGCCGCTCCAGCCAGCGGGCGATGTCCACCGTGCTGGTGGGCACGCTCCATTTGTCCTCGATGAATCCCAGCGGCTGGCCTTCCCGTGCCCGTTGCAGGGCTGTTTCTGGCACACCGCCGCCACGGGGCCCAAACAACCAGGAAACCCGAGCCACCAGAGCATCGGCATTTGCCGCCAACACGGCCACTTCCCCGGCCCGTTTGGAGCGCCCATAGGCATTCACGGGCTCAGCCACGGATTCCTCCGTGAGGAAAACACAGCCTTTCCCCTCGAAGACATAATCGGTGCTGAGGTGGATGAAGCGCAGCCAGCGATTGGCACACACTTTGGCCACGATGGTGGCGGACTCCGCATTTACCCGCATCGCCAGTTCGGGATCGTCTTCACACTGGTCCGGGCTGGTGAGGGCCGCCGCATTGATGGCGAGATCAAAGTCCACATGCTCCAGTTCCTGCGCCACGGTTTCCGGTCGGCTGAGATCCAGTGTTTCCCGGCCTGGGGCAAGGATCTCATAACGCTGGGCGTAATGCGCGGCCAGAGTCGCCCCTAGGCGACCGGTGGCACCGAGGATGAGCAGTCGAGGACGGTCCTTCATGGGAGGAACATCACAGACGCCACCTGTGCAGCTTGCAATCAGAATTCCGTCCTTCATGTTGGAGCTTATTCACAATGACCCCGTCAACGCCTAGCATCGCCATCATCGGAGCCGGACTTTCCGGCCTGGCCTGTGCGCGTGCGCTGACTCAGGCCGGGCAGCGTTTCACGATTTATGAAGCCGCCGACGCCGTGGGTGGCCGCGTGCGCTCAGACGTGGTGGATGGGTTTACCCTGGACCGAGGCTTTCAAGTTTTGCTGCCTTCCTACCCGGAAGCACGCCGCGTCCTCGACTATGACGGGCTGAAACTGCGCCCCTTTTACCGAGGGGCCGATCTCTTTTACAAAGGCCGCTTTCACCGCCTGTCGGATCCTTTCACCCATCCCCAGGATGCGCTGAAACATGCCCGGGATCCTTTCGTCTCCTGGATGGACAAATGGTACACCATCGTTCTGCGCAAAGAGGTGCTGACCACCCGCAAAATCGAGCGCCGCATCCCCGAAATCGAGACGGAAGATTATCTGCGGGATTTTGGCTTCAGCGAGGAGTTCATTGACCGCTTTTTCCGTGCCTTTTTCGGAGGCGTATTTTTGGAAAAGGATCTGCGGACCTCCGCGCGCATGTTCCTTTTTCTCTACTCCATGTTCAGCACCGGGGGGGCTGCCATCCCGGCGCACGGCATGCAAGCCATCCCAGATCAGCTCGCCATTTCCCTGCCCCCGGGCAGCCTGCGGCTGAACTGTCCCGTCGCCTCCGTCCGCGCGGGTGAAATCACTCTCGCCAGCGGCGAGATCATCCACGCAGAGCACATCATCGTCGCCGTCAGCGAAGAAGTCGCCGCCCGACTGATTCCTGAGGCTACTGGAGAAAAACTGCTGCCAGGCCGCAGCACCACCTGCCTGTATTTCACGACGGACCAGCCCGTGCCAGAAACGCCCACCATTTACCTGGATGGCGATGGTCGAGGCCCGGTGAACAGCGCCTGCGTACTGTCTAAAATCGCGCCCCGTTATGCTCCCGCCGGCCAGCACCTCATCTCCGCAAGCATCATTGGCGCCCCCTCCAGTGCCGAGCTGGAAGGCGTGGTGAGGGACCAGATGGCCGCCTGGTTTGGCGAATCGGCCTATCTTTGGAACCACCTGCGCAGCTATCAGGTGCGCCATGCGCTGCCCGAGGAACGCCAGCTCCGCCTGGGAGAAGGCCCCCTGTCAGCTGTCCTGGCTCCAGGTCTGTATCGCTGCGGCGACTGGTGCGAGGATGCCTCCATCAATGGCGCCCTCATCAGCGGCCGCCGCGCCGCCGAGGCCGTCCTGGGTGCTCTCGGCTGATTTTTTCCGACGAATTACCGGAGCGCCGACGGATCGCAAGTAGCCGCCAATTCTCGACAAAATAGGGACAACATGCCCCCGCCTCCGGCACACACCCTGCTAAGGGCGAATTGACAACCATTCTCAGCGGTCTAGTCTCCGCGCCCTTTTTCATCCCAAAACCTGACCATCAATGAGCACCCCCGCGCCCGGCAAACCCGTCTATAACGTCAAGAACCCCTTCATCGCCAAGGTGAAGAAGGCCTATGACCTGTCTGGCCCAGGCGCACCGAAAAACACCCGCCACTACGAGATCGATCTGGCAGGCAGCGGCCTGGAATACACCCCGGGTGACTCCCTGGCCGTGCAGCCGCAGAACGATCCCGCCCTGGTGGATGACATGCTGAAGGTGCTGGGCTTTTCCGGCGAAGAGATCGTCACCCATCCGAAAACCGCCGCCCAGGTGCCTATCCGTCAGGCCCTCATCGAAGGCAGCCTCATCACCGAGGTGGATAACAAGCTCATCAAGGCCATCATCGAGAAGACCAACGGCCAAACCCTGCTGGCTGACATGGCGACTCCCGAGACCAAGCAGGCGCTCAAAGACTACCTGTGGGGCCGTTTCGTCATCGATCTCCTCATCGAAAACCCGGACGCCAAGTTTGAGCCTGCCGAGTTCATGGGCGTGCTGAAGAAGCTGAACATCCGTCTTTACTCCATCAGCAGCAGCCAGAAGGCGCATCCGGAAGAAGTACACCTCACCATCGCCACCGTGAAATACAGCAGCCACGGCCGCGAGCGCGGTGGTGTGGCCTCCACCTTCCTGGCCGAACGCATCACGCCCGAGACCTCCATCCCGGTGTTTGTGAACCACGGCAAAGGCTTCCGTCTTCCGGAGCCGCAGGAAGAGACCCCAGTCATCATGGTGGGCCCGGGCACCGGCATCGCCCCTTTCCGCGCCTTCCTGGAAGAGCGCAAAGCCACCGAAGCGAAGGGCAAGGCCTGGCTGTTCTTTGGCGAAGTCAGCAGCGCCACCTGCTTCTTCTACAAGGACGAGTTCGACGCCTACCTGGCCGATGGCACGCTGACCACGCTGACCACCGCCTGGAGCCGCGACCAGGCCGAGAAAATCTACGTGCAGCACAAGATGCTGGAAAACAGCGCCGAGATCTTCGCCTGGCTGGAGCAGGGTGCCATCGTTTATGTCTGCGGCGACGCCGCCCGCATGGCAGTGGATGTGGACAAGGCCCTGCACACCATCATCGAAAAAGAAGGTGGCAAGACCCCTGAAGAAGCCGTTGCCTACATGACCGCCTTCAAGGAAGCCAAGCGCTACCGCCGCGACGTTTATTGATTTGTTTCCCCACCCGGGGTTGAACTTCAAGGGCCTCAACGGTTTCGTTGAGGCCCTTTTTGTTAGGCTGTCTCGCGAAATTGAATCACTCCACCTCCGCCCGCCATTTCAGGGCCATCTGTTTCAGGCGTGCTGTCAGTTCCGGTTCGCTCTCCGTGCGGTTCATCGTTTCTTGCGGATCGGAGTTCAGATCATAGAGCTCAGCCCCGCTGTCATCGGCATTGACCAGGAGTTTCCAGCGGCCCTCCCGCACCGCGACATTGGGGGATTTGGCATCGGCTTCTTTGGGGTAAGGGAAGGTGCGGATCCCCTGCCCTTTCTGCGCGGGCTTGCGGCCATATTCCCAGAACAAAGGATGGCTGCGTGCACGGGGCACGCCTTTGAAGGCAGCGGTCATGTCCTCTCCATCGGAGACATGGCCCGCAGGCAGCGGGATGCCAGCCAGCGAAGCCAGCGTGGGAAACAAATCCACCGCGCCCACCACCGTTGTTTCATCCACTTGGCCAGGAGGGATCACTCCGGGCCAACGCGCGATCAAGGGAGTGCGGATGCCTCCCTCATAGAGGCTCCATTTCATTCCCCGCAACCCGCCAGTGCGGGCATGATCAAAGGAAGGCTCCGGCCCATTGTCTCCGGCCAGAAGGATCAGGGTGTCCTTCTCAATCCCCAGGTCGCGCAGGCCATCCAGCAACCGGCCGATCTGGCGATCTGTCCCGGTGAGGACATCGCGGAACTTTTCCAACTGCTCGCGTTCATCGGCACCATCCACCGGGCGAAAAGGCGTGTGCGTATCGTCCAGCCAGAGATTGACCAGGCAGGGCTTACCTGACCTTGCTTTCAGGAATGCCAGAGTCTCATCCACCATCCAGCGGGTGCGATCATGACGCGCCACCTGCTGCGGTTCGCGCTCCATCGTCCAGGGCATGGTTTTCAAACCGAGGGCGGCGGCAGGTTCCGGGCTCTCATAGGTGCCCAGTCCCACGTCATAACCATAGGCGGCAAATTTGGGCGCATCCGTGACATCGCGCCCGCCCCCCAGATGCCATTTGCCAATGTGGGCCGTGGCATAACCAGCTTTGCTAAAAATCCGGGGCAGCGAGGGAGCCGCAGGATCCAGGTAATCGGCCTGATCACAGGCACGGTTTCCAGCGCGGGTCTGCAGGTAGCTGGTGAGGTGCCAGCGCGCCGGATATTGCCCGGTGATGATGCCACAACGCGAGGCCGAACAGATGGGTGAAGCGACATAAAACTGGCGAAACTGCATCCCCTCCCGGGCGAGACGGTCCAGATTCGGCGTCGCAATCTTGCCCCCGTAGCTCGAGGGATCTCCCCAGCCGAAATCGTCCACCAGAACAAAAACCACGTGCGGAGGAGCCGCCTGAACGGCCAACGCCAGCGCAAAAAGAAACACGAGAATGCTTTTCATTTGGCCTCAAACGCAATTTCAATGCTCTCTTATCCAAGCCATTCACTCCACCCGATATTCAAACAACACCTGCCGCTGATGTCTAGGAAGACTCCCCCAGCGTGGTCAATTCACGATCCGTGAGCAAAAGGGTGTAGCCCAACTGGGCCGCTTTCTCAAAAGCCGCCCTGCGGACGGAATCCGACTCGGGATAATCTATCAGCAAGACCGGCTTGCCCGCCGCCTTCAGTTTCTCGAGAAAACCGATGACGTAACGGGACTCCTGGTCGCTGCTCAGCTTCTTGCCCTTCACCAGGAGATCCTCCACGCCGATGCAGCTGATCATTTGCCGATAGCCTTTGTCCTCCAGCAAGGCGGCGGCATTTTGAGGAATGACCCAAAAGCGGGGATTCTTCGCCCGAGCCCGTTTGGCGATCGTCTCCACCCACGCGATCATATCCTGCCGATAAGGGCGGCCTGTCTCCGAGTTCATCCGGTTGTCCAGCCAGTCCTTGCGCGCGGGGTCGTACTCGTAAAACTCAAACGCATCCACGATGTCCAGGTAAATGCCGTCAAAACCCTGCTGGACGACCTGATCCACGGCCGGAAGCATGATCTTCTGCCACTCAGGCTGCCAGAACCGCACCCGGTAGTTGCCCTTCCAGTCTGGATTTTCCGTGTTGAGAAAAGAAGGCGCTGAGGCATCGGGCTGACCATCCTTGTCCGCATCCCAACTTTTCTGCCAGTAGGGGCGGTAATCTTCGGCCTCGCCAATGGAGACATAAGCCACTACCCGGCGGCCCGCTTTGCCCTGGCGAATCTTGGCCAGTTCCTCCACCGTCCAGGCTCCGTCTGCAGCCGTGTTGTAGGTGGCATCCAGGACGATGATCGCCCTCCCACAGGCCGCCAGCCTTTCCACCACGGCCTCACGGCTGGTCGCCAGACGGTCCGCCTGCAGCACATAGGCCATGGATTCGGGCGGGGAGGAGGCTTTTTCTCCCCGGACCGAAACACTGGAGAGAAGGATCACGGACAAGACGAACCATTTCATGGGAATCATTCTGGGGGAGGCACTTGCCTGCTGACCAGCCTTAATTCCACATTGACGCCACCGCACACGGCGATACTCTGCACAGGACGCATCAACGCATCATCATTCGTCCATATAACCAACACAGCACCATGTCCCGCTCTTACATCTTCTCTTCTGAGTCCGTCGGCGAAGGCCATCCAGACAAAGTCTGCGACACCATCTCCGATGCCATCCTCGACGCCTGCCTTACCGTGGACCCGAAGAGCCGCGTCGCCTGCGAAACCTTCGCCAAGAGCAACATCGTGGTCGTCGGTGGTGAAATCACCATCCCCAAGCTCCAGGACAAAAAGAAAGGCACCACCAAGCCGATCGACGAAGTGATCAATGTCGGCAAAGTCATCCGTGACGCTGTCCGCGGCATTGGTTACACCAACAACGACGACGTCTTCCACGCCGACCAGATCTTCATCAACAACTACCTCACCATCCAGAGCCCCGACATCGCGCAGGGCGTGGACGAAAAGGCCGCTGAAGGCAAGAAGCACGCTGAACAGGGCGCTGGCGACCAGGGCATCATGTTCGGTTATGCCTGCGATGAAACCGAAGAGCTGATGCCAGCCCCGATCATGTATGCCCACCGCCTGGGCCGTGAGCTGACCAAGATCCGCAAGGCTGGCAAGGCCGCCAAGTGGCTGCGCCCGGACGCGAAGAGCCAGGTCTCCGTGGAATACGTGGACGGTCGCCCTACCCGCATCGTCAACGTCGTCATCTCCACCCAGCACGCCGCCAGCGTGGAGCACGCTGAGATCGAGAAGTTCTGCATCGAGCAGGTCATCAAGAAGGTCCTTCCAAAGGGCATGCTGACCAAGGACACCGAGTACCTTATCAACCCGACCGGCAAGTTCGTCGTCGGTGGTCCTCAGGGCGACAGCGGCCTCACGGGCCGTAAGATCATCGTGGACACCTACGGTGGCATGGGCCGTCACGGTGGTGGTGCCTTCTCCGGCAAAGACCCGTCCAAAGTGGACCGCAGCGCCGCCTACATGGGCCGCTGGGTCGCGAAGAACGTTGTCGCCGCCGGTCTTGCCTCCAAGTGCGAAATCCAGTTTGCCTACGCCATCGGTCACCCGCTGCCAGTCAGCGTGCACATCGACAGCTTCGGCACCGGCACCATCAGCGATGACGCCATCCTGGATGCCGTCCTGAAGACCTTCTCCTTCAAGCCTGCCGACATCGTCAAGCAGCTCGACCTCCTGCGCCCGATCTATTCCAAGTCCACCAACTACGGTCACTTCGGCAAGATCGGCGATCCTGACCTCACCTGGGAAATCGCCAGCAAGGCAGAAGCCCTCAAGAAAGCTGCGAAGTAACACTTCCAGTTAGGCTAATACCTGTCACATCAGCCGCGCGGGATCACTCCTGCGCGGCTTTTTTGTGCCCGCATCCCCAGGTCCGTCCACAGGGCCCTAAGGTCAGTAGTTCACCGCGCTCACTGCATCCAGGTCAAAGCCGGAGCTGCCGCTGCCGTTGATGGAATTGTTTTCTTCCGTGTGGCGAACCGGCCTTCCGGAGGCATCGCGAATGGCCCGGTCCCCCGTCGAGGTGAGCCGGATGAAACGAAACCACTGCAGGTCTGGCCGACCGAGGGCGCTCACGTCAAAGCTGTCTCCCCCGCTGCGAGAAGGATTGGTAGGATCTTCCCCCGTCGAAGCATTCACGCCGGCAAATCCCTGGGCATAGTAGGCAGGCTGGGAAAGATCCGCCGTGCCATCCGCCGCCACATTGACCCGGAATGGGAAGCGCTGCCACTGCCCTTCAAACAAAGCCACCTCGACGGTTGCCGGCTCCATGAAACGTTGGTTCGGGTCCTTGTTCTTGAAGAACACATTTTCGAACACCGTGAAGTCGGGACCGGCGGACGACTCGACAATGTTGTCTGTGAACTCCAGCACGATGCTGCCCCCTCCGGCAGGGCTGGCATGGAGGGACAACAATTGGTTAGGCAGATAGGCAGGAGTGAAGGTGCTGGAGCCTTCGGGTGGACCCGTGACATTTCCTGGCACGCTCCCGGAGCCAAACCCTCCCGCAGAAAGCGGAGAAAACTGCTGTACCCTGTCTGCAAAGGGGTCTCCAGACACACCCGCCTGCCCACGCTGACGTGTCATCGGCAGAATCTGCGTGACTGCTGCCGCATACGGCAGCCAGCGGCCATCCGGTGCCAGCGCCGTGAGTTCGTAGGAATAGCCCATGCCGGTGATGAGCTGGCGGTCCACCACATTGGTCCCCTGCCCCCGATAGATCTCCACCCCGTTTCTCTTCAGGCTCACTCCGGCCACGGGTGTGCCCAGGGCAGCGCTCATGGCTTCGTATTGCCAGGCCAGGCCCGCCTTGTCCCGAGAAGGGATGACCAGCAGCCCCTTGCTCACTGGAATCTGAAAAGTCTTTTGAAACGTCAGTCCCAGGGAGTCTTCCACCTGGATCTGGAATTCAAACCTTGCCTCTGCATCCGGTGCGAAGCCCGCCAGTGCGCCCGCTTCCGTCAGCGACCAGCCTGGGGGGATCTGGCCGCCTGTCAGGGTCCAGCGATAGGGGACCGTGCCGCCGGTTGCCTCGAACTGGCCGCTGTATTGCGCAGCCGGAGCCGCAGGTGGCAGCAGGGTCTCATTTACAATGTCCAGCCCGCCTTCCGCCACCACTCTGAAAGCACGCTCCACCTGCGTGAGAGAGTCGCTCACCACCACCCGCAGCTCATGCTCCCCAGGTTCATCGAACCTCCCGGTGATCATTCCTGTATCCCGATGGCAGCTCCACCCAGCCGGGGCCGCCGTCAGCGTCCATACATAGGGTTGCGCACCACCGGCGGCATTCAGCGTCGCCGTGTAAGCCTGACCCGGCTCTCCAGGTGGCAGTTCCACCGTCACGATGGAGAGGGGTTCTTCAGAGGCGATCACCAACATCGTCGCGGCGGAAACCTGCGTACCTTCGGCATCGGTCACATACACATTCATGGGCACATTTAGCGGTTTTTCCGCCATGCCCGAAAACTCGCCCGTCAGGGCATCCAAGGAAAATCCGGGAGCGTCCTCTTCGGTCTGAACACTCCACACATACGGCGGCAAACCGCCCACCACCGCAAACCGATGCGACAGCCACTCCTTCGCCCGCACAGGGGCAGGATGCGGGGCCACGATCATCAAAGGCACCCGGTTCAGCTTCACCTGACCAGATTCCGCCGCGCCTTCCCCCGAAATTTGGGACAAGTCAAACACAGGAAACCACAGCCCGTGCGAGCGCACCTGGCGGTTCAGCCCATGCCCGCCGCTGCCGCTGATTTCCGTGATGCCACGGGGCAGCAGGTCATCCAGCGCACGGTCATCCTTGCCGTGCAGAAAACGGTCTAACAAACTTTTCAATGCAAGATCACCATCAGCCGCTGCGGACTTGCCTCCCAAGCTGCCAGATGAAGACGAAAGGGCCCCGCGATCCGTCGCGGAGCCCCCGTTATAAAAGCCCATCCACGCCCCGCCCATCGCCAAAGCCCCCAGCACAGCCAGGGCCAAGGCTTTCAGGGAAGGGCGTGGAGGACCTGAGGTCATGAATCAGTCACGGCAGACAGGATGACGGCACCCGAGCGGGTCACGCCCGGCGCGGCCGATGGCAGCAGGAAATAGCCGAAACCTTCGCTGTCAAAGGCATTGGCCGTACCGGCATCCGGCACCAGCAATCCCTGCACCGGGATGACCTTGCGTGAAGCCCCTTCGCCCAGCGTGATGCTGCCGCTGAAGGCACCCGTCGCATTGACGATCTTCAGCTTCTGCGGAGCGACCATCGTCGCGCTGGCGATGCTGACAATGCGCACGCCAAAAGTCTTCGGATTGGCATTGCCGCCCACGGCTTCGATGCCACCGTCCTGCAGCACCAGTTCCGCATTATCGGAGGCGGATTCCTGTGCATCCAGAGGCAGCGTAGCGCCGCCCGCCGGACGATATTTTCCGCCCAGAGCCACCAGGGTGATGTGAGATTCCCACCCGTCCTGATAGACCGGTCCTTTCGCCTGTTCAGGCTTGCTCCAGGTCAGCGTACCCGTGATGGAATGAGCCAGGTCATCAGCCAGATTCACCCGACCTGTCAGACTGCCCACCGTGGTGTAAAGGGCCTGATACAGGACCACATCACCCTGGATTGAAAGAGGGCTGCTGCAGGTGAATTTGCTGCCATCTGCCAGCACGCCAGTGACAGTCGCCACGGCCTTTGGCGACAGCTTCAGGCTGCCATAGCTGGCCCCCTGGGGCACGGTGGCAGCCGGAGATCCGGACTGGGCTGCGCGGAAGTTGTAAATGCCCGTGCGAGTCGTCGCTGGCTGTGCGCGCCAGCCTGCCAGGGCAGCCCCTTCTGGCAAGGTGCCCGTGAAAGCCCCGGTGGTGGCATTCAGCACAAAGTTCAGCCGCTGGGTGGTGCTGCCCACCTTCAGATCGCTAAAGCCGCTGGGGTTCGCCGTCGCGGCGTCCAGGTTGCCTTTGATGGCATAGGTCTTTTTGCCGATCACCACTTTGCCAGTGTAAGTGGCCTTGGCCGTGGTGGTCACCGTAACGGAGGCCCCGAGGCCGCCGGTTACGCTGCCAGCACGGTCCACCAGGCCGCTGAAGGTGCCCACTGCACCTGCGGGGAATGCTTCCACATTCATCAGCAGCACCACGGAGGTGCTCACGCCATAGGCATTCGTCGCGGTGAGGATCACCTGGTCATACTCGCCAGAAGCTGTCGGCATGCCGGTGATCGTGCCATTGGCATTGATCTTCAGCCCTGGGGGCAGGCCCTTGGCGGACCATTTCACCGCCGTGCCGCCAAAGGTCAGCACGGGCACATTCAGCGCAGCGCCCACACGCAGCGTGCCAAACTCCTGGTTAGCAGCGATGCGCGCCTTGTTCTCGTCATCCTGGATTGTCAGGGTAAACTGGCGCGTCGCAGGCAGGCCCAGTCCGATTTCATTGGCCGTCAGGGCGCCAAAATTGACGATGACAGTTTCATCGGCTTCCAGAGCCGTCGTATCATTCAGCACCTGAATGGCCAGGGTCTTCGTGAGATCACCAGGCTCGATTACCAGTTCGCTCACCGTCGTGAAGTCCGCACCGCTCGTGGCCGTGCCAGTAATCACCAGAGGCACCGTCACCGTCTGGGTCACGGTGGGGGAGACGTTCACCGTCACATTCACTGTGCCATCGGCTTCATTGACAGTGCGAGAAGCCGAAGCAAACCCGATGATCGGCAGCGGATCATTGTCCTGAATTGTGAGCGTGAACTTTTCCGAGTTCAGCGCACCGAGGCCCGCCAGCGCCGTCGGGGTCGGCTCTCCCAGTGTCACCGCCACCGTTTGATTGCCTTCACCCTTGAGTGAATCATTGACCACCGTGATGTCGAAGGTCTTGCTGGTCTCACCGGCGGCAAACACCAGCGAAGCCGGGGCCGTGGTGGTATAGTCGCTGGTCACCGTCGCCGTTCCGGCCACGGTGACTGGTACCGTGACTTCCGCAGAAGCGGCAGGCGTCAGCGTCACCGTCACGGTCGTCGTGCTCGCATCCCCTTCAGAAACGGACAGGGAAGCCGTGGTGATCTGGGCCGCACGCACAGTCATTTCCGAGGCCGGGCGGTAGCCCAGCACCAGGTCCGACGTGGTAGTGTAAAAGCTGTCATTGGCCAGGAAGCTCACATACTCCGAGGCATCCTTGGAAAAGACCTTCACCGAGTAGGCTGCCGGGCCGCCTGCATTCGCCAGGGCCGGATGGTCCGGTGTGAACCGCCGGGTCGCCCCGGTGGCCGGGTCATAGGCCTGGATGTGGTTGATCTGGTAGCCCGTGATCCACAGACGCCCGGCAGAATCCGCAGCCAGACTGCTCGAGGCATCGGCGGAGAAAACCGGTGTCGAAGCCGCCGCGGTCAGAGGCACAGGATTGTCCGCCAGCACGGCGGCTACCGCGGCATCCACCTGGGCGGCGGTGAATTTGATGACCTTGTTGTTAACCGACTCGTCAAAGTCCGCGAGACTGACGAACACATTGCCCTCCGGGTCGCTCGTCAGGCCGCCAGAAAAGGCGCTCAGAGCCCCCGTCACCGCTCCCGTGAACTGACCGTCCGTGGACACAAACGTGAGGTTGCTGGAAAAGCCCGCATTGGCTCCGCCGATGATCCAGCCTTCACGGCCAGAGGTGGGGTGCTTCCAAAACACGGCATTGTAATTTTGCAGTGTCGCCAGGGCCGGGGTCACCAGAGGTGTGGCGGGGGAGGAGGGATCAAAAAGATACACGCCGGAAGGACCGGAAAACCCACCGCCACCCACCAGGGCCTGTGTGCCGGAACGGCTGATCACGAAAGCTGGATCCAGAAGGATGCTCGTGGGATTGGCCACCTGAGTGGCCGCAGCCGCGCCGAAGGTGTCCTGAACAAAGGCTTTGCCCTCAGTGCCAAACAAAAAACGTCCATCTGGCAGATGGGCATGGCTGAAGGAAAAATTGGCGAGTTCGCCAACCTTGAGGCTGGTCCACTCCTGGGCAAAAGCTGCGGTGGACGCGAAGGCAATGGCCGACGCGCACAGGACCGCAGCCCGTTTCATAAGGCTGATGTGCATAGATAGGTGCTGTTTGTCTCTGACGGGGTTTATGCGAGAGACGGGCACCTGGCCGTGAGGCCAGCCGATCACATCTCTCACTCTTCATTGTGCGATGAAGTTTTCTCACCCCTCCGGGCGGGAAAGGCGGAAGTGAGCATTCTCAGCGAGATATTCGGACTCCGGGTTTGTAGTGGCCTGATGAAGGAAAAGACCGAATACAGACTTTTCATCTCTCAGAACCACACGCCTTTCTCACTCGTCTTCACCGCCGGTTGCCCCGCGATTGACTTCGCCTGACCGTCATCACTGACGGCCACGTTGTGAAATTGTGACCCGATACCGCAGCGCAACTGTGACCGAATCTAACGGTCTTCCCTGCATCTGTGAATGGCTGCCGGAATCACTCATGCATGATCCCGGTCTTGATAAAGAAAACGCGCCTGCACTGCTGCACAGCCCGCCATGAAATGCAGATAGATTGCATCAATGCCCTGCGCAACGTGAAACCTCACCTTCCTCCCGGACGGCTGAACATGGAGGCAGGCCTCTTGGGCTCCTCCTTCTTGGGCGGCGGCAGCGACTCCCCGGCGATCTTTTCCGCCGCCTGCATATTGGCCGCGCTCGGTGGCGCACGGTCCGTTGCCTTCTTGCTGCTGCTCAGCAGATTGGATTTCCAGTTCGTGTCGCTGACCGAACCCGTCCCCCGGTACTCCAGCAGTTCGCTGAAGGGCAGAAACACCAGCCCGGGGAGACCGCGGATGCGCACCTGTGCCGTCAGGTCCACCGCATCACGGATGAAATCGATCTTTCCGCCCATGGCGATTTTAAACACACTGGTCAGCGCTTCGAAGTTTTCCGTCACCACATACCCATCCGCTACCTCGAAGGTGCAGTTGGCCTCCTTCGCCAGGTTGTAGCCCTTGATCTGCCCCGGCAGCACACTGCCAAGGATGGGGGTCAGCGGTCCCAAGATGGGAATGGCATACAGGTTGCCATTGACGATGATGGCCGCCCCGCCGCCCTTCAGCGCCATCCAGTCATTTTGCCGACCGGCGAAACGGAAATGCCCGGTGATGTCCCCCTCCGTGTCATTCGTCTTGGAATACACCTGGGCAAACCGCTGGAAGCTCACCCCATCCACCCGCAGTTCCCCGGAGTAGGGCTGCGGCAACTTGGTTTCATCCATTTTCCCTTTCAGTGAAAACGTGCCGCCCATCAGGGAGGAATCGATGTCAAAGGCCGTCGTGCCGCCCTTGCTTGAGACATCGGCCGTCAGCTTTTCAAAGGGCACCTTTTTGCCAAAGATCTCATACGGGAACTCACCCGCCTTCACCACCACGTCAAAGTCGTTCGTGCCGGGCGACACATCCACGCTGCCTTTGGCGGACAGGGCCTCGCCAAACAACCGCCCGCGAATGTCAAATTTCATGTCCAGGCCCTTGAAAACGAGTTCTCCTTCGGGAGCTGCGATGAGGAAATCATCTCCCCACAGGGAGTAGCGGCCCGTGCCGCTGGGGTGCTGGAACTTCACCTGAAAGTCGCTCTTCGATCCTTCCCGGTAGTAGATCACTCCGTCCATCTCCACCGCCGTCGTGTTCGGCAGGCGGTACTTGGCGATCTGGTCTGCCACCTTGGGGGCAAAGCAGCTTGTCACAGCCACCGGGTCCAGTCCTGCGCGGATTCCCTCCAGCCGCACCCACTTCTCCCCCACCGCGTCGTTCACATGTACATGGGCAACTTCACCCACACCTTCTGGCCGCCGGATCTTGGCATTGCGGAAATGCATGACCGGTCCTTGAAACTCCACCTCCGTCTCCAGTTGCTCAATATCAACGCCGCGGTAGCGAAGGTTGCGCAGATCTCCACGCCCCTTGTTCACGCACTGCTGCAGATCCGCCCTCGGCCCGGCCCCTTCGACTTCAAAGTAGATGCTCGACTTCGGGTTGCACTGAAAGCGGCTGATGAGCTCCCGCGTCTGCTTCATCTTCGCAAAGGGCATGAAGGCATTCGGGTCCATCTGCAGCACCGCCCGATAACGAAAGCCTTCCACCTCATGCGACAGAGCCTGGGCCGTGAGGGTGCCGGTTTCATGCTTCAGTACCAGATCCCGCACATAGACACCCTCCGGAGCCACCCCGATGTTGGCTTCCAGTCCGTCAAAAACTGCCCCGCGCGTGCTGAACCGGCCACAGTCCAGCCGCCCCGTGGCCTGCACCGGCCTTTTTCCCTGAGCCAGTGGCCCGTCCACATGCCACACCCCATTCAGAGCCAGGTGGGGCGTGCCGTAAAAGACAATTTCGCGCAGGTTGTCGCTGTTTAAAAAAGCCTGCGCCATCCCCGGCAGATCCGCGCTGGAGGTCAGTTGAAACCGCATCTCCGGCGTGCCCATCCGCCACGTGGCACTGGCATTCACCTGCCCGGTGGGATCTTTGAGGTAAAGACGGGTGAGATCAATGAGGCCCGCATTGTACTCGGCCTCGGCCACCAGTTCCTGGCACAGGTAGGAATCGTAACGCATGCCGGTTGTTTCAAAAAACAGCCGGGCAGCCAGTTCCTGAGGCCGGTCCAGCGCTCCGTTCACTTCCAGGCGAAGCTGCGGCACAGTGTCAAATTTGAACCGCTGCAACCAGTCCAGTGCTCGCTGGATGCGACGATGGTGGGCATTCAGCACCTGGATCTGGTGGGCAACAGAGAGGCTGTCTATCTTGGGTTTTGGAGGCTCGTCCGCCTTCTTTTCCGGCAGCGTCAGCATCCCCGTGATGCTGAGATGGATACCGGACAGGGTGCCCTCGGCCTGCCTCACTTCCAGAACGCCTTCGCGCAGAAAGGCACGTGCGCTCAAATCTTCCAGGGTGATCACCGTCTGGCCGCCGCCAGGATCATCCACCGGCAGGGAGACGCTGGCATGGCTGAGTTCGAGACCATCCACCACAAACTTTTTCTCCATCAGCTTGCCGTAATCGAAGTCCAGATTCAGCCGGTCCACCGAAGCGAGCACATACAGCCGGTCCGGCCCGGTGAAAACCCGGACTTCACGCGCGATCAGGCCGCCAAAGGGATTCAGCATCAGGCGCTCGAAATCCAGATGCAGTCCGCGCTCCGCCATCTGCCCCACGATGAACTCCCGCCATTTTCGCGAAAACGAATCCGTGCCCGCATACAGCAGTCCCCCCAGCAGGGCACTCGCCATGCCGAGCTTGAACATGCGTCGGATCATCCGTTTCATCAGGACCTAAGCTAACCGTCATCCTCGGCCTGACAAGGCTGAGGAAACCTCATTCGATAAGGTTTCGAGCACCTGCCATTTTCCCGATGGCCTTCCTGTACCCGTCAAAACAACAGCAGAACCACCTGTGGGATCGGCCGTCGTCCCCCTTGCCTCCAGGCCTGCGAACGTGTAAGTCATGGCTCTCCATGAAAATCAACCACCTCACTGCCATGGCCGTCCTTCTTGGGCTGGCCGTTTGCCAGGCCGCTGACGACAAGTCCGCAGCCGCTCCTGCCGCCACTTCCGCTGCCGCCCAGGCAGAGGGCTGGGTCTCCATGTTCAATGGCAAGGACCTCGCCGGCTGGAAGTCCAATGAAGAAACCCCCGGCAGTTTCTCCGTTGAAGATGGCAGCATCAAGGTCAGCAATGGCCGGTCCCACCTCTTCTACGTCGGCCCGAACGGCGACGCCAAGTTCACCAGCTTCGAATTCAAGGGCAAGGTGAAGCACATGCCCGGCTCCAATTCCGGCCTCTATATCGCCACCGAATACCAGGACAAAGGCTGGCCGGAAAAGGGCTATGAGTGCCAGGTGAACAGCACCGAGCACAAGGACCCGAAGAAAACCGGCGGCCTTTATGCCGTGAAGGACGTCCTCAACACAGCCCCTGTGGGCGATGGTGAATGGTTCGACTACAGCATCAAGGTCGAAGGCAAGCACATCACCATCAGCATCAACGGCAAAGTCACCACCGACTGGACCGAGCCTGAAGGCTGGGATCCTGCCACCGCCCTGAAAAACATGGCCGGCCGCAAACTCAGCCCTGGCACCATGGCCATCCAGGCCCATGACCCCAAGAGCGTCGTTTATTACAAGGACCTCTTCATCAAGCCGCTCTGATCATCCAGGATGCGGCTTCCCGCCGTGATCCCTGCCCCTGAGTGAGGGCTGAAAGGCCCTCACTCCCCCCCTCAAATACGACGATTATGAGCCAGATGCTCAGCCCAGACCTGTCCTCCATCGAAATCCGCTGCTACTTTGTGCGGAAGCGCAACTGCCTGCTTGTACGCGGTCGTTTTGGCCCCCTGTACATGGATTACTACCTGCATCTCATGCAGCATGGCATCAAGCATCCCGACAAGCTGGACCAGATGCTCAAGGACAGCCTCACGGGCGTGGCCCTGCACCTGGCTTCACGTCCTCATGACGAAGGCTGTGCCTGGACCATCAATCTTCATGATCCGCTGCTGAACATTTTTGTCACCGGTGCTACCATCCCTGGCCGCGTCACCGGACGGCTGTTCACGGAAGACGTCAAGGACACGGGCAAATCCCTGTTCATTGCGCAGACCACCCGCACCCACATGCAAAACCGCCAGAGCATGATCGAGTTCCACGGGAACGACGTGCTCTCTGCTGTGGAGCAGTTTTACACTCAGAGTGAGCAGCGGCTTACTCGCATTTTCCGTCTGGAGGACGAAGACTTTGTCCAGATTTCTGCCGAGCCTGATGCCGATGAGGAGTGGCTGGCCGGACTCACCGATGCCGACATCCTCACCCTGGATGAAGCAGAGCACCTGACGTTGCTTGAAACCCGCAGTTACGTGTTTGACTGCGGCTGCACTGCCGAGCGCATGTTCCCCATGCTCAGCCGCCTCAATGAGGAAGACCTGAGTTACATTTTCGAAGACGGCTCCGCAACCATCACCTGCCCGCGCTGTGCCGCCATCTTCCGCACGCCGAAGTCCGACTTCGACGAATGGAAGTCCCGCCAGACCGCCTGACCGTATCCATTTGCATCATGACTGCCACCGCCGCTCCCCAAGCCGCCCCTAACTACAAGATCGGCAACGAGAAGCTCATCAAGGTGCTGCCCAATGCCGCCCGCAAGCTCACCAGCCTGCTGACGAAACAGGGCCGTGCCGAAAACGGCGCGCTTCGTGTGGCCGTCGTCGGTGGCGGATGCTCCGGACTGCAATACAAAATGGACCTCGTGGATGGCCCGGCCAACCGCGACATCATGGTGATCTCCAGCGAGGTCCGGGTGGTGATTGATCCCAAAAGCGCCCTCTTTGTCAGCGGCTCCGAACTGGATTTCAGCGACGACCTGCAGCAAGGCGGTTTCAAGGTCACCAATCCCAATGCCATCGTCACCTGCTCCTGCGGCGAAAGTTTCGCGGCCTGATCCGAGCCATGTCCGCCGACGCCTTTGCCCTCCTCGGTCTGCCGCCTCGTGCAGCCCTGGATGAGGAAACCCTGCAATCCGCCTACCTCAGCGCGACCCGCAGCGCGCACCCCGACCAAGCAGGTGGTGATGCCTCTTTGAGTGCCGATCTGAATGCCGCTCTGGAGACGCTCAAGTCCCCTGTCACCAGACTGAAGCATCTGATCGAGAAGCACTCGGACACCCCCTGGCGTGCCGTGCCTTTGGACTCGGCCCTGATGTCCCTGTTTGAAAAAGTCGGTCCGCTGCTGCAGTCGGCACAGGCCTTTCTCAAAAAGAAACAAACCGCCACCACGGCACTGGCCAAAGCCTTGCTGGCGGGCGAGGAAATGCGCCTGCGCGAAGCCCTCGAAGAACTCGGCCTTCAGATTGAAGAGGCCTGGCAGCAGATGGAATCCCAGCTAGGTCCGTATGATGGCCGCATCATCGCTGGGGATGGCACTGTCTGGGCCGAACTCCAGGCAGTGCAAGCGCGTCTGGCCTACCTCTTCAAATGGCGCACACAAATCCGGGAAGCCCTGCTCGGTTTGATGCTCTGAAGGTTGCGCTCAGCCTATTCATGCCGACTGTGCGGACCCAACTTATTACCTATTATGGCCGACATCAGCACCAGCGCAGCAGACAAGAAAGAGAAGGAATACTTCGCC
>JAZKER010000018.1:0-38371 GCA_040386955.1 Verrucomicrobiota bacterium
ATGTGCATGTTACACGGCGTGACCATGCTCCAGGTGCTGGCGATGCCGATCTGGGATTTCTGGAAGTCTTCCCGCTTAAAGCCGACCGCATGCAGCATGGCGCGGCTGGGCGCACGCTCGACACCGTCCACGACGATGGCGCTGTGTTTACGATGGAGGGATTCGGGTTTCTTGGATGCTGCTTTCTTGGCCATGATGGGGTGGGCGCGCATCTTGCCAGCAGCCACGGCGGCTTGCAAGCAGGGAACATGCGCCAATCCTGCCAGTGCAAGAACTCACGCCGCCTGCGGGCGCTGCTTGCGGATGGCGATGTAGGATTTCGGAATGAGGCCCAGAAGCCGCTCCGTGAGGATTTCACAATCTGGAAACAGCAGGTCCATTTCACGCCGCGTCAGCAGCCGGATGCTGTTTACCTCATAAGCTACTTGATCGCGAGTGGGCCGATGCACCCAACCCCAGAGAGTCACCCACCTGACCAGCGCCATCTGCCATTTTTTAGGCAGGTGATGAATGTAAAAGCCGACGTAGTGAGGCTCGATGGGGCACTCATAGGCAGGTGTTTGAACCCACAAATCCTTTCCCACCCGCCTGGCTTCCCGTGCAAAGGCCTGCTGGTCCTCCCAGGTGCCCACGTGTTCGATGACGCTGTTGGAGAACAGAATATGGTAAGACTGGTCTGGCGCCGTCAGCGCCCGACCATCCCCCAGGAGGGTGCGGATCTGGTAGTCGGAATGGCTGCCCTGCTCCCACGGTACTTCATGAACATTGAGGGTATCAATGCTGCCAACTGTCGGCTCATGCTGGGTCCAAAAGCCCGGGTAACCTCCCACATCCAGAAGCTGGTCTGTGCGCTGCGGCGAGAGGTGCTGTTTAAAAATCGCGAACCGTTGGCCTCGAAATCGCCGCATCAATGGGGCGAAAATTTGGTAAAGATTTAGGCTCATGATGAAAATAGGCAGGTCCTAAAAGAACCTCATTCATCTTAGCCAGCACGCGCCAAACAATCAAGACACCTGCATACACAATTGATAAAACTTACGATTTTATTGCATTCAGCTTAGTCACCCCGCAAAGCCTCCACCGTCACCGCCCGCACACGGGCCGTGGTATTCCAGGTGGCAAAGCCGAACGGCAGGCAGTGATCGATGAACCCAGGGCGCAGGTTTACTTGGTGGCCCTTGATGCTGGCATTCACCATGATGCGCTCATCCACCCAGACTCGCAGATCTTCCGGGCGGACCTCGATCCGTACCTTGTACCAGCGGTTGTTTTCAAAGCGTTGCTCCGCCCGCGTCTGGTTCTCGTTGGCGTCTTGGAAATCGATGCTGGAGATGCCGGTGACGGTGCCGCCCCAGCCGCCGATGACAAAGGTGGCGTGGGACTGGTGGCTGCCGACGGGAAAGGTGGCCATGCCAAAGATGTCGCCCCCTTCCACCCTCAGGGCTTCATAGGTGAGGGCGTAGTTTGTCTGCGGAAGGTCCGGGGTCCAGCCCATCCACTTGGCCCCGGTCATGGGCTGCCCGGCGGCGAGGGTGAGTTCGCCATTCGCCACGTGGATTTCCCCTTCATCAGGGATGCCTGCTTGCTGCCATTGCGCGGCGGCGGCACCTTCCAAAAGGGCCCAGGTTTGCGGGGCCTGCGAGACAGGTTTGACGGCAGGGCCGCACCCGGCCAGCAGGAGGCTGAGGAGACTGAGACGAAGCAGCATGTGCCCTTCATAACACCTGCCCGTGCTTTTGGCGATGCTTCTGCGTGGACTCGGAGCCGGATGCGGTGTTTGATGCCTGCATGACCATCGAAGCCCTGACTGAACGCATCTGCGCCTTTCGCGATGCCCGTGACTGGCAGCAGTTTCACAATCCCAAAGACATGGCCGTGGCCATCGCGGCGGAGGCCGGCGAGCTGATGCAGCACTTTGTCTGGAAAACCCAGGCCCAGACCGAGCAGGTCATCACGGAAAAACGCGCCGAGATCACCGATGAAATCGCTGACGTAGGCATTCTGCTTTTTGAGCTGGCGCACAATCTGAACATCCCGCTGGCCGAGGCCATGCAGGCGAAACTGGCGCGCAATGAGCTGCGCTACCCGGCCGACAAAGCCCGGGGCAACAATCTGAAATACAATGAACTCTGAGGCTGCCCCTTCCGCGCCCGATCCCGCCCCCCACAAACGCCGCCCGCGTTACAGCGGCAAAAACCCGCGCCGGTTTGAGGACAAGTACAAGGAGCTGAATGCCGACAGGTATCCGGACGAGGTGGCGAAGGTGCTCGCTGCCGGCAAAACCCCCGCTGGCCAGCATGTGCCCATCATGGTGGGGGAGGTGCTGGAGTGCCTGCAACTGCAAGGCGGGGACCGTGCTGTGGACTGCACCCTGGGCTACGGCGGCCACACCCGCGCGATCTGGGAGCGGCTGCAACCCGGCGGGCACCTGATGTCCCTGGATGCCGACCCCATCGAGCTCGAACGCACCCTGGCCCGCCTGCGCGCCGGCGGCATGGGGGAGGACAGCTTCACGGCCCGCCGCTGCAACTTTGCCGGGCTGGTGAAGGCCCTGGCCGATCAAGGCTGGGCGGAGGGAGCCGATGCCGTTTTTGCCGACCTGGGCCTGTCCTCCATGCAGATTGATAACCCAGCGCGTGGTTTTACCTTCAAGCACGACGGCCCCCTGGACATGCGCCTGAACCCTCAGCGGGGCAAACCGGCCTCGGCCTGGCTGGCAGAAACCACGCCGGAAAAACTCACCCTCCTGCTGGAGGAAAATGCCGATGAACCGCGCGCAGCCCTCATCGCCCAGCACCTGTGCAAAGCCGGACGGCAGACACCCCTCACCCGGACGAAGGCCCTGGCCGAAAGCATCCGCCAGGGGCTGCCACGCTCCGTTTCTGCCGAGGATGCGGACGCCACCGTTCGCCGTGTCTTCCAGGCCATCCGCATCGCCGTGAATGAGGAATTTACCGTGCTGGACAGCCTGCTGCGCGCCCTGCCCGCCTCGCTGAAACCCGGCGGGCGGGTGGCCATCCTCACCTTTCACTCCGGCGAGGACAGGCGGGTGAAAAAGGCCTTTCAGGAAGGTATGCACCTGGGCCAGTACAGTGCCGCGGCCCGCGAAGTCATCCGCGCCACCCCGACCGAGCAGCACCAAAACCCGCGCTCCGCCCCGGCCAAACTGCGCTGGGCCATCCGTTCACTCTGATTGACAAATGCACCGATGACGTGAATTTTCACGAGTGCCCAGAATAGACATCCCCCGCAAATCTATTTACCGCCTCTCCATTTATCAGCGCTGCCTGGGAAAGCTGCGTGAGAACGATGTGGATACGGTATCGTCCGAGGCATTGGCCAAGGCTGCCGGGGTCAAACCAACCCAGCTCCGCAAGGACCTGGCGTATTTTGGTCAGTTCGGCACCCGCGGTCTGGGCTACAACGTGGAAGTGCTCAGCACCACGATCTCGGAGGTGCTGGGGCACAATCGCCTGCAGCCGGTCATCCTCGTCGGCGTGGGGAACCTGGGCTCAGCCCTGCTGCGCTATGGCGGCTTCCGCAAGGAAGGTTTTGAAGTCGTGGCCGCCTTCGACGTCAGTCCCAAGCGCCAGCCAGACCTCTCCATCCCCATCCTCGCCATCACCGAAATGACGGATTTCATCCGGCAAAACCAGGTGAAGATGGCCATCCTCGCCGTGCCCGCCAGTGCTGCCCAGATCGTGACCAACCAGATGGTGGAGGCTGGCATCCAGGCCGTGCTGAATTTCTCCCCTTCCGTTTTGGACGTGCCCGAGCACGTGGTGGTGAACAGCGTGGATCTGGCCGTGGAGCTGGAGAATTTGAGCTACTTCATCCGTTAGGCGGTAGCGGTGAAGGGCCTTTGAGGGGGTTTTTAGAGGTAGGGCATGTTTTGCGCACGGTGTCTTGCGTGCTGAGACCGCCCCTCACCCCGGGCCCTCTCCCCAGTCCCTGGGGCGAGGGGGATGTCGTTTGGACTTTGTTTGTCGAGACCAAGGCACCTCGTTCGTCCCCAAATCCAGAGCTTCCAAAAACGCGTTCCCTCGCCCCAGGAACTGGGGAGAGGCCAAGGTGAGGGGCGGTCTCAGCACACAGTGAGTTCAGGACAGGCTCACATTCCCCCAGCCACCACGCACGCTTTCTGCTTCTTTAGACCGAAGGCCCTCCGGGCCACATTTTTCGCCATCGCCCATTCTGAGAGTGACATCTTGGCTCTGGTTTGCGAAAAAATGGTCTCCGGTTGTCCGGCACGCTAAAAAAATCACCCCGACACACATCACCCGAAACGATGAAATCCACCCTATTCATCCTGGCCCTCGCGGCTTTCTCTGGCATCTCCCTCACCACCGCCCAGGCGGGTGACATTGAGACCGTCATGAAAGAAGCCATGAAGGGCAATACCAGCCTGCACTCCAAGGTCGCCACCGGCAAAGGCAGCCCGGAAGATGCCCAGAAGCTGCTGGCCTACTTCAAGACCCTGCCTGCCGAAAGCCCGCCAGAAGGTGACTCCTCAAGCTGGAAAGACAAGACCAGCAAGCTGATCGATGCTGCCCAGGGTGTGGTGGATGGCAAGCCGGGTGCTGCCAAGACCCTCCAGGAAGCAGGCAACTGCAAAGCCTGCCACAGCGTGCATAAGGGCAAGTAAGCACCTTTTTTCGCGGGAGCGTCCCAGACGGGGCGCTCCCTTTTTTTGCCCATGGTAGCAATATTGGCGGAATAAAAATCAACCTGCCGCCTCTCATTTGTGCAGATTCAACGTAACTATCTGCGATGATGTCCGTGTTCTCTAGCAGACACACCCATGCCGCTCCTCCGTTCCATTCTCCTCATCTTTGCGCTTCTGGTGCAGGCCCTGCCTGTGGCCGCGCTGAGCCGTGATGAGGCGACCGAAGCGTGCAGCATGAGTTGCTGTGCCACGGTGCGACAAATGGAGTCCCCGGACTGTGGCTGCATCGAGGCACCTGCTTCAAACTCGACCCCCGCACCGGCCAACCCCACTCCGGCTTCCAGCCGGGATCTGCTTTCCCAACCGCAATGGGTGCTGCTGAGTGAGGCCCTACACCTCGCCACCACCGCCAGCGCACGCACGCTGCCGGTTGCCTCCAGGCTTCACCTGGAAGCCCCTGCTTTGACCCAGCCGCACGTCCGGCTGCCCGTCCTGTTCTGCTCCTTCCTGACCTGAGTCGGCGTCTTTGACAGACGCATTGTGCCCACGCACCACGATCCCCCGAGGGGATGCACGTGGCTGGGCATCGGTTCCACGAACCTTCGACGACTCAGACTCTCATGAAATTCCTTTTTACTCTCGCAGCCCTCGTGCTGCCCGCAACCGCACTGGCCTGCGACGACTGCAAGACCCGCCGCCCGGTCACCGGGCCGCTGGTCGAGTACGACCTCTACATCACCGAACAAACCGTCAGCCCTGCGGGCAAACCCGTGCGCGGTCTCACTATCAATGGCGGCATCCCCGGCCCGACGCTACGCTTTCGCGAGGGCGACTTTGCCCGAATCCGCGTGCACAACCAGCTCAAGGACGAAGAGACCTCCACCCACTGGCACGGGCTGCTTTTGCCTAACAAGGAGGATGGCGTCCCCCACATCACCACGCCGCCCATCCTGCCAGGGAAGACCCACACCTTTGAGTTTGAGCTGCGCCACTCCGGTACCTACTGGTACCATTCCCACACCCATTTCCAGGAGCAGAGCGGCGTCTATGGCTCCATCGTCGTCACCCCACGCGGCGGTGAGCCGGTGAAGGCCGACCGGGAGCAGGTGCTGCTGCTGTCTGATTGGACGGACATTGATCCCCACGAAGTGCAGCGCATGCTCATGCGCGGCAGCGATTACTTCGGCCTCATGCGGCGGAATTCACAGTCCCTCCTCGGTGCGGCGCAGAAGGGCATGCTGAAGGATTATTTCATCCGCGAATGGACGCGCATGGCACCCATGGATGTCTCCGATGTGGGCTACCACGCCTTTTTGATCAATGGCCAGCGCAGCACCCAGATCACCGGAAAACCGGGCGAACGCGTGCGCCTGCGCCTCATCAATGCCTCCGCCGCCACCTACTTTTACCTGCACTCCTCCGCCGGGCCCCTGACCATTGTGGCAGCGGATGGCCCGCCCGTGGAACCCGTGAAGGTGGAGCGGCTTTTCATGGCCATTGCGGAGACTTACGATGTCCTCATTACCATCCCGGCCAGCGGCCAGTATGAACTGCGCGCCACCACCCAGGATGGCAGCGGTCACGCCTCGGCCTTTTTCGGTGAAGGCAAGCTCACGCCCGCCAATGATCCGCCCCGGCCTAACCTTTATAAGATGGACGAGATGCTGAACCTGGCCCTGGAGGAAAAGGAGGATGATCCGCGCGCCTCGCTGAATCTCCCCCGCCCTGGCTCCCCCTACCGCGTGCTGCGCGCGCCGCAGGACACCACCTTGCCCGCGAAACTGCCGCGCCGGAAAATCAAGCTGCACCTCACCGGCGACATGAACCGCTACATCTGGTCCTTCGATGGCAAGACCATCGCCCAGGAGCCTTACGTCATGATCAAGAAAGGCGAGATCATCGAGCTGGAACTCATCAATGACACGATGATGCACCACCCCATCCACCTGCATGGCCACTTCTTCCGCCTGCTCATGGGTCAGGGTGCGCGCTCACCGCTGAAGCACACCGTGGACGTGCCGCCCATGACCAGCCGCATCGTCGAGTTCGAGGCCAATGAGGAAAAGGACTGGATGTTCCACTGCCACATCCTCTACCACATGATGAGCGGCATGGCCCGCGTCTTCCGTTATGAGGATGCCCCAGGGAACGCCTCCCCCCAAATGATGCACGGAGAAACGGCCACCACGTCCTCCGCACAACCAACGTCCGCCAACGCCGAGGAGCACAGCCTGCACCACGCCGCCGGCCTGGGCGAGCACAGCCATGACATGACCTACGTGTGGGGCGCGGCCTCCTTCCAAAGCCACATGAGCGAAGGCCTGCTGACCTGGATGAACCCGAAGAACGACCTCCTGCTGAGCTGGGAAGTGGGCTGGGTAGGCGTGGATAAAACCCAATACGAGGTGGATGCTCTCTACCAGCGTTACTTCAACGCCAACTTCCAGGCCTTCATCGGCGCACGCCTAACCAATGATCCGGATGCCGATGACCGCGCCGTCGTCGGCATCAACTATCGCCTGCCGTTCATGACCTGGACCAGCCTCAGCCTAGATAGCGAGGGCGATGCCCGCATCGGCTTGGCCAGGCGTTTCCAGATCACCCCCCGCCTGGGCGTCTTCGGCAGGGTGGAGTACGACACCCGCACCCGCTGGGAATGGACCGCCGGAGCGGACTACACCATCACCCGCACCGCTTCCCTAATCACCCAGTACCACTCCGAATTCGGCCTCGGTGCTGGGGTGCTTATCCGCTTTTGATGACGACTGTCATCCAATAAAACCATCCAAACCAACCCACCTATGAAAACGAAACTCACCACCCTCCTCACCACCGCCCTTCTGGGCCTCACCCTCGCCTCTTGTTCCACCACCAGCAGCGCCGGTGCCAAGCCTTACCCGCTGAACACCTGCATCGTCAGCGGCAACAAGCTCGGCAGCATGGGCACGCCCGTGACCAAGGTCCACCAGGGCCAGGAAGTGAAATTCTGCTGCGATCCCTGCGTGAAAAAATTCGACGCCAACCCGGCCAAGTACATGGCCAAACTCTAAACCTAACCAACTCAACGACAAAAGACATAACCCGTATGAAACGCACCTCCTTCCTCACCCTCCTCGCCGCCGCTTTTTTCAGCGTCAGCCTGGCCACCGCTGCCGATAAAACCCCTGAAGGTCTCCCCGCTGACTACCCTTTGAAAAAGTGTGTCGTCTCCGATGAACCCTTCGGTGGTGAAATGGGCAAGCCCGTCAAAGTCACCCATGAGGGCACCGACGTGTACCTCTGCTGCAAGGCCTGCCAGAAGGACTTCAAAAAAGATCCCGCCAAATACACTAAGATGGTGAAGGACGCGGCCCCGAAGAAGTAAGTCTCTTCTCGGCAACCCGGCTGGGGATCGCCTCTCCAGCCGGGTCCCCTCACGGGCAGTCACAGTCCAGGCAGCCATGCGTGGCACAGGTGCGGCAGACACGCTCCACCTGCTCGCGCAGCTTTTTGCGGGCTCGCAAAAGGCGGACGTTCAGAGTGTTCGCCCGCTGATTCGTCTCCTGGGCGATGGCGGTGGCGGATTCGCCTTCCAGATCAATGCGCCGCAACAGCTCGGCATCCCCCGGCGGCAGCGCAGGCAGCAGCTTCATCACACAGTGGCACAGCGTTTTTTCATCCTCGGCCTCCAGCGTGGCCGGCAGTTCATGCACCAGCTTTTCCAAAGCCTGCTCCCGCGTGCTGCGGCGGCGGTGGGCATCAATGATGGCATGGCGCAGAATGCGATAAAACCAAGTGACCACGCCCTCCTCATCCTCCGGCACATGGTCCGCCTTCAGCGCCTTCATCAGGCACTCCTGCACCAGATCTGCCGCCAGTTCGGGATCACCGGTACGGGAACGGGCAAAGCCCAGAAAGGCATCCAGATGTTGCAGCAAGGGATTCGTGGACATGGGTGGCGGAGCAGTCTTCAAGATACGCCCAGACTTGCCAACATTCACCGTGTAACCTTTTTCAATCTCATGCGTGAGCACTCATGAAAGGCCCTGTGGCCACTTACCTCCCTCCCCTTACCTTCCATGATACCTCACACCCATTCTCACGACGAAAAACCCTCCTGCTGCCATGCCGCGCCGAAGCCTGCGAAACCCAGCTGCTGCGGGCATGATCACAGCACCCTGGGTGAAACCGTAGCGCCCCCCAGCACCGCCAAGTATTTCTGCCCCATGTGCCCGGGGGTGGAGTCTGACAAGCCGGGTGCCTGCCCGAAATGCGGCATGGCCCTGGAGCGTAATCCGGCCTGGAAGGCAGCCAGCAAGACCCTCTACACCTGCCCCATGCACCCCGAGGTGCAGCAGGACCACCCCGGCACCTGCCCCAAGTGCGGCATGGCCTTGGAGCCGATGAATGTGACCGAGGCCGATGACGCGGACGACGATGCCGAACTGCGCGACATGACGCGGCGCTTTCAGTGGAGCTCCCTGCTCACCCTGCCCGTGTTCATCACCGCTATGGCCCACCTCGTGCCAGCCTGGAGCCATGCGGCCTGGGCCACGGGCGAGACCACGCGCTGGATGCAGTTTGCCCTCACCACCCCGGTGGTGCTGTGGGCGGGTTGGCCCTTTTTCCAGCGGGCCTGGCAGTCGCTCCTGCACCGCAGCCTGAACATGTTTACCCTCATCGCCCTGGGGGTGGGGGCGGCCTATGCCTTCAGCGTCGCCGCCATGCTGGCCCCGGGCTGGTTTCCTGAAAGCCTGGGCGATGCGCATGGCCAGGTGCCGCTCTATTTTGAGGCCGCCTCCGTCATCATCGTGCTCGTCCTGCTGGGTCAGGTGCTGGAGCTTCGCGCCCGTGCCCGGACGGGCAGCGCCATTCAGGAACTGCTGGGCCTGCAGCCCAAGACCGCCCGGCTCGTGACGGCGGAGGGTGATGTGGATGTGCCCATTGACTCCCTCACCGTCGGCCAGCAGGTGCGCGTGCGCCCTGGTGAAAAGATGCCTGTGGATGGCGTGGTGGTGGAAGGCCACAGCCATGTGGATGAATCCATGCTCACGGGTGAACCGGACCCTGTGGAGAAAAAAGCGGGCGCTCAGGTGACAGGCGGCACGCTGAACCAGCACGGCAGCCTTGTGGTGCAAACCGAACGCGTGGGGGCTGAGACGCTGCTGGCCCAGATCGTCCAGCTCGTCGGTCAGGCCCAGCGCAGCCGCGCGCCCATCCAGGCCCTGGCGGATAAAATCGCCGCATGGTTTGTTCCTGCGGTGCTCGCCGCCTCGGCGCTCACCTTTGTGCTGTGGTTTTGGTTAGGCCCTGAGCCTGCCCTGGCCTATGCGATCGCCAATGCCGTCGCCGTTCTGATCATCGCCTGCCCTTGTGCGCTCGGCTTGGCCACCCCCATGAGCGTCATGGTGGGCATCGGGCGCGGGGCGAAGATGGGCGTGCTCATCCGGCAGGCCGCCGCCATCGAAAAGCTGGCGCTGCTGAACACCCTCGCCGTGGACAAGACAGGCACCCTCACCCTGGGCAAACCGGAGGTGACGGAGGTCCTGACCTTGCCACACAGTTCGTTAACCGCCGATGAAGCCCTTCGTCTCGCCGCCGCCCTGGAACGCCAGAGCGAGCATCCCCTGGCCCACGCCCTTTTGCAGGCGGCAGAGAAAAAGAACCTCACGCTCCCGGAGGTGACGGGCTTCCATGCCACCACCGCAGGCGGTGTCAGTGGCCAAGTCGCCGGCCAGCCCGCCGTCATCGGCAAGGCAGCCTTTCTACGCGAGCAAGGCATCGCCCAGGTGGAGGCGCTAGAAGCCCTCGGCACGCCGCATCAGGCCGAAGGAAAATCCGCCATCTTCCTGGCGGTGAATGGCGAGGCCGCCGCCGTCTTCATCGTCAGCGATCCCATCAAGTCCACCACGCCCGATGCCCTGGCCCAATTGAAGGAACTGGGCATCTCCGTGGTCATGCTCACCGGGGACAATGAGCGCACGGCCCGCCACATCGCCACCAGCCTGGGCATCCAGCGCTTTCACGCCGGAGTGACACCCCAGGAAAAGCACCGTTACATCACGGAGATGAAGCGGCCCGGTGCCGTCGTCGGCATGGCGGGAGATGGCATCAATGACGCACCCGCCCTAGCCGAGGCCGATGTCGGCATCGCCATGGGCACAGGCACGGACATCGCCATGGAGACCGCGCCGGTGACCCTGGTGAAGGGGGACCTTCGCGGCATCGTACACGCTATTTTGTTAGGCCGGGCCATGATGCGGAACATCCGCCAGAACCTGCTTTTTGCCTTCCTGTACAATGCCCTCGGCATCCCCCTGGCCGCAGGGGTGCTGTATCCGTGGTTTGGCTGGTTGCTCAGCCCCATGATCGCCGGAGCAGCCATGAGCCTCAGCTCGGTCTCAGTCATCGGGAATGCCCTGCGACTGAGGACCTTGCGTCTGGATCGCTAAAGGCATCGTGGGTTATGGCCCACGCAGCCTGACCTTGCCTGCCAGGGCACCATTGAGGAAAAAGCCGTTGCCAAAGCTGTCCACGCCCCCTTGCATCATGACGCCGAAGATCTTTTTCGGCTGCGTGCTGCCTGTGGGGATGACCGTGCCCGTGAACATGCCCGTGGCCGGGATGAGAGTGATCTTCAGATTCTCCGGCAGGTTCACCGTCACCGCCACTTTGTTAGCCGTGCTGACGGTCAGCGCCTTGGTGGTCAGTACCGCGAAACCGCCGCCCGTGAGGTCCGCATTGCCCGCTCCTGCCGGGTTCCAGATGGAGAGCGCACGCTGTCCCTTTGCCGGAGGCACCCACCGCGCCACGCGGGCGGTGGCGCTGACATTCAGGGCTGGCAGTTCCACGCTTTGATTCGACCGTCCTGGACGCAAGAAGTTAAACGAGGCCGAGTTGAGATCCTGCGTGGCCGTTGGCAAGCTCGCCTCGCAGAAGGCGCGCCCCAGTCCCTTATAAAGTGTGGCGCCCACCCGCATGGAATTGTTGAGGCTCACCGCTCCACTGGCGACGATGGCCGTGCCGTCGAAGAGCTTGCCAGTCAGCTTCGCATCTCCTGCCGCCGTCACCTTGATGGAGGCAATGACGAGCTGCGGCACCGAGTCGCCCCCCGTGGTATCCGCAAAGGTAAAGTAACCTGCAACCTGACATGGGTTCAGCGGTGTAAAATTCGTCGGCCTAACAAACTCCGTCACCGTGCTACCAAGCTCACCATCGTTAAGAGTGATGCGGTAGGTCTGATCTCCGACATTCACCAGCTCAATGGTCAGGGTGCGCACTGGCCCTGTGGCCGGGCCCAGGCGCACAGTCAGGCGGCCATCCACCAGTTTGCCGGTGAAGGGCAGGCTGCCACGCGCCATCACCACCTTGCCGCTCACCATGCCTGTAGAGGTGATTTTCATGTCCAGACTGCCATAGATGCCAGTGTCGCCCGCATCTAAAAATGCGGTCAGCCTGCCTGCCACAGGCACGATCAAGTCATCATCTTCAATCGTGATCGTCAGCGACGTAGAGCCCGTCACATCCACATCGGGTGTCTCCGCCGTGGCGTAAAGGGTGATGGTTTCCTCCCCCTCATAGACGCCATCATTGAGGAGGAACAATTGGATCGAGGCCTGCGTCTGCCCTGGCAGCAGGTCGATGGTGATCGGGTCAAAGTCAAAGTCCACATCGGGCTTGGCCCCGGAAGCACCTGCAGAATATCCGGCGAACACCTGCATGCGCATATTCCCCCCAGCCGCAGCGCGAACCAATGGAATGATGATTTTGCCATCAGTCTCCTTGACCCGCAGAGACTCCACCAAAAACCCGGCGCCATTCGTCGGTTCCCCGCTCCGGATGGAAACGCCAGCCGGTGAACTCCCCCCCACGCTGGCACCTGGGCTGGGAGCTGAAAGAACGAGATTGAAGGTCTCCGTCGTCGGCTCCGTAAAATTGACGTCCGGGATGATGGCCAGGTTCACCACCTGCTGCCAGCCGCTCTCATCATTCACAGGATTCGGGAAGTTGAGTACGGAATTGATGGCTGTGAAGTCTGACCCGGCTGTGGCAGTGCCATTGGTCGTGCTGACCACGACATTGGCCGCCACCAGCCCGGCGCGAAAACGCCGCACGTAAAAAGCCGTGACTCCCTGAGTTTCACTGACGGTCTCCGGGGCGCTGGAGATCTCAAACACTCCTGGATTCCCCTCGGCAAAGTAGCTGAGAAAGAAGGTTCCCGACTGACCGCCAAAGCCGCCAACCCAGATGCGATAGGGCGTGCCTGCGGAGGCCGCAAAAACCACCCGGCTGTTGTTGTTAAAGCCATCATCGTCATCGGAGTCCACAGGCACCAGCGTCGCCAAGGTATCGCCCGTGAAGACCGCCACCACGGTATCAAATGTGTTGTTAGGCGAGCGTTCGCTGAAATTCGTGTCCACCACGGCAGGTCCATTGAAGCCGGGGGTCCAGGTGTACCACACCCCGCTGGCAGGCGTGTGTTGCGCCGGAGTCGCCGGGCTGTCGTTGACATTGGTGGCCCCTTCATTGTTGCCGGTCACGGTGCCTTCATTTCCGGCCAGGATGGCTGCATCGGCAAAGTAGTCATTAGGCCGTGGGGTTGTTTGCAGGGTGATGTCAAACAGACCATTGCCCTCCACACAGACGCAGTAGCGCCGCCCCGCCTCGGTGGGGAAGATCAGCGTCTCAATGTCATTGGGCAGCACGTTGTTTGTCTGGACCAGGAACTTCAGCGTGCCTGCATTGCCATCTGCATCCGTCATTTCAAAGACGGCTGCGCGCACCCCGGTCTTGTCGTCTATGATGATGCGATTGAAGGCGGTCGTGAAGACAGCATCATAGCGATACCACACACTGCGGGCCAGCTTGCTCCCACCGATGAAGGGATCCAACGCATCCGGGGTGGAGCCAACACCGCTTTGATTGAGAAACACGGGGGCCGTGGCCGTCAGCACCCTGGCTTTTTCAAATTTGTCATTCGCCGGAGCGGCCGCATGGGCAGCCGCAGGGGCCAGTAAAGCCAGCAGCGCCAAGGCGCGGAGTGTGGGATGTTTCATAGATGGAGGGGTGACCAGGGATGCCCCGGCGCTGTGCCCATGCTGCACGCAATGCCTGCGCAGCGGTATTCGCCGGGCAGCGAAAAAGCATTCGCGGAATGGCGAATAGGCGGCACGTGCCACCTGTGGTAAGGTCGTGCATTATTCAGCCCCATGCCCAAGATCCTCCTCATCGAAGACCAGCCGCAAATGCGCCAAAACGTGGCGCTGATCCTGGAGCTGAACGGCTTTGATGTGGCGGTGGCGGAGAATGGGCTGGAAGGTGTGGCGAAGGCCCGCGCCTGCCGCCCGGACCTCATCCTGTGTGATGTCATGATGCCGGAGCTGGATGGCTACGGCGTGCTGCACCTGCTGCGCAAAGAGGACTCCATGCGCGCCCTGCCCTTCATTTTCCTCACCGCCAAAGGCGAGAAGCAGGAGCAGCGCACGGGCATGAACCTGGGGGCCGATGATTACCTCACCAAACCCTGCTCCGAGGCGGATCTGCTTTCCGCCATCCACATGCGACTGCGGCGAAATCGCGACATCAGCCATCAGGCCTCCATTTCGGCCAAGCCCGACTTCAGCAGCGCCACGCCGCTGGAATCGCTGGGGCTCACCCCACGCGAGGCCGAAGTACTGCTGTGGGTAGCGCAGGGCAAAGGCAATGCGGAAACGGCCAGCATCCTGGGCACCAGTGAGGCCACCGTGCGCAAGCACCTGGAACATCTTTACCCCAAGCTGGGCATCGAAGGCCGCGGAGCCGCCAGCTTGATCGCCATCGAGCGTCTCAGCAAAACCAGCATGGGATGAAAACAGCCCTCATCTTCGCCCTTCTGCTCAGCACCGTGGCCGCCCTGCATGCGCAGCAGCCCACGCTGGCGGAGGTCTTTGACCAGCCGCATGTCACGGCGCAGGAGCTGGCAAAAAAAGCCGTGGGGCGCGAGCAGCGGTACGTCGTGAAATGTGTGGTCATGTTTCAGCGGCTGGACGGCATCTTCATGGGCCACGCCGAGGGCACCAACTTCATCCTCACGCCGCGCCGCAATCCCTCCTGGCCTGCCGGACTGAACCGGGTGCGGCTGCGCCCTGGAGATGAGGTGGAGGTTTCCGGCTTCCTCATCAATGCGCGCGAACTGCTGCAGATGAACGACGTCGTCTTCCGTGTCACCGCGCGTGACCGGCCCCTGCCTGCTCCCCTGGAGCTGAGTGAGTCCCAGCTGCCCACCTTCCCTCATAAATGCGATCTTGTGCGGCTCACCATTCCCCTGCGTTACGTGGCCCAGACCAACGGGCCTAACCATTTTATCATGCGGCTCTTTTTGGGAGATCGCCACCGTGTCACCGCGATGGTGGGGTCATCGGCCAAGCTTTCACGCGATCATCTCCTGGACGGCTACATGGTGGAGGTCACCGGCTTTCTCACCCGTCAAAACGGCAATGAATCTTACCTCTGGATGCGCAGTCCTGAGGACATCCGTGTCTTTGGCCCCGGGCCCACCGTGCAGATGCAACGCCGCTGGCAGTGGGGCACCGTGGCCTTTATCGGCATCGGCGGCATCGGCCTCTGGATCCTCGCCCTGCGCCGGCAAGTGCGAGTGCAGACCCGGACGCTACGCGCCGTCAATGAACGGCTGCAAAGCAGCGAGAAGGAGCTCATCGCCAACCTGACCCGCGAGAAAGAAGTCAATGAGCTGAAGAGCAATTTCGTCAGCCTCGTCAGCCATGAGTTCCGCACTCCGCTGGCCGTCATCCTCAGCTCCACGGAGCTGCTGCGCAATCACATGGCCCGGCTGGGCGAGGAGACCCGTCGCACGCAGATGGACAACATCATCCAAAGCACTCACATCATGTCCGGCATGATCGAGGAAGTGCTGCTGCTGGGGAAGGTGGAAGGCGGGCACATGACCTGCACGCCGGTGCCGCTGGATCTCGCCACCTTCGCCGCCGTGGTGGTGGATGAAGGTCTTTCCGCCACCCAAAAGCGCTGCCCCATTCATCTGTACATCGCCCCGTTGCCTGGGCCTGCTGTGGCAGATCCCGCCCTGCTGCGGCACATCTTTTCCAACCTCCTCGGCAACGCCGTGAAATATTCTCCCGATGGCAGTCCGGTGGAGTTCTCCATCTCTCACGAAAAAGGCCAGGGCCTTTTGGTCATCCGCGACCAGGGCATCGGCATTCCGGAGAAGGATCGCGGGCGTTTGTTCGAAGCCTTTCACCGCGCCAGCAATGTGGGCCAGCGCAGCGGCACGGGTCTGGGCCTGGTCATTGTGAAACGCTGCGTGGAACTTCACGGCGGCAGTATCTCAGTGGAAAGCGAGGAGCAGAAAGGCACCACCGTCACCGTCCGCCTGCCGCTTTTCCCCCAGGCCTGAGCCTCTGTGGCAAATTGCCGCAGGGGATGGACATCCGGCCAGGGCAGGCCATGATGCAGGCATGCGCCCCAGCCCCCACCACGCAGAACCTGCCCTGCCCTTTTGGCAGCGATGGACGGGGCTGAGCGAGATTTGGGTAGGTGCAGATCTCTCCTCGCGGCTGCTTCTCCTGCTGCGCTGGCTGGCCGTACTCGGTCAGGGGCTCACTCTCGCCATCGCAGAAGAACTCGGGGTGGAGATCCCCTGGGGGCCGTGTGGCATCGCCCTGGGTATCACCCTGACCAGCAATGTGATTCTAGCCTGGTGGCATCGGCAAATGCCTGGGCAGCACCTGGGCGGCGGCTTTTTCCACGTGCTGCTGGGGGATGTCGTCACCCTCACCTTCCTTCTGTATTGGACCGGCGGCCTAACCAATCCTTTCGCCATCTTTTATCTCGTTCAGCTCACCCTCGCCGCCGTGGCCTTGCGCGGTTCCGCCGCCATCAGTCTCGGGCTCCTCATTGGCATCGCCGCCGCCGGTCTGCTGCTCCATCACCAGCCGCTGCACCTACAGCAAGGGGGCCCACTTTCTCCCTCCATGCAGGTGTATGGACAGTTCACCGCGCTCTTCCTGGCAGGGGCCTTTGTCTTGGTCATGCTGGTGGCCATTCGCAGGCGCTCTCATCGCCTGCAAATGGAGCGTCAAAAGCTGCGCCAGGAACTGGAGTCGCGGGAGCGCTTCCTCTCCGTGGCCGCCCTCGCCACCGGCTTTGCCCATGAGCTCGCCACCCCCATCGGCACTCTGGCGCTCGCCGCCGCAGAAATGCAGACGCATCCCGATGCAGAAACCGCTGCACTGATGGTGAAAGAAGCCGCCCGCTGCCAGGAGGTGCTGCAGCGCCTGCGCACCCTGGGCCAGGAAGCTTTAGGCCAATCCAGCGCGCCTTGCGAGATTGCCCACGTGATCCAAACCACCCTGGCCGACCTGCCGCCCACGCAGCGTCAACGCATCACCTTGAGCCTGCCTGAAGACAGTCGTCACTCCCAAGTGGCCTGTGCAGGTTTGCGGGAAGCCCTGCTGGTGCTGCTGCGCAATGCCCTCCTGTCCTCCGCCGATGACCTGCCCGTGGAATTGCGGGTGCGGCTCCATGATGAGTGCGTCTCCTTCATCGTCGAGGATCGCGGCCCCGGCTTCACTGCCGAGATGCTGGCGCATTGGGGCGAGCCCTTTCGCAGCACGCGTGCTGCTGGAGAGGGCATGGGCCTGGGCTTATTCTTTGTGCGCCGCCTCGCCGCCTCCATGCACGGCAGTGCGGTGGTGGAAAATCGGCCGGAAGGCGGAGCCCGAGTCACCTTGGCCCTGCCCCTTGTTTCACCCGCCCCAACCGCGCCATGATGACGGTCCTCCTGATTGAAGATGACGAAAGCTTCCGCACCACCCTGGCGCTGGCCTTACGCCGCCGTGGCTGCGAGATTCTCCAGGCCGCGAATGGGCCCGCCGCGCTGGAAACCATCCGCTCGGGCGCAGCACCCTCGGGCATCGTTCTAGATATGCGGTTAGGCCAGGAAAACGGCATGAGCCTCATCGCCGAGCTGCGGCGTCACGTTCCCCACATCCGCCTCATCGTCCTCACGGGTTACGGCAGCATCCCCAACGCCATCGAAGCCGTGCGCCTTGGTGCCGATGACTACCTGCTGAAGCCTGCCAGCGCGGATCAGGTCCTCGCTGCGCTGCAAGGTCACGCCACCGCATCGCCCCGCCCTGCCGCCAGTGATCTGCCCAGCCTCGCCCGCCTGGAGTGGGAGCACATCCAGCGCGTCCTCAGCGACTGCCACGGCAACATCTCCCACGCTGCCGAAGCCCTCGGCATTGACCGTCGCACCCTCCAGCGCAAGCTGGGCAAGCAGCAGCCGGAGGTGTAAAAAGAACTGGAACTCTGATTCTAGCCGACAGCCAGCGGACTCCACACCTTCTCAAACCCGAAGCCCTGAAAGTGGCCGACATTCGCTGTAGCAAAGTGAGTCACCCCGTGATGGCGAAGCGTGAAGGCAAGGCGAGCATCAATGATTTGACGAAAACCCGAGGTCGTTTTGGAGGCCCAATTCCAAAGCGGCTTGGCGACATCGGGTTCATAATCCCCAAGCTCCCAGGTCGAATTTGCACACAGCGCATCGCAAAAAGCCGTCGCCTCTTTGGCGGTCTTCGGCTTCTTAAAGACGGCAGGATTGCGAAGCTGCATGTAAATCTCCACGAGCACGAGGCCGCAGAGAAGAAACCGCTCTTGACCAGAAGCCGACTCTTCAAAGAAACGGCTGGCGGCTTCATGATGCGGTGAATCAGGATTCGCCGCGTACAAAAAGAGGTTGGTATCTGCTGACAGGATCATGCCAAGTTCCGTTCCTGGATGGCTTCAACTTCAGGCCGGAGACTGGCCGGATCCGCAAGAAAATCCCCGCCGCAATCAAGCGTCGGAAACTTCCAGGCGGAACAAGGTTTAGGGCCTTCTGGGAAACGGGTGACAAAGTGCTCCGCTGCTTTCCGCATGACTTCCGAGAGCGACCAATCCTGGCGCTCGGCAATCTCTTTGAGCCGCTGGTAGAGCGGATCAGGGAACTGAATCTGCGTCCGTATCATGATGTGCTTTATACATCAAAATCCTTATGCTGTCAATGTGACTGCATCTTCACCCGTTGGCCGGAACCAACTTCCTCACTGCGGCATCTTGCCACATTTTCAAAGGCAGTGGGGGCCTGAAAGTCGGGCATGGACTTTCCTTCCTACTATCTGGACCACGTGGCGGGTGGGCGGCTGATCATCGGCATCATCGCCAGCCTGCATGTGCTGATCAATCACCCGCTGGCCGTGGGGGCCTACCCCATCCTGACGTTCATGGAGTGGTGGGCGCACAAGCATGGGCGCAAGGACGTGGATGAGCTGGCTTACAAGATCACCTTCATCGTCTTCATCGTCACCACCACCGTGGGGGCCATGACGGGCGTGGGCATCTGGCTTTCCACCTCGCTGTTTGCGCCCTTTGCCATCGGCAGCCTGCTGCGGGTTTTCTTTTGGGGTTGGTTCATGGAGTGGCTGGTCTTCATCTCCGAAGTGGTACTGATCATGTGGTGGTTCCTCAGTTGGAAAAAGGCGAACACGCCGGAAAAGAAGAAAAAGCACATTCGCATCGGCCTGGCGCTAAGCATCATGTCCTGGCTCACCATGGCCCTCATCGTCGCGGTGCTGGGCTTCATGATGAAGCCGGGCGAGTGGAGCCAGACGCGCGCCTTTTGGGATGCGATGACGAATCCCCTGTATCTGCCGCAACTCGGCTTCCGCACCTTCTTTGCGCTGATGACCGGGGCGGTGTTTGTGTGGTTCGCTTCGTTCTTTTTCACGCGGGACCGTGATCGCTCAAAGCCCCAGGGCCAGCGCTTGAGAAAGTGGCTGGTCTATCGCCTCTCCCACGTCGTGCTGGTGAGCCTGGTCATGACCCTGCTGTTCGGGAATTGGTACTGGCACAACGTGCCGGAGGTGATGAAGGCGAACAGTGCCGTGGCCCTGCTGTCGCAGCAGTTCATGGGCTGGCATTCGCAGTTTGCCAGTTTGTTAGGCTGGACGCTGGGTGCCTTCCTGGTCATCGCCATTGCGGGCCTGTCGTTTTCCTCCCTCGTGCCGCGCTGGGCGCTGCTCATCCCCAGCTTCATGGGCATCTGGCTGCTGGGCCACTTTGAACGCGCCCGCGAGTTCATGCGCAAGCCCTGGGTCATCGGTGACTACCTTTACTCCAATGCCGTGCACAAGGATGAGCTGGCCTTTCTGCAAAGCGAGGGCCTGCTGAAACATGCTACCTACGTGAAGCATCGCGAGGTGACGGAGGCGAACAGGGTCGAGTGCGGGCAGGACATCTTCATGCTGGCCTGCTCCCGCTGCCACAGCACCACGGGCCTGAATGGCGTCATCGAAAAATTCGGCCTCATGTATGGCGATGACAAGGCCTGGGACAGCAGCGGCATGCTCACCTTCATCCAGGGCATGCACCAGACGCGCACCTTCATGCCCCCCTTCCCCGGCAATGAAAAGGAGGCCCAGGCACTGGTCGCCTACATCCAGCACCTGCGGACCACCCGCGAGCCCCTTCAAGGGGCGCAGACCATCGGCATCGAGGCAGCCCCCCTGCCAGCCACCGCAGAAAATCATGTGACCCAGCAATGACCCTTATGACGCTCTCCTTTTTGTTAGCCAACACGCCCATCCCACGCGACCTCCCGCTGCCGCTGCCCCTGCCCGAAGGTTTGCTCAAGGCCCTGCTCGTCATTTTCTTCCTGGTCCACATCCTGTTTGTGAACCTCATGGTGGGCGGCTCCATCCTCGTGGTGGTGGCGGAATGGCTAGGCCGCAAACGCCGCCGCTGGGACAGCCTGGCGCACGCGGTCGCCAAGACAGTGACCGTGAATAAAAGCCTCGCGGTGGTAATGGGCATCGGCCCGCTGCTGTGCATCAATCTGGTCTATACCCTGCAATGGTATTCCGCCAATGCCCTCACCGGCCATGCCTGGCTGATGATCGTCCCGCTGGTGACGGTGGCCTTTCTGCTGACCTACCTGCACAAGTACACCTGGGATCGCTGGGCGCAGGGCCCGAAGAAAACGCTGCACCACGCCATCGGCATCGCCGCCATGCTGCTGTTCCTGTTCATCCCGCTGATCTTCCTGGCCAATGTCAACCTCATGCTCTTCCCCAATGAATGGGAAAAGGTACGCGGCTTTTTCTCCAGCCTGCGCATCGGCAACGTGCTGCCGCGTTACCTGCATTTCATGGCCGCCAGCATCGCCATGACAGGGCTGTTTCTCGCGGGCTGGTTCGGCCACAAGTCGTCGGACCTCAGCCACCTGCCCGGCTTCACCCGCCCGGAACTCCGGCGCATTTTTTACCGCGTGACGGCGCTCGTCACCCTGGCGCAGTTCGGCTTCGGCCCCCTGCTGCTTTTCACCCTACCCGCCGCAGGCATCACTCCGCAGCTTTATGCCATCATCTTTTCAGGCGCCGCCGTGGGACTGCTGACGCTGATGGTGCTCGCCCTCGAACTGCGGGCCAGCGACGAGCACATCGGCCGTCACTACGGATGGATCTGCGCGCTCTTCACCGTCGTCGTCCTCGGCATGGGCAGCGGCCGCCATGTTTACCGTGAGGCCGCGCTGCGCCCACATCAGGCGGCGATCCAAAAACGCACTCAAAGTTATGCCGCCGCCCTGGCGGAATTCCAAAAAGCCCAGACAGGCAAACCCTCCCCAGCGGAACCTGATGCCAACCAGCTTTTCATGAACTGCGCCGCCTGCCACGCGCCTAACATGAAGCTTGTCGGACCATCGCTGGTGGAAATCGCACAAATCTACGCAGGCAATCCGCAGGGCATCGTCACCTGGGCCATGGCCCCTGGGAAAAAGCGCCCCGAGATGCCACAGATGCCGCCCTTTGCCCACCTGGGTGAAACCAATCTGCGCAAGATCGCCGAGCTGATGCTGGAGAAAGGCAAAGCCCCGTGACTCACACCGATCTATTGAGTTCGCAGGTGGGTGGGGGATCCCCCCCTCACCCCTGGCCCTCTCCCCGCAAGCGGGGCGAGGGGGGATGTTGTTAGGCCTCCAATACCAAGACAAAAAGCACCTCATCCGCCCCCAAATCGAGAGCTTCCAAAGCGCGTTCCCTCTCCCGCTTGCGGGAGAGGCCAAGGTGAGGGGTCGCCGCAGCACGCCCAACCTCGTCCGCAGAACGTACTCTGGCGCTCAAGCCTCCACCTCAAAAAGCAATGTTTGACATCAGAGATCCGTGCCCGCGTGCGTGCCCTCGGCACGGATGCCCTGGCGGACGATGCACTGCTTCAGGTTTGCCCCAGCCGCCACCACGGCCTCCGGCCAGAGGATGCAGTCCTCCAGCACAGCACCCGCTTCCACCACCGCCCCGGCTCCGATGACATTCAGTCCACGAAGGGTCGCCTCGGGTGAAACCTGCGCGGTGGGATGGATGGCGGGTGCTGGGGCCGTGCCGAGCTGATGCAGGGCCTGGTGCGCCTCCAGATACGCCGCACGGCTGCCGAGATCCCACCAGTGACCGTCATCAATGATCACCGCGCCGAGTCGTGCGCCTTCCTGGATCATGCGCAGGAAGATGGGGATCACGGACTCCACCTTGCCGGGCGTCAGCCACTCATGGATCTCCGGCTGGCAGGCATAGATGCCGGTGAAAAGATATTCACCTTCGCTGCCTGTGCCCAGCTTGTTGCGGATATCCGTCACCAGCCCGGTTTTTTCATCATAGGAAATGTGCAGTGCCGGGCCATGACTGCGCAGCACCAGCGTCACCAGATTGCCCTTGTCCTGGTGCTCCTTCAGCAGCGGCTGCAAAGGCAGGTCCGTGAGGATGTCGCCATTGTAAACGATGAAGGGCTCCTCATTCAGCAAGTCGCGTACATTGGCGATGCCGCCGGCTGTTTCCAGACGCACCGGGCTCTCGTTGCGAAAGGCGATGGGCGCCCCCGCATGCTGCCCATTGGGGAAAGCTACTGCATAGGCTTCGGGGATGTGGTGCGTGTTCACCACAAAGCTGCGTACCCCGGCTGCCCGCAGGTGATCGAAGGCGTAGGTGATGAGGGGCTGATGGAAAACAGGAATGAGCGGCTTGGGCAATTGCGCCGTGAGAGGACGCAACCGCTCCCCCAGACCTGCACCGAGTACGAAAGCTTTTTGCACGCGCGGCCTGTAAGCAGGAGGAAGGCCGGTGCAAATGGATGTTCTCTTTTTGACCTTAAATCCCCCGGATCACCCCGTCTTCGGTGACCTGGATGCGCTCCGCCGCAGGCACTTTGGGCAGGGCGGGCATGCGCATCATGGTGCCGGTGAGGGCGACGAGGAAACCGGCCCCATGGGCGATTTCGAAATCGCGCACGGTGATGGTGAAGCCGCGCGGGCGACCCAGTTTCTTCGCATCGTCGGAGAGTGAGTTCTGCGTCTTGGCCATGCACAGCGGCAGGTGGCCGAAGTGATTGCGGGTAAACAGCGCCAGCTTTTCCTTCGCCGCATCCGTCAGCGTCACGCCGGCTGCGCCGTAAATGCGGGTCGCGATGGCGTGCAGCTTTTCCTCCACCGGTGCGTGGGCATCGTAGAGGAAGGGCATCGGCGCGGACTCCGCAGGCAGGGCCGCAAGAACCTTTTGCGCCAGCTCGACGGCTCCGTCGCCCCCCTGGCCAAAGACATCGGCCGTGGCACAGGGGATGCCTCGCGCCTGGCAGAAATCATGCACGAGGGCGATCTCCTCCGCGCTGTCGTTGGTGAATTTGTTGATGGCGACAATGACCGGGCGGCCAAACTGCGCCGCGCTGTCCAGGTGTGCGGCCAGGTTTTCCAGACCGCGAGAAAGCGCCGTGGGATCCGGCTGCGTCAGCGTGTCCAGCTCCACGCCGCCGTGCATTTTCAGCGCCCGTACGGTGGCCACGAGGACGATGGCCTCAGGCCGCAGACCCGATTGGCGGCACTTGATGTGCATGAACTTTTCACCGCCCAGATCAAAGGCGAAACCGGCCTCCGTCACCGCGTAATCGGCATGAGCCAGGGCCATGCGCGTGGCCAGCACGGAGTTGCAGCCGTGGGCGATGTTGGCAAACGGCCCACCGTGGAGAAAAGCGGGCACGCCTTCCACCGACTGCACCAGATTCGGTTGCATGGCATCCCGCAGTAGGGCGAGGAGTGCGCCCGTGATGTGACACTCTTTGGCAAAGACCGGCTCGCCCTCTGGCGTGAAGCCGATGACGATGCGGTCCAGCCGCTCGCGCAGATCTGCCAGAGATTCAGACAGGCACAGGATGGCCATGACTTCCGAGGCCGCCGTGATGTCAAAGCCGCTGCTACGCTCCGTGGCCTTGCCCACCCCTGTATGGATGCTGCGCAGTGCGCGGTCGTTCACATCCATCACCCGCTTCCACAGTACTCCCTCGGGGCGCAGGCGGGTCTGCTGGTTGAACAATTGGTTATCGATCACCGAGGACAGCAGGTTGTGCGCGCTGGTGATGGCGTGGAAATCGCCCGTAAAATGCAGGTTGATGGATTCGGCGGGCTGCACCGTGCTTTGGCCGCCGCCCGTGGCCCCGCCCTTGCGGCCAAACACCGGGCCCATGGAGGGCTGCCTCAGCGCCAACGCCACACTCTGGCCGATCTTTTTCAGACCCTGCGCCAGGCCGATGGACATCGTCGTCTTCCCCTCGCCTGCCGGGGTGGGCGTGATGGCGGAAACGAGGATGAGTTTGCCCTGATGTTTCGGGTTCTCCAGCGCCTTCAGGGAGACTTTGGCCTTGTCCCGCCCAAAGAGGGAAAGATGGTCGTCGGAGATGCCAAGAGAACGGGCGACTTCAGAGATTTCAGGGGCCATGCGCGGGAGTGAGTGCGGCGATCATGCCCAGCGAAACATGAAAGGAAAGACCGATTTCCAAACGTAGCCTTGCGGTCTTGCCAGCGATGCCGCCCCTCGCTAGCCTTTCGCTGAAATTCACCGCCCCTTTCCACCATGCCCATCTCCCTGCCCGCCCTCAGCCGTCGCCAATGGATCAAAGGCAGCCTCGCCGCCGCCCTGGCCCCGACCTGGGCGGCTGCGGCTGACCAAAACATCGCCGCCGAGTCCTGGGTGCTGTTTTCAGACCCCCACATCGCCACGGATCCCAAGGCGGAGGCCCGCGGTGTCATCATGGGGGACAACCTCACCCGCTGTGCCAACCAGGTGCTGAAGCTGGGCAGCAAACCTTACGGCATCTTCGTCAATGGCGACTGCGCCTACCTCAGCGGCCAGGCCTCCGACTATGGCACCTTCGTCAGCCTCATCCAACCCCTGCGCGAGGCCGGGCTGGCCGTGCACTGCACCCTGGGCAATCACGACGACCGCAAAAACTTCACCGCCGCCCTGACCAGCGTGCAGGATCCCCGCCCCGTGGAGGGCAAACACGTCAGCGTTTTTTCCAGTGCCACCATGAACTGGGTGCTGCTGGATACACTGGATCAAGTGAACAAAACCCCCGGCGTGCTGGGAGATTTGCAGCTCGGCTGGCTGGACCGCACGCTCGCCAGCCTGCCGGCCAAACCCACCGTCGTCATGGCCCATCACAATCCCCAGCAGCCGCTCACCAGCGAAGGCCAGAAGCACACCGGCATGATGGACAGCGACGCCATGTTCCAGGTGCTGGGCAAGCACAAAAAGGTGAAGGCCTTCGTCTATGGCCACACGCACAACTGGTCCCAGTCCCGCCACGAAACCACCGGCATCCACCTCATCAACCTGCCGCCCGTGGCCTACACCTTTGGAGCAGATCGCCCCAACGGCTGGGTGATCGCCTACGCGACCCCGGAGAAACTCATCCTCGAACTCCGTGCCCTCAATCCCGCCCACGCCCAGCACAAGCAGCAGGTGGAGATTCTTTGGGCCGCCTGAGTCAGAGCACGGTCAGACGAGTGTGGCCAGCCTCCCCTCAGACCCCTTTTTTGCGCAAGTACGCACGGGCGGAATCCGCCATCGTCACCAGGCCTGCGCCCAGCATGATGACGTCCTTGATCACCAACCGTCCTCGGCCACTGAGGTAGGGAAACCCATGCTCGCTATCGCCCAACGCTGGCACCCAGGACTCTGGGCTGGTGATGAGGAAAGACAGCGTGACCAAGGACATGATCACCACCAAAAAACTGCCCACCGCCGCGACTTCAGGCCGCCAGCCGTGCAGGCAAAGCATGAGGCCGTAGAGCACGATCACCGCCCCCAGGCCATAGGAGAAAAGGTAGGTGCGGTTTTCTTCATGCCACTGGCGGTTGACCGGGTTCAGCTGGCCTTCGGCATTCATGTACTGCTTGTACTCAGGGGCCGGGTGCTTGTAGAAAAAACTCATCGCAGGACTGTTGGCGACAAAGGGCACAATCCCGTCCGCCTCATACTTGAAGACCTTCAGCCCGCCGATCCAGAGCAGAACGATGATCAGCCCCAAACGGGTCACGGTCATGCCGAGCCGGTCGGATCGTGCGGCGAGCTGGAAAAGGTGCGTGGTGTTCATGTGCCATTTTAAGCCCGGGGTCCAGCGGCGGGAATGGACACAAGCCGCTACGGCATGGACAAATTTCCCCCGCCACGGATGGCCGTTTCAAACTCCCGAAAGGCCGAAGGCGACAGGCCCGCGCTGCGTTTGAACAAACGGCTGAAATAGAACTCATCGGCAAAGCCCAGCTCACCGGCCACTTCCTTCACCGGCTTGCGAGTATGGAGCAGTTGCCACTTGGCATGTTTCAGCATGCGCTCCCGGATCAGCAAGGTGAGGCTTTTCCCCAAATGCGTCTTCACCAGCCGCCCCAGGGCCTTCGGGGTGATGTGCAGCCTCGCCGCATAATCCAGGGGGCCGAGCTGACTTTGATAATGCGTTTCGATCAATTCAATCAGCCGCTCCAGCAGTGGCGGCATTTGGCCAGTGGCCGCCTTCGCCGATTGTTTCTGCCCGGCCAGCTTCGTCCGCGTTGCCTTGATGAGGAAGACCTTCAGGTAGGAAAGCAGGATCTCCGAATGGGCCAGCCCGGCCGTGTTCAGCTCGTCCTCGATCTGCCGGGACAACAGGGCAAACTCCGCCGCCTGGGAGGCCCCCGCCTGCACCACCGGCAGGCCATAGACATCGTTAAACAGCACCCCGTTGCAGCCGATCTCCTCGTGGTAAGTTTCGATGCACAGAAAATTGGCGTGGAACTGCAAACCGGTGCCGGTCACTTCCGATTCTGGCTGCAGAAAAAACGTCTGATACGGATTGGCGAACAGCAGGGCGGGAGCCTGGAAAGCATGTTCCTCCAGGTCCACACAGAAGCAGCCCCGGCCCTCCTGAATCCACAGCATGGTGAAGTAATTGAACCGCTGCGGCTGCCCGAAACTGCCGCTTTCCACTGGCTGAGTTTTGAAGGCCACCCCACCACGACGCGGGTCAAAGAACTGGAGCGGCACCCCGGCTTTGGCGGACTGGCTGCGGTTCATGACCATGACATGGGAGGGGCTTCTCTCTTCATTCTGAGAAACTAAGAGGCATGGGCAGGCAAATAAATTCCATCAGCAGAAACACGAGGCATCCAGGCGGCTGCGTGACACTCGATTTACCAGCCCGCAGTGGACGTCTGCACGTCCCCATCCTACTCTAGCCGGCATGAGTTTGCCCTCCCTGACTGACACCACCGCCCTCATTCGCCATCGCCGTTCCATCAAGCCGGTGGACATGGATGCGGCACGGCCGGTAGATACGGCGCTTTTGACGGAGCTGATCGAGAACGCCACCTGGGCCCCCAATCATGGCCTGACGGAGCCCTGGCACTTCCACGTTTTCAGCGGGGCGGGGCGCCAGGGTCTGGCCGAGGGCCTGCGCAGCCTCTACCAGCAGACCACGCCCGCGGCCGAGTTCCGCGAGGACAAGCTGAAAAAAATGGGCGACAACCCCTTGCTGGCTCCCGTCATCATCGCCTGCGTGATGCAGCGCAACGGCGGGGCCAAAATCCCGGAGGTGGAGGAGCTGGAGGCCCTCTCCTGCGCGCTGCAAAACCTCATGCTCAGCGCCACCGCCGCCGGCCTGGGCTCCTACTGGTCCTCCCCGCCCCTGCTGGGAACCCCCGAGTTTCAAACTTGGTTAGGCATCCGCCCGGAGGACCGCTGTGTGGGCCTGCTGTATGTCGGCTGGCCCAGGGCCGGTCTCAACTGGCCGCGCAGTGTGCGGCAACCTGTCGAAACCAAAATCTCCTGGCATCATGATTGAGTGGCTCACCTCCTCCTGGGATGCCTTTGCCCAGTTTTTCACCAGCATCCCGTTTGAGGTCATGGGCGTGTGGATGCTCACCGGCTGCCTGCTTTTTGTCGGCCTCATCGGCTCCGTCGTGCCTCTGCTGCCGGGACCGTTTTTGATCTTCATCGCCGGCATCCTGCACACGCTGCTGCGGCCGGAGTCGGGCATGAGCTGGCAGGGCATCGTGCTGCTGTCCATCCTCCTGGTCCTGGCCTATGTGGTGGACATGGCGGCGGGGGCCATGGGCGCACGCTGGTTTGGAGCCAGCCGCTGGGGCATCGCCGGGGTCTTTGTCGGCGGCATCGTGGGCCTGTTCTTCGCCCCGCTGGGATTCATCGTCGGCCCCCTGGCGGGCGGGCTGCTGTTTGAGCTCGTCTTTGCCAAAAAACGCATGGCCCCGGCGGTGAAGTCCACCTGGGGCACGCTGCTGGGCACCGGCGTCGGGCTCATCGCCCGGCTCGGCATCAGCATCGCCATGATCGCGACGGTGCTGATCGATGCCCTCTGGTGGTAAGCCCGCTTACTTCTTCCGGCGGGAGACACGCACACCCATCCGGCTTTCCAGCGGGTTGGGCGAATGCTGGGCGTGGATGCGATACTCGGCTCCGGGTTCATCCGGGGTCTGGTTGCGGTCCAGCAGGCCGGCAGGCTCGTTGCTGTTGCCCACAAAGCTGCCCAGGAGGGTGCCGTCCGACACGCGGCCTTCCGCTGCCGCTGGCGCAGGCGCTGGCTCGGGGTTGGTGGTCTTCACACGCACATACTGCACGCCCATGCGGCTCTGCAGCGGGGTGCTGGCACCGTAATACTTGCGCCCATCGCGCTCCTCCGTGCTGCAGCTTGAGACAAAGGCGAGGGACAACACGACCAGGGACAGGAGAGAGAGTTTCATGGAATGGGGAGATGGAACCACGGCCTCATAACACAGGCTGCGCCGCGTGGAAGAAAAAACTTCGGCCTCCCCCGGCCACTCTGCCTGGGAGAAACCCTGCCTGAGCCGCGCCCGCTTTCCAAAGGCGGACAGCGCGGGCCTTTCCAAAAGGTTGCTTCCCGCCGCAGCTTGCGCATGGTAGGGGTTTCCTGTGACCCTCACCCACGACAGGCATCTCCAAACAGGCATCGCCGGTTCCGTGGCGATTCATGCCCTGTTGCTGCTGCTCATCGTCTGGGGCGTCAGCAGCCAGGCCGGGCGGAATTTTGCGGGCGAAGAAAAAGTGGCCGTCGAGGAGATCCCCGAAGTCACGCTGATCTTCCCAGATCAGATCATCCCCGAACCGCCGCCCCTCACGCCTCCGCCGGAGTTCTTCATCAAAACAACCCAGAATGAGGCCATGGCCGCCGCGCCCAAGAACGCCAAATTCCAGTCCGACCGCAATACCGTGGCCGCCAGCATGCTGCCGCCCACCACCTCCTCCGCCCTGCCCATGCCCACGCTGGATGGCAATGCCGCCGTCAAACCCCAGCTCAACAACAGCGAGCATCAGGACGGCAGCCTCACCCCCAAGCCCCAGCCAAAACCAGCCACTCCCCTGCCCGAACTGATCGCCAAAGCGGAGGCTGAAAACACCCCCGCAGACAAAAACCGCCTGCCCCTGGAAGTGCGCAAGGCCGAAGACTCCCAGCCCCCCGCCGCCAAGCTCCAGGTGCGCATCCCGGAAGACACCCCGCCGCTGATGACGAACCCCACGGACGAAGACGATTTCTCCGCCTTTGACCGCATGAGCAAGGCCGAGGGTTCCATCAGCCGTGAAGGTGAAAATGCCGTGGATGCCGTGGCGACTCCGCGCGGCCTTTACGAGTCCAGGATCAAGTCCGCCATCGAGCAGAAATGGCAGGCCCTGGTGAAGGCCAGCACCAATGTCGGCACCGGCCACGTCCACTTCCGTTTCTACGTGGACAAAAGGGGCGTGCCGCAGGATCTCACCATCCTTTCCGATGCCCGCGATGCCGACCCCGCCATGCGCGAGCTCACCCTCCGCGCCATCCTGGATTCCCAGATTCCCCCCATCCCGGCGGATCTCCTGTCCACCCTCGAAGACGGCAGGCTGAAGGCCGAATACAAAGTCATTCTCTACTAAATGCACGCCCACCTCTTCCTTGCCGCCACTGGCAGCAGCCCCGGCCTTTTCACTCAGATCTGGGACTTTTTGGCGATTGGCGGCTTTGTCATGCTCTTCATCGTGCTGTGCTCCATGGCCGCCGTCACGGTCATGATCTCCGCCTGGTTGCGGCTGAGGGATCACCTCGTGCTTCCCGCACCCGTGGCCAGCCAGCTCCGCAGCCTGCCGCAGTACGCCCAGAAGGGTGACATCAAGCCCCTGCAGGAGTTCTTGGAAAAAGACCCCTCCCTCCTGGCCAGCCTGGGTGCCCTGGCCATCAGCGGCACCTTTTCCAGCCGTCAGGAGTGTGTGGAGACCATCACCGCCCGCGCCAAGGAAGACCTGCACCATCTGGAGCGCGGCGTCTCTATTTTGGAGGTCATGGTCACCGTCGCCCCCCTGCTGGGTCTCCTGGGCACCACGGCGGGCCTCGTCGGCATGTTTTCCGCCTTTGGCAGCGATGCCGGGCCGGATACCTCCACCATCGCCAAGGAGATCGGCGTGGCGTTGCGCTGCACCATCGCCGGCCTGTTCGTGGCCGTGCCCTCCGTCCTGGCCCACACCTACTTTGTCCGTCGGCTGGATAACATCGCCGTGCGCCTGGAGTCCATCCTGCATGAGACCATCCAGACCTTCTTTGCCCACTTCGAAGTGAAGCGGGAGGCCGAAATCCGCAGCCCTGAACCGGAGCGCCTGAGATGAACCTGCGCCCCCGCCGCCGCCCCGTCCCGGCCATCCCCATCGTATCGCTCATCGATATCATGGTGATCCTCCTCATCTTTTTCATCGCCACTACCACCTTCAACGACGCCAAAAAGCAGGTCAAAATCGCCCTCCCCACCTCCGATTCCCTGGGAGAGACTGCTCCCGCCCAGGAAGTGCGCAAAGCCCTGGCCATCACGGAGAAAGAGGAGATCTTTCTGGATAACACCCCGGTGGAAATCACCCAACTGGCAGACGCTCTCATCGCCTTCAAAAAACGCGAGCCTGCTCTCAAGCTGGAACTCCAGGCCGATAAAAAGACTTCTTTGGGGCTCCTCTTAAAAGTCTGGGATGCCCTGCGCAAAGCGGGCCATCCCGTCAATGACGTCCCCGCCCGCATTCTAGGTGGCCAAGGGGCCACGGGCAGCCCAGTCACCCAATAAAAGAGATTTTCCAACCCGCGCTTTCAGGCTAATAAGGAGGCCGCCAACCGCCCCTCACCCGTTTTATCGCCCCGTCTCCCCATGGTCCTGCCCATCGTCCGTTACCCAGATCCCGTCCTCCGCGCCAAATGCCGCCCCGTCACGGACGTCACCGAAGAAATCCGCCAGTTCTCGGCCGACATGATCGAGACGATGAAAGCCGCCAATGGCGTGGGCCTCGCCGCCCCCCAGGTGGCCCGCGACATCCAGCTCGCCGTCATTGATGTTTCGCACAATCCCCAGTGCATCACCTACCTGCGCATCAATGGCCAGCCTGCCGACATGCCAGCCCACATGCCCGTCATCTTCCTCAACCCCCAGCTGGAACTCGGCCGGGACAAGGACGTGGATGAAGAGGGCTGCCTCAGCTTCCCCCGCCTGCGCGGCGACATCCGCCGCAGCGAAGACGTGAAAGTCACCTTCCAGACCCTGGATGGCGAAACCCAGACCTGGGAGACCGATGGCCTCCTCGCCCGCGCTTTCCAGCATGAGATTGACCACCTCAACGGCATCCTTTTCATTGATCGCCTCTCCGCCGCCGCCAAAGTCGGCCTGAAGCGCAAGCTCGGCCGCCTCATGCAGGAATGGACCGAAGATGAAGGCGAGTGATCCTTTGATGACCTTTGCGGTCTAAAAGCGGATAAAAACGAGGCAAAAATACCAAATTCCAGCCTTGGAATCTGGGGCGGTATTTTGCAACCTTGTCAGATGAAACTAAAAATCCATCTGGCAAATTGCTTAAGCCTTTGCATTTGGCTGGTCCTCGGCTCCCTCCAGGCCGCCGAAACGCCCGGCTGGAAAGCCGGTGCCGCCAGTGTGGACATCACCCCGGAATTCCCCGTGCGCCTCAGCGGCTACGGCAGCCGCACCGGCCCCCATGAGGGCATCCAGATGCGGCTCCATGCCAAGGCCCTGGCCCTCACCTGGCAGGAGACCCCCAGCGCCGTCATCCTCACGGTGGACAACTGCGGCGTGCCCGCCACGATGCGCGCCGAGCTGCTGAAACGTCTGCAGACCGCCGGCCACCCCATCGAGGACAGCCGCCTCTCCCTCCACTCCAGCCACACCCACTGCGCCCCCGCCCTGCCCGGCGTCCTCCCCTTCCTCTTTGGGGCCGAACTGCCTGCCGAAGAACAGGCCGCCGTGCAGCGCTATGCCGATGAGCTCACCGCCAAGCTCGTCACCGTCGTCACCGAAGCCCTGGCCAAGCAGCAGCCCGCCCGGCTCGACTGGTCCACCGGCAAGGTCAACTTCGCCATGAACCGCCGGTTTAAAACGGACAAGGGCTACGCCAACAGCCCCAATCCCTACGGCCCCACGGACCGCGCCCTCCCCGTCCTCCGCGTCACCAATGCCGAGGGAAAGCTGCAGGCCCTCTTCAGCAGCTACGCCTGCCACTGCACCACCCTCGCCATCAACAAAACCCACCCTGACTGGGCAGGCTGCGCCCAAAAGGAACTCGAACTGCGCTTTCCAGGCATCGTCGCCATGACCGCCATCGGCTGCGGGGCCGACCAAAACCCCTACCCTCGCCGTGAATTGCCCCATGCAGACGGTCATGGTGTGGAACTCGCCAAGGAAGCCGTCCGCCTCATCAACGCCCCCATGAAGCCCGTCCAGGGCCCCCTCAACTGCGCCAGCAAAGAAGTCCAGCTTCCCTTCGATGCCCCGCATGACCACGCCACCTGGCAGCAGCGCACCCAGGACGCGAACAAATGGACCGCCCTGCACGCCCGGCATTTCCTGGCCCTCCTTGACCGTGGTGAAAAGATCCCCGCCGCCCTGCCCTACACCGTCCAGGTCTGGACCTTCGGCAACGACCTCCTCACCATCAATCTCCCCGGCGAAGTCGTGGTGGACTACTCCCTCCGCTTCAAAAAGGAGCACGCCCCCGACCGCACCTGGGTGAACAGCTACACCAACGACGTCCCCTGCTACATCCCCTCCCAGAGGGTCTGGGAAGAAGGCGGCTACGAAGCTGCCGGGGCCATGGTCTACTATGGCCGCCCGAACCGCTTCGCCTCCGGCATCGAAGAGATCATCGCAGCCGCCGTCAAAGACCTCGTCCCCCCCGGTTTCAAGGCCCCCTGAGGCAGCGCCAGCCCAGGCTTGCTGAAACGCGTGAAACGCACGAAACGTCGGCATCGCCAAACATCATTTCCCACTTTGGGGCATTGTCGCCCAAACTTTTTTTGGCACTTGGGCCTTCCACCCCCTCTCCGCCCTTGCGCACGGGAAAAGCTCCCCTTAGCTTCTCCCATGACGACCTTTGATCTGGATCCTGCGGCCCTCCTGAAGGTCGCCGCCCAGGTGGCCTGCGAGTATGGGTGTGAAGTCCGCGTTTCCAGGCGCGGCGCCTTCTCCGTCCGCCCCCTCGCCGCACGCCCCACCTCCACCGACCGGGTGCGCAGGCACCGCGAAAACAAGCGCCTGAACTCCCAGGCCGAACCTGCCGTGGAAAGCCGCGTTTTCGAACAGTGTAAAACATCATCTGACACTGCCACCCGGAATGAAACGCCTGAAACGCTTCCGGAATCTGCGCCTTCCTGCCCCTCTCTCCCACCCTCTCCTCCTTCCCCCGTTCCCCCATCCTCCACACCCGCCCTCACTCCCGTGCCTCCTCCCGCACGTACGAGCCGCCCCCAGGCGGCAAGGCGGCTGGAAACCGAAAACAACCTCCGCCAAGCCCAGGAGGTGCCCCTGCCAGCGGCGCTGGACACCGCCGAATTCCGCAGCCTCTGGGCCGACTGGTGCTGCCACCGCGCTGCCCTGGCCCGGCTGAACCCGCAGAAGCAGTGGACCGCCCTCGCCGCCCGCAACACCCTGGCCGAATGCGCCCGCCACGGCCTGCAGACGGCCCTGGAGGCCATCCCCTGCGCCATCGCCAACGGCTGGCAGAGCCTCGTCTGGGAACGCCTCACCGCCCCGCGAGGCAGCGGCACCGGGGGCGGATTCAACCGGCCTCACAACGGCGGCAACGGCATCCCCGGCAGCGTGTTTTGCAACAAGCCCCGGCCCCGAAACCAGGCCTACCTCGCCTCCGAGGCCACCCTCGGCCTCACGGCGGATTAGATCAGCAAGTTCTGACCTTTGCACCTAACCACTTTTCAAACAAACGAAACACACACCGCCTCACCAACGCCGCATGACCGCCATGACTGCCACGCCGCCTGTGAAACCCAAGAACGAGTCCGCCCTCGAAAAACTGGACCGCCTGCTCCAGAAAATCGCCGAGCGCACCAGCGAGTTCGAGCAGCAGCTCGATGCCGAGCCGCAGACTCTGCCCTGCGGCACGCATGGCCCCGGCCAGCGGCGGCTGGACCGCGACGCCTCCATCCAGGCCGCGCGGCCCGTTTACACCTGCCCCGGCTGCGAGCAGGTGAAGTTTGAGCAACGCTACCTCCAGCGCATGGAGGAGGCCGAAATCCCCGCCGATGTGCGCCACGCCACCCTGGAAAACTTCCGCACGGACCTCCCTGGTGTGCTGCCAGGCCGTGGCCACCACACGCCCGCTCAGTTCCTGGAGGCCGCACGCCAGTTTGCCACCGGCAGCCTGCGCAACCTCATCATCGCAGGCACCCCCGGCATCGGCAAAGGCCACCTCGCCGCCGCCCTGGCCCGGCATGAAATTTTGCTGGGCCGCCGTGTGCGCTGGATCGAGTGCGCGCGCCTCTTTGCCAATTTCCACCGCGCCTACCAGACGGAGACTGGCGATGCCCTGCTCACGCGATATGCCGCGCCCTCCCTGCTGATCCTCGATGAAGTCTGCCTGCGCGATCTCCCTGCCGATGGCGAAGAGATCCTCTTTGCCATCCTCGACCGCCGCCACAAGGCCGGACGCCGCAGCATCCTGCTGGGCAACAAGCCCGCCCAGGAAACCCGCCACTGGCTGGGCGACCGCATCAGCGACCGCCTCCGCTCCGGCGGCGTTACCTTTTGTTATGGCGAATGGCCCAGCGCCCGCGGCTCCACCAACGATGGCGCCGAGTTTTGATGGGGGAGTATGTTACTGTTTAAACAGATGCCCCCTCACGGCACCACCGTCACAGGCGTGCCCATGGGGCAGGCGCGGAAGAATTTCTCGGCCATGTGGCCGGGGAGGCGGATGCAGCCGTGGGAGGCGGGGTAGCCGGGGAGGTAGCCCTGGTGCATGCCCACGCCGCCGTAGATGCGCATGAAGTAGTACATCTTCGCCCCTTCAAAACGGGTGCCGGGCGGGCGGCGGTCCTTGCGGTTGTCAATGTTCGTCATCACGACGTTGCCGTACATGTCCTCGTAATCGCCGTAGATGGAGGACTTGTGGTCGATGTCCTTCTCGATCACGCTGTAGCGGCCCGGGCGGGTGTCGTAGCCTTCGGAGCCGGAGGAAATGGGCGAGCCGCCGGCGAGGTGGCCGCCTTTGTAGAGATAGACCATCTGCTCGCCCAGGACGATGCGGATGGTGGCGCGGCCCCGCATCTCATCGGCATGCCAGAAGGAGCCGTCGCTGCGAAACAGGCCGATGAACTTGCCCGGCAGCCGGGTGGCGGCATGGACGCCGCGCTGGCCGTAGCGGAAGAGGTTTTCTCCATAGGCCGGGGCACCGCCGCCATAGGGCTGGGTGGAGCAGCTGGTGCTGAGCAGCGGCAGGAGGAGGAGACAGGCGGAAAACAGGCGGGGGAAGGTCATGCGGAGGGTGATACGGATGAAAGCATAAAGATAGCCTGCTTGGACAGATAAGTTTCAGTCTTGCTTCTGCCCTTGCATCCGGGAACGCCCCATGCCTTCATGGGCGCGCATGAAGCGCCTCCTCACTCTTTTCGCCTTTTTTACCACGGCTGCCTTGGCCGGGGAACCTGCACCCATGGCACCCGGCCTTTCGCCAGATGTAAAACCCTGGCAGCAAAACAGCATCGACCTGGAAGTGGGCTACCTGTGGAAGGTGGGCGGTGACACGCCTCTGGACTATGAAAGCGCCCCGGTGATGCTGTCCTGGCGCCCGGCCTACATGATGCATCATGTGTTTGAAGACGGCTCCGCCATCGTCGTACGCAGCCGCTTTGCCGCCATCGGCCAGGCCATCCTCCAGGGTCCTGAAAATCACTACTTCGGTTTCATGGCCGCCCCGTCCCTGGAGTATTGGGACGCCACCGGCACTTGGTCCGTCTATGGCCAGATCGGCGGCGGTCTGGGCTGGATTGATTCCCAGGGCGTGACCGGCGGCCAGGGCCAGGACCTGACCTACAACTGGTTTGCCGCCGCAGGCGTCTCCTACGCCGTGGCGGAAAATGTGGACCTGCGCCTGGGCGCGATGTTCCAGCACCTGTCCAACCAGGGTGCCACCGATCCGAATCCGGGGCTGAATTCCCTGGGTGTCACACTGGGCGTTACCTGGAGTTTTTAATACGGCTTCATGTTCAGCATCGTCGAAGCCATCCGTCAGCGTGCGACGCCCCAAGCGGTCGCGTTGGTCCAGAAAGACCGCACGCTCAGTTACGAGTCCCTTTTCCAGCAGTGCGATGCCCTCGCCGCCGTGATCCGGCAGCATCTGCCGCGTGATCCCGCGCGGGCGGACCGCCTGCGCATCGGGGTGCACTTCCCCAGCAGCCTGGACTATGTGCCCCTGGCGCTGGCCACCTTGGCCGCCGGGGCCTGCTTTGTGCCCATCCCGGATGAACTGGCCGATGAGGAAAAGCGCGACCTCGCCACCCGCACCGGCATGGATGCCGTGCTGGTGCTGGAAACGCTGACCGGCTGGCTGCCTGAGGGCACGCAAAAGCTGGGCGACTTCAGCGTGGCCGAACAAAAAGTGCTGATCCAGCGCCTGCCCGCCGCCACGCCTGGTTTCCCGGCGGCGGCGTTTGAGGGGATCAACCCCGCCTTCATCCGTTTCAGCTCCGGCACCACGGGCAAATCAAAGGGCGTGCTGCTTTCCCACGAGTCCCTGCTGGAGCGCATCACTGCGGCCAATGAAGGCCTGCGCATCGGCCCGGGTGACCGCGTGCTGTGGGTGCTGCCCATGGCGCATCACTTTGCCGTCTCCATCGTACTGTACCTCTACCACGGGGCCACGACCATCATCGAGGAAACCCACATGGGCGAGGACCTGCTGCGAGCTGGTGCGGAGCAAAAGGCCACCGTCATGTACGGCAGCCCCGTGCACTACCGCCAGCTCGTGGAAGCACCGCCCGTGGGCGAGTGGACCACCCTGCGCCTGGCTGTGGCCACCGCCGCTGCGCTGGATGCCGCCACGGCGGAGAAATTCCGCGCCCGTTTTGGCCGTGATCTTGTGCAGGGCCTGGGCATCATCGAACTGGGCCTGCCCGTGCTGAATCTCACCGGTGCTCAGGAGGCCCCCGAGGCCATCGGCCTGCCGCTGAGTGACTATGAATGCCTGCTGAAGGATGACACGGGCCGCGAACCGCCTGCGGGTGAGCCGGGTGAAATCTGCCTACGTGGCAAGGGCATGTTCGATGCCTACCTGGACCCCTGGATGCCGCGCGTGGAAGCCCTGGATGCGGAAGGCTGGTTCGCCACAGGCGACCTGGGCCGCCGCGATGCTGCGGGCCGCGTGACCATCTGCGGGCGCAGGAAAACGCTGATCAATGTCGGCGGCATGAAGGTGTTCCCCGAGGAAGTCGAGCGCGTGCTGGATTCCCACCCGAAGGTGCAGCGCTCCCTCGTCGAGGCCCGCCTGCATCCGCTCTATGGGGAGGTGCCCATCGTCCGCTACATCGCCAGCCCCGAAGGTGCCCCCACCACGATGGAGCTGCGCAACCACTGCCGCGCCCACCTCGCCGGGTACAAGATCCCCTTGCTCTTCAGTGCCGTGCCGGAACTGCCCCTGACCGCCAGCGGCAAGCTGAAACGTGCGTAGAGGCAGCAGTCAAACACCCCCGGCCTGCGGTCAATCAATCGTAGGCTGGGTGCAATGCTGGGCCGTAGGCCGGGTGTGTTTGGCGCAAAGGCGGGGCGAAACTTCTTTCAGGCCCATCGCCAAATTACCCGGCTGGTTTTTGAAGGGGCGGAGTCCAGAGCGTGGCCCTCGTCAGGGAGGTTCAAAAACATGCGGAGTCCGAGACCTCTCCACCTCGCCCTGGCCGGGTAATTTGGCGAAGTGCCTCGGCACACAAACGATCTTCCTCCCGCCAAACACACCCAGCCTACAGCTACCCGCCACGATGCTGGGCCGTAGGCTGGGTGTGTTTGGCGCAAAGGCGGGGCGAAACTTCTTTCAGGCCCATCGCCAAATT
>JAZKER010000018.1:38471-221505 GCA_040386955.1 Verrucomicrobiota bacterium
CGAAGTGCCTCGGCACACAAACGATCTTCCTCCCGCCAAACACACCCAGCCTACATTCTAAACCGGGGCCTTGGCAGCAGCGGCGACGACTTTTTGCAACTCGGTGAGTTCCCGGTGGAGGTCGAAGCTCTCCCGCTGGAGGTCGGCCACCTCCTGGGGATCCAGGTTCGGGTGCTTGAGCTGGGTCTGCAGGCGCTGGTGCTGCTGCTTCAGGCATTTCAGCGACAGGATCTGCAGGGAGTGCTGGGCATCCACCAGCTTGCCCGGAGGCGGGGCCATGTGCTGCACCTGGGTCAGCGCGGCCTCCTCATCCCGATCGAGGGTGAAGAGAAAGGTGTTGAAGGAATCCGGGCTTGCAGGCTCGAAGTCACCTAACCAGACACGTGACAAAAGCTCCATGCCGACGAGGTCATGCAGCACATTTTGTTCGCCGTGTTCGCGCAGCCAGAGCAGGATTTCGGGATCGGAAAGGGCTAGGCGGCAGAGCATGAGGGCGGTGGCATCCTGCGCAGCCAGCAGCTTTTCTCCGGCGCGTTCGTTGGCCACCTCTTTTTTGTTGCGATTGCTCAGGCCCTTTTCGGCCTTGGTCACCAGCTTGCGCATGATTTCCTCGGAGATGCCCAGGCTGTTGGCCACCCGCTGGATGGTGGTCTGCTTGGCTATGGGTGTGTCGAAGAGCTTGACGTTTTCGGCCATCTCTTCGGCGAACTTGATGCGCTCCCGCATCTCGGTCAGGTCACGGCGGGCACCGACGCTGGCGAGCTGGTAGTCCACGAAGTCCTTGGCATTTTTGACGAGTTCGCCAAAGGCCTCCACCCCCTCCTTGCGGATGTAGGAGTCGGGGTCTTCGCCCTTGGGCAGCATGGCCACTTTGACAATGAGGCCATAGGGAGCCAGGGCCTGGAAGGCGCGCTCGGCAGCCTTGTAGCCGGCATTGTCCGAATCATAGCAGAGCACGATTTCATCGGCCTGGCGCTTCAGGGCCTTGGCGTGGAATTCGGTGAAGGCGGTGCCCTGGCCTGCGACCACGTTTTGAAACCCGGCCTCATAGACCATGAGGGTGTCGATCTGGCCTTCGCAGACGATGGCCTGGCCTGCCTTGGAGATGCCGCGTTTGGATTTGTCGAAACCGAAGAGGACCTTGCTCTTGTTGAACAGCGGGGTCTCGGGCGAGTTCAGGTACTTGGCGGCCTTGGCATCGGCCTCCAGCACACGTCCGCTGAAGGCGATGACCTCGCCATTGTCATTGCAGATGGGGAACATCAGCCGGTGGCGAAAGCGCGGGTAGGCATCGCCGCGTTCTTCGCTGGTGGCCAGGATGCCCGCCTCGATGAGCAGGCCGGAGCCGATCTTGTTTTTCATGGCCCACTCCCGCAGCGGCTGGGTATTGGGCGGGGCGTAGCCGAGCTTCCAGCTTTTGGCCACCTCGGCACTGATGCCCCGGTTTTTCAGGTACTGCCGGGCGGCATCGGCCATGGGATGCTTCATCAGCAGCTGGTGATACCAGGTGGCGATCTCCTGATGCACGCGGATGAGGGAGCTGCGCAGCTTGGCCGCGGCCTCGGCATTGGCGTCCCAGACTTCCTCTTCGATGCGGATGCCCGCCTGCTCTGCCAACCGTTTCACCGCCTCCATGAAGGTGAGGCCGTCGTGCTCCATGACAAAGCGGAAGGCATTTCCCCCCGCGCCACAGCCAAAGCAATGGTAGGAATTGGTGGAGGGGCGGACGTTGAAGGAGGGGGACTTTTCGTTGTGAAAGGGGCACAGGCCCACCCAGTTCGTCCCGGCCCGGCGCAGCTTCACGGAGCGCCCCACCAGGTCCACGATGTCCGTGGCGGCGAGCACTTGCTGCAGGGTTTCTTCCGGGATGCGAGGCATGGGACGGGGAAGATGGCGGAGGCAGGGCCAGTGTGCAACTGGCGGGGCGGACGATCGGTGATACCAGGGGCGGCACCGCTGCTCCCTCCTACGCCCGCGCTTTCCGCCGCAGGCGCAGCCACAGGAGGGACAGGGCCAGGGTGCCCAGGAACCACCCGGGCCACCACGTGAGGCTGGTGGCGAAGATGCGCAGATCCCCCGAAGGCAGCGCGAGGTCCTTTTGCAGCCACTGGGTGTGCCAGCCAAAGAGCAGCGTCATCACGCCATAGGCGAGGTTCATCGTCAGGCCGCGAAAGCTGAGGGCGGTGGCGCGGCGGGCGGAGTCCACGATGTCATTCAGGTAATAGGAGAGGAAAAACTGCAGGAAGCGCATGGCCAGCATCAGCGGCACCACCAGGGCCACGCCGAGGAAACCGGGCTGCGGATAGGCGGCGAAAACCAGGCCCACCAGGGTCATGAGCGCCAGCCAGGTGAAATTCGACCGCTGGCTGCCCTGGGTGGACATGCGCTCCATCAGCCCCGCTGTGGCCAGACCCAGCAGGGAGGCCACCGTGCCGATGATGCCATACCAGGCCTCCGTGATGCCGACGAGGCGGTAGAAGTTGCTGGCGACGGTGAGGAAGAGGCGGATGATGCTGTCAAAGACGACGCCGAGGAGGATGAGCGTGAAGGCGGCCTCCGTGTGCCAGATCCAGCGCCCGGTTTCCAAAATGCGCGCAAAGGCCAGCCGGGCCTCATGCAGCCAGCCCCCGGTGCGGGCGGCGATGGCCGTGGCGGGCTCCGTCATGCGCAGGGTCACCAGCAGGCAGGCGATGCCGGTGAGGAAATTCAGCCCCAGGGGGATCTTCATGGTCCAGGCGCGGGGCACCTCCCCCAGGCCCAGCCAGGCGAGCGCGGCGCTGACTTTGCCATGGTCATAGAGCAGGCCGCCGCTGACGGAGGAGACGATGAATCCCAGGGCCATGGCGCGGCTGAGCTGGGCCATGACCTTCGGCCACAGCACGGGGCGTTCCGCCTCTGGCAGCGAGTCATAGGTCAGGGCCTCGTCCGCCCCGCTGGCGGCCGCCTCGGCCGCGCCGCTGAGGATGCGGTTCAGCACAAACAGCCACAGGACGACATCGTGATTTCCCACGGGCATGAGGCACAGCACGCCCATCTCCGCCACCATCAGCCAGCCTGCGGCGACGATGAGCGGGCGGCGGCCAAACTGGTCTGCCAGGGCCCCGGAGGGCACCTCCAGCAGGACGATGGTGATGGCCCAAACGACATTCAGCGCGGCGAATTCGCCAATGCTCAGCCCCAGGTCCAGAAACAGGACGGTGAAGATGGGGTAGTAGAAGCGGCAGTTAAACAGCAGCCGGAACCAGATGAAAAGACGGGCATTGAGAGGCATCGGCGAGGGAGTGGAGGGGAGAGCGTGAGAGTGGGGCAGGAGGACGGGACTGGCAAAGCAGATCCCTGGCCTTTTTTCGTTACCAGGTGCCTACGTCTGCCGTTAGGCCCCGGCGTATGTCACCTTCGCTGAAAAATACTTTGGTCGGCCTGCTCATCCTGGCGGCCCTCTTTCTGGTCGTGGAGCGTGTGCTGGGCAGGGCGCGCGGGCCGCTGCTGCGCCGGGGCTGGTTCACGGATGTGGCGTATTTCTTTTTCACACCTTTTGTTACGCGGGTGATTTCCAAAGGCGGCATCCTCCTGCCCGCCGCGCTGCTGGTCTGGTGCGGTGCAGCCAGTGCGGAGGACTTTCGCCAGCAGTCCTACGCGGGCTTTGGCCCCCTGGCGATGCAGCCGCTATGGCTGCAGGCGCTGGAGATCTATGTGCTGGCAGATTTCCTTTCCTATTGGAGCCACCGCCTGTTCCACGGTGGGCGCTGGTGGCCCTTTCATGCGGTGCATCACAGCTCGGAGGATCTGGACTGGCTGAGCAGCATCCGGGTGCATCCGGTGAATGACCTGGTGAGCAAGTTCATCCAGGTCACGCCTCTGCTGCTGCTGGGATTCAACCCCTGGGTCACTCTGTCCACCGCGCCCTTTTTCACCCTCTACGCCATCTTCCTGCATGCGCGGGTGGACTGGGATTTCGGGCCGCTGCGCTATGTCATCGCCACGCCGATGTTCCACCGCTGGCACCACAGTCGGCTGCGCGAGGCGTGGGACAAGAACTTCGCGGGCCTGTTCCCCTTTTGGGATCTGCTCTTTGGCACCTTCTTCATGCCACGTGGTCGCGTGCCGGAGGACTTCGGCGTGGCCGGAGGCTTCCCCCAAGACATGGCGGGCCAGCTTTGGGAGCCAGTGCGGCAATTGCTACCTAACAAAAGGCATTGCAATGAAGCAAGTGTGGATCGGGTGGGATGATGACTGTTACAAACACCAGCTGGATACCACCGGTGTCGGGACAGGACAAACGGCCTAGCCTGGCCAGGGAGTCTTGGCATGGATGACGTCTCCCGCCTGCTCGAAGTATTGAGGGGGTGTCCTAGCCGATTCCATAGCGGGCTGAGGTTTGGCGGTCTCTGTCGTGATCGTCTCCAAGGGTTGCCCATGGGCGTTCAGGAATTCAACCTTCGCTGTGTATCCGCAGGCCTTCAGCCGCAGCAGGGAGTCCTGGCTGACAGCTGCATACCATTGCTTCCACGCCTGACGGGTGGGGAGAAGCCTGCTGTAGTCGGCCAGGGAAGAGGGGGCGGAACTGCGGGTTTTTAAGGCGTATTCCGTCCGGACGGCGATGTTGTGATACGTGAGGTAGTGGCCTGCCATTCCCTCGACGACCATGACCCACAGGTTGCCCGTTTCATCCGAAGCTGGCGGCAGGTTCTGAATTTCGTATACCGGGTTTATGCGATTGTTGCCGGATTGGCCTGAGAGGACAATGCGGACTTTCTCGATTTGTTCGGATTTCAGATGTCTCTGAAGCTGCCTAGCCTCGCCCCTGCTACTGGTAGTGCAACCCGTGGCCACGGCACACAAGCCTAATCCGAAGGCTCCCCAGAGGGCCCATTTCATCCATCGAGTTTTTTGAAAAGGCATTGAGTTTTAAAGAGCGCGACAATGCCACAAATTAGCCAGGAAAAATAAAGATTTTCATCTCTTAAACTTGATGTCCCACCCCGTTTTGGCCGGGGTCTAAAGAGTGGGGCCGACGCGGCTCCTTAGCAGGGTAACAGCTATCGGGATGGGTACTGTGGTGTCCTGCAATGCGGGGCTGGTTTTGTCGTGCGAAGTGCCCTAAATGGGCGGCGGAGACTCTGAATGAGCTTATTCGCAAAGTGTTGATCCTCAGCGATTTGATGTGTGGCGGCGATGAGTTGGCACAGGCTGTGCCTTAGAGAGAGGTGTCAGTTTCAACCCCCTCTCACATCATGAAAAATTCATTCCTCCCTTTTGCCGCTGCCCTCACCTTGCTGACCCCAGTCATGACGATGGCAGGTGCCAAAGAAGACGAACAGGTGCGCCAGGCCGCCGCCGTGGTGACCCGCTTCAAGTCGATGCCTGAAACCGAAATCCCCCAGCACGTGCTGCGCAACGCCAAAGGCCTGGCCATCGTGACCATGACCAAAGGCGGCTTCATGTGGTCGGGCAAGGTGGGCCAGGGCGTCGTCGTGGCCCGCAATGGCCGCAGCTGGTCCGGCCCCTCCTTCATCGGCACGGGCGGTGTCGGCTTTGGTCCCCAGATCGGCGGCCAGGTCACGGAGTTCATCTTCGTGCTGAACACGCCCGAAGCCGTGCGCGCCTTCTCCAATAACGCCAACGTCCAGCTGGGTGGTGCCCTCAGCGTCGCTGCTGGTCCCGTGGGCCGCAGTGCCGAAGCGGGCGTGACGCCCAATGCCGCCGTGTATGCCTACAGCCGCAGCCAGGGCCTCTTTGCCGGGGTGTCCCTGGAAGGCACGGTGATCGCCACCAAGAAAAAGGCCAACCAGCGCTACTACAACCGTCAGGTGGAGGCCTCCACCATCCTGGCCGGCAAGGTGCGCGTCCCGGCCAGCGCCAGCCAGCTCCGCCGCACCCTGTAAGGCGCGGTGAAGTCCCAGCGACAGACAATCCCCCCAAGCGGCCCCGGTTTTCCTGGGCCGCTTTTTTGGGCGTGGAGGGCTCGGCAGGAAAGCAGATGCGGGCACTCCTGCCTGCACAAGTGATGCAGGCACTCTTGCCTGCATGGTAGGCGAGTCCTCGCCGCCCCTGCCCCGACCTTCCAAAAATGCAGGCTAAAGCCCGCACCCCTTCAGACAGCGAAGGCGCAGCATAACCACAAGTGATGAAACGCCCACACAGGCCACCGATGGAGCTTACTCCGGCTTCAGCACCACCTTCAGCAGGCCTTCCTTGTTGTCATAGAGACGCTTGAACCAGCCCGCGCCTTCTTCCAGCGGGGCCACGGCGCTCAGCAGGGGCTCCACCTGGATGCTGCCGTCCTCGATGCGGCGGATGGCTTCCGGATACTCTCCGGCGCAGGAGCAGGAGCCGCGCAGGGTGATCTGGCGGGTCACGACTTCCTGAAGCGGGAACGGGATGGAGGCCTGCAGGTTGCCCACCAGGATGACCTGGCCGCCTTTGCGCACGCAGCGCACGGCGAGGTCCACCGGGGCACCGGCACCCACGACTTCAAAGCTGGCATCGGCACCGTCGCCACCGGTGATTTCGCGCAGGTGCATGGCCAGGTTTTCCTGCTTGGCGTTGAAGGCATCGTCGGCCCCCAGGGTCTTGGAAAGTTCCAGGCGCTTGTCGTCCAGATCCACCGCGATCACGCGCTCCCAGCCACGGGCCTTGAGGGCCTGGATGACGAGCAGGCCGATGAGACCGGCACCGACAACGACGGCGACCCCGCCCCGGATTTCTTCAGCACCGTGATCGTGCCCGCAGGCTTCGCCTTCGGCGTGTTCATGGCCTTCATGGCTGTGGTCATGCCCGCAGCCTTCGCCGCAGGTCCCGCAGTCGCCTTCTTCACAGTCTTCGGCAAAGGCCTCGCCGACTTCGATGCCATCCGCCAGATTCACCGCGTGCAGGGCGATGGCCACAGGCTCGGCAAAGGCGGCCTTTTCAAACGAAAGCGATTCCGGGATGCGGTACAGGATGCGGGTAGGCAGGACGATCTTTTCGGCAAAGCAGCCGTGGCGGCGGTAGCTGCCTGGGGACACGCCCAGCACCTTGCGGTCCGGGCAAAGATTGACGTAACCCGCCTGGCACTCCTCGCACTCGCCGCAGTATTCGGTGGAGTCGAAGGTCACGCGGTCGCCCACTTTCCAGTCGGTCACGCCAGCGCCCACTTCGGTGATTTCCCCGGCGGCCTCATGCCCCATGACGATGGGCATCTGGCGGCGGCCACTGCGGCCGTCCATGCCGTGGATGTCACTGCCGCAGATGCCGCAGGCCTTGATCTTCACCAGCACTTCCCCTGCATTCGGGGCAGGATCAGGGAAGCTGGTGTCATAATTGAATTCGCAAGGGGCGGTGAGGACGAGGGCTTTCATGGGTGATTGGGTCTGCCCTCATGATGAAAAGCCCAGGCCGGACGGCAAGGGCAGATTCCTTTTTGCCCCCAGCTGCCCCACCACGCAGGCCCCAGGCCGTCTTAAACAGGGCCCCGTCTCATTTCATTCTTGCCACGCCTCCCGGCCCCTGGCGGAATGGCCCGCAGCCAGGAATCGCGCTGCCGCTGACTTTCCCCGCAACTCCTCGCCGCTTCGCACGTTAAAGCCCCACTGCATGTCGTTTGCCGCCACTACCCTCCTGCTCCCTTCCCCTGATGCCACCTGGCGTGTTTGGAAACCCCGGAGCACCAGCGGCGGTGAGGCCGTGGAGACTCCGGCCTCCGTTTCCAGCCAGGGAAAACCGCTGATGGTGGGCCTGCCCGCCACCGCCTGCCGCACCGTCGGCCTCGTGCTTCCCAATGCCGACCATGAGATCCTGGAGCAGATCATCATCACCCAGCTCGACCGCAAAGGGCTGAAGCTGGAGGGCGGTGCGCAGCGCAATTTCCGCTGGCACCTCCTCACCCAAAACGCCTCCGTGGCCACCGTGAGCGTGGACATTTTGGCCGAGCCCTTCCCCCAGGATCTGGCCCTGCCCCAGGCCTCCGACTACACCGCCGCCCTGCGCCTGCTGACGTTGCCCAACGGCAGCCTCATCATCACCGAGGAGCATGGCTCCCTGGTGCTGGCGGCCAACTATCAGGGCAAGCTTTACCACAGCCACCTCTTCGCCCCGGCCACCGCCCCAGCGGAAGAAATCGCGCAGGAGATCCAGCTCTCCCGGCTGGCGCTGGAGCAGGACCTCGGCGTGGGCGGCATCACCGGCATCACCCTCGTGGGAACTTCCTGGGAGCGCGGGCAGGCGGAGCTGCTGACCAGCCTCACAGATCTGCCGGCCAAAATCCTGCCCCACCTGCCGCCCAATGCGGACCTGGACACCCGCACCTGGCCGCGCCTGCTGCCCCTCACCGTGCGCAAGGCACAAAACAATGCCGCCCGCCGGGGCAAACTCACCCGCTTTGGCATCCTCGGGGCCCTGCTTTTCATCGCCCTCGCCTTCTGCGCCTTTGCCTACCTGCGCCTGCAGGAGCGCACGGCTGCCGAACTGGAAGCGGCGGTGGAGGCCACGGCAGAACCGGCCAGCCAGGTGAAGAAAACCGTCGAACGCTGGAAGGCCCTGGCCCCGGCCATCGAGCCGAAACGCTACCCCATGGTCCTCCTGGCCGAGATCACCAAACTCATGCCCCCCAGCGGCATCGTCATCCGCGAGTACGAAATCAAGGACACCGAGATCGACATCCGGGGCGAGGCCCGCGACGCCCAGATGGCCTTCCAGTTTGTCGAAGACCTGCAAAAGCACAAGACGCTGGGCCTTTACAAATGGACCAAACCCCAGCCCACCGTGCGCGAAAAGGCCGCCCAGTTCCGCGCCCAGGGCAAGCTGCAGTAACCGCCCCCATCCCCCTTTGACCGAATGGCCCAAAAACTGACATCGCGTGAAAAGAACCTGCTGCTCGCCTGCGTGGGCGTGCTCGTCTTCATGGTCTTCGCCATCCTGGTGAATACCTTCCTGGGGCGGCGCAGCACAGCCCTGCAAAAGATCGCCACCCTGCAGGCCCAGAAGAGTGAAAACGACACCTGGATGGCCGACCGGGAGTTTTGGGGAAAACGCCGTGGCTGGCTGATGGAAAAGATGCCCACCACGGAAAGCCTGGGCCGCGCGCAGGGGCAGCTTTTGGAAGACCTGCAAAACCAGGCCCTCGAGTACGGCTTCACCACGGAGCAGCCCACCCTCCCGCCCCTGGCTGCGCCTAACGAAAACTATCGCGAGGTCACCGTCTCCGTTCGCCTGCGGGGAGATCAGATCACCATCCTCCAGTGGCTGGCCACCCTGCAGTCTCCAGAAAAGTTCCAGGCCGTGCGCCAGCTGGAGGTGGAGATAGACACCCGCTCCCGCGAAAAGACGCCGCAAGTCGTCTGCAACCTCACGCTCGCCCGGTGGTTCAAGCCTGAAATCGGTCTGTAAAACCCACCTTCCTCACAGCTCATGAAGACTTCCCATCTGCTCCGCCTCTCTGTGCTGCTGCCCTCCGCCGCCCTGCTGGCTGCTGAGCCGGACCCGGACCTGCCGCAGGCCTTTGATCCCGCCACCCTTTCCTCCGTCATCACCACCTCCCCCTTCACACGGATGGTGAACATGTCGGACAACCTCGTGCTCACCGGCATCGCCTACATTGATGGCAAGCCGGTCGTCACGGTGTTTAACATGGAGAGCAAGCAGTCCTTCATCGTTGGCTCCGAGCCGAACTTCCAGGGCTGGACACTTCAGGAGGCCCTGCCCGCCCCGGACATCACCCGCAGCCAGGCCCGCATCAGCATCGGCGGGGAGGTCGTCAGCGTTCGTTACGCCGCCCTCACGGCCAAGGACATGAAGGCCGACGCCAAATCGCCCGAGCAACGCTCCGACCGAGGCTCTTCCTCCTCCGGTGGCGACCGCTTCCGGGGCAGCTCGCGCGGCCCTTCGGAGGAAGACCGCAAACGCTACGAATCCCTCTCTGAAAAAGCCCGTGACAAGCTGCGCGACAAAATGCGGTCCACCTTCAGCGATGAGAAATTCCGCAACGCGCCCGATGAGGAGAAGCGCAACATCTTGCGCCGGAACTTTGAGGAGATCGAAAAAGAGGACAAGGGCCGCAAGTAAACCCGCCCCCCTTCCCGCCTAACCTCATGTGCCGCATGCCCGCGCCCCGCACCCGTTCGCCGAGTCTCCCGACAGCCTCCTTTGGCCAGCCGCTGCCAGCACCCCAGGCCTAGCCCCCTTCCGCATCCACCTTTGCCCCAGCCCCAACCTTTCTTCATGTTCCTCTCCCGGCTCCGTCCCCACTCCCTCCGGTCATTGAGCGCCCTGCTGCTCATCACAGGCACCCTCAGCGCCCAGGATGCCGCCCCCGCACCTCCACCGACACCCGCCCCCACGACACCGCCGCCCGCAGGCAGCGATGCCCCGGTGGTACCGCCTGATGGCGCACGCCCGCCAGGCGCTCCCGGCGAAGGTGGCACTGGCCCAGGCAGCGGTCGTTTTGGTCCCGGCGGCACTGGTTTTGGCGGCCGCCGCCGTGGCGGTGAAGGGGGCCCCGGCTTTGGCGGCACCATGGGCGGCCCTGCAGGTGCAGGCGGCCCTGGCGGTGAAAACATCCAGAGCACCCTGGCCCAGACCATCCGCATGGAGGGGGACAGATACGTCCTCCAGTTCCCCAACAATCCCGTGGCGGACATGCTCAGCATCTATGAGCTGCTGACCAACATCACCCTGGTGAAGGACACCAACATCTTCAACGACGGCGCCCCCGTCAGCCTGGCCACGCCCCGCTCCGTGACCAAGGAAGAGGCGGTAAAACTCATCGAGGCCACCCTGCTCACCAATGGTTATGCCATCGTCATGGAGCCCGATGGCAAAAGCGCCCGCATCCTGCCTGCGCGCAACCAGAGCGCCAATGCGGTGCAGTTCTCCCACGGCGTGCGCTTTTACACCTCTGCCAAGGACCTGCCGGATGGCGAAACCATCATCACCTACTTCATGAAGCTGGACTTCCTGGACCCCGAAGAGGCGGCCACCCTGCTCTCCGGTCACGTCGGTCTCAGCGTCTATGGCCGCATCACTCCGGTGCTCCTGCCGCCCGGCCTGCTGCTCACAGAAAGCAGCACCGTGATCAAGCAGCTCATCAGCATCCGCGAGGCCATTGACGTGGGCGACACCGGCTCCTCCCTGGTCACCAAGTTCATTCCTGTCGAATACGCCGAGGCGGCCACCATCGCCCAGATCATCCAGGCCACGCTGACAGCGCAGGCCCAGGAAAAGGAAACCAAGGGCGTGAACACCATCCGTGGCAATGCCGCCAGCGATGGCCGCAACCGCGAAGAGCGGCAGGACAACAATAACAACAGCAGCAACAACAACCGCTCCCAGCAGCCCGTGATCATCAATGGCCAGGTGGTAAACGTGGGCTCCAAGGCCCCCATGCCCAGCGCCCAGGTGGTGGCAGACACCCGGCTCAACCAGATCCTCGTCGTCTCCTCCCCCGAAGACTACGCTTACATCGCCAGCCTGATCGCCGAATTCGACAAACCCCTGGAAGTGGATGAGCCGTATGAACGCAAGCTGAAGTACGCCGCCGCAGTGGACGTGCTCAGCGCCATCACCGATCTCCTGCAGGATACGAATACCGGCGGCACCGTGCAGCTTCCCGGCGGCGGCACCATCCAGCAGCAGCGCACGCAGCCCCTGGCCAGCAGCAGCAGCCAGCTCCTCACCGGCAGAACCACCACCGGCACCCGTGGCGGCCAGGTCCTAGCCACCAGCGGCTCCGCCTCAGAAGATACGGCCACAGCCTCCTCCGCCGGCTCCTCCCGTGCCGACCTCATCCAGGCCCCCACCGAAGACAATGCCCCCATCTCCGTGCTGGTGGGCAAGACCCGCGTAGTGGCGGACCCGATGGCCAACTCCATCCTCGTCATGGGCCGCAAGGAGGCCATTGATAAGGTCAACGGCCTGCTGGACAAGCTGGACCGCAAACCCGCCCAGGTGTACCTTTCCACCGTCATCGGCCAGCTCACCCTCGGTGACGGCTTTGAATTCGGCATCGATTACCTGAGCGCGCTTAACAACAAGGATGGCACGAATTTCAGCGCAGGCAGCGTCTTCACCCGCGATATCCTCACCTCCGCTGTCGGTGACCTGCGCAACAACGCCATCACCAATGCCTTTGGCCCCGCCCAGGGACTGAATCTCTACGGCTCCGTCGGCGACAGCCTGGAGATCTTTGTGACCGCGCTGGAGACTACCAACCGCTTCAAGGTGCTCTCCCGCCCCAGCGTCTTTGCCCTCAACAACAAGAAGGCCTCCATCACCTCCGGCCAGCTCATCCCCGTCCCCTCGCAGACCCTCACCAGCACAAACGGCAACAACAACGGCAACAACGTCACCACCACCATCGAATACCGTGACGTGGTGCTGAAGCTGGAAGTCGTGCCGCTGATCAACGAAGACGGCGAAGTCTCCCTCACCATCGCCCAGGTCAATGACACCGTCATCGGCACCCAGCGCGTGGAACCCAACGACATCCCCATCATCGGCACGGAGCAGATCGTCACCACCGTCACCGTGCCCGATGGCAACACCATCGTCCTCGGCGGCCTCATTTCCGAGCAGAACAAAAAGGACACCAATGGCGTGCCCTTCCTCAGCCGCATCCCCGGCGTGGGCAATCTCTTCAAGGATAACAAGGACAGCAACTCCCGCAGCGAGCTCATCATCTTCATCCAGCCCAAGGTGGTGAAGGACAACCTCTCCCTGCGCAACGCCTCCCTGCGTGAAGACTTCCGCACCCAGGTCGGCGCCGATGCTGCCGAGCGCTTCCCTGAAAATGTGGACGTCCAGGCCCCTCGCATCAGCGAGGCCAAAGAGGTGGAACAGCTGGAGAGCGCAGCGCAGCAGAAGCAGGGCTTCTTCTCCCGCATGTTCCGCCGCAGCACCCCCAAGGCAGTGACACCGCCACCCGGCGTACGGCGCTAGCACCTGCCCGCAGCAGGCCCCGGCCACCCCTCATCCCGTGTCCCTCAGGCGTATGCTTGAGGGACACTTTTTGTTAGGCGGCATGGAGTGATCCTCTGGCAATGCCCACGCGATTTGGAAATGGCCTACTCATCCGTGTAGATCAGCCCCCACTTTCAAGCGCATCCAAAGCCCTGAAGGGGCGTTGGAATCAGCCCAGGGCGCAAGCCCTGGGTTAAGAAAGCCCGCTCCACTCCCGCCAGCGGCGCGCTCTGAAGGAGCGCAGGAGCAGGTCGCATGTCCCTCCAGTCCTCGCACTTCTCCCGCGACCTTTCAGGCCCGGCACCTCACTGCAGCGCCTCTGGCACCTGGCCCACGAGACGGGGCTCGAGACTGATGTTGGTGAAGACCTCCATGAGCTGGGTCAGGGTGACGGAACCGGCCTCATCCATCTCGAAATAAACGAGGTCGTGGTGGGCATCCACCTTGTAACGGACTTGAGGGAAAAGGTCCATCTGGCCGCGCAACTCCAGCAGTCGGGACTCCGCGCGGAGGCCTCGGGCATAAACTTCGATTTCAATCATCCCGGCCTTTTTAACCAAAGGGCGTGAAAACGACCAGCAAAAAACTTGGGAGCCTGATCAGGCCTCCAGCAGCCGCTGAATGTCCTCCTGCGTCAGGCGCAGCTTCTCCGTGCGGCCCGTCAGCAATCCCTCAATGAGGGCGGCTTTGCTTTTCTGCATTTCCACGATGCGCTCCTCGATGGTTCCTTGGCAGATCAGCTTGTGGATAAAGACCGGCTTGGTCTGGCCAATGCGATGTGCACGGTCGCTCGCCTGGGCCTCGGCAGCCGGGTTCCACCACGGATCGTAGTGGATGACGGTATCCGCCGTGGTCAGGTTCAGCCCGGCCCCGCCTGCCTTCAGGCTGATGAGGAAGACGGAGACCTGCCCGGCCTGGAAACGGCGGATGGGCGTCTCGCGGTCTTGGGTGTCGCCCGTCAGTTTCACAAACGAAATGCGTGCCGCCTTGAGCTGCTCCTCAATGATGGCCAGCATCTGGGTAAACTGGGAGAAAATGAGCACCTTGTGGCCTTCATCAATGAGCTCCGGCAGCAGATCCTCCATGAGGTAGGCGGTCTTGGCCGATTCGGCCATCTTTTGCGCAGCCTCCATTTTCAGCAGCTGCGGGTGGCAGCACACCTGGCGTAGTTTCAGCAGGGCATCCAGGACGATGATCTGGCTGCGGTCCAGCCCCTGGGCGGAGATGGCCTCCTTCACCCGTTGGTCCATGGCCGCACGGATGGTCTCATACAGGTCCGTCTGCGCCTTGCCCAGCTCGATGGTGTGCAGGATCTCGGTCTTCGGCGGCAGGTCCTTGGCCACGGCACTTTTGGTTCGGCGCAGCAGCAGGGGCTGAAGCCGGGCGGCCAGTTGTTTCTGGCGGTCAGCATCGCCCTCCTTTTCAATCGGGGTGCGGTAGTAGCTGCGGAAGAAATCCGCATCGCCCAGGATGCCCGGCATCAGGAACTGGAAGAGGCTCCACAGCTCGCCCAAATGATTTTCGATGGGCGTGCCGGTGAGGCAGAGCCGATGGCGGCTTTTCAGCGTGCTGCACACCTGGGCCACCTTGCTCTTCGGGTTCTTGATGTGCTGCGCCTCATCCAGCGCGACGACGTGCCACTCCACAGGCCGCAGGGAATCCGCATCCCGCACCAGCAGAGGGTAGGAAGTGATGACCAGATCATAACGGCTGATGCGGCGGAAGTCGCTGCGGCGGTCATCCCCATGCAGCAGCAGCACCCGCAGGTCCGGGGCAAACTTGGCCGCCTCACGCGCCCAGTTTCGCAGCACGGAGGTGGGGGCCAGGATGAGGCAGGGCCGGTCCATGCGGCCCGCCTCCTTTTCCAGCAGCAGGTGCGCCAGGGTCTGCAAAGTCTTGCCCAGCCCCATGTCATCCGCCAGCACCCCATGCAGGCCAAACTCACGCAGGAACTGCAGCCAGCTCAGCCCCTCATGCTGGTAAGGCCGCAGCGAAGCCCGCAGGCCCACCGGAAGCGCCACCTGCGACATTTCGGTGAAGCCCTGCAGCCTGTCCTTCAGCGCCGCCAGCTCGGCGGGCACCCGGATGGGCAGACCATCCAGGCTGGCCAGCTGGGCCGCACGCAGCTTGTCCAGATGCAGCCGCCCGCCCTTTCGCGCAGCCCGGGTGGCCAGCAGCTCATCCAGAAAGCGTAGCAGCACCAGCAGACGCCGCGCCGGCACCGCCAGCACCGGATTGCCCGCCCCAGGCAGGGCGATGAGGTACTGCTCGTCGAGGTTTGCCTCCAGCTCCGCCGTGGTCAGGCCACGGTCGATGCAGTCCACCAGCAGCGGCACCAGGGAGATGCGCTCGCCATGCACATTCACCCCCAGGTCCAGGGAGAAGCTGTCATGATTGCCCGCCTCATCCTCCACATCCGTAAACCAGGCCTCTTCCCCGGCTTCATGGATGCTGAAACCGAAATCGGGGGTCACCACCACCTCCCAGCCTTCGGCCTGCAAAAGCGGCACCTCATCCCGCAAAAACTGCGACCAGTTCAGCGCCTGATCCCGGTCACACATGGTGAAAAAAGGCACCAGGGACTCCTCCGCACTGGCGTCCGGGATCGCCTGCATCACGGGCATCAGCCGGGACCGCACGAGGTCCGTCAGCAGCAGCCGCTCCACCCGCACATTGCGCGTCAACGCCCAGGTGCGCCCATCCTCTCCCCGCCAGCGTGCCCCCGACTGGCGGCCCGGAAGCTGGAAGGTCTCGGCACAGCCTTCATAGCTGACGAAGAGCTCGGCCACGCCGATGCTGATGCGCTCCTGAATGGGCTGGCTGCGGCCGATTTTCATCTGGGGCCGCACCACGGTGAGGCGGCGCAGGCGCAGTTGCGGGCGTGGTTTGTCATTGTCCACCTGCACCGCATCATCCGCCCCGCTGGCCGTGCCCCCAGGGGCCTGGGCCCCCACGGTGCTGCTGCCAGGGCGGGCGATCTTTTCGATGTGCTGTCGGCCTGCCTCCACCTCGCACAGGAGCATCAGGGCGGCGGCATGTTCGCACAGCGATCCCGCATGGCAGGTGCACTCCGTCGTGAGATGCAGATCCCCGTTCGCGGCCAGCTTCAGGCGCAGCCGGGCTTCCTCATGCGTGAGGTCGCTGCGGCCTACGGCACCCGCCATTTCCAGCTCCTGCTCACTGACGATGGCCACGGCATTCACCTTCGCATGAAACCGCACCCACTTCGTCGCCGCCTCGATCTGCTGCCGCTTGAAAAGCCACATCCAGGACTTGCGGCGCACTTGAGACCAGAGCTGGGGGAAAGGAAACGAGTCAGGCACGCGGACCGTCTGAAATAGCGTGCGCAGCAGCCCTGCCAAGTTCTTTTCCGAAAAGAACAGTGCACAAAAAAGCCTGCCGGCAGAATCGCGGGCAGGCTCTTTGAAATTCGTTTCGCCTTACTGCTTCTCCGGCTTGTCCATCGTCATGTAGGTCATGCCTTTGCGGTCACCGTTCAGTGGGTTGAAGGACTGCACACGCATCTCGCGCAGGGCGGTGGCATCGCCGACTTTCCAGACTTTGGAGACTTCAAAGCGTTTCACCAGCTTGCCGCCCTTGTTGTAGGCCTCCATCTTGGCCACGCCGCCGCTGTCCTGATGCACCCAGAGGTCCACCGTGTAATACGGGCCGCTGACATCCGGTGCCGTCACGCGGACGAGCCAGCATTTGATGCGCGCGGTGGTGAGGCGGGCATTGGCATCCAGCAGCTTCACGTTCTTCCAGTACAGAAAGCGCTGGGAAAGGTCCTCATAGTTAAAATCCATGCCACGCACCGGGTCAGCCCCATTTTTCAGGGGCACCTGGCTGCTGCCGCCCGCCTTCACCTGCCAGAGAGTGGCGGGCGTGGTGGTGAGATCCAGGTGAATGATTTCAGGTGGCTCGCTGACAAAACGGAAACGCATCACCGACTTGCTAAGCGTCAGCTCCAGCGGCTCCTGCTTGCCCGTGTCGTCATCGCGCAGCTTGCCGGTCATCCGGTGGTCCTGCATGGCGTAACTGCGGCGCACCAGACCCAGGATCTCCTCAGCCGTGGGGGTGGGCTTGTCCTGGGCAAAGGCGGTGGAAGCAAAGGCAAGGGAAGCGAGAAAAAGACGGCGTTTCATGAGATAATCCATAGACCCTGAAGCCAGGGCTTTCATTCAATTGTCAATGGCTTCAGATGCAAATGCCGAGGATGACCTGGAGCCAGTACCCCCCATTCGATCAACATCGGAGATGAAGTGACCGGTGGCCGCAGCTGTCTCTGCCAGCAGGGAACGCCCTACGCCGTGGTCTTGCGGTCCACATTCAGCCCCATCTTGCGATAGAGCGTGGCAATGCTGACCCCGAGCATGGAGGCGGTCTTTTCGCGCGAGCCGTTGTTGTACTTCAGCGTCTCCTGGATGAAAAGGCGCTCCTGGCCACGGATGAAATCATCCAGGGTGGAGCCGATGGGCAACTGGGTGATACCGCCAGCGGAGGAGGTGGTGGGCACCTCGATCTGCTGTGTCACCTTCGTTGGCAGGTCCGCCGGACGGATGCGGTCGTTTTCAGCAAAGGCACAGGCGCGCTCCACCGCATTGCGCAGCTCGGAGATGTTGCCCGGCCAGGGATACTTCTCCAGGAATTCCAGCGAGTACGCATCCATGGTCTTGGAGCGTGAATCCGTGCGGTCCGTGAGTTCTTTGAGGAAATGGTCCACCAGCGGCTTGATGTCCTCACGGCGTTCGCGCAGCGGTGGAATCTTCAGCGGCACCACGGAGAGCTTGTAGTACAAGTCCTCGCGGAAGGTGCCCTTTTTCGAGGCCTCTTCCAGACAGATGGTCGTGCTCACAACGAGGCGGAAATCGGAACCGTTGCTGTTGCTCCACGCGCTGCGGCGGGCCTGCATTTCGTCCAGAAAGGTGTTCAACTGCGCCTGGATGCGGGCAGGCAGCACATGCACTTCCGCCAAATGGACGGTGCCGCCGCTGGCCCGGCTGAAAATGCCACCCTGACCGTTGGTGTGGCCAAAAAGCTCCGACTCCAGCGCCTCTTCCGGCATGGCGCTGCACTGCAGTTCCTTGTAGGGGGCCGCGCCTCGGCGGCTGGCTTCATGCAAAGCCCGGGCGACCATGTGTTTTCCTACGCCAAACTCCCCTTCTAGAAGTACGGGACTGTCATTGTCTGCCACCCGGCGCACAATCTCAAAGATGCGCTGGATCGCTTCGCTATGACCGATCAATTTTGAGGATGCTGCACTTCGCACGGTGGCGATGGTGCTCAAAGTCGAATTGGAGACCGTTGAAGACCCATTGCTCCGATTCAGAGCCTGGTTCACTGTTTTAATCAGATCACCGAGATCAAAAGGCTTGGTTAGGTAATCAAACGCGCCCAGGCGCATAGCCTCCACCGCTGTTTCCACGGTGCCATGACCCGTCACCATGATGACCGCCGTGCTGGGGAACTGCTCCTTGCACATGCTCACCAGATCCAGCCCGTTGACGTCGCCAATGCGCAAATCCACGATGACGAGGTCGGGCTGCTGGCTACGGATGGCCGCCATGCCGTCGATCCCAGTGGTGCATCCGAAAACCGTGTGGCCTGCCGCACGGCAAAGCTTGCTCATCAGCTCCAAGATGGCTGCTTCGTCATCAATGATTACCAGTTTGGCCATAATTAGTTAAAAATTGAGAGTCAATTTTGATTATTAAATATGCTAAATGAGCAGCCAGTCCCCGTCAACGGAGTTTCCGTTCACATAGTAAAATTGTAAGGAAGAGCGTAACACCTTGAAGTCAGGAGAGCAACCCACAGGTGAACAATCTGCTATTTTCCTCAGGTTTCGGCTTGAATTGTTGTCAGACAATTAGAAGCACCTGATTTTTAAAGGATGACGTCTCTTTAGCGGAAATTATTGCGATACAGGCATTGAAGCCTTGCCTCTTGGTTTGGCAACTGCTTGCATCGGACCCCAATGCTGAGCCTCCCTGAAAAACAGATTTACATCCTCGCCATCTCATTCATGGCAGGTTTTTTCGTGGCAGCCATGGTCCGGCTGTGGCTGCTCCGTCGCGTGGAAGAACGTCTGCTGAAAAACAAGGATGCCTTGGAAAAGCAGATTGTCCTGCAGCAAAAGGACCTCTTGACCGTGCGCCAGGAATCCAATGCCTGGCGGGTGGAAATGCAGCGTCAGTTTGACCTCTTCCGCCACATGGCCAGCGACCAGCTGGGCGTGGAGGAAAAACGTTTCAACGACCTCCTCGCCCAGTCCACCCGGCGCGAGTACGAACTGCAAACCTCCCTGGCACTGGCCAAGGACATGTGCATTGAGCTGCCCTCCGCAAAGGCCCGCATCCTGCATCTGGAGTCCCTGCTGGGCAGCCCCCGCCCACCGGAGAGCGGCAATGACGGCGGCCTGCCAGCCCCTGTCGCCCCCGTAAGCCCCATGCCAGATCTCGGCGGTCCCGAAGCTTCGGCAAGCCTCCCTGCCCCGGAAGTGCCTGAGATTGAATCCCCCTTTGCCCCGGCCCCGGACATCTCTGAAGCCATGCCTGCCCTGGATGACGGCAAGCTGGCCACACTGGAACAAAAGCTGGCTGAAGCCGAAAGGAAAAACGTCTCCCTGCAACAGACCCTGGCAGCGACCCGGCTGCGCCTTCGCCCTCGCTCCAATGCCCTCCGCAAAGCCAGGAGCAAGCAGCAGGCCTAGCCCGCTTTTGCCCCTTAACGGCGAACTTCGTCCAGGGCCTGCATAAGGTCCTGCTCCGTCACATCGCTGCTCACAAAGGCATCGCCCAGGCGAGGCAGCAGGACAAAACGGATCTTGCCCGTCTCGAACTTCTTGTCCATGCGGGTGATGCGCAGGAGTTCCTCGGTATCGAAACCTTCCGGCAGGCGGGTGGGCAGCTCAAACAGATGCAGGAGGGCGATCATGCGATCCTGGTCGCTCTGCGGCAGTCCTGCTTTCTGCACGGACAGCCAGCCTGCCGCCCGCAACCCGAGCGAGATGGCCTCCCCATGCAGCAGGGTGCCGTAGCCAGCGGCGGCCTCGATGGCATGCCCCAGGGTGTGTCCGTAATTCAGCAAGGCGCGCAGACCTTTCGTTTCAAACTCATCGGCCTCCACAATCGCGGCCTTGATGGCGATGTTCTGGCGGATCAGTTCGGCCACATCCCCCTGCCCTTTCGCCACGGCTTCGATGAGGTCCATCATCGCGGCATCGCGGATGCAGGCGTGTTTGATGATCTCGGCAAAGCCCTCGTTCCACTCGCGCTTGTGCAGGGAATCCAGCGTCGCCACATCAGCGATCACATGCACGGGCTGATGAAAGGCCCCCACCATGTTTTTGGCATCGGGCAGGTTCACGCCCGTCTTGCCACCCACGCTGCTGTCCACCTGGCTGAGCACCGTGGTGGGCACCTGCACATAGGGAATGCCGCGTTGGAAGATGCTGGCGCAAAAACCGCCCAGATCCCCGATGACCCCGCCACCCAGGGCGATGACGAAACTTTTCCGGTCCAGCCCGGCACGCACCATTTCACCGCACACGGTCTGTGCGCTGGTGAGCGACTTGCTCGCCTCCCCGGCAGGCACGGTGATGAGATGGGCCGTCTTGCCAGCGGCGCGCAGGCTTTCCAGCACCATTTCCGCATACAGCGGGGCCACGTTGGAGTCGGTGATGACGGCACAGCTTTTCCGTTCCGGCAGACGGGTGGCCACCTCCTGGCCGATTCCCGCCAGCAAGCCGCGCCCCACCTGCACCGTGTAGCTGCGCGAGCCTAGGTTGACAGCGACGGACTGGATGGCGGCGGGGACTTCAGACATGGAAAGGAAGCAAGGATGGGGTTGAGCCCTGACTCTGCCGTGGACTGCGCATCCAGGCAAATCGTTTGCAGCCACGTCTCGCGGCGGAACCAGGTGGCCTGCCGTTTGGCATAGCGGCGCGTGGCCTGCTGCATGGCCTCCACCGCGCCAGCCAGGGCCAGCTCGCCCCGCAGATGCGCCTGCATTTCGCGGAGGCCGATGGCCTTTTCCGCCGTCAGGCCCAGGGGCGGCAGCGCGGCCACCTCGGCCAGCAGCCCGGCGGCCAGCATGGTGTGCACCCGCGCATTGATGCGGGCATACAGCGCCTCCCTGTCCCAGGTCATCACCACGCCGCAGCCTGCGGGTTCGGTTTGTGCAAAGGTCTGGCGCAGGGCGGACTGCGGCTGGCCTGTCTGCAGGCAGATCTCCAGGGCGCGGCTGACGTAACGCGGATTTGCCAGCGGTACATTGTCCGCCGCCTGCGGGTCCAGCTTCAGCAGCAGTTCCCTCGCCTCCTCCGCCGCCATCGCAGCCACCCTGGCCCTCACCTCCGGGTCCGTCGGCGGCAGCGGCGCCAGCCCATGAGACAGGGCCTTGAGGTACAAGCCTGAGCCCCCGACGACGATGGGCACCCTGCCCCGTGAGGTGATTTCGGCGATCACTGGCAACGCCATCTCCCGGTAGCGCTGCGCATCGCAGGCCTCCATCAGCGGCAGCACCCCATAGAGGTGGTGAGGCACCCGCCGCAGGTCCTCCGGGGCAGGTTTTGCCGTGAGCAGATCCATCCCCTGATAAAGCTGGAAGGCATCCGCGTTCACAATCTCACCGCCGATTTCTTCCGCCAGAGCCACGGCCAGCGCCGACTTCCCGCTGGCAGTGGGGCCCACGAGAAAGAAAGGAAGCGAAAACCGGCTCGACATATCTGCACCTAACTGACGTAATCTCTCCTGTCCATGAAACCCCTGCGCCCCCTTCTTCTCACCGCCCTTCTCTGCGCCCCTTTGTCTGCCCAGGAGGCGGGGAGCAGCCCTCAGGAAATGATGCAGCGCCTCTTTGATCCGCAGGCCACCAAGGCCCAGTTCGAAGAAACGGCCAAAAAGGCGGGCATGGCCGGCATCGCCCGACAGCAGATCATCGAGGCCCGGCTCGTCTGGGGCCTGCGCAACCAGGACGCCGTCTGGCTGGAAAAAATGCTGCCCGAGCTGGAAGTGCTCGCCGGGAACTTCGATGCCACCCAGTCCTCCGGTTTTAAAACCGCCGATGAGATCCGCTCCTTCATCGCTTACACCAAGGCCATCATCGCGCAGAACAAGAAGGACGACGGAGCCTTTAAGACCAACATCCTCGAGGCCATCTGGCTGAATCCAGGCCAGGCCCAGATCTTCACCCAGGTCATCGAAAAACAGCGCCTGGAAGCCAAGATGGCCAACATGAAGGTGGACCTCAGCCTCGTCATCAACACCCACGACGGCGAGGCCACCACCCTGGCCGACCAGCTCGGTGACAAGAAGGCCCTGCTCGTGGATTTCTGGGCCTCGTGGTGCGGACCGTGCATGCAGCTCATGCCCGAACTGAAAAAGAAGGCCGAGCTGCTTTCCAAGCACGGCATCGTCGTCGCAGGCATGAACAAGGATGATCAGAATGCAGCCGCCGTCACGGCCAAGGTGCGTGAAGAACAGGAAATCACCTTCCCCTGGCTCATCGAACCGGCCGAGCGCCCCTTCACCAAGCAGCTCGAGATCGAAAGCATCCCGCGCATGATCCTGATTGCCCCTAGTGGCCAGGTCCTCTTTAACGGCCATCCTCAGGACCCCGCGCTCTGGGTGGCGCTGCAAAAAATCAATCCGGACATCAAGGCCCCGTAAACGAGGGCATAAAGAAGGGGGCCTGTGGAATCCACAGGCCCCCTTTTTATTTAAAGTTAGTTACCGCTCACTTCGCAGGCAGCCACTGGACGGCGTCCACAATCACGTGGCCCTTGGTCCCTTCATTGGTGATTTCCACCCAGCCGGATTTGCCTTCTTCAAACTTGAAGGTGCCCAGACGGTGAAAACCGTTTTTGCCGGAAGGCAGCTTCTTCTGGTTCACCACGACCTTGGCGTCGCCACCGATGTGGTGAATCGTCACAGGCACGTTGTCGGCACGGTTGCTGAGGGCGCTGTAAGAGACAAAGACCTCGTAGCTGCCGGCCTTGGGCAGGGCCGGTGTGAAGCGGGCGCGGGCCTTGCCTTTGTTCTCGTTGCTGTCGTGGCGGTAGCCGTGCTCGACATAACCAGGAGTGCCGCTGCCTTCAGAATCGAAGCCGGTGAGGTCGGCCTCAGCATCATCCACCACGATGCCTTTAAGGCTGTCTTTTTTAATGGTGGTGACTTCAGGGATCGGCGGGGATTCAAAGTCCAGCATCTGGCCATCCTGAAGCAGGCGTGCTTTCAGCTTCTCATAGTCAATGCCCTGAACGCTCGTGCCCTGCTCGATGGCATGCACCGCAGCGGTAGCGGCACTCTGGCCCGTGACCATGAACACAGGCTCCATGCGGATGCTGCCATAAGAGATGTGGCTGGCGCTGAGGCAGATCGGGACCAGCAGGTTGGTGCACTCGGAGGCCTTTGGGCGGATGCTGCGGTAGCTGATGGGGTAAGGGCGGCTGCGCACCTGCACATCGCCTTCATTGCGCACAAAGCCTTCCTTCGTGACATAACGCTGGATGTTGTGGGAGTCCATGTTGTAGGCACCCATGCCGATGCTGTCCTCGATGATCTCCAGACGCTTGCAGTTCTTCTCGGTCATCACGTAGTCGCCGATCATGCGGCGGGCCTCACGCACATACAGCTGGCGGGGGAAGTTGTTGTTGTCGGTGAACTCATCCTTGGCCAGGCCCAGCTTTTGAAACGCTTCCTGAATGTGCTTCGGCACACGCGGGTGATGCGCATAGGTCCACATCAGCCCTTTCTGCCAGTCTTCATGCGCCTTCCAGATCTTGGCGCGGGTTTCATAATCCGCCTCTGGATAGTCCCAGTTCGCGCCGATGAAGTCGGTGCTGATGGCATGGTTGTTGTTCGTGTCCGTCTTGCGGTTCGGCATCCAGCTGGGGGCCCAGGAGATGCGATCATCCCCTGCTTCGACATTGCGCAGCGCCAGCTCAAACAAGCGCTCGTCATAGTTCTCCGGCTTTTCCCAGTCGCGACGGTTGGCCGCATCATCCGTGGTGCACATGCGGAAGTTGTAGGCCTGCACCTTGCGGTCGCCGCTGAACTCTTCGCCCGGGTCTTTTTCAATGCCCGGCAGCAGCCCGCTGCTGGGATCACCCGGCTTCACGTAGGGATCCACGTTTTTGTTGAACTGGTGGCTGCGGCTGTGGGCCACCTGCACGCCGTTGAGCTGCTCGCCATAAACGCGGTTGGCCTCGCGTCCGACGTGGTACTTCACACCCGCCTTGGCCATCAGGTCGCCTTCATAGGTCGCATCAATGAACATCGGTCCGATGAACTCGCGGCCGCTTTCCATGATGATCTTGGTGATCTTGGCCCTCTCCTTCACCACGCCTTTTTTGAGGTCCAGTCGCTCGCCTTTCACCACCGTCACACTGCCCGCCACAGGCTTCAGCATCGCGTCATAGATTTCAGAGGCGGCATGCGGTTCAAAGGTCCACATCGTGTCTTCACTGCCGGTGTTGCCATGAGGCTTGCGGGCAAAGTAGGCTTCGCGGGTCTCCTGCTTCCACTTGGCGGCTTCGTTGTAGTACTTGAAGACATTGGCGTAAAACTCACGCGACATGCCGCCGATGGCCTTCTTGTTGCCGATGTCCGTGGCACCGAGGCCGCCCGTGGTCAGGCCGCCGAGGAACTGCGTGGGCTCAATGAGGATGGCCTTCTTGCCCATGCGGGCCGTCTGGATGGCTGCGGTGATCCCGGCGGAACTCCCGCCATAAATGATGACATCCGCAGAATCCGCCGCCGCCAGCAGCGAGGGCAAAAGGAGAAAAGAAGCGATAAAAGAACGTGTCATGGTGAGCAGAGAAAGCCGTCCCTGGCTGGCGGGATCTTTCAGGCAAGTGAGCGGAAAGACCATTTTACAACACCCTGGTGAATCATGATTTTACTTTGTAACTAGAGCGTCTTCGTTAACGCATGCTCGAATTATTTACGGAGACAAGCGGTCGGCAAAGATGTCTTTATGGCCTGATCGGTATTGGCCTGAATGCAGGACTTCTGTTTTTCGCCGGCATTCTTTGGTTTTTTCCATGGGCGATCGCGATCGTGTTGCTCCTTTCCTGCATTTTTGGTGAGTGGTAGAAGCTTGTGCCTTGCCGTTGCCGATTTCTGATCCTGGCGCAGGATGAGGCGTATCCAGAGACAGCTTCGGGTTTCCTCCATGAACATCTTCCCCCTCGTCATCCGTTATGGCACCATCGCGGTCGCCGTCTTTGGCGTGTTCAGCATGTCGCAGGTGCTGGACCAGATCCGCGCCCAGGAAACCGTGATCCCTCCGCCGCCGGTCAAACCTCCGGAGAAACCTGTGGGCACCCGACTCGCCGCCACGGGCATCATTGAGGCACGCGAAGAAAACGTGGCCATCGGCACCCCCATTGCCGGACTGGTGACAAAGGTCCTGGTGAAGGTGAGCCAGCAGGTGCAAAAGGGCGATGCCTTGCTGCAACTCGATGATCGCGAACTCCAGGCCCAGCTCATCCAAGCCCAGGCAGCCATTGCGGTGAACCAGGCACAGCTCGACGTCACCTTGGCCCAAAAACTCAAGGTGCAGGACAACCTGGATCGCCTGAAATCCATCACGGACCAACGCGCCGTGAGCCAGGACGATGTGCGCAACCGCACGAACGATCTTACCGTTGCTCAGGCCCAGGTGGGCTCCGCCGAGGCCTCCCTGGTCGCTGCAAAGGCGGATGTGAAACAGATCCAGTTGCTCATCGAGCGCCTGACCATCCGCGCACCCCGCCCCGGCACCATCCTTCAGGTGAACATCCGCGAAGGTGAGTACGCCTCCATTCAAAACCGTCTGGCCGCCATGATTCTCGGCGATCTGGACAAGCTGCAAATCCGCGCCGATGTGGATGAACAGAATGCCATGCAGGTGCGCAAGGATGAGGACGCGGTGGCTTATGTGAAGGGCGATTCCAAGACAGCGTTTCCTCTGAAGTTTGTGCGCATCGAGCCCTTTGTGATTCCCAAACAATCCCTCACCGGAGCCAGCACGGAGCGTGTGGACACCCGCGTTCTTCAGGTCATCTACGAACTGCAAATCCCTCAGGGCAAACAGCTCTATGTGGGCCAGCAGGTGGATGTCATGATTGGTGGTCAAAAACCAGCCGCCCCCAAATCATGAACTTGGTCGAACTCGCCCAGCGCCTGCGTCAAACCCGTCTCGACAAGGGGCTGACGCTGGATGAAGTCGCCGCCGCTTCCGGGGTCGGCAAAGGCATCCTTTCCAAGGTGGAAAACTTTCGCGTCACCCCCACCCTGCCGACCCTTGCGAAGCTCAGCGAAGCCCTCGGCGTGAAGTTGTCCGTACTGCTGGATGGCCTGGATGCCCGGCCCCGGATCAGCATCGTTCGCCAGGGTGAAAGGAAGCTCATCGAGCGCGACCGCACCCAGTCTAACATTGACTATGAATCCCTGGCCCACCGGCGTGCCGACCGGGCCATGGACCCCTTTGAACTGCGCATCCCCGCCCGGGGTGGCCGTGTCGAGGCCATGCCTCATGAAGGCGAAGAATTCCTGCTCGTCCTGGAAGGACAGGTCGCCTTCGAGTTCGACCAGGAGACCTATCACCTGGAAGCCGGGGACAGCCTCTATTTTGATGCGGAGACCAATCACCGCCTGTTCAATGAGACGGCGAAGGATGCGCGTGTGCTGTGCGTGTTTTTGGGACGGCGGTATTGAGCATTGAATCCGTCATCGGTTAGGACGTTCCGTCAATCGACTGGCCTCCGCCTTGAAGAGATCCCAGAAATTCCTCATTTTCCAATGTGCCAACATTGTTTCTTGAAAGAAACATTATAGTCTCTAAGTTTAACCTGTCATGACACCTCCTAACCGCCCCATTGAGTCGCCGTTGAACCGTCGTGACTTTGTGACCTCTGCTCTTGCCTTCGGAGCAGGAACGGCCTTTTCGGCCACAGGCGAAAGCCAGAAAGAGGTGCCGCTGCTAGGTCCCATCGTCGGGCACACCGAAGAGAACAGCAGCATCCTTTGGATGCGTGCCCAGGTGGCCGGAGAGTATGTGCTGGAAGTCACCCCGGAGGCAGGAGGCGAAGCCACACCCGTCAAAGCCCATGCCAAGGCCGAAAACGATCTCTGCCTGCACTGGCAGGTCGATGGCCTGAAGGCGGGCACCCGCTATCGTTATCGTGTCCTTGCAGGAGGGAAACCCCTCGCAGCAGCCGACGCCCAAGTTTTCGCCACAGCTCCCGCAGCCTCCACTCCCACCAAAGTCCGCCTGGCCATCAGTTCCTGCGCCAAAGAAGATGCTGGCAGCCGAGCGGTGTGGAAACGCATGGCGGAGGAAAAGGTGGATGCCGTCGTGCTCATCGGCGATACGCCCTACATCGACAGCACCGATCTGGCCGTGCAGACCCGGCGGCATCAGGAGTTTGCCGCCGTGCCGGAGTATCAGGAACTGCTGCGCAACCGGCCCTGCTGGTGGACCTGGGATGATCATGACTTTGCCGGAAATGACAGCTCAGGCCTGGCCGTGGGGAAGGAAAACAGCCGGCTGGCCTTTACTCGTTACCGTCCGCAAGCCTCCTTTGGCGATGGCCAGGAAGGCATCTATACCAGCTTCCGATATGGCCCTGTGGAGGTCTTCATGATCGATGCGCGCTGGTTCACCATGACCGCCGCGTCTTACGCCAGCCCCACGAAGCCCACTTTGTTAGGCCTGGCCCAGTGGCAGTGGCTCCAGGAAAAACTTCTGGCCTCCACCGCCACCTTCAAGCTGCTGGCCTGCGGCATGATCTGGGATGACAAGGAGAACAAGGAGTTGGATGACTGGGGCAGCTACATGCACGAACGCAAGGCTCTGGAGAAGTTCATCGGCGACAACCGGATACCAGGCGTGATCTACGTCGGTGGGGACATCCATGCCAGCCGTGTGCTGAAGTATCCCACCCAAAAAACCGTGGGTTATGACCTCATGCAGTTCATCGCCTCCCCCATCCACAGCAGCACCATCGCCTCGCTGAATGTATACCACCCGGACCTCGTTCGCAGCGCCGTGGAACCCCACGTGTTTCTCGTCATGGACATTGACTCCACCGTGACACCCGCCCGCCTGAGCGCTGAGCTGGTGAACAAGGATGGAGAACGTGTCTTCACCTACCAACTGAGCCTTTCCGACCTCACCCCAGCCTAACCACTTATGCCAAACGCCGTTTCTTTCTCCGTCAACGGGCGCACCTACACTCCGCCTGCACGCCCCATCGCCGTCATCTGCCTGGATGGCTCTGCCGATGAATATCTGGATGTCGCCCTGGCCCAGGGCCGCATGCCCCATCTCGCCCAATTGAGCCTCCAAGGCTGGCGCGGCTTTGCCCGGGCAGCCATGCCCACCTTCACCAACGTCAACAACTCCAGCATCGTCACCGGCGTGCCGCCCAGCGTGCATGGCATCGGTGGCAATTTCTTCTACGACACCACCACCGGTCAGGAAGTGATGATGAACTCCGCCCAGTATCTGCGGGCCGAGACGATCTTCCGCCACGCTCAATTGGCAGGCCGGAAGGTCGCCGTAGTGACCGCGAAGGAAAAGCTGCGGGACATCTTTGCCTCGGGCCTCATCTCCGAAGGCGGCATTGCCTTCTCCACGGAGAAAGCACGCTCCGCCGTGATGGAGACGCACGGCATCGCGGATGTGGAGGCCCTCTGCGGTCCTCAGCCGGAGATTTATAGCGGTGAGGCCAGTGTCTATGTCCTGCGCGCCGGGGCAGCGCTGCTGGCTGCCGGACGGGCCGATTTCCTGTATCTTTCGACCACGGACTACATGCAGCACAAGCACACCCCGCAGGAACCGGAGGTGGTGGATTTTTATGCGGCGATTGATGCGGAGATCGGCAAGCTGCTGGCCCTGGGAGCCATTGTGGGAGTGACAGCAGATCACGGCATGAATGACAAACAGACCGCCGAGGGAACCCCCAATGTCATCTACCTGGAAACCGAACTGGAGGCCGCTTTCGGAACAGGCTTTCGCGTCATCCTGCCGATCACCGACCCCTACGTGGTGCATCACGGGGCGCTCGGTTCCTTTGCCCAAGTCCACGTGCCGGAAGGGGCCGACATCCCCGCCATCCAGCGCTGGCTGGCCCTGCGGAAGGGCATCTCCGAATGCCATGACCGCAGCACGGCGGCACGCCTGATGGAACTGCCCGAAGACCGCATGGGGGATCTCGTGGTGGCCAGCGGCCGGGATGTGGTGCTGGGCCGTTCCCCTGACTGGCATGATTTGAAGGCCATCGAAGGCGGCCTGCGCAGCCATGGCGGGCGCTATGAAGAAATGGTGCCGCTGCTTTTCAGCGAGCCTCTGAATGCCGCCTATGCCAGCCGTGCGAGGGCGGATGTGCGGAACTTCGACATCTTTGAAATCACCTGCAACGGCACTCACGCAGCATGAGCCTCACTCCTCACAGCGATCCCAGCTTCAAGCATGCCCAGTGGCGGGTGCTGGGTGCTGTGATGTTCTGCTACCTGTTTTATTACACGGGACGGCAGACCTTTGGGTTTGCCATTCCCGGCATCCAAAAGGAACTGGGCCTGAGCAAGGAAACGCTGGGCTGGATCAGTGCCGCCATGCTGTGGAGCTATGCCCTGGGGCAGGCCATCAACGGCAATCTCGGAGACCGCTTTGGCGGTCGGCGGATGATGGCCCTGGGTGCAGGGGCTTCGTTTCTGCTGAACTGGCTGACGAGCTTCGGACTGGGCTTTAAAAGCCTCGCCACAGCCTGGGGGCTCAACGGGCTGGCCCAGAGCATGGGCTGGGCACCCGGCAGCCGGTTGGTGGCAAACTGGTTTGGTGCTCATGAGCGAGGCAAGGCCTTTGGATTTTATGTGCTCGCCGCCGGCCTTTCCTCCGTCCTCTCCTTTGTCACATCCCTGGTTATTCTCGATGTGCTGAAGCTGGACTGGCGCTGGATCTTTCGCCTGCCCGTCATCCTGATGCTCATCGGCGGGCTGGCTGTCTGGATCTTTGCCCGCGACCGGCCTTCACGCGCAGGCTTTGCCGACTTCGAGGATGATGCCGGAACCCCGGATGCCCAGACACCCGCCACCCAGGAAACCTCCTGGCAGCGTTACGCCAGCGCCTTGACGAATGGACGTCTGCTCTTGGCAGGACTGGCCATCGGTTTTCAGAACACCGTGCGTTATGGTCTGCTCATCTGGGTCCCTGTTCATTTTCTCGGAGAGGACTTTAAAAGCGGCCCGGCGGGCAAATGGATCAGCGTGGCCCTGCCCCTGGGCATGGCACTCGGGGCCGTGGCCAGCGGCTGGATTTCGGACCGCTTTTGCCAGTCACGCAGGTCTGGGGTCATCGCCTCGTTCATGGTACTGGCCTCCATTTCTGCCGCAGCCATGTATGTGCTTCCACGTGGTCATGCCCTGGGACTCCCGCTGCTTTTTCTCTGTGGCTTCTTTGCCTATGGCCCCCAGTCCGCCTTTTGGGCCTTGGCACCTGATTTGTTAGGCCGGGCACGCGCAGGCACCGCCGTGGGCATCATGAACTGCTTTGCGTATGCCATGGCTGGCCTGGGCGAGCCGCTGGTGGGCTGGTGTGTGCAGCACAATCCCTGGTCCGCCACACCAGGCGTGGAAAACACCGCCCTCGTCTTTCCCATCGTCGCCGTCTTCGCCCTGTGCAGCGCCTTTTTAGCCCTCTTCATCCGCCGATGAAACACGCCCGCATCCAGCTTTTCCAAGGCCCCGGCCTTCCCTTTGAATCCCGCACCATTCCACTGCCGGACGCATTAAATCCTGGAGAAGTCCTGGTGGAAATCAGCCTGGCCACCGTCTGTGGGTCCGACCTTCATACCGTCTCCGGTCGCCGAGGTGCACCGACTCCCTGCGTCCTGGGGCACGAAGCCATTGGCCGCGTCGTGGCCAGTGAACGGGCCGGTTTCAGCGAAGGTCAGCGCGTCACCTGGACCCTGGCCGACAGTTGTGGGAAATGTCCCGCCTGCACCCAATGGGGGCTGCCGCAAAAATGCACTCACCTCTTTAAATATGGGCATGCAGCCCTGGGCGATGGGTCAGGCCTCAATGGCTGTTATGCCAGCCACATGGTCCTGCGGGCTGGAACCTTCGTTCTGCCCGTGCCTGACAGCCTGCCGGATACCCTGGTGGCCCCGGCGAATTGTGCACTGGCGACGATTGTCAATGCTCTCGAAGAGCCTTTGAGAGAATCCGCCATGCTCCGCACAGCCCTCGTTCAGGGTGGTGGCCTGCTGGGTCTCTATGCCTGTGCCTGGCTGCGTTACCGCGGTGTCGAGCAAGTCTTCTGCACGGACCTTTCGGAAGAGCGGCTCGCCCTGGTGCCTGAGTTCGGCGGCATCGCCATACCGGCCAATGAAGCCATGAAAAAACGCATCCTCGAAGAATCCGGCGGCGGCGTGGACTTGGCCCTGGAGGTCGCCGGTTCAGCCGCCGTGATCCCAGATGGCATCGCCCTGCTGCGCCCAGGCGGCACCTATGTCTGGGCAGGCATGGTGCATCCGCAAACGGCGCTGGATCTGACCGGAGAAGCCGTGCTGAGAAAGTGCCTCACCATCCGGGGCGTGCACAACTATGCGCCACGACACCTGACCACGGGCCTGGAATTCCTCGCCGCCCAGCAGGACCGGCTGCCGTTTGAAAAATTGGTGAGTCCGGCACTGCCGCTGGCTGCCCTGGACGAAGCCCTCGCCCTCACTGAAACACGCCGCTGGCTGCGCGTCTCCATCGCCCCTTAAACACTTCTTGTTATGCCACTTGATCTCCCCAGTTACGTCGCCGGTGTCGCCATTCAGAGCGAAGACCGCCTCGAAATCCTCAACCCCTGGAACAACGAGCTGGTAGGCCGTGTCGCCCGCATCACGCCACCCCAGCTTGAAGAAGCCATCCAAACGAGCCTGAGTGGCGGCACAGCACTCACGCGCTATCAGCGCAGCGTCATCCTTCAGCAAACCGCCAGCGCCTTGCAGGAACGCACCGAAGAGTTTGCCCAACTCATCACAGCCGAATCTGGCTTGTGCCTGCGTGAGACGCGCTATGAGGTGGGACGTGCCTGCGATGTCTTCCGCTTTGCCGCCATGGAGGCACTCCGGGATGATGGCGAGATCTTCTCCTGCGACATTGCTCCGGGCGGCAAAGCGCGGAAGATTTTCACCACGCGCGAACCATTGCGCCTCATTGCCGCCATCACCCCCTTCAATCACCCGCTCAATCAAGTGGCGCACAAGCTGGCCCCGGCCATCGCCGCTGGGGCTCCAATGATCCTGAAGCCTTCGGAGAAGACGCCCCTCACCGCCGTGCGGCTGGCGGAGGTTCTGTATGCCAGCGGATTGCCCGGCTGGATGCTCAGCGTGATTCATGGCGATCTGGACAGCATCACCCGCCCCATGATCCGGGATGAGCGCATTGACCTCGTGACCTTCACGGGCAGTGCCGCCGTGGGCAAGGACATCGCCGCCACGGCAGGTTATAAAAAACTGTGTCTGGAACTGGGAGGCCACTCCCCCATGCTGGTGCTGGAGGATGCCGATCTGGACCTCGCCGCGCTGCTGGCCTGCGAAGGCAGCTTCCGCAACAGCGGGCAGCGCTGCACCTCCGCCCGCCGCCTGCTGGTGCATCAGACAGTCCTGGCGGAGTTCACGGAACGGTTCGTCGCCAAAGCCGCCGAGTATGTGTGCGGAAACCCCACCGATGAAGCCACCCGGGTGGGCACGGTGATTGATGAGCGTTCGGCCATGAACCTGGAAAAAGCGGTGCAGGAGGCGCTGGCCTCGGGCGCGCAGCTTTTGGCTGGAGGCACGAGAACCGGAGCCCTGTTTCAGCCCACCATCCTGGCCAATGTCTCCCGGACCTCCTACATCGCCCAAAACGAGTGCTTTGGCCCCATCGCCCCGATTTTCCCGGTGAGCGACCTGGAGGACGCGCTGACTCTGGCCAATGCCACGCCTTATGGCCTCAGCTCCTCCGTTGTCACCCGTAGCCTGGAATCCGCCCTCACGGCGGTGAAACGCATCCGCGCAGGCACGGTGAACATCAACGAAATCCCGGGCTACCGGCTGGAGCTCTCCCCCTTTGGCGGGGTGAAGGACAGCGGCCTGGGCATCAAGGAAGGAGTCGTGGAAGCCATCAAGTTCATGTCCACCGTGAAGACCTTTTCCCTACCCTGGTAAGAGTTTCACGGCGGCTGGTTTCTCATTTGCGAAAACCGTCAGTCCCCGCCAATCTGGGGGCCGATGACTCAGGAAGCGCTTACACAGGAGAGAACTTGGCAGGGAACCGCAGTTTCCTCCGGTGTCGCGCATGCCGTGGTGCATGTGCTGAGAGAAGACTTCGATGAGCCGGATGCTGACCCGATCACCGCCGAGGAGGTGGAGGCTGAACTCGCCCGCTGGCATGCCGCCATGGATGCCACCCATCGCGAGATCGAAGAACTGAAGGAGATGGTCTCCACCGAGGAACGCAGCGCGGAGGCGGACATCTTTGACACCCACCTCCTGATCCTGGAGGACATGTCCATCCGCAAGCATGTGGAAAAGACGGTCCGGGAAAAACTGATCTGCGTGGATGCGATCTACTACCGCCTCATGTGCAAGCACATGGACGCCCTGCGCGGCCTGGCGGACTCCTACCTGCGCGAGCGCTTTCTCGACATCAAGGACATCACCCACCGCGTGATGCGCCATCTGCGGGGCGAGCTGCTGCAGCACCCTATGTTTGATGATCCCGTGATCATCGTCGCCCACGATCTGACGCCCTCAGACACCGTGCAGCTGGACCGCAGCAAGGTGCTCGGTTTTGCCATCGAAACCGGCAGCGGCAATTCCCATGCGGCCATCATCGCCCGCTCCCTGGGCCTGCCCGCCGTGGTGCGGCTGCATGGCATCACGGATGAACTGCACTCCGGCGATCCTGTACTCCTGGATGGTGATGAAGGGGCCCTGATCCTCAATCCCACCCCGGCCACCCTTTCCAAATATCGCTCCCGTGAGCAGCTGGCGGAAAAGCGTGATGACGCCCTGCATGAGACGCGGCACCAGCCCTCCGTCACGCTGGATGGCATGGCCATCCAGGTCTGCGCGAATGCGGAATTCGTGGAAGAAATGGGCGACATCCGCGACAGCGGCGCTGCCCACGTGGGCCTGTTCCGCACCGAATTTCTCTACCTGGAAGATCCTGCAGGCACTGAGGACTGGCTGGCTGACAACTACACCCGCGCCGTCAAAATCATCGCCCCTGGGCAGGTCATCTTCCGCACCCTGGACATCGGCGGGGACAAGGTGGACGAGCAACTGGCCAGCGAGCAGGAGCCGAACCCCTTTCTCGGTTGGCGGGGCATCCGCGTTTCCCTGGGCCGCCGGGACATGTTCAAACGCCAGCTTCGCGCCCTGCTGCGGGCAGCCGCCCATGGCCCCATCGGCATCATGTTCCCCATGGTCAGCGACGTGAGCGAGGTGCGGGCCGCCAAGGAACTGCTGGCCGAATGCGCCAATGAACTCAGTGCCGAAGGTTATCCGCCTCCCCAGCAGGTGGAGATCGGCGCCATGATCGAAATTCCCAGTGCGGCCCTCACGGCGGACCTCATCGCCACTGAGGTGGATTTCTTCAGCCTCGGCACCAATGACCTCGTCCAGTACACCCTGGCGGTGGATCGCCTGAATGAACGTGTGGCAGATCTTTACAGCCCCACCCACCCGGCCGTCTTGCGTCTCATCGCGCTGACGGTGGAGGCCGCCCGTCGGGCAGGCATCCGCGTGTGCATTTGTGGTGAAATGGCGGCAGATGTGGAAGTGCTGCCGCTGCTCATCGGCCTCGGTTTGGATGAACTCAGCGTCTCCACAGGCCAGATTTCCCGGGTGAAGCATGCCATCCGCAAGCTGAATGCCTCCGAATGCCGCTCCATCATCGATGCCTGCCGCCACCTCGGCTGCCCCAAGGAAATCCTGGGCCTCAGCCGGACCATGGCCCATGAGATGTATCCGGATCTGTTTGAGTAGTTCCCCTGCTATTTCAGAATGAAGGCTGGTCTATTTCCCGCAGGCAAAAAGCACCGGCCAGGTCGCATCAAGCTGGGTCGTCTTGCCATCCTTGCCGGATTGGCTCTGCTAGTCGTCCTGGGACTGCGTGTTTACAGCCACTATGCAGCCCGCCACGCCGAGTACAAGTCTCTGGCGTTCGTGATTGCCTTCAGCCAGCCCGTGTCCCATGAAGCCGTCTCCGGCACCCACCCACTTCCAGATCCATTTGTCACCTGGATCATCCAGACGCTGAACAGTAGCAGCTTCAACCAACAAGTGGCCCAAAAGCTCCGTGCAATCCGGCCAGACCTTACTCCCACAACGATAAAAATCACTGTTCAGCCTTCCCGGCAAGCGGCAGTCTGGTGTGTGTGGGCCATGGGCCAGGAGGCCAATTACACCCAGGCCTACCTCGAAGCCGTACTGGATGAACTGGTCAAAGTGCGCATTGAATCTCCCATTGTCGGAAATCTGAGAATTGGGGAACGGGCAACCCTTGCGATCAAAGATGAGCCACGTTCGCTGGGAGAGATTGTCGCAGGATGGATCAGTGAACGCCGCCACAGGGCAGCCAACCTCCGTTGAGGAAGCCCGAGCCGCTCCTAAACAAAAAGCGCAGCCTGTTTCCAGGCTACGCTTTCCCTTGGGAGGTTTTTGGTTGTCTCATGATAAATAACGGAAGCCCCCCAAAAACTGGATGCAGGAAATGTGACGCTCGGCAAATGCCGAAACCCGCTTGAGTTTTGTCCCGCCGCCGTTAGCGAAGCGTATCCCAACCCCCGATATGCCCACCGACTCCGACATCCGCCTGGCGCTGGCCCAGGTACGTTACCCAGGCTTCAGCCGCGACATCATTTCCTTTGGCCTGGTCAAAGACATCCTCATCGAAGGCGGCAAGGTCACCGTGGAGATTTCTGTCGCCACGCGCGATCCGAATATCCCGCGCCTCATCCACGAACAGGCAGTGGACGTTTTGCAAAAGCTGCCCGGTGTGACCGAGGCCAAGCTGAATTTCGACATCAAGGAGCCGCCAAATCCCGTCGCAGGCTCAGCCGATCGGCTTCCAAAGTCCTCCATCCCTGGGGTGAAAAAAGTCATCGCCGTCGGCTCCGGCAAAGGCGGCGTGGGCAAAAGCACCGTCGCCTCCAATCTCGCCGTGGCCCTGGCCAAAACAGGTGCCCGAGTGGGTCTGTGTGATTGCGACCTCTACGGCCCCAGCATTGCCCACATGTTCGGCACCACGGAGCGCCCGTTTCAGAATGAGGAGCAGCAGATCGTCCCCATCGAGAAATACGGCATCCAGCTCATGAGCATGGGCTTCCTTTTGGAAGATGATGCCGCCGTGATTGTCCGCGGCCCCATCGCCACCAAGTACACCCAGCAGTTCCTCCGCCAGTGCGCCTGGGATAATCTGGACTACCTCATCATTGACCTGCCTCCGGGCACTGGGGACATCCAGCTCACCATCGTGCAGACCGTGGCTCTGGATGGGGCAGTCATCGTCACCACTCCGCAGGAAGTGGCCCTGATTGATGCCCGCAAGGCCGTCTCCATGTTCCAGAAAGTGAACGTGCCCATCCTCGGCATCATCGAGAACATGAGCTACTTCCTCTGCCCCAGCGATGGCCAGATCTACCACATCTTTGGCAAAGGTGGCGGTGAGCACGAGGCGAAGCGCCTCAGCGTGCCGCTGCTGGGCCAGATCCCCATCGAGATGACCGTGCGTGAAGCTGGCGATGAAGGCCACCCCATCGCCCTCGAAGACGTCACCGACTCTGCGGCTTCCGCAGCATTCTTGGGCATCGCCACACAGATCCGCAGCGTCGTCCCGGCTTAACCCGCCAGACCAGATCGGGGGCCTGGCCACAGGCTCCCCGCACGCATTTACCACCGAGAAGAGGGCCCATTCGCCCCCCTGCGTGTGCTATTGCCCCACGGACGGCTTGCACTTCACCCCATCCGAGGCGAACGGAACGGTCCTACCTGTGAAACTGCACTACCACCTCATCGCCCAGATCATCAGCTCCCTGCGGGACGTCTTTGTGGACCGCCGCTACGCCGACAAGGTGGTGGAGTTCGCCTTCAAAAGACACCCCAAATGGGGCAGCCGCGACCGCCGCCTCTTCGCGGAAGCCATTTACGAAATCGTCCGCCACTGGCGCTGGTACTGGCACCTCGCCGGCCTGCCAGATTCTGAGCACAACCATCCCGAACTTCTCACTCCGGAAAAGCTCTGGCACGTCTGGAGCGCCTACTGGATCATGGCGGAAAACGAACTGCCGTTCTTTGATGAAGTGAATGGCGTCCGCCGCGCATCCATCATCGAACGCTCCAAGCAAGAGGTCTCCCCTGCCCTGCGCCATTCCATTCCAGATTGGATGGAAACCCGCCTCGGCCGCGAACTCGGGGCCGCCTGGCCCGCCATCCGCGAGACCCTGAACAAGCCTGCCGATGTCTATCTGCGGGTGAACACGCTGAAAACGGAACGCCGCAGCCTGAAAACACGTCTGTCCCAGGACGGTTTCACCACCGAAACGCTGAAGGAAATCCCCACCGCGCTGCACATGCGGCAGCGATACAATGTCTTTGGCATGGCCGCCTTCAAAGAAGGCATGTTCGAGGTCCAAGATGCCTCATCCCAATGCGTGGCCCCCTTCCTCCAGGTGGAGCCCGGCATGAAGGTCGTGGACGCCTGTGCCGGTGCCGGGGGCAAGACCCTGCACCTGGGAGCCCTCATGCAAAACAAGGGCAAAATCATCGCCCTGGACGTGCATGACTGGAAACTCACCGAACTGCGCCGACGTGCCGCCCGCGCGGGCGTGGATGTGGCCGAGACCCGCGTCATCGAAGGCACCAAGACGCTGAAACGTCTGGCCGGTTATGCCGACCGCCTGCTGCTGGATGTCCCCTGCTCCGGCCTGGGCGTCCTGCGCCGGAACCCCGATGCCAAATGGAAACTCAGCAACGAGGAGATTGACCGCCTCATCATCGAACAGCAGGACATTTTGACCCGCTACAGCGCTCTGGTGAAACCGGGTGGAAAAATGGTCTATGCGACCTGCTCCATCCTTCCCGGGGAAAATGAGCTGCAGGTGCAAAAGTTCCTCGCCACCCATGGCGACCAGTGGACGCTGGAGGAAGAACTGAAAATCAATCCCGCTGAAACGGGGCACGACGGCTTTTACGCCGCCCGCCTGCTGCGCAAACCGGCTGCGCCAACCCCACCTGCCGTCGTCGAAGCGCAGGAAACTCCGGTTGAAGCCCCTGCACAGGAAGCTTGATCCTGGGTGCCTTTTTCTTCCAGAATCCGCCTTCTGCCGCGTTTAATCGTTCCCACCATGAAAGCCCTCCTTCTCCCGCTCCTCGCGCTCGGCGTCGTCGCCGCGTTCACCCTGGCTGCCGATCCCGCCTCCTCACCTCCCCTGAAGGTGCTGATGGTCACCGGCGGCTGCTGCCACGACTACGAAAACCAGAAGATGATCCTCGCCGAGGGCCTCAGCGCCCGCGCGAATGTCGAATTCACCGTCGTCCATGAGGAAGGCCCCGAGGGCAAAAAGGACAAGATGCACAAGATCAGCATCTATGAAAAAGAAGACTGGGCCAAGGGTTACGACGTCGTCCTGCACAACGAATGCTTCGGCGGCGTGACCGATGTGGAATTCGTCAACCGCATCGCCAAGGCCCACCACGACGGTGTGCCAGCCGTCATGCTGCATTGCTCCACCCACAGCTACCGCGCCGCCCAGACGGACGAGTGGCGCAAGTGCCTGGGCCAGACCTCCATGAGCCATGAGAAGAACCGTGATCTCCTGGTCAAAAACGTCGCCCCAGAGCATCCCGTGATGAAGGGCTTCCCAAACGAGTGGCTCAACAAAAAGGACGAACTCTACAAAAACGACAAGCTTTGGGAAAACTTCGTCCCCCTGGCCAAAGCCTTTGGTGAAGACACCCAAAAGGACCACTTCCTCGTCTGGGTGAACAGCTACGGCAAATCCAAGGTCTTTGGCACCACCATGGGCCACAACAACGAAACCATGAGCGACCCAGTCTTCCTCGACCTCGTCGCCCGCGGCCTGCTCTGGTCCTGCGGCAAGCTCAACGACGATGGCAAGCCTGTGGCTGGCTATGAGTCCAAGCAGAAGTAAGCGCGCTCAAAACCCTTCCCCTCCAAATCCCACGGATTCACGTCCGTGGGATTTTTTGTGTCCGCAACCTTTGTACAGCTGTGATCACCGAAAAGGTCTGGCTCGTTCGACAGGCATAAAAAAACTGCGGCCGGGCATGATGCCCAGCCGCAGTTAATAAAATTACACTCTCAGTTAGGCTGGACGGGACACCAGACGGGAAACCATCTCGCGCACATGCGAAGCCTTCGACTGGCGTGGCTTCAGGATCGCCAGGCTCTTGGCATACGAACCCCACTTCAGGATGCGGATGCTCACCTTCCGCACGCCCCAGGAGCGCATCGAACTCGCGCTCGGCTTGTACAAATCAATCGTTCGTGTGCCCACCAGTGCAGAACCGTAGTCATCCACGATGTAGAGGGCATTGTCGCCTTCGATCTGGAAGACCGTGCCCACGGGATACACAGACCAGTCTGCCGCAGCACTGCGCAGCTGCCCATACTTCAGGCTCGTGCCGGCCGCCGTTCGGGCACCGTATTTGATGTGGTCCGCTTCACTGTGTGTGTAAGCGGTGGTGCGGATACCCGGGAGGATCTGCCCTGTTGTGCCTGCTGGCGTTGTGGCTGGAAGCTTGACTTCTCCCGCGAGGGACTGTGCGCACATAGCTGTCAGGCAAAGAAGGATGGATCGTGTCAAATCGTAGTTGGGTTGTTTAGTCGCGCTTTGTTGGGTTGGTTGCCCGCCAAAGGGACCGCTACAGTGCCTTCCTTCACCCCTGTGTCAACCATGTAATTACCACACCAACCACACTTGATGTTCGGCAACAAAGTTATTCACAACATTCAAAAAATAAACACACTCCTTGTTCGGCCCGCAACACCTTTGGTTAATCCTTGCGCACCCGGTGCAGCTTCAGGCCGAAATTCCCCTTCTCACGCCACAGGGCATAGAAGCGCACACGCTTGCCTTCATAGCTCACAAACGGCAACCTCAGGAAGCCACGCTCGATCACAGCCCAATTCCAACCACCCCCGCGCCGAAACACCGCCCCAGGCTCTTTCCCAAGCCTAACAAAATCTTTGTCATGAACACCGATGACGTAAAAAGTGAAGTTGTGCAGAGGGTTGCGCAACTGCCACAAGGGACCGCGCAACCCCTGCCCGGGGCGATACCATGACGGAGGCACCGGATCATCGGCATTGCCTAACCACCAAACAGGGTTCCACTTCTGGGTTCCACCCTGGGGTGGCTGGGCCGGGTGAAAAAAAGAGGCATCCGGACGGCGCTCCACAGACGAATATCTGGGGGATATGCAGCTCACCAGCATCAGCAGTCCCACGCCTAACAAAAAGCGCAAATTGACAGGCGACATGAAACACCCCTTCATGGTTAGGCCTGCCAGCTTTTCAGAAACTTCTTAAAGAATGCCGCACCGGCCTCCAGATCCGCCGTGGCGATGAACTCATCCTTCGTGTGCGCTTGAACGATGCTACCCGGCCCAATGGCCACCGCAGGGGTGCCCCCTGCCGCCAGGAAGGCGGCATCACAGAACCAGGGTGCCCCGGTCACCTCCGCCCCGCAATCTACCAGGCGCTGCACAAAGGGATTCCGCTCGTCCGTATCCAGCGGGAAGGTTTCCGGCAGAGGCTCCACCCGAGCCGTCGCATCATGACCTGCCACAAACTCCGTCAACAGCTTCAATGCCCCTCCTTCGCGCGACAGTCCCGGCGTGGTACGCATGTCCACCCTCAGCACGCAATGATCGGCCACGATGTTGGACCTCGTCCCTCCGCGAATCATCCCCAGGCTGATGGTGCTATGGCCCAGCCATCGGTCTTCGCCGCCCACATCCTTCAATTGCTGGCGAAAGTCTGCATCCAGTGCCTGCACCAGGGAGGCCATCTTCACGATCGCGTTGACTCCTTGCTCCGGGATGGAGCCATGCACCGCCACACCTGTGGTGTGGAGGTCCGCCCACAGGCAGCCCTTGTGCTTGTGCACGGTCTTCAGGCTCGTCGGCTCGCCAATGATGGCAAAGTCATAAGGTCCGTGATGAAGAGCAAAATGTTGAGAACCCAACTGCGCCGATTCCTCCGACATGAAGCCTGCAAAATGAACCTCCACCGGCAGATCCGGGATCTCGGCGCTCATCTCATTCAGTGCCCACAGCATAGCCGCCATCGGGCCCTTGGTATCGCTCGCGCCGCGTCCCCACAGGCGGCCTTCCCGCACTTCCCCGCCAAAGGGAGCCACCGTCATGCCACCCACGCTCACGGTATCCGTGTGCGGGGCAAAAACGATGCGCGGCTTTGGCTTGCCATCCGTTGCTGGATTTGAGGGAAAACGCCCGATCACATTGGGTCGTCCCGGCTCCACCTCCTCCAGTACTGCGGCAGCTCCGCATCCCGTGAGAAACTCCGCCACATAGGCCGCACAAGCCGCCTCGCCCGTCTGCTCCACCGGACAGCCGGGATCCCCATCTGGATTCACCGAGGGAATGCGGACCAGGGCCTGACACAGTTCGATCACGTTTGCAGGTCGTTCGGCTTTCATGAGCGGCCAGCAAGCCACAGACCCGCGCCTGGATCAAGCCTGCTTGCGCCACTGTTCCAGCAGCAGCACCAGACTCTCCGCCACCCTTTTACCAGGAAGACCGTCCAAAATGACGATTTTATCCCCTCCTTGCCGCTCCAAATACACGGCATTGTAATGCTCACGGTTGATGCGCATGCCCGCATTCGACACGCGGAACCGCACGATCTCCTCCCGATGAACACGCAGCGTCTTGCCGTAAGGACCCACTTTCCAGCCTGCCTTCAGCCCCTGATCATCCAGGTGCAGCGTGCGGGATTTAAAAAGTCCGGTGAGCAGCCACAGCAGCAGGAGAGAGGTGCTGCACCACAAAAAGGGAAAGATGAACGGCAGATCAGACCGCGCCATGCCCACGGCCATGCTCACCCAGATGAGCGTAAAAAAAACCAGCAGCGGGCGGGACTTGGAAAATCGGCGTAACGGCAGATTAAAACTGACGGGCCTCTTGCTCTGACTTTCGAAGGTGAATTCGATGTGCCTGCGGATCAGGTGCATTTGCAGTTCGTCGGCATCCAGATTTTGCATCTGCCAGATTTTAAAGGCCGCGTCCTGGGCGGCTTCGGTTTCTTTCTGCGCTTGGGCGGCCTCTTGCGCCTCCGGGGACTCCCAGGCCAGCGGCTGGTGGGGGGCATACACCGGCATGTCGTAGCACCATTTTTGTTTCAGCCCCCCCCCATGCAGCTCCAGCTCCCACACCCAGGAGAGAAAATCAAACTCCGCCGTCCCGATGCGTTGCTGATCTTCCGCTGGGATGGAGGCCGGAATGTCAAAAACCATCTTCAGGCGATGACCTCTGTCCTCCCGTATGGCCGCAGCCAGCGGCACCGATTGCACCGTGGTCCAGCGTTCCTCTCGGCGTGTGATACTGCTGTTCTCAGAGTCCGTCTCCGTCCATTCTTTGAAGCAGCTCAGCCTCGCTTCCAGGTTTCCCTGTAGCCGACTTCCGGCCATGGGCAGGGCAACCTCGGCTTTCAGCGGTCCGCCCGTGACGACTGGCAGCGGCCGCACATGCACCTGCGGTGCAGGCCGCTTATGCCGCCACCAGGCACGCAGCGTCAGCAGGCTGCACACACCCAGCGGCAGCGCTGGCAGCAGACCCAGCAAGCTCACGGGATTGGCCCGCGTCATATCACTGTCCACGATCAGGACATGGAGCATCGGCCCCCAGACCAGCAGCATCCAGCCTGTGACCGCCGTCCACACCCACGGCATAGGGCGGTTCTTCGGCTGGATCCAGTCGCCCGCCCACTCTGGCTTCCATCGCCAGGGTTCGTCCGGGTACCGGCTCTGGATGGCATGCACTTTCCCACGCAGCAATCGGCCCTTCAGCCCAGCCCAGAAGAAGCTTGCCCCGACGAGAGGAAACAGCAGCGGGAAAAGACTGGTGAACAGCAGCAGTGTCCAGCGGGCCTCCCGGAACAGCACCGACTCCTCAGGCCGGACCACACTCACATAGCAGCGAAAAGCTCCGCCATTGTTTCGCGCCTCCATCAGCACATTCGCGATCCGCTCATGGTAGTCGCCAAAGTTGTCCGCCCCCAGGCTCAGGGAAACTCTGTCCCCTTTGTATTGGCGGTTCAGATAAGTATAGCGGTAGGTGGCCTCCGCCTCATTCATCAGCGTGTCACGGCTGGAGCCCGAACTCCGCCGCTCCATGTGATCCCGCAAGGTGCTGCTTTCCAGGACGCAAGGCACCTCCACCCAGGGCCGGGCCTGATACCAGTCCCACAACATGCCCCAATAAAAGATCCCCACCCCCAGCCCGCCCAGAATGAATGGCAGACCAAAAAACAACAGGAAGGAACTGCTGGCGGGTTTGGAACGTGAGGCCATGGGAGAGCGGGGATGAAGAAGGACAGATGTTTGCCTATTGAAGCGATGATGTTATCTGGGAGTCCGAAGGCATGGCGATTGCAATTTTTGTCTGTTCTTGCACTCCAGGCAGGCTGCAAGCCTCCTTTATCCAGAGGCTTCATTCTCGCAACAGCCTGCCAGCCTGCGGCGATGATGGCCTCGACGAACCCCAAACTGTGGTTTACACCCTGGGCACACCTCTTCACCTCAGCGCATGCCCACCTCTGCTTTTCATGCTTTTGGCCCCAGTCATCTGGCTGTTTTGGGCATCTGTCTCGGGTTGCTGCTGCTGCTGACAGGGCTGCGTCGTTTAAAGCCGGAAGTGGCCGTGTGGGCAGAGCGGGCACTCGCCCTGGTACTGCTGACTCACTGGCCGCTGGTGGCACTGAATCATTGGCTGCAGGGCACCTCGGAATGGGGTAATAGCCTGCCGCTGCATTTGTGTGATGTGGCGGGCATCAGCGGCGGCATCGCCCTGCTGACACGCAACCGGCTGGCAGCGGAGATTGTCTATTTCTTCGGTCTGGCCGGGACATTGCAGGGGCTCATCACACCCAATCTGGATCAGGACTACCCGGCCTTCCGCTTCTATGCCTTTTTCGTTCTGCACGGGGGCGTGGTGGTGGCAGCACTGCATGTGGTGACCTCCCTGGGCTGCCCACCACGGGAGGGCAGCGTACCCCGCATGGTCGGGCTGACGCTGCTCTACGCGCTGGTGGTGGGGCTGGTGAACGCCGTCACCAAGGCCAACTTTGCCTTCCTCTGTGAAAAGCCTGCCCAGGCCAGCCTGATGAATGTGCTGGGCCCCTGGCCCTGGTACATCGGCAGCCTTGTCCTGCTCTGTGCCGTGTTTTACAGCGTGCTCTATGCGCCCTTTTTTGTGGCCCGGCAGCTGAGGGCCAGAAAAACCGCGTGACCCAGGGGGTGACATTGCCTGTTGCCTCCCTCCCGGCTGCATGGTAGCAACCACGCCCAATTCCAACCCCTAATTGAAATCAGGCGAATGAAAGCCCAACAAATCCTCCAGGCCATCGGACCCGAACTCCGCCAGCAGATTCTGACCTACCTGCAATCCGACGAGCGCCCGGCCTACCGCGCCGTCATCCAGTCCCTGGCCCAGGCCCGCAAGCTGCGCCCCCAGTTCATCCTGGAAAAATCCCGCGCCCAGCAGGCCGAGTGGTTGCTGAGCCAGCTCTACATGAAGACCAATGACCCGGTGGCCGAGCAGATCCTGCAGATCTGGCTGCTGAAGTCCCAGGGTGCCATGCTCATCACCTTCCTCGATGCCGTCGGCATCCAGCACGATGGCAAAGGCCAGGTGGATGAACTGCCGGAAGAAATCTCCGAAGAAAAAGCCACCGAAGGCATCCAGGCTCTCCTGGCGCTGTACCCACCGCAGCAGGTGGCTCTCTACCTTCACATGTTCCAGCTCCAGCGCACCGAAGGCTGGGCCGGGCTGACGTCCGCCATCGAGAAGACCGAGGCCATCAAACTCGCCTAACCGCTTCCGTTCAATGTCACGGCCCTTCAGCGATGAAGGGCCGTTTTTTGTGTCCGTGTTCGGGCCAAGGTCCATTTAGAATGGGGGACCGCAGGCGTTGAGCATTGCATGGAACCCCTTATCCTTCGAACTGGTGATAGACCTTGGCGACAACCTTCCAGGTACCGTCCAGCTTGATGAGGGTGAGGAAGTCGTTGTAATCCGCCCCTATTGCGTCCGTCTCCATGTCCACACGCACCACGGCAGTGGTCGGCGTGATCGCGAGCACATCCAGGCGTGTCTTGATATCGGGCGCAGCACCGTTCTGCTCGACAAAAGTGAAGAGATTTGTGATCGGCCCCCCGAGCAATTTGCCATGGGTGTAACCGTACATCACGGCATCTTTATGGAAAGCTTCTGCAACGCTGCTGACGCTGCCGATACGCAATCCTTCGACATATTTCGTGGCTGTTGCGATGACGTCATCATAATTCTGAGTGGAAACGATTTTGATGTTCTTTGACATGGTTTTCTCCTTGGTTGGTTAGGCTTGTGGTTTGTGTTGAGGCAGCTATTCAGGCCATGGTCTGTTCCGTTGGGAGCCTGGACTCAGGGGATTGAATAAATGAGACCTGCCTGCGTTCGTTGTTCTTCTTGCCAATCGTCCGTAGCAGCACATTAATGTAATGATCATTACTGTTCAGCAATTCCACTTATGTAGTGAACGTTACATATTGGCAAACGCTTTTTGAAATTTGTTCCCGCTAGAAATCATGAAGCAAAAAAAACCGCCCTCTGTAAAACCTCATAAAAGCAAAGGACGACCACGCACATTCGACCGGGAAGTGGCGCTAAATCGGGCCTTGGGAGTATTCTGGCAAAAGGGCTATGAACCGGCAGCGATGGCAGAGCTTTGCGCGGCCATGGAAATCAATCCGCCCAGCCTGTATGCCGCTTTCGGCAACAAGGCTCAGTTGTTCATGGAAGCTGTGCAACATTATGAAAATGTTTACTGGAATGCCACCTGGCAACAGATGGAAGAGACACCCGACGTGCATGTGGCGATGGCAGGCTTCTTCCGGGATGCGGCCCGAATCCTCACCTCCCAGGAAATACCGTGCGGGTGCATGGTGATTCTGGCTGCCACCAACGTTTCACCAGAGGCCAAGGAAGTGAACGAGGCCCTCAAAGCGCTTCGGCAAGAAGGAAGGGACTGCTTTCATATGCGACTGAAGAGGGCGGTCCAGGACGGCCAGTTACCTTCAAACACGGATGTGGATTCCTTGGCATCAACGCTTAACACCATCCTTGAGGGCATGTCATTGCAGGCTCGCGACGGAATGACTTATGCTGAACTGAATCGAATCGCCACCATCGCCATGGCTTTGCTGCCTCGATTGTAAAACAAACCGATGTTCGCCAAGGCACGGCAAATGCCACCCAGAGCATAGATAAAACCGGCACCCGCCAGCATCAACAAAACAGGGAAACGAACATGACAAAATTTATCACCATGGACATCGCTTCCGTGGAACCGGAGCAATATGAGCCTGACAAAGGCAGTGTGATCTGGGGCGCCCCTCGGTTCAGCTCATGGAGCCTTGATGAGGCTGGCAAAGGATTGTCCTCAGGCATCTGGGAAGCCACACCGGGCAAGTGGCGATTCGAGAACCCCCATTGGGAATACTGCCGCATTCTTTCCGGTGTATCGGTCGTCACCGAAGATGGAGGTGTGGCACACTCACTGAGAGCGGGGGATGGATTCATTTTACGAGCAGGTTTCAAAGGAACTTGGGAAGTCATTGAGACGACACGCAAAGACTATGTCATCCGCCTCTGACTTGCCCCGCTCGATTGTTTGGTGCCATCGCCACTGAGACCCCGCCTCGCTTACGGCGACTCCGCCTCGCCCTCTTCAGGGAAGCGTTCCACGAAGCGCATGGCGTAGTCGATGAATCGCAGGGGCACGTCGTCGGTGGGGCCGTTACGGTTTTTGGCCAGGATCAGCACGGCCTGCCCTTTCTTCCGTTCCTCTTCCTCTTCGGTGCCCACTTCCATCTTGCCGCCGGCATAGTCTTCACGGCTCAGCAGGCCCACCATGTCGGCGTCCTGCTCGATGGAGCCCGACTCACGAAGGTCTGAAAGCACCGGACGCTGCCCTTTGCGGGACTCCACCGCACGGTTGAGCTGGGCCAGCACGATGACTGGCACGTTCAGCTCTTTGGCGATGCCTTTGATCCCGGCAGAAATTTCGGCAATTTCGATCTGACGGTTGTCCTGCGCACGGCGGCTGCTGGAGGTCATGAGCTGAAGGTAGTCGATCATGATCATCTGGATGTCGTGCTGCTTCTTCATGCGCCGCGCTTTCGCACGCATCTCCAGCACGTCCAGACCCGGAGTATCATCGATGAGGATGTTCGCCTTTTGCAGCTCACGGGTCGCCTTGGTCAGGGCCTCCATCTGCGCACGCGACATCAGGCCGCGGGAAAGGTCCTGCATGGAAAGCTGCGCACGGGAGACCAGCAGACGTCGCACCAGCATGGTCGCGCTCATTTCCAGGCTGAAGACCGCGCAGGCCTTGTCACAGTCCACCGCCACGTGCTCCACCAGGTTCATGGCGAGGGAGGTCTTGCCCATCGAAGGACGGGCCGCGATGACGAACATTTCACCGCCTTGCAGGCCGCTGCTCATCTGGTCCAGCTTGCTGTAGCCAGTGGAAAGCCCGCGCAACTGGCCCGGGTGCTCCAGCATGTACTGGATGGAATCAATCGCCTCCGCCACGTGGGCGGACAGGGACTTCACCCCGTCGCTCTTGCCATTGGTGGCCTCACGCACGGCCAGCACCCGCTGCTCGCTGTGGTCAATGAGGGTGTTGATGTCCGCCTCCAGGTCACTTTTCCCATGCTCATAGGAAGCCTCGATATTGAGGGAGCAGGCATGGATCATCTGACGCAGCACGTGCTTGTCCTGGACGATCTTTTTGTAGTAGCTGTAGTGCGAGGGCACCGGCACAAAGCTGAACAGCTCCGTGATCATCGCCGGACCGCCCACGCGGTCCAGCAGCCCCTGGTCACGCAGGGCATTCGTCACCATCACCGGATCCACCGGCAGGTTCTTGTCATAGAATGACAGGAGCATTTCATACACAGTGCGGTTCGCCTCGTGATAAAAAGCGGCCGCAGGCAAAGTCACCCGGCTTTCGCTCAGCCGCTCGTTCGGGTCCTGCAACAGGCTGGAGATGACCCCTTTTTCGGCCTCGTCGCTGAAGGGCAGCGCGCGGTTGATGTTCGCCAGCAGTTCCTCGGCCGTCGGGATCTCATTGCGCTTGCGGCCAAAGGGATTGGCCTGCGGTTTGGCGGCAACCGCAGGAGGGGCTATTGGTGATGAGACGCTGGATTCTGTTTCTGCCATTAGCTTGGCAGAAATACAGCACACAGCTCAGGAAGCAAGGCGCTAGACCATTTCGCGGTCTGAACGTCTCATCTCTTCGTTTTTTTGAGCTTTTTCATCATGGCTTTTAAAAAAGAGAGCACTTTTCTGTTTTCATGTGCCTCAAAATATTCTCCTACGGCATGAGCAACTTCTCGACACATGAGATGCACTTCAGAGCCTGCTAGAGAGGAGACCTTTTTATCCAAACTAGATATCGGCGTAACATTATTCTGTTTAATCAAGCCGGCTCGTGTCTGTAAAAAGTAGAGAGATAGAAATGAAAAAACTGTCAGATCATTATGTTCACCTTCAGGCCAACCTCCCTCAGCCCGTAGATCGACAAATAATTGGCTCAATTGAGGGTCCTCAATATCCTCCAGCCTGGTCCGATAATAGGTGTAATTAGTATTCATCAAGCTGTTCAAGTGAATGCAGATCTTCGGGCAATGCAATCACAGCAAGCTGTGTATAACTTTCTTCGATTTGTGAAAAACTCCCGGCTGGTCACGAAGGTACCACTCTGCGTAAGATGCCGATTCTTTTTCCCGTTCCTTACGCCCCCATGCTCCGACCATCCACTGCCCTTGCCCTCCTCGCCGGACTCACGGTGAGCGTCTTTGCAGCCAAGCCCGACAAGCCTGCCAAGAAAGAAAAGGAATTCGTCGCGGCCAAACCGGCCTTCACCCCGAGTGCCGACACGCCCGCCTTTGATCCTGCCAAGGTGACCCCACAGCACCTGGATACCAGCATGTTCAAGGTGCCCGAAGGCCTGGAGATCACCGTCTGGGCCACCTCCCCCATGCTTTTCAATCCCGCCAACATGGATGTGGACCACGCGGGCCGTATCTGGGTGGCCGAGGGCGTGAACTACCGCCGCCACAGTGGCCGTAGTCGCGAGGGGGATGCCATCCGTGTGCTGCAAGACACCGATGGCGATGGCAAGGCCGATGAATCCCACGTCTTTGTGCGTGAGAAGGAGCTGGAGTGCCCCCTGGGCGTGGCCGTGTTTGACAACGTCATCGTCGTCTCCAACACCCCGAACATGATCGTCTATACCGACGTGAACCGGGATCTGAAATTTGACCCGGCTGTGGACAAACGGGAAGTCCTGCTGAACGGCTTTGAGCAGGCCCAGCATGATCACAGCCTGCACTCCGTCTATGCCGGGCCCGATGGCCGCTGGTACTTTAGCAATGGCAACTGCGGGGCCCAGTTCAGCGACAAAAGCGGCAACACCTTCCGCATCGGCAGCGGTTACCTGAACAACCCCTATGTCGGCCAAAAGAGCGACGATGGTCACGTGTATTCCGGTGGCTTCACCGCCAGCATCGACCCCAGCGGCCACAATGCCCGCATCCTGGGCTACAACTACCGCAACAGCTACGAAGGCGTGCGCAACTCCTTCGGCGACATGTTCCTGAACGATAACGACGATCCGCCGGCCTGCCGCGTCAGCCACCTCATCGAAGGCGGCAGCTTTGGTTTCTTCTCCCCCGATGGCAAGCGCCAGTGGCGTGCCGACAAACGCCCCGGCCAGACCATTCCCGTGGCCGAATGGCGCCAGGATGATCCCGGCAGCATCCCCGCTGGCGATGTCTATGGCGGCGGTGCCCCCACCGGCATGTGCTTTTATGAAAACGGTGCCCTCGGCGACAAGTGGAAGGGCCTGCTGCTGAGCTGCGAGACCGGCCGCAACGTGGTCTTTGGCTACCTGCCCAAACCCGATGGCGCAGGCTTCAAACTGGAGCGCTTCGATTTCTGCACCTCCAACACGACCGGAGTCTTCAAGGGCAGCGACTTCGTCGGTGGCGGCAAAAACCTGTCCGACGAAAGCCACACCCTCTTCCGCCCCAGCGATGTCTGCGTCGGCGCAGACGGTGCCATCTATGTCAGCGACTGGTTTGACAAACGCACCGGTGGCCACCAGGACACGGACGAAACCTGCAGCGGCACCATTTACCGCATCGCGCCAAAAGGCTCCAAGCCCCAGACCGCGAAGATCAGCTTCGACACCACCGAAGGCCAGATCGCCGCGCTGAAGTCCCCTGCCAACAACGTCCGCCACACGGGTTTTGTGAAGCTCAAGGAACAGGGAGACAAGGCAGTGGCTGCTGTCGCGGCCTTGGCTGAAGACAAGGATCCCTACCTCGCAGCCCGTGCCATCTGGCTCCTGGCCCAGATGGGTGAAAAAGCCAGCCTGCGGATCCGGCCCTGGCTGGAATCCGACGATGAAAACAAGCGCCTCGTCGCCCTCCGTGCCCTGCGTGCCGCCGGTGGAGATCTGATGGATCTCTTCAACAGCATGTCTGCCGATGGCTCCTCCGCGGTCCGCCGCGAAGTCGCCGTCGCCATGCGTGATGTGCCAGTGGCCCAAAGCGGCAATATCCTGGTGGAACTGGCCAAGCGCTACAGCGGCAAGGACCGCTCCTACCTCGAAGCCTGGGGCATCGGCTGCACGGGCAAGGAAGACGAAGTCTGGGCCGCGCTGAAAAAAGCCAGCAATGGTACTCCGGCCGAGGAATGGACGGATGCTTTTGCCCAGGCCACCTGGCGCCTGCACCCTGCTGCTGCCGTTGAGTCCGTGAAGGCACGTGCCGTTTCAGCCAAGCTCAGCCCACAGCAGCGCAAACTCGCCCTCGACACCCTGGCCTTCACCCAGGATGCGAGCGCCGCCCAGGCCATGCTTGCCGTGGCCAAGGACAAAGAATCCCCCGTCCATGGCGATGCCATGTGGTGGCTGATCAACCGCAGCACCAATGACTGGAAAGACTTCAACATCGCGGGCGAACTCAAGGCCCAAGGCATCTTCGATCCCGAAGCCGCCAAACTCGTCACCATCGAGATCCCCCCGGCTACGCCCAGCCTCGTGAAACTGGAGGACGTCACCCAACTCAAGGGCAATGCCAAAAACGGCTCCTCCCTCGTCGTCCGCTGCGTCATGTGCCACCAGATCAACAATCAGGGCGTCGAATTCGGTCCCAGCTTGCAGGGATGGGGCCTCAGCCAGCCTACGGACATCATTGCCCAGGCCATTTTGGAGCCTAGCAAGGACATCGCTCACGGCTTCGACGGCGTGGAGATCGTCACCAAGGACGGCATCAAAATTCACGGCATGGTCTTGACCGAAGGCGATGTGCTCATCGTCCGCAGCATGGGCGGCCAGACCCAGTTTGTGCCGAAAAGCCGCATCGCCAGCAAAAAGAAAATGGACCGCTCCCTTATGCTCAGCGGCACCCAGCTCGGCCTCACCGCCCAGGACGTGGCCGACATCGTCGCCTACATGCGCCAGGCGGAATAAGCTGTAGCCCCTTCAAACACAGCTCCAACGGGTGGAAAATCACAGCCTTCAAGGCCGTATTTTCCACCCGTTTTCTTTTCCTCAGACCTCCATTCGTGGATTGGCTTCACCTTCCGGAGATTCAAAGGATTCCCTTTCCCCCAAGAGTTTCACTTTTCATCCGGCAGATTGCCCCCATAATCGCGCGCTCAGACTTACATGGAACGCCGCCCCCCTAAAACAGCCCCTTGGACCATCAACGACAGCGCCGATCTCTACGGCATTCGTGAATGGGGTCATGGTTACTTCGATGTCTCTCCCAAAGGCGAAGTCGTCGTCAACCTGAAGGATGGCAAGAAACCGAAGCCGGTTTCCTTGTCTGAAATCGTCAAAGGCCTGCGCGAACGCGGCACCCAGCTTCCGGTGCTGATCCGCTTTGGCGATCTGCTGCGCTGGCGCATTGACGAACTCAATGAAGGTTTCCACTCCGCCATCAAGGAGGCCAAATACCAGGGCCTGTATCGCGGTGTTTATCCCATCAAGGTGAACCAGCAGCAGGAAGTCATCGAAGAGATCACCCGCTACGGTCGCAAGTATCACTACGGGCTGGAAGCCGGCAGCAAGCCGGAGCTCATCGCCGCCCTGGCCTACATGCACGACCCTGAGGCCTACATCGTTTGCAACGGCTACAAGGACGAAGAGTTCATTGACCTCGCCCTGAATGCCCAAAAGATGGGCCTGCAGGTCATCCTCGTGCTCGAAATGCCGAGCGAGCTGGCCCTGATCCTGGAACGCTCGAAGAAGATGGGGGTGCGCCCGACCCTGGGCGTGCGTTTCCGCCTCAGCGCAGAGAGCGCCGGTTACTGGAGCGGCTCCGGCGGCGACGCCAGCGTCTTCGGCCTGAACATCAGCCAGCTCATGGGTGTGGTGGACCACCTTCGTGACCAGGGCATGCTCGACTGCCTGCGCATGCTGCATTACCACCAGGGCTCGCAGATCCCGAACATTCGCGCGATCCGCCAAGCGGTGACCGAAGCCACCCGTGTTTATTGCGGCCTGGTCAAAGAAGGTGCCCGCATGGGCATTCTGGATCTGGGCGGCGGTCTGGCCATCAGCTATGACGGCTTCAAGGGAGCCACCTCAGCCTCCAGCAACTACGGCACTGCCGAATACTGTGCCGACGTCATTGAGGCCATCACCGAAGTCACCGCCGAAGCGGGCGTGCCGCATCCGGACATCATCACGGAATCTGGCCGCGCCGTTGTCGCCTACTATTCCGTTCTGGTGATCAACATCCTGGATGTGAACCGCTTTGAGCCCGGCCGTGGCAAGATCGAGCTGCACAAGGATTCTCCCCAGCTTCTCCACAACCTCGCCGAACTGCGCGAAGAATTCGGCAAGGATGCCTCCAAGCTCACCCGCGACCGCGTGCAGGAGATCTACAACGACGCCGTCTATTATCGCGACAAGCTGCGCAGCGAGTTCAACTACGGCAAAGTCGGGCTGCGCGAGCGCTCCCAAGGCGAAGAAATGTACTGGTCCATCATGACCTGGATCTCCGGCAAGCTGGAATCCGTGGGCCACGACGGCAGCCAGATGGAACGCATGAGCACCGTGATGACGGATTACTATTACGGTAACTTCAGCGTCTTCCAGAGCCTTCCTGACTTGTGGGCCATTGACCAGATCTTCCCGGTCATGCCGATCCACCGCCTCAAGGAAAAGCCGACCCGCAATGCCGTGCTTTCCGACATCACCTGCGACAGCGACGGCAAGATCGACAAGTTTGCCCATGGCGGCGAAATTTGCGGCAGCCTGCCCCTGCACGATCCCGACTTTGAAAAAGGTGAGGACTACATGCTGGGCATCTTCCTCGTCGGCGCCTACCAGGAAACCCTCGGAGATCTGCACAATTTGTTAGGCGATACCAACGTGGTGAGCGTCAGCATCGAAAACGGCAAGCTCAAGTATCGCCGCGAGCAGGAAGGCGACAGCGTCTCCGAGGTGCTCAGCTACGTCGAGTACGATCCCAAGGACCTCGCCACCCGTTTCCGCAATCTGGCCGAAAGCGCCGTTGTCTCCAAACGCATTTCGGCGGCCGAGCGGCGCGAGATCATGGGAGCTTACGATGCCGGTCTGCGCGGCTACACCTATTTCGAAACCTAATTCCCATCCGGACATTATGCGCAGCATCCTCCTGCTCCTCATCGCCTCCTCCGTGCTTGCCTCCTGCATCAGCTTTCCGCGGGCAGAGATGCAGGCCCGCGAACGCCGTGCTGCCGCCGCTGAAAGCGGCGATGTGGATGGAGTGGGAGAGGCCCCGGTGATCAAAACCCGGAAAGACTTCCAAGAGCGCTATTTCCGCTAAGGTGCGTCAGGCAGATTGAAGAGAGATGCAGGAAAGCCGTTTCCATGGCTTGCCACCCACCAGGATGTGGCATACAACAATTCCCGCATGGTCCAAATCTCCATTCGCGATCTCACCAAACGCTTCGGCGCACAGACCGTTCTGGACCGGGTGAATGTGGAGATCGGCCAGGGGGAGCTGTTTTTCCTCCTCGGCCCCAGCGGCTGCGGCAAAACCACGCTGCTCAGGCACATCGCCGGCTTTTACCAGCCCAACAGCGGCCAGATCTTTTTCGGGGAGGATGATGTCACCCGGCTGCCTGCGCACAAACGCGGCACCGGCATGATGTTTCAGAGCTATGCCCTGTGGCCGCATCTCAACGTGGCCCAGAACGTGGCCTTCGGCCTGGAAGAGCGCAAACGCCCGCGCCCGGAAATCGAGCAGCGGGTGGCCGAGGCTCTGAACGTGGTCAAACTCGGGGGCCTGGGCACACGCCGCATCGCCCAGCTCTCCGGCGGGCAGCAGCAGCGCGTGGCCCTGGCCCGTGCACTCGTCATCCGCCCACGCTGCCTGCTGCTGGATGAGCCCCTTTCCAATCTGGACGCGAAACTGCGCCATGAGATGCGCGCGGAGATTCGCCGCATTTGCAAGGAATTCGGTCTCACAGGCATCTACGTCACCCATGACCGCGACGAGGCCCTCAGCATGGCGGACAGGGTGGCCATCATGGATGGGGGCCGTCTGGCACAGGTCGGCAGCCCGGAGGAGGTTTACCGGAACCCTGCCTCACGCATGGTCGCGGAGTTCATTGGAGAAACCAACTTCATTCCAGGCCTGGTCCAGGCGACAGCAGGCGAAGGCCTTTATGAGGTGAAGACCGCCTTCAGCACCCTGCGGGCACGCCCCAGTGAACTCGGCTGGCAGCCACGCCATGGTGAAAAGGTCGTCCTTTCCATCCGGCCTGAGGCTCTGACCTTTGGCCACCTGCTGGACTCTCCCAACCAGTTCCCGGGCCACATTGCTGACACGGCCTACCTGGGCTCCACCGTCCAGTATGCCCTGCAGATTCCGAATGGCCCGGAGATCAAAGTCTGCGAGACCAATCCCAGAGAGATTCGCCCGCCGTCCAGCACCCTGGTGCGTGCCATGGCCCACCCCCATGACTTGGTCATGCTGAAAGATGAATGACCCGTCGCCCGCTTCACGGAGCATAATCTGCCCGTTTGGCTTCGTTATAGTCGTCCGCCTTGAAGTCCGGGTTGGATGCTCCATTCCTTCGCGGCAGTCAGTTTGTTCCCGATCATGAACGACCGTTATCAAATCATTTCCACGCTCGCCTCAGGCGGCACCGGCAGCATCCTGCAGGCCTGGGACAAATCCCAGAACCGTGACGTGGCCATCAAACGCCTGCACACGGATGCGGCCAACAAGGACTCGCTCCGCCGTGAAGCCCGCGCCCTGTATGCCCTGCGTCACCCAGGCATCGTGACCGTCCTTGAATATGGCAGTGATGATGAGGGTGCCTATCTGGTGATGGAGCTGATCAAAGGTGAGACGCTCGATCATCGGCTGGCCCATGGCCCCCTGGACATTCCAAGCTTCAAGGCTCTGGTGAAGCAGACCCTGGAGGCCATCGCCGCCGCACATGACGCGGGCCTGATCCACCGCGACCTCAAGCCAGAAAACATCATGCTGCCCTGGAACCGGGACGGTCATTTTGAGATCAGGCTCATCGACTTTGGTCTCTCCCAGATGCTGCCTCCAGAAGGTGCCCCGCAGGACTCCATGCAGGGATCCGTCCACTACATGGCTCCCGAGCAGTTTGGCAGCGGCCGTGTGGACGTGCGCACCGATCTGTATGCCCTGGGCTGCATCTATTATCAGGCCCTCTCGGGCCAGCTCCCCTTCCCTGGCGAAGAAAAGATCCAGGTCATCACCGCCCACCTCTACCCGCCAAAAGTCCCCCTGGCAGAACTGCGCCCCGACCTCAGCGACGAACTCTGTGCCTGGGTGGAGCAGCTTATCTGCGTGCAGCCCGCTGGCCGCCCGGCCAGCGCAGCCCAGGCGATCGCAAGCTTCCGCAAGATTGCCGGGAACCTTCAAATCCACACGGCCAGCGCCATCGAACCGGAGATCTCCGCCGTCATGATCCTGGAGGAAGATGAGATGCCGACTGTACTGACTGCGGCTGACGAAGAAGACGAAGAAGCCGCAATCTTGCTTGCCGACCCGGAAGCGACTCAGGAAATCGCGGCACCCGATGCCGAGGAAGCCCCCCCCGTCACCCAGGCTGGCCCAGAAGTGACTCAGCAGATCTCGGCTGTGGATTTCGCCGAAGAAGAGCCGCCAGCCATGCTGGCAGCCCCTCAGCCCGCACCGGCGCACATGGCCACCGACGCCCCCACCACCAAACGCCCGCCCATCCCTGGTCCCGGCAAATCACGGCCCCGAAGGAAACTGGGCCTGCACGTCATCATCGCCGCCTTTGTCGGCATCATCGCCCTTCAGTTTGCCATCATCAGCTATTTCAAATTTGCGGGTCGTGAAGAACGCGAGCAACGCTTTGCCCAACTCGCAGCCAGCGAACAGCCTCAGGGCTCTGACCTTGATACCAAGCTGCTTCTCGGCAACGTGGAGGCCAACGCCACCCGCGATCAGGCCGCGCAGACGCTGACCCGCCTGACAGGCGGCAGCTACATCGACGAGCTCATCCTCGATCGGCTGGAAAAAATGGGCGGCCACTCCGCCACCGCGCGCATGGTGGAGGTCGTTGGCCGTCGCCGAAGCCCCGGAGCCTTCCCCATCATCCTGCCCCTGGCAGAAGACAGCCGCCGCGAGGTACGCCAGGCCGCCTGGGGCGCCCTCGGCCGGATCACTTCCGCCACAGAGCTGCCGAAACTCCTGGAGCTGGCACTGCGCAGCCAGAGCAGCGATGAAGAAATGATCGAGAAAAATCTGGTCGCCGCAGTGGAAGGAGCGGATGACCGCCCCCTGGCCACCACCCAGCTCCTGAAGGCCTATCGGGGCAGCTCCAAAGGAAAGCCACGGGTCATGCTGTTCAATGTGCTGACACGCGTCGGCGGCGAGGGCGTGGTGGAACTGGTCAATGAGGCCATTGCCGATCCTGCCCAGGACGTCCGTCTCGCAGCCATCACCGTGCTGTCAAAATATCCCACCCATGAGCCGCTCCAGGCCATCACTTCACGCTTTCCACAGGAAACCGACCTTACGTGCCGGGTCTTTCTGCTGCTGGCTGCACGGGAACTGGTGAGCAAACCAGGCCCCAGCTCCCAGCAAAGCCTCTTCCTGCATGCCCAGAGCCTGTATTCCAATGCCAATGGCAGCGACGAAAAAAGCTATGTGCTCAATGTTTTCAGCCGCCTCATCGCACCGGGCACGGCCAGTTTTTTCGAAACCTTTCAGGATGAGACCGACCGCGAGCTGACCCGTGAAGCCCGCGAATTGGGCCAGACATTCCGCACCCGTCTCAGCCGGGTGGTGCCCGTCACTCCGGGCGATGCAGCCACATCACTGCCTGCAGAAAAGGCCGACTACCGGCCTGATGGCACCCTGGCCCTCGACCAAAATGCCCTGATCAATTGGAACCAGAGCGATGACTGGGCGTCCTGGCTCGTGGAACTGCCCACCAACGGGACCTACGAAATCGCCATCTATCAGGCGCACGACAGCGATCAGCTCGGCAGCTATGAAGTTCTCCTGGCCGGGCAGACGCTGCTCACCGCGGCGGTGAACACTGGCAGCAAAACCGACTACAAGGGCTTTGTGGTCGGGACCGTCAAAGTGGAACAGCCAGGCATCTACCGCCTGCAAGTGCGCCCCAAGACCATGCCGGCCGAAGGAGAGCTCTTTCGCCTTCAGCGCCTGGCCATCAAGGCCCTCTGACAGCTCAAGGGAAAAGCCCCTAACGCCTCAGCTAGGAGCGTTCTTTGGCCAGCTTGTTGTACTTGTCCACCAGCTCATTGAACTCCTTGGTCATGGCGTTCAGCTTGCCGATGAGTTCATCCCGTTCACTGACGAGCTGCCTCAGGCTGGCATTGGCTTTTTCGATGGCCTCATTCTGCACGCTCACTTCCGTGTTGCGGTCCTTGATGGCATCGGTGCCCTTGCCAGCGAGCTGCTTGTAAGTCGCGAGTTCGCTTTTTACCAGCGTGGATTCGTTCATCCAGAGAGCGATGCTATACCCCCGTGCCGATTGGTCTTCGGTCAGCAGCATGATTTTTTCCGTGGCATCCAGCAGGGCAGCCTCAGTCTCTGCACGGAGATGGCTGATGCGGGCGATTTCTTTTTCAAAGCGAAAAGCCTTCTCTTCAAATTCGATGCGCAGTTTGTTCTCGGCAACGAGCATGGCAGTCAGTTCCTGAATGCGCCGGTTCAGCTTGAACTCACGCCGCCACTGGTCCGCACAGATGCCGCAGAGGGCAAAGACGATGAACGCCAGAATGTAGTAAAGAAAGGCCTTCATTTCGCAGGGGCAGGAGCGGCCGGGGCCGCCTCCATAGGTTTGACATTGAAGGCCACCTGGCTGAATCCGGCACGGCGCACAGCATCCAGGGCCTTGACCATGTCGGCATGGCGGGTGTCTGCATCACCGCTGATGTAAACAGGCGTCGCAGGATCCTTGGCGAAACGCTCCTTCAGCCGTGTTTCCAGATCCGGCAGAGATATCTGGGTGGTGTCCAGGAAGACGTCTCCTTTGGGGTTCACGCCCAGATTGATCGTGTCTGGCTTGAGGTCTGACTGAGTGGTAGCGGCCATGGGCAGTTTCACCTTGATGGACTTCTGCTTGGTCATCGTCAGGCTCACCATCATGAAAGAGGCCAGTAGGAAGAACATCACATCGATCAACGGGATGATCTCCAAGCGCGTCTTTTTATGGGCTATGGGAGAATGAATTTTCACGTATGGGCGAAAGGGAGTTGGTGCACAGATGGAGCTGCTCCGAGCGGGCACTCCGGTCTGTCATCCTGGGATGGCATCAGGGCTTTTTCATCACCTGATCGAAGCCATGCTGGGCAGCCAGGATGAGCACATTGTTGGCAGCCGCTTCAAGCTCGAACTGCAGCTTGGCCAGACGGCTGTGGAAGTAGTTCATCGGCACCAGTGTGGCGATGGCGATGCCCAGACCGGCTGCGGTGGCGATGAGTGCCTCCCCGATGCCGCCGGTGACTTTTTCCACGGCCAGCTCCGAATCTCCGATGGAGGAAAACGAGCCCATGATGCCCGTCACGGTGCCGAGAAGACCCAGCAGCGGACCCAGAGTCACCACCGTATCCATCGCACCCAGGAAGCGGCCTGCCGCCTGCAACTCGTGACCTGCCGCCACTTCCAGAGCCCCCTGCATGGAGCTGTGCTGATGCTTCAGCCCATGGTGTACCATACGCACCACTGGGTCACTGGTTTTTGCGGACAGGGCGATGGCCTTGGCCAGATCACCAGCTTCCAGAGTGGCATACACCTGTTCAAGCTGGCGGCTGTTTCGCTGCGCACTGAAACGCACCCACCAAAAGATGCGCTCCACCAGCACGCCGACAGCAAAGATGCCCACGACCAGGATAGGATACATGATGGGACCGCCATCATGAATGAATTTGATGACTGCGTTGGCGAGGGGGAGTTGATGCATTGATTTAAAGGGAAAAAGAAACGTCCCGAACAACGTCAGGAGACGACCAAAAGTAGCAGATCCGTCAGCCCACTTTTATCGAAGCTGAAAGCGAACTGGCAACCTGAGAGTGCCCATTCGGCCAGGAAGAAACCAGTTTCGGCAGATGTAGGAGGCGATCTGGCTCTGCTCGGAAGCGGTGAAGCCGCCATTGATGCAATTGCTGGAAACCACCGCCGCGTATTCCACCTTCCCAGCAGGGCTGACTTTCAGGCTGAAGGTGAGCGTGCCGCTGACCTTGCGGGAACGTGCGCCGGAAGGGTAAGGCGGCGTTGGCACCTTGCCTTTGCCCGCGCCCGATCCCGTGCGGCCGCTGCCACCACCGCCGCCGCCGCTGCCTTCCGTCCCGCCAGTAGCAGTCACCGTGCTGGCTGCGCGGCTGCTGCGGGGTTTTGCCACCACAGGTTTGGGTTTGGCTTTGGGCTTGGGTGCCGCAGGATCCACGGGCTTGAGGGCCACCTCGATCTTCGGTGCCGCAGGTATGGTAAACACATCTTCAGGCACCAAGGCTTCCGTCAGTTCCGGAACGTCCTGCATTTCGAGGGGGACCTCGACAGGCACGGGCACTTCCAGGGTCTCTTCCACCTGGGTTTCGGTCGGGTTTTCCTGCAATGTTTCCGTATCCGCCAGCAACTCGGCCATGGAGACGTCAGTGGACTCGTTCTCCACAGCCCCCAGACCAGCCCGGCCGGAGAAAGTGATGGGTTCAAACCCTTGAAACCGCAGGCCCGAGATGCCAATCAACAAAAAGATACCGGAGATGGCCACCAGCCAGGAAAGACCGCTCAAACTTTCCTCCGCCCTTCGAATTTGCCAGTTCCCAGGCGAACGAGCCTGCACCTTCGGCCCAGCCTTGGTGGGCAGACTCATCGCGGGAGATCCGAGGTAGGCCAGATTCGACATGGTAACAGGTGAAATTGAGATACGTTTGCGACAATGGCGATTGATCAAAGGTCGTCAAGCGGCTATTGCGACCCGTTCTCACGATATTTCTTTATCCGTGCATGCCTGATTCCAGATCATCTCCACACGATTCAGCCCACGCCGAGGCCAGCCAATGGACCTTGCACGGCATCGCCCTGCTGGAGCGTGGAGATCGGCATTCCCTCATGGAAGCGCAGGCCTGCTTTGAACAGGCCATCGCTCTTCGACAGGAACTGCCGCTGGAACAAAACCCCCTTTACCGCTGGGGACTAACGGCAGGCTGGATGAACCGAGCCGATGCCCTGACAAGGCTCGGCGGTCCCGCCCGGATCAGGGAAGCCCTGCGCAGCTATGACATCGCCATCGCCCACCTGCATCAGCTTCCATTGGAGACCGAGCCCCTCTTCCGCTGGCGGCTCAGCCTGGCCTGGATGAACCGGGGCATCACCCTGCAGGCCATTGACGATGAGCCTTCGCAGCAACTGGCATTGCGCCATTTTGATACCGCCATCCAGGTCATGCAAGGCCACGAGGACAATCCCCGGCCTGACTACCAGCAGGTGCAGGCCGCCGCCTGGATGAACCGCGCCAATGCCCTGCTGAGGCAACCTTCGCCCGAGAGGCTCCTCGCAGCCGCCTCAGCCCGCCGTGCCCTGCTCCACAGCGCCATCGCTGAAAAAACCGATGCCACAGCGACTGAGATCGGCATCAAGGCACGCCACGCCCTGTGCCGTGCGCTCGCCCATCTGCTGGAAGCCCCCTGCGTGGATCCAGCCCTGGCGGATGAATGGATTCTGGAAGCCAGTGATGCCGTGGAAGACGTCATGCACCTAACCAATCATGATTCACGGTTCATGGTGCTGCGGGAAGAGCTCTTCCACTTTGGCTGCCGCATTTACCGCGCCTTTCAGCCTCACTTCCTCGCGGAGTTTCTCGATGAAGGCCTGGGTTCAGGCCAGGCTTCTGAAGCCATGGCCCATGCAGCCCGCGAATCCGTGGCCCACGCCGCTTTTCAGATTCAGCAGGAGAGCCTCGCAGGCTACACCCCAGCCCGTCTGGACCGCCTCATTGTGACTTTGCAATCACTCAGCGAAGCAAGCCTCAAACTCCGGCAGGATGAGGCCGGGAAAGCCTAAAAGGCCCCTCAATGGACATCCAGGGTTGACCCCTCCCCCATCAGTGTGCAGGTAAGAAAGGTCGTCCGGTTGCCTGGTGTGCCGGGGACGAGTGAACCCTTTTCCCCATTGAGCTAAACTCCATGCATCACATCACCTTTCTCCAGGACCTGTCCGTCATCATGATCATCGCGGCGGTGGTCACCATCCTGTTCCGCCAGATGAAGCAGCCCGTAGTTCTGGGCTACATTCTCGCCGGGGTCATCATCGGTCCGCATACACCGCCTTATGCCCTGATTGAAGACAAGCACACCATCGAAACCCTGTCCGAACTGGGGGTTATCTTTCTGATGTTTTCCCTGGGGCTTGAATTCAACCTGAAGAAGCTCACCAAGGTCGGGGCCACCGCCCTCATCGCCGCCTCGGCGGAGATCGTGCTGATGATCTGGGCGGGATACCACCTGGGGCAGGCCTTTGGTTGGAGCACCATGGACAGCGTATTCCTCGGGGCCATCCTTTCCATCTCCTCCACCACCATCATCATCAAGGCCCTGGAAGAGATCGGCAAAACCAAGGAGCGCTTTGCCCAGATGATCTTCGGCACCCTCATTGTGGAAGACATCCTCGCCATCCTGATGATCGCGATGCTCTCCGGCTTTGCTTCCACCGGCTCCCTGGGCATGGGGGATATTGCCATCACCCTTGGCAAGCTCTCCACGTTCCTGGGCGTGCTTCTGATCTTGGGCCTCATCCTGGTGCCACGGCTGCTGAACTGGGTGGCCAAGTTTAAGAGCAACGAGATGCTGCTGGTGACGGTGGTCGGCCTGTGTTTTGGCGTATCACTCCTGGCCGTCAAGCTGGGCTACAGCGTGGCCCTGGGAGCCTTCCTCATTGGCGCCATCATTGCCGAAGCCCGGCACATTGCGCACATTGAGACGCTCATGCATCCCGTGCGTGACCTGTTCAGCGCCGTGTTTTTTGTGTCCATCGGCCTGCTGATTGATCCCAAAGTACTCATGAATCATTGGGTGGCCATTCTCATCATCACGGTCGTCGTCATCGTGGGCAAGGTGCTCTCATGTGGCCTGGGCACCTTTGTGGCGGGCAATGACATGAAGACCTCCATGCGGGTGGGCATGGGCTTGTCTCAGATCGGTGAATTCTCCTTCATCATTGCCGCCCTGGGCCTGACCCTGAAGGTCACCAGCGATTTCCTCTACCCCATCACGGTGGCCGTTTCAGCCCTCACCACCCTCTCCACCCCCTACCTCATCCGCAGCTCTGACAGTGTGGTCAACGGCATGACTCGCGCCATGCCCGGCGGTGTCATGAACGTGCTGGATGCCTACACCACCTGGGTGGGCAAGCTGGGCAGCGGCAATGGGAAAAAGTCCCCCTCCATGTTTCTGCGCAAATGGGGCTGGCAGATCCTGCTCAATGTCATTCTCATCGCCGGCGTCTTCATCACGGCCGCCTTCATGAAGGAACATGTGGAGAAAGCCTGGCCCGATGCCCCTGGCGGCTACAATGGGATCAAGGGCATGCTGTGGTTGGGAGCTATGATCCTGAGCCTGCCCATGCTCATCGCCATCGTTCGCAAATGGCAGGCCTTTGGCATGCTCGTCAGCGAAATGAGCGTCACCAGTGATGCTGCCAGGGAAAACACCGTGCCGTTGCGGAGCATCATCTCCAACATCGTTTTCATCGCTGGCTGCACGGGCCTCTTCCTCATCATCCTGCTGCTGAGTTCAGCCATCCTGCCCTCGCGCAATCTCCTCATCGTCCTCGCCCTGGTGCTGGTGGGTTTGACCTTCCTCCTCTGGCGGACATTCGTGCGCGTGCATACCAAGGCCCAGTTCGCCCTCTATGAAACGCTGAACGAGGCCCCCCTCCCGCACCATGCACCGGAGGCCCACCCCCTGCCCTCCCTGCTCCGCCATGCCGAACTGCTGACGCTGACGATCTCCCCCACCTCGGCTGCGGTGGGCAAGGTCATCTCCGAACTGCAGCTCCGTACCCTCACCGGTGCGAGCATCGTCGGCATTGAGCGCAACGGAGAAAACCTCATCAACCCGGGCATCTCCGAAGAAGTCCGCATCGGCGATTCCGTGCTCCTCATCGGCAGCACGGAACAGATCGAAAAAGCCAAGACCCTGATGGAGTAGCCGTAGAGGAAACCTCACATCTGATACTCGAAGAGGCGGCAGAACGCCCCCTGCAGGCGGCGGCCCAGGGACAGGTTGAGGTCCTTGCGCTCCAGCCTTTTGCTGCGACGCAGGTCGCGCCCGACCATCTCCATCTGGCGCGCGCTGAAGCCGTCATCCAGCACGTTCAGATTGTTCTCATCATTGATGAAAAAAGACCGCTGATCCAGATTGGTGGAACCGGCAATGCTCAGGTGGCCGTCCACAATGACCAGCTTGCCATGTGTCATCGTGGGCTGGAACTCATGCAGTTCCGCCCCGGCTGCCAGCAGCGTGCGCAAGTAGCGGGTATTGACTGACCGTGAAGCCGGAAAGTCGATGTGCTTTCCTGGGATGACAATCTGCACCTGAACCCCGCGTCTGCGGGCATCCAGCAAGGCTTCCAGCAGCGGTGCATTCGGGATGAAATAGGCATGCGCGATGACGATGGATTTCTGCGCGGCCCGAAAGGCCAGCAGGTAGGTGCTGCCCAGGGTGTCCCCGAGCTTCTCGGGGGAACCCAGCACCATCTGCGCCTTCAGCTTCCCGGCGGCAGCCAGCGGCGGATAGTAGTCGGGGCCGGCCAGCCGTTTCCCGGTCATCTCCTCCCAGTTGTCATTGAAGTTATCCTGAAGCTGCGCCACCACCGGCCCGCGCAGCTCATACTGCGTGTCGCGCCAGCGATGCACATTTTCCGCATGGCTGTCCCAGCAATAGGCCCAGCCCGCGCCGCCCATGTAGCCCACCTTGCCATCCGCCACCAAAACCCGGCGGTGCGTGCGGTGGATGAACCTCCAGGGCAGCAGCACATTCATGGGACGGTAGAGATGCAGCTCGACCCCCGCCTCACGCATGGCCTGCAGGTTTACCTCCCCATACTTGGAGCAGCCAAAGGCATCCAGAATGACATGGACGCGTACCCCGTCACGGGCGCGGTCCACAAACATCTGGGTAAACTTGCGTGTCGGTTCGCTGTCCACACACACGTAGGACTCAAACGTGATGGTCTTGCGCGCCTCCCGCATCGCCTTCAGCATGGCCGGGTAATAGTTTCCACCATTTTCCAGTGTCTGGATGGCGTCGCCTTCCGTCCAGGGAGTTTTTGCCACCTGGGCCAGTTCGCTGGCGAAAGCCGCAGACCGCACGGGAGGCGGATTTTTCGACACACGCTGGAAACCCACGGCCACACAGGAACTGAGTGCGGGCAGGCAAAGAAAAAAGAGGAGGAACTGTCTGCAAACCATCGGCTCCACTTATGCACGGAGAATGCCTGCCGACGAGTGAATTGCCGGAATCAGATGCCTCCACGACGGCGACGCAGCACCAGGCAGGAAAGTCCCAGTCCACAGAGGAAAAGACGACCGGGCTCCGGGACGAGGCTCGTCATTCCCAGCACCAGGCTGTCATCCCGCTGGAAGACATAGAAGCCAGGAACATCCGACACCACCTCAAAGAGATTGGTCACATCCGCATAGATGCCCTGCTGGGCGGTCAGAAAGGTCCAGTCATACAGCTCCGGGTTTTCAATCGCAGAACCACCACTGAGGTAAAGGGTGATCTTTTCCCCCTCATCCACCAGGGCATCCAGCCAGCCCGAGAGATTGAGACGGGGTGCAAATTCCCCACCCGCAGGATTGACCTTCAGGGACAAAGCACCGCCGCCCTCCAGGGACAGGGTGCCCATGAAGGCCGTGGACAGGGTGGGGGCGATTTCCAGTGTGCCGTTTTCCTTGACCGTGATCTGGCCGGTACCCAGAGCCTGCGAGTGCCGCGCCACCAGCCGGGCCGGTGTCTCTGCCAGACCTCCCACAGTGATGGCTCCAGAAAGGGAATTGGCGCCGATCAGCGTTGTGCTTCCTGATAACACATTAAGATTCAGCGTACTCGTCAGCGCCACGTGCTCGCCATTGGACAGACCGCTCTTGGTCAGGTGATACCCCCCTGAAAAGTCGTTGTGGTACAAGTTCAGCGCGGTGCCAAAGAAGCCTCCGCCGCTGATGGCCCCGGCAAACACAATGCCAGGAGCCAGCGGGGCGGCATCCAGCAGCGGATTCCCACCGATGTTCATCACCCCTGTGCTGCCGACCGTGATCGTCCCGGTCCCGCCCCCCACATTCACCCGCCCCTGGCTGGCCACATTCAGGGTTCCCGTGCCCCCTGTTGTGCCAATGCTCACCGCGGTGCTTTGCCATTGGCCGCCCGTTTTCACGGTCACAGTTCCCGTGCCATACTTCGTCAGGGGCGGCGGGCCCGTGGCCCCTGTCGCATTGCCAGCATTGTAAAAACCGATCGCGGCGGTGCTGCTGCCAGCCACCACACCATTATCCTCCACCGTCATGGATCCCGTGCCTGTGTGGCCAACGTACAGGATCCCCACCTCCCACTTGCTGCCGGTGCCGCTCACCTTCACGGCGGCGGTGCCCTGCACGCGGTTCGCATCCTGCCCGTAACCGGCGATAAACCCGTTGGGCGACTTCACAAAACCGCCCGACTCCACATTCATGCTGCCGTTCCCACGGTAGCCGAGAATAAACGTACTCGTCGTGATGAGCTGGCCCTGTGTGTTCACATTCAAAATGCCCGTGCCCACTCCAGCGCTGTTTCCCAGCCCCACATGGATGGTGCCTGAAGACGTCACCTTGCCCTGATTGCTCACCGTCATCGTGGCCGTGCCAGAGCTGCCCAGATGAAACTGGGTCAACCCCGTTTTGTTGAGCTCACTGCCCAGACCATCCACCAGGATGGAACTGCTCGTCCCAGCGTTGCTGCCAAAGATGACGGTCCCACCCAACCCCAAAATACCGGCCGTGGATTCCTTGGTGACCTCCAGACGGCCATTGTTCATGGTCAATCCCAGGATCGACTGCGTACTGTCCTTCAGCGAGATCGTCCCGCCATTGCTCAAAACGATGGAGGTGGCCGCATCTGGCAGGGCGGTACCAGGCACAGTACCCGTCCAGTTCCACTTGGCTGTCTCTGTCCATAGCCCGGTGCCAGTGCTGTTCCAAGTGGCCGTTTGGGCAGTCGCTTGAAGGCTGAGGCCGACATAGACCAAAAGGCCCGCAAGGAATCGGTGAAAAGAAGGTCTGATTTTCATAAGAGGGCGTCACTCCCCCTCGGCATCAGTCCGTGGACTTTCCGTAACAGCACAGGTCTGTTTTTGGAATGATGCTCCGGGGGGATGCCGCTATCTAAGCAGCGGACATGCCACGGAACGCCTGGGTTACCTGGAACGGCACAGAAGTATCAAGACAGCCTCTCTCAGCACGCAGGCGGGGCATCACAGGGCACAAACGACAGCTTGGGACCGCTCCAAAAAATGGCGATGCGGATCGAGTCGAATCGAAGCTAAGGAGACAAAATCTCAAAAAAGCCAGTTGACGACTTTGCAGATGAGACCTAATCGCACAATCCGCTACTGCGACTGATACTCATATCCGTTTCCACCCGGAGACGTCTATCCCGACTTCATGAAACTGACTCCCACCCCCATCCGCTCCCTTCCTCAGGGCCTCGCCTGGACCTCCACTCTCGGTCTCCTCGGCAGCCTTGCAGCGCAGACGGCGGCTCCCGCCCCAGCTCCAGCTCCAGAAACCAAGCCTGAAGGCGAAGCCTCGGCCGATCTGCCTGAAGTGGTCGTCACCGCCGAAACCGAAAAGCTTTATAAGCCTGAGCGCCTTCAGTCCCCCAAATACACGGAGCCACTTCGCGATGTTCCTCAGACCATCACCGTGATCCCAAAGGCCGTGATCGAAGACCGAGGCGCATTCAGCCTCCGCGACGTGCTGCGCAACACCCCTGGCATCTCCATGCAGGCCGGTGAAGGCGGCGGTGGTCTTTCTGGCGACAACCTCAGCATCCGCGGTTTCACCTCCCGTGGCGACCTTTACCAGGACGGCGTGCGCGATACTGGTTCCTACAACCGCGATCCTTTCAACACTGAGCAGGTGGAAGTGACCAAAGGCCCCTCCTCTTCCTCCAATGGCCGCGGATCAACCGGCGGCTCCATCAACCTCAGCAGCAAGCTGGCCAACCTGGAGCAAGGCGGCAGTGTCTCCCAGTCCTACGGCACGGACAACCTCTACCGCACGACGGCGGACTACAACCAGCCCATCTCTGACCACATGGCCCTGCGTGTGAACGGCATGTACCACAGCGCTGACACCCCCGGACGCGATGTGGTGAACCAGGAGCGCTACGGCCTTGCCGCCTCCCTGGCCTTCGGCCTCGGCACCGAAACCCGCGCCTACATCAACTACCAGCACCTTTCTGAAAACAATATCCCGGACTACGGTATCCCGTGGGTGCCTGCCACCAAGACTGGCGTGCTGCAGCCCTATCGTGACCAAGCCCCCCCTGTGGACTTCGACAGTTTTTATGGGCGTGAAAACACTGACTTTGAAGACGTCCAGAGTGACATCATCACCGGTATTCTCGAACACGACTTTTCCGACAAGCTGAAGCTGCGCAATGTCCTTCGTTACGGCCGCGTCTACCGCAACTCCGTGATCACAGCACCACGTTTCGTCAGCGCCACTGACGGCACCACGACGCTGAACCGCCAGATGCAGGCCCGCGAGCAGACGCAGGAAATCCTGTCGAACCAGACCAACCTCACGGCTGAATTTGACACAGGCATCCTGAAGCACGCCCTCGTCACCGGCATGGAACTTACCTGGGAACGACAGGTCAATTCAAACGCTGCCCGCGCAGACGTTGCTGGTCGCACTGACATCTTTGATCCAGGCCGCAATGACAGCGTTTACACAGGTCGCCCGCTGCTCCCAGGCGGTGCCGAGTCTCACCTCGACACCTTCTCCCTCTATGCCTTCGACACGATTTCCATCACCAAGTATGTGGAACTCAACGGCGGTCTTCGCTACGACCATCTCGAGTATGAATCCCGTGGTCCCAATGGCACGACTGGCTTTAGCGGCTCCGATGACCTCATCAGTTGGAAGGCTGGCATTGTGGTGAAGCCGGTCGAACAGGGCAGCATCTACTTCTCGTACGGCACTTCCTTCAACCCCTCCATCGACACCAACGTCGGTCTGGGCCTGACGGCTGCCGTGGAAGATCTGAACCCAGAAGAAAACCGCAGCTACGAACTGGGCACCAAGTGGGACCTGTTTGACGAGCGCCTCTCCCTGACCGCCGCCCTCTTCCGTTCCGAGAAGACCAACGCCCGCACCAATGACCCAATCCTGGGTACCGTGCTGGCTGGCGACCAAGTCGTCCAAGGGGTGGAATTCGGCCTTGCCGGCAACATCACCAAAGACTGGCAGGTCTTCGCTGGTTATGCCTACATGGAAAGCGAAGTGCGTGACTCCGCCGTCGTTGCCGAACTGGGTCAGTCCCTGGGCAACACTCCCGACCACTCCTTCAACATCTGGACCACCTACAATCTGCCCTTCCGTGTGCAGGTCGGCTTCGGTGCCCAGTATGTGGGTGACCGCCAAAACGGCAACGCCAGCACCGCCCGCACAGCTCCAGGCTACTGGACCTGCGACGCCATGCTGAACTACCAGGTCAATGACAAGTTCAACGTCCGTCTGAATGTCTATAACCTGGCTGACGAACGCTACATCGACCGCGTCGGTGGTGGTCACTTCGTCCCAGGTGCAGGCCGCTCGGCCGCCCTCACGGCCAGCTACAAGTTCTAAGCCTTCTCTGCCGTGCAACCAGGCCGGGGGTGATGACACGCGAGTGCGTGCTTCGCCCCCGGCCTCTTCCCGTCTTACCCCTCATGCTCCTCACCATTCCGGATGTCCTCACGCCAGACCAAGTCGCGCATGCCCGGCAATTGCTCGATGCCACGGACTGGGTGGATGGCAAAACGACCACGGGATATCAGTCCGCCAAGGCCAAGGACAACATGCAGCTCCCTGAAAGCAGCCCGGTGGCGCGGGAGCTGGGAGACATGATTCTGGCCGCCCTTTCACAGAACCCTCTCTTCGTCGCCGCCGCTCTGCCCCTGCGTATCCTGCCGCCCATGTTCAATCGCTATGCGGGCGGGCAATCCTTCGGCACGCATGTGGACAACGCCATCCGCCAGTTTCCCAATGCCCCGGTGCGCATCCGCACCGACCTCAGCGTCACCCTCTTTTTCTCCGACCCAGAAGAGTATGATGGTGGCGAGCTCTGCATCGAAGACCTCTATGGAGTGAAGACCGTGAAGCTGCCTCCGGGCCACATGGTTCTTTATCCCTCCACCAGCCTGCATCACGTCACTCCCGTCACTCGGGGTGCCCGCGTGTGCTCGTTTTTCTGGCTGCAAAGCATGATCCGCGACAATGGCCAGAGGTCCCTTCTGTTTGACCTCGATCTCTCCATCCAGCGCCTCGCCCAGGAGCTCGCCGGAAATCCCGTGGCTGAAAAGACCAGCGTTCAGCTCACCGGTGTGTATCACAATCTGCTCCGCCAATGGGCTGAGATGTGATTTTGATCGAGAACCACCCTCTCAAAAAATAATCTGCGACCAAGCGACTCCCTCCAGGTTTCCCTCCGCCTGTTTTCCCCATGCATCTCACGTTTCACCGTTCCATCTTCTGGGCTCACCTCATCAGCGGCATCCTTGCTGGCATCGTCATTCTGTCCATGGCCATCTCAGGCCTCCTCATCGCCTATGAAGTCCAGCTCATGGACTGGGCCAACCGAGACTTGCGAGTCACACCGCCTGCTGCCCCCGCCACCCATCTCGACATCGAAACCCTGCTGGCCAAGGTGCATGAAACCAAGCCGGATCTGAACCCCAGCGGCATCACGTGGAAGGCCGATCCCGCCCTGCCTGTCACCCTCAGCATGGGCCGCGAAGGCACCTATTTTGCCAACCCTTACACCGGCGAATTTCTGGGCGAGGGCAACCATGCGTGGCATGACTTTTTCCATGCTGCCACCGACTGGCACCGCTTCCTCACCGGCACCGGCTTATCGCGTGAAGTGGGCAAAGCTATCACAGGTGCGGGCACCCTGATTTTTGGCATCCTGCTGGCCAGCGGTATTTACCTCTGGTGGCCTCGCCACTGGCGCTGGACCAACGTGCGCGCCGTTCTCCTCTTCAACCGCAAACTGAAAGGCCGCGCCCGCGATTGGAACTGGCACAACGTCCTCGGTTTCTGGAGCGCCATTCCCATGCTCTTCATCATCCTCACCGGAGTGATCATGTCCTACACCTGGGCTAACAACCTCCTCTTCCGCGCCACCGGCAATGAACCCCCACCACCCCGCACCCGCCAAGCAGGTGGCCCCGGCGCAGCCCCAGGCGGCCCCCGTGGTGAAGGCGGTCCCCGTGGTGAAGGCGGTCCCCGTGGTGAAGGCGGTCCTCGTGGTGAAGGCGGTCCTCGTGGTGAAGGCGGTCCTCGTGGTGAAGGCGGTCCCCAAATGGCCAGTGCCCCCGTTTCGTTCACCGGCCTTGCGCCACTTCTGCAGCAGGCGCGTGAACAAACTTCTGGTTGGGCCAGCCTCAGCCTGCGCATGCCTCAAAAAGCGGGCGATCCCTTCCCTGTCATGGTGGATCGTGGCGGCCGGGGGCAGGTGCATCTGCGCACCATGCTGAATCTCGACACCACCCAACAAAAATTGCTTCCAAGTCCTGACGATCTCACCCGACAAAATCTGGGCCGCCGCCTGCGCATGTACTCCCGTTATCTCCACACCGGCGAGCTTTTTGGCTGGGTGGGGCAAACCATCGCCGCCCTCTGCACCCTCGCCGCCGCCCTCCTCGTCTGGACCGGTTTCGCCCTGGCCTGGAGACGGTTCTTCGGACGGAAGACGAAAGCCTCCGCCACCTAAAGTGAGGCGGGCACTCCTGCCTGCCCCATCATCTTCCTTGCCGGACCGTGGGGCGAAGGCATACAAAAGGATGTCCACCATCCTTCGCCCAGGCCGCAGATAACAAATCACATCACCATGGCCATTTATTCCAGGCTCCTTCGGTGGGTTTTGTGCCTGCTTCCCATCATTCTCCTTGGATTCGCGTTTTACATCTCCAGGCAGATGCCTTCTAGGCTCAAACACATGTATGCCGAGTGGGCGGCCATCGAACTGATCATGACGACGCATCATCTGTCCGGACGCCTGCCTGTGTCGTGGGAAGATTTGGCACCGTGGTATGAGCAATCCAACACGACACCTCGCAGTGGCATCAGTTTCCCGCAGCTTCGGGAACTTGTGGAAATCGACTTCTCTATATTGCCACACATTGAGGCCTCCGCCCGATCGGGACAGCCACTCCCCAAATCCCGATCTTTGATCCGGAAGAAAGACGGCAGAGACGGCCATTGGATCAGCCCTAACCAAATGCTAGCAGACTATTTCAAAACTGGCGAAGTCGTGATCATGGACAAACCCTAGCTAGCCAGCCATCCCATGAAACGCATCATCTTCATCACTCTTCTGACTCTCCTCGTCGGCGGGGCGGGGCTGTGTGGCTATGTGTGGTGGAAGACACGATCTGCCCCACACATTGCAGCAAGAGGCGGGCGGACTCTGTCCATCCGTTTGCCAGCCGAGGCCGCACACTTCCGGCAAAATGATTCCCGCTGGGGCGCTGAAAAACTGGGCCGTACTTCCGAGACGATCAAGAGCGTGGGCTGCGCAATGTGCAGCGTGGCCAGTGCCGCCCAGTATCTCGGAGAGACGACCGATCCCTCCACCCTGAACCGGGCCCTGGCCGAAAATGGCGGCTACACAGACCAAGGCTGGCTGGTGTGGTCTGCCATCACCAAGATTTTTGACAAACGCATCGAGGTGAATGTTCTCAGCAGCCCCTCCCATGAAGCGATGGACCGGGCCCTGGAGGCGGGGCAGTATTCGGTGGTGAAGTTCTTCCTGCCCATGGGCATCCCCCACTGGGTCATCGTGGTGGGCAAGGAAGGCCAGGATTACCTCATCTACGATCCGACCGAGATTGAGAAAGAACCGAGACGTCTGTCAGAAAAAACCTCCGGCATCTACTCGCTGAGGGTTGTGAGGCGCAGGGCCTGAGGAACTCTGACCATGAACGTATCTCTCCCAAAGTTTTTTCTCAGTCTGCTTGCAGCCTTGGGGGCTCTTTGCACCGCTGGCTGTCGTGACTACGACACGGTTTCCCGTCGTTATTCCACCTTGGCAGAGGCCCAGGAGGACATTCAAAAAGGCTGGATTCCCGCCTGCCTTCCACCCTCCAGCCACAGCATTGCCGACTCCCACGATCTGGACACCAATGTCGGCTATGGGACTTTTAAGTTCGCTCCCGCAGATTTTGCGAAGTTCCAATCAGAGAAGGTGGCAATGGCTGCGGACTTCGCCGACCGAAGGGTGGCTGACGATGAGTAGAAACCCTTAGCAAATGCTGGGTACCATTTCGTGGCAGTCCCAGAGTTCATCATTGCGGTGCACCCTTCCGGCAAAGGCCGCTACTGGCTCTCACTGGACCACCCGTAATGGGTACAAGGCATGCTCTTCGCCAAAAAACAGTCGCGCCTGAAGAGGCTTGAGCAGGCCCCCACTGGGAAATGCCGGAAAATTTCTGCAAGGTCGAATTATGTATCTTCGTTTCGGCGGTAGAAAGCAAAACCACCACCTGCTCCCCCCATGAACCCCACCTCCACCCCCTTTGGCCGCCGCCAGTTCATTACTGGCGCGGCGCAGTCGTTTCTAGGCGTCACCGCGCTGAGCCAGCTCGGCGGCAAGGCCTTCGCCATCCCGGGGGAAAATACCAGCCCGCTGAAGCAGGTGCCCACCGCGCGCAATGTCATCTATCTCTACATGACCGGCGGGATGAGCCACCTGGACACCTGGGATCCGAAGCCTGACAACGGCGACGTCATGGGCCTCACCAAAACGCTGGATACCAAGGTGGATGGCATGCGCCTCAGTGAGAACATCCCCCTCCTGGCCCGCCAGGCGGACAAGCTGGCCGTCATCCGCGGCATGAACTCCACCCAGGGTGCGCATGAGCAGGGCAACTACTTCATGCACACCAGCTACACGCTGCGCAGCAGCATCCGCCACCCTTCCATGGGCGCTTGGCTGCAGAAATTCCAGGACCGTGGCAATCCCACGCTCCCCGGCAGTGTGATGATCGGCAATGACAGCCGTCACCCCGGCGCAGGCTTCTTTGAATCCCGCTTTGCCCCGCTGATGATCAATGATCCGGAAAGCGGCATCTCCAACGTACGGCCTAACGAATGGTTCACCGAGGAACGCTTTGCCAGCCGCCTGAGCATCGCCAAGCAGCTCGATAAAAAATTCGCGGCCACCTACGATGTCAAAAACGTGCGCGCCTACAGCGACATGTATGACGATGCCGTGAAGATGATGAAGAGCGAGGAGCTGAAAGCCTTCGACCTGGATGCCGAGCCCGATGCCCTCCGCGAAAAATACGGGCGTGACCGTTTTGGCCAGGGCTGCCTGCTGGCCCGCCGTCTGGTGGAGCACGGCGTGCGCCATGTGGAAGTCAGCTTTGGCAGCTGGGATACCCACAATGCCAACTTCACCCGCGTGCCGGAGCTCTGCGACGAACTGGACTCCGCCATGAGCACCCTCATCAGCGATCTGGAAGCGCGTGGCATGCTGAATGACACTCTCATTGTGCTGGCCACCGAATTTGGCCGCACGCCGGAGATCAATGCCAACGATGGCCGCGACCACCACCCTGCTGGGTTCAGTTGCGTGCTGGCCGGGGGCGGCATCCGTGGCGGTCAGGTCTATGGAGCCACCGATGAAAAAGGCGACAAAGTGGTGGATGGCTCCACCACCATCCCGGACCTGAATGCCACCATCGGTTATGCCCTGGGTCTGCCTTTGGATCAGGTGCTCTATTCCTCGACGAAGCGCCCCTTCACCATTGCCGACAAGGGCAAACCGTTGACGCAGCTCTTCGGCTGATTTCCAGCCTCTTACATCAGCCCTGGGTGTGTCCAAACATGCCCGGGGCTTTTTTATTGCCAAGAAACGAGGGTGACCTCTTGCCGATTGGCCGGGAGCTGCCGCACATAGACCGGGCCCGGGGCCCAGTCACGGATGCGGTGGATGAGATCCGGCAACTCAGCCTCGACTTTGGCCGAGTTGATTTTCAGAGTCAAAATGAGCCCCAGGGGGCGAAGGCGGGAGGCAAATTTTTCCACATACTGGCAGACCACACGGGGTTCCAGATTCATGTCGGAAACCAGCAGGTCCACCTGATCCGGCACCATGCCTGGCCTTAGATCCCCTGCGGCGACTTTCAGATGATGAAAGGAGGGATGCGCCAGCACCCGCTCATCCATCGCACCCGTGTCCACTCCGTAAACCGTGGCACCGCGCGAGAGAAGGGACAGCGATGCTCCGCCGGGTGCAGAGCCCAGTTCCAGCACCGTCCGCCCCTTCAAGTCTTCCTGAATCCCCAGCCAGTCCAGGGCCTGCTCCATCTTCATCCAGGCCCGGGAGGGAGCCTCTGGAGGCAAAGCCAGACGCAGCAAGGCCGCCGGATCGCCCAAATCGCCCGGCTGATGGCGGTGGCAGCCCACCAGCATGGGTTCCCCCTCTGCTCCCACGATCACACTCACCACGGTGTCCCCAGGTTTGGGCTGGCGCGTCTGAGGGCCATCGGGCAGGCCACGGATTTCCGCCTCTATGGCATCCACCCGCTCCCAGGTTTCCGCTGCCAGCCCGTCTTCCGGGACTTCCCGGGGAAAAACGTGCCAAACAGCCGCCTGGACCGGGGCAGCGCGCTCCGCCACCTCCGGCACTGTTTTGGCCATTCCCAGGGAAACACCGGAAACCTGGGCAAACTGCGCCCCCAACCGGAAATTTCCAGGCAGCTCTCCCTGAACTTTCCAGGTGATGAGCTGCGGCCGCATGAAAGCCGGGGTCAGCAGGCCTCCGTGGCGGGCAGCCACCTCCCTTTTTAAAGAGGCTTCAGCGCCGGGACGGCAGGTGGCAAAAACGAAGGTCGGGGGTATCACAACGCCCTCTTTGGCACACGCCAGCCTCCTGCGCGAGTGCGAACCCGGACCGCAAAGTCACCGACACACGGTCTGCCGGACGCCTCCCGGACCCATTTCAGGCCAAATTCCCCTGCCCCACCCTGAGGATTGCGGCTTGCCAGTCGGGCGCTAGCCTGCTAAATCCTCCCACGCTATGGCAAAAATTCAGTACACCACCCCCGAAGGCACCACTGGCGAAATTGAGCTGACCGCTGAGCGTATGACGCTGGGCCGCGCAGATGACAATCAGATCGTCATCTCTCATGACTCCGTTTCCAGCCATCATGGTGAAGTCGCCATCGAAGGCGATGCGTGGGTTTTCACCGACCTGGGTTCCACCAACGGCACCAAGATCGATGGCGAGCGTGTCGAACGCCTGGAGCTCGGCCACGGCGGCAGCTTCACGCTGGGTCACGTGGATTGCGTTTTCATTGGCGACTTCGAAGAGGCTCCGGCCTACTCCGCCCCCTCCCGCACCATGTCCAGCAGCGGCTACGGAGCCACCCAGATTGACAGCGGTCGCCGCACCGGTTTTGGCCCGAAGGCGAAGCCCAAGAGCCATGGCTACGGCCCCCTTTACGCCCTGGGCGTCTTTGCCCTCCTCGTCTGCGCCTACGCGGCGTTTTCCTTTAATCAGATGACCGCATAATCCACGGTCCGGTGATCGCTCCATCGCGATCCCTGGCGGCATGACCTGCCGCCATAATGGATTTTTGTCATAAACAACCAAACAAGGATGCGGCCTCCATGCGCCGCGAAGAAGCTCAAGTAATGTCCAATACCATTGTTGTCGGTGCCCAGTGGGGCGATGAAGGAAAAGGTAAGATCGTTGATTACCTCACAGAACACACAGATGTCGTCGTCCGCGCCGCAGGCGGGAACAACGCCGGGCATACCGTCATCAACAACGGCACCAAATACATCCTGCACCTCATTCCCAGCGGCATCCTCTGGGAAGACAAGATGTGCGTCATCGGCAACGGTGTGGTCATGGACATCCTGGGCCTGCTGGAAGAGATGGCCAAGCTGCGCGCCCAGGGCGTGAAGATCACCCCGGAAAATCTCAAGATCAGCGAAACCGCCCACCTTGTCCTGCCTTATCACAAAGGCCTGGACCAGGCCCGCGAAGCCAAGCTGGGCGACAAGAAGATCGGCACCACCGGCCGCGGCATCGGCCCTGCCTATGCGGACAAAGTCGAGCGTGGCGGCCTGCGTGCCGTCCTGCTGACCCGTCCTGAGCAGCTCGAAAAAGAACTGCGCTCCCGCATCATCATGCACAACGAGACCTTCCGCGCCGCTGGCGTGGCCGAAGTGCCGTTGGAAGAAACCATCACCAGCGTGCTGGCTGCCGCCAAGGTGCTGGCCCCGCACATCACCAATACCGCCGTCTATTGCCACGAAGCCATCCGGGCCGGCAAGAGCCTGCTCTTTGAAGGTGCCCAGGGTACTTACCTGGACATCGACCACGGCACTTATCCCTTCGTCACCAGCTCCAACACCACATCCGGCGGCGCTTGCACGGGTTCCGGCGTGCCTCCGCGCATGATTGACAAAGTGGTCGCTGTCGCCAAGGCCTACACCACCCGCGTCGGCTCCGGCCCGTTCATCACCGAGAACGAAGACATCGGCGACATGCTGCACAACATGGGCCGTGAGTACGGTGCCACCACCGGCCGCGCCCGCCGCTGCGGCTGGCTGGATGCAGTGCTGGTGCGCTACGCCGTGATGATCAACGGTGCGGACGAACTGGCTATCACCAACCTGGACGGCCTGGACGGTCTGGAAACCATCCAGATCTGTACCGCTTACAAGCTGCGTGGCGAGACCATCCACTACCCGCCGAGCACCATCGAAGACATCGAGGCCTGCGAACCTGTCTATGAAACCCACCAGGGTTGGAAACAGGATCTCAGCCAGATCAAAAACTTCGCCGATCTGCCGGATCTGGCCAAGGCCTACCTCAAGCGTCTCGAAGAACTCACGGGTGCCCGCGTCAGCCTTCTCGGCGTCGGCCCTTCCCGCGACCAGACCCTGGTAGCCTAACTGCACGTTCTTCATGAACCTTCTGCGCCCCGTCTGCCTCCTGGCATTCGGGGCGCTTTCATGTGCAGCCGCCACTCCGCAGCGTTACGACTTCAGCGGTCCTGGCATGGCCACGACCTTCCGCATTTCTTGTTATGCTGAAAGCCGGGAGCAAGCCGAAAAAGCCACCTCCGCCTGCTTTGTCCGCATCGCCGAACTGAACCAAATTTTCACCGACTACGATCCCACCAGCGAGCTCATGCGCCTTTGCGCGCCCGAGGCCACCTACCCGGTGAAGGTCAGCCTGCCCATGCTCGGGCTGCTGGAATCCTCCGTTCACTTTGCGAAGCTGACAGACGGAGCTTTTGACCCCACCTGCGGCCATCTCACCCAGCTTTGGCGGCGCACCCGCAGGCAAGGAAAACTGCCTCCCCAACCCCGGCTCCAGGCTGCGATTGCGGCCACCGATTGGCGGCGCATCCAGATTGACCCGCCCAAGCAGCAGATCACCCTCAAACCCGGCACCCTGCTGGACCTGGGGGGCATTGCCAAAGGTTATGCCGCCGATGACTGCCTGCGTGTCCTCCGCCAGCACGGCCTTTCACGGGCCGTGGTTATCGCCGGTGGTGACACCGCCGCCGGCGATGCCCCGCCTGGAAAAGCGGGCTGGGAGATCAAATTGCGCACCTTCACACGGCCTGATGCAGAGGACGAACTCACCGCCATCACTTTGGCCAACCGCGCCGTCTCCACATCCGGAGATCTTTATCAGTTCATCGAAATCGACGGCACACGTTACTCACACATCCTCTCATTGAAGACCGGTCTCGGCCTAACACAAAGCATCGCCTGTTCCGTCATCGCCGATGACTGCACCACCAGCGATGCCCTGGCCACGGCCATGTGCGTCATGGGAATCGAAAAGGGCACTTCCTTGGCAAAGACGATTCCCGGAGTCGAAGTCCGCTTTGCCGTGCCCCAGGCAGCGGCGGAATCCAAATAAATTCGTCCACTCTCAAACAAGGGGGGACCTAACCCCCTCTCTCAGGGCTGCACCAGGAAGAATCCGTGGAAGGGCAGGAGGAACCCATCCTCGCCAAGGTCAGCACTCGCAGCGGCTCCTTCACCCAGCCACAGAGAACCTGTCGGCGAGAGGTGCAAGTAGTAGCTGTCGTAGCCCGATTCCGAGCCGCCCGAGTCAGCTTTCCACAAACGAAGCCGGGTCGCCGAAACAGGATCCGCAGCAGCCGTAAATCCCGCTTCAGGCAACAATCCCAACCCGGCAGGTGAGGCATCCGAAGCACGACGGCTGCCGATGAAGCGAGTCCCGTCGGCAGATTTTAAAGCAGCTCCTGACAAAGGCAGCTGCCCAGCCAAGATGATGCTGACATCCTGCGTTCGCGTCTGCACCAGCAGGGCTTCCCCGCTGTGCAGCATCAGCTGCAGACCATCCTCACCCGTCCAGTTCTCAGCTCGTGGCCAGGCTGGGACAAAATCATTCGCCGCCACATCATAACGCAAGACCCGGTCTGAAGTGCTTTCCGAAGTTCCCGCGGAAAACACATCCACCGGCAGCAATTGATCCAGACGCCAGACTCGACGAAGAGCCACACGTGCCCCAGCGAGATCCGCAGGAACCGTCGAGGCAGTCATCACCACGCTGTCTCCAGCAGAGATCACTTCGAAGTGATCCCCCTCATGAGCACCGTTCAAAACTTCCAGAACAGCCGCTCCTTCGAATGACAAATCAGAGGCTGCCGCCAAACGCAGGCTTTGCCCACCTTCCACCTGCAGGATGGTTCCGACGTAAAGTTCAGACTGCTCCAGCGGCATGGAAAAACTGCGGGTGCCTTTGGCAAAGGTTTCACGGCTGAACATCCACGCGGGAGTGGTCGCCACAGCTTCCGGCTGGCCGTCCAAATTTGCATCGAGTGATACCTTCAGGCGAACGATGCCTCGTGCGCCTCCGGAGAAAAGAGAACCGTCCACCTGGACATAACGAAGAGTCTGACTGCCATCGCTGGCGAAGAGGCTTTGCGCAGCCACTGTCGCAGCACTCCATGTTAGACCATCGGTGCTCGTCTCCAGATTCAGCGTGATGTCACGGCGGCCTGTCGTTGGCACGTTCACCACAGCATCCACTGCACCGGTGGCGGCCTGGGTTTCCAGCACAAAACGTCCGGCCCCGCTGGCTCCGTTCCAAGGATCTGTCCCCAGGGCATACTCCAGCAGGTTTGGATAGAGATCGGCATCCGGATTGCCCAGGCTCCCTTCTCCCAAGGAATGCAGCGACAACCAGGAGGCAAACGTGACTGGGAGCACGCCTGTCTCGGGCAGCGTCCGCAGCAGTTCCTCTTCAGGTGGCGGCGCGGTCTCACTCATGGCCAGATTGAAACCGGAGCAGTCAACACACTCCAATCCCAGATCGTAAGTCAGGTCTGTGTTCACATCCAGACCGTCGTCATCCGCCACGCCCTCTGCGCCAGATTCGGCACTGCCCGCAGCGAGTTGGCCCGGCAAAATCGTAAACACCGCCGAGCTTGCCCCATTGACGATCGGCGTGTCATTGTAGATCAGATCCTGCCCTGCATCATCGTCTCCAGAAGTCACACTGGTCATCGGCTTGGCCCACTGCAGGACACCACCGTATTCAAACTGAACGGAAGCCAGGTGCAGGAAGTAGGAGCCCGGATTCAAATCCGTGATGAGATAACGGCCGCCTTCATCAGAGATCGCTGCGCCCACGGCTTCATCCGTGTTCACGTTGGCTCCAGCCTTGAAGATCTGAACGAAGGCATACTCCACGCCCTCATTCGGATTCATCCGGCCATCTCCATTGATGTCCATGAACACGCGGTTCCCAACGGCCAGGGGAGCCCACAGGCCAAAGTCCACGGTGAAGTTCGTGTCAGCATCCGCATCACCATCAGCGGTGGATTCTGTTCCCGGCTGCAGGGCAATGACAGGGCTCAAAAGAGCCGTGCCCAGGCCGCCTGGCTGGGAGCCATCGTTGTTGCCATCCACATTGTTATCCACCAGGGCAGGCGTGCCACTGCTGTGCGTATGGCCCGCGGGCGGAGTCACCCGCACATAGTAGTTTCCTGGTGCCAGATTGGCAAAGCTATAGGCACCGTTGGCAGCGGTGATGAGGCTGGCTCCCACCTGACTGTCCGCCGCACCGCCCGTGCCGCCGATGGCATTGTCCGTGCCAGTCGTAAACAACTGCACCGTGGCACCAGCGACACCGCTTTCGCCACTGTCCTGGACACCATCATTGTCACTGTCGAGCCAGACGCGGTTGCCCAGGGACAGGCTGCCGGGCACATAGGTGAGAAGGCGGGATGCCGTGCAACCGTTGGCATCGCGTGCCTGCACGGTGAAGATGCTGCCCGTCTGACCCGTCGGCACGCCGGACAGAACCCCTTCAGGACTCAGACTGATCCCAGCCGGCAAGGAGCCTGACAACAGCGACCACTGGTATGGGGCGGTGCCTGCACCCGCACTCAGCGTGACATTATAAGACGTGCCCTGATAACCAAAGGGCAGGCTGGTGGTGTTGATCACCACCACCGGACAGGCCGGTGTCAAAGAGAAGGCACGCGTGCCTGCACAGCCTCGCGAATCCACCGCCCGCACAATGAAAGCTGCCGAGGCATTGGAAACAGGCGTGCCGCTGATGTTGCCGCCGGCACTCAGGCCCAGCCCCTGAGGCAGCGCCCCTGAACTGATGGAGTAAGTGTAACCCGCCCCCCCTCCCGAAGCGACGACACTCTGATTGTAAAAAGAACCCACGACAGGCGCAGGAAGCGACGAAGGGGTAATCGTCACCGCCGGGCAAGCGGGCGTCACCGTGTAGCTCTGGGTGGCCAAACAACCATATTGGTCAGTGGCCCTGATCGTGAAAGTCACGGAGCCAGCCTGGGTCACGGCGCCGCTAAGAACACCCGTGTCTGAGGCCAGGTTCAAACCCTGGGGCAGACTGCCACTGGTCACGGCAAAGCTGTAGCCTGCGCTGCCGCCAGATGCTGTGATTGTCTGGCTGTAAGGGCTGCCCACAGTAGGAACAGGCAGCGATGTAGGCCCTATCACAATCGTCGGGCAGACAGGGGCCAGGACATACTCGCGGGTGATAGCGCAGCCGTTCGCATCTGAGGCTGCCAATGTAAACGCAGCCGACACCGTGCTGGTGGCACGCCCTTGCAGTACACCACCTTCAGCGAGGACAAGGCCCGCAGGCAGAGCCCCTGCAGAGAGGCTGAATGAATAAGGTGCCGTGCCGCCAGAAACCGTGACCGTTTGCGCATAAGTTGCACCGACCACCGGCACAGCCAGGCTCGTCGGACTCAGGGCCAACGTTGGGCAGTTGACCATCACAAGCGTGTCCTCCACCTCACCAATTCCCGAAGCACCTGTGGCGCCCGGATTTTGCACATTGGTAAGCCTCACACGCACGCCACGCAGGCCGGGTTTGGCAGCAGCCGGGGTCGTGAAATTCAGATTTCTGACCACTCCGTTGGATCCTGAAGCGATGAGAGTGTTGGCGGCGATCTGCTCCCCCGCATCGGCAAAGCTGCCGTTGCCGTTGAAATCCACCCAGACATTCAAGTAGGCGCTTGTTCCCAGATTGTTGGTCAGCATGGCCGTGACTGTGCCTGCCTGCCCTTGATTGAGACTGCCAGGGACCGTCACACCATCTTCATCATCACTGCCCGTCGCATCATCGCCTGTGGCGGCCGAATTGCGGGTGGAAAAATATTCCGTATCCGCCAGGGCGCCCAGCCGGAGGTTGCTGCTCGCAATGCTGAAGGCATCCCCTGCTCCGTCCCAGTCGCCAAAGTCATTCACCGGCACCGCAATCGTGGTGGTGTAATCTTCCACCTCCCCATTGCCCGCACCGCCAGTTGCCGGGGCATTCAGCATGTCCGTCAGGCGGAAACGAAGACCGATGGTGGATCCCGTGACCGCATTGGCGGGCGCGTTCAGTGTCACATTCCGGGTCGCGTTGGTCTGGCCGTTTGCCACCACCACATTGGCAGCCACCTGCTCTCCCGCATCGGCAAAACTCCCGTTGTTATTGAAATCCATCCACACATTGAGATAGGCATTGGCACCGGACAGATTGCTCACCACAACAGGAATCGTCGAGGGTGCTCCAGCGATGAAACCTGGCAGTGTCACAGCGTCTTCGTCATCGCCGCCAGTGTTATCATCCCCCGTGGCCGTGGCATTCGGCGTGGAGGCAAACTCCGTGTCCGTCAGCAAACCAAGACGGATGGTTTCGCTCACGGTCGAATAGGCATCCGCTGTGCCGCTCCAGTCACCAAAGTCTGAAGGGGGCACCGAGATGAGAACAACATAGTCTTCCACCTCGCCAATACCTGCCACACTCGTGGCCCCCGGATTTTGCCCATCGGTGAGGCGAAACCGAACCCCGAGGTTCACCGATGTGGAGGCCGAGGCAGGCACGGTGAAAGTGAGGTTCTGCGTGCCATCCGTAGTGCCGGTGGCCACCATCACATTGGTTGCAATTTGCTCCCCGGCATCGGTCAACACACCGTTGCCGTTGAAATCAATCCAGGCATTCAGATAGGCGGCTGACCCACGGTTGTTGGTTACTTTGACGGGAATGCTGGCGGGTGCTCCCGCCATCAGGACTGGCATCGTCACCCCGTCTTCATCATCCACCCCATTGATGTCATCTCCATCGGCAGCCGCGTTTGTCACGGCGCTGAATTCTGTGTCCGTCAGTGCGCCTAACCGCAAGTTTGCATTGCGAGTGCTTGCCGCAGAACCCAGTCCGGCGTGATCCCCAAAGTCAGTGGTTGGCACCTGAACATTCACCACATAATCCTCCACCTCACCAACCCCGCCCGCCGAACCCGTCACTCCAGGAGAGGCGGCAGATGTCAGGCGGAACCGCAAGCCTAAATCGCTTCCCGTCACCGCCGTTCCAGGCACCGGGAGGTTCAGGCTGAAGGTCACGCCGTTGCTGGCGGTGGCCACCGGACGATTGACCACGAACTGCTCCCCTGCATCCGTCAGCACGCCGTTGTTGTTAAAGTCCATCCAGGCATTCAAGAAAGTGTCAGCACCGGTCAGGTTGGTGACTGTGACAGGCAGCACGACCACTTCTCCTGCGGTCATGGAGGGCAACGAGACGCCGTCTTCATCGTCCGCCCCCGTCACATCATCCCCTGTGGCGGTGGCATTTCGGGTGGAGGTCATTTCTGCATCCACCAAGGCTCCCAGCTTTAGGTTGGCGCTCATCCCGTTGGAGGCATCACCGATCCCGCTCCAGTCGCCAAAGTCATGCGTTGGGGCAATGATGTTCACCACATAGTCTTCCACTTCGCCCTGCCCGACAGCCCCGATGGGCCCAGGCGAACTGATGGAGGAAAGACGAAAACGCACGCCCAGATTTGTCCCAGTCGTCGCCCCGATTGGCACTGTACCCGTCAAGTTCAAGGTGACGTTCGTGCTCCCGGTGGCCACCAAGGTGTTGCTGGCAATCTGTTCGCCCGCGTCTGTCAGGGAACCGTTGTTGTTGAAGTCGATCCAGGCATTGAGGAAGGCACTGCTTCCCCGGTTGTTCGTTACCGTGACCGGGATGCTGTAGGAGGCACCCGCAGCCAGCGAAGGCAGCACCACGCCATCTTCATCATCGCTGCCCGTGATGTCATCGCCAGTAGCGTTGACATTGGTGGTTCCAGAGAATTCAGCATCCACTAGCACGCCCATTTTCAGCGTTGCCTCCGCTGTGCTGCTGGCTGGCAGAAAACGCGAGAAATCACCAAAATCGGTGGTCGGGGGAGCAATCATCACCGCATAATCTTCAATCTCCCCGACCGCCAAATTGGCTCCCACAGGTCCTGGAGAAAGCGGCGCGGAGAGCCGGAACCGCATGCCCAAATTCACTCCCGTGACCGCATTTGCGGGGACGGTGAAGTTGATCGGCATGCTGGCATTGCTGGTGCCGGTGACCACGTTCAAGTTGCTGGCCACCTGTTCACCCGAATCCGTCAGCACACCGTTGTTGTTAAAGTCCACCCATACGTTCAGGTAGCCCAGTGCACCGGTCGTATTGGTGACCGTCACAGTCCCGGAGGCCGGAGCTCCGGCAGTGAAGGCAGAAAGCGTCACACCATCTTCATCATCCGTCCCGGTCGCATCATCACCCGTGGCAGTCGCGTTGCGGGTGGAGGCAAACTCAGCATCAGTAGCAGCCCCCATCCGCAAATTCGGGCTCACGCCCTGCGATGCATCGGCAAAGCCGCTGAAGTCTCCAAAATCCGTCGTCGGTGCCGATACCATCACCACATAGTCCTCCACCTCACCATTCCCTGCACTGCCGGTCGAGGCTGCCCCTGAGATGCTGGTAAAACGGACACGCACCCCGAGATTCACTCCCGTCAGGCTGCTGGCAGGCACCGCTACATTCAGATTCAGCGGACTGTTCGTTACCCCCGTAGTGACCACCTGATTCACAGTCACCTGCTCCCCCACATCCGTGAGCACGCCATTGCCATTGAAATCAATCCACACACTCAGGTAAGCATTGGCTCCGGTGTTGTTGGTGACGGTGGCCGCCACCACGGCCGGAGCCCCAGCCGTCATCGAAGGGAAGGTTACGCCGTCTTCATCGTCCGTGCCGGTCGCATCATCCCCGCTCGCCGTCGCCGTATTGGTGGCCACATATTCCGTATCCAGCGCAAGCCCTAGGCGCAAAGCAGAATGCCGCTGGCTGCTGGCAGAGCCGAAAAGGGAGAAATCACCAAAGTCCGTCACAGGCTCGGCAATCGTCACCACATAGTCCTCAACTTCTCCCGTTCCACCGGCGCCACCATTGCCGGGGCTGGCCAGTTGTGAAATACGAAACCGGGCACCGATGGGCGTGCCCGTGACAGCCGTCGCTGGAATGGTGACGCTGAGGTTCTGGATACCGTCAACCACGCCGGTGACCACACTGGAGTTGGTCAGCACCTGCTCTCCTGCGTCACTGAAGGAACCGTTGTTGTTGTAGTCGAGCCAGACATTCACATAGCCCGTGGCCCCGGTCGTATTGGTCCGGGTGATCGAGATCAAGGCAGGTGCCCCGGCCGTGAGAGCCGGAATGGATATTCCGTCCTCATCGTCCACTCCTGTGGCATCGTCCCCGGTGGCCGTGGCATCGGTCGTGGCCGCATATTCGGCATCGACAGAGGCCCCTAGGCGCAGTCGGGAGTCGGCCGTATTGGAAACGGCAGGCCCCCGGTCCCAATCCCCGAAATCGGTGATGGGAGCCAGAATCACCACCGCATAATCTTCCACTTCGCCCACCCCTGATTCACCGGTTGACCCCGGCGCAGAGACTGTCGTAAGCCTGAAACGGGCCCCAATGTTTGTTGCAGCCGTCACGGCATTGGTCGGCACAGTGAAATCCAGGCTCAACGCCGCATTTGCAGCTCCCGTGGCCACCGTGAGATTGTTGACGATCTGCTCCCCTGCATCCAGGAGGTCTCCATCGTTGTTAAAGTCAATCCAGGCATTCAGATAGGCGGCACTGCCGGTGAGGTTGGTCACAGGGACGGTCAAAGTCACAGGCTGCCCCGCTGTCATGGCCGGGAAAGTCACCGCATCTTCGTCGTCGCTGCCGGTGCTGTCGTCTCCTGTTGCCAGGCTGTTCACCGTAGCTGAGGCTTCAGCGTCCACCAGTGCACCTAACCGAAGGTTAGTACTGACGGTGCTCGAGGCCTGGGCCAGGCTTGCATAGTCTCCAAAATCCAGCATTGGCGGGCTGATCGTCACGGCATGGTCTTCCACCTCACCATTGCCATCGGTTCCATCCCCCCCAGGGCTGCTGACGCTGGTCAAACGCGCCCGCACCGCACTGGTGCCGACAGAGGCCGCCACAGGCACCGTGAAGTTGATGGTCCTCACCGAATTCGACGTACCGTTGGCCACGGAAAGATTGCTGGCAATCTGCTCCCCGGAATCGGCGACGTTGCCATTCCGGTTAAAGTCCACCCAGACATTGAGAAAGCCCGAAGCCCCGGAATTATTGGTTACGGTGACACTGATGCTGGTGGCCTTTCCTTGTTCCAGCAGGGCGGGCACCACCACCCCATCCTCGTCATCGCTGCCAGTAAGGTCATCTCCTGTTGCCGCCGCATTCGTGGTCGCTGCTGCCTCGGCATCGCTCAGCACACCGATGCGCAGCGTCTCGTTCGCCACACTGGAGGCGCCGGGAAAGGCGGCGTAATCACCAAAGTCCAGGTTAGGCAGCACCACCAGCGTCAGTGTCATGTTCCCCAGACATCCCACCGCATCGGTAGCACGCACCGTCACAGAGACACCCGCACCATTGGAAACCGTGGGCACACCGTTCAAAACCCCTGCAGCGCTCAAAGTTAGGCCTCCTGGCAATGTGCCGCCGGCCACTGTCCAGGCATACGGTTCGCTGCCCCCTGTTGCACTGAAGGCATGGTTCACCGTCTTGCCCACCGTCAGGTTTCCAGGATTCCCGCCCACATTGATGGCGGGGCAGGCACGGAAACCAAAATCAATGGTTAGGTCCGTCTTGTTGTCCGAATCGCCATCTGTGACTGGTTCCGTCCCAGCCACCAGCGAAATCAGCGGGCTGCGCACCGGCTGTCCTTGCAGAGTCTGAATCCCATTGTCATCCCCATCCTCGCCATTGTCTGCTGTATCCGTGATCCGGCTGCTCACCGAAAAACTGGCCGGAGGCGTGGGGATGTAGAGGAAGTACTGCCCGGGTGACAAATTGTCGAAGGTGTAAAGACCTCCGCCGGCTGTGGTTGTCGTTGCGGCTGGGGTGGCGGTGAGCGGATTTTCTCCTCCCAGAAAAAGCTGCACAGGCACGCCGTTGATACCGGCCTCACCGCTATCCTTCACGCCATCATCATCCACGTCGTTCCAGATCAGGTTGCCCAGTTTCATCGAAGGAGCTGCGCCCGGACAGGCTGCACCGTCAGAGTTCGTGACACTCGGCCCCGTCCAGACGGCGGTCATGCTGCCATTCAGCAGTCCGTTGGTCCGGTTAAAAACATACAAGGTATCCTGCGAGGTGGAGCTGCTCTGGCTGCCATAACCGTAAGCGAGGCCGTTTGCATCAATGACCAGGGAGCCGAAGGTCGTCAGGTAAGAGACGGCCACACGCGTGCAAACACCTGTTATCGGGTCGATCTCAAACAGCCCCAGGTTGCTTGAGTCATTGGTATTGTAGCCATAGATTTTATCCGTCAGCGGATCCCACACAATGTCGCCAAAGTTGCCAGTCGTGTTCGCACCCGTGCCGGAGTACTTCGTGACCACCGGACTGCCCACCACGGAGGCAGACCCGAGGTCAATGGTGTAGAGCGTCGTCCGGGCATTGCTGAAAGTGTACCGGTTCAGGATCATGAGCCCGGAGGTTAATGAGGTTCCTCCACCCCACTGCCCGTCCGTGGGGGAAGACGGTAGCCCCTCAATTTCCCCCATGTCCACCAATGTGCCCAGAGAGTTGATACGGTAGAGATGCCCGCCGTTCTGATCCACACAGTAAAGATACCCGCCATATGACACCAGGCCGTTCAGCTTCTTGCCTGTGTAGATGAAGATCGGCTCCAGGGACTGGTCCGTATCAATGTAGTTAAGAGTCGTGTCCCAGACACCGGATCCGGCACTCGTCTCCACGTTCTGCATGATGTAGAAACGGTTATCACACACAAAGGGCGAGCCCACGTTGGCCACAAAGCCGAAGTCAATGGTATTGTCCTGATTGCCAGTGCCGGATGATCCAGGCTCGGTCCCGGCAGTGAGTTGGAACACCCCGCTGTAAGCCGATGTGGCGGAGCCACCGGGCTGTGCTCCGTCATTGTCCAGGTCCTCCCCGTTGTCCGAAGCATCCACCACGGAGCTGACCCGCGAGAGCGGCGGTGTCGGCACCTTCACAAAATAGCGTCCAGCGCTCAGCCCCGAGAAACTGTACAAGCCACCGTTCGCGGTGGTGACGTTTCTCACCAGGACATCCGCATTGCCACCGGTCCCGCCGATCGCATTGTCCGCCCCAGGAGACCACAGCTCCACCAGCACATTGTTGATGCCACTTTCGCCTGAGTCATAGAGACCGTTGTCGTTAGCATCATTCCAGATCAGATTGCCCACCCCCAGGCTATTGGCGACAGTGATGGTGCAGTCTTCCACCTCCCCTGTTCCATCCTGCCCGTCCGCACCTGGGCTGCTGACCGAGGTCAGTCGTACCCGCACGCCGACAGGCCCCAAGGCGGCTGCCGCAGGCACCGTAAAATTGATCGTCCGGGTCGAATTCGAGGAATTGTTGCTGATGACCGTGTTCGTGGCGATCTGCTCTCCAGTATTGGTCAGCACGCCGTTGTCGTTCCAGTCAATCCACGCATTCAGGTAGGCCGTGCTGCCCGTCGTGTTGGTGACGACCACCGTGATCGAACCCGAAGCCCCTTGTTGCACACTCACGGGTACAGTCACCCCGTCTTCATCATCACTCCCGGTCGTATCGTCCCCTGTCGCAGTCGAGTTGGTGGTCGCCACAGCTTCGGCGTCCGTCGTGCTGCCCAGCCTGAGTTTGCTGTTCATCAGGCTGCTCGCACTTGGAAAGGCATCAAAGTCCCCATGATCAGTGGGATCGGCAATCGTGACCAGGTAATCCTCAACCTCGCCGGATCCATCTGCCCCGGAGGGTCCAGGCGTACTGTTGGTAGTCAAACGTACACGCACCCCTGCCGCCCCGAGACTGGCACCGGCAGGCACGGTAAAGGACACCGTGCGGTTCACATTCGAAGTGCCTTTCGCAATCGTCGTATTGCTGGCGATCTGTTCTCCAGAATCCGCCAAGGAGCCGTTGCGGTTAAAGTCGATCCAGGCATTCAAATACGCCGTGGCATTGGTCTGGTTGGTAATGTTGACCGTTACAGATCCGCCCTGCCCGCGAACGATCACGGCAGAAAAGGTCACGCCATCTTCATCATCACTCCCAGTGCTGTCGTCCCCAGTTGCCGAGGAATTGGTGGTGGCAGAGTTCTCCGCATCCACAAGGCTGCCCATGCGCAGCGTCGAATTGCGTGTGCTGCTGGCACTCGAAAACGAACTGTAGTCCCCAAAGTCCAACGTTTGCGCTCCGGCAAAGCTGGCCATCATGACCAGGCCCCAAAACACCAGCGACCACAGCCTGAACAAAAGTCCGCCTTGCCGGACATGTCCAGGATTGGCTTGGGCGGGAGTCGTGCGAGAGATCATGCCGGGAGTGTCCTGAGATCAGATCAGCCAATGGCAGAAGCATCTCCGCGACGGCGGCGACTCATCAGCCCCACAAGGGCTGCCATTCCCAGCAGCAGTGCCGGGCCGGGCTCCGGCACTGGCACCAGGCTGGTCTGGATGGTGTATGGCTGGCCACCGCCCGTGGTCCCGTTCAGCCCGCCATAAATGGCGGCATCCGCATCCGCAAGCTGCCACTCATAGGAGGTGCTTGCAGGCTCAGTCGGATCTGGAAACACCCAGTCATCGGCCACATCCCCCAAACCGCTGCCATCCGTGACCAAGGCCCATTCGGTGCCTGTTTCACGATTTTTGGTGTTGTAAACCCAAAGGTAAGCCACCTCTCCCTGCGCGAAAGTATCGGAAGGATTGGCATCCACAGATCCTGAACCGCCTGTGATCAGATGCTCCGCAGTGCCGACATAAAACTGGTCCACCGTGTTCCATCCCTCTGGGTCTCCATCCCCAGGATCTCCCGGGGTCGGATCGAAGGCCCGGTCAAAGACCTTCCAGTTCGCCGCCCAATCATTGATGTTGGATCCTGTGGGGACAAAACCGCTGGCAAAGGAGCCAATCTCAAACGAAAAATTCCCATCCAGCACCTGGCCTCCAGCGTCATAGAACAGGTCGTTGAAGTCACTGCTCCAATTAATCGTGCTGCCCCTGGATGACAAAGGCATCGCAAGAGCAGACAAGGCTGCACACAGGGTGAGCAAGCGTGGGATGAAGCGTGGTTTCATGGCTGGATGAGAGATTTGGAATGAGGAAAAACGCCCTCTAAAAGCGGGACACCGGCAGAGACTGCGGAGGACGTAAGACCATATGGCATCAACATAATATATGGAAATTATACTTTAATTTGATAATTATCAAAAAATAAAACCCGAATTTTAATGTTTAAGAAGCTTTTTCCGCTTTTGCCCCCTTCCCTTCCTTGCTCATCCAGGCATCCGGTGTCCTTTGGCCATCCCAATCATGCATGCGGTCCTTCTCCCCTTTGGCAGTGCAGGTGATGTCTTTCCTTTTGTTTGGCTCGGCCGTCAGCTCAAGGCCCAAGGGCATGAGGTCACACTCATCGTGGCCTGCGTTTTTGAGGACATCGTGCGTCAGGCCGGGCTGCAAGTCATCCCCATGGGAAGCCAAGAACAGTTTGACCAGTTCATCGCCGACCCCCGCGTCTGGCAGCTTTACCACGGCACCAAGCTGGTGTTCGAATTCGCTGGGGAAAACACAGAACCCGTTCTTGAGGCCATCGAATCCTTGATTCAGGCAGGAAAGCCACCGGATTTGCTCATGGCCCCCTGTACCGTCTTTGGTGCCCGGCTGGCGCGGGAAAAGCACGGCATTCCCCTCATTTCAGTCCATGTGCAGCCAACGGTGATGATCAGCGCCTACGAGCCCCCGGTACTGTTCCCCGGCATGCAGCACCTGCGCAAGCTCCCGCTCCGTGTTCGCCAATGGCTGGTGAAGCTGCCCAATCCCGCCGACCGCTTTGCAGCCCCTGCGGTTGAGGCCGCTTGCGCCCGCCAGGGTGTGACACCGCCCAAAAGTCTGTGGTGGGAATGGGCCGATTCCCCGGATGGTGTCCTGGGCCTTTTCCCAGAGTGGTTTGCCCGCCCCCAGCCAGACTGGCCAGCCAACCTGCTGCTCTGGGATTTTCCCCTGGAGGACATTGCCCAGGAACGCCCGCTCAGCGCTGAAGTGGCCCAGTTTCTGGCCAGCGGGGACAAACCCATCGTTTTCACGCCCGGCAGCGCCAACATCCAGGCGCGCCGCTTTTTCGAGGTGGCGCTGGAAGCCGTCACCGCCATGGGCAGACGGGCCATTTTCGCCACTCGGCAGCTTGATCAGCTCCCGCCCGGTCTTCCCGGTACCGTCCTGCCTGTGGAGTACGTCCCTTTTTCCACCCTCATCCCCCAGGCAGCCGCCTTTGTACATCATGGCGGCATCGGCACCCTTTCCCAGGGATTTGCCGCAGGAGTGCCCCAGCTCATCATGGCCATGGCACACGACCAGCCGGACAATGCCTTCCGTCTGGAACAGCTGGGAGCCGGCATGGGTCTCACCCCGCGCACCTTTAAACCCAGAAATGTTCAGACCGCGCTCCGCCGCATGCTGACAGAGCCCGGCTTTGCCCAAGCGGCCAGACGCTGCCAGCAGAACATCCAGCACCGGCGGCCTGTTGAAACGCTTGTGCGCTGGATCGAAAGCAGGTCTCGCTGACCAAAAAAGAACCCATGCCCTTGTGGGGCATGGGCTCTGAAACCGCCATGTATTGGCGACAGAATGATTATGGAATAATAAACTGGCTGGTGCTGCCATCAGTGAAGGTCACCAGAACAACCAAAGCCCCGGTGGAATCCATGACTGGCTGTTCCCACCGGCGCAGGGAGAGGCTGGAGCCAGAGCCCGGCAGATCAATGATGGCAATCGTTTTAGCTCCGACGGAGGTGGTGATCACCTGGCCTTCACGAAGGAAGAGGGCCATAGGACCACCGTTCGGGGCCTGCTTCCAGAGGCCCGTGTCGTTGGAGGTCGTCACCCCGCCATCGCCAATTTTCATGGTGCCAAGGAATGCCATCTGATCTTGCCCGCCCACCACGGGATGGTCAAAACCGGCCAGAACAGCACCGGCAACCCCCGGAGCAGCATCGCCTTCTTTGATGACCATGGTCATGGTGCCGCTGGTATCGGCAAACAGGGCGTGAACGTCATTGGTCGTCCGGCTGGCAACAGAGAAGTCACCGTTCATGTCAATCCAGGCACGCCAGGCACCGCGATTGTTGTTGCTCAACCAGCCACCCCAGGGGTTCCCGACTCTGGAACCCGCAGGCAGGCCGGGGATGCCATTGTCGCCACGGCGCAGAATGCAAGTGAACGAGGCAGGGGTGGCCGCATCACCGCGCCAGATGCCGTCATTGCGCTGGTTGGAAGCGTTGTCCCCCACCAGGTTCAACGTCGCACGGAAGGAAACCACGCCACTGCCACCCATGGATGGAGGCTGAATCTTGCTGAAGGTGGAGGTGGTGCCTGGAGCGGCATCGCCACCGGCGAAGACTTTGACCGGGGCGACACTGCCCTGAGGCTGATACCACAGGCTTTCCAAGTTCCCTGGTGAAAGCAGGGCCGTAAAGGCCAGGTTACCCAGAGCGTCCATGCGGGCCGGATCGCTGTAAGATCCGTTCAAGGCGGCGAAGGTAAGGCCTGCCAGACCAGGGGCCGCCTGTGCCTGACGGGCAACAACCGATACGCTCGTGGTTCCACCACTGACGCTGGTGCGCACAATGGCCGTGTTGGTCGAGGCACCCCGCATGCTGATCGAGAAAGCGGCTTCCCCTGCCGTCGGGCTGATCTGGGCGGTGGCATAGGCACCTGAGGCGAACTTGTCCACAAAGATGCCCGGCAGGATTTCATCCCCTTCCCTCAACAGCAGGTCCAATCCAGTGCCGCCAATTTCACTCCAGATGCCCGTGTCATTGTTCACGTTGGCATCCCCCACCCCAATGTTGAGGGAGGCAAGCAAGGTCACTTCCCCAGTTTCGGAAATGGCCGGAACCTCAGGCAGCGTCGCAAAGCTGGCCCCTGCCGTTCCCGGTGCCAGTGTACCCGTGCGGGCAAGCAGGAAAACGCCAGCGCCATCATCTTTCCAGATACCCTGGGAATTCCCGGCAGTCACAGCAGGCGAACCGCTGCCAATGGCCAGCGTCCCAGGGAACACCAGAAGACCGTTTTCGGAAATGAACCCGCCGCGGCGCAGGACATTGAAGTCACCCACCGAGCCGGTTCCAAGAGCATCGGGAGCGCCCTCCGTGCTGACGACATCCCCCTGTGAGGAATTGATCGGAGCAGAAAGCGCCAGAGTTCCGGTCAGATTGATGACGAACGGATTTTCATCCGCATCCGTGCTGCCAATCTGGACCGAACCCGTCAATGAAGCACTTCCAGACGGAGTAAAGGTGACGTTGAAGGTCGTCGTGGCACCGGGAGCAAGACTGGTGGCTGTTCCCGAACTGTTGACGCTGTAGATTCCTGGAGCAGCCGTCAGCGAAAGGCTGATGCTGCCCAGCCCCCCTTCCCCGATGTTCTGGATGGTGAAGGTCTTGGTGCTTCCGGAGGATGGCACTGGCCCAAAGTCAATGGAGGCCGGAGTTGTCAGGCTCACCGCAGACTCGAAGACAGCGATTTCCGGAACGGTGCCCTTGCCCGTCACAGCGATGTCGAAGGTGTTCTCGTCGAAATCATTGCTGGCAATGCTGATGGAAGCTTCTCGGTCACCGGGTGCGCCAGGAGTGAAGGTCACACTGAAGGTCGTGACGGCCCCTGGTGCCAGAGATGTGGCGCCCAGGCTGCCAAAGGAGAAGTCGCCGCTGTTAAGTCCAGTTTTGCTCACGGCCAGTCCCGTCAAAGTAGCGGTCCCGTCATTGCGGATGGTGAACACCCGGGGAGTCCCCGCCTGACCAGTAAGCTGGCCGCCGAAATCCACTTCGCTGACTCCATCTGCCAGTATGTTTCCGACCGGCTCCTCCACCGTGATTTCAGCCTCGGCAGCGTAAATGGCCAGCGAGTGAGCGGCAATGGCGCCATCACTCAGACCGATGACCCGTTTGCCGGCCAGTTCACTGCTGGCTCCAGTCGCCACGTTCACGGGCACCAGCTGCTCAATGATCGTCTCATTGCCCACCTGACCTCCGCCGTTGCCGCCCCAGGCCGTCACGACGTTTTCCGTCGTCAGAGCCAGACCGTGCGTGCCGCCTGTCGCGACCGCTTTGACAGTCTTGCCATTGAGAGCGCTGGAGGAACCGACGTTCAGCAGGATGGCACGGGAGATGTTGGGCGTGGTCGTATTGTTGCCAAGGCGGCCATTGTTGGCAGCTCCCCAGACGTAGGCCGTTCCGGTTCCATCCAGGACCAGACAGTAGGATGAGCCCGTGGCGATGGCCGCCACCTTTTTGCCGCTGAGAGCACTGAGAGAACCCACATCCACAGCAGCCGGAAGATTGCGCTGGGTGGTGGAAGCATCCCCGAGCTGGCCAGAGGAATTCACCCCCCAGGTCCCCAGCATGCCTTCGCTGGTCAATGCAGCCGCATGGGCGGCACCGGCCGAAATGGCCACGACCGTTTTGCCATTCAGCGGGTTGGCCACCAGCCCAATCGGCGTGGTGGTATCCACAGCCACCGGCACCGATTTCGAAACGGCTGTATTGTCGCCCAACTGGCCGTTGGTGCCCAGGCCCCAGGTATAAACCTTGCCGGTGGAATCCAATGCCATGCTGTAGGTGGTACCCGCCGCGATCTCCACGATCTGCTTGGAGGTAAAACTGATCGCTCCATCCAGAACAGCCACAGCACGGGTGCGATTGGAAGCCGTCTGGTTGTCTCCCAACGCCCCGCTGGCGGCAGCGCCCCAGGCATAAACTTTGCCCTCATTGGTCAAAGCGAGGCTGTGGGCACTGCCTGCCGCAATGGCCACCACCACCTTGCCGTTCAAGGCACTGCTGACGCCCACGTCCACAGCCACCGGGCTGGTGCGAGCCGTAGCGGAGCCATCTCCCAACTGGCCAGAGGAATTCAGCCCCCAGGCATACACACGACCGTCTGTGGCCAGCGCCAAGGTGTGGCTGCTGCCCGTGGCGACAGAGACGATGGTCTTGCCAGCGAGCACGCCGGTCCTCACGACAGCGGTCGGCACCGTGCGATCACCGGAGGCTCCGGTCCCCAATCTTCCTTCAGCGTTTGTTCCCCAGGCGGCGAGGTTGGTATCCCGCCACAAAAGAACGAGGTCATTGTTAGACTGGCCGCCATAGTACCAGGCCACAAAGTTGTAGGCCTGGCCGTTGTAGGTCAGCGTTACGACCTCGCCATTGGTGAGGCCGCCGGTACCGTCATCAAACCGGCCCTGAATAAAGCCAACACCTGTGTTTCTGACGACTGTCAGATTTGTCCCAGGTTGCGGAACGAAGCCCAGGTTCAGAGTCAGGGGTGTACCGGTCGCCGTGAGTGAACTGACTTCCAGAGCCACTTCGTCAGCTGAGTTGAATGTGTGAGACAACGAGCTGCCTGCATTGCCTAGAACCGACAGTGCATAGGCCGACTCATTGGTGTCTGCACTGCTGATGACCAGCTGGGCCAGTTTCGCCCCTGTCGTGGCAGGATTGAAAGTGACACTGAAGGTGGCACTGGCACCCGGGGAAAGCAGGGCGGGAACCGCCGCCGCACTGACGCTGAAGTCCGCCGTATTCCCCGTGAGAGTCCCCACCGAAATACCAGCAAGAACGCTGCCGCCGGTGTTTTGAATGGTAAAGATCCGGGTCAGACCCGCCCCGACTGGCAGTGTGCCGAAATCCAGGGAACTGCTGCCTTCTCCAAGTGAAGAACCCGGAGGATACTGGAGATCAATTTCAGCCGGCGTACCCGCGTAGGTCACCAGGATATGGCTGGCCTGGGAGCCTGGAGAAATCGCCATGACCGACTTGTTTTGCAAGGCGCTGGAATCCCCCGTATCCACGGCTTCAGGCAGCGTGATGGGAGAGACCACTCCGCCATCGCCCACTTCACCGCTGGTATTGACTCCCCAGCCGTAAACCTTGCCGTTGCTGTCCACAGCCCGGCTCTGGTTGATGCCCGCATTCACGGCCATCAAGGTCTTGCCGTTCAAAGCGCTGGAACTGCCGGTATCAACCGCGACCGGAACCCGGTGAATGGTGTTGGGTATCGCATCGCCAGTGAGGTTGCCCAAGCCAAGCTGGCCGCTGGAATTCTGTCCCCAGCCGAACACCAGACCATCGGCCGTCAAAGCCATAGAGTGTGTGTTGCCTGCAGCCAGTCCAACGACAGTTTTGCCGCTCAGAGCGCCGCTGGCACTCACAAACACAGGTCTTGGCTGGGTGACAGCAACACTCGCGCCGAGCTGGCCCGAGGTGCCAAGTCCCCAGGCGACGGCCTGGCCTTCAGAAGTCAATGCCAGGGCGTGAGCTGTGCCCGCCACAATGGCCACCGCTACTTTGCCGCTCAGTGCGCTGAGGGCGGTCGTGTCCACGGCCACTGGGGTATTGCGTTGGGTTGCGGTGTTGTCACCGAGCTGGTTGCTGGTGTTCAGCCCCCAGGCATAAACCTGCCCATCGGCCGTCAGCGCCATGGACCAGGCATTGCCCGCCGCCACCGCCACCACAAACTTGCCGGAGAGCACGCCCGTCATGTCCACAGCCACAGGGATTGGGCTTTCAGTTGTGCTGTTGTTGCCCAGCTGGCCATTCGTATTCAAGCCCCAGCTGAACACTTGGCCATCCGAGGTCACTGCAAGGCTGTGGGCGGTGCCAGCGGCAACTCCGACCACGGTCTTGGAAGCAAGAACACCTGAAACGTCCACCGCCACAGGAAGCAGACGGGTCGTTGTCGAGTTGTCTCCCAGACGACCGTTGGTATTCAGACCCCAGCTGTAAACCCGACCTTCGGTGGTCAGGGCCAGACTGTGTGAACCGCCAACGGAAAGCTGAACCAGGGTTTTGTTGAGCAGCAATCCGGTCTGATCTGCCTGCACCGGGAAGGCCTGCGGGCTGACAACATTGCCCAGCCCCAAACGGCCATCCGCATTGCTGCCCCAGCCGACAAGCCCCGTCGCTCTCCACAGAAGGACCAGGTCATTGTTGCCCGGGCCGCCATAATACCAGGCGATGAACTCATAGTTCACTCCATTGTGGTTCAGGGTGACCAGTTCACCGTTTTCAAGGAATCCAGAACCATTCGCATCCACATAACCTGATCCTGCTGAGAACAAGCCGGTGATGGCACCTGTGGCCGTATTGCTGACCACCGTCAGATTGGTCCCGGCAGGCGGGACAAAATTCAGGTTCAGATTCAGGGTCAGACCCGAGGCATTCAATCCTGCGGCCGTAAGCGGCACATCGGTGGCGGCATTGAAGCTGGCGTTGAAAGTGGTGATGCCGTCTCCGGTGAGATTGACCACAAAGGGGTTTTCATCGGGATCCGAACTGCCGACGTTCAGAATTGCTGCCCGTGGTCCGGCGGCAGTGGGAGAAAAAGTCACCGCAAAGGTGGTGCTGCCACCGCTGGGGATACCCGTGGCCAGTTGGGAAACATTGGCCACAAAATCTCCGGGATCGGTGCCAGTGATGCTCACATTCAGACCTGAAAGAGGTCCCATGCCCGTGTTCGTCACGGTGAAAGTTTTGGTCACGCCACCTCCGCGGAGGGCGGTGCCGTAGGGCACCACGGCCGTCGTGGAAACGAGCGGGCTGCCTGTAGGCTGCTCAAGACCGATGTCAGGATCCGCCGCGAGGAAGGAGACGTCATCCCCATAATCGGTGCCATAAAGCGTCTTCACCACCATGCGGAAGTGGTAGGTCTGGCCCGGTGTCACCGTGATGCTGGAGGACGCGGCCAGGGCTGGCAGGTCACTGCTGGTCGTGGGAATAGCACCGCCCGCGAGGTTCTGCTCAGGGGTGACATTGCCATAGGCCGACGTGGTACCCCACTCAAAATAATAGGTTCCCTTGGCTCCCTGGCGGTCGGCCGTCCCTTGGAGGTTGGCGGTGCCCGCAGCATAGCTGATGCCAGTGGTCACAGCCACCGGTGTGGGCACAAACGCCATGTAGTGCAGCTCCCTGCCTGCCTCCACCGTCAAGGCCCGGAGGAAGAATTTGCCATCCGCCCCTTGGAACATCGTGGAAATGCCTGTGCCAGGAATGCTGCCCCCGCTGGTGCTCAGCCCTGTCTGCACCGTCATGGAGCTGTAGAGATCCGAGGTGGTGTTGGGGTCACTACTATAAAGCAGCGACAGAGGATCGGTCAGTCCTGTGGTTTCATTTCCCACGACCAAGTTTGGATTGAGGTCTTTCACCAACTGGGTTCCCGGCACAGTGCCGTCCGTCACCCACCATTCGCGGCTGATGGATTGGTTGTCATTGATCGGCTGGATGCCCACACTGGTGCCCCCGCCGGTATCTGCGGTGAAGGCGACATAAACCGACTCCGGCAGCGTCACCAGGTTGATGGGGGAACTGCTGCCGCTGAGACTCACATCCGCCACGACCGCCGGAGCCAAAATACCGTCCGTGCGATACAGTTCGTTAGACGGGTTCACGCCTGAATCCCCGCGCAAATACAGCCACTCACCGTCGGCGGAAACGCTCATGTTCGTATTGGAATCCAGGCCTCCGTTTGTCCCTGGCCGGATATCGGCAAACTGGACGGTGCCGGCTTCGGTGCCATCGCTGACCCACAGCTCACGGCCTGCTCCCGGAGAGGTCGTACCGGTATCGGCATCAAACCACAGACGCCTGTCGAAGGCGATGAAGTTGCGGGGAGAAGAGCTCTGCTGGGATGAAACCGGTGTCTCGCTGACAGTGCGTACATTCTTCAGCATTTTTGGCGTGTTGTCCGCCGGATCGATCAGCCACAGCTCCTCGCCGTGAACGCCATTGCTGGCCACGAAGAAGAGAACGTCCAGGCCGCTGAGAGTGCCGGTACCGGGCTTCATGCTGAAAAAGCGGCTCGGGGTCGAGGCTCCAGATCCACCGCCAGCAGTATCGGTAAGGTCAATCCGCTCAAAGTCCGTCGCGCCCGCCTTCATGCGGTAAAGCTCTTTGCCACCGTTGTCTGCCGTCCAGTAAAGCCACTGGCCCTGATGGGCGGCCGGATTGGCTGCGCCAACGGTGAAAACAAACATGTTTTCGATGGCAGGATCGGTCGCGTCCGTGCGGATTTGTGAGGTCGTGGCCCGAACGGGAGCACTCACCCCGTCATAAACATACAGCTCACGCCGGGTAGCCGCACCGGTGGTCAGGTCTGCATCAAAGTAGAGTTTGCTGTCAAAAACGATCAGGCGGGAAGGGCTGGTGCCGGTGGTCGCGCCATCCAGGTTTGATACGAGGGCCAGACCAGGAGCTGCTGCGACAGGGTCATATGCCCAAAGTTCACGGCCCGTCCCGGTTCCGGAGAGGGCCGCAGCGGTGGTGCCAGTGTCGGCACTGAAATAGATTTTGTTATTCCAGACGGTCAGGAACTGTGGGTCAGACCCCGTGGTGCCCAGGCGCAGCGCACTGTTGGAGATGTCCAGGGTTCCTGCCCCCGTGCCGTTGCTGCGATAAAGTTCGCGACCGTTCGCCCCAGTGGAAGCGGTGAAGTACATGAGGTCCCCCAGGCGGACAAATCTGGCCGGGTCGGAGTTGCCGGGGCCGTCCCCATCGCTGATCCGCGTGGTGTTCGCCGAGGTACCATCGGTGATGTAGAGTTCGATGCCTGCATTGCCGACGGCCGTGCCATCCGTCGCGGCAAAAATAGCACGGGTGGCATCAAAGGCCAGCAACTGCGGCTGGTCAGCAGCCGTGGACCCCGGATCAGAAGAACCCGTGCCCGTCGCAATGTCACGCACCAGGACAGCGGAGGTATAAGGAGCATCGGTGTAGTAAAGCTCAACGCTGGTTGCTGTGGTGGTTGCACGGAAGTACACCCGGGAACCCACCGCTGTGAAACGGGTCGGGGAGGAAGCGCCGGTTCCCGACTGGATATCGGCCACCAGTACTGTTCCCGCATCCGTCCCGTTCGTCTTCCAAAGTTCGCGGCCACGGGCCTGCGGCGGCGTTGGTGTTCCGGTCGTTCCGGTATCTGCACTGAACAAGACCGTGTCGCCAATGGCAAAAAAGGCCGTGGGGGTGGAAGCGCTGGCGCCTGTGCGGATGTCCTTGAGCCTGGCTGTGGTGCCCACCGTTCCCTCGCTCTTCCACAATTCCTGATCCGTCGTCGTTAATGCCGCCGAAAAATAAAGAACCTGCGGATTGTTGGTCGTGGACAGTGTATGAACGAACAAATTCTGGGGAATACTGGAGGTCGCCCCGGCCTGGATATCCATAAAAAGCCCCGTCCCCAGCACCGTACCGTCGCTGGAAAAAAGTTCCTGGTTGGCATTGGCGGCCGCAGAAGCCGCTTGGAAGAACAGCTTGGCTGCACCAGCCCCCGAGCCATCCGGATCGAAAGAGACCAGATTGTTTGGCGTCGAGCTATCCGTACCCGCCAGCACATCCAGCGTCGTCACCGCTCCGTCCGTCAGCGCCGTGCCCGTTACGGTATAACAATAGAGTTCATTGCCGATCAACGTCGTGGCGGAAGTGTCGTTGGCTGTGAAAAACAGTTTGTCCGTGCCAACGACCGTAAGGTTGGCGAAGGCCGGGTTGGCGACGGTGAAACTGGTGATCACCTGGGGGGCCGTGGCCGGGACGGCCGGGTTCCAGCGGTACAGCTCAAAGTTTTCAGCCCCACCGGTGGTGCTCGTCTGGGCGCGGAAATAAATATGCCCGCCCAGTACGGTGAGCAGCTGGGGGTTGCTTCCCCCGCCTGAAGCCGTGTTGAGGTCCGACCTTCTTTTGAGTGCATCGGTGGCTCCCGTTCCAAGCCGCCAGTCGCGGAGGGCGGGCTCGAATTCATACAGTTCACGGCCGGAGTTGTCGCCCGAGTCCGCTGAAAAATAAATTTTGCTGCCGATGACCACGATGGATTGCGGATCAAGGGCTCCCGTACCGGCACGCAGGGAGTCAAGCGCCCGGGTACCGCCTGCCGTGCCATCGGTCACCCAAAGCTCTGCGCCATACACGTTGGAGGACGCCACAAAAAACGTCCTCACCACCGGTGTCGCGGTTCCAAAGGGAGTGTAAGTCACCTGGAACATGCGTTTTGGACTGCTGCTCCCGGGGTTCGGGCTCGCGGTGTTGATGTCAATCAACGTATGGACAGGCGGATTCGGAGCCGCTTCCACGGTGGTGGAAGCAGCAAAAAGCAATGCAGCGGCCTTGAAAGCCGACGGCAGCAGCCGACGGAAAAGGGCACAGGAATACCATGCAGGCATGGACACACTCATATCGGTGGGTTTTATCAGGGGTTGGTTGGGGGTTGAACCCAGAATCCGCATCAAAAACGCGGACAATGAATTCGATCCGGTTGTCTCAAATTTAATGAAATTCGTCAATCTGACAGTCAGCCTAGGACTACATTTATTAATGATAATTATATAATTATCTTAATTTTATAAAATCCCGCTCATTTGGCTGAATGAAAATCGTTCAACTCCGAAATTAACCGCGAATTCGCTGAAATGAGCGCTCCAATTTCGGCGTTTTTTCCAGTTCGTCGCTGCGGCCACTCTCCCTGTCCCTGGGTTCTTCATCAGATTACCTCAGCCGTTCCTGCCGCTGGAGTTGCCCCGGAAAACAAAAAAGCACAGCTGCAGACAGCTGTGCTTTTGAGAAAGGCGGATGAGAAGAAACGATCAGTCACCATCGCGGCCGATGGCCTCGACAGGGCAGCCCGCCAGGGCTTCTTCAGCCAGCTCACGCTCGTCGTCAGACTCAGGCTGCTTGTAAACGTAGGAATGGCCGCCGTCATCGTCACGCTTGAAGTTGGCGGGGGCAGTCTCGCGGCAAAGGTCACAGTCAATGCACTGATCGTCCACGTAGTATGCACCAGCGGTATTCTGAGAGTATTTGTTTTCTGCGTCTGCCATGTTGAGAGTCTCCTTGTCTTGGATTTTGCGGGCCGGATAAATAATTCCCGCTTCCGGGGTTTCAATCACTTTTTGCGTTTCCCTGCGCCTGCCCATTGAGCAGGAGGCATTCCAGCGTATGAAGAGATATAGCCGGGAGGGATTCCAATGTCCCATTCTGCCACAGTCCCGACTTTAAACAACCCGCCAAATCACCATGTCCCCCATCATCCCCCAGGAAGGCTGGATCGTTCAGCACCTCTTTTATCACGTGGACCACGGCTTTTGGGCCGCCCTCACCCCTGAAGAAAAGGCCGAACGCTTTGACCGGTTCAACAGCACCGTCCAGTCCATCCGCTCTCATCCGAAGACCCAGCTGCTGACCTTCAGCATGGTCAGCCCCAAGGCAGACCTGGGCATCATGCTGCTGACTCCCGACCTGCAGGATGCCAACCGTTTTGAAAAAGAACTGGGGCAGGCCTTCGGACCCGAAGTGCTGAATGCCACCTACAGCTACCTTTCCATGACCGAATGGACGGAATACAGCGAAAAGGAAGAGGATGCCTCCGCCCGCATCGCCCGCACGGAAAACCTGGAAGTCGGTTCCGAAGCCCACACGGCCCGCATCGCCGAGTGGAAAGGCCACATGGACAAATACTTCAATGACCGCCTCTACCCGAACATGCCGGACTGGCAGGTCATGTGCTTTTACCCGATGAGCAAGCGCCGCAATGTGGGCGCCAACTGGTATGCCCAGGAATTCGAAAAACGTCGTGAACTGATGGGTGGCCATGCCAAAACCGGTCGCAAATTCTCCGGTAAGGTGCGGCAGCTCATCACCGGTTCCACCGGTCTGGACAGCCACGAATGGGGCGTCACTCTGTTTGCTCACGACATTTTCCAGATCAAAACCATCGTCTATGAAATGCGCTGGGATGAAGTGACCACCCAGTATGGCGAATTTGGCGACTTTTACATTGGCATCCAGCTCAATGGCGAAGAGCTGCTGCAACGACTGCTTCTAGTCTGAGCACGGCCCCTTTGGACATCCAGCTCCACCCAGGCTCAAGCCAGGCAACCGTTCTCCCCATGGTGCCCAGTTTGGTCTGGGTGGGGCTTGAGTTTTGAGCCCAAAGTTGTGCTCAGCCCATTCACAGACTACATCCTCGGTGCCGGGGCTCCGCCTGGGTGCAGGGATGTCCATTCAGCCACACTGCCCCGCACGCGAAGCTCCTGAATTTCACCGACGCCATTTTCTAAAACTGGCATTGATACCCCGCCCCATGCTCAATCAGCCTCTCACCATCGCCGACCGCACCTTTCAGTCCCGCCTCATGATGGGCACGGGAAAGTTTGCCTCCGGCGAACTCATGCGCCAGGCCATCATCGCCTCCGGCACAGAGATCGTTACCGTAGCCCTGCGCCGTGCCGACCTCACTGGCAAAGGCGACCCCTTCGCCAACATCCTGGACTTCATCCCCAAGGAAGTCCTCCTGCTGCCGAACACCAGCGGGGCCATGAATGCCGAGGAAGCCGTGCGTCTGGCCCGCCTTGCCGTGGCCGCCGGCCTGCCGAACTGGGTGAAACTGGAGATCCATCCCGATCCCCGCTACCTGTTGCCCGACCCGATCGAGACCCTGAAGGCCGCTGAAATACTGGTCAAGGAAGGCTTCATTGTCCTCCCCTATATCAATGCCGATCCCGTGCTGGCGCGCCGTCTTCAGGACGTAGGCACGGCCACCGTCATGCCCCTGGGTTCTCCTATCGGATCCCACCAGGGCATCACCACACGTCGGCAGATTGAAATCATCATTTCCCAGGCCACCGTTCCTGTGGTGGTGGATGCCGGTATCGGTGCCCCCAGCCATGCCGCGGAAGCCTTTGAAATCGGGGCCGATGCCGTCCTGGTGAATACCGCCATCGCCATCGCCAACGATCCTGCCCGCATGGCGGCAGCCTTCAAAGCGGCCGTCGAGGCCGGGCGCAGCGCCTATGAAATTGGTCTTGGTGAGCAGCACGACGAAGCCGACGCGACCAGCCCCCTCACCACCTTCCTGTACCAGTAACCCCGGTCCCTGGTCCAGACGGCTTCTCAAGCAGCCCGGTGGATCTCAAATCGTGGCCCGCAGCCACCTGCCTCATGCACGCCCTTACCGCCCTCTTTTACGCCCTGGAGACTCAGCCCGAGATCCCCGTGGCCACCGCCCAGCGCATCCTCTTTCTTCGCGCTCAGTCCCATTCAGGTCTCGAGCCGCTGCGTGAGCGGCTCACCTGTGAGCAAACCTGGAAACCCCATGCCGCAGGGCTGGAGCTTCAGGGCATCCGCCACACCCGCCTGGCCGAAGGCCAGTATGATCTCATCCTCCTCCTGCCCGACCGCCAGCGCGAAAGCATTCTCTCCGACTTTGCCCACGCCCATGAATTGCTCGCAGAAGGCGGCACCCTCGTCGTCGCCCTGCACAATGACTGGGGTGCCAAGCGGATGGAGCAGCACCTGGCCGAAGTCGCCCCCGAGGTGAAAACCCTCTCCAAAAATCACAGCCGCGTCTTCTGGGCCACCCATTCCTCGCCGTGGAAAACCGATCTCCTGGCCCAATGGAAAATCAACGGTGCCATGCAGCGCATCCTGGATGGCAGGTTCTGGTCCCAGCCCGGTCTCTTTAACTGGGACCGCATTGACGAGGGCTCAGCCCTGCTGACCGAGCACCTGCCCCACTCTCTCAGCGGAGCCGTGGCCGATCTCGGCTCCAGCTGGGGATTCCTGAGCGACCACATCCTGCGCCACTGCCCGAACCTCCGCAGCGTGGACATGTATGAGGCCGATGCCCGCGCACTGGAATGTGCCCGGCGGAATACCGGCCTCGTTCCCGTCCCTGTGCGTCCGCGCATCCTGTGGAAAGATGTCACGCAGGGCGTCGGTAGCGCCTGTTATGACACCATCATCATGAACCCTCCCTTTCATGACGGTCGCGAGACGAACAGCATGCTGGGGCTCAAGTTTATCACCGTCGCTGCCCAGGCCCTTCGCACCACCGGGGACCTCTGGCTCGTCGCCAACAAGCACCTCCCCTATGAGAACCTCATGAAGGAGGCTTTCGAGCATCACCGCACGGTGGCCGAGACCCGAAACTTCAAAGTTCTGCACGGCAGCAAACCCACCCTGGTGACCCGTCAGGTGAAGCGAAAAAGCCGCCGTTAATTTTTTCGTTCATGAAAAGCAAAACTCTCTTGCAAACATCCCCAGCAAGTCTTAACTCCACGCCCGCACGAAAGTGAATGGGTAGGTGCCCGAGTGGTTAAAGGGGGGAGACTGTAAATCTCCTGGCTTACGCCTACGCTGGTTCGAACCCAGCCCTGCCCACCATTTCGCTCTCTGCGGTTTGTAAAAAAACCCGACTTTAACAAGTCGGGTTTTTTTGTGTTTGGGCTCGAATGGGTTCGCCTTTCCAACATTCGTTCAGAGCTGGATGCGAGTCATTTTGACCTTCACCGCGACCTTCATCAAAGACGCGAACTTGTCAGCGCACGCCCTCCATTTCATGCGCTGACATAGTCGTGCGATTTGCGCAAAAAAACCTTGTCCGAATGATTTTAAACTCTCCCCTGTCTCTGTGCCTTCCGACCTGTCATTTGATGAAGCTGTTTCCTCCCAAAATCCGCTGACCCTGCGGGTGGTCAGCACCCAGGAAGGCTGGCAAGCCCTGAAACCGCACTGGGAGGAACTGTTGAAAAGCAGCGAGGCGGATGCCGTCTTTCTTTCCTGGGATTGGCTGGATGCCTGGCTGTCTGTTTACGGTCCAGACGGTCAATGGGTGATCCTTGTCGCCGAAGACCGCCCGGGCCACCTCATCGGCATCGCCCCGATGATGATTGACTACGGCGCAGGCATTCCGGGCCGCTGGATCCGGCGGCTGCTTCTGCTGGGCCAAAAGGCGGACACGGCCTCCGAATACCTGGACTGGATTCTCCGCCGGGGCCACGAGAAGACGGTGGCGGAAGCATTCAGCCGTTACATTTTGGAGGATCTGGTAGATCGCTGGGACATCCTTTATTTTGAGGCCATGCGGGAGGATTCCTTGACCATCCCCTACCTCGCAGCCGCTTTTGAGGCCAAGGGCATGCCATGGGTCAGCCGCAAAGTGACCACCGCCCCGTACGTTAGCCTGCCTGCTTCATGGGATGAGTTTCTGGCCAGTCGCTCTTCCACCTTCCGCCAGCGCTGGAAAAAGTTTCACCGAGAACATGCCGTGACGCTCCGGAAAGTAGGGCAAGATTTCACGGTCGCCGAGGGCATGACCCGCCTTCGTGAGTTGAACGCCCTCCGTTGGGGAGACCAGCGGCAGAGTTTCCTGTCGCCCAAGTACGTGCGCTTTCATGATGAAGTGGCCGCCCGGTTTCACCAGCGGGATGAGCTGGTGCTGGTCTTTCTTGAAGTGGACGGCCAGATGATCGCAGGCCGTTATGACTTTGCCTATGGCGGCAAGGGGTGGTGCTTTCAGGGCGGCTGGCTGCCCGAGCAGGAGAAGCTCAGGCCAGGGCGGACCATGATGGCCTGGATGCTGCGCACCTGCATTGAAAGAGGGCTCCATGAATATGATTTCCTCGGCGGGGCAGCCTCCTATAAAGGCGAGTGGAGCCACGGTGAACGTGGTATCGTGAACCACCAGGCCCGCAATCCGGCATCCCTGCGCGGCTGGCTGTATGAGCAGGCGAAGAAGGTGCAGTCGCTCATCCGGCCAAAGAGGCCAGCAGCTCATGCAAAGGCTGGTTTACCGCCTGAAGGTGATACCCCGCCATCTGAGTCCGCGAAGCCTGACTGACCCCAAACGTTCCCGATTCCCAGGCAAGGATCTGTCGTTCAAAAGCGTCGGCAATGGCCTGTGGAGAATCTTGATCCGGGCATTCCAGGCCGCAGCTGTGCAGTGTTTGGGCCACGGCACTGCCGGGAGGGGCAATGCCGATCACCGGTTTCAGAAAAGCGAAGTATTCAATCAACTTGGTCGGCAGAAACACACCCCGCAGCCCGTAGGTGACGTCCACCACGGCCAGAAGATCTGCCTGGGCGATCATCTCCTGGCATTGGGCATAGGGCACAGCCTCCCGCAGGCATACGATTTTCTCCAACCCCAGCTTGTTGACGAGTGGCTGGAAACACACCGTTTCATCCCCCACACACTCCAGCAGCAGCCGCCCTTTTAGAGGCAGGCGACGGTTCAGCAAAGCCAGCCCTTCAAAGAGGCTGTCAGGGGTGCGGTACACCGGATAAAACGCCCCGGTATGAAGCACTCGCAAGGGTGACTGGCCTGCAGGTCTAGCCGCTTGTATCTGCGATGGAAATGTCGCAAATCCATGGGGAATCACCCGTGCCTTGCCAGCCCATGAGTCGGGATATTTGGCCATCACTTTGTCTGCCAACGGGCGATTGGGAAACACCACGGCATCCGCCTCCCGAATGATCTGGTGCTCCAGCCGTCGTATCCACGCACGATGGATCAGGCCCTCATAGCTGAAGTCCCACCAGGGGTCGCTGAAATGCGCCACCCAAGGTCTGCCGGAGCGCTTTTTCAATGCCATGGCAGCAAGGCTGCTGACATGACGGGGGGCTCTTGAATAAATGACGGCTTCGGGATGGGCATCCAGCCATGACCGCCCCATCGCGACCGCCTGCTTTTGCCAAAAAAGGTTGGGGCATGGCAGCCATCGTGTCTCGATACGGCCGATCAAGTATCTGGCCAGCCTTCCCATGCCAGGGCGATGGATGCCCCCCGAGCCGACTGTCCGCATGATTTCAATGTTTCCCGGCACAGCAGCAAGCAGGCCCGGATCCTCCCTCGAGCGCGGCAGGCCCTGCGGTGCCGTCAGCACGCCCACGTGCCAGCCCCGGGCGTGAAGGTCCAGGGCATTGTTTCTCACCAGCAGGGATTCGGCCCCCTGCAAAGGTGGAAAATTATGGGAGACCAGCAGCACTTGGCCAGCCTTCGCGGAGGCCGAATGAACAGGCGAACTCCCGGCGGCAGGGACACTCATACCTGGTTGCGATCGATGCCTGACATCAGCAGATGAAACTTCACCGGGTCCATCTCGTCGGTGATGCCAAAACGCTTCAGCAAAAAGGGCGAACACTTCGCCTCATTGAATCCGCATAGGGTGGTGGTGGTGGAATGAAAGCCCAGCTTGCGGATGATGCTTTCCGTTTCCTTGGAGAAGTCCTCACGGCCTCCATTAGGATAACAGAAGTGCAGGCAGGGATTTCCAGTCTCCTTTTCAATGATGTTTTTGGATAGTTCCACCTCCTTCAGCACCATCTCAGCCTCGCAGCGGCCCAGGATCCAATGCGAATGGGTATGGGCACCGATGGTTATCAGGCCCGTCTTCTGCATCTCACGGACGTCGTCCCAGTCGAGCGAGCGATAAATGTCGGGAGATGATTCCGCATTCGAATTCACCAGTTCATGCCCGAGCTGTTTTTCCAGGCCCTCAATGGCCGGAACCAACTGATCCGGCGTCAAGGCCTTGAACTGCTTTTTCATTTCGACGAGCTCTTTCTTGCTGGCACCAGCACGGTCAAGGGCATAGTCCACACGGTCCACCCAGATAGGCTTTTTTTCAGCCACGAACTGGGTGGCAATGAAGATGGTGGCGGGCATCTCGTACTTTTTTAGCAAGGGAAATGCCAGCTTGTAGTTCGACAGAAATCCGTCATCAAAAGTGAGCACCACGCTGGAGGGAGGCGTGGGCCGCCCCTCCCGCTGGCAGCGTGTCAGTTCATCCAGGGAAATGACGTGGAAATGCTTTTTGAGATGAACCAGAAAGGCTTCAAAACGCTGCACATGCAGGTGCTTATGCTGGCAGTTTTCCAGGCCGGAGTGCTTCCGGTCCGTCAGCCCATGGAACATTAGAATCACTGAACGGCTCCGGTTCAACCTGCGGAACAGGTAGGGAACGCCGGACCATTGGATGCCGATCAGGACAAGATGCTTGAAGGTCTGAATCATCATGAGTCAGACATGGCTAGGCCGACTTCTCACAGATATAATAAATGGGGGTATCCACCAGCGACTCATCATTGAAGTCGCGATAAGCCCCCTGCTTGTCTATGGACCTCACACGCCCAAAACCTGCGGCCTGCAACTGGGCGGCCTGCTTGTCTGGAGCAATGTTATAACGCAGCAGACGGTAAGAATGGGCAGCATCAAGATTGATCACATAGTCCTTGGTAAAAACCTGCTCACGCCGGTGAAGCAGATAGTTTTTCACCCCACGGGCAAAATCCCTCGCGGCCCGTGCCACGCCGCGCACGGACCATTTCAAATCCAGATCGGCCATGGCTTCGCGTGACCAGGGGGGGCCGCTGATCCGGCGGGCATTGGCCGAGGAGAAGACAAAAACACCCCCTGGCACAAGGATGCGCCGAACTTCGGAAAGGACGCGCAGCCTGTCTTCATGGCTGACGCAATCAATGCCACTCCAGGAGAACATCACAAAGTCAAACTCACCAGCACTGAAATCTGTCAATGAACGGGCATCGGCTGAGCGGAAATCCACACCCGGAAATCTTCGGCGGCATTTTTCCACCATGTTGTCGGCAAAATCGACTCCAACATACCTGCTTGGCTTGCAATCGAGAATAAAAGTGGTTGTCCTGCCAGCACCTACCCCAATGTCGAGAATGCTTTTACCCTTTATCAGAGGCCCGAGGTCACGAAAAACCGTAGGCTCCCCAAAAACCAAGGTCGTTTTGCTGGCATATTCATCCACGATTTGAATATCGCCAAAAAGCTCCAGGTTAAGTTCTGCAATCATGCTGCCTAAATAAGTGTGGCTGACGCTGTTGACTGAGTCAAGCAAATCGCAAGAATTGAGCACACCACTCTCACGTCGCCAATCCATTCATCCTACATGCCAGCTCCGCAGTGACCACCATTGTTTATCCTTTCAGACGGCTTCCTGCAGTTCGGCTCATTCATCAATGGATGGCAGAGGAACCTCGCGGCTGGGATTTTGCCAAGCTGACAGCTTATTACAACTGCCGGAGCCAGAAGGAGCACCCCGGATACTTCCGCTTTCCCAAAAGTGTGCTGGAGGTGTCCCTGGAGGAAGGCGGCGATGTCATCCTGACCAAATGTGATGAGTCCGTGCGCTACAAAATCCGCCGGGCCCAGCGAGATGGAGTGACCTCCGACCGGGAATGTGACGAGGAGGCCTTTGTCGCCTTTTACAACGTGTTTGCGGCGACGAAGGACCTAGGCTCACTGGACAGTCGGCACTTCAATTGCCACTGGCCCCACCTGACGGTGACCAAGGCCGTTCATGAAGGCTCCGTCCTGGCCATGCATGCCTACATGGTGGATGCCGAAGCCAGCCGTGCCACCCTGCTGTATTCCTGCTCGCACTTCAGGAATGTGGAAGACAGCAAGCAGCGCAACTTTCTCGGCAACGCCAGCCGGTTTCTTTACTGGGACGACATGCGCCGCTTTGCTACCCAAGGCATTCGCACCTTTGATTTCGGCTACTTTGGCAACACGGGGCAGCTGAACCAGGTGAATCACTTTAAAATGGGCTACCCCTGTGTTGAGAAACCGGTGAGCACTTACATTTCCTGGCCTCTGTATCTCTTCCGCCGCCTCACCCAGCCGAAGCAATCCTTCTGAATCGACATCGCCTCTCTACAGAAGATTTCGCACCAGGCCGCAGGCCCCCGCCTGGGATTCAGGAATGCTTGCGAAAGGCATAGTGAAACCAAGACGAGGTTTCGTCCCGCTCTTCGGCCGTCACCTTTTTGCCCGCCGTGTCATAAATGGCCAGCAGGTCAAAACCGAGGGGTTCGACCTGGGCAACCAATGAGGGCTTGGAGATGTAGTAATGCGGAGCCGTGAAGGTGTTGCCGCTGTCATGCCGAAGCTCGTATTCCTCGCAGGCCATGGCGGATCCGGCGGACTTCTTCCACGCGCGGATGCCTTCCAGATAAAGAAGGAAAAACCTCCACATGCGCACGGGATGCTTGGAGCGATAAAGATACTTCAGCGAGTAGGGTTTGGCTACGGGCTGCTGGCGGTTGTGGCTGGAAAAACCCAGCAGCCCGCCTGGTTTGAGCACTCTGAAAACTTCGTTCAGGGTCTGCATACGCCCTTCATGCGCCAAGCAGTCGATGCCATTGAAGGAGAACATCACGAAATCAAACTCGCCGTCCTGGAAAGCGGAAAGGTTGCGTGCGTCACCGACTTCGATCCGCGTGCCAGGGAAACTCGCGGCGGCGGCATCCACCATGTCGGGGGAGTAGTCGATGCCGACATACTCGCTGGCCAAAGGCAGCAGGAACCGAGTGGAACGCCCGCCGCCAATGCCGATGTCCAAAATTTTTGCGCCCTGGATGTCTCTGCCGAAGTCGCCAAGAAACGCCTTTTCCTCAGCCATGACATACTGCTTTCTGGCCCATCTTTCGGCCACCTCTTTGCCGAGATAGCAGCCATGATTGAGGGTATCCGTTTCTTTTTTTGAAATCATCATGAAGTCTAGGCAGCGTTTATTCTTAAATGCAAACAGGTCGTCGCCAATTCTAGCAAGCCCATTTCAGACCAATCCTTGCTCTCAAATCGGGTCAGTTAACGGGCTTCTTACGGGGTAGCAGCAGAAACTGCAGATGGCGGATGATAAAACGAAGCCGTGCCAAGGCAGGCAAGGCGGGACGATAATCTCCCCCCAACCAAGGCCAGGTGAAAAACGAGTGCAGGGCCTGCTTCAGCGCCCGGCCATGCTGTCCGGCCATGGAGTAGTTCATCGCGCTTTGATAGAGCTGAACGGCATCCGATTCACGCCAGATCCAGGCAGGCAGGGAGACATCCGGATTCCGCCTCGCCTTGGCCAGCACCCGCTTGCTGACCACCCCTTGACGTTCCGGCTGATGAGACAGGCTGTTCGCCACCAGGCGAAAACGGTAAAAGACCTGGTCCAGCAAAATGAACCGGTGCCTTGCCGCCACCCGGATCCACATGTCACGGTCCTCAGCCCCGCCCACCTCCGGGTCGTAGCCGCCAAGTTCGATCAGGATGCTTTTGCGGGCCAGAGCCGTAGGGGCCAGCGTATTCCGCAAGACCAGCATCCCCACGTCAATGGGACTGACGGTGGAGACAGGCTTGAACTGGGGTTCAATTTCAGTCTGCAGACCTTCTTTCCACTCCACCCATTCCCCCATCACGACGGCAGGCAATTCCGTTTCGCGCAGAGCCGCCTGCACAGCACACTCGACCATCCAGGGATAGAGGGCATCATCGGCATCCAGGAACACCACCCATTCATGCGTTGCCAGGGAAAGCCCCACATTGCGGGTGCGCGAAACGCCGGCATTGGACTGCCTGTGGTATCGGATCCTGTCGCCGAAGGAGGCCGCAACTTCCGGCGTGTTATCGGTGGACCCATCATCAATCACCAGCACTTCCACCAAGGGATGGGTCTGGGCCAGGGCGGAGTGAATCGCATCCGCGAGGTAGCGCCCGTAGTTGTAGGCGGTGATGATGACCGTAACTCCGACGGAGCCTTGGGCGGGAGGGCTAGACATGGCTGGTACGGGCGGTTACTTTGGCAAAAATTTCCAGCAGGGGCTGGTTGATGCGATCAATCTGGAAACGGTCCATGCCCTGGCGCTGCGCAGCACTCAACCCCCAACGCCCCGTCTCCCAATCTTGGAGCAAGCGAATGATGCAACGTGCGATGTCGTCCGGATCCGTAAGCTCGGCCCAATGCAGGCCAGCACCACGCAGGACATCAGCCACGGCACTGTCCTTTTCTGCCAGCCCCAGCACCGGGTGGTCATAGGCGAAAGCCTCGACAAGCTTGGTCGGGAGAAAGACGCCGCCAAAACCCGGCATGTCGATGATGAGCGTCAAGTCGCTGGCGGCGATCTGGCGCTGGCATTCATCAAAGGGGACGCCGGCGGCGAGCTTGATGACATCGCCCACTCCTGCTGCATCCACCTTCGGCTGATAACAGGTGGTATCCACACCGATGCAGTTGATTTCCAGCCGACCGGCCAAAGACTGGGTCTTTTTCAGTCTGCGCAAAGCTTCGATCAATGTGTCCGGGGTGCGCAGAGTCGGATAAAAGGCCCCCGCGTGAATGACCCGGAGAGGACGGCCCGCCACAGGTGGCGGGCGGATTTCAGCCAGCCTGCCCACCGGCGTTTCATATCCGTGCGGAATGATATGGACCCGCTTCCGCCATTCCTCTGGGTAGCGGCGCAGCACGCTCTCCGCCGTCTGGGGGGCGACGAAGACGAGGGCATCGGCATTCCGCAGGATCTGCCGTTCAAAGTAATGCCCGATCAAACGCTGCAAAGGCCGGTAATGCAGGCCGGCGCTGATCCAGGGATCGCTAAAATGAGCCACCCAGGGTAGGCCTGTGGCCTTCTTCAGCCGCCAGCCGACCACATTGCTCACATGCTTGGAGGCTCTGGAGTAGATCACCTGCGGCTGCCATTCTTTGACGATTACCCGCGCCTTGGCCACTGCCGGGAAAACCCACGGAAGATAGACTTCTGGCAAAACATAGTGACCCGCACCGATGGCGGCCAGCCGACCAAACCGGGGAAATTTTTCCGTCAGGACGGCATCGGGGCTGGGGACCCGGTCCACCAGAATTTCCTCGGGCAGGCCCTGCAACAGCGATTCATCCATTGCCTGCGTCGCATGAGCCTGAGTGGTCGTCAACACCCGCACCTGCAAGCCAGCCCGATGCAGAAATTCCGCATTGATTTTGACCAAGCTGGACTCCGGCCCGGCTGTGGGGGGGAAGTTGTGGGAGACAAGAAGGACTTTGGACAGGTTTCCCATAGATTACTTCTTTTTGCCCCTCGTTTTCACGATGGTCTGCATGGGTGCATCCCCGCTCAGGAGGAGGCTTGCTCCTGCCCCTGAATGCTTTATGTCCGTTGATTCGCAGATATCCATTTCAGAGCTTAGTGGGCCACCCTGCCCTCATCACCTTTAAGCCACCTGTTTTCAAAGGCAGAAAAGAAATTTCGGACGGGATTTTCATGAAAAGGGGATTTGGAACACGCTGAAGATCAAGATGAAAGTCCCGCATGGCAAATTGCATTAATAGCTCCATTCTCCCTACGTTCAGTCAACTCATTTCCATAAAAAGGCCATTGCAGTTTGGTGAAGCATTTGCCAGCCAAGGCAGATCTCGGTTTGCTCACCCAGCCCCAGAAAACCGCCCCCTGAAAAGTTGCCCCAAAGACTGCCGCATCCGGGCATCCAACGCCACCCAGGGAACCGTGAGGGCAAAGACCAACGTGTAGCCTGCGCTGCACAGGAAAAGCTGGGTATAATCGGGCGTCAACCACCCCAGTGCCCACCAGGCATACAGCGCAGGCAGCGCCAGAGAAAGAGCCATGGGCTGCAGAATCATGCCAAAGATGTATTTCCAAGGGCTCAGCTTTGCACAGTCACGCATCAGCCACGGCATGATGAACAGATAAAACACGCTCATTTCCAGAGCTGTTCCCATCACTACCCCTCGCAGCCCCAGAAAAGGAACCAGCGCGACGGCGAAAATGACGGTTACGATGCCTCCGATGAAATTGGCCCAGACAAGCCAGCGCTGCTTATTCAGGGTGTACAGCAGACTGTGTGCGGGGTACTGCATGAAGCGCAGACCGTAAGGGATGGCCAGAATCAGCATCACATCATGCGCACGGCCAAAGTCAGCCCCCATCCAGCGTTTGAAAAAGGCCTCTCCAAAAAAAGCCAGGCCGCCAACGGCCCAAGTCGAGAAACTGACCGTGATCCGGGTGACCCGGCGGAACTGGTCCTGCAAGGCTTCATGGTCTTCCGCACCATGAAGCTGGCTGAAAGCAGCCAGAATCTGCCCCCCGAAAAGGGCATTGACCACATCCTCCAGCATCGTGATGAGACGCATGCCCAGGGAATAAACGGGCACTTCAGACAGGCCGCACATTTTGCTGATCAGGAACGGATTCACCTGCAGCCGGAAGCTTTCGCCCACATTGAGCAGCAGCAACGAATTGCAGTAGCTGAAAAGCTCCCGCTTGGTCTGCTGGGTGGCTTCTGGAGAAAGCTCGCCGCCAGGGCGCGGCAGGTGACGTGCCATGAACCTTTGCAAGGCCAGTTCCAGGCAGTCCCCAGAACCGTGGGCAATGGCCGCCCCTACCAGGCCGAAACCGGAACGCAGGGCAACCGTCATCATGGCGGCCTGTACCAGCGAACGAATGATGGAACACCAGGCCAGCAGATCATACCGGACATGCGCCCGCAGCAAAACCATGGGCATGCGGGAGGCAAAACGCAGCGCCGTGGTGGATCCACAGATCGCCAGCGGCGCCATCACCTCCCAGGCTGAAAGATTGTGGGAAGCCAGCCACGGCATCAGCGGCAACGAAGCCATCGTGCAAACAAAAATGGCCAGCCCAATGATGCGGAACAGACGGCGGGAAACCGAGAGGATGGTGCCTTCCCTCGCCACATCACCCGAACCAACAGCGATCGCGAAATACCGGGTGCTGGCCAGCGTGACCCCCAGATCCAGAAGAAGGAAGAAGCTGATGACGGTCATCGCCAGCAGCCATGAGCCATAACCATCCTCCGAGAGACCGTGCAGCATCAGCGGCGCGGTATAAAAGACCACCCCGATTTTGACAACATGGTCCAGCAGATTCGCCCCGGAACCACGCAACAAATGTCTGCCAATGCTCATCCGTGAAACTTCATCATTCGCTTTTCAAAATCACCCGTCGCTCTCTCCCCAAACAAAGTCGTCAAGGCCGAGAGATGGCTGATGTTGCGGCAGGAACATTCCCAGCAGCAGCACCAGACAGGAGCAGGAGTCATAGCAGAGATTCATCCTGGGCCAACCGCTTTGGGAGCTTCTACCCCCAGTTTTTATGTCCATTTGAGATGAAAACCCGGTAGCTTAGGAAGATTGCCAAATAGCTTCAGCTTTTGCAGCCACGCGCTGAGCCTGGACAGAACCTGGACTGGCCTTGAAAACCCTGCGGCAAAATGACATCCGACAGTGACTCAAGATTTTCTGAAGAGCACATGCATGCCGCGCAACAACCGCACGCAAAATAACACAACTTTTGTTATACCGCACATAACCGGCCGCGGCCCAAAACTGCCGCCAGACAAGAGACCCATGTGTTCCTGTAGCCCAGACCGTCATGATTGCGGAGCTTCTGCACGACCATGTCTTTAGATGCATGCAAGGGAATGGGAAGACAAAGCGAGTCCATCACCTGACAAACGAGCCCTGGAACAAGCCAACCAAGCGAGAAAAAGGAAACCCACGCTTTCTGCAGCCCTTTGGACACAAGCTTTCATCGGTTTTTGACGGTCTCTATCACCTGATAAGGGAAGCCTTTATTGAAATACTTTTTGTTAGCCCAACAACTTCACATCTTGTCACATTGACATTCAAATATGCACCCATGATCTAGTCAAACGCCATGGAACAAAACCACCCCCTTGATCTCGCCTTTCGTGGAAAGAGGAGCTATATCCACGGCACCGATGTTTACACATCCATTGTTAGTCTAATCAGGGAACAAGAAGGCGATGGCGCTATCAGCCTGTCTTTCCATTCCCAGATCCTCAGGCAGCCAGACCTCATTCCTGCCAGTGAAAGCCAGATTGCCGCACAACGTGAGAGCCCCAACTTTCGCGGCGATGTCCGCATGGGCAAAGGGGCAGAAGCCCAATGCTGGATGCTGATGGAGAGCAGCCGTGAAGTCGCCATGAGACTGCCCTGCCACGAAGCGCAGGTGCTGGCCACCGCCAGGGTGGATGGAGGCGCCCGGACAGCCACCTTGCCCGCCCGCAGCGCAGGAACTCCTATCGAACAAATGGTCTTTCTGAACAAGCATCTACATCTGCTCGCGCTGCCTGCACCAGCCACCCAATGGCTGTTTGCCAGGCTGGAACTCAGGCGGGCATTGCCTGAGTCCGCTATCGGCGAAGTCACCGTGAAATTGAACCAGGTGCTGGGAGGCAGGTTCACCCGAAGCAGCATTTCCTGGAGCGGCGAACCGCTCGGGAACATCTATTTCTCCTTGGCCGCATGATCCCCAGCATTCGCATCAAACAGATTGCGGCGCATGTCCCGGACCTCAGGGAAAGCACGTTGGTGCGAGGCAGCGGCTTTGGCTACGACTCAACGTTCCTCAAAGAAAAACTGGGCACGCTGGAACTGGCAGTCAAAGAACCGGGCCGGCAGACTTCCGATCTGTGCGTAGCCGCTGCGAGAAATCTGGAGGCCCGGGGCGTTTCCCTGGATGACATTGGGGCGCTGATCGTCTGTACGCAAACACCCGACGGTCACGGAATCCCCCACACTTCGGCCGTGGTCCATGGCAAACTCGGACTGCCTGATTCCTGTGCATGCTTTGATTTGTCTTTGGGCTGTTCCGGCTATGTGTATGGGCTTTCCGTGGTGATGGCTTTCATGCAGGCCCACGGCATCCGGCGCGGCCTCTTTTTCACCTGCGACCCCTATTCGGAAATCGTCGATGCCGACGATCAGGCTACCAGCCTCCTCTTTGGCGATGCCGCCACTGTGACCTTGCTGGAAGCCAACGGCCCAGGCTGGGCGATGACAGACATTTTGTTTGGCACGCAGGGCAAGGGCGGAGAGGCGATCCATAACCGGAGCGGCAAACTGCACATGAACGGACGCGAGGTTTTCAATTTTGCCCTCACCCAGGTGCCCCGTCAGATTCGGGCCCTGCTGGACAACCGCCAACTGACCCTGGATGAAGTGGACCTTGTGGCCCTGCATCAGGGCAGCCGTTACATCGTCGAAAAAATCCGTGAGCGTCTAAACCTCTGCGCCAGCAAGGCTCCGGTTCATCTGAAAGGCATCGGCAACACGGTTTCGTCAGCCATCCCTCTCCTGCTGGAACAACACCTCGGCCGACGGCCCGCCCGCATTCTCCTGTCCGGATTTGGCGTCGGGCTTTCCTATGCTTCGGCCCTCTTGGAATGGCAGGACCAAACCCACCCATGAATACCATCCCCCCCACACTGCTGATTCTCCTGCAAGAAACGGTACCCGAAGCCAAGTTCCAGACTGATGAAGACGGCGACCGCCCGCTGGGTGAAATCGGCGTGGACTCGCTGGACAAAATGGCCTTGCTGCTGGCGGTGCAGGAGAAGTATGACCTGGAGTTCACCGAAGCTGAGATCAAGGACCTGCGGACACTGCGGGACATCGCGGAAAAAATACCTGCATGAGTGCGCAAGCCCCATGCCCGGAAACGGCGGACTCCAGGCCTGCGGGTATGCATGATCTGGCACAGCGGCTTTTTCCCATCTGCCGCAGCATCACCGGTGACGGCGTGCGCCAAACCCTCCGGATTCTGCAAGAGCACCTGCCCCTGCTGCGGATGGTCGAAGTACCCACAGGCACGCAATGCTTTGACTGGCAGGTGCCTGAAGAATGGAACATCAGCGAGGCCCGGCTCATCGCTCCGGACGGCACAGTGATTGCCGATTTCGCGGTGAACAACCTCCACGTGGTCAGTTACTCCGAGCCTGTGGACTTGGAACTGAGCCTGGAAGAGCTGCAACTCCACCTGCACTCAGAGCCCAATCTCCCGGAAGCGATCCCCTACATCACCGCCTACTACAAGCGGACCTGGGGCTTTTGCCTTTCTCATCAGGTGCGTCAAAATCTGCCTCCAGGTCAATACCGGGCCATCATTCGCTCGACCCTGAAAAAGGGCCACCTGACGTATGGAGAACTCATCATTCCCGGCAGCACAGACCGTGAAGTTTTGCTGTCCACGTACATCTGCCATCCGTCTCTGGCCAACAATGAGATTTCAGGCCCGGTGGTCACCACCTTTTTGGCCCGCTATCTTCAATCCTTGCCGGACAGGCGTTGCACCTACCGGATCATTTTCATTCCTGAAACCATTGGGGCCATTGTTTATCTCTCCCGGCATTTGGAGCATCTGAAGTCGCATGTGATCGCGGGATTTGTGCTGAGCTGCGTGGGGGATGACCGCGCGTATTCTTATTTGGAATCGAGGCTGGGCAATACCCTGGCAGACAAGGTGGCGCAGCATGTGCTGAAGCATTTGCAACCTGACTACGTCCGCTACAGCTACCTGAAGCGTGGCAGTGATGAGCGTCAGTTTTGCTGGCCGGGGGTGGACCTGCCGGTCTGCTCCGTCATGCGCACGCGTTATGGCAGCTACCCGGAATACCATACTTCGCTGGATGACCTCACCTTGGTCACCGAATCCGGTCTGCAAGGTGCCTTTCATGTGCTGCGGCACTGCCTGAACTGCCTGGAGCAAACGCTCACTTACACCACCACTGTGCTGTGCGAACCCCAGCTCATGCGCAGGCAGCTTTATCCCACGATTGGCAGGAAGGGCATTGCGGCCAGCTCACGGGTGCTGGTGGACATCATGGCCTACAGCGACGGGCAGCATGATCTCATTGATATTGCCAATATCCTCGGCCGCCCGGCCTGGGAACTTTTTCAAGCCTTTGAGACGCTGCATGCCCATCAGTTGCTGAGCCTGCCCGAAGCCCAGCCCCCCACCCTGGCTGCCGCATGAGATCCAAAGCTCATTATACCACGGAGGATCTGCGACTGGCTTATGGCGAGATCGGTATTCGCGGCGGGGACACCGTGTATTTCACAGGAAATGCAGGCAATTTTGGATTTCACGAAAGCTTTGATAAGACCAGGACTCTGCAAGCTCATCTCACCAGCCTGCAATCCGCTGTGGGAGAAACAGGTACGCTGGCCGTGCCCACCCATAGCTTTTCCCTTTGCAATACGGACCGCCTTTTTGATCCGGCAAGCACTCCCAGCGAGCGCGGGCCGCTGACCGAACACCTGCGCCGGCAAAACGGCAGCGTGCGTCAGTTTCATGCCTTTGCTTCCGTCACTGCTCTGGGGCAGGATGCCGCGCACCTATGTGGAAACTGCACCCGTCACGCGTACGGGCCCAGCACCCCCTTCGACCGCATGATCCAGCGGAATGCCTGGTTTCTCAGCCTGGCTCTGCCGCCTCAGCATACATGCAGCATCGTACACCACGTGGAGATGCTGATGGGCGTGCCCTACCGCTATACCAAAGAATATCACCAGCCGACGAAACAAGGGGGAGAGGTAAGAACGGAGCCTTTTTACCAGTTTGTGACCTATCGAGAGGCCGATCTGGTGAGAGACCGGAATGAAAAGATCTTTCAGCACCCGCTTTTGCAGCAAACCCTGCACAGCATGCAGGTAGGGCTGGGAACCATTTGGGCCTACCGCATGCAGGACTTTTATCAGGCCGCGACTGACTGCATGAGCGGCGATATTTATGCGTGGCTAAGGCAGCCGCCGACAGTGCGACCTTACCAAAAGTGAGGGTGAGCGGGCGGAAGTTCGGACTTTGCAAAACGTCCACCCCGTCGCTTGACGCCTCCCCTGCCCCCGCCAAGGATGCTCCTCCCATGCGCTTTCGTTCCTTCCAAGGTCTCGTCCCTGCCCCTGAACACGCCGCCGATGTCGCGGCCGTGCCTTACGATGTTGTCAATCGTGAGGAGTCCTACGCCCTCGCCCATGACAAGCCGCTGAACCTTCTGCACGTGGACCGTGCCGAGATTGACCTGCCTTTGGATGTCGATCCCTACTCCGCTGAGGTTTATGTCAAGGCCCGCGAGAATTTCGAAAAGCTTCAGGCCGAAGGTGCGCTGCTGCGTGAGACGGCCCCCAGCCTTTACCTCTACCGTCAGACCATCGGCGAGCACAGCCAGACCGGCCTTGTGGGCGTCTGCCACACGGAAGACTATGAGAACGACGTCATCAAGAAACACGAAAAAACCCGCCAGGACAAAGAGGATGACCGCACCCGTCTGGTGGACTCTCTGAGCGCCAATACCGGCCCCATTTTCCTGACCTACCGTGGCGTGCCCGCCATTGACCTGATCGTCAATGGTTTCCGCCTCAACAATGACCCGGTGCACGACTTCACCGCTCCCGATGGCGTTCGGCATCAGGTCTGGCGTCTGCCTGTGGGCACGTGTGCTGACATTGAGCAGCTCTTTGCTCATCAGGTGCCAGCCGCCTATGTGGCCGATGGCCATCACCGCGCCGCCAGCGCTTTCCGCGTGGGCAAGCAGCGCAAAGCGTCCAATCCGGAGCACAATGGCACGGAAGATTACAACTGGTTCCTCTGCGTGCTGTTCCCTGGAAATGAGCTGAACATCCTGCCCTACAACCGTGCGGTGAAAGACCTGAACGGTCATGATCACGACAGCTTCCTGGCACAGGTGGGCAAGACCTTCAAGGTCACCAAAACAGAAGAAAAATCTCCGACCAAGCCTGGGCATGCCAGCATGTACCTGGCGGGTCAGTGGTATGACCTGGAATGGAAGGCAGATGCCGATGCCAGCCCGATTGATCAGCTGGATGTCAGCATCCTGCAGGACAATCTGCTGAAGCCGCTTCTGGGCATTGATGACCCGCGCACCAGCAAGCGCATTGACTTCATCGGCGGTATCCGCGGCACAGCCGAATTGGAAAAGCTGGTGGATGGCGGTGACCATGCCGTGGCTTTCAGCATGTATCCCGTGACGGTGGATCAGCTCATGGCGATCTCCGACGCCACGCAGATCATGCCACCGAAGAGCACCTGGTTTGAACCCAAGCTGCGCTCCGGCCTGTTCATTCACACGTTCTAAAAAAGATTCATCACATGCCGGACGAGGCCTCGCCCTTGTCCGGCATTTTTTGTTAGGGGGTGCGCCCAAGCCCCGCTTTGAGCCCCATGATGGCAGGGCTGATGACGGCCTCTGCATACCCCTGGTTCTGCAATGCCTCTCGGGCCTGACGAACAATCACCTCGGCATCCCCGGACTGCCGTCCTTGTGCCAAGGCAGAGATCATTCGCCGGCCAATGTCATCCAAACGCGGCCGCACTTCTGTGGTGAGATCCGGCAGGCGACGCTCCTGCCATGCACCGGGTTTCGGCCTGGACAGCCAGTCCTCCTGAAAGGCCTTGGCGGCCAAGATCTGGCCGGCGAAGAACTGCCGCACACGGTCCGGTGGCAGCCCCGCTTCCTTGCCCTGCTTTTCCATGGCCTGAAGCAGGGCCTCCTCCCGTACAGAATCGGCCACAGGCGCAGCCTTCGCCCGCTTGACCTCCGCCACTTCATCCATCCAGGACAGGCGCTCAACAACCAGCATCACAAGGGGGCTGGCGGCTTTTTCTTCCGTCCATCCGGGTGAAATCAGCTTGAGAAACAGGCAGGCCACCAGCGGGGCCAGCCGCGTCATGGGAGCAAACGGCCCCCACCTTTTTAAAGAAATCGACTTGTTCATGCTTACGGCTTTGGACGCATGTCAAAACACACCAGCTTCTCCCGCTGCCTAACAATGAGTTTGCCATGACTGAGGGCGGGGGATGAGCAGCCCATGCCCTCCACCTTCACTCGCGCGAGTTGCTGATAGGCCCCAGGCACCGCCTTCACCACACGCAGGTGGCTGCCGTTGTTTTCGTAAACGATGAGCTTGCCATCGGCTATGATGGGAGAGGTGATGGTGCTGTTGACCTCATTTTCCAGCCAGGTCACCTTGCCGCCGGCCAGTTCCACACACTGGTGTTTGCCACCGCAGGTAAGATAGACGTGCCCCTCATGAATGATGGGGCTGCCGCTGTAACGCATGGTCACCCAGAAATGGGACCATGCAGCTTTCGGTACGGCCTCTTTGACATACTGATAGGCGCGCAGCCCCACGTCTTTCGCACCGCTGTAAACGACCAGCCAATCTCCCTGCGTCACGGGGGTGGACTGGCCTCCTCCTTCCACCGTCCACTGAACCACGCCATCTGCCGGGGAGAGACCATAAACGGCATTGGCCCCGACGATCAGCAGCACAGGCGGCCCAGAAGCAGGAGTCCACAGGGTAGGGCTGCCAGTGTTGCCCTTGGCCTCTTTCTGCTCCCATAGCAGTTGACCATCCTTGGTTGAAAACGCCTGGGCACGCCCGGCCGCCATATAAACCGTGTCACCGACGACCAGGGGCGATGCGGCGGGACCGCCCGCAGGCAGAGCGGCTTTCCAAATCATTTTGCCATCCTTTTGGTTCAGGCAATAGAGATGCGTGCTGCCAGCGGCATACACCTTGTCATCCATCACCGCTGCCGTGCTGCTGGAGCTGCGGCCCGTTGGCTTGCCTTCCACCTCGAATTTCCACGCCTGCTTGCCCGTGTTCAGATCCAGGCAAACAACGACGTCTTTGGCCACCTTAATCGTATTCGGCACTGCAGTCATCAGCTTGTCTTTGACAGGCTGGGAGAATTTCTCGTCTTCCATCCATTGTTTCAGCTCATCCGCATTGGCGAAGGGCTTGCCCTCCCGCTTAGCCACCCGGCTCAGCTCTTCCAGAGGCAATGCCGTCTTCCCCGCCTTGAAGCGGGACTCAGCCCATTTGCCCAGGCTCACATCCTCCTTGGGTGTGAGGTTTTCTTTGCGCCAGGCCGCCAGCCATTCGTCCAGCTTGGACCCACGCATGGCTGGCATGGAAAGACGATCCTCCTCCATCTTTTTCATCAGTTCAGGCGAGACGCCGCGGTAGTTCATCTGCTGCATCACCTCGCTATCAATTTCGCGCTGCTCAGAAGGCACCTTGTCATGCCAGACCACGGAGATAAACGCCTGCTCTCCCGCGATGACAGGACTGCCGTGGCCACCGAGGTGGTCGCTGGGAATGAAGTCACTTTCCCACACCTTGGTCAGGCCAGCTTCAGGAAAACTTTCTGCAATCGGCGTGGTATCGGTGGAGACTCCGTCCCGGGAAGGCCCCCGCCATTGGGGCCAGTCGGCCAGGGCGGTGGAGAGAGACAAAAGGGACAGCGTGGTGACGAGGCGCATAAGGATGCAGGGTGAACGAAGGCGCTGCAGCGGGACTTTCATTCTGGCGAGGAATGCCCCATGATGAGGCCATGAAGTGGCTGGTGCCCTTACTTGCTTTTTGCCTCCCACTGGTCTCGCAGGCTCACCCTGCCGATGTCACGTCCTTGCGGGTGCAGGTGGAAAAGCGGAAGCTGGAGTTTCGCTTCACCTTGAATCTGTTCACTCTGGGAAAAATGGTCAGCCTGGATCCGAATGGGGATCATCGTTTGGCTCCTTCGGAACTGGAGGCTGCAAAACCTGAGATTGCCAGATTTCTCAGGGAGCATCTCCTGCTGCGTCTCAACGAAAAAGCAGCCCAGTTGGGAGACATCGTCAAGATTGATCCACTGTGGCCTCAAAGCGAAACCGTGGACCTGCGAGAGATCGAACGCGCGGTGGATGTGACCTTTGTCCTGCCCTGGCCCAAGGTCATCGCCAATGTCTGGATGGAGTTCACAGGCCTTCCCAAGTGGGGTGAACTGGCCACGATCCAGGCGACCTACGAGCAGGGAGATTTGCGCATGCAGGTGCCGTTTAGCCAGACAGAGCCAGACTACTTCTATGACACAGGCTTTGGGGCTGAGGAGATTTTCCAGACGCCGCCTGCCAAGCAGCCCATGTGGGCCGTGTATGCCGTTGAAACCTTCATTGTCATGGTGCTGCTGCATGCGCTTTTCTCCTTTTTTCTAAAGCCTACGAAAGGCTGAGCGCAAAGTACCCCGTAAGGTTGACAAAGCGCCTCCTTCTGGCCGATTACACCCCTCATGAGAGTCCCAACCTGCCTCTTCGCCCTTTTGTCCCTCAATCTCGCCGCCCAGGCGGCCACCTCGGAGCACGATGTCGTGATCTACGGCGGCACTTGCGCGGCCATCACCTCGGCTGTGCAGGTGAAAAAGATGGGCAAATCCGTCATCATCGTCAGCCCGGACAAGCACCTCGGTGGCCTCAGCAGCGGAGGCCTTGGTTTTACCGATACGGGCAACAAATCCGTCATCGGCGGCCTGTCCCGCGAATTTTATCACCGCATCTACATGCACTACCAGAAGGACGACTCCTGGGTGCAGCAGAAGAAAAGCGAGTATGGCAACAAAGGCCAGGGCACCCCGGCCATGGACGGCGAGAACCGCACGATGTGGATCTTTGAACCCAGCGCGGCGGAAAAGATCTTCGAAGCCTGGATCAAGGAGCAAAACATCACCGTGGTGCGTGATGCCTGGCTGGACCGCGCCAAAGGCGTGAAAAAAGAGGGCGACAAGATCGTCTCCATCACCACGCTGGATGGCAACACCTACGCCGGCAAGATGTTCATCGATACCACCTATGAGGGCGACCTCATGGCAGCAGCCGGCGCAGATTACCACGTGGGCCGCGAGGCCAACAGCGTCTATGGCGAAGAGCACAATGGCATCCAGGTGGGCGTGCTGCATCACCGCCACCACTTCGGTGCAGTGAAGGAACCCATCAGTCCTTACAAGATTCCGGGCGATCCCAAAAGCGGCGTGCTGGCCCGCATCAGCACAGAAGATCCCGGTGTGAAAGGCGAAGGCGACAAACGTGTACAGGCTTACTGCTTCCGCGCCTGCTACACCAATGATCCTGCGAACCGCATCCCCTTCCCCAAACCTGAAGGCTACGATGCCAGCCAGTATGAACTGCTGCTGCGCGTGCTGAATACCGGCTGGGGTGAATTCTTCGAGAAGTTTGACCCGATCCCTAACCACAAGACAGACACAAACAATCACGGCCCCTTCAGCTTCGACAACATCGGCTACAACTACGACTACCCCGAAGCGAGCTACGAGCGCCGCCGCGAAATCATCGCGGAGCACCGCACCTATCAGCAGGGTCTGCTTTGGTTCGTCGCCAATGATCCCCGTGTGCCAAAAGAACTGCAAAAGGAACTGAACACCTGGGGCCTGCCCAAAGATGAGTTCACCGACAATGGCAACTGGTCTCACCAGCTCTACATCCGCGAAGCACGCCGCATGATCGGCCACTTTGTGATGACCGAAAACGAGCTGCGCAAAATGAAGCCGACCCCCGAGTCCGTGGGCATGGGCAGCTACACCATTGATAGCCACAATGTGCAGCGCCACATCACGGCGGAAGGTTACGTGCAAAACGAAGGCGACATCGGCGTGAGCACGAATGGCCCCTATGAGATCGCTTACGGCTCCTTGGTTCCGAAAGATGGCCAGGGCTCTAACCTCCTGGTCCCAGTGGCCATGTCCGCCAGCCACATCGCCTACGGTTCCATCCGCATGGAACCTGTGTTCATGATCCTGGGTCAGTCCGCCGCCAGCGCTGCGGTGCTGGCCATTGATGGCAACCTGCCTGTGCAAAAGGTCCCTTATGCCAAGCTGCGCGAGCAGTTGCTCAAAGATGGCCAGATCCTCGAATACACAGGCCCTAAAAGTGCACGCGGCCTGGACCCCAAAGGCATGAAGGGCGTGGTCGTGGATGACGAGCAGGCCCTCAAGGCTGGTCACTGGCAGGAAGGCGGAGCCGCGAAGAAATTCATCGGCAATGGCTACAGCCATGATCGCAACAGCGGCAAAGGCGAAAGCACTGCAGTCTTTCATGCGAAGCTGCCGAAGGCCGGACGCTACGAAGTGATTTTTGCCTACGCATCCAGCAACAATCGCGCCAGCAACGTCCCCGTCACGGTGAAACACGCTGCTGGCGAAACCAAGGTCTCCGTGAATGAGAAAAAGGCCGGAGACTTCGATGGCCTCGGCGTATCCCTGGGCACCTTTGAATTTGGCACTGAAGCTGAAGTCAGCGTTAGCACCACCGGCACCGATGGCTACGTCACCCTGGACGGCGTCCAGTGGATTGCCCGATAAGCTGTCGCGGCATTTTAAATGCTCAAGAAATCCAAGGCCCGGTTGTGTTATCGCAACCGGGCTTTTTTTATCACCCGATACACATCGACCCCACAAGCAATCCCCGGACAGTCCAGGCTGCCGTGCGCAGCCAATTCGTCCTGACCAGTTTTTGAATCACCTCGGCAGACCAGCCCTCTTGCGTGAGCTGACCGTGAATTGGCACCTGGATGAAAAAGGTCGAGAGCCATGCAGCCACCACAAAAACCAGGCTCCACAAAAAAACCGGCGACCGTTCACCCAGCCAAAACAGCCAAGCTCCCGAGGCTGCCTCGAGCAAGATCAAAGGCACCACCACAAAAGTGATGCGCAGGCAGTGACCACAGTGATAGCGATCAAAGCTCTCCCGCCCCACGTCCAAAAACAACGGGTACTGGACGATCTGGACATGCCAGATCAGCCCCATCAAGGCCCAGGTAATGAAGGTGTGAAACTGGAGCATGCAGGCAAGAAATCTGGGAAAATGTAATGCATCAGAAAACGGACGCATTGAATCTTTGCAGATTCACGGCATGAAAGCGTGTCTAATCGTCCCGCGCCACAGCCCGGCCGGGCTACTACATCCCCCCATGGCAGGTCATTCTCCTCTCGAACTCGGCAAAACATTCCTCGCAGAAAACGCCACGCAACCTGGCGTCATCACCACAGCCAGCGGGCTGCAATACCTGGTTCTCCAGGAAGGCACCGGCAAGAGCCCTACTCTGAAGGACACGGTGGTCGTCCACTATCGTGGCACATTGATCAATGGCGCCGAATTTGACAGTTCCTACCGTCGTGATGAACCCGCCGAGTTCCCTTTAAAGCGTGTCATCAAAGGCTGGAAAGAGGGCGTTCAGCTCATGAAGGAAGGCGCCAAGTTCCGCTTTTTTGTCCCGCCGAAACTCGGGTATGGCAGCAAGGGATCCGGCATCGAGATCGCTCCGAATGAAACGCTGATCTTTGAGGTCGAGCTGCTCAAGGTCTGGGAAGACTGAGACGGGTCTGCACTTTCGCGCAATCTTTGCCATGGTCCCATCGTTTCTGCGGTTCGCATGATCCGCTGCATTCTCCTTTGCCTCCTCAGCCTCGCAGGCGCAGCCCTCGCCGATCTGGCAGGCACCCGGCCTAACATTGTCTTCATCCTCACCGATGATCAAGGCTACGGGGACCTGTCAGCGCACGGCAACCCGATTCTCAAAACCCCTCATCTCGACAAGCTGCGCAGTGAAAGCGTGCGCTTTTCAGACTTCGTCGTCAGCCCCACCTGTGCTCCCACTCGAAGCGCTATCCTGACCGGACGACATGAGTTCCGCAATGGCATCACCCACACGATCCTGGAACGGGAACGCCTGGATCCCAAGGCAACCACCATCGCCCAGGTGCTGAAAACGGCAGGTTACACCACTGGCATCTTTGGCAAATGGCACCTGGGAGATGAACCCGAATACCGCCCTCGCGCCCGAGGCTTTGATGAACAGTTCATCCATGGCGGTGGCGGCATCGGCCAGAGCTACCCGGGCAGTTGTGGAGATGCCCCAGGCAACGAATATTTCAACCCCGCCATTTTACATAACGACAAGTTCGTCAAAACCGAGGGCTACTGTACGGATGTATTCTTTTCCCAGGCGACTCAGTGGATCGAATCCGTCAAAGGCGGCACGCCGTTTTACTGTCATATTGCCACCAATGCCCCGCACGGTCCCTACATCGCACGTCCCAAAGACAAGGCCCTCTACGAAGGCAAGGTGCCCGATGATGACGTCGCCAATTTCTTTGGCATGATCCATAACATTGACGAAAACGTCGGCCGCCTCATCGCCAAGCTGGATGAATGGGGCATCGCCCAAAATACACTGGTGGTTTTCATCAATGACAATGGTGGCACCGCCGGTGTGAAAGTTTACAACGCGGACATGCGAGGCTCCAAAGGCAGCCCTTGGTTCGGCGGTACCCGCGCCATGTCCTTCTGGCGCTGGCCGGGCAAGCTGACCCCTGCGGATTGTGCAGCCCTCACCGCTCATGTGGATGTCTTTCGCACCTGGGCCAGCCTTGCAGGTGCCACTTTGGCCTCAGCCGCTGAAACCCAGGCCGAAGGCCGCAACCTGCTGCCTCTGCTGGAAAATCCGAAAGCAGACTGGCAGGAACGCACCCTCTTTAGCCACGTGGGCCGCTGGCAAAAAGGCACCGATTACCAAGCCGCCAAAACCCGCAACGCCAGCATCCGCACTCCTCAATATCAGCTTGTCAGTGAAGCACCCCGCCCGCAGCGCGCCAAAGCCAAAGCAGAAACGCCCGTTGGAGGCTGGCAGCTTTTTGACCTCAAAGCGGACCCTTCCCAAACCCGTAACATTGCTTCGGAAAAGCCGGAGGTCGTTCAATCCATGCTGGCCAGCTACGATCAATGGTGGGATTCCCTCAAGGGCCAGATTGACCTCAATGAAACGGCCAAAGGACCGAAGCTGAATCCCTTTGCCGAGGAATACTGGAAGCAATTTGGCGGTGCCCCCACCGAGGAAGATCGGGCCCGCATGGATCCAGAGAAAGCCTGGACTTTTGAAGTCCAACGGGCCAAGAAAAAGTAAGTCTGCGCCTCACTGAGGGATAATCACCTTGGGGCCATAGAACTTCGGTTCCGTTTGTAGCAAGGTGACATCCAGCACGGCATTCACACGCGCCAGATATTCACGCAGATGGGTCATCAGACCCGACTTCCGCGAAACATCACGCGCATTCAAACCCACGGCCTCAAGTCCATGGTGGCGGGCCAGGAAAACTGCCCGCTCATTATGAAAACGCTGGGAAACCACAATGAACTTTTTCTGGTCAAAAATCGCCTGCGCGCGCACCACTGAATCCAAGGTGCGAAATCCGGCATAGTCGCAGTAGATGTTTTGTTCCGGCACTCCTGCGGCGATGAGAGAGTCCTTCATGGCCGTTGGCTCATCGTAGTGATGGGTGCCATTGTCTCCGCTGACGATGAAGGCCTTCACCTTGTCTGCTTTGTAAAGCTCCACCGCCGCCTGGATGCGATAACGGTAAAACAGATTTTCCAGGCTGCCGATCTTCGGCGAGCAGCCGAGGACCAAAGCCACGTCAGCAGAAGGCAGCTCGGAGACAGCTTCATAGCACCGTTCAGACGCTTCATTTTTCACCCAGCAATGGCTGCCCAGAATGATGCCGGCCACCAAGACAGTGACCATCAGCAAGCTCCAGAAAACCCGTTTAAAGTTTAGATGAAAACGGGTTTTCATGGGCGGGCAAGAGGAGGTGACTCACGCATCAGGGTCACGTGCTGCAGCAGCAGGCGATAGTTGTCGATCCAACGGCTCGTCCCCTCTTCGTTCATGGCCTTGGCCTCGCCCGCCCACAGGTAGGCGGCTTCCGCCTTGTCAAACTGACCCATCCGATGCCAGTGCACCGCCAGGGCCATGCGTGATTCTTCATGCAAAGGTGCCAGAGTGATCGCCCGGCGCAGCTGGACGAGAGCCTCATCATGGCGTCCTTGCGCGTCATAAGCATCCGCCAAAGCCAAGGCATAAAGGTAGTGATGCGGATTCAGTTTTACCGCCACCTCCAGATCTTCCGTCGCCCGCTTCAGCACCGGGTGGGTTGGCGACCGCTGACTTGCATTCAGTTTTTCCAGCAATGTCAGCCCCCGTTCGTATCGCGCCTCCCCATTGGCAGGATCCGCCGCTACCGCCGCATTGAGCTGTTGGGAAGCCTCAAAGAAATCCTTCTGGGATTCCGCAATCTGCGCACGTGCCAGGTGATAGTCCCCGCGCCCATACAGCCAAGGTCCTGCCAGCAAAAGCAAAGACGCCAGACCTAACAAGATCTTTGACATCAGCCGTACCGGAGGCAGACGCATCGCCCGGCGCTCGGTCCCTTCAAAGCCGGGGTTTGCAAGCAGGCCCAGCAGCACGGCCACCGTCAGGGATGGAATGGCCACGTGAAACTGGAATTCAAAAGCCGCATGCACCAGCATCGCCGTCAGTGCGGCCAATGCCCCCAGGCAAAGCGCCAAATTGTTGCTCAGGATGCGACCCGTCTGCAGAAAACGATGCCGGGCAAACCAGCTCAGGAAAGAAACCCCGTTCCAGGCATGAATCAGCACCAACATCACCATCAGTCCCAGACCGACCCAACCGTAATCGGCCAGCATCTGCAGGTATTCGTTGTGGGCAAAGAGCGCATCCCCCGCATACGCAGGCAGCCCCTCAGACCGGAACTGCACGCTGCCATCATAAAACATGCGGCTGCCCGACCCGATCCATGGGGACTGCGCGTGCTGTGCCAAAGCAGCATCCCAAATCTCCAGCCGCACATCGTTGGCCATGGGACTGGTGATTTCGCGCCCACGGAGGTACTCCTCATTCACCTTCCACAAAACGGCCCCTCCCAGCACACCCACCACCAGTCCCCCGCCTAACAAACTCCAAAACAGATGCCGCTGAGTCTGCCACACCACGCCCAGAGCCAGCAGCGAAAAGATCACCGCGCCTGTGGCCAGTCCTGTCAGCGCCCCTCGGCTAGCCGTCAGCGCCACCCCGATCATCATTGAGACGATGAGAAAACCCAGGCACATTTTCAGCGCCGCTCTCCCGCGGCCAAAACACAAAAAGCCAGCGGCAAGGAAGATCACCATCGAAAAGAAGGCCCCCAGGTGGTTCGGATTGGCGAAAAAGCCCCCGATCCTTCCTTCCGTCGCCGTGCGAATAAAATGAGGCACCACATGGAACTGCCAGTTCCCGGACAGATGTACAAAACCCACCGCCAGATTTCCCGCCACCAGGAGCAGCAGCACACCAAAGACCGCCAATCGCCAACGTGGATGGCTGGCCGCCGTCACCGTGAGCATGTAAGCCACCCAGGCTGCCGCCAGGACAAAAAGATCTTCACGGGCATAGGCCGCCACGGGTGACATTCCCGCCCTCACGGCGATGTAGACCGTAAACAAGCAAACGGCACCCAGGCAGAGATCGCTGGGAGGGAAGAGAACCCGCAGACGCCACTTGAGCGTGGCCACCAATCCTGCGAGCCCCAGCACTGCGGCACCCGGCCAGAAAAAAAGAAGCCTTGTCTCCGTCCCCAGCACACCGGCAATGAGCAGGCCCAGCAGCAGGAGGATCAGCGAGACGGTTTGCATAAGAGGCCACTTTTTGCCCCTGATTGGACCAAGATGCAATCCTGCACTCAGCAAATGCTCAGTTCCACAGCTTCCAGCCGGAAATGCTGGTTGAGCAACTGGTTCAGCCCTCTCATCTCATTGGCCAAAATCAGCCTTTCCTCTGGGGAGACGATTGGCAGCATCTGGGTGCAACGTTCTGTTAGCGGCAGTTGCTTCTCCAGGTTTCCCCATTTCTCCAAAAGGGCCTCTAGACGACTCACTGCCTGCCGCGCCAGCATCACAAGGCTTCCCGCCTCAGCCTCCGAAGTTTCGCCTGCAGCCATTTGCTGGATCTGCGCACATTCAAACAGGCGACATCTGGATGGACGGTCCTGGTAGATGGTGCAGGTGCACTCCCTGAGAAACCGGCAGGGCTGATTGAAATACGGCTCCTTCTTTTTACGGCTCACCTTCATGCCTAGAGACTCCAGGCTCTTCACCGAATCCGTCGGCTGCAGTCGCACAATGTGAAAGAGCACCCCATTGCAGCACATGCCACAAGCCGTGCATAGGCGAGAGGCAGCAGCTGAAAAATCGGAGGCAGACATGGCGACCCTATCCTGAGCCAGCATTTGCTTCCGATGGCAAGCCTCTTGACAACTGGACACAAAAAAGCCGGAGCGCTTTCACGCTCCGGCTTCTCTCAGGCAGGCATTGCCTGCGGATTCTTAGTGCTCGTAACCAGACTCGCCATGTTCGGCAAGGTCCAGACCGATCTGTTCCACTTCCTGCGTTGGGCGAAGGCCCACCAGCAGTTTCACAATCAGGGTGATGACCACCGTGGCGGCCACGCTCCACACGATCGTCAGCGCCACCGCCTTCAGCTGGTTCATCAGCAGGCCTTCTTTCAGACCTGCCACGATCGCATTGGCCTTCTCATCGGCAAACACACCCGTGAGGATGGCACCCAGCGTTCCGCCCACACCGTGCACACCAAAGGTGTCCAGCGCATCGTCATAGCCCAGGATCTTCTTCAGGTAGGCCACCGCGATAAATGGCACCACACCGGCTGCCACACCCATGATGACTGCGCCATTGGCCGTCACAAAACCTGCGCCAGGGGTGATCACCACCAGACCGGCCACAATGCCCGAGCAGAAGCCCAGCACGGAAGGCTTGCCGCGGGTGATCCACTCCAGCACCGCCCAGACAAAACCGGCGATGGCCGCAGCCAGCGTGGTGGTCATGAAAGCGTTGGAGGCGATGCCATCAGCACCCAGGGCGGAGCCGGCGTTGAAACCATACCAGCCCACCCAGAGCATGCCGGTGCCCACGGCGCAGAGCACCATGCTGTGAGGAGCCATCTGCTCCTTGCCGTAACCTTTGCGCTTGCCCAGCATGATGCAAAGCACCAGGGCGCTCCAGCCCGAGGTCATGTGCACCACGGTGCCGCCGGCGAAGTCGATCGCCTTGATGGCGGCGTTCGGGTTGAGAGGACCGCACATCAGGCCGGTGGTGGACCAGACCATGTGGGCAAAGGGGAAGTAAACCACAAACATCCAGATGAAGACGAAGAGGAGCACGGAGATGAACTTCATGCGCTCGGCGATGGCACCGAGGATCAGCGCCGGGGTGATGATGGCGAAGCTGAGCTGGAACATGGCCCACATGGCATCGGAGATCCACCAGTAGCCAGCGCCGGAGGCGTAAGGGGACACGCCTTCCAGGAACTTGTAGGTCATGTCACCGATGAAGGGCATGGTTTTGCCTTCACCTGCGCCAAAGGCGAGGCTGTAGCCGCAGGCCCACCAGAGGATGGTGACCAGACCGGCGATGCCCATGCACTGGGCGATGACGGAGAGGACGTTCTTCTTGCGGACGAGGCCGCCGTAGAAGAGGGCCAGACCAGGAAGGGTCATGAAGATCACGAGGGCGGTGCTGGTCATCTGCCAGGCATTGTGGCCCGGGCCGGGGCCGGCGATGTTGGAAGTCCAGGTGGCGTCACCGTCCTTGCCCGGCTGCACGTTTTGCACGTACTTCTCCAAGTCAAAGATGCGCTGTTCAACGGTAGGTCCGGCGGGGGCTGCGGGAGCTTCAACGGCGGGGGCCGGGGCGGGCGCAGGTGTAGTCTCCTGGGCACTGAGCGCACCGAGAGACAGGAAGGATGTAGCGACTAGACCGCACGCGAGCGTGCGCCAACGATGGATGACTGCGATCATGGATGAATGGTTGTGGATGGATGTGAGATAGTGACCAGATTGGTTGATTCAGTTACCCCGCAAAAATCAAGTAAGCACCCATCGTGCCAACTTTTGATATTACTCCAAATCATCCTCTTCACGTCCGCGTCTTGCGGCTGCCTCATCCACCAGTAATCTGTCCAAAACTTATGAGCTACATCATGGTGGACATTGAATCAGACGGCCCCATTCCTGGGGATTACTCCATGATCTGTTTTGGCGCAGTCGTCGTGGAGCCCGGGTTGGAACGCAGCTTTTACGGTCAGTTACGCCCTATTTCAGACCGCTACCTACCCGATGCCCTCGCTGTGAGCGGCTTCACCAGGGAACAAACGTTGGCCTTCCCTGAAGCCCCCGGCGTCATGAGTGCCTTTGCAGACTGGATTCATCATCTGGGCACAGACCGCCCCCTGTTCATCTCAGACAACAACGGCTTCGACTGGCAGTTCGTGAACTGGTATTTCCACCATTTCACCGGCAGCAACCCTTTTGGTTTTTCCTCGACCAATCTGGGAAGCCTGTACAAAGGCCTGGTCAAAGACACCTTTCAGACTTTCAAGCACCTCCGCCAGACACGCCACACCCACCACCCGGTGGATGATGCGAAAGGCAACGCCGAAGCCCTGCTGACAATGAAGCAGGAAATGGGGCTCAAAATCCGGCTTTGATCGACTTTAAATCCATGCCTAACAAACAATAAATCTATGGAAGCAGCCCCATACTTCATCAGTCTGGCTCTGGCCTTTGCCATTTTAAGCTATGGCCTGATGCGCCGCCCCACCTGGATGTGGCATCTCGGCTGGGTGATTCTTTATCTGTTGGCCGCCAAGTGGGGAGAATGGTTTTTCACCGGGCTGCGCGAAGCCAGGAACGGCGCACAAGTCGCCTGGGCCTGCGTTTATCTGGCAGGGGGCCTTTTCATCTGGCTTCCAAGCGCAGTCTGGTGGAGTGCCAACCGGAGAAAGTTTGGTAAAGCAGCCAAGTCACGAGCCTCACCTTAACTCAATCAGGCAACGCTCCCATTTCGCCCATCTGATATTCTTCAAAGGCCTTCTGGATCTCCTCAGTGCTGTTCATCACAAAAGGGCCGTAGCCGACGACGGGCTCATTCAGAGGTTCGCCATCCATGAAGAGAAGATGAACCGCTGTGCGTGCATGCAGGGTGACGATGTCTCCCTCCTGCTTAAAGACGACCAAATCCCCCTCATTGGCCTGCCCCTCATCATTGACCACCAGTTCTCCGGCCAGCAGCAGCAAGGCCGCCGTATGTCCCTCCGTCACGGGAAAACTCACCGTCTTCCCAGCAGTCAGCCGCACGTCCCGGAGATTGATGGGGGAAAATGTCAATGCAGGCCCCGCCGTTCCAGCATGCTGTCCGGCAATCACCCTCACAGTGCCAGCCCCTTCGGGAAGGCCCGCTTCCGGAATATCTTTTTGAAGCAAAGTTTGGTAGCGTGCGGGCGCATTTTTATCCTTTGCCCGCAGGTTCACCCAGAGCTGCACCATCTGCAGGGTGCCGCCACGGCGGGTAAAATCCTCCGAATGAAATTCCTCATGAATGATCCCCTTCCCGGCAGTCATCCATTGCACATCTCCAGGCCCGATCTTGCCCCCGCCCCCACTGGAGTCCCGGTGCTCCAGCTCGCCCTGATAGGCGATGGTCACCGTTTCAAAACCCTTGTGTGGATGGGCTCCCACTCCGCGCTTTTCTTTGCCGGTCTTAAACTCATGTGGTGCGGCATAGTCCAGCAGCAAAAACGGGCTCAGTTCCTGGCCGAGACCGTTGTAATCAAAGACAGAGCGCACAGGAAAGCCATTGCCCACCCAGTGCATGGCGGAGCTGTGTTGAATGCGGTGAATAGGTTTCATAATCATGGTTCGTTGGTGCTTGCAGGGTCGGATTTGTCCGGTGCCCGTTTCCGTTGGGTATCTGAGATGACGGTCAATCCTTGGCTCCCAGCAGCTCATTGAGATTCAGAGTCCTGGTAAACATGACCAGGCTGCCATCCTGGTTTCTTGGCCACTCCGCCTCTGGTCGGTCCCAGTATAGCTCCACGCCGTTCTGGTCGGGATCACGCAGGTAAAGTGCCTGACTCGCCCCATGATCCGCCGCCCCATCGAGGGGAATGCCCGCCTGTTGCAGCCGCCGCAGCGCGTCAGCCAAAGCTTTGCGAGTAGGATACAGAATGGCCGTGTGGTAAAGGCCGGTGGTACCGGGTGCAGGCGGGCTGCCCCCACGGCTCTCCCAGGTATTCAGGCCGATGTGGTGATGGTATCCCCCTGCAGAGATGAAGGCAGCCTCCTTGCCATAACTTTGCATAAGTGTGAACCCAAGCACCCCGACGTAAAACTGGAGTGATCGCTCCAGGTCGGCCACCTTAAGATGGACGTGGCCAATGCGGACCTGAGGAGGCAGGGAATATGGAATTTCTGTGCTCATGCCTTACCCTGGATCGTGGGGCTGCCGAATAAAATGCCGGATCGTTGGCCTCAGCATGTGTTTGCCGAATGTCTCTTTTGGGCCAGGAGACACACTTTACAGTGTGCCTCCAGCCCCCTTCTCGCAGACGGCAGGGCCCAGCCTGAGCCTTGCCGGCTTCTTCCTGGGCTTACTTTCCAGCCGCCTTGCCCGCCATGTAGCTGGTAATGAGACAGCGGTAGGAAGGCAGATGGTTGGAGAAAAGGGTGCCGAGGCCTTCAATGTCATTGCGCCAGTCCCGGTGCAGTTCACAGGCCACGCCAAACCAGCTCATCAGCTGGCAGCCCGCCGCCTCCATGCGCGACCAGGCCGCATCGCGGGTGGTCTTGTTGAAGGTGCCGGAGGCATCCGTCACCACAAAGACCTCATAACCTTCTTCACGCGCAGACAATGCCGGAAACGCCACACAGACCTCCGTCACGATGCCAGCGATGAGAAGCTGCTTTTTTCCAGTCGCCCGCACAGCCTTCACAAAATCCTCGTTGTCCCACGCATTGATGTTCCCAGGCCGGGCGATGTAGGGCGCATCCGGAAACAGGGCTTTCAGTTCCGGCACGAGCGGCCCGTTGGGGCCATCCTCAAAGCTGGTCGTGAGGATAGTCGGTAATTTGAAATATTTGGCGGCATCCGCGAAGGCCAGCACATTATTTTTGAAGTCATCAGGAGAAAAATCCTGCACACAATTGGTTAGCCCGGACTGATGGTCCACCAGCAGCACAGCAACGTCATTTTTATCAAGTCGATTGTATTTAAAAGCACTCATGATCTTGGGTCCCGGTTGATAGGTTAGTTGGCTCCATGGCTGACCTCAGGCCAACCCGGGACAAGATTAGACACAACGGTCCCCCCATTGAAATACTTTGTTGGTGGGCTCACCATGCATCTTTGGCATGCTTGGACATGCAGCGGCTGCGTCTGAGCGACCCTTTTTGTAGAGAACTGGGGATCGCAGCATCCCCCCCTCTGTCACTTTGCCGGCCTGAATTCCAATCTCGGCAGAAACCAGTTGCATGAACGCCATTTGTTACTATTAAAGTCTCAGTTGTGGCAGTTAACACTCAATTTTCCATCGCGGTCCATATCATGGCCGGACTGGGCTGCTGCCATCAGAACGCCAAAACCTCCACCGAGCTGGCGCAGAGCGTGAACACCAGTGCCAGCTTCATCCGCCGCACCATGGCGAAGCTTTCCAAGGCAGGCCTTGTAGAAACGGCCACAGGCAAGGCCGGCACCTGCTGGCTGGCCCAGAAACCCAAACAGATCTCCCTGCTGGACATCTACCATGCCGTGTCTGCGCCCAAGGCCTTTTCCATCCATTCCTACCCGGAAAACAAACCCTGTGAAGTGAGCTGCCATATCAAGGGAGCACTCGACAAAGCCCTGGACAAGACCCAGCGGGCCTTTGAAGCCAGCTTGGCCAAAATCAGTCTGGAGGACATCATTGCTGACATCAAACAGCACTGATTTTTGAAAGCTTATTGTTACAAATGAAGTCGCAATTGCACCACCCCATCCGTTAGAAGCGGCCTTTGCCCCGCCCTTCTTTGTTCCCCAGGTCTCGTCCGCACCGCTGACGCCCCTTTCTTTTCTAGCAATTCCCCCGACTCATGACTCCCCCCACTTCATCGCCCGGCCTGGCCGCGGCCCCCCGTTCTCCCCTTCAAGCCTGGTTCGCCGTTTTATCGGTCGCCCTGGGCGCCTTCGTTATTGTGACGTCAGAATTCCTTCCCATCGGACTTCTCACCCACATCGCCTCGGGTCTGCATGTCTCCGACGGCACCGCCGGTCTCATGATCTCCATCCCAGGCATGGTGGCCGCCATCGCCGCACCGGTCATGACCATTGCCGCAGGCCGTGTGGACCGGCGCATTCTGGTGCTGGCCCTGATCGGCCTGTTGATCGTCTCCAATGTCACCGCAGCCCTCGCCCCAAACTTCGCCGTCATGCTCCTCGGGCGGGTAATGTTTGGCATCAGCCTGGGTGGTTTCTGGACCATCGCGGTGACTCTGGGCGGTCGTCTGGTGCCAAAGGAATCCATGGCCCGCGCCACCACCATCATCCTGGCGGGCATCTCCATCGCCACGGTCGCCGGGGTGCCTTCAGGCACACTCATCGCCAGTCTCGTCGGCTGGCGTGTGACTTTTGGCGTGGTGGCCGGGGTCGCTCTTTTAGTTGGGCTGGTGCAGCTTTTTGTGCTGCCTACGCTGCCTGCGCCACCGGCCCCCGGGATACGCCAGCTGACCCACCTGCTGCGCCATTCCGATGCCCGGCTTGGGTTGCTCACCGTGGCCTTTGCCATCGCAGGCCACTTTGCCGCCTACACCTACGTCACGCCTTTTCTAAAGGAGAACCCTGACATCACGCCAGGTTTCCTCAGTTCACTGCTGCTTGCCTACGGTGTTGCAGGCATTGTGGGGAACTTTGTCGGTGGTGCTGCGGCAGCCCGGAATCTGCGCAGCACGGTCATTGTCGTCATCGCCTTGCTGGCTGGCACCATTCTGCTACTGCCGTTTGTCCATCAGAGCCAGGTCGGTGTGGCCACGCTGCTCATCGGCTGGGGCCTGGCCTTCGGGGCCGTCCCCATCGCGCTGCAGCTCTGGGTGTTCAAAGCAGCGCCGGAAGCATTGGAAGGCGGTGCCGCACTGCTGGTCTCCACCTTCCAGGTGTTCATCGCACTGGGTTCCGTACTCGGTGGCCAAGTGGTGGATGCCTTTGGCACCTCCGCCGTCATGTGGGGGGCCGGCGGTACGTCCCTGGCCGCGCTGGTAGTCGTGGTCCTCTCCCGTCGTGTCCCCCAAATGGAAACCTCCGAGGCCCAGGTTCACCTGGCCTAACAGAAAGCAAGCATCGGATCCCGCGTGATTCACCATCACCAATAAAAAAACCCCGCCAGTGACAGACTGGCGGGGTTTTCTGCATGGTGGCGAGTGATCGGACCGGCTTCTATTTCACCACTTCCGTGAGCACATGGCCATCCACGTCTTTCATTTCCAAACCTAGGAGATGAGCGGCGGTGGGGGCCACGTCGGTGTTGGAGATGAGGTCAAGCACGACGCCTGCTTTGATGCCTGGACCGGCGATGACAAAACTGGCGTCCATGAGAGGATTCGCCGGGGAGTAACCGTGGGCGCCTTTGGGGCTGTCGGTCTTCGTGATCAGCTCTTCACCGGCGACGTTGTTGCCGAAGTAGTAACCGTCCTTCGCAGAAAGGATGAGGTCGGGCATACGAGGGTCCTCAGCAGGCAGTTGCAGGCCGTACTTGGCGAAGTCTTTTTCTTCGATCACTTCCTCGACACCTTCCATGGCCCCAAGCTTGGGCGTAATGTCCGCGAGGATTTGCTTTTTGTTAGGCGTGTCCAGGACGTAAATGTAGGCCACGCCCTGAGAGAAGCTCCAGACCTTGCGCTCGACGGGGCGAGAGCCCAACGCCTTGATGTAGCCAGCCTGTTTCAGCAGCACGTTGGGCTGGATGATCTTGTTGTAGGTGATGAAGCCGTGGTCGGCCGTGATGATGAAGGTGGTTTTGTCCTTCAGTCCTGCATCTTCGACCGCCTTCACGATGTCACGGATATGGTTGTCGCTGTCCTTAATGGCGGCATAGGCTTCAGGTGTTTTGCTGCCGGTGGCATGCTCAAAGGCGTCCACGCTGACGAGGTGCAGGGCCAGGAAATTAGGCTTGTGCTTCTTGATGACGTGGACGGTCATCTGCTTGTAAAGGTCGTCCCGTGGGAACTTGCCGGCATTGCCTGCCTTGCACCATTCCTCCTGGCGATCCACAGGGATGCCTGCGGCACGGCATTCTTCCAGCAGAGAGGGCGTGCCGTATTTGAAAAACAGTTCCTGGGTACCCACATCGGGGACAGTCCATGTAAGGGTCTTCGCATTGCGTGAAGCTGGCCAGATGATGCCTGCCGTGGTCAGCCCGGCTTGATGAGCCACATCATACACCGTGGGCACCTTGACGATTTCATCCTTGTCGAAAACGGGGTCCGGCAAATAAACAATTTCCTTCTGCGTGGCACGATCAAACACGCTGTTGCCGATGACCCCATGCTTTCCTGGTTGCACACCCGTCACCAGAGTCGTGTGGTTAGGCCAGGTCACCGTTGGCAGGGAGGTTTTCATCCGCTTCGCCCTTGCACCTTCGGCGGCCAGTTTGCGGATGGTGGGCATCGGTGCCAGAGGATCTTCAAAGTAATAATGGGCGAGACCGTCCACGCTGATGAGAATCACATGCTGATCCTTGGCTGCTTCGGCCGAGGCGCGATGAAAAGCAGGCAGGATCGCGGCAATGGCGAGCAGGAAAAAGGTATGACGGAAAGACATGGAAGAAGGATCGGTGAAAGGCTCGTCAACGGACAATGAAATCGGACAGAAAATAAGGCTTCCAAGGTGGAATCCTTTCAGCAGGACGGGCCTTTGTCGCATGACCGTCAAGAAACGCAAAAACACCCCAAACAAGTTTCAGCAGCCCCTTTTGTTCCATTTTCCAAAAGACTCCTGACATAGGGCTGTCAGTGAGAGGAGCTAATTGAATGAAAGGCCTCCAATGAGGCTCCAAAAAAGATTCCAAGAATGCATCATGAAAACCGAACCTACCCCCATCATCACCCGCTTTATCGAAACCCTGAACGGCCAGAACAGCGCCAGCTTCCTCACCTGTTTCACATCAGAGGCCCTTGTCCATGACGAAGGACACACTCATCAGGGACCGGTGGAAATCCAGGCCTGGATTGAAAAAGCCTGGGCATCCTATCAACCGCATTTGGAACTACGGGAAATCATCACGACCGGACCCAATACGCTGTTCGCTGGAGAGGTCTCCGGCAGCTTCGATGGCAGCCCGATTGTACTTCGGCACCATCTCACCCTAGCAGACGGATTGATTGTGGAGCTACGGATTGGCCCCTGAGGCAGGCGACCGGAGTGCCTGTACTCCGGTTGCATGAGGCTGTGGTTTCTCTATGAATCCAGGACGCATCCCTGAGCGTTTACCACCTCTGCCGCCTCATCATGAAAGCCATCAGCTATTACCAGCCTCTGCCCAGCAGCGATCCGCAAAGCCTCATCGAGGTGAACGTTACGGCACCCGTCCCGGGTCCCCGTGACCTGCTGGTGGAAGTACGGGCCGTCTCAGTGAATCCGGTGGATACCAAGATTCGCTCCGGGGGTGGCCCGGTGGCACCAGGACAGGCGCTCAAAATTCTGGGCTGGGATGCAGCCGGCGTGGTGAAGCAGGTGGGTGCAGAAGTCCGTCATTTCGCCCCTGGAGATGAAGTCTATTATGCTGGTGCTGTGGATCGCCCGGGCTCCTATGCCGAGTTGCAGTGTGTGGATGAGCGGCTGGTGGGGAGAAAGCCCAAGACCCTCAGCTTTGTCCAGGCAGCCGCCCTGCCTTTGACCACCATCACCGCATGGGAAATGATGTTCGACCGCATGCGCATTGATCCCGGCGACCACGGTGCCATTCTCATTGTCGGTGGTGCAGGCGGAGTTGGTTCCATCGCCATCCAGCTCGCCCGGCAACTGACAGGCCTAACTGTGATTGCTACCGCCTCCCGACCGGAAACCCAGGACTGGTGCCGCGAGATGGGTGCCCATCATGTCATTGATCATGGCCAGCCCCTGGCTGCGCAGATCAAGGCGATCATTCCTGAAGGAGTCACCCACGTCCTGGCCCTCACTCGCACGGAGGATCATTACGATGAAATCATTGAGGCCATGGCCCCGCAGAGCGCGATCGCCCTGATCGAAAATCCCGCGCGTCCGCTGGAATTGACCAAGCTGAAGGCCAAAAGCATTTCCCTGCACTGGGAGTTCATGTTCACCCGCGCCCGCTACCAGACCACGGACATGCACAAGCAGGGAGAACTGCTCAACCAAGTTTCCCGCCTGGCGGATGCCGGCCAGATCCAAACGACGCTAAAAACGGATCTAAGCCCCATCACCGCTCCCAATCTCCGTCAAGCCCACGCCCTCATCGAAAGCGGGCGCAGCATTGGCAAGGTGGCTTTGGCAGGATTCGAAGCCTAACGGCCAAGCTGTTGCAGCTTGCAGGCTTCAGCCCCTTTTTTTATTGCATCGTGCAACCAAAAGTCGGCACACAGCCCTCATTTAAAAAACATACGAGACTCGCAATCAACGAGTTACAACTCAATCCCCTGAGTTGGCATGGGCGCTGCACCTATCAGTCAAGCCAGCCGAAATGGTCATGAGGGTTGATCTTGTCCGTGAACAAGGTCAACCCGCCTGCACCTAGCGGCTGGCAGACTTTTTTCGCCGCTTCGGTTTTGCCTCTGGCAGAGAGTGATCTTCGGGAGATTCCTTTCCGCCATGGGCAGACCGAAGCGGTTCCCTTTCAGCTCCCGGCAGTTCAACTCTTCTCATTATGTTTTTTGATCTCGCCCTCATCGTTTTTCTCTCAGGAGCCTTCGGGCTTACGGCGGCCTTCACACTGACTCCGTGAAAGCCGTCCTTGGGGAAAAGCGACGCCCCAAACATGCACTCACTCGAAGCCATCTGCCACGTGCTCACAGCATCGGTCGTGGCTTGGAGTGAGTGTCGTGTTTTCAAATTCCATGCAGGGAGGCAGGAGCATCATCGCCCCCTATCTTTAAGGAGCCTTGCGGACGTGCTGCTTGAAAAATTTCACGATCAGGGCCGGAGCATCCTTGTGAAACTTATGGTCACCGGGGTGGATGGCGGTCACGACCGGTGTACCCATTTTGGATGGGTGAAAAGTACAGTTGGCATCCTGCTCCCACGCCACCCCTGAGCCGCATTGGTTCAGCCGGATGACGGCCTGAATGGTCGCCTGCTGCCATTCATACTTTACCAGCGGATCATTTTCCCCCGCAATGTGCATCAGCGGTTTTGGGGTTAGCTTCCCCATCAGCCCAGGACTCGCCGCTGCGGAAGGGGCCATGGCAGCAAACACATCTCCACGTGCCGCCCACAGCAGGTAGGTAAAACCGCCGCCATTGGAGTGGCCCGTCGAATAGATGCGGGTGGCATCCACTTGGTAATCAGCCTTCAGGCTGGCCAGCACGGCATCGAAGAACTTTAGATCGCGATCTCCCTCAGCACCCAGCCCATGCTGCCAGCCCGGCTTTTTGCCTTCCGGATCCGTGAGCCGACCCGGCGTATTCAGCCCCTGCATGTACACCACCATGGCCTCCGGCCACAGCTCTGGAATGGGAAACATGCGCGCCGCATTGTTCATGCTGCCACCATGACCATGAAAGGCAAAGACGACCGCTGTCGGCTTCGCCCCGGCTTCAGGCGGTGCATAAATCAGCGCCGCCCGCTTCACCCCATCCACCATCCATTCCCTGGATTTCAGCGGCACCTCTGCCCGAAGGGAAAACACCGGGATCAACAGCAGAAAGACAAAGCGCAGCAGGTTCATGTCCGGCATTGAACGCAGCAGGGCCCCGCAAGTTGTGAACAAAAATCCCTCCTTCTGCCAGCAGCATTATTTCTCTTTCCAGTCCGGCCTTTTCAGCCATCACTCCCGGATGACCCAGGAGATAGACTACCAGATTGAACCCAGCCTCACGGTCAGCGAATTCATCGCCGTGCTACAAAGCTCCACCCTGGCCGAGCGCCGCCCAATTGACGATGTGCCACGCATGGACCGCATGCTGCGCCAGGCGGACATCATCCTCACCGCACGTTGTGAGGGGGAACTCATCGGCATCGCCCGTACGCTCACGGATGGCAGTTACAGCACCTACTTGGCGGATCTGGCCGTCGCCCAGTCCTTTCAGGGACGCGGGATCGGACGCGAGCTGATCCGTCGCACCCACGAAGCGGCCGGCCTTCAGACCAATCTCATTCTCATTGCCGCCCCTGGGGCCCGCACTTACTATCCGCACATCGGCATGGCTGCCCATGATTCCTGCTGGATCATCCGTGGTGAGTCTCCACCTTCATCCCCGCCCACATCATGAATTTGGCTGACTTCTGCGCCTACTGCCTGTCCCTGCCCCATGCGGAGGAAACCACACCTTTTGGCCCTGACGTGCTCGTTTACAAGGTCGCAGGCAAAATGTTCGCCCTAACTACGCCAGAGGAGTTTCCGGCCACGGCTAACCTCAAGTGTGATCCCGAACGCGCGATCGAACTGCGTGACCGCTACGAGGACATCCAGCCTGGTTATCACATGAACAAACGGCACTGGAACACCCTCACGCTGGAGGGTGGCCTGCCTAACAAGCTGGTGCGTGAACTCATCGACCACTCCTACCAGCTCGTCGTTGCCTCCCTGCCAAAAAAGGCCCGGGAGGCACTGACTCAGGCCCCCTGAATCAGCGGCCCAGCCACACGGCACCGAGCGGTGGCAGATCAATGAGGATGCTCCAGGGCTGCCCCTGCCATTCCGTGTCACCAGCCGGCATCGGCAGCGGATTCACCATGCCGCTGCCTGCATAGCCTGGAGCATCGGTATTGATGAGCTCCCGATAGCTTCCTGCCTCGGCCACGCCAACACGGTAACCTTTGCGCGGCACGGGTGTGGCATTGATTACGCAGTAAACCTTGTCACCATCAGGAGACTTGCGCATGAAGGCAAAGATGCTGTTTTCACCATCGCTCGCATCCAGCCATTGGAAGCCCGAACCATCGTGGTCCTGGGCATACAGCGCCGGACGTGTGGTGTACAGCCAGTTCATGTCGCGGACCAGCTTTTGCAGGCTGGCGTGCTCCTCCCCCATGAACAGGTGCCAGTCCAGGCTGCGCTCATGGCTCCATTCCTGCCATTGGCCAAACTCGCAGCCCATGAACAGAAGCTTCTTGCCAGGATGCGCCCACATCCACGCATAAAACATGCGCAGATTGGCGAACTTCTGCCAGCGGTCGCCCGGCATCTTGTTGATCATGCTGCCCTTGCCATGTACCACTTCATCATGGCTGATGACGAGGAGGAAGTTCTCATCGTAAGCATAGAGCATGGAAAATGTGGCCTCTCCATGATGATACTTCCGGTGGATGGGATCCTCCTGCATGTAGTGCAGGCTGTCATTCATCCAGCCCATGTTCCATTTGAAGCCAAAGCCCAAACCACCGGCATCGGTCGGACGGGAGACCCCTGGCCACGCCGTGCTTTCCTCGGCAATGATCGTGCTGCCGGGGTGCCGTTCATAGCAGATGCGGTTGAGGTCGCGCATGAAGTCAATGGCCTCCAGGTTTTCACGGCCACCGTATTTGTTAGGCACCCAGGCCCAGGGCTTGCGGGAGTAGTCCAGATAAAGCATGGACGCCACAGCATCCACCCGCAGCCCGTCAATGTGGTAATGCTCCAGCCAGAAAAGCGCATTGGCCACCAGAAAGTTTTTCACTTCCGCACGGCCGTAGTTGAAGATCAGGGTACCCCAGTCCTGGTGCTCTCCCTGACGAGGATCGGCATGCTCATAGAGCGCGGTGCCGTCAAACTTCGCCAACCCGTGAGCATCTTTTGGGAAATGCCCGGGCACCCAGTCCAGGATCACCCCGATGCCTGCCTGATGACAGCGGTCGACAAATTCCCGGAACTCATCCGGGTCCCCAAAACGGCTCGTCGGCGCAAAGTAGCCGGTGATCTGGTAACCCCACGAGCCGTCAAACGGATGCTCCGCCACCGGCATCAGCTCGATGTGGGTGAAATTCATGCTCTTCACATACGGGATGAGATCATCCGCCAGTTCACGATAGGACTTGGACCGGTTGCCCTCCTCCGGCACCCGCTTCCAGGACCCCAGATGCACTTCATACACGCTCATGGGGGTGTGATACAGGTCCTGCACCGCACGCTTTTGCATCCACTCCTGATCACCCCAACTATAACGGTCCAGGTTGAAGACAAGGCTGGCCGTCTGTTTACCATGCTGGCCAAAGAAGGCAAAAGGATCACTCTTCACCTGCACATGGCCTTCGGCCGAAAGCACCTCAAATTTGTAATGGGTAAGCTCCTGGATGCCTGGCAGGAAAATCTCCCACACGCCCCCTTCGATGCGCAAACGCATCGGGTTGATGCGCCCATCCCAGTCATTGAAATCACCGATCACCGAAACGCGCTGCGCATTCGGCGCCCACACGGCAAATTGCACCCCGGCGACTCCATCCACCGTGCGCATCCGTGCTCCCAGGCAGTCCCACAGTCTCTGATGGGTGCCTTCACAGAAGAAATACAGGTCCTGCTCGCCCAGAAGAAAACCAAACGAATAAGGATCTGCCACGCGCACCGCCTGCCCATCATAGGTGGAAAGCTCCAGGTCATACGGTTTCTGGGCAGCCTCGGCTGGCAGCTCCACGGTATAAAAGCCGTGATGATGCACACGGGGCATCGGCCAAGCGCCAGAACCATCCCTGGCCACCACGCTCACGGCATGTGCCCGTGGCTGCAGCGTCCGCACGATGGCACCACCTCCCTCCAGCGGCTGCCGCCCCAGGAAGCCAAACGGATTTCCGTGGCGGGCTTCCAGAATGGCGAGAATTTCGGCTGAAGGACTGGTTGGGTCGGTCATGGGGACTGGTTAGCGGTTCAGAGCAGAGGCTCAAGATGTTCCTGACAGATTTTGACCATATTATGCCTCCGCCATAGGTGGCGTCGTTGGTGAGGCACAACGGCAGTTTGATTCCATTGCATGATCTGTGCCGAGATTTGTTCGGGTTTTGACTGAACACTGAAATACAGGCCAGCATCACCCAGCACTTCCCGGTGCGCACGCAATTCTGAACAAAAGACGGTTAGACGATGCGCCGCAGCCTCCAGCAACGGGAGCCCAAAGCCCTCCCCCGTACTGGGAAAAAAGAGCGCATCAGCAGCCACATAAAGGCTGCGCACATCCTCATCGGAGAGGGGCCCTTCCTCCCCCAGGAAAAGCACATGCGATCTGAGGTTCAGCTCATCCCGCAGGGCTTTCAGCTCCTGAAAATAGACTTGGCCATCCCCTTGATGGGGATCGGGCGCCCCGGTGATGGCATACAGCACATTGCAACCTGCCATCCTCAGGCTGGCGGTCACACGCAGCCCTAACTCAATGTTTTTCCGCCGGATCAGCCGGGTGGGATGCACCAGCACCAGTTCACGGTCCCACAGGCATAGTCCGGCGATCCGCTTCGTGAGTCCGAGAATGGCCGGAAAATCCAGGCCGTTGGGAATCACACGCACTGCATCTGCGGGCAGCCCTGTAGCCTCCAGATAATCCTGCCGCCGCACCTCCGAAACGGTCACATTCACCGCACCTGGCACCGGCAGGGAAAGCTGCTGATACTCCTCACTCCCCCAGGCGAGCTCCGCATAGTAAGGGTTTACCGCCGCCACATCATGCACCCAGTTGATCCACCGCACACCGGGCTGCGCCCCCGCCAGGGCCCTCAGTTGCCTCGTCCACACCAGGTCAAAAGGCATCGTGAAGACATTGTGCACAATGACTGCCTCAAATCCCGCCAGGGTCCCCATGCTGGCATGGCTATGCAGCTCCACCTCATGGCCCAGAAAACGCAGGGCCGCCGCCTGGTCACGGATCACCCGCTCCACCCCGCCGATGACGGGTGGCAGCGTGTAATGCAGGAGGGCGATGCGCATCCCTCATGATGAAACGGGCTGCCCCCAGCCGCAACGGGGAAGGTTTGTCGGCCCCGCCGCCCCTTGCCCCTCCCTCCATCCTGTGCCATGAACCTCTGCCCTGATGCCCACCCTCGATCCGAAGCAACGAACTTTCCGCAACGAACTGTGGCGGTCTCTTCCTGCGGGGGTGCTGGATACGCTGACCTCCACCTTCGGCATGCTCATTGCCGTGCGCGTCTTTCATCTCGGAGACATGGCCAAGTCCATCTTTCTCAGTGCCACCAGCAGCGGTTTCATGGTCAGCCTCTTTGTGGTGCCGCTCCTGCTGCATGCCCGCAGCACCATCGCCCGCACCGCAGCCAAGGTGCAGATGCTCGGCGGCCTCTTCATGGCCTTGGCAGCAGCATTCCCGCATGAGCCCTGGGTCTTCATCGGCGGCCTCAGCGTGGGCCTATTCTGCTTTTCCATGCAGATCCCGCTGCTCACCCAGATCTACCGTCTCAATTACCCCGCCACGGAACGGGGCCGCCTCTTTGCCATTGCCGGGACCTCCCGTGCTGCTGCCGCCGTGGCCTTTGGTTTCTTCGGCGGCTGGCTCATCGGCCTGGACTTGGAAAACTATCGCTGGTTGCTCTGGGCCTTTGCAGCCGCAGGTTTCATGTCCGGTCTCTGGACCTACGGCCTGCCTGCCACCCGCTGGGACATTGATGAAGACGCCCCCTCCGGCCTGTGGTCATCCCTCCGCTGGATCAAAATTGATCGTGATTTCCGCACCCTGCTCATCTCCTGGATGATGATGGGCATTGGCAATCTGGTGGCCGCCTGCCTCTTCGTCGAATACCTGGCCAATCCCCGCCACGGCATCAATCTCCCGGGCCGCGATGTCGCCTGGATCACCGGCGTGATCCCGGTCATCTTCCGCGCGCTCTGCAGCTATCCCTGGGGCCTGATTTATGACAAGGTGGGCCTCTTCACCGTACGCACCATTCTCAACCTCATCTTCGCCGCAGGCATCCTGACGTTTTATCTCGGCCATGGCGTGGTGGCCTGGAGCATCGGCATGGCCCTCTGGGGCATCGCCAATGCCGGAGGCAATGTCACCTGGGGACTCTGGGTGACCAAGCTCGCCCCCAAGCAGGCCGTGGCCGAATACATGAGCGTGCACACTTTCCTCACCGGCCTGCGCGGCCTTGTGGCCCCCTACCTGGCCTTTGCCGCTATCGGCGTCATGTCCTTCCAGACCCTTAGCATCCTTTGCGGCATTGCCATCATCGCCGCCAGCGCCTTCATCACCGTCCGTGCCCGTGGCAGCGATGATGAAACCCGACGTCGGCTGGGTCCCCGGGAAAGATTGTAAAGCGAAGGTCCAGGGCTCCCCCCTTTGACCTCTTGACCTCTTGACCTCTTGACCGTTACCTCCCCCATGCCTCGCACCGCCATCCTCAACGTCGTCGGCCTCACCCGCCGCCTCATCGGAGAGCACACGCCAAACATCCGCGCGTTTGTCGAACGAAACCGCCTGGCACTGATCGAGCCAGTGCTTCCTGCCGTCACCTGCACGGCACAGGCGACCTACGCCACCGGCAAGGCCCCGCGCGACCATGGAGCCGTGGCAAACGGGTGGTATGACCGTGACTATGCCGAGCACCGTTTTTGGAAGCAGCCCGAGCAGCTGGTGCAGGGCGAAAAGCTCTGGGACATGCTGCGCAAGCAAGACCGTGACTTCACCTGCGCCAAAGTCTTCTGGTGGTATAACATGCATTCCACGGCGGATTACACCATCACCCCACGCCCCCTTTACCTCTCGGATGGTGGCAAGGTCTTTGACATCCACACGCAGCCCATGGGCTTGCGGGACCGACTGAAAAAAGACCTCGGTGCCTTTCCCTTCATGAACTTCTGGGGCCCGGCCTCCGGCATTGAATCCACCCGTTGGATCGCCGCCAGCGCCAAATGGATCGAGGAAAAACACTGGCCCTCCCTCAGCCTCGTTTACCTGCCCCACCTCGACTACAACCTGCAACGAGTGGGGCTGAACATGCCCCTCATTGCCGAAGATCTGCGCCAGGTGGACGAGGTGGTGGGCGACCTCATCAAGTTTTACGAGCGCCGCCAAATCCAGGTCATCCTGCTCTCCGAATACGGCATCACCGATGTGGACCGGCCCGTACATTTAAACCGCATCTTCCGTGAGCATCATTGGTTATCCATCAAGGATGAACTGGGCACGGAGACGCTGGATCTCGGCAGCAGCCGCGCCTTTGCCATTGCCGATCACCAGCTGGCCCACATCTACGTCAACGATCCGTCACTCCTGAACGAAGTGCGCGCCGTGCTGGAGCAGACCCCCGGCGTGCAGCAGGTGCTCGGCAAGATGGAAAAGCATTACGCCGGGCTGAATCACGAACGCAGTGGCGATCTCATCGCCATTGCCGATGCCCGCAGCTGGTTCACCTATTATTACTGGACCGATGACGCCAAGGCCCCCGAATTTGCCCGCTGCGTGGATATCCACCGCAAATGTGGTTATGACCCTGTGGAGCTTTTCCTGGACTCAAAGATCCGCTTCCCCAAACTCAAAATCGGCCTCAAGCTCGCCAAGAAGATGCTCGGCTTCCGCATGAAAATGGATGTCATTCCGCTGGATGCCACCCTGGTCAAAGGCAGCCATGGCCGCATCCCTGAAGACGTCGAGGACTGGCCTGTGCTGATTGGCGACCTCCCGCATCTCCCGCGCACCAGCTCCCTTCAGGCCACGCAAGTATGCGGCCAGCTCTATGAAGCCTGCACACGGGCAGCCGCTGCCTCCTGACCCCTCGGCGTTTACGCCTTGGTGATGCGCTTCCAGAAAAAGTCCAGTTCCCTCGCCAGCACGGTCATCACCTGGGTCGGCTCCGCCTGCACAGCCCCGGTTTCAGCATCCTTGATGATGCGCTGCATGGCATAGAGCGCCGCCACGCTCGTCGCATCCAGATGCACCGCATCCAGGTGCGGCTTCAGCGGCAGGGGCAAAGTCTCCCCGGCATAAAGGGCCTGCCAGGCGGGATGCTCACGTTCCGATTTGAAAGTCACCAGCTTGAGCTTCACCTGCGGTTCGCCATCGCGCTCAGCATCCCCAGCGAGATCCACCAGACGACCTGCGGCAAAACCTGCCAAGACCCGCCAGTAAGCCCCATCTGAGAAAGGAGCCAGCCCAAACAAAAGCTCCACGCCCTGGATGGACCACACCATCGTCTGGCGGCCTGTGAGCCCCGGCAGTTCATGCTCACTGAAACGCACAAGCGGGAAGCGACGCCCCGCGAGCCGGATCAGTTCCCCCAGCTTCACATAGTCCAGAGGCTGTGACTCAGCCTCGGCAGCCATCTGCAGGCGCAACGCCTCAAAACGTCCCAGCAAGGCATCGCCGGGCTTGGCCACAGGAACAGGCGTGGCCGCCGCAGGAGAAGGCACAGCCGCTGGCGTCATGGGTTGAGCAGGAACATTCTGGCGTTGCGGAGGTATGTCTACAAGCTCATCCAGCACCCGGGTTTTAATGCCGGGCTGACGCAGATGATGCAGCATTTCACGCAGCTTCACAAAGGCATCGGCCGAGGGTGAAACCGCCGTCGCAATGGCAGGTCCGGCATTGCCCCCGGAGGAACCCGAAGGCCGCCAATCCGTGGCTGAAGGGGACAAATTCGGCGAAGAGGAAGGCTCCGAAACAGGAGCTTCGTCCACCAGAGATGTTTCCTCAATCTGAGGCGGAGGTGGAGAAAACGAAACGGGAGGCTCATTTTGCGGCAAGGCCGCCTGCGGTTCGGCCAGTCCCGCTGCCATTTGCTGCACTTCGGCGGAGGTAGGCTCGTCAAAGATCGAAGGCATGCCCTCCGTCTCATCGGTCGGGGATGTCTCCGTCATCAGGGAGATGGCCGGCATGGCATCATCCTCCAGGGAAGGCACCGACAGTTCACCGCTATCAGCCTTGCCCGTGATGGACAGGGGAACGGAGTTTTGAAAAATCTGCCATTGCCGGGCGCAATGGCGCAAAAACACACGAGCCGAGACCGAGCCGATGGGCCGCCCCAAAAAGTGCTGCTTCACATCCACAAACGACTCGAACTCTGCCGCATCGTCTGCGGCAACGCTTGCCTGCTCCAGTCGCAGCCGCAGCAGGGCCAAGGCATCCGTTTCACGCAGGCCGCGCAGCAGCACCTGACTGGCCGTAAGCCGGTCCTCCAGGGCACTGGGCAGGTGGTGGCCAAAGGTGGCCTGCCACACATCCTGATTCAGGCTCAGCAGCACATGCAGGCCCTGAGTATCCACCAGATCCATCAGCAAAGCAGCAATGGTCACGCCCGCCGTCGGATTGCGATAGTAACCATCCAGATGATCCACCATCAGCACCACGGGCCGCCAGAGTCCCAGCATCCGAAACCAAGTGGGCAGGCCGGTTTCCTGGTCCGGGGACGCCAAGTCCTGCATCACAGCGAGGCCCTCACGCTGCCCTTCAAAAGCCTGCCCCATCATGGCCTCCAGCCAGGCATCGGCCACATCCGTACGCAGCGGCAACTGCCGCGCGACCCGACGTGCGAGGATCGGGCGCAGACCGGCTGAATGCTTGCGCAGCCAGTCGCCGATCATGTGGGCGGCCCCGTCCTTGTTGAAAACATCCGCCACCGGGCCGGACAGCACCCGCAGCGCCTGTTCAGGGTTCGCGCTCGGCACCAGACCTTCCTGGATCAAATCATGCAGCAGGTGGGCGACCAAGCCCGCACATACTTCACGGAGACGGGACCACGCAGGCTGTTCCCCTTTCGCCACGCTCAAGGCTTCCAGACCACGCCGCGTGACAGTCGTCAGATTCAGCGCATCCCCGGTGCGAAAGGCCAGCGGCACCATCACCACACCTGTCCCCGCCGCAGCCACCACCCGGCCTAGCAGGTGCGTCTTGCCATACCCGGCGCGAGGTGCCGTCAACAGCATCAGCGGTGCGCCCGTACGGTTCTCCACAGATTCCAGCAACTGATCCAGCACATCTTCATTGAGTCCGCCGACAGAGTCCGCCGCTCCCACCGCCATCGGCCCAGAACAGACATCGGCAGCAAAAGGATTGCCAAAGCTCATGGCGGAACCCATTTCGGCAGGCGGAGAAGTGATGGAGGATTCAGAGCTACCCACAAGAGACCAAGTTCAATTTTTTCTGCTATCCAGTATTAACTATTGAAACTATTCCCCGATACAAAAAATTAAAGCAGAGACTTCGTTTATTTGCGAAAATTTGCACTTTCGCAAAATTGAAATCTCGTTTTTGAGCAAGACTTCCCGCCACGGCCTGCCACCTCTCGCCCAGCCATTCAGGCACTCAGGGATACAAAGGCCAAAAGACCGGGACCAAAAGCAGGATGACCGCCAGAGTTACCACGGTCAGTCCGCTGCCCACCTTGATGAAGTCACTGAAGCGATACTTGCCCGGCCCATAGACGAGAATGCAACTCGGCTCAAAAGGCGTCAGCACCGAGATACTGGCACTGAGCATGATCGCAATGCCAAAGGCCCGGGGATCGGCCCCCAGCTTTTCCGCCGCCTGCAGGGCAATGGGCAGAACCACCAAAGCAGCCGCCGCATTCGACATCGGCTGAGTCAGCAGAATGGTAAGGACACAAAAACCCGCCATCACCGTGAGGGCTCCGTAGGGACTCAGCCAGTGGGTCACGATCCCCGCCAGCAGTTCGTCCGCGCCAGACTTGGCCATGGCCGTGCCAAAGGCGGTCATGCCGCCAATAAGAATCAGCAGTCGCCAGTCAATGTTTTCGTAAGCCGTGTCGAGCGTGATGCAGCGGGTGGCCAGCGCGACCAGCGCCGCCAGAAGAAAGGCGATGGACGCCGGCAAAAAGCCCAGGCTGCTCGCCGTCACCGCCACGGCAAAGGCAATCAAGGTGGCGATGCCGCGCTTGCGCGCACTGGTGGCATAGCTGTGCTCCGTGATGACGACCATTTCGGCCTCCTGCTCGAATTTTTGAAAGCGGTCATACGGCCCTTGCAGCAGCAAAAGGTCACCTGCGTGCAGCACCACATCCGCCATGTGGTCATTCAGCGTGCGGTCCCCGCGTAGCAGGGCCAGAACGGAGAGTCCCGTCCGCCGCCTGAAATTACTGCTTCGCAGAGTCTGCCCCACGAGGCTGGATCGGGGCGTCAGCACCACCTCCGCCACACTGGCATCGCTGGTATCCACTCCAGAACGGCGCAGTTGCACGTCTTCCTGAATGTCGATGCCCTCGATCTTCTTCACCTTGATCAGGTTTTGCACCTTGCCAGCGACGAGGACAATGTCCCCTTCCTCAAATTGGGTATGGGGGCCAATGGGCAGCTCCATCTCATGGCGGCGCAGTTTCACCACCTGGAATTCCAGGACCGAAAAGTCTGACTGAAAAGCGACTTGGCCAATCAGAGGCGAATTCGGCAGGATGACCACCTCCGAAAGGTATTCCCGAATGTGGGCATCGCCGTTGGCATGCTCGGCACGGTCACGTTCAGGCACCCATCTCATTCCCACCAGGACGAGGTAGATCAGGCCCGTGATGAAGATAACCAGCCCGATGGGCGTGATGTCAAACATGCCCACCTCGTCCAGGCCACGTTGTTTCATCGCACCGCTCACAGCCACATTGGTGGAGGTGCCGATCAGCGTGCAGGTGCCGCCCAAAATGGAGGCAAAGGACAGCGGCATGAGCAACCGCGAGGGCGAAATCTTCAGCCGTCTGGCCATGCCAATGACCGGGCCCAGAAACATGGCCGTCACCGTCGTATTGTTCATGAAGGCCGAAATCATCCCGACCCCGCTCATCATGCCAGCAACAACCCTTCGGGGATGGCCCCCAGTGGTGCGCGCCAGCAGGTTCCCCAGGCTGTCCAGCACCCCGGTGTCCCGCAAGGCCGCGCCAATGACGAAGATGGACCCCAGCATCACGATCACCTCATTGCCAAAGCCTGCAAAAGCCTCCCTCACATCCAGGATGCCAGTCATCACCAGAACACAGAGCAGGGCTAGCGTCACCAGATCCACCGAGATTTTCTCCGTGGCAAAAAGCACAACAGCGGCCAGCAGCAGACCAATGACAAGATAAGGTTCCATGAAGGAGCGGCGACAATCGGCAGGATGTGCCGGATGACGAGTGATTAAATCTTTACTTCAGCCTCAATAAACCTCGGCTACGGAGCGCGCCCTTCTTCCACATCCATGAGATCAAAGAAGGTGACGATGTCCTCCCGCTGCCCCAGACCGGCCTCCTCCCGCTGCTTGATCAGCCCTGGCGTAGCGGCATCCCGCCAGCCGCGCTTCATCATGAAGCCATTGAAAATCTCCACATGCTCCTTGTCCGGGCGCTGCCCCTTTTGAAAGCACCACTCCAGCACCTCTTCATCCGTTCCACCGGCCAGAGTCCGCTCGCTGAGGTCGGCAAAGTTCACTCCCAGAAGGCAGCAGATGCGGTCATCAAAGGTGCGGCTGCCGGCAATGACATCCAGATGGTATCCAGGCGGCAGCCCATCCTTCGCATGGAGGCGGATTTTGTCCAAAATGCGGCCGAACACCATGATGCCGCCGACCGTGTCTCGAGGGGAACGAAGAGGAAATGCCATAGGCCTCTTCATAGCGCATGAAATCAGCCTTGGTCAACGGTCGCTCATTCGTGAGAACCAACCTTGGAACTTCAAGTTCAAAACCAGACTTCACAGGTGACAATCCCGCCAGCCAAGATTACCTCCGCCCCTCATTCTCCCGATCATGTCTAGTCATTCCACCCTAAACCACCGTCACAAGGCACTTCTCAGTCTGCTTTCCGCAACCGCCCTTTTCCTGCCTCTGGCCGCAGAAGCCCAGCTCGGTGTTTCCCCGTCTCAAAACGCCGCCTTCCTGACGGAACTGCGCGCCCGTGATCCAAAGCGTGCCGATGAAAATCGCGATGTCCTGGGAGATGCACGCGAGAAGCTGGAAACAGGCCGTGCCTTGTCCCGCCCAGAAGTTTTCAGCTTCAGTGCGGCCACTCCGCGCCGTTTGAATGCTGACCTCACTGGCTTCCCAAGCCAATATCAGCTCGGTCGTTCCTACCTCAGTCCCTGGTATGATGGCGTGGTCGCTCCAGACAACACGCTGCAAAATGCCGCTGGTATCAATGCAGGTTTCGCCTTCGAGCAAGGCTTTGAATACAATTCAGCCATCAACGGCGGCAAAGGTGGAGTCATTCTCTCCTCCACCCTTCTTTTTGATGGCAGCTACAAACTGGCCGACAACCAACGTCTGACGCTGACTGGCGGCCTCGGTTTCAACTGGATCTCCGGCAATGACCAGATCAACTGGAGCTTCTTCAGCGACGAATTCGGCCTCGCCGTACTGCCCGGCACCTCATTGGCCTATGACGCCCAGTTCGGCCCCATTTCCCTCACAATCTATGACCGCGTCAGTGTCCGTCCTTATTTTGGCATCCTTCAAAATGACCTGGGCATCGCTGGCACCTGGCAGATCGCCCCTGCCCTTTCCTGGACGCTGAACTACACCCACAGCACCACCCATGATGTGGATGGCAACTACTTTGGCAACGTCCTGCCCGTGGCAGATCTGGACACCTTCTCCTCCATCCTCAGTTACGATATCAATGCCGCCATCAGCGTCGGCCTGGAAGGTGCCTTAAATTGGCTGGATCACGACAACGATGAAGTGGCCAATGATGGCACGCTCTGGAACATCGGTGCCTTCGTTGCCTGGAAACTGAGCGACAATGCCCGCCTACGTGTGGCCGCCGGTTACCAGCACCAGGAATTCGCAAACACCTCGTTCTTCGCCTTCATCCCGCCCTTCTTCGTGATTCCCAATGATTCATCGGATCTCAGCGAGCCCTACTACTCCATCAGCTTCAGCCAGCGTCTCAGCGACCGCTTCAGTCACGAACTGGCGGTCGGTTACGAGTCCAACCTTGATTTCGGGTCCAACTTCACCAGCTCCCACTACGTGAATTACGGCCTCACCGCCGACACATGGAAAGGCGGCCGCATCACCGCCAGCGGCTTTGTTGAACACAGTGACCAGTCGGCCAGCTTCAATTCCGGTCGGTTCACCAGCTTCGGGCTGGACCTGCATCTCGCCCAACAGATCACTTCCAGGCTTACCGCCGGCTTCGGTTATTCCTATGTCCGTTTCGAAACAGATATCAGCAACACTTTCGGCAACACCGCCACCAAGTTCAACCAGCACATGCTCGGCCTGAATCTGGCCTATGCGCTCAATGCCAGAACGCAAATCAACCTCGGCTACCAGTCCTTCCTTTTCACCCAGAGTGGCACCCCCAGGGCTGACCATCACCGAGTGATGCTGGGGCTGCGTTTCCAATTCTAAAACCGTTCATCCGCCAAACCCGGCTCCGTCAAACGGGCCGGGTTTTTCATGGGTATTTTGAGAGGCAGGGACTCAATACAAATCATCCGGCCCACCCACGGTCTGCAAACCTGATGAGACATCTCCGCCAAGAGATGAATCCACCCAAAGGTTGTCCTCTGCATAACCCAAAGCCCGGGGCAACTGCTGCACAACTGTCGTGAGCTGTCTTTCCAGTTCGCGAATGAAGGACTCAATCGCTGCCGCAAAATCCTCTTTGGCCAGCGACCCTGAGGCGGCTGTCAGACACACGTCCAGAATCATCTCGTTCACAAAAGGTTCCAGCCCATAGCCAATCATGGCCACCGCCCGGCTTCGGGGCACATCCACCAGAAACAGGACACCTCGATTGTCCCCTCCTCGTTCGACGGCGCTGAACAGGCTGCCTTTGTTGAACAGCCAAAAAGCATGCAAGGCCAAAGGGACTTCAGGCGAAAGATCGACCAAGACCGAGGCAAAGCTGACCTGTGGAAACCGCTGGTGCAGAGCATGCACCGCGCGCTGGACTGAACGCCGCCTCCCCTTGGACAAAACCTTGGCCACATCCGCCACCGGCCCGCTCAACATCGGAGGGATGCCCATGGACTGCGCCAGTGCATCCAGCGAAAACCCGCACTGCGTGCATGCCTGGTCATACTCCAGAGCAGGATGTCGGCAGGCAGGGCAGCGCATGGGCAGACTCAAGGAGGTGTCACATTCAGGAGCCCGGTCAGGAAAGCAGGGGATCGTCCGCTTTTAGGCGGGCTCACCCTCCACCGGGATGTAGGGATCTTCATGCAGCACCGGGCGCTTGGAGCCACTGAGGAGTTTGATCCATTCGATGAGGCAACCGACGAAGATGATTCCCACCGCCACCAGGAAGAAGCCGGTGACCCAGGAGTTCACAATGCCGTCATAGCGCTTCTGCGTCCACATAGCTATCTCCGTAGCCGTGCCGCCACCTGCCGCCAGTTGGGCTCCGGCAGCCTTGGCCTGCGCCAGGAAGCCCATTTTGGGATCGGCATCAAACAGCTTGATATAGCCTGCGGTAAAAGTGGCGCTCATCAGCAAAGCCAGCGGCAGCAGAGTCACCAGCAGGTAACGGGCCTTGCCCATCTTGATCAAGAGCGTGGTGCCGAGACAGAACGCAATCACCGCCAGGAGCTGGTTGGCGATGCCAAACAACGGCCACAGGGAATTGATGCCCCCCATCGGGTCCACCACGCCTTGATAGAGGAAATACCCCCACATGGCCACCAGCATGGCACTGGCAAACACGTTGGCAGGCAGACTCTGCGTATTACCCAGCGGCTTCCAAATATTGCCCATGAAGTCCTGGAGAATGAAGCGCCCCACACGCGTACCAGCATCAATCGTGGTGAGAATAAACAACGCCTCAAACATGATGGCGAAGTGGTACCAGAAGCTCATCCAGCCCGGGCCAAAAGCGCGGGAGAACAACTCGGCCATGCCCACCGCAAAGGTAGGCGCACCGCCGGTACGGCCGAACATCGTGTCCTCTTTGATGTTTTTGGCCAACATGGCCATGTGCTCTGCTGAGATGGGGAAACCCGCCGCTGTAATGGTCTGCGTCACCGCAGCAGCCTGGCTCGGGTCGGTCTGCACGATCTTGGCCGCTCCAGAGTTAATGGCAAAGTATTCGCCGGGTGCGATTGAGCAGGCGGCCACCAGGGCCATCAGCGCCACCAGCATTTCCGTCACCATGGCCCCATAGGCCACGCTGCGGATGGAGTCTTCACGATCCAAAATCTTCGAGGTGGTCCCGCTGGAAATCAGTGCATGGAAACCGGAGATAGCACCGCAGGCAATGGTGATGAAGAGGAACGGAAACACCTTGCCCAGCACCACGGGGCCAGTGCCGTCAACGTAGCGGGTCAGTTTTGGCATATGCAGCTCAGGAGCCACCCAGAGAACCACCAGCGCCAACACGGCCACCGTGCCAATTTTCATAAAGGTGCTCAGGTAGTCACGTGGAGCCAGCAGCATCCACACCGGCAGGACAGAAGCCGTAAAACCATAGATCATAATGGCCCAGGCCACGTGGGTATCCTTCCAACGAAATGCTGCCTCCCAACCCAAGTCAGCCAGGTAATTGCCGCCCCAGACGCTGGCAATAAGGCCGATGATGCCAAAGATCGTCACACTACGCACACTGAACTTCAGGATCGTGTGCCCAAAGCCCATGATGAAGGCCAGCGGGATGGTCATCGCGATGGTGAATAGACCCCAAGGGCTGTGCGCCAGGGCCTTCACCACCACCAAGCTCAGCACGGCGAGCAAGATAGTCATGATCAGCAAGACGGAGATCATGGTCACAAAACCGACCACAGAATTCACTTCATCCTTCAGCATCTGGCCGATGGATTTGCCGCCGCGGCGGATGGAGGCAAACATCACAATCGCATCATGCACCCCACCGCCCAAGGTGGCACCGACGAGAATCCACAGCATGCCTGGCAGGTAACCAAACTGCGCTGCCAGCACCGGACCTACTAGAGGCCCAGGGCCTGCAATAGCAGCGAAGTGGTGACCAAAGACCACCCACTTGTTGGTCGGCACAAAGTCTTTGCCGTCCTGTTTGGTGTGAGCAGGCGTGGCGCGCTCTTTGTCCAGCACCAGCACCTTCGTGATCAGCCACTTGCTGTAAAAGCGGTAGGCTACGGCAAAGGAACACAGCCCGGCCACCACAATCCACAGGGCATTGATCGTCTCACCTTTGTGAAAGGCCGAAAAAGCCACCGAACCTGCGCCGAGCGCAGAGATGGCGATCCAAAGAAGAATGCGAAGGAATTTGGGCATAGCTGGGACGGCAGATTAAAGGGACGGGCTCAATGAGCAAGAAAGAAGGCAGACTTGGAACGTCCTTGGACAGTGATTTTCACCAGCCAGGGGAAAAGGAATATCAAAAAGGTGGCGCTTCCGGCCCGCAGGGGGCCTCTTTTCCCTTCAACATCGACCTCTCAGACCGTGCGCTTGACCACGATCTGCTGCTGGCGGGTCTTGAGGATGCTGTCGCTAGGCAGGATGCCTGTAAAGCTGCTCAAAGGATAAACAATGCTACGGCGGCCGATCAGGCTGCCGGGATTGATGACGCTGTTGCAGCCAATCTCAGCGTGATCCCCGATGATCGCGCCAAATTTGCGCAGCCCCGTCGGGATCGCCTTTTTTGAGTCGGCAATGGTCACTTCGCCCCGGTCCAGCCGGACATTGGAAAGCACCACGCCAGCCCCCAGGTGGGCCTTGTAGCCCAGGATGGAATCCCCCACATAATTGTAATGAGGCACTTCACAGTGGTCGAAAATGACACAGTTCTTGAACTCGCAGGAATTGCCCAGCACACAGGCATTTCCCACAATGACATTCTCGCGGATGTAACATCCCGCACGAATCATGCAGTTCTTGCCAATCCAGGCCGGTCCTTTGATGACCGCACCAGGTTCGATGGTGGTGCCCTCATCAATGAACACATCTTCGCCGATGAAGGCCCCCTGGGGAATCGGGCAACGAAGTTCCCGCTGAAGGCGGAAATCCAGGTAAGACTCGATCTTCGCCAGGGCTGACCACACCGGATCCGCAGGCGTGAACAGGATGCTATGCTGGGTGTGGCTGAGATCGAGGAAATCGGCGGGAGAAAACATGGCGGGAGTTCAGAGATGGAAATGCAGGATTCTGGATTTCTGCTTCGGGAAAGAGTCTCAGGCTCCGCATGGCCCTTCTGGCTGCTGCACGCCTGCCCCGAGTCTGAAACCCACAGCCAGGCGCCTTACACGGTCATGACTTCCTTTTCCTTGGAAGCCATGTGCTGGTCCAACTCGGCAATTTTCTTGTCCGTCAGGGTCTGCACTTCCTTTTCCAGGCGATGCAAATCGTCCTCTGTGATGATGCTGTCCTTCTCGCCTTTTTTGAGCTCTTCAATCGCCGAACGGCGGGCCGAACGCACGCGCACCTTGGCCTCTTCGCCCATTTGCTTCACCAGCTTCACCATCTGCTCGCGGCGCTCCCCAGAGAGGGTGGGAATCGGCAAGCGGATGACTTTGCCCTCGATGCTGCCATTCAATCCCAGCCGGGACTCGCGGATGGCGCGGTCAATGTCAGGCAAGGTGGCCGAGTCGAAAGGCTCGATGCGGATCAGACGTGCATCTGGAGTGGTGATCATGGCCAACTGCTTCAGCTTCATGTGGGAGCCGTAGCTGTGAACATGCACATCCAGCCCCTCCACCAGACCAGGGGAGGCCTTGCCTGTGCGCACAGCGGCGAATTCATGAATCGCAAACTCGACCGCCTTGGTCATTGAGTCTTCACACTCCAGCATCGTCATTTCAGGGTCCATGGACATAGCAGTATCGGGTAAAAAATTGCAGAAAGAGGCATATAGGATGCCCGCCAGTCTGGCGTGTGTCCACTGCGGAGTTTGGATGAGGAAGTCATCCCCGCCCCACGCCAAAGACAAAAACGACCCAATTTCAAGCCATGACCGGAGTCTGGCTTGAATATGGGCACGGAAAAATAAGGATTACACCTTGCCGTTCGCATTCACCAGCGTGCCCATCGGCTCGCCAATGAGGGCGCGGCGGATGTTGTCCTGCTCGTTCATGCTGAAGACGATGATCGGCATGTTGTTTTCCATGCAGAGGGAAAATGCCGTCGCATCCATGACCTTGAGCTGTTTCGTCAGGCACTCGTGGAAGCTGATGTTGTCATAGCGCACCGCGTCCGGGTTCTTGTTCGGGTCGGAGCAGTAGATGCCATCCACCTTGGTGGCCTTGAAAACGCAGTCGGCCCCGATTTCGCTGGCACGCAGGGCGGCCGTGGTATCGGTGGAAAAGAAGGGGTTGCCCGTGCCTGCGGCGAAGATCACCACACGGCCCAGTTCCAGGTGGCGCATGGCCACGCGGCGGATGAAGGGCTCAGCCACGTTTTTCATCTCAATGGCGCTCTGCACGCGGGTCGGCACATCCATGGCCTCCAGCATGGACTGCACCGCCAGGGAATTCATCACCGTGGCCAGCATGCCCATGTAATCAGCCGTGGCACGCTCCATGCCCTTGTTGCTGGCGCTGACGCCACGCCAGAAGTTGCCACCGCCGACGACGAGGGCGATTTCCAAGCCCGTCTGGTGGGCGGCTTTGATCTGGGCCGCGATGTCCTCCACAATCGGGGGCGAAATATTATCGGTGCTGCCGGGCTCCCGAAGAGCCTCACCGCTGAGTTTGAGAAGTACGCGCCTGAATTTCCGGTTGCCTGTGTGATCGCCCATGTAGGTGTTGATTTGGCCCGTCATACATGAAGTGCAAGGGGATGCAAAGATATTTCCAGGAGTACGGGGATGTTTAGGCGGATTGAGCGACTAAACGGAGACCTCAATGGCCTCACACTTTTCCCGCCAGCCGGGAAAGCTCCACACATTCGGAAATCCAGAGCACTGCAGCGGCTTCACCTTCTGAATCCGGCAGGTGTTCAGCCCTTCCAGGAACAAACACTCGCCATTGGGCTTATCAATGATGGAAAGCCCCGTGCGGTTCGCATTGAGGCGAGTGCAATCACGGATGAACTCGTCCTCATCCATGCCGATGTAGGCCGCGATTGCCGTCGCCTCTTCAGACGTCACATTGACATCTCCGGGCCAGCGGCAGCAATTGCCGCAGCGCTGGCACTGGTAATAGGGCTTGGATTTGTCAAGAAAGGGCTGTGTGCTCATGAAAACTTTAGCATTCGCACGATTCGTGCGGCGTTTCATAGTACATCGAATGATCCGTCTCTTGCAACGCATGGATGACGCCCAGCCTCGGCATGCCGAGGGCGGCGCGTCAGCCCCCCTCCCTGCCCTGCGCCCGGTCACCCTGCTGGCCGATGCCGATGAGTCTGCTGAAAACGCCCTGGAGGACTGGTCGCGCGGTCTGGACTGGGTGCACTGGCTCTTTTCCAGCATCCGGCAGAGGCTGCCAGGCATCCATTTCCACGCCACTACGCTGCCGCAGCCCAGCCTTTACCCACGGGCCCCCATCACCCAGCAGGCCCTGGCCGCCCGTTGGGAAAACTTCACCCAGCAGGATCTTCGCGGCCCATTGGGGCAATGTCTCATCCAGGCCTGGCAGGCAGCGCAGTCCCAGGATCTGCCGCGTCTTCTGGAACTGGATGCCCAACTCTCCAGTGCCCTCCCCACTACCAGCCTCTCCTCCAGCACGGAGGCGGGCGCACGCCTGCTGCAAGGTACCCGCGGTGCCCGTTACCAGGGCATTCTCGGCCGTTACCGGGCCCTGCAGGAGGAAGGCCAGACCGCTGGCCACTTCCTGGTCGTCTGGGCAGCCGTGGCCCATTTCTTCCAGCTCAGCCTCGCCAGTGTGATCGCCGAATACATCCGCCTGGAATGGGATCTCGCCACCCGGCACCTGCCAACCCCGATGGCGCCGATTCGTGATGAATCCATCGCCCTGCTGACCAGTCAACTCATGCATACGCCCAAAATCGGACTCCAGCTTCTGGGTGCAGAAGAATTCACGGCAACTGAGGAGTCCCTGGCCAAGCAAGCCCCATGACCTGCCCCCATCCTCCCCGTCATTCGGCGGGGATGCGGTTCAGCGTGTAGGCCGAAAGGCGATGCCATAGCGGCGAGCCATCCTTGGCATTCACTTCAGGCAGCTCGAACTCGTGGACATACCCGGCGCGCAGGTTTGCACATTTCACCGTCAGGCTCAGTCCGTCTTTGGAAAGCTGCCAGCCGCTCAGTTTCAGGGGCTGGGTCTCCACCTCGGGGCTGCCATATTTCGCCGTGAACAGGTAAGTGTAGCTCTGCGCCTTCGTCTGTGTCCAGTTGGCCGGTTTGATGGGGCGGGTGAACGTGAAGCGGAAACCGTCCTTAAGAGATTCCAGTTTCTGCACTTCCAGCAAAGGCTTGCCCGTAGGCACCAGCCGCTGGATGCCGAAGGGCCGGTTGCCATAGCTGTTCCAGCCACGGTTCGACTGCCCCACCACCATGGAACCATCCTGGAGAAAATTCAGCGTCAACACTGCGCTCTGCAGGCCGCTGATGAAAGGGAAACAGGCGCCCTGATATTCGCCACCCACCTTTTCCAGGAACACACGGTTCACCCCGGAAAGCACAAACTCACCGACAAAAAGCTGCTTCTCAAAAGGCCCGAACTTGCCACCGGTCTCATCGCAGCGAAGGCCCGTGGGGCTCTGGCCTAACTTTACGTATGGAAACCAGATCGCCGGCGGCGTGTAGTAAGGCAGCTGCTTCATCGCCTCCGCCACCGTGATGCCATCGGGCTGCTTTCCTTCGGGCGCAGGAATCGGCGAATCCGCACGCTTCATGTCCACCAGCGAATCCGCATGGCTGAAATAGGCGCCTTTGCGGATGTGCATCAGCGGATTCGTCGGCATCCAGTTGCCCTGCTGGTCCGTGGCAAAAATGTCCCCTTCCGCATTCAGACCGATGCCACATGGGCTGCGAAACCCGGCACTAAATCCCGTGGCCTGCGTGCTGCCCTTCGGCGTGATGACGGACCAGCCGCGCCACAGCGGATGCACGCCTTCCTCCCCTGCCCCGGCCCACTTCTTGCCCATCGAGCAATTCAGCGTGTTGTGCATGTTGCCCTCGCGGTCAAACACGGGCCCGTAGGCATACTCATGGTAGGCACCGGAGACGCCCCAGCCCTGGCCCACGGTCTGGTATTCATCCGCCGAGCCATCCCCATCGGTGTCACGCAGGCGCGTCACCTCGGATCTTTGCGTCACGTAAAGCGCGCCCGCGTGCCAGGCCAAGCCCAGGATCTCGTGCATGCCGGAGGCGAAAAGCTTGTAGCCAAGCTTCTCCACCGTCGCCGGTTCAGCCTGTGGGTTCTGAATGATCCAGACCTCCCCTTTGCGGAGGGAGACCGCCAGCTTGCCATCGGGTAAAACGGCCAGGCCGCTGGCTTCCAGATTGGTGCCTTTCGGCACGGCGTAGGTCACGATGCGATAATACGGATTCGTTTCCTCCGCCTGCATGGCAGGCAGGGCCAGCAGTGAAACCATAGGCAGCACGCGCTGCATGCGACTGCGCAGTCGTGACTGGACCAGCCTACGCACCTTCTTGAATGACATTACCATGACAGCACCTCCTTCGTGATCTCGCCGTTGATCTTGATTTCGTGGTCGAAGCCCTTGCCATCTTTGGCGGGCCGCAGCGTATCCTCCACCGGCTGACCATCTTGCAGATACAGGAATGTGGGCACCCCCGCCTTGTCCAGACGGTAGCCTGAAAACACCCGCTTGCCAGTCGCGGCTGGCAGCTCCTTCAGATCGGTCCCCAGCGGTATGATGGGCAGCATCTCGCGGCTCTGCCAATTGCTCATCGCATCCAGGAACCGGCCCCGCCAAACCTGCGTCCAGCGAACTTGGACGGCATCAAAGGTGGCATGCAATCCCTGAGGAAAACCGACCGCAATGGCATGGCTGCCTGCACCTTCAATGAAGCTGCGGAAGACGATCGGACGTCCCTGTTTCTCAGGCTTCAGTTCGAAGTCTTCGGTGGACAAAAGTCCCTCCGGCAGCGGCTGCCCCTCCAGCTCCTTGAGATAGATCCAGATGGACTCGATCTCCTGGTTCGCCTTCTTCCTTCCCATGAACATGGGGGGCATCATGGTCCCTGGCTGGGTGGCCTGAGGATTCAGCAGCAGCTCCTTAAAATACTCAGGCTGCAGCCGATCGACAGTGTGAGTCAGACGGATCACCGGCGGCCCGAGAGACTTGCGTTCCTTCAGCCCGTGACAGGCCACACAGGCCAGTCCAGTGGAGCCGAGGAGCTGCCGCCCGGTCTCCGCACGATGATGTTTGCCCAGGCCGCTGACATCAATGTCCACCGGCGTTTCCCGCTTGTCCGCCTCAGGCAGCAGGCCTAACAACATCTCCGTGTGTGCCCGGCCAAAGTTGGGCATGCGGGTATCCATGTAGGGACGCACACTGCCCCCCTCGCCCCAAAGCACTTTGCCCAGCCAGGCCTTCGTCAGCTTGCGCCCCACGTTGTCCAAATTGGGGGGTAAATGCGCAAGTTCGCCCAGGGATTCGGCACTGCCGTCGTTGGAGCCGAAATACTGCGCACGCGGATCTTCAGGACCGCCTTTGCCATCACGGTCGTGACAGGCATAGCAGTTCAGTCGTGTCATCTGCCAGTCCACCTTTTGCGCGGCTGTCAGCTTTGGTGCATCCTGCTTCTGAATGGCCGTGATGGCCAGGCGCAGAGCGCGCTTTTGCAGGTCATTGAGATCATAACGAGGCACGCCGCTCGGCTGAGTGCCAGCCAGGCAGCCTGCATCCACCTTCAGCCCAGCCAGCGCTTTGGTTTTGACACTTGTGGTCTTGGTCACGTCTTCCGGCAGCACCCCAGCATGGCAGGCCACGCAGTTCATTTGGGCAAAGACTTCCTTGCCCTTTTCCACCCCTTGTGGGGGGATCTTGAGCGCGGCACGCTCCGCCGCAGGCTTCACCTCGCGGCCCAGATGCAGGTAGGCGGCAATGTCCGCCGCCTCCTGCAGGCTCAGCCGCATGTTCGGCATGCGTCCCGCAGGGCGATGGGACAGCGGATCCAAAAGAAACTCCGTCAGCGCATCGACCGAATAAGCCTCTGCCAGGATCAGGGGCACCGATCCCAGCCCAGGTTTCTCAATTTCCGCATCGGCCGCCGCTTTGGCAGGGCGGTAGTCCGTGGCGGGCTCATGGCAGGCCACACAGCCCACCTTGTGATAAATATCCTTGCCCCGCGCCATGTCTCCCGCCGGCATCTTCGACGTGGCAGGTTTCAGCGATCCCAAAAACTCCGTGAGCGCCTCCACCTTCTCCGCATCCCCCTCTTCTCCAGCAAACAGGCCGGGCATCTGGGTCCCCTTTTTGCGATGCTGCGGGCTGCGAATCATCTGCCAGAGACTGTCGGCATCCAGGCGGGATCCCACCTTGGTCAGGTTGGGCCCAGCCTTGGGAGCCAGCCTTTCCTGCCATGACTTGGGCGGCACATGGCAGGCGGTGCAGTTCAGCTCGCCTAACAACAGGTATCCACCTTCCACCACGTGCTCGTCAGGGTCTTCGGGCAGGTTGAACTGGTCGAAGTTGAAGACGTAGGCATGGTTGATGGGCTCTGCCTGGAGCGGGTGGGACCGGGCAGGGCCGCCAAGAAACGCCAAGGGCGCCAAAATGGCCAGGAGCTTGGTGGAACGGGTCATGGGGAGGGTGGTCCTTGGCGTATTCCTTGAGGCCGGCTAGATGCCCATCTTGGCGCGTTCAGCGTCCAGGGCCTTGATCCAGGGACCAATGAAGTGGCCGCTGTCATGATAGGTGCGACCTGAGTACATGTGCTGATCAATCACACACGGCTCATTCACGTAGATGCCGCCGCAGATTTCGAGGTCGAACTTGCACTTGGCCACCGTGGCCATGCGCAGACCTTTGACGATGTCTGCCCGGGCCGGAATTTCCACACCGTGGCACACGCTGGCGCAGGGCTTTTTCTGTTCCCAGAACCACTTCGTGATGCGCAGCAGGTCCGCATCTTCACGGATGTATTCCGGGGCGCGGCCACCGCTGAAAAAGATGCCCACGTATTCTTCGGGATTGATGTCCTTGAAAGCGATGTCGGCATCAATGCTGTAGCCTTCCCATTCCTTGGTGATGGTCCAGCCGGGTTTGACTTCGTGCAGCACCATCTGGTACTTCCGTTTTTCCGGCGCAGCGACGATGGGCTTGTAGCCGCTCTCAATCAGACGGTAAAAAGGATAAAGGGTATCAACAGTTTCGGTGGCATCACCGACGATCAGGAGGACTTTGGCTTCGGACATAGAGGGATGAGACAGGGTCTTTTACAGGGTTGGAGGATGAAACAGAAAGTTAAATCAAGCTGTCGAGATGGTTTTTGGCGCGCACGATTTCGGCGGTGGTTTCCGCTGCCGTCGGCAGAATGGGGATGCCGCGGGGAGTGGGGTGCATGAAGATCTCCGTCGGCCCCTTGAAATTCACTTCTTTGAGAGCCTGCAGGAGGGGTTTCCAGTCCAGCTTGCCACGGCCGGGCATCTGCTGAATTTCTTCCTCTTTCGGCATCGGTTTCATGCAGCCCAGGCCATGCTCCCACGCATAAAACAGCGTCATTTTTTGATCAATGTGGCGGATCAGGTCAGAAAGCAGCTTCGGATCCTGCGGCAGATGGTAAGGAGCCAGGGCAATGCCGATGCCCGGCAGGTCGCGGATGTCATCGGCCAGCCAGCGCAGCGAATCGGGAGTATCAATGAGGTTGTTGATATGGTTCTCGATGCCGATCTCCACGCCGTTTTCAGCCGCCAGGGCAGCGTGCGGTTTCATCTTCTCGACAAAAGCTTTCACGTTCAGGCGAAGTTGCTCTGGGGTGACTTTATATTCGCCCGTGCCCCCGGTGACGATGAACGTACCTCCCAGCTTTTTCACCAGCTTGATCTCTTCCGTCAGCTTGAGCGGCCCGAGGTCATAGCGGGTGCTGCCACCGAAACTGACGCCGTGCTGCTTCAGCAAATCGGCAAATTTGTCGTGCCCCATCGCATCCAGTTCCTCGCGTTGGGTGCCATGCTTTTTCGGCCACAGTTCGATCGCTGTGGCCCCAGTCTTTTTGACCTCAGGCAGAATTTCCGTCAGAGACAGATTGCCATACATGGCGGAGGCCAGCATGTAATTTAGCTTCCAGGGGGAGGAGGCTGCCCAGGCAGGTGCCGCAGTCAGCGCAGCGAGGGATTGGAGAAAATGGCGGCGGTTCATGGTTGTGTGCTATTCAACGGGGTCTGACGGCAGGATTCATTCAGACTTTGAAGCACCTTCTTCAGATTTTGCGGCACCGCTAAACTTCGTTTTTCAGAGCAGTCCCCTCCGCCTGTCCTCCCTTGAGAAGGTTGCCGCCTCATTCCTTTTGCGCCAGCCCCAGGTCCCGCCTAGGGTTCTGGCATGAATCGTTCTGTTTATGGCTGCCTTCTGGGCGCACTCATCCTTTTTTTGTTCGTCAGCCTGGGGCTTAACGCGGTGCAGTTTATGGCGCTCGTGGGGGAACAGTTTGCCGGCATGCCCCAGCCCAAGGAAAAGCTCACTGAAAAAATCGAAGTCCAGGGCAAGGCAAATGTGCCCGACAAAATCGTCCACCTCGATCTGGAAGGCATCATCAGTTCCATGAGCACCGGCGGCTTTCTGGAAAGCGCCCTACCGAGTGTTGAAGGGATCAAACGCGGTCTCGAACAGGCGGTGGCAGATTCCGAGGTCAAGGCTATCGTCCTGCGCATCAATTCCCCTGGCGGTGAAGTGACCGCCTCCGACATCATCTACGCCGCCGTCAAAAAGGCAGCAGCGCAAAAGCCCGTGATCGTTTACATGGATTCCGTCGCAGCCAGTGGTGGCTACTACGTGGCCTGCGGGGCCACCAAGGTGATTGCCAGCGAGACCACCCTGACCGCCAGCATCGGCGTCATCATGGAGTCCATGAACTACCACGAGCTCTTCGGCAAGGTGGGCCTCGGTTCCCAGACCTTCACCAGCGGTGCCTTCAAGGACACGCTGAGCGGCGCACGCCCCATGCGTGACGACGAAAAGGTGTATATCCAGGGCCTTGTGGACACCATGTATGACCGCTTTTTGGGCATTGTGTCTGAAGCGCGCAAAGTGCCCAAAGACGTGCTCAAAAGCACCGTCGCCGATGGTCGTGTGGTCACAGGCCGCCAGGCTCTCGAAGCCAAGCTGGTGGACCAGATCGGCTACATCGAAGACGCCTATGCCCTGGCCAAGGAACTGGCCGACTCGCCCGATGCAGCCGTCGTCAAATACCAGTCCGTGCCCAATCTGCTGAGCATTCTCGGGGTGGCTTCCGCCAAAGCCCAGGCCCCCGCCAAAGTGGAACTGGACCTCACCGGCGGGGCACTGCCGAAGCTGCAGCCCGGCATGATGTATTACCTGCCCGGTGCCTACCTCCGCTGATCCACACGCCCTTTCCTCATGGACGCCCCCACCGCCGGAGTTTTACGCGACATCACCCTCTGGGTCTGGCTTTCCTTGCTCATCGGCGTCGCGGCTTATAAATGGATCCGCCAGACACGCCCCACCGCCTGCTGGAACTGGGAAGGCAATGTGGACGCACGCCCGTATCATTACTTTGATGCGATCATCGTCGCGGCGCTTTCACTGATGATTCTCATAGGTCTGCAGCGTGCAGAACCCACAGCACAGGGCTCCGTGGATGCCGCTGCCAATGAGCTCAATGCCGTAGCCCTGTTTTCCAGCATTGTCCTGCAACTGCTCATCTGCACCGTCCTGCTCTTTTACCTCCGGGCGGTGCGCAACCTCAATCCGGTAGAACTCTTTGGCCTGCGGCGTCTCACCGTCCGCCAAGTCGCCACTGCGGCGCTTGTTTTCATGATTCCCACCTGCATCGTGGTCATGCTCACCTCCGCCGGTGTCACGCAGTGGATGCAGGGTTTCTGGCCGGACCTGGAGCAGCAGGCAACCGTGGAGGCCTTTCGCAATTCCAAAGATCCCATGGCCAAAGCCATGCTCGTCATTGCCGCCGTGATTGTGGCCCCCATTGTCGAAGAGACCGTCTTTCGCGGGTTCATTTACGGGGTGATCAAGCGTTTCACCGACAGCTACTTTGCCGCCGTGTGTTCAGCAGTGCTGTTTGCCATCGTCCATTTACACATGGGCAGCGTCATCCCGCTGGCGGTGCTGGCCCTCATCTTTTGCGCCGCCTATGAGCGCACCGGCAGCCTCGCCGTTCCCATGGTCATGCACGGACTCTTCAATGGGACCAGCATCGGCCTCATGATCCTCTTTCCGGAAGCCCCTCATGCAAACCCTGGCTGACATCGGTGAGGATGAGCTCATCCGCCGACTCGTGCGCGGGCTGAAGCAGGATGCTAGCGTCATCGCCGGACCGGGGGATGATTGCGCCGTCGTGCAAGGAAGTCGCGAGGCCCTCGTGCTCAAAACCGACACTGTGGTGGAAGGGGTGCATTTCACCGAATCCACCCCGCCACGCCTCATCGGCCGCAAGGCCATGGCCCGCGTCATCAGCGACTTCGCCGCCATGGCGGCCACGCCGCGTCATGCCCTCATCACCTTCATCGCGCCGCCTCATACATCAGTGAAACGGGCCCTGGAAGTGTATGCCGGCCTGCGCTCCATGGCCGAGGCATTCGGCGTGAACATCGTCGGCGGTGAAACCTCCCGTGGCAGCCAGCTCATCCTCACGGTGAGCATGACCGGCACCGCGCCTAACCATCAATGGATTTCCAGAAACCAGGCGCGTGCAGGCGATGACCTTTACGTCACCGGTCGCCTCGGCGGCTCCATCCGGGGCAAGCACCTGAAGTTTCACCCTCGCATGGCCGAGGCCCATTGGCTGGCCAAAAACCTAAAGGTGCATGCCATGATGGACATCAGCGACGGCCTTGCCCAGGATCTGCCGCGCATGGCCGCAGCCTGCGGGCTGGGTTTTGAGGTGGACCTCTCCGCCCTTCCCCGCACTCCGGGATGCACGCCTCAGCAGGCCTGGGGTGATGGTGAGGACTACGAACTGCTGCTGGCCATCTCACCCAAAACTCAGGTAAAAAAACTCTCCGCCTGGAAACAAGCTTTCCCCAAGCTGAAGCTCACACGCATCGGTCGCCTGGTGGAAAAGCAGCACGCGCCGCTTGCCCCTGATGGCGGCTGGCAGCACTTTCGCTCCTGATTTCATGATGGACCCTGACGTGACACTGCCCACCCCCGAGGCCACCCTTGAATGGGGAGCCGAGCTTGCCCGCACGCTGCAACCCGGCAGCGTCATCGCCCTGTGCGGTCATCTCGGCGCTGGCAAAACCCAGGCCACCAAGGGCATCGTCAGCGGCCTCAGTTCCAGGGCCGATGTCACCAGCCCCACCTTCACCCTCGTGCATGAGTACCTCGATGGCCGCGTGCCCATTTTCCACTTCGACTTCTACCGCATGGATACCGCCCAGCAGGTGCTCACTGTCGGCTGGGATGACTTCCTCGATGAACCCGGCGTGGTCATCGTGGAGTGGGCAGACCTTTTCCCAGAACTCCTGCCGGACCACACCCGCTGGTTTCATTTCACATCCTTGCCCACAGGCGAAAGAAGAGTGAAGGAAAGCGACTCCGCCCCCGCATGAAGTCCCCACGCAACATTCTCGCTCTCGACCTTTCCTCCACCCGGGGAGTCATCGCTGTGCAGCGTGACGGCGAGGTGCTTTTTGAGGCTGCGTTCACGGCGGAAAGATCCCACAACGCCCAGGTCTTTGCCCCGCTCGGACAGGCCTTGGAGGCTATTGGCACGGAGCCTGCCTGCGTGGTCATCGGCACCGGGCCCGGTTCCTACACCGGCGTGCGCATCGCCATCGCCGCCGCGCAGGGAATTGCCCTTTCACGCGGCTGGCCCGTCTTTGGATGGCCCTCGATCACCAGCGGACCTCAGGCCGATTATCAGGTGATTGGCGATGCCCGGCGCGGCATGTTTTACCTCACCTCCGTGAAGCAATACACGTTAGGCCCCATTGAGATCGTTGATGCAGCTACAGCTCAAGCGGCAGCGGAAGTAGGAGGTGACTGGTTCAGCTTTGACGCCAAAGCTCCTCTTGCGTTACCCCAGGTCCAACTGTACCCGCCAGACGCTGGCAAGTTGGCCCAAATCGCCGCCACGCTGACGGATGAGACCATCCAAACGCTCGCTGCCCAACCGCTCGAGCCCGTCTATTTGCAGGAAGCCTTCATCACCACGGCCAAAAAAGCAGGCAAAAAAGTGCCCGGCACTGCCCTGCCGATCTGATTCCCTTGCGGCACAGAAGACCGGACGGAAAAAATCTTGTCCAAAGAGGGTCCACAAGAGACTCTTGGTTTCACATGAACCGCCGCCATTTCCTCACCACCGCCCTTGCCGCCACTCTCGCACCCATCGCCGCCCAGCAAGGCCGCGCTCCACGCATCATCCTGCGCTCCTCCTGGCAGACGGTGAACATTGGCGACATCGCCCACACACCGGGTGTCCTCGCCATCCTGGAAAAACACCTCCCGCATGTCGAAGTGCGCCTGTGGCCCAGCAAGGTGGACAATGGCGTGGACGAAATGCTGATGAAGCGTTTCCCAAAATTGGTTATTCTCAAGAAAGAAGACCTCAAGCAGGCCTTCGAGGAATGCGACTTCCTCCTCCATGGCTCGGGCCCCTCGCTGGTCGCCCAGAATGATGTGGTGAAATGGAAAGAGGCCACCGGCAAACCTTACGGCGTCTATGGCATCACCGTCGCCGCCCAAGGCTCAACCTCCACCAAACCTGCCTCCGAAAGCTCCATCGCCAAGACTATTGCCGTGCTCAGCGGCGGCAAGTTCGCCTTCTTTCGCGACACCGTTTCCCTGGGCCTCGTCAAGAAGCTCGGCTGCACCTGCCCCATCATGGAGTTCGGCCCGGATGGTGCTTTTGCCACCGATCTGCGCGATGATGAAAAGGCGCTCGCCTTCCTGAAAGAGCACGGTTTGGAAGAAGGCAAATTCCTCTGCTGCATCGGCCGCCTGCGCTTCACGCCTTACTGGAAAATGAAGCCCGGCGTGAAATTCGACGAAACGAAACAGAAGCGCAACGATGCCATGAAGGAGCACGACCTGGGCCCCCTGCGCCAGGCCATCATCGAAGTGGTAAAACAGACCGACATGAAGGTCCTCCTCTGCCCCGAGGACTCCAGCCAGATGGAAGTCAACAAAGAGAACTTCTACGACAAGCTGCCCGAAGACGTGAAAGCCAAGGTCGTCTGGCGGCCCACCTACTGGCTCACGGGCGAAGCCCTGAGCACCTACGTGCGCAGCGCCGGCCTCTTCGGGGCCGAGATGCACAGCCCCATCATGTGCATCGGCAATGGCATCCCCGCCATCGTCTGCCGCTGGACGGAACAGACCAGCAAGGGCCTCATGTGGCGCGACATCGGCCTGGGCGAATGGCTCTTCAACATGGACGAAGAATCCGAAATCCTCGGCATCGTCCCAGCCGTCGTCGCCATGGCCAAAGATCCCGCCGCAGCCAAAGCCAAAGCCCTCAAAGGTCAGGCCGTCGTTCACGAACGCCAGCGCCTGACCATGGAGATCGTCGGCAAAATGTAAAGTGAGGCGGGCACTCCTGCCTGCCCGGTTTTAAAAGGCCGCCCCATTTAGAACCTCACCGCCAGGAACACACATTGTCTTCCCATGTCTTCGGGTCACGATCTGGCCCGGAGGAATAAACGATGATGGAGGCGCTCAGAAACGGCTGTGATTTCGCCCCCTCAGACTCTGGGTTATCAATGCGATTGTCTTCATTGGTATCCATACCCAGGTAATACATTTCGCCCCACCGATCCACGAGCACCCACTCTCCGGTTTCCTGAGAAAGGCCATTTTTCTGATCTTTGGCCAAAGGCAAATCCACGAACTTGATCTTGCGCGGGTTCTGTTTGTCATCCTGACCCAACAAGGCTGCAAATATCGCCCCTTTGGAGCGGAGGAACATGTCCTTGGTTTCATCAATCGGAGCAGGCAGGGGAAACCGATTGTACTCCGTCCTGAAATTCCCCGTAGCGATCGTCAGATCTTTCATCGTGGATTTGACGCCATCCCACCGTCCGCTTTCCGTTCTCGACATCATCCGTGAGCACCCCCGGTACATCAGGGACACGGCAATCCCAGCCATCAGAGCATAGAGCATCCACTTCCCCATCCGCGCACAGCCAGCCATTCGGTTGATCTGCGTTTCGCTCACCTCATCCAATGTGGGTTCCGAAGCGGGAGGCTGTTCGATGTCGTCCTCTTCCATGAACGCGTTGTATCCAATCGGCTTCCCAGTGTCGAGACAATCCTCGGCATCACCAGCCGCCAGTCACTCACACGCCTTGAAGGAAAGCGACAGGTTACTCGAACGACGTTCGGTGCCCCTTTCCCCTGAGACACCCCAGGAAAAGCGAGCCCCGTTCTTGAGTCCTTCATCCCTACCTCGAGACGGCCTGCGATTTCTCACCACCAGTTGCCAATGTTGTCTGCCCAAGTATTGGGATTACCATCAGTTCCAGATGAGTAGATGATAACGGGATACTTAATTTCCTGAGGAATGCGATCGCCAATATCGTCCGGACGAGCCTGGGGATTGGCGATGACCGTATCCAAATCCACATCCATCACCACATAGAATTCCGCGCCCCAGAGATCGGTCACTACCCATGCCCCTTTGTCCTGATAAGTGCCGTTCTTTCCATTTTCGGCAGCTGGAATCTCCAGAAATTTGATGCTTTTCGGATTTAAGATTTCATCTTTCCCCATGAGCGCGGCGATCCATGCTCCTTTCGAGCGCACGCTCACGTCCTTTTGGGGATAAGGGTCTGGGAGAGGGAGCTTTTTGTATTCCAACTTATAAGAGCTGATCGCCATCTGAATTGCCAGTATAGCAGTTCGACTTTTTGAATAACCCTCCGTCCCATAATCTGACGCAATATAAGACTCCATGAAGGAGCTGAAAAAAAGGAGGCCTAAAGCGACAAGCAGCAATGACATCATCGCCTTGCCTAAACAGGCGCAGCCCCTCAGGAAAGTGTTTTGTGGCTTTGGGGGATTCTGTAGGCTGATGTCAGCAGCTGGCGCCGCAGCAATTTCTTCAGGGATGTTGTTTTCAACCATGTTGAGATTTACCCAAATTTGAAGGAATCAGCGAGTTCTTTCACAGAAGCTTTGAGGAATTGGCGATTGAGTTGCCTAAGGTTTCTGGATTCGTTAAACAGGCACAACAAGAGGTGCGATGACGGTTTAAACCACTCACTCCTCCTCTTCCATGAACGCGTTGTATCCAATCGGCTTCCCAGTGTCGAGACAATCCTCGGCATCGCCAGCCGCCAGTCACTCATACGCCTTGAAGGAAAGCGACCACTCGCAACGATTGCTTCCTTGCCCATTCAACCCCGTCCCTGTGACAATGAATTTCCCCATGCGCAAAAGCATCCTTTTCTCCCTCATGATCCTCATCGGTGAAGACTGGGCCAATGCCCAGCAAAAGACGGCCAACTACGACGAGTCCAAGATCCCTCCCTACACCCTGCCTGCCCTGCTCACCACGCAGGATGGCGGCAAGGTCTCCTCCGCTGAGACCTGGACCGACGCCCGACGCCCCGAAGTGCTGGCCCTGTTCCAGGAGCACGTCTTTGGCCGCACTCCGGCGAACTGGGGCAAGGTCAGCTTTGAGACTCGCGAGGTCAAAAAAGACGCCCTCGGCGGCAAGGCCACCCGCAAGCTCATCCACATCGCCCTGCCGGAGCACCCCGCCTGGGCTGGCATGGAAGTGATGGTGTACATCCCCAATGGCCTTTCCCAGCCCGCCCCCTGCTTCGTCGGTCCCAGCTTCGGCGGCAACCATGCCGTCAGCACGGAGCCTGACGTCCCCCTTTCCACCCGCTGGATGCGTCCCAGCAAGGACAAGCACATCGTGGACAACCGCGCCACCGAGGCCAGTCGTGGCAATGAAAGCAGCCGCTGGCCCCTGGAAATGATCATTGGCCAGGGCTTCGCCGTCGCCACTTACTACTACGGCGATATCGAGCCTGACCACGCCGACGGCTGGAAAGACGGTCTGCGCGCCGTCCTGAGCAAAGACGGAGCGAACACCGAATGGGAAAACGGTGACTGGGGTGCCATCGGGGCCTGGTCCTGGGGACTCAGCCGCATTGCCGACTACCTGGAGACCGACGACAGCATTGATGCCAAAAAGCTCGCCGTCATCGGCCATTCCCGCCTGGGCAAAACCTCCCTCTGGACCGGTGCTCAGGATCAGCGTTTCGGCGTCGTCATCTCCAACAACTCTGGGGAAGGCGGGGCGGCCCTCATGCGCCGGAACATTGGCGAAACCACCGCCATCATCACCAAAGCTTTCCCTCACTGGTTCACCAAAACATACACCAGCTACGCCAATAACGAAGCCGCCTGCCCCATTGACAAACACATGCTCATCGCCCTGGCCGCACCGCGCCCCATCTACATCGCCAGCGCGGTGGAAGACACCTGGGCAGACCCCAAAGGTGAATTCCTCTCTGGCCTGCATGCGGAGCCCGTGTACGCCCTTTTTGGCCAAAAAGGCTACGGAGTGAAGGAGCAACCCGCCCTCGATACCCCCGTCGGCGATGTCATCGCCTACCACGTCCGTACTGGAAAGCATGACGTCACCAGTTATGACTGGGAGCAGTACCTGCGTTTTGCCAAACGGCACTTCAGCAAGTAAGGACGTCGCCAGAAAAAGAGTCTTTTAGATACGATTAATTTGCCGATCCTTCGGGTTGGTTTATAATTTTCGTAATGAAGGCCAGTTTTCAGGCAGCCGAACCCCAGCCATTGGTGCGCGCAAAGACGCGCCGGGCCCGCCATCATCCGCGCTCCGGCCGCGTCGTCAGTGTGTCACTCCTCCTGGTGCTTTCCTGGGTGGGGCTGGGTGTTTTTGCGGCCTATGCCTTCAGCCTCTGGCGCACCGGAGACAGCCTGGCAGGCTGGCTGGCCTTGGGAGGTCTGGTGGTTTTCACCCTCGGCCGGGTTTCCAGCTTTATCCTGGGTCGGCATCTGAATTGTACCCTCTGCCACGGTCCCGTGCTGCATGAGAAGCGCTGCCACAAGCACGCTGAGGCTTTCAAAATCGCACCGCTGTCTTACCGCACTTCCGCCGTTGCCTCCATCCTCAGCACGGGATCTTTCCGCTGCATGTATTGTGGCACCCCCTACCGCCTCAAGAAATAGGCCTCGAAATACTGCTAAAAACGCCGACGAATCGGTTTTTGCAAAAGATGGCGTGACGTGTATGCTCGCCATTCGTAATTCTTTTCGTTCCCACATCCATTCATGTCAGACGACCCCACACCCAAAAACGAAGGCCCTAACAGGCGCAATCAAGAGCCCCAGTTTAACTGGAGAGGCTTCCTTCTGCTTGCCATGGCCGTCCTGTTGATGGCCTCGGCCTATGTCGCCAGCAATCAGAGCTCCCGTTCCGAAGAAATCTCCTACAAGGCTTTTAAAGAAATGGTCGAAAAAGACCAGATCGACAAAACCAAGGATCTTTTCCTGATCCAGAAGGACACGACGACGGCAGAATTCATCGAAGGTTACGGTTTCCGCAGCGCAGCCACGGTCCCTGCCGACAGCGCGACGAAGCCCCTCGTAGCACCATCTGCACCGGAAACTAAAACTGCAGCCACCGGTTCTTTGAAGTTCAGTGTACCTGTCAGCATTCAGTATCAGAAAGAAGAGCTGCAGACACTGATGGCCTCCAAAGGGCTCATTCTCATTCCCAAGTATGACAACAGCCCCTGGAGCACCGTGCTGGTCTCCATGCTCCCCATCCTGCTCCTGCTGTTCCTGCTTTATTTCCTGGTCCGCCAGCAGATCAAAAGCGCGGGCCGTGGTGCCCTCAGCTTTGGCAAGAGCAAGGCCAAGATGCTGTCCCAGGACCGCAACAAGGTGACCTTCAAGGACGTTGCCGGCGTGGAAGAAGCCAAGGAAGAAGTGCAGGAACTCGTCGAGTTCCTCAAGGATCCAAAGCGTTTCCAGCGTCTGGGCGGCAAGATCCCCAAAGGCGTGCTCATGGTCGGTTCCCCCGGCACGGGCAAGACCCTGCTGGCCAAAGCCATCGCTGGCGAGGCCGATGTTCCGTTCTTCAGCATCAGCGGCTCGGACTTCGTCGAAATGTTTGTCGGTGTCGGTGCCAGCCGTGTGCGTGACATGTTCGAGCAGGGCAAAAAGAATGCGCCTTGCCTCATCTTCATTGATGAAATCGATGCCGTCGGCCGCCATCGCGGTCATGGCATGGGCGGTGGCCACGACGAGCGTGAGCAGACTCTCAACGCCCTCCTCGTGGAGATGGACGGCTTTGATACCCAGGAAGGCATCATCATCATCGCGGCAACCAACCGCCCTGACGTTCTCGACCCAGCCCTTCTGCGTCCAGGCCGTTTTGACCGTCAGGTCACCGTCAGTCTGCCCGATGTGAAAGGCCGTGAGGAAATCCTCAACGTCCACGCCAAGCGCGTGAAGCTCAGCGAAAACGCCGACCTCTCCAAGGTCGCCCGTGGAACGCCTGGTTTCTCCGGTGCGGAACTGGCCAACGTCATCAACGAAGCCGCCCTCCTGGCTGCCCGCAAAAACCTCAAGTCCATCGGCACCCCCGAGCTGGAAGAGGCCCGCGACAAAGTCCGCTGGGGTCGTGAGCGCCGCAGTCTGGCCCTCAGCGAGAAGGAAAAGGAAAACACCGCCTACCATGAAGCTGGCCACGCCATCCTCATCGAAGTGCTGGAGCACACCGACCCTCTCCACAAAGTGACCATCATCCCGCGCGGTCCCTCCCTGGGTTCCACCATGTGGCTTCCTGAGGAAGACAAGTTCACCCATCGCAAGAGCGAGCTCCTGGACGACCTCGTCGTCGCCATGGGTGGTCGTGTGGCGGAAGAGATCCAGTTTGGTGACGTCACCAACGGGGCCATGGGCGACATCCGCCAGGCCACTGCCATCGCCCGCAACATGGTCTGTGCCTGGGGCATGAGCGACAAAATGGGCATGGTGGAATACGGCGAAGGCGAACAGGCCATCTTCCTGGCCCGTGACCTTGCCCGTAACCGCAATTACAGCGGTGCCACCGCCCAGAAGATCGATGAAGAAGTGAAGAACTTCATTGATAGCGCCTACTCCAAAGCCAAAGAAATCCTCCTTCATCACAAGGACAAGCTGGATGCGATTTCCGCCGCCTTGCTGGAGTATGAAACCCTCGATGGTGCCCAGATCAAAGATATCATGCAGCACGGCTACATGATCAACCCACCGAAGGACAAGCCCAAGCCGCCGACGCCGCCCCCTCTCCCCAAAGTCACGGATGCACGTCCCGTGTCCCAGGATGAAGAGGACCTCGGCGGGCTTCCTGGCGGTCTCGCCGGCGTTCCAGCCTGATCTATCCTGAGGAGACTCTCCTTCTGACCCCAGCGGTGACGTGTGAGAACGCGTCACCGCTTTTTGTTTCCACACCAGACAGCACGCGCGTGGCCAGAAGCCTCCTTTCGCATCCTTTCAAAGACCTCATTCTTCCGTGGCGACCCATCGTATTTCATGTCAGGGTTAATGCCCTGTTTGGTCGCCCAGCCTTCCCCTGATTCCTGCCCCCATGACTGATTCCGAAATCCAATCCGCCATCCACGACATGGGCCGCCGCGCCCGCGCCGCCTCCCGCGAACTGGTGAAGCTGAGCACAGAGCAAAAAAACGCCATCCTGCTGGCCATGGCGGATGAGATCCAGGCACGGGAGGCCACCATCCTGGCAGAGAATGCCAAAGACCTCGCCCGCGCCGAAGAAAACGGGCTCTCCAGGGCCATGCTGGACCGTCTCAAGCTGGATTCCAAAAGCCTCAGCGCCATCGCCCAAGCCGTGCGTGAAGTGGCCTCCCTGCCCGATCCCGTGGGCGAGGTGCTCACGGACTGGACTCGCCCGAATGGCCTGCACATCACCAAAAAGCGCGTTCCCATCGGCGTCATCGGCATCATCTTTGAATCTCGCCCCAACGTCACCACCGACGCCGCCAGCCTCTGTTTTAAAACCGGCAATGCCACCCTCCTGCGCGGCGGCAGCGAGGCCATCCATTCCAACGTAGCCCTCGCCGCTGCCCTCCAGGCAGGCGGAGAGCGCGCCGGACTGCCAGCGGACAGCGTGCAGCTCATTCCCTTCACCGACCGCGCCAGCGTGGAGCACATGGCCCGCATGGACCAACATCTGGACCTCATCATCCCCCGGGGTGGCAAAGGCTTGATTGAAAAAGTCGTCGCCACCGCCCGCATGCCCGTCATCAAGCACTACGATGGCGTCTGCCATGTGTACGTTCATGCCGATGCCAATCAGGACATGGCCGCACGCATCATCCTGAATGCCAAGACGCAAAAACCCGGCGTCTGCAATGCCCTGGAAACCATCCTGGTCCATCGGGACATCGCCGCAGCTTTCTACCCTCTCGTCGGCCAGCAACTGGCAGCCGCCCAGGTGGAAGTCCACGCTGACTCGGAAGCCCAAACCTTGTTAGGCATCTCCAGCATCCCCGCCACCGAGCAGGACTGGAGCACCGAGTGGCTGGACCTGATCCTTTCAGCCAAGACGGTCTCCGGCCTGGATGAAGCCATCACTCACATCAACCAGTACGGCAGCCACCATACGGACAGCATCATCACCCGTGACCGCAGCGCCGCCGAGCGATTCCAGCATGAAGTGGACAGTGCGGTCGTCCTTCACAACGCCAGCACCCGCTTCAACGACGGTGGCGAATTCGGCTTTGGGGCAGAGATCGGCATCAGCACGGACAAGCTCCATGCCCGTGGTCCCATGGGCCTCGCTGAACTTTGCAGCTACAAGTACCTCGTGGATGGCAGCGGGCAGACCCGCTAGTCTGGCAATTTATTCAAAAGTCAGTCAAGCTCATCGCATGGCCATGCGATGACCGCCATGGCGATGGATGTCGAGAGAAGCACGGACGCTCTTATCCTCCTCGCCCCCTCGGGTTACGCAGCCTATTTTCAAATGGCTGACAAGCAGCGTACGTATGCCGCCAGCGGCAGCTTGAAAGCCACAAAAAAGCGGCAGCCAGTTTCCTGGCTGCCGCTGATAAGTTGTCGCTGGTTGTGAAACCAACGGGCTGGATTAGCCCAGGTCTTCGACTTCCGCTTCAGCAGGAGCGCCGGATTCAGCCTTGGCAGCGTCGTCCTTCTCCTTCATGGCGGCCTTGCGGCTCATCTTCAC
>JAZKER010000019.1:0-62956 GCA_040386955.1 Verrucomicrobiota bacterium
GCACTGAGCACTGAGCACTGAGCACTGAGCACTGAGCACTGAGCACTGAGCACTGTTTCCCACTGTTTACCGATGCTTCTCAAGACACCGCCTCACTCAGGATCCAGGCAGCGGCTGGCGTGGCGGCGGCGGTGGCAGGTGCCCTCCCTCAGCGTGGGCAGGTAGGCATGCAGGGTGCCCGCCAGCAGAAAGAGCAGCAGCAACGCCCCGGCCACGGCCAGGCCCCAGGCGGGCATGGCATCGAATTTGTACAGCAGCGCCGTGCCGCTGGCCGTCAGCAGCGCCCCGCACAGGCAGGTGATGCACTGCCGTGCCCCGGCCAGCTCTTCCTCGGCGCGGATGAGGTCAAAGTTCACGCGTTTCATGCGGCGGCGGCGTTCCGGGCTGAGGGTTCTTGCTGGCTGTCCGTCTCCCGTCGCGCCAGACGGCCAGACCGGCCGCCCAACTGGCGCTGGGCACGGGCCAGTTGCCGCAGTTGCTTCGCCTCCCGCCGCGCCAGGATCTGCCGCAGCGCCCGGTAGGCCATGCCCTGGCTTTTCGTGGGGATCTCCCCCTGCGCCACCAGCCAGTCCACCGCCGCCGTCAGGCTGTGCGCCCGCTCCTCCATGAGGATGCGGATGATGGGCAGGTAGGGTATCCAGTTCGAGCGTGCCAGCTGGTCCGGCGGCTGCGCCACGCTGGCTCTTTGCATCAGGTCTTCGAGTCGTGATTTCATGGGTGGTAGGGAGGTGGGGTGACAAGGGGTGGATGAGGGTGGGTGGGGTGATTGCGATGGATGGCGGATGAGGAAAAAAGGAACCGTCAGGGGCTGCGGTGAGCCGGGATGGGTGGGCGAGTGCGGCAGGTCGCAGCCGCCGCTTCACCGCGCAGGAGGCCAGGTGGGAAAAAAGCGGGACGCACGTGTCGCATCATTTTCCACCTTTTTCGGATGTGCGTGATGGAGGCTCCGGCGGGCTGGCCTTCAGCCCCAGGCAGCGGCGCAGCAGCAGGTTGGCCAAGTTCGTCAGGCTGCGGCCCTGCGGGCGGGCACGGCGGCGCAGTTTCTCAGCGAGGTCAGTATCGAGTCGGATGCGGGACATGGGCAGGAGGGGCAGTTTCAGGGGTGGTGGATATCGGAAAACAGTGGGCGCAGGAAAAGCGCCCCGGCAGGGCCTCAGCGGCTGGCAGCCCCAGGCCGCTGGGCGGGCAGGCGCGGGCCAGGCCGCAGAGGGCGCGGCCCCTCCACCGGCAGCCCCGGCGAGCGAGTGCGGCCAGCAAAGAGCACCGCCTTCAGGTGGGCCCCAGGACGGCGACCCGCCAGACGCGCATCGGCCTCGAAAAGGCGGCGTTCCTCCGGGTTGAGCTCGTTTTGGAACTGCTGAATAATTGCGTTCATAGTGAATGAATGAGTTTTGTCGAAAGCCAGAAAAGCCGCAAGGTGTAAAAATGAATACTTGATTAAATACTGAACAGTTCAGCCTCAGAAAAACAAGCCGCTTCCTGGCGTCGCACGCCTCTCCGCGCCGCCCAGGCAAGCGCTACCCCACGCCCCAGGTCAGCGCCGCCCCCGGCAGCACCCGCCCGCCTCCCAGGCCACCCCGCAGCCCAGAGAGGCAGCGTGCAGGGAAGGAGTGCGGGCCAGTTGTTTTCATGGGACAATGTTCACCCGAACACACATGTTAATCGAGCAAAATGTCGCACTACCAGTATCTCCACTTTGCCCTTGACGCCCCCCTTCCCCTCTTCCCGAAAACGCCGCCTGCACGGGTGCTCAGGCGCGGGAGAAAAGCACACCCGGCCACGAACGCCAACAGACCCCGAGGGGAGCGCAGAGACTTGGTCCGCATCCTAAAACATCCGGACGCAAAGTGTCCCACTTCCGCCGTTCGCCCATGTCCTCCCCGAGCTTCCCAAACACCCCAAGGAGCGGGACTTGCCAAGTCCCGGCCTCTGAACTTCCGCCCACCCTCACACCCCGTCTCCCAAAGAACGGCAAAAAGAGGTCGGTTCAAAGATGGCGTATGAATAACCACGCTTTTTGTTAGGTTAAACAACCTCATCCTTCACCTCACCTCTTTTTTCATCCACCTCCCCAAACCACGGGACTTGGCAAGTCCCGCTCCTTGGGCTCAAGCTTTGGCTCCGCTTACCCCTCCGTTCCCGCCATCTCTGTTGGTGTTTAGCCTTTAGGCGATCTGGAGAAAGTCCGACAGGTCATTGAGTCGCCTAAACAGACCGAACAAACCCGCACCCATCACCCTCCCTTGCCACACATCCTGTTAATCCTGTCATCTTGTTAATCCTGTATAAAAGCCAGCATTTCACAGCCGATCCCCGTCCGCCCCAAACCGTCCCAAACCACGGGACTTGGCAAGTCCCGCTCCTTGGGCTGCCCCACATCTCCCCTTTCCGTGTCTTCCGCATCTTCCGTGGTTGAACCTCCCCGCCCTGCCCCCGGCAAACAGCGCTGGACACCCCGGCGGCCTTGTTATACTTTTCGTTACCCAGGCCGCACAGGCCACGCCGGGGCTTTAGCTCAGTTGGTAGAGCGCGTCGTTCGCAATGACGAGGTCAGGGGTTCGAATCCCCTAAGCTCCACGATTTAAATCGTTTGTTTTCAACGGGTTACGTTTTAACAAAAAGCGCGACACACTATTTACACACTCCAAACAAGACGCCATGCTTGCCAAAGGTGTTCCCAGGTATTTCATTCAATTCAGGCGTGCTGAAAACATAACTGATTAGCAGGCGCGCTTCCAGATCCTCGCAGAAGGACCGGGGGCACGGCTCCAGGTCATAAACGGCGGCGGCGAGTTCGGCAGGGGTCATGTCAGGTAGAGAGGGTTCCTCGAAAACATGAGGACTTAATAATTTGTTTCATTATCCCTCCTTTTTTAACTTTACGTAAGAACAGTTCCTGGTATTCACATTCCTTTGGCCCCGCCCGTCTCCATTATGTTTGAAGATATTCTCCCGCAAATTCCTGAAATTAGCACCAGTGCAAAATATTGGTATGTCAGAACGGATGGTGGCGCGCTCTATGAGCCATTCCGCAGATCGCAATCAATTGCAATCGGTTATCCTTTGGTTTCTCTCTCGTTTATCCAAGAACTCGATGAAGACGAAAAAGTGGGTTTACCTATCCTCAAAGAGGAGCTTAGAAAGCATTATCCTCCAAAAGAGGGGGTAGATGGCAGGGTGAACGATCTCTCGGGACTTCATGCAGCCCAACTGTGGAAATTTGTACGAGAGATGAAAGCTGGTGATATTGTGATCATCCCATCACCAAAGGGGGAACGCTTGGCCATCGGATTTGTTGAAGACAAGCCCGCATTTGAAGACGCCCTGACACTGGGAGCAGAAAAATTCCCCGAATTCACGAAACGGCGGTCAGTTAATTGGTTAAGAGGGATTGATAGATCAGGTATCAACCCGAATCTATTTAAGCTCTTTCTCAATCCCCAGACACTAATCGATGCAAGCAATTATGCAGGGTGGATAGATCCACTGCTATATGACCTGTTTAAGAAAGGTGAAGATTATCATCTGGTGTTGCGAGTTCGCACCGAAGAGCACATTAAGGCTCAACCATTATTTAAAACCTGTGTAGGCCTACTCGATTTGGCCGCAGATTTTGCGAAACTCGAGAGTCTGGATTCTGAGACAGATGCAATTGAAACCCGCATAAATCTCAACTCCCCAGGAGATGTAGAGTTTTGGAAGAACGGAATACAGCTAATTTTCGTCATCGGCCTGTTAATTGTATTCATCAACGGAGGGGGTATAACATATGAAGATGCCAAATCTAAATTCAGTCTCAAAACTGATGGCATTTTAAGCCGCCTGAATGAATTTTTAAATGATCATGTTCGGCGAGAATCTGTCAAAGAATTGGGAAGGAAACTCAAGTCCCTTCAAATCATGGACCCAAAACAGATCTCTGATCTGTTTAAATCTTTGCTGAAAAAATGAAACTGCAAAATTGTATTCGTTATCTAGCGACCATCGCAGTACTGTTTTCAGCGATGTTTCTGCTAATCGATTTCGCATTTTGCCTCATTGCCTCGTCTTTTCGAGGAACATACTCGTACATCATCTTACAGGCTTGCGGGCAGTCACTGCTACTTGCGCTGTTGGCAACTCGTCGCATCAAGATCTATTGTCGTTAAAGCGCCTGTGCTCGCCCCCAATAGACAGTTGTCTACGAATCTTATCATCTCGAAGGAGGGCTAAGGAAAGCGTTAAAAAAAACGACGGTAAGGGTGCCGGAGTGGATGCGTTGGGCCCCGTAAGACCGGGCTACTTTGTGCACCCTGGTGCACAGCATTAAATCCTCGTTCCAGTTACAATCTCCAAGCCGCGCAGGAATTGACACCCCTCCCGCCCTCATCGTTCTTGCCCGATGCTCTTAGAAATACCTGCCACCCTTGCCGTCCAATCTGGTTCCGTCGCTGACTGGGTGGCCGCTGTCGGCACCGCAGGCTCACTGTTCGCTGCGCTGTACATGATCAACAAGGAGAGGAAGGAACGGCGTCGAATCGCGGATGAACTGCCTTTCCAGCAGGCTCTTTTGGTGAACGCCTGGAGTGAGTCAGAAAAAGAAGGGCATGTTCTCTTCGCTCACAACGGGACGAACCAGCCCGTCTTTGATGTGATGGTTTATGCCTCTCCGGTTGACTACGTGCCGCATGAATCAGGGCCATCACATAAAGTGGAAGTTCTTTTTGGCACATTGGCACCTGGACGACTTTTAGATGATAAAGCGCAGACAGAGAAATTAAACAGCGACCGATTCGGGGAACCTACAGTGGAACTAGAGTTCACAGATTCAGCCGGTCGTCACTGGAGACGCGGCGGCTATGAACGAAACCTGGTGGAAATCAAATCCCGTCGCCCGTTCGATTGAGGTTAGCAGGATTGACATGTATGCTAGGGTTGGGGCGTATGAAAAACTACGTCGTCACATTCTCGGCCAACAATGGATCGTATCAAGTCGTCGCAGGGACGCGATTCGACATCAGCAAAGAAGGGGTTCTGACGATTTTTTCAGCAAACACAGCCGTTGCCGCGTTCAATCCTGCCTTTTGGAAAGGCATTTCGGAGCAATAGCAACCAAACGCCTGCATTGACAGGACTGCTATCGTCGAAACATGGCCGACAAATTCGAAGTAAAACCTGTCCTGAAAGCACGGGACTCCCATGTTCCAACCTCATTCATTTACTTTGATGAATGGGTGGAAATCCCCGGCTACGGAACAGCGGAAATATCTCTTCATTTTGACGAGGGAAATTCGTTTGAGGAGATGCGTTCCCTTGCCCGGACACTTCGTGCAAAAGGCTTCCGAATGGTTATCGAGCGCCCCCGGGGAAGCACTATTGAGGACGCCAGCGACCGCGTTGGCAATGGTGGAATTTGACACCCATGCTAGGATCGACAATGACCGAAGAGCAACAGATGGCGGATCTTCTCGACGTAACCCTGGAAGATTATCGAACATGGGAAAGAGACGAGGCTGACAAAAAAGAGGCTCGGGATAAAGGAATGGATGTTTGGGAATTGCGAATGAGACGGGATTGTGCGTCTGAGGACGCAATTCAGAAGATCAAGGACGCGGCCCAGGCTGAGATTGATGCCATCGTGAATGACTCTTGACCGATGTGCTACGATTCTCCCGTGGCCACCATCCGTCCGTGCTCATCGAAAAGCATTTTCATGGCCGCGAGGCTTGTATCCAACTTTCATCCCGTTTGTCAGCCAGACCTGATGAGCCGTTGACTGCAAGCCGGGCGCATTCGTGTGGAACAGCAACCGAGGCCCGGAGCCTGTGTAGAGCACCGCAGTGCGTTTCAGGTATTGCCCCCGGTCGGGGAGGTTTGGCCTTTCTCCATGAATGCGGGAGACAGGCAGGGGGTAGGACTGACCGTCGATGTCCAGGCACCACGACCAGCCTTCCGGCTCCTCAGGATCTTCAATGGGACCAGCCTGCACGCATCGAGTGCTGCGCGGTGCTCCCGGCAGTAGGATATGCCACACCTTCTCATGCACTGCCATCCAGGCCAAACCCCTCCGGCACTCCGTGGACTGGTAGTAATCGGTCTTTTGGAGAAGGCCGCCGTGAAACTGAAAAGTGATATTGTTCATCGGAACAGTACTCTTTCCAGCCCGCTGAAAGGCAACCGCATTTTAGCTGTTCAGGATATTTCGGAGTGCAGCTCTCACCTCGCCCCCTGGGTCAGGTGCCCCTCCATGCCCCTCCCGGAGTAGAAGATTTGTTGCTCTCCATGAATTCCTTGCCCAAGACTTAGCGCAAGTCGGGGGTCTATCCCCTTGCATTCTCTCGCACCTGGGATGGACCGTGGGCCATATGGACCCCACATCCGCATTCTTCCAGCGTCGCAAAGCAAGCCAGCAGTCCGAAGAGCTCACCCGCCAGAACTGGCGCACCTACCGCAGTGCAGGCCGCAGTTCCCGTGGTGTGACCAACAAGATCACCGATGATCGAGGCCGCACCGTGGGCTATGCGCTGCGTGATGGCAGCGTTTACAAATCCTCGTCGAGTCTCGGCTCTCCCCTTCCCGGCTCACGCCAGCAGGCCGATGGCCCAGACACGGGCCGTGCTTCCCGAGTGACTGCCGCCATGCGGGACGGTTCGTTCTGGCAGACTCAGCGCAAGTTCAACGAGGCCAACGCTGGGAAACAGATCATGGACCAGTTTGGGAACATCGCGCCTGCCTCGCCAGCTTCTCAGGGCATGAAGGGTAATCCCTACATCACAGGAGGCCAGCTCCCCGGTGCCACAAAGGAGGGAGGCGTGCCATCCCCTTCCCCAACCACGGCAGCCGATAAGCCTGCGACCCCGGCCTATCGCCCCCCGCAACTCCCCACGGGCCCACTCGCCCCCAAAGGGCGCATCTTCGACAATGGGAAGGATGTCACAGGGGACATTGCGCGCGGCATCGCCGGTGACAAGACAGGCAGCTTTTATGCTTCCCGCGCTCCTGGCGCCACACCGACTGCAGTTGCCTCTCCATCGGGGATGACTGTCACACCCGGCCAAGGCACACGGGAGACGATCCAGGCCCAGGTGGACAAGACACAGGCGCTCATTGACCAGACGCAGAAGCTGATGCCCAAGCAGCCAGCCGCCGCCGCTCCTGTTGCTGCTGCACCGCAGCCAAAGCCAGCCCTGGCCCCTGTCGCTCCCGCTGCCACTGATCCAGCGGCACGCACGGCGGCCACGATGGCCCAGGCGGGTGCTCCTGGTGTTGCGAAGCCAGTCCCTCAGCCTCCCACGGCCAATCCTGCCACCACCCCGGCCCGCGTGGACACTCGCCCTGTCACTCCAGCGGACGCCTCCAAGCTGCGCAGCATTGCTGGCGACCGTGGGGCGTTCTATCGCACCGTATGGCCTGCCATGACTGGCCAGTTCAGCACCCAGTCGAAGGCCGCCCCCATCCTTCAGAAATACGGTGTGCCTGCCCCTGCAAACTATCCGAACCCCGCCGCGCGTGTGGCCGGTGATAACGAGACTGTGGATGGCCTCGTTAAGCAGGGTGTCATCCAGGGGCAAAAGACTGTGGATGCAGGTGGGCAGGCAGGCATGAAACTCACCGTGAACACACCTCAGCCGGTGCTCCCGAAAACGGAGCCAGGCAGCATGGGGCAGCGACAGATGATCATGCCACCCACTGAGGATCCGTTGAAGAAGCGGCCCTTCATGTCCACGTCCACATATGCAGGCAAATAACCGATACTTTTACAGCGGGTAAATGAGGGTTGGCCCTGCTGTAGCAAGGCACAAATGTATCACCCTCTTTTCTTCCTTTTGGCGAAAATATAAAGTGTGCGGCCATTGTGTTCATGAAGCACGGTTTCGCTGAAGTCACCCAGGGTGCAAATCTCCTCAAGAATGTCTTCCCTGCACATTCCCAGATCTTTTTCCAGTTCATCAATCACCCTGGCGTCCACATGATTAGTGGACGAGTTTGCCAATTCTCTGGCGACATCTTTTATGGTGGGCATGGTGAAATCTATTTCAGTTTTAAACTCTCGCTGATGGCTTTGAGGTTGGAATCCGTCCCACGGAAGTTGTCCAACGGCCCTCCGAACTGGACGGTGGCCATCGAATCCTTTGTTTCAAAACCGTAGAGGCGCACCAAGATAACCTTGCCTTGTGAGCGACCAGTCAAGGAGAGGCCCTCTTTGACAGGCTTTCCGAACCACTCAGTGGCTGGAACCTCAAGTGCTTTCCCATCCATGCCTGCAAGAACGGCTTGCTTTGCTCCTCGCAATGAATCTTCGACAGTGAATGTGGGATCATTTTTCCAAATCGAAATCATCATCGATATGCCGTCGTCATGGCTCGCCATCACTGTATGGATACCAAGTTTGTCCTGAGTCTTGTTAACAGTCCAACCATCTGGCAGGTCCAATGTGAAGTTTGGATGCTCCATTTTTGGGCCCGCAGCACATGAGACAGTAAACAGAAGGGCTAGGGCAAATGTGTAAAGGGTTCTCATGGGCGTGAGAATGTTCATGGAACCCACCTGCACAAGCCCGTTTTTCACCCCACACTTGCGCTAAGTCGGGGGTGCACTCCCTTGCGCTGGCGAGAAAGCACACAGGAAGGTGCTGGCATGCCCGCCGAATCCTATCGCTCTCGCCGTCCGCAGTTCCACCCCTCGATGGTGGATGACACTCCGCTTCGTCAGGTGATGCAGCAGGAAGCGGAAGCCGCTGATGTGGTCAACCAGCAGGCGCTGCAACAGGACATCATCCAAGAACAGGAGCGTGCGCAACGCAAAGCCCAGGCGGAGATCAACGCACAGCAGGCCCAGGCGGATAAGCTGGCCAGGGAGTCAGAGCGCGCGCAGAAGATCAACCTACAAAGGGCCAAAGCCCGAGGCATGGAGACAGAGATTGACCCGTCCACGGCTATTGAGCGTGTTCGCACCAATGATGACGGCTCTCCGGTCTGGCAGGCCGGGTTTCTTGATGGGCCAAAGCCCGGTGATGACGGCTCCCATGTGGTGACCTACCGCGACCCGCGCGGGCAGACCTACAAGGTACCGCTCCAGGGCATTGACCGCACTGAAGATCCCACCGGGGCCTTCTACGAGTTCGACCTCCCCGGCCCTGATGGGCAGGTGCAGCGCATCCGCCGGCCGGAAGAAACGAGCAAGCCTTTGTTCAAGGTGGACAAGGCCACTGGCCAGCGTTTCGCCGAGGCACCGGATCCAAACACGGGCGGGATGATCCAGCAGCCTCTGGGTATGGACCCTGTAGCAGCCAACGCTGCCGCCATCGCCAAGCGTCAGGCACTGGCCGAACAGGAAAGGCAGGCCCGCACCTTCCAGGCTGACCAACTCCGGCTTCAGCAGAACCTCACGGAGACTGAGTTTGCTCCCATCAAAGAGCGGCTCACCACCCTTCAAAGTGCAGCGAAGAAGCTGGAGACAGGCACACAGTATGAGCAGAGGGCGGATGGCACCTATGAGGTCAAAGACGACTTCGCCATCCGCATTAGCGACATGCCTGACAGGCTGGTGAAGGCTCAGGCCTGGCTGAGTGAAAAGAAGCGCATCACCGAGGAGTTGGCAAAGGTGCAGGGTGAGCATGACCCTATCGCCGCGCGCATCCATGAGATGCAGGTACAGCGTGACAAGCTGGCTCTCCAGTCCCTGGCCGATGGCCACCGTTCCCAGGTGGAGATCAAAGCCTTGGAAGATGCCGCCAAGCGTGGTGTGCCCGTGTGGCAGACTGAGACTCAGCGCCGCCTGAGCCAGGCCACGAAAGAGCCGCAGTTCACCCGCACTGTGACCGAAGGGCAGCTCGCCGATGAGGCCAATCCGATTCTAGAGGATGTGCAGCGGGCCACTCGCAACCCGGTGCTTGATAGCCTCGGTTCGGCCATGGGATCCGCTCTCCAACTGTCCCCTGATGGCGACGCGATCGGCAGCAATCTGTCGGGCTCTGCCTTGGATCAGTCACCTCAGGAACTGAACCTCCGCGCGGTGCTGGAAACACTGCCGAAGTCGGAAGCTCTACCTGATGCTGATACCGCTGCGAAGGAGCTTGGCATTCCCAATCCCCAGGACTTCACTCTCACCACCACAGAGGCAGGCCCTACCCTGGTTCACACGCCCACGGGGGGCACAGCAGCCTTCGTGGATGCGGCCAATAACCGCGTGATGATGACGCTGGGAGAGATCACCAGCACTCCGCATGGCCAAGCCATGGCGCGTGATTCCAAGGTGCCCATCTTCGTCCTCGCGGGGCAGTCGGCATTCACGCCCTCCCAGCGCCGGGATTACATGGCTGGGGGCATCTCCGCCGCCATGACTGGCAATGAAGAGGCTGTTGTCGCTGCTGGTGCCGACATCAAAGGCATTCGCGGCATGGTGCGCGACGGGAAGCTGTCTCTTCAGGATGGGCAGTGGATGATGGAGAAGATCCACGGTATCATCGACAAAGACCTGTCCATGCCTGCCATTGAGCGGGATCTTGAACAATACGCAAAGTCATCCCAGATCGAGACCGGACTGTGGCAGGGCAAGAACGCCACGCCGGAGACCCGCGCCGCCGTGGTTGACCGCTTCTTTGACAATGCGGCTCAAAACGCCAGCGGCAGCGTTCTTTTCAACGGCGGCCGCCTTGAGGAACTGCGAGCCCAGATGAAGGCCATCAAGGCGAAGAAGAGTGTGGCGGCGATTGGGGCTGACTTCCTGGCTGACACCAGCAAGATGCTTGTGGGTTCTCTCGCTGGCCTGGGGGTCAACGCTGCTGCCAGCATTGGGGAAACCTTGCTGGAAGGGATCACTCTCGGTGAGTACGAGGGAAGTGAGCGGTTCCAACTGTTCAAGGAGAACACAGTTGAATGGTTTAACCAAGCTTCAGGCTTTGCCAACCGTGTTCTCGGTGCCGATGAGAAGCTGCGTGGTGACCTGCAGGAGCTGCGGAACTGGGCCGTCGGTGCCCTGCCAGGGGATGAACCGCCTCCTGAACTGGTGGCGAAGATCAAGGAAACTGCCTTCAACACCTATCATCGCTTCCAAGACGATGAGGAGGCCAAGGCACGAGTGACTAGCCCGGAAACCTTCGATGTCACCAAGGATCCTGCGCTGGGCCAATACCTGGACCGCTACCTGAGCACACGAAACAGTGCCGACTGGTCCGCTCTCTCGCAGTTGATGACCATGGATGGCCAGACCCGGGCGCTGACAAACCGCGTCAGCGAGTATGTGCGCAAGCCGCGCGCGGCCACCATTCAGGACGTGCAGGAACGCGCGGCGATGGCGGATATGACCATCACCATTGGGCAGGCACAGCAGCTCCTCGATGCGGTGAAAGCCCCTATCAAAGATGCCAAGCAGGCGGAGAACATCAAAAGGCACATTATGCGTGTCTTGGGCTTCAAAAACGAGGCGGATGCGCTCCTCGCGCTGGATATGTTCACCGGTGATGCGGGTTATGATCAGACCAGTCTGATGGGTTACTTCCGCTCGGGGATGCAAGCTCCTGTGCAGGAGATCGCTACGGAGGCCGTTTCCACTTTCCTGGGCGTCAAATTCGGTCAGTTGGCCGCCCGTGGAGTCATCCAAGCAGCGCGGGGCAGTTCAGTGGCTGCGGCGCGTCGTTCGATTTTAGGCCAATTTGCAGCCACCTCGGCAGCGAGCATCTCAGATGACTTTGCGCGCTTGGGCATGTTCTCCGCACGATTTGGACAGCCTCTTTCGCGGCTGAAAAAGGCCAGCAACATCGCTGTTTCGACAGGAAAAGCGATGAGCCTAGGCGCGGGCTCCGAGTTCGTTGAAGAAGGAACCATGGCGCTAGGTGAACCTGGCTCGGTTGTGCAAGATGTCCTCGCGCAAGGTGCTCATGGTGCAGCAGCGGGTGCACTGATGGTAGGTGGCATGGCTTTGCTCTCATTGCCTGTGGAGTTTCGAAAGAGTCGCAACGCAGCGCGCGACTGGGAGAAGACCAAGCTGGCCTACCTTGAGAAGGTCAACGAGCGCCTGAAGGCCATTCCTGGCACACCTGCCTTCACACCAGAAGAGTTTGAGCAGGCTGTCATGCTTTACGGCAGCGCAGCGGCTACCACGTCCAATGATGCCGTCGCTTCTGCCTTCCAAGAATACCAGACGGCCCTCTCAGCCTCGCCACGTCTGCCTGATGGGTCTCCCATGCTCTCTCCTGATGCCATGCAGGCGCAACAACTGCTGACTCAGGCCGTGGCCACCATGCAGGCACGCGAGGCTCTGACGATCAATGCTGCGCTGGAGCTGCGGGAGACCGCTGGTATTCCTACGGTCGCCTTGATCCGTTCGCCTCCGCGTTGGCCTTCATGGTGGATTCCGTCAAAGAGTTCCAGAAGGGCGCGCCCGTGGATGAAGTTTGGGGACGCATCGGCATCCAGATGCTCACCACGATGCAGGATAAGACGTTCCTGCAGGGGTTCAGCGACCTCATGAACGCCATTCAAAATCCTGAGCGTTTTGGAACCCGTTGGGCAACGAACATCGCCACCGGGTTCATTCCTAACCTTCTCCGCCAGCCAGTCCGGGCCGCAGATGAAAACATCCGTGAAAGTGACCTTCCAAACGACATGCCTTTCTGGGAGGCCCTAGCCACTCGGGTTGGCTATTCGGTCATTCCCCAGATGGCCCCACCCGCCATCGACGTTTGGGGCCGGGAGGAAGTGAAGGGCACAGGTTCAGGCAGTCCACAAACTGACCTGCTACTGAGGCTCTTCTCGCCAATTCAGTCGCGAGGCAGCCAGCCGGATCCTCTCGATGTGGCCCTGCTGCGCTACAACATGACCGCGGATAAGCCATTCGGAGTTACGGCACCGGACAGGGAGCTGTCGAAAACCGTGAATGGCGTCACGATGAAAGCCTCGATGTCGGATGAGGAGTGGCAGAAGATGATGCGAGATGCCGGGAACGCCGCTCGCCTGGCCATCGGCAACCGCTTCAATGGCAAAGACCTTTCCGATGAGGATGTTGAGCTGATCAAGACAACGATCCAGCGAGCCCAGGCTCTTTATCGGGAGCAAGCGAAGCGCAAGGCCTTCGCCGGGGGCCAGTCATAGACTGGAAATGGCCGCGATGTGAACCTCGAGGAACACGTTATCCTCCTGCGCCCGCGCCTCATACGAGGCGCGGCCAGTTGGCATGTCCATCGTGTTGGTGGCATAGACATTGCCGAACTGGTCCCGCTGCTCAAGACGTAGCCGGACGGGAAACAAAAAGGGGCGTTGCTCAAACGTGATCCTGGCCGTCCGGATGAGCGTTGATCCTTCGCTGATGATGCTCGCCACCTGTGTTTTTTCATGGGCATAGGTGCTCTGCAAACTTCCGTTTGGCCGGACCTGCACAGCGAGCTCGAGCGGGAATGAAAAGGTGGTTGTGCTATCCTCACCTGGCTTCGTATGCACCGTCTGTCCCTCCACCGAGATCCAGATGGCAATGAGCAGCCTTGGCACTTCCTGCTCTTCGTTGTCCTGAGCCTGCAAAGAGATGCTGTTGCCATTGATGGAAACGCCATGGCCCGCACGCGGCCGCATTTGCTCGAGGTGCTTTTGAATCTCCCCTTTCGCCATGGCGCGGAGTTGCTGGAGTTGGTCCCAGGTCATGAAGATCTTGTTACGATGGTCGTCATGCCAGAAATGACGACGGTTTCCTGATTGCCTGGCTGGTATCGCAGTTCTTGCAACGCTTCCTCGATCATTCCATTCAGCTCATTCCACCAGAAATCAGCCTGTTCCGCGGGTGTCATTCTTTCCCATATGTCAGGAGTCATGGGACGAAAATGAAGGGTTGTTCAACACCAGTGACATTCACGCCGGGGCCCGTGATGATGCGGTGCAGACTCATGCGCTGCGCGATGATCTCTTTTGTCCGCTCCAAAGTCGCCGTGAACTGCTCTTCCGCGCCATGCTCGCCGGAGAGCACAGCCAACCTTTCCTGGGCCTCTGGATCTGGTTCGATCATGCAGGAGTGGTGAAGGCAACCGTGGCGCCGTAAACTGGATCTGCGCTGTTCCTGACGGAATTGTAGGCGACGATGCGATAGTGATAAGCAGAGGCAGCCGTGAGGCCGCTGATGTCATGCTCCAGTGACTGAGTGATGAACCCAGAGCCAGTGAATGCAATGGCCGGGGCCTGGATCCACGTGGAAGAGTTCGTCCGCTTGTATTGGAAATACACCCGCGTCTCATCGTGGTTAGGCTTCACACTGCCCCGCAGCTTTGCCGCGGTGCTGATAAGGTTGCTCGTGGTGGTGGTGGTCACCACCGGTGCCGCTACCCCCCGGCCTCTCAGCGTGATCTGGTAAGTGCTCTTCGCGCCGGGGACGTTGCTGGTGATATTGAGCGCGGCAGCATGATCCTGCACGCCGATGGGCGTGAATCGGACAGCAGCGGTGGCAATTTGGCCAGGCGCGAGTGTGGTGAGGTCCAGGCTGGTGACCACGAATGTCGAGGTGGAAGGCGTAACTGTCAGCCCCGTGAGGTTGCCGAATCCGGTGTTTTCCAGCTTCAATTCAATCATGATGCTCTGGCCGGGAATTTGTCCCTGGAATCGAATGCTGCCGTCATCGGGAATTTCTGTCCCCAGCGGGAACTGTGCTTTCAGGTCAGGAACGGCAAGGCCAGCGAATGTAAGCAGTTCATCATGGAAAGCCGATCCCCTGCCCCCGGTGCCAATGCGCGCACGGCCACGGATCATGCCGTCCACGGGCAGAGAAACCCCACTGAGTCTCCATCCCCCAGCGATGCGGCTCCCCTTGCCCAAAGCAGTCCAGGTGCTCCCGGCATCCTCGGACAGCTCAAAGAGGGTGTATTGAGCCTCAGGAGCCGTGCCACTTCGTTCCCATTTCACTTCGGCTGAAGACACCACAGACAGCACACTCACAGGCCCCGCCAAGCCATTTTTGAGCCGCACCAACTTGTGAGATTGGCCGTCAATGATGATGTTCGCTCCACCTGCGTAAATGTCGCCTGAAGGTGAAAGAGCGATGGCATTGATCGGCGATCCAGTAGCCGCATTAACGAAAGAGGAATCGGGAGTTCCGTCAGCCGCCAATCTGACGATCAATGGCGACCCGTGAGAACAGCCAACAAGGATCTTCCCGTCTGCCTGGAGTGCCATCGTAACGACAGAGCGGGCAAGGTTGGTAAAGTCCCCATCCTCTGTCCCCGTCAAAGTCAGCCGTTCAAGTCCCGAATCGTATTGAGTCAAAATCCCGCCTTGGTTATCAACCCAGATCGCAGAAACCCCACCACCTGTTGGTGTATAGCCCGCATCGAAAGAGGCATCCAGCCTCCCGTCGATCTCCAAGCGCGCGATATTGATCCGACTGACACCAGCGATGGAGTCGAAAATCCCGCCCACAAGGATCTTGCCATCCATTTGGAAAGCCATGGAATACACGATGCCGTTTACATTCGGATTCCATGAGGCATCGAGAGCCCCAGAAGATGTGATGCGGGCCAGCCCTTTGCGACTCACACCACCCAATGTGGTGAAATCTCCGCCCACCAGCACCCCGCCATTGTCTTGAACGGAGATCGAGTAAACGATGCTGTTCGCAGGCAGGTTGAAACTGGTATCCAGGGAGCCGTCGGCATTCAGCCGCGCAAGCCTGTTCCTTGTGACGCCATTGATGGAGGTAAAATGCCCTCCAATCATCCATTTACCATCTGGCAACTGAGCGATGGTCTCCACTCCGTACCCATTGGCCCCTGCCCCGGTTTGGGACAACACGTTGCCACCATAGTCCACACGCGCGAAACCCTTGCGATTTAGCCCATTGATAGAAGTCATGTTCAGGCCACCAACGGTCATCTGGGAGGATCCGCATGCCAAGGAACTGACGGCAGCTATCGCATTGAAAGTCACGCGATAATCTTCATCCATTGAGCCAGGCCCAGGCATACCATCCCCAACAAGGTCCAACGCAAACGGACTGCCAGCGTCATCGCTGGCGATGCTGATTGTTGCCACCTTGGCGTCTTTGCTGGTGGGGGTGAACCTCAGCACAAAAGACGTGCTGCCACCTGGCGCAACTGGCGAGGCTGGCTGGGTTACGATGGCCCACTGATCAGCATTGGTACCGCTCTTTGTTACCGGAGTTCCTCCCGTCAGAGTGAGGTCGGACAACCCGGCATTGGTGATCACAACAGTCTTATCTGAGCTGCTGCCCACCTGAACCACCCCAAAGTCCACATCAGCCCCGCTGGCCAGAAGATCACCCCCAACAGAGACGCGGATAACAGGCGTGAAATCGAACGTATGCACCACTTCATCCAGGCTTTGCGAGTGGCCATCGTTTGGAAATGCACGTGCGCGGATGTTGCCACTGCCGCTGAGACTCAGACCAGAAACCTCCCAACCGCCGGGGATGCGTGCCACGCTGCCACCCAATGCGCCGTAACCGCTGCCCGTATCAATTTCGAACGTCACCCGTTCGATTTCAGGAATGCTACCGCCGCGCAGCCAAATCACTCGGGACGTGCTTACCACAGCCAAAGATTGGGAGGCTGGGTCATTGAAAAGACGCGCGATGTTGTTCCGCGCTGTGCCTGTGACTTCTGAAAAGAAGCCCCCTGCGATAGCCTTGCCGTCCTCTTGCAAAGCGAGGGCGCGAACGGCACCGCTGAAGCTCGGGGCAAAAGCTGGATCCAATGTCAGATCCGGCTTTAGGCGTGCCAGACGGTTTCGGGAGATGCCAGCGAGAGTGGTGAAACCGCCACCGAGGATGATCTTACCGTCCGCCTGCTTTTGGATCACTCGCACATCTCCATTTGCGGGCAGTGCCACCGGATCTACCAGCCCATCAGCTTTGAAAACGCCCAGCCGGTTCTTTGGACTGCCATCCATCTGTGTGAATGAGCCACCTACCAAATATCGGCCATCCGGCAGTTGGCAAATACAGTGACCAGAAGCATTCAGACCAGAGCCAGGGTCAAAGCCTGTGTCAGTGGTTCCGTTGCTGTTCAGGCGGGCGATGCGTGTCGGAATGCTCATGGTGTCAGGTATTCAATCCGGCCCTGTTGGCAATACATGGTCAGAAGTTCAGCCTCGACATCACCGTCATGCTCTTTGGGCCTGCCGAAGTTCCCAGGTATCCAGTAGTGATGCCGTTTATCGTTGTTTTTGGTGAAGTGATCGAAGCCCGTGAGGGTGATGCACTCAGCCTGTCCGGTGTCTAGCAACCAGCGAGCTACAAGAAATCCACTTGAGGGCAGCAAATCGGCTGCGTTTGGCTTGGCTGAGGCAGCTTTTATTTCAGCGCGCAGAGCATTGTAAAATTTGGCGGGAACCGGGTATGTCCATGCAGCAGGATAAGCACATTTGGCCTTCTCATGCGTGAGGATGACCTTCGATGGACGCTGGTTCAAATCACCGGGCAGCATCCCCCGCCCGAACGTGCAGTAGATGGTCGTTTTCGTCCCGCTGTGACGTTCGAATTCCTGGCACCTGAATTGATTGAATCGAACGACTTCATCAAACGCGTCGATCTTATGCCCCAGGCGCTGAGTCATGAGGGAGGGCCCATTGCCCACAAGGATAACCCTTGAAGACGCGGGGATGAGGAGAGGCTGCGCACTCATGGTGGTGGTGAGGGGCTATCGGATGCGGTTACCGGTGGTGGCGATGGGCTATCAGAAGCCGTGATTGGCGGTGGCGATGGGCTGTCCGATGCGGTGACTGGAGGGGGTGAGGGGCTGTCAGAGGCCGTTACTGGCGGGAGTGAAGGGCTGTTGGATGAAGTAGGAGGTGGAGTTGAAGGCGGAGGTGTAGGTGACGGGCTGTCTGATGCTGTTGGGGATGGCGACGGACTGTCAGAAGCGGTGGGAGAGGGACTATCCGATGCCGTCGGCGGGGGTGTGAATGTTGGCGTCGGCGTTGGTGTCATCACTGATGTCCAGTCACCGACCACCATGATCTTGCCGTCGGCTTGAATGGTGATGCCATAGACCAAGCCCGGAATCTCGGTATCAAAGGCGGCATCCAAAGTACCGTCCAGATTCAGCCGGGCGCAGTATTCCCTTGCTCCTGCCACCAGAGATGGAAAGGCACCGCCGATGATGATCTTTCCATCGTTCTGCACCGCTATTGCATAGACGGCGGCACTCGGGCCCGGAGTGAAAGAGGTATCCAGCACACCCGAAGAATCCACACGCGCGAGATGGGTTGCAGATGAACCGCCAACAATCAGGAAGTTCCCGCCCAGAAGGATCTCGCCATCATCCTGAATGGCGAGGGCAAAGACCTCGCCATTTGCGTTCGGGTTAAACCCCGCATCCAAGCTGCCATCCGCATTGAGACGCGCGATGTTGTTGCGCCCGGTGCCCCCCACCGTGGAGAAGCTTCCCCCAATTACCATTTTCCCATCTGGCTGGATGACGACCGCATAAACGTCGCCATTCACATTCGGGTTAAAGTCATCGTCTAGCGCGCCCGGGGCCGTTGGACTCTGATACAGCCCAGTCAGGATAATTTCGAAAGGAGATTCATCTTCGTCTGAACTCCTGATGGTGAGTACGGCCGTGCGTGTGTCCGCCACTTCTCCAGCGACAGGTTCAAAGGTGACAGTGAAGTAGGCCGCGCCGTTGGCGGCGATCTCTGTAACCGGCAAGGCCGCAGTGACATTGAAATCACTCACATCTTCGCCCGCGATGTTTACGGATAGGGCACGAAGAGGGGCATTCCCCACATTCAGCACTTTGAAAACCTTGCTGACGCTCCCTGATGTCACCGTGCCGAAAGGTACCGTGCCGTCATTGACGATCTCGTTACCTGCTGGCTGTTCCACCATGATTTCACCTGCATCCCCGGTCGCCGACAGGTTCAGCAAGAATGGCGATGTAGCGTCATTGGATGTGATGGACAGCACTGATGTCTTGGCCCCGGTGCTGGTCGGCTCAAAGCGCAGGGCGAGCGGCACGGAGACTGATCCAGGCGCGAGTATGGCCGGGAGCGTGGCTGCCGTGAACTGGTCGGCATGGGTGCCGCTGAGGCTCGCTGCGAGATCCCGCAAAGTTAGCAGGCCGATGTTCTGCACATTGAGGGATTTGGAGATGAAATCCCCGATGGGTGCGCGGCCAATGTTCAGCGTGTCTCCTGAACTCAGGATCTGCCCCAGATAGGACACCTGCAGTTCGGGCTGAGGTTTCGTCGAACAGATGCAGGTGTTGCTGATGATGCCGCCACGCTTGATGCGCGCGTAATAGATAATGCCGCGCTGCACGCCAGTGACCTCGTAGGTTGTCACAGATGTCACCACTGTGCCCCGCAACAGGTAGCCGCTCTCAAAGGCAGGGTCGGTGCTGACATCCAGGTGGGTCAACACTGGGTCTCCAGTGTGGCCAGTCCATCCCAGCGTGAAACTGGATCCGGTTTCATCCGTTTGATTCAGGTCGATCCCTGTCCGCTGCCCAGCAATGGCAGGAGCATCCACGTAAAACATCCGAGTCAGCCAGCCGCCCTGATCTGGAGAAAGAGAGACGCGCGAGAGAATGGTAGCAGGCCAGCGCGGCGGCGTGGTCGCGGGGAACTGCTGGAAGAACTGGCCATCCCAAATGCGCTGAGTGACATGCAGAGATGGACCGAGAGGCACCCTCAATGCGCTCCCCCGGAAATCAATCGCACGGGTCTGCATGGGAGTCTCTGTCGGCAGATGAGGCGACTGATCCTCAGCCATTGTGGAGTTCCAACTGGGATTGCCGCCGATGATGGGCTTTTTGAGAGTCCACCGCTCAACAAGGGTGTAGGTGCAAGGACCGCTGTAATCTTCCACCAGCCAAACAGGTCGCCAGGAATAGCCGTTGGGTGGTGAATAGATGTCGCCGGGGTCGGACAACGCGACCTGGATGTCGATGTAGTCGAGGACACCCGGCCAGGAGTAGTTGTCCTGAAATTGGTACGTTCGATTGGCCACACCATTGACGGCTGTTCCAGCCAGGCCCGCCGCCTTCCGTGTGTTCTTCACAGCCCACAGGTTATCAACATCCTGAACGGTGCTTACTTTCCCTTCCGGGGTGATAGCCGTGGCAGAGGTACCAGCGGCAACGACTTCCTGAATGCTCTCCTGAACCACTCCCGTGTCTGCATCCATCGTGGAGGTGAGCAACTGGAATGGAGTGCCCCATTCCTGTCGCGTGTTTGTCTTGCTGGCTGAGGCCAGATCTTCCTCGACAACAGAACTGCCAGCCAGCGCTGGAAGGTTGTCAGGGCTGGCATCGGGCCGCGCCTTGGCCGTCTCTGAAATCGTCTTCAGCCATGGCAGGAACTGTGACGGTGGAGCCAAGGGCTTTTGAAGCTGCTGGGTCGTTTTAGCTCCGAGTCTGAGGATTGCCTCCAAATCCAAAACGGAACTCTCATCCAGCTTCCGCAGGTCCACACGCCAGCGCCGGGAAAAAGTGACATGGGTGTCATTCGCTGCGGTTTGCTGCACTCCAACCAAGATCAGGTATTGGCAGCGAGGATGGTAGGTGCCAGGAATGCATTCTTCAGGCAGCCCAGGCCGCATTAGCGTCACTTCTGCCGAAGAAGCCAGCCAGCCAAGAGTATTGCTGACAACTGCGGATGCGCCCTTGGGCGTGAAAATGCCCACCGTCGCCCCATTCGCAATGGCGGTGAACATAGCCTTCCAGCCATTGACCTCCCGCGCTACCTGAACTGCAACTTCTGCGGCAGTGGCCACTTCACTCAGGTTGATGACCAGACTTTGCGCGAGGGTGGTGGTGGCCGCGCCTGTTCCATCGAGGATTAGCTCATAGCCGCCAGTCAGGACTATCTTGTTTTCCGCGCCAGAGATTGGAGCCGTGCAGGTGAGGACTTCTCGCGGGGCCGTTTCCGTCTTTGGGAATTGCTTCACAAGGTCCGCCGCGACCGAAATGGAGTCCCCATAAATCCGGTTCAACGGGGAGACCTGATCAGGCAGTTGAAATCCAGGTTTGTCCCGGTGCGAACCGTGGGTGTCGAAATAGCTGTCAGCCATAGGTCAGAGGCCAGGGTAGAGGCGTGAAGGTTTCCGGCCCTGAGGGTGCATTGCAGCCAGAAGAAGGTTGGCCGTTTTCACCTGTTCAGCCACGAACTTGGGGGCATCGTTGTTGCGCATCACCGAGCTGCTGAAGAAACGGAACAGTGCGAGCGGCAGAAAGATCGACTCCGTGAACTCTGCGGGCATGGGGATGGCCGTATCGCGAAAAACATCTTCCTGAGTGAATGCACCGAAGGAGAACTTGGCTTGGAATTCCAAAACCAAATCAGCCGATGGCGCACTGCGCAGGGTAAGCCGATGCTGCGGGAACGCCGCGCCAGGTGCCGTGAATGTGTCCACGAAATAAGCCTGGGCTGCATCGCATCGAGGAGTAGTTACCCAACGACGTCCAAAGTCATCACTCACATGCAGTGGCATCTGCTGATTCACTCTCCCATTGGCCGGCCTGATAATTCCCCCACCCCGCACGCGCACAGGATCAAACACCGTGATGAGATCAGCGGGTAGGTCCACGGAGTCATGCTGAATGGTGGCAGTGCCACTGACCGCTTCAGAGAGGTGCGGATAAAGCAGAGTGGCTATCCCGTCTGCGATGAAGAGGATCCTGTTTGGATTCGGATCACCTGGCAGCTGGATGATGTTGCCAGCGGCACCTGTCGGCCATGTCGCTGTGACGGTGAAGCCGCCCCGTGTGAGACCACTCACGGCAACGGAGGCCGGGGCCTGGAAATAAGCCACAGAAAGGCGCTTGGTGGCAAATTGAGGAGCCCGGACCGCCAGTTCTTGGAGGGTGCCATTGATGGCGGCCAGGGCTTCTGGCAACGGATCGTCAAGATCCGGGTCGGTCAGAGGTAGTTCACGCTGCTCCTTCCGCAGGTAGCGGTATAGATGCTCCACCACGTTGCGGACTGTGAGCGACATGAATTAGGCCTCTGCTGGAGTTTTCAGACGAACCCAGCCGCCCTGGGCAATTTCGATGGCGGAACCTTCGTCCTGGGCCGCGGCCTTGATGGATTCCTCATCCACCTGCAGTTGATGAGCGACGGCCTTGATGCGCACAGCACCAGGAGCGACCAGTTCAGCAATCACTGAGAAGAGGGTGTTTTCACCGATCATGACAGGCTCTGTGCGGGTTAGCGCATGAGATGAATCTTCTTCGGTGGCACCGCTGCTTTCGTCCTCACCTGAATCATCCTCATCATCGGTGCCGCCATCAGTAGCCTGCTGCTCTTCTGCTTTTACCTCTTCAGCCAGGATTTCAGGCACGACAAAAAGAGGCACGACGGGATTCTGAGTGCGTGCGCCCATGAGGTCGTTCGCCATTTTGGCCTTGTTCTGCATCCAGATGCACAGCGGAATGCGGAGTGCATGGACAGCGAGGGGCCGCTCCCAGGTGAAGATGTAGGTTTTCCCTTCCCGGTCGCTGAGTTCGTAAGTCAAGCCTGCGCCCACTCCTGGGATGGTGGCGATGACGGTCGGTTCCTGGCCAAGGCCAAGTTTGGCCAGCACTCCAGTGCTGATGCGTGAAGGAATTTTGATGATCTTTCTCATAGAGGCAAAAGGAGACCGCGCCCCATTTCTGAGGCGCGGTCAGGGGTTGGGGGTTACTCCAGCGAAGGCACTTCAAGGCCAGCATGCTGGCCAGCATGGCGCAGCAGAGCATAACCGGAGGTTTTGCGATCCGTGCGGATGCAGGGCGTCTGGCCGAAGATCGCTTCATAGCCGCCACCGTGGGTGAAGCCGTAGTCACGCTCCTGGTAGATCATCTTGTCATCGCCCACATAGGCGCGGACAGCAGTGTTCTTGCCCATGAAGAGGCTGCACATGTCCACCGCCCCATATTGGTTGGCAGGGATGACGTAGGCACCAGCTTCGAAAGTATTCGTGTAAAGGAAGGTATCGACGGTGCCAGGGCCAGTGCCCCCAGGTGCTGGGGTGCTATCCCAGGTGTCGCCCGTGCAATCGATCTCACCGACTTTGACTGCACCCAGAGTGGAGGTGCCAGCGCCGTCCGGGCTGAGGATGTTCTTGACGGTGATGCGGTTGCCGTTGTTGCCATCACCAGCATAGCTGATGAAGCCCACAGAACCTGAAGGGTTCACGAGCCACGCATAGTAGGTACGATTGGCATGGCTGATACCCTTGGTGGCGTCGTTGTAGAACGCCGTCCATTCCGAGTGCGCGGACTGGCCTTCCCACCACTCATATTTGTAGCCGCTGAACCACTCGAAGAAACGGGTCTTCGTGTCATTGGCGTCCGAGATGAGCTGAAGCTTGCCAGTGTCATGGGCACCATCGCCGAGAACGGTATCAACCCCGAAACCGAGGGCGATGGTCGCGCGCGGTGCCAGCGGATCAGCCAGAACATCAAACTCGGCATCCACCGAGATGTGCTCAAAGAGGCCGATCCCCTGCCAATCCAGCAAGCGCCCGCTGAACATCGGGTTGTCGTCATTTCTGCTAGCTGCGTTCACCAAAGCGTTCTCGTAGGTCTGAGACAGACGGATCGAGGCCATGGCCGCATCAGGGATGTAGGCCATGCAGGAGTAAACCGGGGAACGCTGTTTGTTGTAACCGATCTTGAATGGCATCCCGCCCAAACGCTGCCACTGAGGCTTGGCCAGGGTAAGCAGAGCCGGATTCATCGTGTCAGTTCCCTTCAAATCATTGAAGGTCTTCTTCCCGTTCGGGAAGATGTTGTTGCCACTACCGAGCAGCTTCAACGCCATCTTCATGTCGTTCATGCGCTTGCGGCCAAGCTTCAGCTTGAGCTGGTCCATGATTGCCGACTTCACGCTGCCACCGGCTGCCATGAACTTCGCTTGTTTCTTGTTCCACTCAAACGCATCACGCCAGAAGTCCACCTTGCAGGTGTACGTCGCCCAGTTCACCGAAGAGGTGTTGCCAGTGAGTTCCTGCTCACCACGCACGCCTGGGCCGCGAGGCTGTGACATCACGGTGAAAACAACCGAATCGCCCGCATTGTAGCTGTCCAGGTCCTTCTTCACCACGAACGGCTTGCCTTCTTTTTCACCGCCTTCAAAAGGGGCGAAATCATCGACCGACTGCGCGCCGGAGCGAAGCTGCTTGTTCCAGACTTTTGCGACGAGGCTGGGATCTTGCCCCAGCGCATCTGCCAGCGTTTGTACACGCGCATCGGCGTTGTAGGTTCCTGTTGCACTCATAATGGTATCTCCTAAATGGTAGAGGGTGTTTTATCGTTTATTGGGATGTTTGACTGCGTGCTAGACCATGGATTTATCCAGGCGGGCCATCACAGCTTTTTGCTCGTCGGGGGAAAGCTTATCGAACTCGCTCAGTGCGGCTGAAGCCGTCAAAGCTGCTGAGTTCGCTCCGCCTCCAACGGGAGCGCCCGGCAGACGCACCCCAGAACGGGGCGCAAGCGGGATGGTGGCTGGCACATCATCGTCTATGGGATCGCTATTCACGTCTCCCAAGAGTTCCTTGTGCTTTTCAAACACCCTGTCGGCGATCTTCTCAGGCCAGTCAGGGCTTTGTAAAATTGGATCATGGGCTTTTTCGGCCCGTGTGACCTCCATGTCGAGAAGGAGGTTGAAATTGTGTTCGGGGTCGCTGGTGAACTCAGCGTATTTGGTCAACGCCTTGTCGCGCGATTCGTCTTCCTTCTTCGTCCACTCGGCGTGGAGCGTGATTTCACTCTCCGCCACCTGTCGCGCCTGACGCAGATCGAATTTGGCCTCCAAGATGGCCTCCTGAAGGGATTCGGCGGTGTCATAGTCGAATTCACTTTTGGCCTTTTCACGCTGCTGAGTGAGTTCTTTAATTCGGCCTTCGATTTCCTGGATTTTTGGATGAGTCGCCAGATCAGGCGTGGCTGTGGCCTTTGCGTCAGCAGGTGCGCCCGACTCAGCCAGAATGGCATCAGCGGCTGCGGTGGCTTGAGCTGGCGAAATCTTGAACTCATTGGAAAGAGCTTCCGTCAGGGTTTTGTATTGGCCCGTTTTGACACCTGAGAGCGCTTTCACCAGAGCCAGCGAATCAGGTTCCGGTATGGATTTCAGACTGACCCGCACAGGTGGGCGAGCACCTGCACCCTGCCCTTCTTCCACTGCTGCGGCGGTGGAAGAACCACCTGCCGTCTCCGTTTTCTTTTCCTCAGGCTTCAGTGCTGGCACCTTGAGAAGGTTGGCAAGCTTCTGAGGATCGCCGCTTTCGAGGTCGGCGAGTTGATCGTCCGTCAGTTTGGTCACATCAAGACCTGAAAGGATCTGCTCGACATTCAAGGGTTCATTGGATGTGACGGAAGTGGAAGGATTTTCCACCTTTGCGGGTGCCGCATCTGCGGCTGGATTCTGCACCTGGGGTTGTTCACCTCCAAGGGCAGCGGGTGTGTTAGCATCGGCCATGCGTATATGGTCGGACCACTTCTTTGATGTGCGCAAGTAAGTACACCCCCGACTTAGACCAAATCGGAGAAGAATTGTTCCCTGATGACTGTTCAAAGCTGCCCGCTAGGAATTACCTTGTGCTTAAAACGGTGATTGTTAAAAACACAGTCCCTAAATAAATATCATGGAAGATTCAAAACTAACATCTGCAAAACCATTACCGCCCGCTACGATCCAAGCCATCGAAGCCAGCATGAAGTCGATTCAACAAACACAGTTTCCTGCGGCATGGGAACCGTTCATGATGGCTGGAATGACTATGCACAGAGTCTCGGAAATTGCGGGCACCTTTGCAGATATACCCTGCGATGTTGAACCAATTTGGTCCACTAGACTGATGTTCTTTTATCAGGGAGAGACATACCGTGGCATGTATATCATTCGTCCACGCTTTTGCGGATCGCTCCAGTTGCCCGGACAAGAAGGAGATTACGGATGGATACCAGAAATCTTGATCGTGGGGGTTCAGAACCAACAGTTTGGCTACCAAATTTTCAAGATGTCCAAAGTCCTTATCGACATTACTTCATAGCTCTTCGAACTTTTAGCGGCAGCCCGGAGACCAATATCAAATTGGTATGATGGGCTGCCACCCGCCATTATTTCGAGGTGCTGCTACAAAATAGAAGCCGAAAATCGGCGCTATGGCCAAAGCACCTCAGGCAGCCCTTTGAATCCACATGCTTCACGAAGCTGAATCATGGGAAATGCGGGTCCGGGATCAATCTTGCGCTCAGGAGCAATGCAGTCATGCCCGGTAATGTCGTCAAGACGGTAGGCCTGCACGAGAATTTGTGAAAGCTCAGTGCAGGAGATTAGCTGGGCTTCACTGAACCTTTCCCATTTTTTGGACTGCTTCTCATTCCGGTGCTTGGCCGTCAGGGTGCCAGCGTAGCCCACAAGCTGCTCTTCACTTTTGATCGTATCACAGGCGTCACCTGTGTTGGTAAGCTCGATGCCGATAGCACAGCTATTCAGGCTGCGATACAGCACTCCGGTTTTGGGATCTTTCCAGCGAGAGATTCCGGCATGGCTGATCGTGCGATTGGTGGCACGGCACTGATAAATTTTCCCGCTCCTCTCGATGAGGAAATGTGCTCCCAGATCATTGCGGCGGTTCTGAGGTTTGTTCCACCATGCAGCCGAAGTCTTTGCCGCGCCCCCTTCGGTGAAATGAATTACCAAGCAGCGCCGAACAGCCATGAGTTTGCCGCCGGAGATGAGATCTCCTGCAGGTAGTTTCTCCACGTCCACCAAGTGTGTTCGGTTATCGAGTTTCATGACCAAAAATTAGGGTAAAGAAGTTTGAGAATGCAGAGACAGGCAACAAAGGCGGCCGCTTTGACACACGGCCATGCCCAGCCTTGTGGCCCCAGAGCCGCCACCGTACGGCCCATTGCTTCGGCCTTGCCCCGCCTGACGCCTGCTTCATGAAGGCGGAGACGGAAGTGCTCATGAACCATCCAGGCCGGAGGGGAGGCGGGCAACTCTCCCAGTGTCTCTTCCAGCCACTCTGACCCACCCGTGAGCAAGTCGCAGAGGAAGTCATGCTCAAGCGCCGGGTCTGTGCATAGCCCGTCAGGGAAGTAGTTGAAGGGCGGTCCCCAGAAAAGTGGGGGAATGCTCGCCTTGTCGAACTCGTAACCAGCTGGAATGTGGTAGTGGACGGCTCCGCATGTGGTCATGCAACAGGGGGCAATAAGGCTAAAGTCGTAACCTTCTGCCAGCCGCCACATTGGACCCTTCACCCAGGGACAAAGCCACCTCGGCAGCAAGCCGAATCCTACCGATGCGTCGCGCACAGGCCGAATAATGGGGGCTTTGTCCATTTGGGTGAGTTCGACGGTTACTTGCTGCCCGTGCTGGCGACGACTCCCCCCGGCACAACAGGCGGCGGGGTGGGTTCCTTCAGCACTGCCAGCCCTTCCTTGATGAGGATGGCATCACCCGCGGAAACCTTGCCGCGAGCAATGGCCTCATCGAGGCCGATCTCGGACAGAGGGACGACCTTCTCCGCAAGACTGCCAGGCTCGCGAATCAGGGCCACTGTTTTGGCCACGGTGATGACTGTGCCGGGTGGCAGATCGCCACGGGCAGCGGCGACGGAGAGGCCGATTTCGCCGAGTTTCAGCACCTTGGTGCCGAGACCCGAGAAGTCAGTGCCGCCGGACGCGGTGTTGGCGCATGATGGCAGCAGGGTGAAAGCAGCGATGGCTGCCAGGAGATGAACGATGTGTTTCATGGTGTTGCGGTGTTTTATGTCCTTTTGCGATGTGCGTGAGCACGTGATTATTTGACGCGCTTTGTCAGGCTCCAGATGGTCGCAGCCCCAACGGCAATACCGACTATCAAAGAGGTGATGCGCAGCCCCCATTCCAGGTGCTCCTGCCAGGAGGCAACGGCACCGAGGATGGTTGCGAGCGTCCCCACGAAACCGAGGAGAGCATCATGGAGGTGGGCGAGGGTAGGTTTCATGGGGTCGAGCATGGAAAAGGTGTCAGGCCGGGGTTTTGGTGGCGTCCCAGTGGCTTTTGTAAAAAGAACCGTAGGCCACCATGATTTGGCGGAAGCGCAGGGTGGTGACTTCGTGCAACTGGTCATTCACATCTGCGATCTTTTGGACCGTGGAGTCCGTGATCATTCCGAGGTCCAGGGCTTCCCGAATGAGGGCCAACATCTGGGCGAACTGCGTGCGGTCGCGCTCGCCCATAGCCAAAACGATGCCCTCGGGCTCAACGAGGAACTGGGTGGGAAACTCTGCGGGAACCGTAAGCTCATCCCAGACCTGGAGAGGGGCCTCGCCAGTCCAGTCGTATCTCAGTTCCCAGCGTTTCGTGGGCTCGTCAGGTGGCCGTGGAGTGAGGAGCACAGGGACAAGTGGTAGCGGCCCCTCAGGGAAGGATTGGGCGCTGCGGGCGGCAGTTTCATCCACCAGGCCTTCGATGGTGGGAAGCTCCAGGATTTCCTGGGTGTCAGTGCGGCCAAAAAGCGTTTTCATCATTTGATCCTCCGGGCCTTGAGATAGGTATGAGTGGCGGCTCCAAAGACATCACGTGTTCCCGATGTGCTGAGTTCAGCGCGAATGTCGTAGGTGCCAGATTCGAAAAGGATTGTGTGAAATGACAGACTGACCGGGGATGCTCCCCAAAGGCCCAAATCATTGAGCGTGTGCAAAAGGGAGCCATCCTTGAACAGCTTCACCCGATGGTTCTGGCCGTTGTTGAGAGCCCCCATGGATAGGGCACCGGAGATGATCCATATCTCACCGGAATTCACGGTGAGTGCATTCGATGCCCATCGACTATCTGTATCAATGGTCTCCGCACCAAACGTCACCTGCACAGGCGTATCAGTCGTGAAGACAATGCTCTGATTTGCGCCGCCTTTGGTTACATGCACGCTCATGTCCGGCCCAGACCCGCCCCCAGTGCCATTGCTGGCGGCGGTTATTCGCCCGTCGGCATCCACGGTGATGTCTGCGTTGGTGTAGCTGCCTGGAGTTACTGCTGTGTTGGCGATCTGGGTTGGACCGATGTCTCCAGTGCCAATGCGAGAAACATCGAGCGTGCCTGATGTGATGTTGGCGGCGTTCGTCGTGTCAGCGTTTGGAACATTGCCCAGCCCAACCTTTGATTTTGAAAGGCTCGTAATCCATGCAGGGTCTGCATAGGTAGCAGAAGTCATAGCGGCCCCGGCAGCGGCCACATTCGCCGGATCAGTGACATCAGCGTTAGCCTCGATGGCATCCAGCTTTTGGGCATATGCCGCGCTCATGGTGCCTTCGGTGCTCGCAGATGCGAGACCGATAGGATCCTCCCCTGTGGAGAGATGTGAGACACCATGGAATTTGTCTGCGAAGGAAATCGTAGAGACATTGCTGTCTGTGATGAGTTTCCCAGTATCACCATCAAAGACGACAAAGTTCCCGCCCATGGCGCTTTCGGGCCCCACCACATCACCACTGCCGACTGGCGTCTCATAAATCAGGCTGCCATCAGTGTGGATACCGGTGATGAATTGACCGGCCCCGCCAGTGTTGCGTTTGACGCCTCCTAAGGTGCTGACCCCAGGAGATGGAAGCCGCGCGGCGGGCACGGTTCCACTGGCGATGTTCGCCGCATTCAGAGCAGTCAGCCCTGAACCGTCGCCTGTGGGTGCCAGAACCTGCGTTCCGATTTCCAGGCCCAGAGCGGCACGCGCGGCAGCGGCTGTGCTCGACCCAGTGCCTCCATACGCGACGGGTATCGCTGCACCATTCCATGCACCTGCGGAGATGGTCCCCACGGTCGTGATGTTATCGGTGCCCACAAACTCATTGAGATCCCCAATGTCCACATACCTGAAGGCTGCATCTTCTTCGGTGAGGTATCCAACGATGCTGGCCCCGGTCGGAATGGTGACGACGCCCGTGAAAGTGGGGCTGGCCAGAGTGGCTTTAAGCGCAAGTGCGGCAGCCAAGTCTGTCTGCGCTGACAGGGTGCCTGAGATGGAGCCCCACGCACCTGCACCGCCACTTATTGGAATGGACGTAAATTCGCCATCCTCATTCCAACCGATGGCGCGCCCGTTGACTTTGGGCACCCATTTCATCGCACTGCCAGCGTCAGCATTCTTGATGTTGATGCCTGCACTACCAGCCGTCGGTGTTTGGCCGAAAGCCTGAAATCCAAGACAGGCCAGTGAGTACAGGAAATAGCGGAGCATGTTCATGCTGGGATGTAAGGAACTTTGGTGATGATGTTGCCGTTCAGGTCGCGGAGCTCCACATAGAGCTGGGCATCATCAATCCTGAAGGTGCAGAGGTTGTCAGGCTTCGCGGTGACAGCGGACCAGGGGACATTGGCAGGCCGTGAACCCATCACGACGGTCGTCGAGCCATCCACCTGAGTGATGGACACCTCAATGGACCTGACGATTTGTGTGATGGCGACGGAGACTTTCATCGGGACACATCGGAGGTGATTTGCCAGGTGCCTGCGACATAGGTCACAGGCTGGCTGTCGTGAGTGACTTCGATGTCCCAGAAGTAACGGCCAGGCTTCAGGGGGATGACTCGCCGAGGAACGCTGAACACACCGGTGGTAGGATCCTCAGCCACAACGATACCGGGGCTTCCCCCCTGACTGGATAGAGAGAGGGCAGCAATGGAGTCCGAAATGAACTGCTTGAACTGCATGCGAATTGTTGCCCCTGTCAGGTCCAACGGCTCGCCGTCCACCGTGATAGCGATGGAGGGCAGGCCGGGCCAGGAGTCGCCGGACTTGTGCGGAAAAAGCTGGACAGGGGCAGACATGATCACATGGCCGCTGTGCGACTCACTTCGTTGAAGTTCACGCCGTCGTAGATGAAGGTCAGAACGAAGACTTTGGCGGTGGTGGTCCCCGTCGCCAGAGTGGCCGTGCTTTTGAAATTCGTCCCGAAGGTCAGCGTATAGCTGGTGGTGCCTGAGGTGGTGAAGACCAAGGTGTAACTTCGTCCTGAAATCGCTCCGGTTTTGACACCATTGATAGTGGCCGTGTGGGCCGGGGTCAGTTTGAAAACGGACGAACTCACGGCAGGCGCAAACGAGATCGTCGCCGCACTGGTCAGAGTGGTGACCGACTCCTGGGCGATGGTGCCCCCGGTCTTTGGCGCAACCAGGGAGCCATCATAGGATTTCAGCAGGATGTTGTTGTCTTTGTCGATCAGAGCCTGGGCCGCAGTGGCCACGGAAGGCACAAGGCCGTTCGATTTGTTAACTCCGACGACTTTGGAGACCATCTGGTCGGTGCGGTCTGCACAGTAAGCAGAGTAGGATCCGAAGAATGCGGCCAGAATGGCGAGGATGAGGATGGGGTTTTTCATTGCGGTGTTTTGGTGGTGGCGGGTTGTTGTGGTGCTGGTGCAGCAGGCGCTGCGGGATTGGTTGGGCCCTGGGGCTGCGCGGCGGCGGCTTCCAGTTGGAGAAGGGCGGTCAGACGCTGTTGTTGTTCTGGCGGCAGCGATGCCATGGCGTCCTCAAGAGCGACCATGGGCTCACGGATGATTTCCTCCGGTTGGTCGAACTCCAGAGCCTTCATTGCCTGCACATAAAGTGGGCGAGCATGCGGCTTCTCAAACTCAGGAGTGCCGATGTATTGGGCGAGGAGGCCTGTGGCGACCTGAGCACCTTGCAGCTTCGTCTGGTTCTGCTCCTGAGTGAGGAGCATGCGGACATCAATGTCCAGATTCCGAACCATCTCCGGTGTCATCTCCAGTATCTTCGTGTTCTCCCCTTCCCCGACCTGAAAGGCCTCCGTGCGGTCGAAATTCGCGTAGTGCAGCTTCACCGCAAAACTGAACTCGCCGTTGAAACTCCGACGTAGCCCCCGGACGGGCTTTTTCATCAGCACGGCCGCGCGGCTCATGAGTTGCCGAATTCCGGTGGCGGTGTTGTTCTCCGGCACCGATGAGAGATCCCCCTGGCTGGCAGAAGTGATGCCGCTGCGAAGCTGAGCCATCTGCATGCCTATCTGCAGCAACTCCATGGACCGGGAATCCATGTCCGGTATCTCCATGAACTGGATCACTTGGTCGAGGGTCGCATCACCTTTCAGTCTGAGCATGTCCCCAGGTCGCAGTTCCAGATCAGACTCGTCGTCATCACGCTCCAGCTTGGCGGGATTGAAAGCACCAATAGGATTGGAGTGGAGGCGGTTTCTGAAACCTACCTGGTTCCAGGTATCATCAATATGAAGCTGCACTGAGGCATACTTGCCAAAGAATCCACGGCCATAGAGCTTGCCTGGCACTTCCTCCCACACGTGACACTTCACAGGCAGCTCACCCTTCGGACTGAGGTTGGCCAGGTAGTTCCCATAAACGAGCCAATCCTCACTGCTAGGCGTGAACACAATGTAGAGTCTCCGCCCGATCCCATCTCCGAAAGGATCCACCTTCACGTAGCCTTCCACCAATCGCACACGCATGTTCAGAGCACGCTCGGTTTCTTCATCGCCATAGACGTTCCGCTGGTCGTCTCCGCTGGCCCTGTTCTGCGCATCCACCGTATCTGGTCGGTTCGCAGCGGTTGGAACAGTGTGGCTGGTGTTGCTTTCCAGGCCCAGGCGGACGGCATCCTCGAGCGAAAGGTTGAACCTCTGTCTGGCCTCAAGAACGCTGAGTTCGATCAGGTTGTAAAAGTTCGTGTACTTTAGGTCCAGTTCCGGCGCATCTTCACGAAAGGCCACATCATTGTGATGAAGGATAGCCGTCTCCACTCCGTGCCGGATTACCTCATCCCTTTCCACGAACAGCTTTTTCCATTCCAGTTTACCTTTGGGCGGCGGAGTCAGGGCCTTGGCCTCTTCGTCTGTGGTGACATAGGCATCGCCATTCATTACCGGCTGGCCATTCACATGGAGAGCATCAATCTCGCCCTCGTAACGATCAGTCTCGATGTCGTAGGTCGTCTTGGTGAAAGCTTCCCCAAGGCAGGCCGCCAGAGTCACTGCGGAGCAGTATTTCGAAGCCAGGCGACCATCACGAAAGCTCCATTGAAGGTGCTTTTGGATATTATCGGCCAGCACCGGATCTGATTTCCCAACAGGGACGGCAGCGAACCAAGGCTCGCCTCCGAAAAGATCCTGTTCAGCCTGAGCGGCGGCAAATTCGGCGAGGCCAGCCACGATGTTCAGACTCTTGTTCTGGAATTCAAACACCATTCGCGGGGTGTCGTGTGTGCCGGGATCAGTCACTCCCGCCTCGCGGTGCGTGAACACGTCCTGTGACTCCTGGGCATACTTCCGGCGATTCTCCCGCCACGTCGTGAGGTCGCTGTGGTACTGCTGGTATTGCTGACGGGCCCACTGGACCAGCTTGACTGTGCGGTCCCCATCCCCTTGGGCAAGGGCATCTTCCAAGGGAGTTTTGACCCGTTTATTGGTCAAAGCTGCCTTTGCGACCTTCGCCGTCTGCTCTTTGGATTTGGGGTTTCGTTGTGGCACGCATCAAGTCACCACGGCCCTTTCAGCGCGCGCAAGTAAGTACACCCCCGACTTAGCCTAACTGGAGGTGATTTGTGGGCCTACATCCCTCATTTTCATGGCTTCCTGAGCTTCCAAAATATCTTTTGAGCGGCCATGAACTGCCAGCATTCGCTCCTGCACGGCCTGAGCGATGCCTTCCGGCGTGTCGAGCACAGACACGTCTGAGCCTGTGACCACGTTTGCCTGCATCTTCAGCCCGCGCAGCTCGCAGAGCTGATCAATGGCTTTGAGCCGGACGGCCAGCATTCGGGAATCAAACGGGAATTTCGAAGCGTCTTCGATGACGGCATAAAGGCGGCTTTCCATTTGCTGCCGTCTGAACTCGTAATCCTCCGGTGATTTCGGCGCGTTCTCCGCTACCGCTTCCTGCAATTCCTTGAACAACACACTCACGCGCTGGCGGGACAGCCCCATCAACTGAGCCGTCTTGATGATGCTATGCCCTTGTTTCACATGCAGTTCCCAAACAATCTGCCGCTGGTGCAGGCCCAACGTGCGCATGCGGGTAAGCCAAGTCTTGAAGTGCTTATTGATGCCGACATCCGCCATCTCCGGATGCATCAGCTCCAATGAGACGGGCTTTTTGTCGGCTTTCTTTTTCGCCTGTTTCTTTGCCTTTTTGGCTGTTGACGTAGCTGCCATGGTTAGGCAATGTATTGCACTGTTTACTGATATGCCAACTATCCTTGATCAAGCAGCGGAGAAGAGGCGCAAAATCAACCAGTGGGGAGCCACGGCCATAGGCATTCAGGATGCTGAAGAACGAGGGCTTGTCCGCTACAGCCACATGAGTTGCTGGCGGAACTGGGCATGCCGGGAGGCAATTTACGATTTCGCCATGCAGTCCACCCAGGCCGCGCCAATTCTTGTGCGAGTGGACGAAAAGAGGGTGGCACTGTTCACCGAACGCCGGAGACCTGGTGCCAGTCTTTCCAATCCGATGGCTTGCGCCGCCTCCTGACAGGCCCCCGGTAGAGAGTGGCGGATCCGACGCAGTAGAGGCCCATCCCGAGGCCTAAAATGTCATCATCGTGACAGCCTGAACGGGCTTCTTCCCGGCCATTCTTGGCGATGATGAAGGTTTTCGCCTCCTTGATGATGTGCGGACACGGAATGTCGATGGCCATATCCCGAACTGCCAAAGCCAGTCCGTCAATGATCGTCCGGCGCTGGTCCCGGTCTTTGAGCTTCCAGCCGTACATGTACCGTTTCGTCTTGTTGTCGGTGGGATCTATGACCTCGCGTTTGTAGATGGGCAGTCCTGAGGCTTTCAGTTTTTCGAGGATGTGTAGGCCCATGTTGATCTCCAGCACGATCATGCACTCTCCATAGAGGCGGGAGAGGTCGGTAATGTATTTCACGATCCGGTCCGACTCATCGGTGCAGGGCGGCCGGACGCGCGCCACCACCTTCGGTTTGTGGTAGGTGTCATCCATCGTGTAGCCGTCGCGTAGAACCCCGATGGAGTAAGCGTCAGGATCTTTGGACTCCGTCTGATCCTCACCGGTGGCCGGATCGCACCACACAAGGTAGCGACACCCTGGCCTCGGACGCTCCCAAATCTGAATAGGGGCATATCCGGCGCGGTCAGGAGTGAAGATGGTTCCATGATCCTGGGTATCCAGGTGCCCCTCCTCGGGGGTGGAGGTCGCACGTTCCATCTGCATGATGCTGCCCATGTCGAAGCGTGGCCGGCCAGAGCTGAGGAAACAGCTCATGTCATCCTCCGGGTAATATTCGTCGAACAAATCTTCACTGCCGCCGCACTCGCCCCGCAAGACGCTCCGTCTCCAGGCAATCTGCTCAACTGTCCAGCCGTAGGAGCGCATGCCGCGCTGCTCACGGTTTGTGAGCGTCGTCATGATCTGCTGACGTTCCGCCTGGGTGCAGCCAATCCGGTTTTCTTCGAATTCATGCCAGGCCGCAAACACCTTCACCCAGCCGTTGCCAGGGTTGCGCACCCCTTGCTTTAGGGCCGCGAGGTAGGCATCCAGCGACATAGCACCCGGCATGTCCTTGGTACCGTGGTATTGCTCAAAGAACCAGCCTGAAGCACCTTCCGGCGTAGATTCCGCAATGCCCAGCCGGTTCACCGAGGGCAGCACACTGGCCATGATGGACTTGTCATCCTTCGCCCCTCCACGGGGGTATTTGCACGCCTCAGAGAAGAGGGCCGATGACCGGGTGCGACTGATGCCGGGGTTGGTTGCCTCAGCAGAGGTCACTTCAGCCGTTGAACCGTTTTTCCACTCCATCTGCTCTTTGGTAGGAGAGAGGGGGTTGTTCCAGGGGAAGCTATCATACACCGAGAACAGGCGCATTTTGCGAAGGATGGCCGTCGAGTTCGCGCGGATGTCAGCCAGGATGAGGGACTCAGATTTGAACCGCTGCCCGTGATGATACATGATATGGCAGCCTGCAGTTGTCCCGCCGCACTGCCGAATTTTGAGCCCCAGTAGGCGGATCTCTTCCACGCCGATTGCCAGGAGGGTTTCATAGGCCTCGTAGAGCTTCCGCTGGAATGCGTTGGCCCTCGGCACCTCCATTTTCTTCCCAAACGGCGTTTCGACCTCGATGCGCGCGCAGGTCTCAAAATGCACCATCGCCGAATCACGCGGCAGGTAGTAATCAGGGTTTGTCTGCATGAAACATCATATGCTGTCATTTTCGGATGTCCAAAAAACAGATGAGGTCTGATTGCATTCAATTTACCTGGTCAGGGCCTGGATGAATTCAAACTAATGATCTATCTTGATCCAGTGATCTAGCAGAAAACGATGCTCCCGACCGTCTGGAAGAAGGATGGAATTCAGGCTATCCCTCAAAATTCCAGGCTTGGCTAAGTATTGCCCCGGCAGAATCGACATCAGAAGAGGTCTTTCCACTGCATACGCATCTTTCAAGATCCATTTCAGGGGTTAAGCATAAAATCTAGCCTTTAAAGATGTGGCTGAAAAGCCAGGAATACAACATCAACCAAATATAGCATGCCAATGCAGCCACTCGTGAGCAAGCACTACAGTTTTAGAGCCAACAGTTCCGCCTTAAAATCGCAAATAGAATTAACTATCCGTAAATACACAGTTTCATCGGCCTTGTGCTTCTTTGATTCGAAATCACCACCCGAACATGCAAGGATAATAGGCATCAACAGAGGTGTAAATTTATCTGGCTCTGGTGAATTTTCCCAACATAAAAGTTTTATACCATGCTCTTTCCAGTTAACTCTAAAATACCGAGGAATCCATCGCCTTTTTCTTGTTTGAAAGCGCAAATGAATAAACCCAATATCGTTACTCAAGCTGAGCGTCAATCCCTTGATGCGTTGACTTTGAATCTTCGCTTCTTTATTCTCATTTGCGGATTGGCTCCAGTAATCCAAGGAAACCGAACGCAATTCAGTCAAGTCTGCGATTATTTGGTCAATAAATGCAGCTTCGTTTGAATGAGTCACGAAGTAGTATCCGACCATGTAGGTACCGAGTCCGACCGTTAGCAACGGCGGAACGCAAAGTTTAAACAGGCTGTAATCAATAGGCATCTTTTTTCTCCGGCCGGGCGCTTCGAATGTGATACCAGATCACGTCGGTGTAGATTTTGAACTTTTGCTTGTCAGCAACAAGCTCAAGCTTCTGCTCCAATTGCTTGGCTGTGAAACCATCCTGTCTAACAAGCCCGCCAAAAGCCTCTTCAAGAAACGATGAGCCATATCCTTCGACTTCGTCGATTCTAACGCTCACTTTTTCGTTTGTTTGAAGTGCCGGGACAAGTAATTCCTCTCTAAAACGTTGCCCATTGAAGGGGCCATCATCTGGTTCTCTCCCAGATGGGCTAATCGAAAAGTCATTCGCTATGCAAATATGTTTCATACAGTTAAATCGTCACAGCCCACTCGATGAGCGTTCCTCCGATGGAGAGTCGATTCTCCAACAATTTTTCTTCGACAACCGTCAACGGCTGGGTGGGATCAAAATTGGGGGGCACGTCATTAGCAGGGCGTACCCAATATTTACCCTTCCGACTGAAAATTGCTAGTGATCCTTGCGGATATGCCATCGCAAATGTCATGAGATCGCGAAGCCCCTTGCCCCTGTGGGCTTGCCTCGTACGAGATCGCCCCATTGTGACAGCCGCTTTAATTTTAGCAGCGTCGCTCATCGTATTGAAAATGTCTTTAATTTTTTCGAAATTATCCCACTTAAGGGGGAGGGTTTTAGGTATGGTTCGGCCATGATCCAAAAAAGTCACCTTTAATAGGCGTGTTTTATGATTGAAGGAGGCGGATAACCACCACTGTTTTTTCACCCGTGCGCCCATGTTATCGTAGGCGTGTTGGCCCACATTCGTCATGGCCTCAGAGAGTGCTGCAAACAATTCTAATTGGGCAACTTCGACTCCTGTAATTGCTTCGATCTCCTGTCGAAAGAGCCTGGCTTGCGCTCCCCCGTCATCAGTTTTCGAAACAACGCCACGCCGGAAAGGCAAAAAAGTAGCTCCATCTACCGATTGCATCGTTTCTTGTTTTGGCAAACCAAGGAGTTCAAAGAACCCCATTTGCGTGAAGATCTTATAGATGTTTGGGTGCCATGTATGCAAGGCAGCACGAAGCCTCCTACGCTTCTGATTCCATTGGTCAATCTCGCTCGCCAGGGCAAGAGCTGCGGAAGTTGACATTTTCTCTAATCTTTCGAAGGCAAGTCTGCGAATTTTGATACCGTAAGCAACAGCGCTTCGAAGCAGCAGCAGGTGACTCACTGTAGTGGTATAATTCGCATCAAAATCCAGTGTTGAAGGCAAGTGAATCTCAATAGAATTGTCAGGATATACCCTGAGGCTTTGGCGGCTGCTACTATTATGAATTAAAAATTTTTCCAGCCTTTTTTTCTGTTTAAAGCTTTTTCCGTTTTGTAGGCCTTGTATTCTTCGCGATTTGCGAATGAGCCATTCACGACTTTTTCTTCTACGAAGTCTATTTGACATTGGAGTATTGCGAGATGCAACACATGCTCCTACAGACTAAGAAGGTATTCAAGCCGATTTTAAGATCCCCCGAAATGAAAAACACGCACCAGCAGACTAGCCACGAGTGTTTGAGGATGTGATCCCTGCAGGGCGTTATTAAAATTTTTCAGATCGCAGGCATCAGGGATTCGTCCTGAAATCGGCGAAGCAGCGGCCCGCCGCGATCCGGGCCCAGGCGCTTTTGCAGGGCATCGCCGCTCATGTTGGTGGTAATGATGGTGGGCAGCCGGTTCACCAGTCTGAACTCGATCAGGCCGAAAAGTGCCTCGCCGACGGCTTCGGATAGCTGCCCCGTCTTCGTGTCGCTGCGCTCCTTCCCGAGGTCGTCAATGAGAAGCAAACTGCACACCCGGGCGCGCCGCAGACATTGCGTTGCCGCATCCGCCACCCGGTTGTCATCACTGAAGATCAGGCGCGCTGCGGAGCTCATGCCCTGTACGTGTTCGCCTTTGTCCCAGGCATCCCCGGCGTGGATGGCATAGACGTTCTTCCCGGACTGATGCATGCGTTGGAGAATGGCAAAAGCGGCCCGTGTTTTTCCAGCGCCCGTGGTGCCGTACAATATGAGGTTATTCTTTCCTTCGGCCCCAGGAGTCCAGAACTCAGCGAGTTTCGCACAGAGGCGGCTGGTCCTTTTCCAATCGGTGTGCTGGTAGGCAAGCGGGCAAAGGCTTAACCAGGCGGCGGTGCGCAAACGTGCCCTGTTAGCCGCGGCTGCGTCTTGCTCAATACGCAGTCGTTTTTCAGAACAGTCTGGGCACACGCTGACGATGCCTTCGAACTCGGTTTTGCAATCCATGCAGGTCCGAGGCCTGACAAGTGAGAGGGGAATGATCATGGAGAGAAAAGCACAGGGGCAAGATTCGCGGACAGAAACAGCGGGTGTCCGGGCTGGTCCTCTTTGGTGCGATGGAGGCAGTGGACATTCCCCAACATACCAAGGACTGATGCTGAGCGTGACAGGTGCGTCCCATGATTCCCCCAAGCCACCACCGTAAGGGGTGCCTCTTTACTGAGTCGAACCAAGGTGGCATCGTTTTCAGGTCCAATCGGATCTGAGACGATCTTCATCTCATCTGGATCCGTTGCACGCCAGGCAAACAAGTTAGCCATGCAGAGAGCCCCATATCCCCAGGTTTTTGCATAAGTGACACATTTCCGAATGGTCGGATCATCCGTAGTTTCATCAGCCGTAGAAGGGTTAAGGCCGATGAATAGGACGTGTGGTTTTGAGGCATCCCATCGACGCCAAAGCTCATACCTGTACAATCTGCACGAGGATAAAACGGCTGTCGAAGGGGCTGGAAGCTCAGGAAATAAGTCAGTCATGGGGAGTGGTTTTAGTTAGGCTGCTCCAATCAATCCGCAAGGTGTGTCCATTGGCCTGGGCCCATGCTTCTGCGACTTCACGGAGCAGGGTGCCCCGCGTGACGGAGGCGGCGTCGATGTTGTGCGAATGATGTCCGCAGGTGGATAGGAGATGGAGAATGAAGTCTCCCGCGTGGATGGCCTTTGGCTTGGCCAGGTAGGTGGCGATGAAGTGCATGGTTAGGTGGTGGCAAAAGGAGTTCCGCTAAAAAAGTTCTTCGCGGCGGCGGCCTGGGCTGGAGTCCCAGCGACGCGCGCGCGGTCCACCTCTCCCCGAAAGTTGTTCAGGAAGGTCACCAGATCATGACGCAGGATGTTCTTATCCCGGCAGGGTGGCCAGTTGGCCGCGTAGTAGGCCTCGACGGCTTCCAGATCGGAAATGCTGATTTCTCGCAAAGCCTTGAACGCCCGAACTTCCTTGTCCGTCCAGGGCGTCAAAGCCTTGCGGTGGAAAATTGCTGCGATGCGGAGAGCTTCCGGTGTGGAGGGCAAGCGTTTGTCAGCCTTGGCTTTGGGCTGATGCTCTGCGCCGAACAGGCCAGCCTCATGCGTACCTGCGCCGGGTGGGGGTGCGGATGGGGGCGTGTGGGTGGGAGCGGAGGATGGGGGTGTGGGGGAAGGAGGTGAGGGAGGGAGAGAGGGGGAAGGAGAGGGGGCGGGTGCAGCATTACTTGAAACGCTTTGTGACGTTTCGTGATGTTCTGTGACGTTTTGTGATGCTTTACGTGCACGGTAAGAAGCCGTCCGACGGGCTCCAGGGGACCGGGTATCTTCAGGAGCGCGCGCCTCTATGCTGCCGTCTGGAAGCAGACGCACGATCAGGCCTTGGGCGGCCAGCATCGCCACATTGGAAGCGGCTTCTGTAGTGAGTGAAATCATTGTGCGTCAATTCTCAGGCGTCGGGATCTTCTTTTCATCATCGCCTTAGCCCGCCTTAGATTGTTGGAGCCACCAGCCCTCATGGCCCCGAAAGGCTCCGGTGGTGACCTCCAGGCCCTGGGCCACCGCCCATAGCTCCAGAGACGGTTTTGTTTCGCCAGCCGAGGCAAGCTGCATGTCGGTGATGTGCATGCGTTCTCCCGGCGGCGAAGTTTTGAGATGTGCCGCCGCACAGTTGAGCATGCTAGAATAGTCGGTTGGCACAGAAGAATTGGAGTTTGAGTTTTAATCAGCTTTGACTGTTTGAAGCAGGGGAATTGATCTTGATTACAGTTCACTTTTTAAGTAAAATATCCGCATGTACCCAAGTGATGTAGTAAGACTGAAGTTTGGCCGTGAAGTGTGGATGGCCGTGGTGGAAGTGGATAATGATGCCTATGTCGCGAAGACGGTTTGGTTCGACCCGCGGGGACGGCTGCAGAGATCGCCAGACTGGATTCCTCAAGAAGCACTCCAGACCGCGAGTAAGGCGGATACTCCGGAAGACTGGATCTCTCTTGCTGACCAACAATCCCCCCTGAGGTTGATTCGCATCGGACGTCAGGCTCGTCTGCTGACTGAGGCAATGGCCTCTGAAAAGGATCCCGTCGATATGACGGTTCTGGGAAAGAAGGAAAACTTTGTCCGCCTTGCATGGTTTGATCAGAAAGGAGAATTTCATGACGATGTTTTACCTTTTGAGGTGCTGATGCTCAAAAAAGGCACGTAACTGGTTAGGCTGGAAAACCTGAATGTTCGACGCCATCAAGCAGGAGAAACCTTACTGCATCTCCAGCAGAAATTAATGGTGTGGTTCTTTCACTCGATCTTTGTTGTGTCGGTTTTCATGTGATGGTGTGTAAAAGTGATAAATGTGCTTTTTTGATGCCTAGAACCGTGATGAACCCGCCGCTTGGTGGCCGTCGTTGATGGTGGCGATTCGGCGCATTTTCCGGCGCAGTCCGGCAATCATGCGCTCAGTGAGAGAGCCTGCGACGTGGGGGATGAACTGGCGGCTGACGGACTTCCCCCCTACCCTGTCCACGCGGCCTGTGGCCTGCTCAAACTTCACCACATGGTCCGTGGGGAAGATGTAGGAGACACGTGGACGCTCCCCGTGGATGTCATGCAGTGAAACGGATGCTCCCCCTGCCCCGACATTGGAAATCAGGATGTGCTCCCGGTTCGCTTGGAACTCACGTTCGTAATACTGACGCCGCGCCAATGGCTGGCCCCCATAGAAACCCGCATTCGTATTCAGCAGACGTGACAGACGAACGCGCGTGTCATTGAAGTTCATGAAGATGGCAACCGAATTGCCATCCATCACGTCTTGGCTGATGCGTGCAGCTAGGGGTTCAACCAAAGCCATCTCGGACTCTTTCCAGATCTTCTGCCGGATGTTCCTTTCCTTGACCTTGAGGACGCTTTCTCGGACTCCCTGTCTAGCCATGCGGTCCAGCAACTCATTCGCCTCCTGCCACTGTTGCTCGATGCGACGAGCTTCAGGGATGTCAAAGGCGAGAGTTTCAATAATGGTTTCGGGGCATTCCTCCCCGAGATCCTGCTTTCTCACTCGGCAGCCCCGGCGGGGGAAGAGACGGGAATTGATGCGTGCAAGGTGATGCTCACGACCGTCCCATTTCCATGTGGTCCGTGCTTTGATACATCCGTGGGCAGCAAGGAAGTGCTCCCAATCCTCTCCGCCTTTATGCAGACCAGTGACACGACCGACAAACCGCATCTCCAGCGGAGAAGTCGCAACGGTAGCACTGGCCATGATGATTGGGATGCCTTGGCGAATGGCAGCCGAACAGCACCGGACTGTGAGTGTATCGTCATGACGCAGCGCCTGGGCTTCGTCGAAGATGATGCCGATCTTATCCGCGTTCTTCCAATGAAAGACGCCGCCGATGTCTTGAGCGATGGTTGGCCGGAAACCGCCCCGTACCGCCTCATAGGTCGAGATGAAGTAGGGCATGATTCCAAAATGGTCACAGGCGCGTTGCCACCCGGCCATGCCTACCGTCGGGCATAGGATGGCAGGAGTGCGGCCAGCAGCGATCATGGCCGCGAGGTCCATGTAGGTTTTCCCGGTGCCCATGTCGCTCCCATCGAAAGCACCTGCATAGCCCCATTCAGCGTGGCCATTCATGAGAGAACGGTAGAGCTGCTTTGTGGGTTCCACTTGGTAGCCGCGCAGCTTGTCAGCCAGGCCAAAAGGCAGTTCAGGCAGGCTGAAGGTTGAAGCCGCAGATTTCAGCCCGAGTTCGCCAGTGGTCGGAATCAGGAGGCCATTCAGCCTTTCCTGCCCTACCTGAGTGAGAGTCAGAGATCCTTTGTCACCGATCCGCAGCCACTGGTTCAGCATCCACTTGCCGTTGTCCTGGCGGATGTTGAAACCGCGCTCATAGAAGGCGCGCTTCCTCGTCTTCCATGCCACGCGGAAAGCATGGTCCACATGCAGCGGGATGGCCACCTCGCGGAACATGCATGTGCCATCCCGTGTGAGCTTCTGGTGAAGCGTAGGGAGAGGCAGACCACGGATTGGCACCGGCAGGTCGGTAACAGGAACTGGCAGTAAAGTGCTCACTGGTGTGAAGGTCGCAACCTCCCCTGCACGCAGCCCAGAACCCACGCCATGACGCGGAACTGAGTGCAGAGGGGTAGCGGTTTTGAGGGAAGACATGGTGAAACCGGGTTCTGGTTCGGCGCAGTGGCTCAGACTTCGTTCTGCTCGGTTTCGTCTATGGGCAGGGCCATCTGACGCTCATCGTTGGTGATTTCGCGGATCTCGACGACCTCTCCGGTATCCTCACGCACAAGGGACTTCTTCTCGGGGTGGAAGATCATTTCACCGGTGGCCTGATCGCGGCCAGCGGTCTCATAGACCCAGGAGCAGTTGACTTCCTTCTCCTGCCAGCCGGACGTGATGTAGTTCCCGATTCGACGCGCGCGCGCGCCCTTTTCCTCGATGCGGGCCTTGTAGTTGGAAGCACAGGACTTCTTCTCTTCGGTCAGACCGTCAATCTCCTGGTGAAGCTCGGCCTGTTCCTTTCCGTAAAGCTGGGTCTCCTTCTCGGAGAGGTCACAGCGGAGGATGCGGTGCTCCAGGGACTCAGGCCAGGATGGCTTGGGTGCTTCTTGGGTTTCTTCCTCAATAAGACTGAGGGATAATGTCGGTTTCTTGGGCATAGTGGTATCTCCTATTTTGTGATGTTGGTTGTTATGACAGGGGAGTGATTTTAATGCGTGCTCCGGTCCCCTCGCCCGGTGCTGCAAAGCGTTTCTTGAGAGTGAGTTCGACGGTTTGCGCGTCATCTACCCACACCACCCCAGTTAGCGCATCCTCGGTAGAGCGAGCCAGTTTAAGAACGTCAGGCTTGGTGGTGGGGGCAATTGGCGCCGAGGTCTTGACGAGTCCCTTGGAATTGAGATGTCCTTTGGGCCGGGGCATCACCATTTCCATCGAAGCGTTGAGAGGCCCTGAGAACAGTGGCAGTCCGGTCATAGCCTGGGAGCCAACTTGCGCGACAGACGTGCGCCAGTTTTTGTTCCGCTCCCCGGCATCGTCGATCAGAACTGCGCGACCTGTTTTTTTTCCAAAGCCGACGAAGCGTTTGCTTCCGCCAGGACATGGCAGGCCAGGAACGAAGAATTCGAGTGTTTTCATTATGTGGTTATTTGTGGGGTTAACACGTGTTAAGCCTCGCTATGATTCAGGGTGTCAAAACGGCAGGGTAAAGAACCGTGACCGCGTTCGCTGGCCCATCAGTCCACAAGGCCCTCCAGGTAGGTGACGACGTCGCCGACCGTGACGATGTCCTCGGCATCCTCATCGGGGATGTCGATGTTGAACTCCTCTTCCAGCGCCATGACAAACTCTGTCAGTTCCAGGCTGTCGGCTCCCAGGTCGGCTCCCAGTTCGCTTTCCAGTTCAATTTCCTTGGGTTCCAGACGCAGCAGAGCAGTGAGAATTTTTTTAACTTTTTCGGTGATGATTGCTTTGTTCATTTGTGGTGGTGTTGAATCGGTGGTGTCAAAAATCAGTCGGCGAGTACGTAGCGACCGCCCTTCTCGCCAGCCTCTTGCTCGTAGGCAGGCCAGCATTTGCGGATGCCCTGGAAATCGGTGGGCTGATCCGCATCGAGGTATTCACGGACGCAGTTCAAAAAGACGTCCACTCGAGAAAGTCCCTGCGGAATGCCGAGGTAGGTGCGAGCCTTGTCCACCCCTGTATGCACGCCCGGGACTAGCGGAAGATCCGCAACGCGACACATGGCAGGCCGGGGATGCTTTCCATCATCCGCCTTCGAGAGAACGATGAAGGTGAAGCGGTTGACGGTGATCTCTAGACGAGCGCGGGAGAGCAGCAGTTCATGCAGGTAGGCATACCATGCGGCCTGGATGAAGTAGCCATACTGCCAGCAGTCTCGGGAAAACTCAGCGGGGTGGCGGGCGGATGTCTTCACGTCGTCCAACTGGCGGAGATTCCGAGGAAGGATGTCCAGCCGCCATTTCACCCAGCAACCCCATTCGGCGTGCCAGAGAATGCCTGACACTTCGTACTCGGCCCCTTCCAGTTCGGCCATGGCGTCCTGATTGGCAGTCAGAGCATCACGGAGCTGGGTGCATTCGGCCAGATACTCCCGCAAGGTTTCCTCTGTGACGAGGATCTTGCCTGGATGATCCTTTTTGGCTTGTTCCCATGCAGCCTTTGCCTTTTTCGTGTCGGCTCCATAGGGAGCTTCAGTCTTCGGATTGATGGGGATGTCAGCCAGCGCAAAGCGTTCGGCCCAGGAAACCTCAGGCTCCAGAGTGACCATGTGAACCAGGGTGCCAATGGTGAGAGCATCCGTGTCCTTTTTCGGCGTCGTGAGCTGGGCGAACATCTCCGCCGGTGTCCGGCATTTCAGTAGGGAGGCATTCACCGCCGGGAAGGCATGGTATTCCTCCGCAGTCATGCGACGGTAGCCATACTTCCCAGGGATGATCACTCCAGGCAGAGGCAATGATTGGTCGGTGAAGCCTTCCCAGTTCATGCTTTTGCAGGGCGAAGGGCTGAACTCAGACTGCGCAGTTGGTCGCCGCTACAAGCAGCGGCAGAATCCGGCAGGCGAAGTGTTTTGCAGTGCGCGCGGACGGACTCCCATGTGGTAAGCTGCAGCTTCCCTGCCCGGTCATTGGCAACCTCCGCCATCCAGGCTTTGAGCCCGATGTTGTCCACGAACCTGAAGGTCATTTCCCCGATCACTTTGGAGGAAAAGTCACCCAGCACGCTTGAGCCATCGCCGCTTGGATCGGCGAGGTTGCTCCAGGCGCCCTGCGTCTCCTCGATCCCAAGGCCCAGGAAAGGAGCATAACAGAAGTCGCTCCACTGTGCGTCATCCTTGGGCTTCACGGCCATGTCGGTGCGTGGCTCCATGCCGAGACGCTGCGCATCGTCATCATCGCCCGTGATGATGTGGAAGAAGCTCACCAGAGCATAGCGGCGGGCGTAGGTCTGAGCCATGCCCTGACGCTGTGAGAGATTCACCCCTCTGTTGCCTTCGGGAAAACAAAACTCGAAGGTGGAAGAGCGGAGGTCTTCGGCGGTGCTGACTTCTAGGGTCAGAGTCTGCACCCAGGCAGCCTCATCGCGACGGACTGGGCCGAGAAGAAAGCCGACGGACAGCCCGGTGGCCTCGAGCTCCGGTTTGAGGACTTCCCACACATCGGCGTAGGAAGCGTAGTCGCTGTTGATGCCGGTGTTACGCGCAGTTTTGACGGCGACGAGGCCACGAGCACGGACCGCCGCAATGGCAGCATTCAAGGTGGGAAGAGGGGCTTCTTGATTCATAAATTTCGGGGTGTTCACAGTGCGGAATTCCGCAGTGTGAGGTTTTTGGGAGTGGTCAGTACACCTTCTGCACACGCTCGACCGCGTAGGCTCCACTGATGCCTTCCAGCATCACCATGGCACTGTGGCCACCGAGGATGAATGCTTCGGACCTCGTGACGGTTTGTTTGGTTTCACGGGAATCCAATGTGACGATGACAGCATCGCCTTTAGAGACAGTGGCATTGAAAATGGCGACAGTTTTAGCGAGTTCTGAGGCAGTGGGTGCGCGATTCATGATGTTGTTTGGGTGTCAAAGGGGATGCTGCACGGCGGTCGTGGCGGTCTGCGTAAACAAGCTTCTTGGCTATCCAGTCCTGCGGCTTGGGGCGGATGGGGGACTTAGGCCCGCTGGAAATGCCCCGCTGCCGCTGCGCCGTGCAGCAAATTGGTTACTTCGCTGGCGGGAAATGCTGAGTCACGTAGGTGTGCAGCACTTTGGAAACCGCACTTGAGACTTCATTGCGTGCATCTTTAATCACGCCTTCCAACTCGGCGTGAAGTGACCCATTCAGGGCGGTTTTCACGGCTTCTGCGGCATGCCATTCAGCCCTCGTCATCTTTTTGCTGTAGCCGTCTGTTGGCCTTCCCTGTGCGTCCACAGTTTGCGACCACCATTCCTTTGCATGCCTGTGAAACATTTCACGAACGGTGACTGGCTCTCCCTGAGCTTCACCCCAGACATCAAGAGGCTGAAATTTCACATCGAGAGCTTTTGCGCAGGTCTCAGCCACAGCAGTTTTAACCGTGGCCAGCAAGTCACTCTGAACCTCAGCCATCACTTTCTTTCTGATGTCTGAGGCCACTAGATCTGTAATTTCCTCTCGGGCCTCCTCTGTGAGGTTGGAAACAATTTTTTCGACGATTTGTTCCTTGGAAATGCCAAGGGCTTCGAGGGTGATGTTATTCATGGAATTGAGTGGGCAGAATTCGGTCTTTGATGTGGGAAATTGGCCGGGGCGGTTCACGGTCCGCCCCGGCGGTCTTTGGCGTCGCTGGCCCGGTCACAGTGCCGGGCCAAATTGGTTAGGCCGTTAGGCCATAGGTTGGGGAATCCTCATCCTCATTCTCCCGCTTGGCGGAGGTGATGAGTTCGTCCCAGGTCATGTTGTTGTTCAGCCGAAGCTCATTCAGAGAATCGAAGACCTGTTTGCAGGGCACGGCCCGGTCAATGCTGCTGACTCCTGACTCCAGGCTGGCGTAGATCACATCCCGGTTGGATTCCCCTTCGCGGGCAGACACCTCGCAATCGTAGATGATGGCGAAGATGCCATAGCGAGCGATGCGTCGGACACGGCCTTGGTACTCCGGCTCAGGGCGAGGGCGGGCGATGATACGAGGCGAAGGGGAAAAGGATGTAGCAGTCATACTGGGTTCTGGTTCAGGATGTTTTGCAATTTTTTACACTACTGGCGGTCAACATGGCTCGCGTAGTCCGCCTCCAGGCGTTCCCGCTCCCATTTGCGTTCCCGCCACACGGGAAGGAATGCATACAAAGTGCCTGTCCCCAGGAACAGAAGCAGAAGCGCACCGGCTGCGAACGGCCCCCATGTTGGCATGACTCCGAACTTGTAGAGCATGGCAGTGCCACTGGCGGTGAGGAGTGAACCACACAGGCAGGTGATACACTGACGTGCTCCTGCCAGTTCTTCCTCGGCGCGGATGAGTTCAAAGTTGATGCGTTTCATGCTTGGGCTTTGGTTTTCTGTTTATTGCGCTTCTTCGCATCCTTCGTTTTGAGCACTTCGGAGCAGCGTTCCAGTTCTGCTTCCAGGTGTTCGGCGGTCATTGGGCTGTTCCTGACGCGTTTGTTGATCCACTCCAGCAGGGGGAGAAAGTAAATGCGGGTTGCTGGCCGTGATCCGGTGCAGATTGGCACGGCGGGCAGCCCATCACTTTCAATGACGGCGGGCAGATCGGATTCCTGTTTGCCGAGAAAGGAGGCGACCACACGGAGAGGAATCGGGCCGGAGATCATGCTTTGGCCCTCCGGGCTTTGGGTTTGGCCGAAGCTTTAGTGGCGCTGAAATAGGAAGCAAAAGCTCGACGGGCGATGCTTGACATGGGGCGGTCATCGCGCTGCGATTCTTTCCGGAGTGCGTCTGCAATCTCAGCATCTAGAGTAAGTGTGATGCGTGTCATGGTGTTTCAATATGAACTTATCTGAGGGTGTCAGACACCCGTGTTATAACCGGGGTGTCTGACACCTGTCAAAATGAATTTGATCTTTTTTTTTGCGGGTGTATGACACCCAATGGCAAACCAACGAAAGAAGGGGGTAGAGCGAGTCACCCTGACAATCCCAGACGAGATGCTAGCTCAAATTGAAGCAGAGGCGGAAGCTCAAGGCGTTGACCGCCTTTCCCTCATGAGGGATGCTTTGAAGGCATACCTAGCCAACCCACGCCCCAAGTCAAAGAAGCGCGGGGCAAAATCTGAGTGACATGCACTGCCGACGCGCTCCCAGCCCTGTTTACACCCGTCGCAATGGCATCATGGCCATCGGCCTCATCGCAGCCGCCCTTGCGCTTCTGTGGAAGGCTGGGCGTGAGGTGCTTGAGTGGCTGGGCTGGTGATGCGTTCATGTGAACATCATTTTCGCGAGAGCACGAAATTGATCAACGACAGAAGAGGAATACCGGGTATGCAAAGGTCACTCTTGACATGCCAATCACAACCTTCAAAACCAGCCCCGATCTTGAAACCGCCATCAAAATTCGGGCAAAAGCGCTGGGTTATTCATCGGTCTCAGCATACCTGAAAGGCTTGGTGCGGTACGACATGATGGTTCAGGGGCCTCACACCCTCACGCTACCGTATGCGACCCTCCCATTGGCAGAGCAAGACGCCATCGACGCCAAGATGCTCAAGCTTTCCGAGGCGGGTGTTGGCGAGCGCGGCCAGCTCCTCAAGCGGCTGATCGACGGCAAAAAGAAGAAGGATGCCGACAAATGAACCAGACCGTCGCTGAACACCTCACCCGTGCAGAGGGTTTCCTTGAGCTGGGCATGCACGATGAAGCCTGGGAAGCACTCAATGATGTGGAGCCTGAGGCCCAGCGATATTTCCCGCTGGTGGCCCTGCGTTTATCCATCCTCATCGTGGCCAAGTCCTGGCTCAAAGCGGAGATCCTGGCCGATAGCATCATTCAAGCCTTGCCGGAGAACGCTCCCGCTTGGTATGCACTGGCTCAGGCGCTGGCTCAACAAGAGAAGCTTGCCGACGCTCGGGATGCGCTGAAGCGGGCCTGCGCGCTTGATTCCACTATAAAGAGTATGTGCCTGAAAGACGAGATTCTAAAAGATTTGTGGCTATTATAATACAAACTGTTATGACATCGCCTAAAAGTATCCTGAATTATTTCTTGAAACCTCGCTGATTAGTCGCAACAAGGCTACGTGTCTCACGAAATAATAACAATCAAACAAAGGCTCTATCTCCCGAGGTGGTTGCTGCGCAAAGTGATTGCTCTAGTCATCAGCGTCGTACAATCCAAGCAACTTCTCAGATGGTGTGGCCTTGCTGCAACCAGTTATTATTTATGTCTTGATGTTTTGGAGGGGGAAGCCTGGATTGACAACTACAAACCATTTCATAATAAGATGGTTTACGCATTGTTGTTAATCACAGCCGTTGCTACTTTCTTTCAAAGTCATCGCAAGAAAACAGAGGAAGCTGAGAATATTGAAGCTCGAAGTCTTCTGGCAGAATTCATTGAGGCCGTCGGCAGTATTGTGGATGCGAAACTTCGCAGATTCAGAGAGAAAGCCGTCTCTCTTAAAACTGGAGCTGACAAATTTGGGTCCATTACCCATCCAGACGATCAGATAGCAAGAATTTGCCAAGCCTCTGTATCATTTGTCCGCAAAGCATATGGACTGCAAGATCATGAGATTGATATCACAATTATTAGGAAACGCTCTACAGCGCAAAGTTGGACATATATTTATAAACATCAGTCTTGGTCAAGGGGCACTCCGAACGACATGATGAAGAATTCGAATGCCGCTGGAAAAAACTGCATCAAGACTGGCCGATGGGTGTTTCATCCAGATAAAGTGCTAGCCAGCCTCGCCGCAAACTACGTCATGAGCCAAAGGGACAAGGAGCGGGGGGACGGCAGTGTTTTCCTATACCCAGTTGTGATTCCTGGCGAAACCGAAGAGACGCAGTTCGTCATCTTCATGGTCACTTACAGCAAAAAACTCTGCGATGAAGATGACATAAACGCAAAATCGGCAACAGAATCGTTTTTGAGAGAAATCTGTCGAAGAATTGAGCTTGAACTTTGTTTAAGCGTAATAAAAAGTATATAGCTATGGGGAAAATCAATACAAACGAACGCTCCGCGTCCCATGTGGCTGGTTCTACTGGCCACCGAAGTGTGACTGTCAACCGGGTCACCAGAGCCGCGTCGCACCTTGATGTGCTGGTTCAAGCGGTCCGAAACATTGACAGCCAGGCTGGCACCATTGTGAGCCGGGATTGCCAGAGTGGACAATTCCGTAAAAGCGGACGCAGTTAATTAAGTTGCTAAAAACACATTCAAGTGTTGAAAATTTGAGCCAAATGCGAGATTTTTGCTCATGAGTGACAATCAAGCTCTCGATTTCCAGCTACTTGGGCGTATTCATGCAGCATTTACCCCCAGTGCGCCTATCAACAAACTCGACCTTTTCGCGGGTCGGAGTGAACAGATTCAAAGGCTTTTCGGCGCTTGCTCTCAGCCGGGCCAACACGTGATTCTATACGGAGAGAGAGGGGTTGGAAAGACCTCCCTTGCCCGTATCATCATGGAGGTTTTGACCAGAGCAAACTACACCCTGCCAAAATGTGGCACGGTTAATTGTGATAGCGGCGACAGCTTCGCGAGCATTTGGCACAAAGCGCTAAGGGAAATTGTTATCAGCACCCCTCGACCAGGATTTGGCTTCAATCAGACCATTGATCCAAGCGAATCGACCCTTGATGATGCTTTGCCTGACGAGGTTTCTCCGGACGATGTTCGTGCTGTGCTTTCGGCTCTCCGAACTCCTGCGGTGATTGTGATCGACGAATTAGATCGGTTAAAGGACTCCCAGGCAAGAGTCCTTTTAGCCGACACCATTAAAACTCTTTCTGACCATCTTTCTTCGGTAACCGTTGTACTGATTGGTGTCGCTTCTTCAGTCACTGAGTTAGTAGCAGAACATCAGAGCATTGATCGAGCGCTGGTGCAGATCCATATGCCAAGAATGTCGCCAACGGAGCTTGGGGACATTATTAAAAAGGGTGAGCAGATGGCCCACATCACATTTGAAAACGAGGCGAAAGCAATGATAATAGGACTTTCAAAAGGACTGCCTCATTACACACATCTGCTCTGCCTGAATTCTGCGCTATCAGCAGCTAATAAAGCTATCACAAACGTATCAGTCGAATACGTAAAGGCTGCCTTGGTGACGATAGTCAATAACAAAACGACGGTTTCCACTTCCTATGAGCACGCTGTGAGTAGCAGCCACAAGGATAGCATCCATGAAAAAGTTTTGATGGCCTGCGCTATGTGTGAAACCGACCAAGATGGTTTTTTCTCATCCTCAGAGATCGCTTCCAATCTATCCATTTTGTTAGGAAAAGATTGTGCGGTTTCAGTCTTCTCCCGACACTTGAGCGACTTCTGCCATGTTAAAAGGGGGCCCATACTAGTGCGCACCGGAGCTGAAAGACGCTACCGTTATCGCTTCTTAGACCCCCTAATGCAGCCATACGCAATCATGCAGGGGGTAATGCAGAAATTGATTGGAGATGATAAGATTAAACAGGTGGTTCAACTGGAGTTTCCTTTTTCAGAGCAGGGAGCGACTGGCTCAGCACACAGCTAACGGGTTGTTTTCATCAATTCGTCCTCAATATCCGAGTCCGAAAGAACCGCTTCACGGTGCTGCCACCATAAAGCCCCGGCTGGGCCTGTGACCAAGTCACGCCATCGGTGGTGGACTCCAGAAGAACCTGGAACTGGCCCTGTGCATCTTCAGGGATGACGACGGCGGCAGCCGGTATGGCTGGCGTCAGTTCTGGCGCGCGTGTCACTTCAATCGCTGCAAAGGTGGTTGTGATGTTGTACGGTCGGTCCAGCTTGATTGTCGCTGGTCCGGTGATCGTAAAGCCCGCAGAGCCAGGAATGTCGAAAAGGCTCAAGTTGAAGTCCTGGCCGTCCATGGTGATGAAAAGCCGCGTGGGGTTTGTTGTGCTGCCGCGGTTGAATACAGACAGCAACTTGGCAGATTCACCGGCGGCAATCGTCATCGTGGCGACCTCTGCTTCTGGTGTGATGCATTTCAGCATCACGATTTCGCCCGCTCGGCTAAAAGATGCTATCGAGAAAAGGGCGAGTATGAGGACAAGAGCGCGTGACGGCATAGGCGGGAACCCTAGCACGGCAGTCAAGTGCACGCCTCTCATCATCACCCCAACTGAAACGCCTAAACGAGCTTGAACCATGCAGCCCCAGCTTCCTTCTTCAGCGGTCGTCTGTAGTGCTTCCGAATGACGCTCTCTGAATTGCCAGCCTCCTCGGCAACCTCATGCTTACTCACGCCGTCTGCGATCCGGTAGGAGATGTAGCTGTGACGCAAGACATCTTGCGGCCATATCGTGATGATCTTCTTCGCACGAAGGAAGGAACTCAGATGGCTTCGGTCATTGTAGAAGGTGCATTTGCCGAGCCTATCCTTTTCTGAGAGCGCATCATACCAGGGCTTCAGCATCGCCCGCACATTGGGATGAATGGGAAGAAAGCGCTGCTCACGCACCTTGGCGGCCACAGGGGCCCCAATGTCAACATACCCACCCTCCCAATCCCAGGCAGTCCAATCCAACCGCCGAATCTCTCCGGGCCGCAGTCCACACCAGCCCCCGATGACCAGGAAGGGCAAGAGGCGCGGCTTCTCCTGCTGCACGGCTGCAAGTGCTGCAGCCGCCGTGGCCACGCTCCAGATTTCCGGCGCTTTATCGTCCAGCTTCTTCTGTTTGATAGGCTCGGCCGGGTGAGGTTCACCCTTCACCAGATACCCCCACTCACGGCAGCGGCCAAGGAAGTTACCCCAGGTAGCTAGGCGGTTGTTGAAGAATCTCTTTCCCGGCGGGGATCCGTTCTTTTTGGGGCGCTCAATCCAGGCTTCGAGATGGTCTGTCTCAATGTCCATTACCGCCATTCCTGGGTTTGCATCAGCAAAGGCCCGGATCTCCTTTCGAAGGCCGGAGATGGTCACGCTTGGATTGTCGCTGTTTTCGTAGGCCAGCAGAAACCGATTTACAGCGAAGCTTACTTCAACTCGCTCGACAGTATCAAAGCCCGCCTTTTTCCAATGCTTCACTGCCTGCTCTACCACATCCCATGAGCCAGCATCTTTAACCAGTGATTCGGCACGGGACAGCCACGAAAAAGCAGACTCATTGCCAGCTACAGATTTCACCCGGTCAACCAGATGTGCGTCCTCTATGGTAAGCATCCTGCCACCCTGCCCTTTGTGGATACGCTGGGCCTCCTTAAGTGCCCGAGCCTTCGCCTTCTTCTCGTCGCTCAGGGTCGTCTGGCGCGGTCTCTGCGCCTCCCTCCAATACACCACCCACCGCCCATCATCGCGTGGCCTAACGTACACCGTCGCAGTTCCATAAGTGACCTTGTTTTTGTCGTTCATTTGACACACGAAAACACACGGAATAGCTGTGCAAAAGCACATATTTCACGGTATTACCGGAATAATTACCGATTCCATTCATTCATAACTCGTTGATTTACAACGATATTTAAAATCTGATTTTTAGACTCTCAGGGGTTCGAATCCCCTAAGCTCCACGGCAGGATCCGGGCAGGCAGGCCTGAAGGCACGGATAACACAGCATCCAGCGCGGCCCGCGAATCCGAAGCTTTTCTAACCATGCCCCTCTTTGCCCGCCCCACCGGAGTCCCTTCTGAAAACGCCGAGCTCGCCAGCCACGATCTGCAAACCTGGCTGGATTTCCTCGGCAGGGAGGAGTATGCCCTGCTGGAAGAAGAACTGGCCACCGAGCCCACCGCCGGCGAACGCCCGATGGTCAGCCGCGTCAATGCCGTGATCGACCGCCTCAAAACCCTCCACGCCTCCCCTGAAGGCGAAGCAGCCTGGAGCCTCGTGGTGAAAAGCCGGCTGTAACCGTTACCGGAATTCCTCCGAACGTTTGGTTTTTTGAACTCATTGATTCAGGTTTGAAGCGAATATTCTCACAAGCGTCGGGTTTGTAAAGGTCATCGAAAGATGGCAGTCGCGTTTCGCGATGGGATCCTTGAACCGAGGGGCTGCCTAAAAGCCTTCAAAAACGGATACTTCCGGGTTTGAAGTCTTTAATTTTTGAATGTCTGGATAGAATTTCACTCCGTAGGAAAGGAGTTTCCCAGACCTCCGATAAAAACAATCTTTCATCATGACCAGGTAGCGTGGTTCCACATGCCCCCAGGCATTCCTTGCCACCGCCTTGTAGGTAGCTCAGCTCAGCATGAGGGTCCGCAGACAAGCTTCTGGCCACTTCCATAGGGTCACGCCTGGACTAGCAGAATTAAAAAACGCGTTTATCACCGAATCGGCTCTTCACCCAGTTGACGGCACTCCTCCATAGTCTGAAAGGAAAGCTTACTCGCTTTGTGGATCCAGTGGACAGCCCGACAGTCGTGGTCGCGGTAGTCGCCACTGACAAAGTTTTACTCAAAAATCCTGCAAGCGGTTCAAAATCACCCCGATTTTTCGTGGCAATTATGCTCCCTGCCGGGGCCTCGAGGCAAATAAGTGCGTCGCCGCATTGGTGGCATTTTTTTCCTTCAAACGCTGCGCCGAGCGCCACGCCAAGCAAATGCTGAAGACCCGGTATGTGTTTCGTGTCGGTATCGTTCCCCTTTTGTTTCTTTGGAAGGGTTGCGAGATGTTGAATCAGGCTTTGCACCATCGGATTCCGTTGGGCGATAAAACTTTGCACACCACAGGTATTTGGCTTCCCGCAATCCGCCAGTGGCAGCGCTTGGGTGACCCGGCCATCTGGATTGAGTATGGGATCGGGTATGTTCTTCTGGCAAGAGATGTTATCGATGAGGTGACAGCCGTTCAAAAGCTGCTTCCAACCCCGTTGTATCATCTTCCGTATCATCGCTCTGAAGAGGTCGAGCTTCTGCGGTTCTGCTATGACAACGTTTTGTTGCTCAAGCGCAGCCATAAAATCCGTCATTGCTCCAAGCCATGTTGCCATTTGGTACGGCTTGAATCTCCTTGCACCAGAATAGGCTGCCATGTGGAAATCAGAGAAACGTTTATACTCAAATGAAGCATTATGAATCTCCAATAAGCTTCGGAGGAAGCCGCGAGCGATTTCGAAGATGATGTACTGCGATGAGACTCGATTACCACCTGCCGGTAAGCATGCTTCGCATGCGGCTCGTTCCCCCGCATGGCGGAAATAAAGTCCGATCAGGACGCTTGAATCAATGAACGCGTCAGGCATGCGGGTTCCTTAGTGAGTCAAGCACTAACGGGTCCATTCCTCCGGACTCCAAGGCATCGGCCATCTTCTCTGATACTGACGAATCGAAGCGTTTGGCCTCAGCCGCTATGCCGAGAGCGTCGCCAATGGCTCCCATGGCAGCTTTTGAAGTATCCTTACCAAGAAATTGGTAGCGTGCAGTTAACAGTTCACCGATAATTTCTGAGACGTGAGCTGACAACCCGATGAATTTGGTCAGTTTTGCCAGATCAGACCAGAAAAGAGTCACTTGGTATGAATACTCAATGTCGTACTGATCCAAAGTCTCGATCTTCCTCGCTTTTGCATGCAACGCGCGTATGGCGGATCGAAATTGAGGAAGCGGGCCGCTCGCCGCTCCGTACATGAAATCTTCCGAATAGTCGCCGACATGGACATTTTTTGGGCTGAAAATTTCACTCCCGGCTGCATCATTGGTGCGTACGGCAAACAATTTGTAATGGCTCGGCGTGAGGCCCTTCGCTTCCAACGCCACCGATTTTTCTTCGTCGATGAATTCCTTTAGGTAATTTGTGCCCTGCGATTCGAAATGTTGTTCAACATGCTGAGCCTTGGAAGTCACTTGCCTAGGGTTCATTTGATGGAGAGATGAGGAGCCAGTTTTGAAACAATTTCATCCGAGTGCTTTTCACGGAAGTTCTGAATGAAAGCAGAAACATCGAATTCGGCGATGGTGATGGGGTTCTGGCCTGTAGCATGAAGGTGAAAGGTGACATGAGGCAAGGTTCCACCATCATCAGAATCGACTACTAATACGCGATCTGGCGCAAGTTTGTAACGGAGATTGGCTAATTCCACTACGTACCGCAGTACCTCAAGCATCGGAACGTTATGCAATTCAAGCGTCAGCTGAGCTTTAGGTTCGAGAACCGTCTGAAGTTCGATCTTCACGCCTCGTGCAGCAGCATCTGGTTCGTCCATGTCCAGTTCGCGGCTTTTGACGTTGAGATACTCAATTGCTTCATCAAGGGTAACACTCACAAACTGCACCCAAGGAATAATGATTTTCTGCATTTTCCGCAGCAGGAGACTCCCGACATTCAAATGTGGCGGCGGAGTCAGATTCATGACGGCGATACGTGATTCAAAAGCGAAGGGCCCTTGTGTGAACTGGCCTTGCAGCGATGTCCATGTAGGCAGCGGCGACACAGATGCCAGCTTTGCTTTTTGGTCCTCTCCTACGACCGGCCACATTAATGCCTGTGCCTGTTCAGAAGTTGCTAACGGCATGCCAATCACATGTTTAAAGCTAAAACGGCTTAAAGTATCAATTTCTAAAAACTCTGAAACACTCTCCACCAATGCGGCAGCGTTGCTACCGAAGTCTTTTTCCTCGGAGTTAAACGTCTGGAGACGGGATAGAGAGACTCCAAAGAGCAGATGCAACTGTTGCGACGGGATCGAAAACTCGCGTTGGCTCAACTCGGTTTCCTTCCAAGCTAATCCAGGGAAAACGTCGTGAAGCCTGCGAGCCAAAGCACCAGACCTGTCGTAGAACAAATCGCCATTTGGATAAACAAATTCGAATTCTTGGAAAAGCGTAACCATCGGAACCTAAACAGTACTCGACAACAGCAATTTGCCAAGGGCAATCATGTGGCGTTCTAATTGTCGTGTGAGTTTGCGACGTCTCCCTTGTTTTGGTGGCAATATGTTTAAATTGTAACCGGGCTGACGGGCAGGGGCTGCGATTATTTCGGTTTTCAGGCCTTGCGCGTCTCCTCCTTAACCTTCTCAAAGATATCCGTCCCCAGGAATCTAATCTGAAAATACGGCTGGCAAAACCAGCCCTCCTCACCCCGGCGGAAGCACGCCTAACACCAACCTCACCGCCTCAGTTCCAGGCGGCTTGCGGTCGGCGAAAACGGAGGGAAAACCTCACGCCTCCGTCTTTTTCTTCGTCAGGCGGTCGTGGCGGAGGATGCCCTTGGCGATGAGGTTTTCCACATAGGAGGAGAAGGAGCGGCGATCGAGCTTGGCGATCTTTTTTGCCCTCCTTCATGATCTTTTTGTCCACCGTAATGCAGGCCAGGTCTTGGGTGGTGAGTGCGGTCGGTAAATAAGGTGTGCCGATGTGCCCTTGACGCCCGTGCTAGGGTTGCGCCCTATGCTCTCCCGCCTGCTCTTTGCCGCCGTATTGGGTCTCGCCATCGGCCCGTGCTTTGCTGAAAGCCCGGACGAGATCCATGCCTCCTACCAGAAACGCGCGGCTGCGGCCTGTGAAAAGATCGATGCGGTTCTAAACAAGGAATGCACCGCCATTGCCGCAGACCGCGCCGCCCAGGGAGATACGGGGGCGGCGGCCACGATTGCCGAGCAGATGCGCCGGAAAATAGCTGGTGAGAGCGTGCCCACTCCTCACTCTGCCATCGCCAGCCTTTTCATCATGTATGACTCCGCCAAACTGGCCGTCCTGCGGCCTGTCAAAGAGGCCAGCTTGAAGGAAATCGACGCCGAATTGCAGCGCCAAGGCAAGGATATGACCACGGTGGTGGCTCTGAGCCGGGTTCGAGAGGTCATCGCCTCGACGGCCAAAAAACCCGGGGAGGGCGACCAGGAAGGCAAACCTCAAAAGCTGGATGTCTCGAAGCTGGAACTCCTCTTTGTTCAGAAGACCTGGCTAAGCGCCGTGGGCACCAAATACTTTTTTGCGCCAGACAAGACCGGGTACCGCCTCCATGGGAATGACAAGACCCCGCTGACGTGGAAAATCTCCACAGGCGGAGTGGTTGAGGCCCAGGGGTTCATGTCTCCCGGGGAACCAGCGGTGTTCTTCTTCAAGTTCCAAGATGAGGATCACGGCATCTTCGGGCGCCAGCACATCCGCTTCATGCGCGATCCCATCACATCGGAACGGGTGTGGGTCAAACCTGGGGCTTGATGCCCGTTTGTCAGCCAGACCTGATGTGCCGTTGACTGCAAATCTGGCGCATTCTCGTTCGGGCATCATGCCCCCGTCACCCTTACCGGATGACGGTCATTTTAAAAGCAGCGGAGAGGAAAAACCTCACGCCTCCGTCTTTTTCTTCGTCAGGCGGTCGTGGCGGAGGATGTCCTTGGCGATGAGGTTTTCCACATAGGAGGAGAAGGAGCGGCGATCGAGCTTGGCGATCTTTTTGCCCTCCTTCATGATCTTCTTGTCCACCGTGATGCAGGCCTGGTCTTTGGTTGTGAGTGCCATCGGTAAATAATGTGTGCCGATGTGACATTGTGCAAGTGTGTATTTAGGCCACCCGTGAAGTTTTTTGCCCCAGGAGGGAGGGGCGGTATCCGGTTTTCAGTTTTCAGTATTCGGTTTTCAGTCTCCGCCTCCCCGTTTCTGCTTTCTGCTTTCTGCTTTCCCATTTTCTGCTTTTCCGCCCCTCCTCCCGCCACTGAGCGGACATTCTTTCAATAAAATTTAACTTCTTTATCGCGCCGAGGGTCAAATGGCACAATCCGTGCAGGCATGCGAAGGGGAGTTCCGCCCCCGCCGTCTTCACTCGCAACCCCGCCCTGCCATGTCGCGCCGCCCCCTGCCCCACGCCGCCTGCCTTGCCCTCGCCGCCCTGCTGCACCTCGGTGGCGGTGCGGTCCATGCCGTGCCAGAGGCCCTGCCGGGCGATGGCCTGGCCCCGGAAGCCCCCCTGGCCCCGCCCGTGCCGGCGCTGGAAATCCCGGAGGACACCCTGCCGGGCATCGGCCTCAGCCGCCTCGTCTTCGACCGCGAATTCGACTCCCCCGTGGCCCTCAGCAGCGCCCTGCCAGACAGCGGGGGCGAGCAGATCCTGGCCCTGCAGCGCGGGGAATTTTGTGCGGTGAAACTGGATGGCAGCGGCCAGTGGCGCAGCTTTCTGGACTTCCGCCCACGCATGGCTGGCATCGTGCTCTTTGAGGAGGGCGTACACGGCATCGCCCTGCACCCGCAGTTTGAAAAAAATCGCCTGTTTTACCTCAGCTACACGCAGAATGACCCGCGCCGCACCGTGATCAGCGAGATGCGCGCCACGGAAGGCGAGGCCCCCACGGCCCTGCCGGAGACGGAGCGCGTGCTGCTGGAGATCCCCCAGCCGCTGGCAGACCACTGGGGCGGCCACATCACCTTCGGGCCGGATGGCCACCTCTACATCGCCCTGGGGGATGGCGGCCTGCGCAGCGACCCCTACCGCCTGGCGCAAAACCCCTGGGTGCTCCATGGCAAGATCCTGCGCCTGGATGTGAACACCCGCAGCGGCCGCCTGCCCTACGGCATCCCGGCGGACAACCCCTTTGCGCAGGAGCAGACCGTGCGGCCGGAAATCTTTGCCCTCGGCTTTCGCAATCCCTGGGGCCTCGCCTTTGACCCCCACACCGGCCACCTCTGGTGCGCCGATGTCGGCCAGGACCTGTGGGAGGAGATCAACCTCGTGAAAAAAGGCGCCAACTATGGCTGGAGCGACCGCGACGGCCCCACCACGCCGGATTTCCACCCGCAGCCCCTCATCCCCGGCACCGCCACCACGGACCCCGTGCACGCCTACACCCGCCTGCGTGGCGAGGGCCTGTGCATCGTGGGCGGCCACACCTACCGGGGCGAAAAAATGCCCGCCCTCCAGGGCATGTACCTCTTTGCCGACTGGGGCTACGGCACCGTCTGGGGCCTGCAGATGGATGCGCTGAACGAGCGCGCCACCCGCCGCCTGGTGCTGCACCGCCGCACCGAATCCACCAAGCTGAACCCCACCCTCATCACCCCCGATGCCGAGGGCGAGCCCATCCTCCTCTCCCAGGAAGGCAGCCTCTACCGCCTCGAATACATCGAGGCCATCTCCGCCGAGTAGCCAGCGCCGCAGGTAACAAACCCGCCCGCAGCCGAGGACGCAGCCGTGAGTGCCCCCGGCCCACGCTCCACACGAAGCCGGCCTTCGGCATCGCCCTTCTCCGCATCCTAAAACATCGGATGCGCAGCATCCCACTCCCACCGTCCGCAGACTTCATCTTCGAGCTTCCCCAACGCCCCAAGGAGCGGGACTTGCCAAGTCCCGTGGTTTGGGGGTGAAGATGCGGCCTGTGGATATTGCTTCCATTGTTAGGCCGGATGGCTGTCCATCTTTTACCAGACATCTTTTTGCCATTCATTTGGTGGAGTCGCGGAGTGAGATGTGCGGAGGTTCAAAGGCCGGGACTTGGCAAGTCCCGCTCCTTGGGTGTGTTTGGGGCGGACGAGGCTTGGTTGAGTGGGGCAGGCTTTTTTGACAGGATTGACACGATTTCAGGATTAACAGGAAGTGTGGCAAGGGAGCGGACGAAGCCGAGTGAGCTTATCGAAAGCGCCAGAGGACTGGCGCAGTCCAGGACGCTTTGCGGCTTCGTGTCGCCGCGTACCTTTGACCTTTGACCTTTGACCTTTGACCTTTGACCTTTGACCTTTGACCTTTGACCTCGCACTGAGCACTCAGCACTCAGCACTTGCCCCCCTTTCTGCTTTCCCATTTCTGCTTTCTTCTTTCTGCCCGCCCCCCTACCTCGTCATCACGGCAAAGCGCCACACCACCAGCATCCCCACGCCGCACCAGATCATCCACTCGCCCATCTGGCGGGTGCGGGCATCGTAGGTGGGGTATTCGCCCTCCGGGTGGCGCTCCTTTGAAAAAGCCAGCGAGGCCCCGATGAGGATGCCCACCAGACCGCCGAGCAGCACGGAGACCCAGCCCAGGATCACCTGCCAGCGTGCCGCCGGTTTGCCCAGGGACAGCGCCTCCATCACCTCGGCCGCCTTCGCCTCCGTCGCTGCCGGTTGGATGCCCCGCCCCGCCGCCAGCCGCCGCGCATGCACCACCACAAAGGGGTCCCACTCCAGCGGCACGGCCAGGATCTCCAGCAGCTCCGCATCGGTGGAGCTGTGCAGAAAGTGATCCCCCGGCAGCTCCGTCTCGGCAAAGGACGCCTCCAGGGCCGCACGCGCCGCCTTCACCTCCGTCCAGGGCACCATCACCAGCATGTCCGCCGGGTAATCGCCGCGCCCCACCTCCGTGATGTCGAACCCCGCCCGCGTGCCCGCCACCCGGTGCGGCACCCCCGCCACCGTCAGCGTCTCCACCACCGCCGCCAGTTCGTCCCCGCTCTTCGTCCGCACCAGTTCAAAGGAATCACTCATTCCCGCAGACAATCATAGCAGGTGGGGGAGGTCAAGGGGGTCAAGGGCTCAGTGCTCAGTGCTCAGTGCTCAGTGCTCAGTGCTCAGTGCGAAAGTCAAAAGTCAAAAGTCAAAAGTCAAAGATCAAGGGTCAAGATGGCGCGGAGCGTCCTGGAGTGCGCAAGTCCTCTGGCGCTTTCGAAAAGCTCACCCGGCCACGTCCGCCTCAAACATAGGACCAATGCGCCCTCTAGGTCCTATGAGACCATTCACCAAGCCCCCCAGCAGCCTCGTTCGCTCAAAGTCCCCCAAGGAGCGGGACTTGCCAAGTCCCGGTCTTTGAACCTCCGCATGCCCTCATGAGTCGCCCAGAGAATGGCCAAAGATGCGCCTCCATCCCACCTAACAATGAATGCAACATTCACACAACACCTCCTTGCCCCATCGGCGCTTCCCAAACTACGGGACTTGGCAAGTCCCGCTCCTTGGGGTCTTCTCCGCCATCGGTTCCGTCCCCTTCCGTGTCTTCTGCCACTTCCGTGGTTGAAAATCCACCCCCACCCCATTGCCACACTTATTGTTAATCCCTCCCGCGACTGCGGGATTGCAATCCTGTCAAAAAAAGCCCCCGCATCACCCCCACCTTGACCCACCTTGACCCACCTTGACCCACCTTGACCCACCTTGACCCACCTTGACCCAC
>JAZKER010000019.1:63056-71498 GCA_040386955.1 Verrucomicrobiota bacterium
CCCACCTTGACCCACCTTGACCCACCTTGACCCACCTTGACCCACCTTGACCCACCTTGACTGCCTTGACTGCCTTTCCCCCCATCCCCCTCACCTCCGTTTCCGGATCGCCTCGCCCAGGGCGCGTTCGGCATCCTCGCACATCGTCTTCAGCATCTCCGGGCTGGTCCAGTCCGCCCCGCAGGCCAGGATGGTCTCGCGCACCATGCCATCGGCGGAGACCACCTGCATGGGGTGCAGCTTGGCGTAGCGGCTGGCCAGGCGCTCCAGCAGCATGTCCGCCGTTGTGGCCGCCTCCGCATAGATCACCTGCAGGCCCTCGGGTTCGCGTTCCTCGCTGCGTTGCGAATGCGTGCCGTCAAAGACCACCACCACCTGCTTGCCGCTCATGTCCTGGTAGGTGCGCAGGCGTTTCATCAGCTCCAGCCGCGCCAGATGCCGGCGGCTGGCGCTGCGCTGGTCACGCTTCAGCTCCGGCCACGCGTGCATCACGCTGTGACCGTCCACAAGCAGGTAAGAAAGCACAGGCATGACGTCGGCGCATCCAACAGGCAAAGGGGGGAGGAGGCAAGGGGGAACGGGGGCAAGTGCTCAGTGCTCAGTGCTCAGTGCGAAAGTCAAAAGTCAAAGGTCAAGGGCTTCAAGCCGCGCGAAGCGTCCTGGAGTGCGCCAGTCCTATGGCGCTTTCGAGAGGCTCACCCGGCCACGTCCGCCCCCCGGCCACACTTCCTGTGAATCCTGCCAATCCTGTTACGAAGTCACGAAGTGAAATCCTGTCTAAAGAAACCCTACCCCACTCCCCCAAGCCACGTCCGCCCCAAACACCCCAAGGAGCGGGACTTGCCAAGTCCCGTGGTTGGGGGGTGCTGATGCGCGCTGTTTTTCAGAGAATGGCAAAAAGATGTTGGGTGAAAGATGAAGCCTTCCGTCCTAACAAAAAGCGTGGTAAATCATAAATTAACTTTTTGCCGGACATCTTTTTGCCACTCATTTGGTGGAGTCGCGGTGTGAGATGTGCGGAGGTTCAAAGGCCGGGACTTGGCAAGTCCTGCTCCTTGGGGTCTTCACCTTCCGTGTCTTCCGCCTCTTCCGTGGTTGAAAATAAATCCCTGCGCCCCCTTGCCGCACTTCTTGTTAATCCTGCAATCGTGTCAATCCTGTAAAAAAGCCCCCAGCCTACCCCTGACCCCCATTGCTTTTCCATCCTCACGACAAAAAACAAGCCCATTTCCTAAACACTCCATTTAACACAAGGACACCCTAAGACTCCAACTCATCCAAGATCACTCCAAAACTGACTTCCACCCTTCCCTTCCGCCTCACCTGGGCTTTCCAGTGTTTCTATTTCACCCAGAAAACGCTTTAATTATGAAGGATATCGCCAATGTGGCCATCCAGTACTGGAAGCACCCGCGTTTCTTCTTTAGACGGCCTGCTCGCCGCCAGCCCATGTCGGCCCCAGAGAGTCCCGCTGCCCTGCGAGCATCCACCCTGGGCTGCCGCCTGCCCTGTTTTTGGAAAGGAGCCTTAGGTCATGTCACCCATTCTTTCATCTCACCATCCATTCTGGATGCCCTGGCTCCCGGTGGGATGGGCCACGGCGACCCTGGCCATCCTGCTGCTCTGCCCGCCTTGGCTCGCCGCCCAGTCCCGCCAAACCAGCCGGACACCCCCGCGCACCGACTTCCCCAGTCCCATGCGGAACCCCGTGCTGCCCAGCCGCGACACCGACTTTCTGGAAAAACACCTGGCCGACCGCCTCCCGCAGCTTTCCCTCAGCACCGTCCGTGGCCCCAGCGCCCGCCCCATCTCCGTGGGGAATCCGCTGGATGCCTTCCTAAAACGGCAGATCCGCGCCATCCACCGCAACGGCTGGCAGGTGCGCATCCTCGCCGTCGCCAGCCCCAGCATCAGCCCCTTTGCCTCCCGCCCGGACCCCGCCACCCGCACCGTCAAGATCGGCGTGGCCACGGCGGAGATCGCCAAGCTGAGCACCGCCGACAACTTCGCCTTCAGCTACTTTTGGTTAGGCCTGCTGCACGAACTGGAAAACGCCGCCCGGGCCGATGAATTCGTGCGCCTGTCCCGCCGCGCACAGCAGGGCAGCATCAGCCGGCGCGACTTCGTCGAGCGCGAGATCCAGCTTGAGTGCCAGTCCTTCACCCAGGCCCTGCGCACCTATCGGCAGGATCTCATCCCCCTCATCCATCGCCACACCGGCGTCGCCCTCAATGACTTCAGCGCCCGCTGGCCCCGCCCTCTCACCGCCGCCCAGGCCCGCCGCCTCCTCCGCTGGGATCACATCCAGACCCACTATGAGGAGTACTATGACAGCGTGAAAAAGCAGCAATGAGGAAAGGAGGAGGTGAAAAGAAGAAATGGGGAAAGCAGAAAGTGGAAATCTGAAGCCCCTGGATGACTCATCCTCGAGAGAGCAGATCACGGGTCCATTTCGGACTCAGCGTTCACTCGTTCAGGCGCAACCTCAGGAGATACCATCCCTTGAGTGCCGGGCCTGAAGGGCCCATGGAATCAGCCCAGGGCGCCAGCCCTGGGTAGAGGGGGCGTGGATCGAAGGAAGATCATTGCGGCCTGAAAGGTCGCGGGAGAAGTGCGAGGACAGAAAAGGATGCCCGACCTGCTCGCGCTCCTTCAGAGCGCCCCGCTGGCGGCTATACCGTTAACTCTCCAGCCCCTTCAGGGCTTTGGATAGGCTTGAAAGAGGGGCCATCCTGGACTGTGAGACGCCCCTTTTAAAATAGCAGTGATATCACCGCCCCTTCTCCGAAGGCCGCCTACTTTCCACGCTTCCCATTTTTTCCTCGTGAATCATACAGACCTGTCTTTCCATAACTAATCTTGCCCAAACAATCCCCATCACACCTCGGTCTCCGCCCTCCTCCCATTTCAGTTTTCCACATTTTATTTTCATACAGACCTGTCTTTTCACAAAGAATCACACCCCCCTCTTTCTACTTTGCCTCTCAAAAAAACCATTCTTCTGAGCATCATTAAAAAAGCCGCTTGCCAGGGCACCCACGAATTTGTCACAATTGAGAACTTCAGATGACCACCACATCTGCCACCACCCTTTGCGGCGGCGTCTTTTTCGTCGTGCTGGGCTGGCTCGTCTCCTTGCAGGCGGTCCAGCCGGGGGAGGCCATCGTCGGCAGCCAAGCCCCCGTGCTGCCCAGCCTGCCCCCCGCTGAAACTCGCCCTGGAAACGCGGCCCAGCCCGGTCAGATCCAGGCCCCTTCCGCCATCGTCACCCAGCCAGCCGTCCAGCCAGCCGCCCAGCCGGTGGCCAGCCCAGGCCCGGCCACCGCCGCCAAAAACACGGCCCCGCTTTACCGCAGCCAGGCCCCCGCCATCGTCACCCGGCCCTCCGCCAACCCGGCAGCGGCCCAGCCCCCCGCAGCCGCAGCACCCTCCGCAGCCACTCCGGCTCCCACTGCGAAGCTGCCTCTTCCCCAAAGCCCGCCTGCCGCCAGCACCACGCCCGCTCTCCCACAAGACCCGCCAGCCGCCCAGGCCAGCCCGCGTCGCGCCAGCAGCCTGCCCCTCATCACCATCGCCGAGGCCAAGGCGCGCATGTTTCGCCGCGATGTCGCAGACCGGGTGCGGGTGCGCGGCACCGTCACCTTTACCAATCACCGCCTCGGCATCGCCTACGTGCAAGACAGCTCCGGCGGCATCGGGTACGATCCCCGCAGCCGCCCCGCCATCCAGCTGCCTGCGCCGGGAGATACCGTGGAGGTGGAAGGCTACCTCACCCGCCGCCAGGGCCTGGCCATGATCCTGAGCAGCCGCGCCACCTTCGGCCCGCCCAAGATCACCCTCATCCCGGAGGAAAAAAGCACCTTCCCCGCCCTGCCCTTTGACCTGGACGATGCCGCCCAGCTGCGGCTGGATGGCCACCTCGCCCGCGTCTCCGGCGTCATCCGCCGCATCTCCGTGCCCCCGCTCGATGGCGCGCCCATGCTGGTGGAAATCAGCACGCCCAGCGGCTACGCCATCGCCCGCCTGCCCTGGCGGGAACCGCAGGCCGTGTTGGATAAATGGTTAGACTGCCCTGTCACCCTCACCGCCGTGCTCGTCTGCCGGGCAGATCCGCCCCTGCTGCCGGAGGATGCCAGCGCGCTCCTCCTCGTCGCCTACCGCACCCGCTGGTCGCCCCAGCCGCGTGCGCTGGAGGAGGCCTTCAGCAGCCCGCCCATCACCGCCCTCAGCGCCATCCAGGCCACCCCGCGCACGAATGCCCGCCAGCGCATCCACCTGCAGGGCACCGTCACCGCCGCCCGGGCCCGCTCCTGGGTCTGCCTGCGCACGGAGGATGGCAGCATCGAGGTCACCACCCGCCAGCTCGCCACCTTTCTCCCCGGACAGCGCCTGGCCATCGCCGGGTGGCCGCAGAATGTGGAAGGCCGCCTCACCCTGCAGGATGGCATCTGCCGCCCCCTGGGCAATGTCGGCCCGCCCGCCCCCATCCATCTGGAGCAGGGCTTCTTCCACCCCCGCATGCAGCGGGAGCTCGTCTCCCTCACCGGCATCCTCCACACCCACACCCTGCCCGGCGGCCTGCCCCGCCACACCCTCGCCCTGCCCAGCGGCGTGCACTGCCACCTCATCTGGCAGACCTTTCTCCGCCCTGCCCAGATGCAGCACCTGCAGGAAGGCAGCACCATCCAGCTCACCGGCATCTGCCACATCCACAGCCCCACCGGCAATACCGCCACCGGCGCAGACGATGCCGCCCCCACCCTCTCCATCATCCCCCGCAGCCTCACGGACATCGCCCTCATCCAGGGCCCCTCCTGGTGGACGCCCGACCGCCTCACCCTCACCGTCTGGCTCCTCACCGCCCTCGCCGGCCTCGCCCTCCCCGGCGCCCTCATCTTCCGCTGGCAGCTCTGGCGCCAGGCCCGCCACATCCGCGAGATCGAAAGCCACGCCGCCGCCGAAGAAGAGCGCCTGCGCATCGCCCGCGAATTTCACGACAGCCTCCAGCAGCAGCTCAGCAGCGCCGCCCTGCATCTGGAGACCCTCAAAGGCGCCGTCCATGCCGCCCCGGACATGCTCCCCCGGCTCATTGACGACACCACCGCCATGCTCCGCCACTGCCAAGTGGAGGCCCGCCACACCATCTGGGACCTCCGCAGCGAGACCACCCTCGCCACCGGCCTGCCCGCCGCATTGCAAAATTGGTTAGAAAACCGCGTCCAGCCCGGCACCTCCACCCGAATTCACTTCACCCAGGAAGGGCCCGATGCCCCCCTGCCCGAAGGCGTCCCCTTCCAGCTCATGCGCATCGTCCAGGAGGCCGTGCACAATTCCCTCACCCACGCCTCCGCCCGCACCATCCGCGTCCACCTCAGCACCATCGCCACCCCGCCCCAGGTCAGGCCCGCCCGCCTCACCAGCCGCCTCCGCCTCAGCAAGACCACCTCCAGCATCCCCGTCCGCAGCGCCACCGGCCCCGTCTCCCTCACCCTCCTATCCCCGTCCGCCTCCCCCCCACCCTCAGCCCACTCCCCAGGCCCCACCGCTGCCCCCACCCCGCAGCGCCCCCCCACCGCCCCCCACCTGCACCTGCTCATCCAGGACGACGGCACCGGCTTCGATCCCCGCCTCCTCAGCCACCCGCCCCCCGGCCACTACGGCCTCGCCGGTCTCAAAGAACGCGCCGCCAAAATCCGCGCCCACCTCGAGATCACCACCCATCCGCAAACCGGCACCCGCATCTCCCTGCGCCTGCCCCTCAGCCTCTCGTCCCATGCAGCCACCCACTGAAAACACCATCCGCGTCATGATCGTGGACGACCACTTCTTCACCCGCATCGGCCTCACCGCCGCCCTCAATCTCGAGGAAGGCATCGGCGTCATCGCCGAAGGCACCTGCGGCCAGGACGCCATCGACCTCTACACCCAGCACCGGCCCGATGTCGTCGTCCTCGACGGCCACCTCCCCGACATGCACGGCACCGATGCCGCCCGCGAAATCGTCAAGCGCTACGATGCCGCCCGCCTCCTCCTCTTCTCCGTCGAAGAGACCGAGGAAGACATCCACCGCGCCGTCACCGCCGGCGTCCGTGGTTACCTGCCCAAGACCGCCTCCCGGCCCGATCTCATCCACGCCATCCGCACCCTCGCTTCTGGCCGCCGCTACTTCCCCCAGCCCGTCCTTGGCAAGCTCCACGAGCGCCGCAGCCACGTCACCCTCTCCGCCCGCGAGCAAGTCGTCCTCCAGCACATGGCCAAAGGCTGGCCTAACAAACTCATCGCCGCCGAAATGGCCGTCTCCACCGAGACCGTCAAGACCTACGTCGCCCGCATCCTCAGCAAGCTCGACGTCCAAGACCGCACCCAAGCCGTCATGACCGCCCTCGACCGCGGGCTGCTGCGGAGGTAGGGGGACGGGGAAAAAAGCAGAAAGCAGAGGGGGAGCCAGTGCGGAGTGTTCAGTGCTCAGTTCGGAGGTCAAGAAATCAAAGGTCAAGGGCGTCAAGAAACCGCGAAGCATCCTGGACTGCGCCAGTCCCCTGGCGCTTTCGACAAGCTCACCCGCACTCGTTCGCCCAGACATAGGGCCCTATACGCCCCCTAGGTCCTAGGGCTCGCTGCTCGACCCGAGAGGAGCGCGAACATTCGCTTCGCGGCTTCGCACTTGCCCGCATCCAAAAACATCCGGATGCGCAGCATCCCACTCCCTCCGTCCGCACCCTTCATCCTCCGAGCTTCCCCAGCCCCCCAAGGAGCGGGACTTGCCAAGTCCCGGCCCCTGAACCTGCGCATACCCTCACAGGCACCTTCTGGAGAATGCCAAAAAGAGGTCCGGTAAAAAGATGGACCTCCACCCAGCCTAACAATCCATGCAACTTAGTAGGGGCACGTACATCATTCTCACTCGGAAGGAACTCCGATCTGCACGGCACGGCGATCTACGAGGATCCTGGTGTGCTCGAGTGGCGAAGGTTTTCGCCAACTCCCGCCCAATGGGTTGACCAAGATGGTCTCCGCCTGGAAATCGGTGGCAACGTATAGCGCAGAAATTTCCCCTTCCAAAGAGACCTGGAAGACGACATGGGTTAGTCGGTAGGTTGGAGGCAGTTTGTGCGGATGATATTCATAGGGTGGATTTGCCGATAAATCGAAAGCGGCAGCCGTTGATTCAAGGTGTCCTAGTAAATCAAAAGTTTCCCCCTTCAGTTCTGAGTTAGCAAGAGCAAGGACACACTCGGCCGTTAGCTCCTTCGTGTTTAGCCCCCATTCGGGTATCGACTTAATCTTCAGTGCGTTTCGAATCTGCATGGCACCAGGTTTTCCCAAACGAGCGGAGAGGGTTAACTCAGGCTTAGAGCGGACCTCTTCGCTTACGTCTTTAGGAATTTGTTGAAGCACCGCTTCCACCGCTCTCGCAACGTCATCTCTGGTATCACCAGCACCGGCTACCGAAGGTAGGGTGGCAAGAGAGATCCAAACGAACAATGTGTACAGCATGCAGTTTTTCATGTCATTAACATGTTCCTTGTTAGGCACGCAAAGGCGTCTTGGAATGGGGAGGGAACGGTCCGGATATCGGTGCAGGATTAGCTGGGGTATCTTATCCATCCACCTGAGTTTCGTATGGCTGCCTCAAAGTTGCCCGTCGGCAGGGGCATTTCATAGCCTGTCATCCGCCCCCAGGCGACTGAAGCCGCTTCTTCCGAAGGAACAGCGCTCTGCCCCCTCACTACGACACCCCGCCCTTCGTACGCATGGATGAAGGCATCCCGCCCAGGCAACGCCATGCCCCAGGCCCGCCCTTCCAGGCCGCCCAAGAAAACCAGCCAAAGACAGATCAGGAGAAGCATCCGGTTCATGAAGCGCAGTCACTCCTTCTAACCGAATCCCGGCCACGACCCAAGCCTTTTTAAAGGCTCACCTAACCCCAGAAGCCACGGCGGAGAACGGCCCCTCGCCATGCCCCCAGAGCCTCGCCACCCCTCCGCTTTAAAAAACAGTCCAGCATGATTTTACCAAGCTTCTCCGACCATCTCCGGCATGGAGCTTCCATAACACCCGCAAGGAGCGGGACTTGCCAAGTCCCGGCCCCTGAACCTGCGCATCCGCTTACGCTCCGCTTCCCAGAGAAGGGAAAAAAGAGGTCCGGCAAAAGATGAAGCCCTCACTTCACCAAACCCTGAGTGCTTCATGCCATTGAGCGAATCCCCCCATATCGCCCTTCCCAAACCACGGGACTTGGCAAGTCCCGCTCCTTGGGCTGCCCATCATGACGGCAGAGCTTGTCGAAAGCTCATTCGCCTCCGTCCGCCCCCAAGCCCCTCGCCCCAACGGGCGCAGCCACACCGCCGCGACTGCGCCAGTCCCCTGGCGCTCTCGTAAAGCTCACCCGGCCTCGTTCACCCCAAACAACACGTCCCCGTCCGCCCCCTTGCCACACTT
>JAZKER010000020.1:0-142088 GCA_040386955.1 Verrucomicrobiota bacterium
CCTGGTGGCTGCCGCTGAAGGCGGTGAAGACCAGCTCCCCCGCATACGGCTGGCGTGGTGGCACCGTCATGCCAGTGGTGTGCTCATACATGCGGATCAGGCCATTCATGTCGCTGAAGTCCAGCCCCGGGGAGATGCCGTGCATGTACAGATTCATGGCCACCTGCACGATGTCCAGGTTGCCCGTGCGCTCGCCATTGCCAAACAGTGTGCCTTCCACGCGGTCTGCACCCGCCAGCAAGCCCAGCTCCGTCGCAGCGGTGCCGGTGCCTCGGTCATTGTGCGTGTGCAGGCTGATGATCAGGCTCTCGCGGTTTTTGATGTTCGTGCAGATCCACTCGATCTGGTCGGCATACACATTCGGCATGGCCACCTCCACCGTGTCTGGCAGGTTCAGGATCATCTTCTTCTGCGGCGTGGGCTGCCACACGTCCATCACCGCTTCGCTGATCTCCTTGGCGAATTCCACCTCCGTGGCGCTGAAGCTTTCCGGCGAATACTGCAGGGTCACTTGCGTGCCCGTTTCCTCCAGGCGATGCAGGCGGTCCTTGATCATCTGCGCGCCTTTGATGGCGATGGCGATGATCTCCTCCTTCGTCTTGCCAAACACATACTTCCGCTGCGCCGGCGAGGTGGAATTGTACATGTGGATGACCACCTTTTTCGCCCCCATCAGGGACTCCACCGTACGTTCGATCAAGTCTTCACGCGCCTGCACCAGGCACTGGATGGTCACATCCTCAGGGATGCGGTTTTCCTCGATCAGGCGTCGGTTAAAATTGAACTCCGTGTTCGAGGCGGAGGGGAAACCAACCTCGATTTCCTTAAACCCGCACTTCACCAGCGCATCGAACATCTCCAGCTTCTGGGACACATTCATCGGCACCGCCAGGGCCTGGTTGCCATCGCGCAGGTCCACGCTGCACCACAGCGGGGCTTGAGTGAGGTGGCGCGTGGGCCACTGACGGTTGGGCAGGGAGACCAGCGGAAACGGCTGGTATTTGGAGGACGGATTCTTCAACATGACAGGACAGATTTAGACAGCTTTAACAAGATTGGCAGGCTTTGCAGGAAGGAATTTTCCTGAAATGACCGGGGGCGGGGATGCCGTGACGTGACGGCAAAGCATGGCGAGGAAACACGGGCCGCCTACCCTAGCGTAAGTCGCAGGGGGAGCAGAAGAAGTGTCTGGGCCGAAAAGGTCACACCCAAGGATAGGCACAGGCCTGGAGAAACGCACGCACTTTTTTCCAAAGTGAAAATCTCAGACGCACATCTTGCCAAACCTCCGCTTCTGCCTAACATGACGTCGCTGCATGCAGCACGGAAGGGTGGCTGAGTGGTCTAAAGTACCTGACTCGAAATCAGACGTGGGGGCAACTTCACCGTGGGTTCGAATCCCACCCCTTCCGCCATACTTTTTGTAAGGCGTTCTAAATCAGTTAAATCGTTCATTATCAATGGCTCAGAAGAAGCGGGTGGTACACAAACCTGTTCCACAAGAAGCCAAGAACGAAATGCCCAAAGCCCCTCACGTGTTCCTTCGGGGAAGCGTCTTTTACGTCAGAAAAAGGGTTCCAACAGAACTCGTCCCAGTCATGGGAGCGCAAGAAATCAAGGTGTCTCTCAAGACGTCAGACCGCAAAAAGGCGATAGCCGAGGCCCCCTATGCGCTTGTGCAACTTGCTGCACAGTTTGACAAAGCTCGAAGAGGATTAGTGCCCAAAGTGGCCACTTCCCGAACTGCCATAAAAGAATTGGCTGACAGCGAGATTCATCGGATCGTTGCTGGCTACTTCATCGCTGAGGAAAAGCGAAACGAAACATGGTGGATAACTGAGGGGCAGAAGTGGCCACATGCGGATCTGGAGACTGCTTGGGACAATCTCACTGGTGATATTTCCCATTACCAGACAGTGCGTGAAAAGTCTGGAACCGGTTTTGGCACCCCGGCCTTCGATGCTTCGGGAATGGCAAAACTGTGCCTAGAGGAAGCTGGAATAGAACTGCCGCCTGACTCTCCCTCGTTTGCAAAACTCGGTGAACTTTTGCGACGGGCTTTGGTGGAAACGACTGCAAGGCAGATTGATCGCCTGCGCCCCTATGTCGGCTGCGGTGATGTCCGGCCTCGTGGCGACTCGTATTTCGAGTCATTGACAGGGGCGACATCTGAGCCCCGGAAAAAGCATACACTTGGAAACTTGATTGAGGAGTTTCAAGCGTATCTCGCAAAGAAAAGGACAGGGGGGACACAGCGGACATACAGCGTTCCCATTCGGCTGCTGCTCCAGCATTTTGGAGACGGGCACCCCCTGTCCTCTATTGGTCCAAAACAAATTGGTGATCTCTTTGATCTGCTTGAGCAGGTTCCTCGCAATGCACAACAACGCTATCCGAAGAAATCTTTGCAAGAAGCCGTTGCTGCCGCAGACAAGAATAAAGATCCGGATAGGCTCGCTAAAAAGACGCTAACCAATTATCATCGCAACATCATTGCCATGTTCAATTATGGCAAAGCGATGGGGATGGTAAGTGAAAATCCGGCTGCGTCGCCCATTCACCGTGATCGGTTCAAGGGGAAGCGTGAAAAGAAGGAGCTATTTGATACAGCCACACTGAATCAACTGTTTCAGGCCCCCCTTTACAAAGGCTGCCAGAATGACGGAGAAGGCTATGCTAAACCAGGCCCTAACGTCATTCGAAGAGGGCGCTTCTGGGTGCCTCTTTTAGGGCTATATCAAGGCTTCCGATGCAACGAAGCATGCCAGCTTCACACGGCTGATATAAAACAAGAAGACGGTGTCTGGTATATTTGGGTTCGCGAGGAGGCAGACCAAAAGACGCAGACTGACAAATCAGTCAAAAACGTAAACAGCGAACGTCCTGTTCCGATTCACAAGGAGTTAATCCGATTCGGATTTCTCGATTTTGTTGCGGATCGAGCCAAGGATAAGAAGGGGCCTAACCTCTTCCCTGAATTGCCTCCTAGCGCGAAGGGATACCGCTCAGATCTGTTCTCCAAGTGGTTTGGCCGATTCAAGGATAAGGTTGCAAAAGACTGTCCTGCCACGTTTCACAGCTTCCGCCATCATTGGCGAACCGCTTTAAGGCGCGCGAACGTCAGCACTGAGGATGCAGAGGAGCTGGGCGGATGGTCTTCTGGCAGTAGGAGTTCAGAGCACACCTACAACCACGGGAAAACATTGCTCGCTCTCAAAGCTGTTATCGACCTTGTAGAATATCCCGGCTTGGATCTGAGCCACCTCGTTCTCCAGGCGGAGCGTCAAGAGCCTTTAAAGACGTATCCAAGACGTTCTCGCGTCAGTGTCTGATTCGCTTGTGCAGCATGTCGCACTGATCAAACGCGGCTTTGTGAGTGGAGATTATCCTTGAACACCATGAACGGTTTGCCATTGTGATGTCGTGTTCGCCATAGCGGGCACCAGGGCGTAGAAACTCTGATCCGAAAGCGGAAGGCGATGACCGACATGCATCGCCGCTCAACCGACTCAAAAAGTCGGGCGGGCGGCTGGCATACAATAGGGCACGGGCTACGGCTTGTGCCCGAAACCCGTCGCGCTCGTCTTTCGGCGAGTTTCTAACCGACCCGGCACCTTTGCCGGGTGGTACGCGCTCTGAATTAACTCAATCAGACGCATCAATGAACCAGCCTCTCCCTAGCTCCGATCTCCCAGATACCGCTTCTACTATTGAGCCCCGCCGTTGGTGGGATCGTGGGCGGATAATCCTTCCGATACTCGTGCTGACATTGCCGATGACCATGCTATTTCTACCGTTTGGGCTCATACCCTTGTGGAAAGGAAAGCGGTTTTCTAAAAACTGGAAGATTGCTCTTAGTAGCCCTCATGCCTGTCTCGTGATGTTAATGATTATCGGCCTGCTCGCGCCAAAGCGCCCAGGATACTCTTATAGCGCACAATCCAGAGCTAATCACTTGATTCAGCATACGGTTCTCCGTGACGCTAGCACCACCCAGAAAGGGCAGTGGCAAGTGGAAGTGGATTTGGTAGATGGGCGGCTACCGACTTCAGAGGAACTGGAATTTCTAGCCAAATCACTCGCCAAAAAAGCGGGAGGATATGACGTATATGAGCGATTTTTCTTTGAGTTTTACTTTCCCGGCATGGCAACTAAAAACGGTGGGAGTAGAACGGCCTACGGATTAGTAAAGTTAGATCCAGGTGAGCGATCATCTCCTTTTGTCCGCATATTCGCGGACAATTCGAATAACTGGCCAGAAAGGTTTCAATCCTTACCTGTGCCAATGGGTAATTGGTAATCCGATAACCTCAAGAATCACTTGGATTCCAATGAACGATCTCCCCGACCTGTCTGGTCCTATGGGCCACATGCCAGTTCCACCCCATTTCCTCCCGTGGTGGCAGAAAGCACGGTGGGTTCTCCCTTTGCTATGGCTTGTTCCTCCTATTGGGTTGCTGATGCTGTGGCGGGGTAAACGCTTTTCCAAACGGGCGAAGATTATTATAACTGTCGTGTTAGGACTGGTAATGCTTCCAAGATGGATTACGCTTCCATCTACTTCAAATCCAACTGATATTGTAACAAATAGCCAACCTGTTGCGCCCCCTCACATCGGACCGCTAAATGTGGAAATCACAGTCACCACAAAAGTGGCTAATGGGCTCTTGTACATGGAAGCCAAAACCAATCTTCCGGATTCCACACTAATTAGCACCTCCCTTTTTCGTGATTTTTCTGGGGACCGATATTGGCCATCAAGTAAAGCAACAGTCACTAATGGAAAATTTAAAGGTGGGCCCTTCAGTTACGAAGGGAATCCCTTACCAGCCGGAGATTATGAGCTGTCTGTGACGACTCTCGTAACCCGTATGCAACCGAAATCTGTTCAGGCCACATTTGGTAAGAAGGGAGAGAATTTAACTGGACCGCTTGTTAGCGATGCAAAATATGGCTTCGGACGAACGGCAAAGGTTGAACTCATTGTTACCGTAAACGACAGCGATTCGCGTCGTCAGCTTTCAGAAGTGGCCACTTCAAAAGAATCTTATCGAAACGAGCTTGCTACCCTCTATGACGAATTAATGGATTTCAAAAATGATCCTTATTTTCATGAAATAGGTTTCAGTCCTGGAGCAACACGATTCAAACAGTGGCAAAATCGCCTCGAAGCTCTTCAGAAACAGAAAGCTTATAGTAATAGAGGCGCTGTGGCAGCCAGCGAGTTGTTTGAGCTTGCCCGTGAATACCGAAGAAGCAGGGGGGCTGAAACCAAGTATTCTAACATGGTGACACCGAATATGATGTCGGTTATAAATGCCACTCAATAAATTGTTCGTGATTGCACCATGAATCATGTCGCTTGTTGGATGTTAAGTCGGCTAAGCATAAGGAAAGTCATAAACTAACATATTCATTGGCTATGTTTATATGTTCGTGGTTCAGATTTTGATCAGAACATCTTCGCCATAAATGCGCTGCTCGTCGCTCTCGGCCTCGGATACTCAAGGACTCACCCAGGAAAGATTTAGGCTTCATTCTAGAGGCTGGGAAAATAGGCATGCTGTCCTCATATTGCCATTACTCTAGAGAGCGTTGTAGCGTGTTTAAAACGCGCGGAATACCCCCCCTTGTCTAGCAATGATAGACGACTATCAGCCTTCAACCCTTGAGTTGCATCCCGCAAGCCTTCATGGCCTCTAGCATTTCAGCGAGTGGTAGCCATATTATAATCTCATGAAGCGTTCGTAATCAAATTCGTGCGGCTCACAGATTATTTCCCTAACCGGAGGAACGTATGGTGGTGCAACTTGTCGCACAGGAGAGATACGCTGAATCGGGGGAGGAACAACCTTGGGTTTCAGTTGTTCGTCAATCCGCTCAGTAGCAAGCTCCACTGGCATTCCTTGCTGAACAAGATCGTGAATCATACGATCTCGACGAGGCAGCCTAATAATGGCTAGCAGATAATCACGACGGGAAAATGTTCGCTCAAAAACTTCTGAGTTCTTAATCAGAAACATAACGCTAGGGAGCTTAGGGTAATTCGTCATCCAAGAAAAACTCTCAGACATCACCATGCCCCAGTATTGAATGCACCAGCGAATGAACTGAGGAAAGGGGGTATCGGCGTGTGCGGGGTTTTGCTGGAACCGTTTCTTGTAAGCGCAGAATGCGATCAAATCCTTGTCCTTCGGCATCACATAGGGGGCACTCTCGAAGTATGCCCGCCAAGACATGTGATACAGATGGCCTAAGTCCTCCTTGCTTGGGTCTGGGTCAGCCAAGATTTGTGCAATCTTGCTCTCTGCACTCAACTCTGACTTTTTCAGAATCCCAGAAAGCAGAACTCCTGAATCAGAATGATTCAGGTTCACGTCAGTCTCTTTACTTCGTGTAACCTCTTTAAATTCAGAATCTCTTAGGGTCCCGCTGATAGACCCCCTAGTCTCTGTGGTGGACTTGTAAGTCTCTGTGATAGACCGGGCGGCAGTCTCTGTGGTGGACTTGGGTGGGTATTCATCCCTACGTTGTATAGGCGGAATGCTTGTTTTGTCACCACTATCACCCACCTGTGCCGAACTCCCTTTGCGGGAGACCCGAAACTTTGGGCCAGGAGCAGAGTCCGAGTCCGCGGAATTTTTCTTGGAGATGCGAATCATATCATCGTCTGAATGCTTCCTATCAAAGGCTAAGGCATATCTATTTGCGCCAGAGTGTCCCGGCTTTGTCAAAACAAACCCGTCCGTCTGCAAAGACTTAAGCATCTTTGCGAGAGTAGCGCGTGCCATCTTAGTCCCCCGGTTGTAGCAGCGTCCGTCTTCACTATGCACACCGTTCATGAATTGGTCCCAGGAAATGCACTCCCACTCTTTGCCCCACCCAATAGTGCGGTCAAAGATGAACAGTAGCAGAACAAATTCATGCGGGTTGGTAATGCTTACCCAGTCACGGAGGAGGATTCGGGAGTAGTCACGATAGACTGTAGGATCTGAAAGGTTAGGAATAACAATATCTGAAGTCATAAACTTGGTATTAATATACCTTATAACTGATTAATTGCAACGAACTATGATAAGTTGAATCTATTGAAAAGTACGGCAAAACGCGTTCACATAAGCTTGGCTTTGTGTCGTCGTTGGAGGAGGTGTTAACTTGGCGATAACAGAACGCCACTCCTTAAGGGGGGCAATTTCTAGATTTGTGCAACAAGTTGCACAGACCTGTTCCTTGAGGATATACAAAGGAAGTGGTGATAGCTGTGCCTCACGGGAACTGCTACCTTGTCTTTTCGAAATGAGTACTGTGTATTCAAATAATCATTCGCTGGAATTTATGAACAGGACCTCTGTATTTCACCGGTGAAGAGACCTATATACCGTATTCGAGAATTCATTTGTTTATTTGAATACAGCGTCTCATGTGGAACAAATGGAAGCATCTACTGTATCAGTTCCCGTAGCCATTCTGGTTCGTGTTTCGACTGCTAAGCAAGAAACGACACGCCAAGTCACCGAGTTGAAAAGTTTGGCGGATTCGAGGGGGTGGCGAGTGGTCTCAGTGTGCGAAGAGGCTGGCATTTCAGGCCTCGCGAACGAGCAGGAGCGCCACGGACTTCAACAGATAGAGGAACTGGCTCGCGCTGGAAAAATCAAAAAGGTTCTCGTACATGAGGTTTCCCGCCTCGCCCGCAGGAACTCACTAGTTCACAAGTTCGTGGAGACGATGGAAGAACTTGGCGTCTCCCTATACTGGCACGCACAGGGCGTTGAAACACTTATGAGCAATGGCAAGCGCAATCCAGCCGCTTCCATTATGCTTGCCTTATTGGCAGAAATGGCCCGCAATGAAGTCGCGACACTCTCGACCCGTATTAAATCAGGACTGGCAGAAGCGCGAAGGAAGGGGCAGAAACTGGGACGGCCTGCCGGGAGCGGCCTGAATCCATCTGAATTGCTCGCGAAACATCGCGACATCATCCGCCTTCTGAAAACAGGTCAGTCCGTGCGCAATACCGCCAAGATTTCCGGCAAGGGAATGAGCACTGTTCAGAGAGTGAAGGCAGCCCTCATCGCCTAGGCTCAGGATGGAACGAAGGTGGTTCTCCATCAAATTAATTCTTGTGGCTTCCGTGAACATTGAGGCATATTCACGTTTTCTTCCTGCGCATCTTTATACATTATGTCCTCCTCATCCTATGTCGGTCTCTATGTCACCCGTCTAGCTGGCGGTATTATTTCTGTAACTGTCCGCTCCACGACGGGCAACCACCGCGGGGATTTTTCTCGGCAAGAATATGAGGCTAAGGACATCGCTCCCGCTTTTGACTCCCTCCCAAGCAAAGAAGAATACGAAAGGGCACACCAAGGTCAATAGACGCCATTATACAGATCGCTTCTGCTCAGCAGGCCGCTCGTGTGTATCCAAAGCGCAACGCATTTAAACAGACCACTACGTGCCTGGACTGGCTCCGGCAGAATCCCGAAATGAACTGGGTAGATGACATGCTGACCAAGGCATTGAAGACTTGTCCGAAGGGAGGCAGTGAACCGTATGTGTGGTATCCTTCGGATGGCCGGGGACTTGCTCTCCAGACCATGAAAGAGTTCCTTGAGGATACCTGTGCTCGCGAGAGGCCAGCAGTGGAGCGTATGTTTTCAGAATGGGCTAAAACAGGGCGTTGGCCACGTTCATCGAAGCACAGTGGATGGTTTGTGCGCCAGATTTTAAATGAGGCATCCAGTGCCGGAGCTGTCTTGAGCAATCAGATGACTGAAACATGCGGCCAAGAAGGAGCCAGCCACACGGCAGCTGTCTTGCAGGCGTGTTTGACCGCGTGGTACAAGCAGTGTCTTCCTCAGTGGATTGAAGGGAGCGCGCAGCAAGAATACAAAACTCAGGGGTTGGTTCGCTGGGATCACCACAACTATTGAGCCTAACCATTGGAAGGGACAGGCAGCTCGTAATGGCCAACGGCGGGTATTTAGATTCCACAAAATTCCCTAGCGAATCAGAAATCCTCTCGCTGTGGGTCACTTGTGCGCTAACTTTTTACCTGCCTAAAAATCTTTGTAAGGACAAGATTTTCGTGATGAAACCGGATCGTTCACGGGTTGGCCCGATGAAGGCAATGGTCCAACCGGTTAAAGATTATGATTGTAGCTACTCAAGGTCCATGGTGCTAGCATCACATCAAGCTGATATGGTGGCGTCTTCGCATACGGGTTAGTGTTGTTCATTAATGAACTGACATGGTTTTGATTCGATATTGATAACGACATCCACCAGCTTTTTGAAAAGTATGTGTTTTCACAATGCATGAAGCAAAACTGACACAGGAATGACGCTATTTTGTCAGGAGATAGTGCTAAAATCTCAGTCATGTATTTGCTGGGTGCAGTATCTGCGGAATTCCAACAAAAAATAAAGTGACTGCCCTGGGCGCTTACATTTATCCCGAAAGTAAGTGGCTCAAGGCTCGAATACATGTCCAATTTCTGCAATCCTTTGCCGCTCAGTGAATAGTTTGGCGTGATTGAGCCAGCAGCCGCAATGAATGGAGGTCCGCTCAAAATGAATTCAGCATATGAATAGCTAGCGTAGTTTTGAGCAATCAAATCAGCATCCATCGCCGGTTTAATCCGCCATAGTTCCTGAAGACCCTTTTCATATCCCTTATCTTGCGTGGTGAGCACCTTGGCAATTTCCATCCATATTTGGGGTTCGACTCCTTTGCGCAAATTTGCACGCAAGCTTTCAGCGCCTTTTAATGCCCTTTCCTTTTGATATATCTCCCAGCACAAACCACGGTAAGCAGTCAGGAATATTTGCTCAAGGCTGCCTGTAAATGCGGTGGTTTCCAATGCTGCAAAAGTAGGCCCGTCGTGTTGATCACAAAAGGCCTTAAATGTGGAAGCCTCTCTCCATCCAATTAATTTGACGTCAAACGATCCCGCTTTGCTTGGATGAAACGTCATGACCTTATGATCTGAATCGCAGAGAGCTTCAAGCACTCGCGAACGTTGAATGGTGTGCGCTTTAATAATTTTGCCACAAATTTCCGCTGATGCTGCTGGATGCATACAAAGTTCTAGCTTTGATGCCTTGTTCATTTCATGCAGGATGGCTCCAAAAGGCAGCTTTTCCTCCTGTGATGATCTAAAGCAGCACGCCTTATATTTCCTGCCAGATCCACAATGGCAGGGGTCATTTCGGCCGATTTTGCTCATTGCATAACAATGTACAAAAAAGGGTGTAATGCAAATTCGCCGCTCTCCTTTGCTGGTTCACAAGTTCGTTGACGTGATGGAAGAGCTAGGCGTCTCCCTATGCTGGCACTCCCAAAGTGTCGAGACGCTCATGAGCAACGGCAAGCGAAACCCTTCCGCTTCTATCATGCTTGCCCTTTGGCCGAGATGGCCCGAAACGAGGTTGAGACCCTTTCCACTCGGATAAAATCGGGTTGGCCGAAGCGCGGCGGAAAGGGCGAAAGCTGGGAGGGCCAGCCGGGAGTTGTTGGAGCGTTCAGAATTGCTCGCCAAGCACTGCGACATCATCCGCCTTCTGAAGACAGGCCAGTCAGTTCGGAATACGGGCAAGATTTGCGGGAAGTTCAGGAGCACAGTTCAGAGAGTAAAAGGAGCCCTTCAGCTCAATTTCCAGGTGTTAAAGGATTGAGTTAAAAGACCTCTCACGAAGTGAGAGGTCGGGGAGACGATCCTATAACCCCGGGAGCCGACGGGTTAAGATTTCTCCAATTTTATTTTGTAACAGAATTCTGTTATCTGCGTATACCCAGTTACCACCAACTCGAGCCGATTTTCAAATGACCACCCGCGCTTCCATTAGCCGATCAGACAGTGATCAGAGTCTTACTCACGAGGGGAAGACTTTAGTTGTCCACAGGACAGAGCTCTCTAAGAGCGATTTTAGCAACTACACACTTATTGCTGAAGTGTCGGGTGATAATAGCTTAATTGACGAACTTTTCCGGGATCCTACATTGTTACGAGGCAAACAACTTGAATGTGCCTTCGATGGCTCGCATGTAACTGCCAAATTGGAAATTCTGACGCACCAGGAGTTCTCGTCTCCAGATCTCCGCCCAATCCTACACTTTAGTTGCTCTTCAATCGATGCAGCAGATGGTGAAGGAGATATTTACGAATTTCTTCTGCCCTACACAAACTTTGGGCAGGGCGATCAATTTACACAAATTAGTTACGACACGGGCTTTGCTCAACGGTTGGATAAAATTCATTTCCAGATTGGGGGTGTTGAATGGACATTACGGCATCTGTATGAAATCGATAGTGTCTATTACACTGCCGAGGCAGCCTTTCAAATACTGAAAAGCAAGGGCTGTAAAAAATTCGATATGCTGGAATCGGGGCACGCAGCCTTACACGTTAAGACTTCAGATATAAGTCAGGATGAAGCAGAGAAAACCGCCACTGACATATGCTGGTTACTACAACTCGCTTTTGCCCAATACGTCGGATGGGCCGACTTGCGAATAAGGACAGGTTTGGAATCAAAATTTCTATGCCGCCGAGCGTTCTCACTCCCTGATGAACCTTCAAAAATCAAGCCGCTCCGAAATTTGGGGGATGGAGTGGTCAAATCTTACATCGAAAATGCTTATAAAGTGTATCAAAAAGATCCACAATGGTGGGCTGAAACTATTAACTGGTATTCTCTTTCAGTAGAGAATATGGCAGTTGAGTCTTCTTCAATGAGCTATTGTATGCTTTTTGATCGAATCTCTAACCACATTTTGGGCGATGCGCCTGTCCCGAAGCAAATCGGCCAAGATCTCGCGGATGGTCTTGCGGATAGCGTAAAGCGCGTTTTGCTTACGAAACAACTCGATGACCTGCTCAAATCTTTTGCGTCCTCATGGAGCGAAGAACGCACTATTAAATTGATTGAGCAGATTGAAACATGGAACAATGAATTGTCGTATCCTAACAAGACCGCTACCGCCTTTCGACTTGTTGGACTCAAGCCACCGCCTAAAAAACTCCTTCAGCATCGCCACCGCCTTATGCACGATGGAAGGTTGAAGCTACAAAATGAAAAGGCTCTGGAATTCTTCTTCGACTGCCATCAATACGCACTTGTTTTAATGCTGGCGAGCTTAGGCTATAAGGGAAAATTCTTTTGTTTTGGACGAGGCCAGTCTGAAATGGAGAGTTTTCACTCTGCCCAATCAGATCTCGACTCTCTGCCCTTGCAAGGCTGAATGAAGCGATAACGCTCCGTATGTCTTGCTTCCCTCCATAATACAAGGGACAGGTTCCATTCCTACTCGAAATGGCTGGTGCCAAATTCCATCCAGCGAAACACCGTTAGATGAGATTAATTTGGAAAATTCTCAAGCAGAGAGCCATATAGGTCACATGACAAGGCGTAGACAGCTTTGTGCGGCATTAGTGCACACATTTTGCGTAACTTCACGGTACTTGAAACTTCTCGTTGGGAAGAATATTCGCTTTGCCGTTGCGATGGCATGTGGAACTTGGATCTGAAACAGGAGGAGGCGACTGGAATGCGTTGCGGCTCATGCTCGTCCTATTGGCCTAAATGGCGGGGGCTAACAAAAGCCCCTTCCCGGAGACGAGGAGCTGGAATGACCAACAGCGAGGACCAACGGATTCAGGCTGGCCCCTCAATTTTGTGAATCCGGCTCCAGAAATCCGGGCATTCCCTGTGCAGCACTGCTAAAATTTTGGCTGAAGGAAGGGCGAATTCAAATCAGTGAGCGATTGCGGTATCGGGTCATGCCGCCATATTCTCAGTGACAAACCGATGCCACGTTCAGATCTGCTTCTATCACTCGTCCGCGCTAGCCAGCGGGGGGACCAAGGACTGCTTCAAAAAGCAGTCGAAGCGATTGCGGCGGAGGAGAGAGCAAAGCGGCATCATATCCTGGCAGATCAACTCCTTACCGCTTTGAAGGAAACGGGAGGCGCAAAATACGAACCTGTTTCAAAGCTTAGCGGGACCCTGCATGGCCCCCTTTGGTATGAAATAGATCCCAAGCGAAGTCTGGCGTCATTAATTCTTCCTGACTCAGTGTCGCTCGCCTGTGCCGAAATGGTCGAGGAGCAAATGAGAGCCGACCTTTTGCGTTCTCACGGAGTGGAGCCCCGGCATCGCTTGTTATTTTCTGGCCCACCAGGGAATGGCAAAACTGTATTAGCTGAAGCTTTGGCAGAGGCGCTCATGGTGCCTTTAATAATTCCTCGATATGAATCCATCATTGGCAGCTATCTAGGGGAGACATCCACTCGGCTTGGAAAGCTGTTTGAATACGTGAGGGGACGGCATTGCGTGCTTTTTCTTGACGAATTTGACACGCTAGGCAAGGAGCGGGGTGATCCAAGGGAGACTGGAGAAATCAAACGGGTCGTAAGCACCCTCCTATTACAAGTGGATGCGTTGCCCTCTTACGTTCTCATTGTCGCAGCCACTAATCATCCAGAGAGTCTTGATCGAGCTGTTTGGAGACGTTTCCAGATCCGCGTGGAACTACCCTCCCCAACACTGGCTCAGGCTTCTGAATGGATCTCGCGAGAATTCAAACGGATGAACTGGAAGTCAGGTAAATCGGCAGCAGCCGTGGCCAAACAACTAGCTCCTACCAGCTTTTCAGAGTTGGAAGATTTCTGCCTCGATATTGAGCGCCGTGTGATTCTTGCCCAAGGGCAAATTCCTCCTGGTGAAATTATTAATCAGCGTCTTGCGCATTGGTCGGGCAGAGTCAAATCTTAGGCATTGCGCAAAATGCAATTGCACGGCAGACTTTCTGTCATGCCGCAGCGACCGGTTCTGATCTTCCCTAAGCCCACAACGGTGGAGCGCGAAAAATTACCGCGTTCAAACATTGTAGGCAAAAAATTGTCACGGGGATGGCAAGAAGTACATGTTGGTAAGCCCCTCCAGCAGCTCCAAGCTTCGCTTGAGCGGCGCAGCCTTAGCCTTTCGACAGCGGCGGTGGGCACAATTGCGGAGGAGGTCCTCGTCCTCGAAACTATTGGAACAGTCGATGACTTTATATCAGCCGTGCGTCGAATTCCTGGTTTGGAATGGCTCGTTTCATTCGACAGTGAAAATACTACAGATGATGCAGAAAATGAGGAATATGCCGAGATCGACGAGGAAGATGACTCAATGACCGCGTCGAATCGAGTTTTTGCATTATCCACAAATGCTGAGGCTTTGCGACAACTGCTGTCATTATGGAATAGATACACAAAAGGTGAAGCATTTGCACATGGGTTTGGTGCCTGGAAAAAGGTCTTCGCTCATCTAAAAGATGTCCGGTTCTGGTCTGCGCAAGATAGAATTGGTGAAACTGGCGTTATCGAGTTTTGGCAGGAAGCCCTCGAAATGGGACTCGATAATATTTCCTTCACAGTGGAACTCTGGTTTAGGTCCAATGATGCACTGCGGGCCGTAGTTTATCGTAACTTAAGTGTCTTGGCCGAATCTTTGGGGGGTAGTCTATCGCATCCTTATGAACATAAACCCACCGCTTTCCATGGAGCAATCGCAAACATGCCTCCTTCTGTTGTAAAGCAATTTATAGAAGACCCTCTTGCATCCGCGTTTCTTCAACGAACGGAAGTGATGTTTTGTCGTCCTTTGGGACAAACAGCCGTACAGCCCTCCGCTAATGATGGGTTTATTGGTGATGTACGCGCGCCCAGAGATGCTGCCGCAGGTGAGCCGATTGCGGCGCTTTTGGATGGACTTCCAATTGAGAACCATGCTGCGTATGACGGATGGCTAAGGGTGGATGACCCTGATAATTGGGCTGCGGACTATGAGGCGGGCGATCGGAATCACGGAACTGGAATGGCTTCACTAATTATACGTGGAGATCTGGGTGTGAATGAAGATCCAATCTCATCGCCATTATATGTTAGGCCAATACTCAGGGTTGAACCCAATGACCATAGGCGTCCCCGCCGAGAAGCAGTTCCTTCTCATCGGTTTGCGCAAGACCTCCTTGAAATTGCCATTCGAAGGCTTAAGCATGGATCATTTGACGTGGCTCCTACTGCGCGCTCGGTTCAGGTAGTGAACTTGTCAGTTGGAGACACATCACGTATATTTGATGGGACAATGAGCCCATGGGCTAGGATGATTGATTTTCTGTCTTGGAAGTACAATCTTCTTTTCGTGGTTAGTGCAGGAAATCACCCGGCTCTAAATATGGGGATGACTCTCACAGCGTGGGAAGCCTTATCTCAAGAAGAGCGTGAACGTGAAGCGTTTATCGCGTGTTGGAACGATGTCCGCAATCGTCGCTTGTTGTCCCCATCCGAATCCATTAATGCATTAACCGTAGCTGCACGTCATATCGATGGAAATACCACCTTGCCACCTCTTGGGTCCACACAGTTCATGCCGGTTCAGAGTTCTTTTCTATCAAGTCTAACATCCGCAATCGGCCCAGGAAATCGGCGCTCAATTAAGCCCGATTTAACATTTCCTGGGGGGCAGCAGGTCATGCGTTGGACGGGTAGTGGTCTAACATGCATTCCTTCTGATAGACCACCCGGACAGTTGGTTGCTGCACCACGTATCTCATTAACATCAACTGCTCATACGCGGGGGACCAGTAACGCTGCTGCCCTTTGCACTAGACAAGCAATCAAAGTGATGACGATGCTTCGTAGTCTTGGGGGGGAATCTCCCGCCGTGCCTGAAGAGTATTTGCCAGTCCTCGCAAAGAGTATGCTTGCTCATGCCGCTTCGGCAGCAGATGGTTTTAATCGACTGCGCCAGATTTTTGATCCAAGTCTCGCTATGCGTGTTGATCAGTTTCGTAAACGCTACGTTCTTCCCTTTATGGGATATGGTTCGGTCGATCTCCAGAGGTCCCTTGGCGCTGACGATCATAGAGCGACCCTTATAGGGTGGGGCAAACTCCGTAAAGAGCAGGCTCATCAATTCGACCTCCCAATTCCATCTTCGTTAAACGCATTCCGGGGGAAAAGGCGAATCACGCTTACACTTGCTTGGATCTCACCGATCAATCCAAATAGCCGCGCTTACCGGATTGCGCGTCTTTGGATATCTAAGCCTTCGGCGCTTCTGGGAACAAGCCGTAGTGAGTCAGAGTGGAGGACAGTCCGTAGTGGAACTCTTCAACATGAAATTTGGGAGGGTGAAGGCGCAGTTCCTTTTGCGGACGGGTCAACAATTACAATTCGAGTGAATTGCCGAGAGGATGGTGGAGCGTTAGCGGATGCAGTGCGCTATGGTTTGGCTGTTTCTATTGAAGCAGCATCTCAGTACGGACTTCCCATATACGAAGAGGTCAATGAAGCTATTAATATCCGTGAACCAATTAGAGGTTAATCCGTTTCGCACGAACTCCTGAGGGTCTTTAAGGGCTCGCTAGTGCAGCTTGCTGCACTAATAGGGCACATGCAGTTTCAAGATTCAATTGAGTGGTACACAAATGTGGTCCACATTGCATACCTCACTCGTTTTGAAAGTTGTTGATAATGAATGCTTTAACTGCTGTGAAATGACCGCTGCGTGTGGTCCCACCCCTTCCGCCACTTTCTGAGAGACTAACCAGAAAGTCACTTTCAGACCCGGTCTTCCCCGCAAACACGCGGCTTCGTGGCTCTCTCACTCTCAGATTGAGATGATGAGGTGAACATCCTCCTCTGTTTCCCATTTCCCTCTCGCGTCTCTCAAACGTAAACGTCACGCCAAGCACCTGCTGAAGCAGGTTGACGGAGGTGAGCAGAGAGCTGCGCGGCTCGTTGTTTGAGTCTCCGGGCCTCTGCCCAGGCTTTAGGCGTGATGTCTTTGACCTGGCGATTGGTCATGGTCGGCAAGGCTCTTATGGATTGGCTTTTTCTTTGAGAATTGCCTGGGCGTGGCGGGCGTAATGGGCATGCAGGTCGCTGGCATAGGCGCTCAGGATTTTCTCCGCTACCCCTTCATAGTCGCCGCAACGGTAAAGGGCGCGGGCGAGATGAATCTCCGCAAGCACCTTGTCGCGCACGCTGTTTTCGGTTCCGCCGGGAGGATTCGCTTTCAAACCGGCCTCGATGGTGGTGACGGCGTGGCCGGAGACGCCAGGCAGGCGCAGGAGGTCTGCCAAAGGCTTGGCGGCATCCGGATCACGGAGTGCTTCCAGGGCGAGGGCGATGGCCCGGAAGTGCGACAGTTCAGAGGTCGGAGTCAGCAGCGCGGCTTTCGCTAGAATAGGCTGCAATGCCAAAGGAGATTTCGAGCGCCCGAGGGCGATAATGAAACCATCAAGCGGGCTGACGCTCGGGCCATATTGCCCCATGCCACGGAAGCGCCAGCCGGCGTCCCATTCCTTTTTTGCGCTGACGGCTTGGGCCAGCATTTCGGCGCCGGTGGCATCGCCCATGATGCCCAGGACCTGCGCGTAGGTGAACTGTTCATAGCGCACCGAAGAGGAGGCAAACGCCTCGCGCAAGACCGGCTGTGCGATCTCCCAATGAGCAAGCACGACCTCGAGTTTGTCGAAGCTGCCGCTCAGGCGGAAAACGGCTTCCTCGACCCGTGCCTTCGGCAAGGGCAGGTTGTCCTGCTCGGTAAGAACACTCTCCGGCAGGTTGCCTTTTTCGATGAGTTGCCGTTGCAGCGCCTTGATGTCGAGTTCTCGCGTCGGGCAGTCGCGCCGGGCGATCATCGCAGCGGCGAGACCGACGGCATAGCCTTGGTTTTGTACATCGCCTTGCATGCGGATGAAGGGCAGCGCGTCGCGATGCGCACTGACGCTCAGCCCGGTGACGAGGATTCGATCCAGCCCGCGTGGAATCAGACAGCGGAAGGGGACATGTACGGTGAGTTCGCGCCGGTCGGGAGCGCGCAAGGTGTAAAGCGGATGAATGGTGTAGCCGTGGGAATCGAGGTCGCTTTGGGTGATGACCACGGTGTCGGGATAGGTGCGACTCAGCCATTCATCCATCGGCGAGAGCGTGAAGTCGCCGATGATTTGCCGCCGCTCGCGGGTGTCGATGAAGGTGCCGAGATCGTAGTCGTTCTGAAACTTTTCCTTGGCCAAAACAAATGCGCGCCAGATGTCCGTGATGTCGGTCTCGTCCACATACGTCCAGTCCGTATTCAAATAGCGCTGGCCGAGGTTGTGCGGGGGGAGGCCGGTGCCCTGCACGGCGATTTCGCTGCCATCAGTGTAGCGGCAGGTGGCGCCAGCGGCGGCGGCGATATCGGAGTTGCCGGTGGAGTCCACTACGGCTTTGGCCAGGACCACTCCACGCCCCTGTGGGGTCACGACGACCACGCCTTTGACGCGGCCGTTTTCGACGAACGCTCCGCAGCCGAGCGCGCCGGTCCAAATTTCCACGCCGGCCTTGCGCAATTCACGGCGCCACCATTCGCTCTTATGGTCGGGATTCCACTGGCCGCTGGCCGGGCGGTTTTCGCGCGGGGAGATTTCCGCAAGCCCCTGGTTCACCTCATCGGTGAAGCCGACGCGGTTCGCGTGATAATAAACGGCGATGTAACCCAGGGTGCCCACGCCGCCGAAGCCGGCCTGGTATTCGATCATCAGGGTCTTCACGCCTTGCCGGCCCGCAGCGATTCCCGCAGGCGCGCCGCCCGTGCCGCCGCCGACCACGACCACGTCATACTCACCGAGCACTGGCAGAGTGCGCGCTTCCTCCGGCACGAAGCGTTCATATTTCCGCGCACTGAACTCCACGCCGACCTCGCGCACTTCGCCAGAGACGGCCTGAGTCGGCTTGGTGCCCGGCACGCGCACATTGACCGGGAGCGGCGAAATTTTTGCCAGTTCCGCAGCGGCGTTGCCGACACGCACCGCGATTGCCATGAGATGGACCGGGCGGGTGAGCCTGGCAGCGGCTTCGCGCGAAACATCCGCACAACCACCGAGGACAAACACGCCGGGAGCTTTGTCCGACTGTAGCGCGCCCAGCGGAATCTTCTCCGCGCTGCTCCAGGCATCACGATACGGCCCGCTACTGAGCATTGCATCCGGCGGCACTTGGAAAAGCAGCTCGGAGCCGTCCAGCACGTCTTTCGTCCAAGTGAGATCGCGCGCGATCTGTTCCGCCTGCACAAACGCCGCGTAGCTGTGATTGCGCATTGGAATGGACAGCCGGTATTCGATGACGCGCACTGGACCCGCCTTGCGTCGGGCATCGGGGACCGCAGGCGCTTGAATCGTCATGGCCGGTTCACGCAATGACACGCTCACGCCATCGCCAGTGCGGGGCTCGCCGCCAACGACGATGCGTGAGAAAGTCTGCACACCCACCGGATACTCCGTGAATTCGGCCCCCGCCAGTCGGGCCACATCAGCCCGCTCCGTCGCATCAATGATGACGCGCCCGAGCACGACCTGACGCCCAGACTTGTTGGCGATGACCACACCAGCAGGTTTCCCTTTCACATCGCGCATGATCTCTGTGACAAAACTCGCGTAAAGAAACTGCACTCCCGCATCGAGCAGGGCCTTGTCGAGAGCACGCTTCACATGCATGGGCGTGACCGGTTGCAGAGGCGATGCGTTGTCGCCGAACAAGACACGAGCGAGCGGAGTCGCCGGTTCCTCTCCCGGTTCGAGCCACAGCCGATAGGTCCCGCAAATGTCCTCGCCAAGATAAGGCCGTGGGGCAGCGAGAAACACCTTCGCCCCCTTCTGTGCCGCCTTCACCGCAGCCGTCACCCCACTGGACGAACCTCCGACAACAATCACGTCCACCTCTGCTGCCACAGGCAACGAACCAGCGGGCTGGATGACTTCCGCTGCGCGCAGCGTCGGGATAGAAAGGGAAATGAGGCAGAACCGGGTGAGGCAGGAGCGAAGAAACCGTTGCATGGCCTCAGGCTAGGGCGGCCAAGGTAGCTGCGCATGTCACGAGAAATAGGGACACCTGGCGGCGCACTCCACCGACGACAAGCGGCTGGGTGGACGCTACTCTCGGCATTCATGCGCAATGCTGTGCTCATCTGGATGCTGCTCGCATCGCTGTCGTTTCCGACGGCGCGAGGTGAGGTATGGTCATGGTTCAACCACGAACTCGCAACCCTCGAGACAGAGAGCGTTACCATCGCGAAGCGCGCGTCGGTTCTCCCGCCGATTCCGTCACCGCAAATCCATGACCGCGCTGGTTTTCACAGCGGCTTCGCTCCGGATGCTGATACGAGCCGCTGGGTGCAGGTGGACTTGGGCCGAGAGTGCGAGTTGGATGCCGTCGTCGTGGTGCCAGCGTTTGCCGGCACGCAGCGTCACGCGACAGGCGTCTATGGATTTCCTCCACGGTTCCGGCTGGATGCCTCCAATGACCCCGGTCTGGCCGAGCCAATCAGGCTGCTCGATCATACAGACCAGGATTGCCTGCCGCTCATGGCTCCGATTCACATCGCCGCGCATCGGGTGAAAGCGCGCTATGTGCGCTTCACGGTGACGAGGCTCCAAGAAGATCCCGACGTGGCCCCGCGTTCGTTCTTCTGCCTCGGCGAACTGTTCGTGTTTTCCGATGGAACGAACGTTGCAACGCGATGCCCTGTCACCGCGTTGAATGCCGTGGAGACTCTGCCGACGTGGAGCCCGCGCAATCTTGTCGATGGCTTCTGCGCTTTGGGACTGCCCGTCCTTCCCCAAGCCGAACGCACCTATGGATGGCGCAGCGATGTCGCGCAGACGGCGGAAGCGACGAAATGGGTGCAGGTGGATCTCGGCACCTCGCATCCTTTGCAGGAGGTCCGGCTGGTCCCCGCTCATCCGCCGGGTTTTCCTGAACGCACGGCGTTTGGTTTCCCTTCCCGCTTCAAAGTGGAGACGGATGAGGATGCAAACTTCAGCACACCGCGCATCGTGTTTGAGAGCACTGCCGATGATTTTCCCAACCCCGGCGATAATCCCGTGACATTCTCTACGGGCGGCGTCACCGCACGATTTGTGCGCGTGACCGCCACGCGACTGTGGGAGCGCACGGGCGACTTCGTCTTCGCGCTCGGCGAACTCGAAGTCTATGCGGATGGCAAAAACGTCGCGCGCAGCCAGCCCGTCAGCTCACTCGACGATGCGCAGCCACCTGCAACTGCCTGGCATCGCCAGTCGCTGACCGACGGTCTCGTGAGCGAGGGTGCCTTGATGGACTGGAGCGAATGGCTGAGGCAGCTCTCCGAGCGCCGGGAGTTGCGCGAGCGATTCCAGACCTTGGAGAAGCTGAAAATCAAAGCTCTGGCCGTGGCACAAAGTCGCGCGCTGTGGTCGGGCGTCGCGGCAGCCAGCGTGCTCGTGTTGCTAGCGGGTGCCGCAGTCTGGCGCACTCGTGCCCGGCAGCAGCGTGAACTCCAAGCCCTGCGGGAACGCATCGCGCGCGACTTGCACGATGACCTCGGCAGTCACCTTGGCAGCATACGGATGATGAGCGAACTGGCCTTGCGCCATCCCACCGCACCTCGGGACGATGCGCCGTTGCAGGAAATCCACCGCCTGTCGGCAGAGGCCGCCGAATCCATGCACACCATCGTCTGGCTGATGCGCGAAAGCGGCGCTCCACCCCTCGCGCGACTCATTGAAGCGATCCAGCAGAGCGCCGAAACACTGCTTCCGGAGGTGCAGCGCGAAATCCTCAACACAGCAGACGACGCGAGCCGTCCTGCGTCACTCAGTTTCCACCGGCACATCATTTTGTTCGTTCGTGAGGGTCTGCACAATATCGCGCGGCACGCCGGCACCCAAAGCATGCGCATCCACACTGGCTGGGACGCCCACAGCTTTCGACTCACCATTGAAGACAACGGCTGTGGCTTCGACCCCGAAGCTGCTCACGATGGCAACGGTCTAGCCAACTTGCGCCATCGGGCAACCGTGCTGGGGGGTCACGTCACCATTCATAGCTCTCCCGGTCACGGCACGCACATCCACCTCGAAGCCCCCATCGCATGAAAAGCATCTGGATAGTCGAGGATCACGCCCCATTCCGTCGCACGATCGCGAGCGTGTTCAACGCCGAAACGGACCTACACTGTCCGCGTGCCTTTGAATCGTGTGAAGCCATGCTCGCCGCGCTGCCTCAAGGCTCTGCTCCCGACGTGCTTTTGCTCGACGTAGGTCTGCCAGGCATGAGCGGGCTCGATGGCATCCGCGCTGCCCGTGCCGTCAGCCCCACGACACTCGTGCTCGTCCTCACGGTCTTCAATGACGACGAGAAAATCTTCCGCGCCATCTGCGCCGGAGCGTGCGGCTATCTCCTCAAGACTTCATCTGCGGCAGACGTCGTGCGTGCCGTGCGTGACGCCCTCGCTGGCGGTTCACCCATGAACTCGCGTGTCGCCCGCCGTGTGCTCACCATGTTCAGCCAGTTCGCGCCGAAAAAGGAGAAGTACTCCTTGAGCGAACGCGAGACGGAAGTCCTCAAGCTCATGGTCGCCGGCCTCATCCGAAAGGAAATCGCCGACAAGCTGAGCCTCAGCATTCACACCGTGGACACCTATGTCCGTCGCATCTACGAGAAGCTCGAAGTCAGCACTTGCAGCAGCGCCGTAGCCAAAGCGCTCAAGGAAGGAATCGGATAGGCGGCCGCCGAAGAAGGCCACGACACCGCTACAATCAACCAGGTAGTTTTGCCGGAGGGCGACAAACGCAAGAAAGGATCCCAGATGCACATTGGGGGGATACTCGGGGTCACCTGCTTGCCGTGAAGATTACCGCAGCCAATGAACAGGAGAGTGCGCAGGCCCCCCTGTTTGTTTTGTACGGCAGGGGGTGAAAGTGTGATCGCTCGCGCTGTCCAGTGCTCGTTCCGGGCAATGGGAAATCCGGCATAACTCCGCTTTGCTCCAGACTTCGGCACTTTGCGCTGGATGGAGTTGAATCGTGGTGCTCGTTTTGCACCGAATGTCCCTGTCAATTCGCGTTATCAGGGAATTCAGAGAGACCATTTCGATCTCAGAAAAGCCCACCGCCATGCTCTTTTAAGAGTAGATCGCAGACTTCAAGAAATGATCTGTTTGACGACATTGCCATGGACGTCGGTGAGTCTGAAATCTCGTCCGGCGTAGCGATAGGTCAGCCGCTCATGGTCCAGGCCTAACAAGTGCAGGATGGTGGCATGAAGATCATGGACGTGCATTTTGTCTTCGATGGCTTCATAGCCGTAATCGTCGGTCAGGCCGTGGGAGAAGCCGCCTTTCACGCCGCCGCCAGCCATCCACATGGTGAAGGCTTTGTGGTTATGGTCGCGTCCATCGCCACCCTGAGCGTGGGGAGTACGGCCAAACTCGCCGCCCCAAATGACGAGGGTGTCCTTCAGCAGTCCACGCTCTTTGAGGTCGGTGAGCAGGGCAGAAATCGGCTGGTCCACCGATCGGCAGTTGGCCCCCAGTGCGCTGGTGAGATTGAAGTGCTGGTCCCAGTCTCCATGGGAAACTTCGACAAAGCGCACCCCAGCTTCCACCAGACGACGCGCCAGAAGACATTTACGTCCGAAGTCTGCCGTCGTTGTGTTTTCGAGGCCGTAAAGCTTTTTCGTCGCTTCACTCTCGCCTTCGAGGTCCATCACTTGGGGCATCTCTTTCTGCATGCGGAAGGCAAGCTCGTAGCTCTCGATCACGCCCTCCACAGCAGGGTTGAATGGGTCTCGCTTCAGGGTCTCGCGATTGAGTGTTTGCACCAGATCGAGTTCGGCACGTTGAATGTCGCTGTTGAGGGGTGATTTGAGGTTGCGGATCTGTGCCCCAGCAATGGGTCGATTGTCGGTCCCCAGGCGTGTTCCTTGATAGATGGCTGGAAGGAACGAGGAGCCGTAGTTCTGCGCCCCTCCAGAGGCCCCAGGCGGAGTCAGCGTGACGAAGCCGGGAAGGTTCTCGTTTTCGGTGCCCAGACCGTAAAGTGTCCATGCCCCAAGAGATGGCCGCACAAATTGAAAGGAGCCGGTGTGCATTTGCAGAAACGCCTGCGGATGCGAAGGCAGATCCGTCTGCATGGAACGAAGCATGCAAAGATCATCCGCATGATTCGCCACATTCGGAAAGAGGTCGGAAATCCAAAGTCCGCTTTGCCCATGCTGCGCAAACTTCCATTTTGAACCTAACAGCTTCGTTCCTGCCCGCTGTCCAGCCGCGCCACTGTCGGCGGTGAGTTTGGGCTTGTAATCGAAGGTATCCACATGGGAGGGTCCCCCGCGCATGCAGAGGAAGATCACCCTTTTGGCGCGAGCTGGGAAGTGCGTGCCTTTGGGGGCCAGCGGCCCTTCACGCGCGGAAGTGGCGGCCTGTGCGGCCTGCGTGGCGAGCCCTGCAAATGCGAGATAACCAAAACCGCTGGAAAGCGTTTTTAACATGTCGCGACGGCAGAAATGCGGCGAGCGAGGATCCGAAAAGGTGGAGGAGTTCATGATGAAAAAGAGAACCAGGGCTTAGTTAAGGTAGCGAAACTCAGCGGTCGCAAAGAGGGCGCGGCAAAAGGAAGTCCACGCAGAGGCCTCGGCTCCAGGGTTGGGGGGGAATCCGCTGCGGAGATCATCCGGGGCGGACGCGCTAGGAAACTTGGAGAAAAAGTTGAAAGCGGCCTCGCGCTCGGCCTCGCTAGGAGTGCGAGAAAACATGAGCCCGTAGGCAAATTGAACGCGCTGGGCGAGGTTGGCTGCTTCATCCCCGTTCGCGTTTGTTGGATAAGCAGTTAGAACTCGATGAGAAAGTTTTTGTGCGGCAGTCGCCAGAGTCGGAGAATTGAGCATGTAGAGAGCCTGTTCAGGCACATTGGTCACCTCGCGGTGACCGCTCACAAAACCTGGCTCAGCAAAGTCGAAGATGGCCAGCGCATCAGGCAGCATGTCGCGAGCGATCGGCAGATAGACGGAGCGCGCCTGGGTACGGGTGCCTGCTTCGACAAGTTCGTCCTCTGGCACGCCTGCATTGGGAAACTGCCTGAATTCCCCGATAGGACCGTTGCCACGCATGGCAATCGGTGAACCCAATGGCGGTTGGAGATCGAGCTGGCCTGAAATGGCAAGCGTGGCGTCGCGGATGGATTCGGCATCGAGCCTACGCTTGTTCATTCTCCAGATCAGTGTGTTTTCTGGGTCGGCAGCAAAGTTGGTCTCATCATAGGTTGAGGAGAGTTGATAGGCATGGCTGTTGACGATGCCACGGACAAGGTTTTTGACCGACCAGCCACCTTCGCGAAACCTAACGGCAAGGGTGTCAAGCAGTGCCAAGTTGCTCGGCTTGTTACCCGTGGTGCCAAAGTTGTCAGGCGTGGTCACGAGGCCCTGCTCAAACAGCCATTGCCACACACGATTTGCCATCACGCGTGCTGTCAGCGGGTTGCTATCGGCCAGCATCCACTGGGCCAGCTCAAGGCGGCCACTGCTGGTGGCGGGGATCACCGGAGGTGTCACATGAGTCAGCAATGACAGGAAACCGCGAGGAACTTTCTCGCCTGCCTGGTTCACGTCGCCCCGTGCAAAGACGGGTGAGTCATTGATGACCTTGAACTCAGGCGGTCTGGAAAAGCGTCCATCCCTTTCCAAAAAGCGAGAAGCGATGGCCTGCTCCGGCGTGCTGGACCCGTAGCGGGGTGTTTCCCTCGTGCGGGCGCGGCTTTCCTCACGGCGGGTAGGTTGATCCAGCACGCCCATGGCCAGAGGGCGCATTTTCCCGCTTTCGTCGAAGGACTTCAGTTCCGTCTCAAGCAGCCCCACTTGGTTCATGCGCAGCAGCAGGAGCATTTGCTGGTTTCGTGGCTGGCGACCCGAAGTGCCGCCACGGGCAGACGTTCCGAAGGTGGCGGCTGCTATGTCATTTGCCTGTTGCAGAAATCCGTCCAGTTCGAACTGCTTCTTCTCACGCTCTTGCGGCGTCATGACCAGCGGGAGCACTGGCACGCCCTCCCCGCGCGGCAGCTCGATCAGCTCGGCCGCACTGCGGTTTTGGGCGGCGAAAAAGGTGCCGTAGCGCGTGTCAGTGGAGAGGAATATGCCAGCGAGAGAATAGTATTCCCGCTGCGAGATCGGATCAAATTTGTGGTCATGGCAGCGGGCACAGGCGGCAGTGACGCCAAGCAGGGCCTGCGAAACGGTGTCTATTTGTTCATCGGCCAGATCGAGGGCAAACTGCCGTGGATTCGCCTCATTGACACTTTTGGTGCCCATGGCCAAAAAGCCTGTGGCCACGAGCTGCTCCGCGCGCTGCCTGTCGTTCCTGGCCGGGAGGAGATCTCCGGCGAGCTGCTCACGCAAGAACTGGTCATAGGGCTTGTCGTTGTTAAAAGCAGCGATGACATAGTCGCGGTATCTCCAGGCATGGGGAAAGGCGAGGTTGATGTCCTTACCCGTGCTTTCCGCATAACGGCTCACATCCAGCCAGTGGCGGCCCCATCTTTCGCCGAACTGCTTGGAATCCAGCAGACGGTCCACCACCTTCTTGAAGGCATCTGGCGAGGTGTCGTTGCAAAAATCAGTCACCTCCCGTGGAGTCGGAGGCAGACCGATGAGGTCAAAGGTCACGCGCCGCAGAAGGGTCAGCTTGTCGGCATCGCCGACAGGCTGGAGCCCCTTCTCTTCCAGAGCAGAGAGGAGGTAACGGTCAATGTCATTCCTTGGCCAAGCGGTGTCCTTCACTGCAGGCGCAGGCTGGCTCTTGGGCGGTTGCCAGGCCCACCAATCCTTCGCTGCCTCCGTGTCTTGTTTGTTCGTGATTTTTACTGAGCCGACGCGTGGATCGGGCGCTCCCATCTGTACCCATTTTTCGAAATCCTCGATGACGTTGTCAGGCAGTTTCCCGCCCGACTTTTCCGGAGGCATGGCGAGATCCTTGTTATGGAAACGAATCGCCTCAATGAGCAGGCTTGCTTCCACATTTCCGGGAGCCACGGCGGGGCCATTCTCACCACCGAGGCGCGCCCCTTCACGAGTGTCGAGCGCAAGCCCACCTTTAATCTTTTCAGCCTCAGCGGAGTGGCATTGGTAGCACTTATCCGCGAGCACTGGCCGGATTTTGTTTTCGAAGAAGGCCAGTCCTTCTGGGCTGGCGGCCTCCATGAAGGTTGCCGTGGCTGGTGCCGGTTTCTTATGCGCAGACTCAGGTTTTGCCGGCGACAATGAAGGCTTGGACATGGGCTCCGTCTTCGGGGTCGTTGGTGACGATGGAGGCGCTGGCGCAGGGGATGAACTGCCGCGATTCACCCTCGTGACACCCTGAAATTCCTCACTCGTGAGCGCCCCATTCTTATCGGTATCCAGCTTGTCGAAGACCTCCTCGGCATTGGCCCCGCTCATTGAGCGTGAGCGTTCGATGAATCGCCCAAACTCCTGTGGGTCCAGCTTACCATCCTTGTTGCCATCCACTCGCTTGAAGGCTTCGTCGAGCGCAGGCACGGGCCGCGAAGTGCGGGGCGATTGAGGGCCTGGAGGAGCAGGGGGTGAATGCTCCGTCTTCGGGGGCATGGGCGTTGATGAAGGCGTTGGCGCGGGTGCTGAACTGCCGCGATTCACCCTCGTGACGCGCTGAAACTCCTCACTCGTAAGCGCCCCATTTTTGTCGATGTCCAGCTTGCCGAAGACCTCCTCGGCATTTGCGCCGCTGAGGGATCGCGAGCGCTCAATGAATCGCCCAAACTCCTGCGGATCCAGCTTGCCATCCTTGTTGGCATCCACTCGCTTGAAGGCTTCGTCGAGCGCAGGCACAGCCCGTGAAGTGCTGGGAGATTGAGCCGAGGCGGCGCTGCCAGAAAGGATGGCAAGGGCGAGGAAGAAAGGTCGATTCATTCGCCTATCTTGCCCCATCGAACATGAGCGGAAGATGAGCGCGGACGACTATTTTTCGCGCCGCAGCGATATTTCCAGCACGCCGTTTTCTTGCAGGTCAGCACTCAGGGCGAGGCCCAGCGCCTGGGCGCAACCATTGGCGATGGACAACCCTAGACCGGAATGGGCACCTTCGCTGCGCGTGACATCCTTCCGCCATAGGCGGTCGAACAGACGGGGAATGTCATCAGGGGTGAGCTCTGGAGCAAGGTTGCTAACGCGTAGAAAAGGGGCGTCCCCTTTGGTTTCGACGACGATCTCACTTCCAGACGGCGCATACTCCACGGCATTGGCGATGAGATTGGTGGCAATGATGCGCAGCAGACGGGGATCTGTCTCCAAGACGAGGTCGGCTTCAAACCGGAGGTCTAACTGCAAGTGGCGCTGGGCGGCCTGCTCCCTGTAAAGGGTGACGCACTCCTCAACGAGCGGGCGAAGGGCCACCGTTTGAGACGTGACATCTGCTGAGGCCGTTTCCACACGGGACAGAAGCAGGAGGCTGTCCACCGTTTGCTGGAGGCGCGTGGCAGCCAGCGTGATTTCATGAAAGTCATCCGGCGAAGATTGGTCGGGCCACTTTTCCGCCACCTCGCTGGTGGCCCGAATGGCGGCGAGCGGTGTGCGCAATTCGTGGGCGAGATCGCCGCTGAACCTCCGCTCACGTTCGAACCCTTGTTGCAGGCGGCCCATCAGGTCATTCAGCCGCTTCACGATGGGCGCGATTTCCTGTGGCAGGGCTTCCATGGCAAATCGCTCATGCAGTGACCCGGCCCCCATCGCCGCAGCTTGTTCACCGACACGCACCAGCGGGCGCAGGGCGAAACGCAGAGCCAGCACCAGCAGCAGGCACAGCAAGGCGCAACACCCGACGCCACCTATCGCCAGATCAGCCAGCAGCCGGGACAATCGAGCTTCGCCTTCACTACGGCTTACAGCGACCGCAAAGTCCAATGGCAGATTTCTACCGCCCTGGGGATACTGCATGGCGCTGATCCGTACCGGTTCACCGCTCTCTAATTCTCCGTCATAGCGGAGGGTGTCACGCGTCAGTTCTGGCGGGCGCGGCAAATCATCTTTGCCGAGATTGGGAGACCGTCGTTCTTGAAACCCCTCCGAGGCCCACACCTGAAAATACTGGCCCGGTGACTGGAACTCCTCCTTGGAAAGAAACGCCCGCAGACCGGGTGTGCGGGTGCCTCCGCTGCCGACATTCATTTGGTTACGCAAGGCAAGCCGTGCGGAGCCCGCAAGCCGACTCAACCGCACATCCAGATCAGCATCGATAGCCTGCTTCGCCGAATAATAGACACCCACGCTCGCTGCTGCGCAGACCACCCCAAAGGTGGGCAGCAGCCATGCCAGAAGTTGGGCGCGAATGCTTTTCATGGGGATTCCTGGATCACGTAACCCATGCCACGCCGGGTGTGGATGATGGGCGGGCTTGCATCGGAAAGACTGATCGCGCGACGCAGCGCACACACGGCGGTGTCCACGACATTGCTCATGGGCGAAACCAGCTCATCGTAGATGTGCTCTTCGATCTCCGTGCGTGAGACCACGTGCCCTTTGCGCAAAAGCAGATATTCCAACAGGGCGAAAAGCTGGGGAGTGAGGGTGAGCTCGCGGCCGCTCCGGCGCACAGTTTTCGTCGCCTGATCCAGCTCCAAATCCCCCGCCACCAGCAGGGGAGAACGCTTCGCATACTTTCTCCGCCCCAGCACTTCGACCCGAGCCAAAAGCTCCTCAAGGGCGAATGATTTCGTGAGATAGTCGTCCGCACCAAGCCTCAAGCCGGCAACGCGATCCTCAATGGCATCCTTGGCGGTCAGAAACAATACCGGTGTCTCATTGTTAGCCGCACGCATCCGCCTCAAAATTTCCCGGCCATCCATGCCCGGCAGCATGATGTCGAGAATGATCACGTCATAATCGTGATCCTGCGCCATCTGCCATCCTTCCGCTCCATCTCCGGTGGCATCCACGGCAAATCCCGACGCCTTGAGCGCCTTCGTGACAGGCTTTCGGATGGACGCAGCGTCCTCAACGAACAAAATACGCATGGTGCGGAACAGTTGGCTAACTACCTACGCTTAAAACGAACGGATGGGAAATTCTAGCTTCGGTTCAGATGGCTCTCCGCCCAACAACCATCTGGATAATTGTGATGCTCTGATTGTGAGAACGCACACCTTCACTGTCACACTTGAGCCTTCAGCACACATGCCCCGCCATCAAGGTTTGTGGCAACGCCATCACTCTGCTCCAGTGCCATTTTGCGTTGGGAAAAACATCATTTGATGATATAATTCAGCGTCGCCTGCCGTCCCGCCTCCGTCCTTTTTCTTGCCCGAATGCTGCTTCCTCCTCCGCTCCCATGCCTGGCCTTCTCCCCGCCACATCCCCATGTTCCCCATCCATCCCCGGATGGGGATTTCTATCCCCGTTGTAATTCGTTGATTATCAGCAATTTAACCCGGAATATCCCCAAATGGGGAAATTTGGGGATTCTTCCCATCACCACTCCCTGGCTCCCAGCGCCTCTGTCCGGAAAGCATGGATGATCCTGCGTTGCGCGTAGGATGTGGCCGTGGCGGACGTTACCCTTCGTTGATTCTCATGCCCCGTCTGTTCGCCATCTTTGCCCTCGCCCTGCCTGCGTCGCTCACCGCCGCTGCGCTCGACTTTCAGCGCGATGTGCGCCCCATCCTGTCCAACCACTGCTACCACTGCCACGGCCCGGATGAGCAGGGACGCAAAGGCAAGCTGCGGCTCGACATCCGCGAAGACGCCCTCAAGGCCGGCAAATCCGGTGAGGTGGCTATCCTCCCCAGCAAGGCCGAGGCCAGCGAAATCATTCGCCGCATCTTGTCCGAGGATGAGGACGAGCTGATGCCGCCCCCGCATGCGAAGAAACCCATCTCCGCCGCCCAAAAGGCCACGCTCAAACAATGGGTGGCCGAAGGGGCCGAATACTCCCCCCACTGGGCTTTTGCCAAACCCGTCGCTGCCGCGGTGCCCGCCGGAGTCCACCCCGTGGATCACCTGATCCAGGGCAAGCTCCACGAGGCCGGGCTGAAACTGGCCCCGGAGGCGGATCCTTACACCTTGGCCCGGCGTGTATCGCTGGATCTGACGGGACTGCAACCGACGACGGCTGAGCTGGAGACCTTTGTGGCTGCCTTCAAGGCTGACCCGCAGGCTGCCTACGAGGCGTATGTGGACAAGCTGCTGGCCTCTCCCGCTTACGGGGAACGCTGGGCCCGCCGCTGGCTGGACCTCGCCCGTTATGCCGATACCAACGGTTATGAAAAAGACCGCGAGCGCAGCATCTGGCCCTACCGCGACTGGGTCATCCAGGCGCTGAATGCCGACATGCCGTTTGATCAGTTCAGCATCGAGCAGCTCGCTGGAGACATGCTCCCAGGGGCCACGCTGGCGCAGCGCATCGCCACCGGGTTTCATCGCAACACCATGCTCAATGAAGAGGGCGGCATCGATCCCCTGGAGTTTCGTTTCCATGCCATGACGGACCGCGTGGCCACCACCGGGGCCACCTGGCTGGGCCTCACCCTGCAGTGCACCCAGTGCCACACGCATAAGTTCGATCCCATCACCCATACCGAGTACTACGGCATGATGGCCTTCCTCAACAATGCGGATGAGCCTGATCTGGACCTGCCCGACGAGGCCCTGGCCGCCCGGCATCAGGCGAATCTCCAAAAGGCCGCCGCCTTGCTGAAGGAGCTGCCCTCCAAATGGCCTAACGAGAGGGATGGCATGGATGCCGGAGCCGCCTTTGATCAATGGCTGGCCATGGAACGCGCCCGCACCATCCCCTGGCAGACGCTGAAACCCGCGAAGGCCTCCTCGAACCTGCCCCTGCTGGCCATCAGCAACGACGGCAGCGTCCTCGCCTCCGGCGACATCACCAAGTCCGACACCTACGATCTCACCCTGACCCCCGGCAGCCAGCCCGTCTCCGCCCTCCGTCTGGAGGCTTTGCCCCATGAAAGCCTGCCTGCCCATGGCCCTGGCATGTGCAACTACGAAGGCCCCAAAGGCGACTTCTTCATGGGCGAATTCAAGGTCATCGTGAACGGCCAGCCCGTGAAGGTGGCCACCGCCACGGAGAGCTACTTCAAAAACAACTTTGGCAAAAACCCCGCCACGGCTCAGCAGGCCATTGATGGAGATCCCCAAACAGGCTGGAGCTGCGCTGCCCGTTTTGGCGAACGTCACGAGGCGGTTTTTGTCCTGGCGGAGCCCGTTCCTGCCGGGGCCGAGATCCGCGTGATCATGCAGTTTGGCCGCCACTACGCCTGCCCGCTCGGCCACTTCCGCCTCTCCGCCAGCACGGATGCCAAAGCGGTGGCTCGCGACATAGACAACGAACTGGTCAGCCTGCTTTTGAAGCCCGAACTGGCTGCTGCTGAAAGGCAAACCCTGTGGGAGCACTTTCTCCTCAGCACCCCACAACTCGCCGCGGAGGCCAAGGCCATTCGTGATCTGCGCGCTCCACCCGCTTTGCCCATCAGCCTTGTCATGCGGGAGCGCCCGGCCAATCACCTGCGTCCCACCTTCCGCCATCATCGCGGCGAGTTCACCCAGCCAAAGGAACCGGTGCAGCCCGTGACCTTGGCCGTGCTGCACGCTTTTCCTCAACAAGCACCGAAGACGCGGCTGGAGTTCGCCCGTTGGCTGATGTCGCAGGAAAACCCCCTCACACCACGGGTGGTGGTGAACCGCCAGTGGGCCACCCTGTTTGGCCGTGGGCTGGTGAAAACGGTGGATGACTTTGGCTATCAGGGCTCGCTGCCAAGCCACCCCGAATTGCTCGACTCGCTTGCTGTGGAGTTTGTTAGACAAGGCTGGTCCATGAAAAAACTGCATCGTCTGCTGGTGACGAGCGCCACGTATCGGCAATCCGTCCAGGTCTCCGATCTCAGCCAGTCCAAAGACCCGGAAAATATTCTATACTCCCGCTTTCCTCGTGTGCGCCTGGAGGCCGAAATGATCCGCGACTCCATGCTCAATGCCGCAGGTTTGTTGAATCCCAAGTTAGGCGGCCCCAGCGTCTATCCGCCTCAGCCCGACAGCGTTACGGAGGTGGCCTACGGCAAGTTCAAATGGACCCCCAGCACCGGGACCGATCGCTACCGTCGCAGCCTCTACACCTTCAGCAAGCGCACCGCCCCCTTTGCCCTCTACACCACCTTTGATGCGCCGACTGGGGACGCCTGCCTCGTTAAACGCGAAGCTTCCAACTCGGCACTCCAGGCCCTCACCATCATGAACGATGTCATCTTCACCGAAGGTGCCCAGGCCCTCGGCAGCTTGCTCGCCAAAGAGTCCGCTGGGGACGAGGCCACCCTCCGCCAGCTCTACCTGCGGGTGCTTTCCCGCCAGCCCGAGGCGGATGAAATCCAGCTCATGCGATCCTTTCTCCAGCAGCAGCGCGAGCGCCTGAAATCTGGCGACCTCAAAGCCGCCGACATCTCCGGCCAAGCGGCCAGTCCCTCTTCCGAAGCCGCTGCCTGGACCCTAGCCTCCCGCGCCCTCTTTAACCTCGACGAGTTCATCACCAAAAACTAAACGACGGTCATGTTTCACACCCCCACCTTCTACTCCCGCCGTCACTTCCTGCGTGACTGCACTTATGGTTTGGGCAAAGTGGCCGCGGCCGGGCTGCTCACGGACTCCCTCACCGGTGTCGCCGCCGCGAATCCGCTGAGCGCTCGCGGCCCGCACTTTGCCCCGAAGGCCAAGCGCGTGATCCATCTCTTCATGGCCGGAGCCCCTAGCCAGCTCGAGACCTTCGACCCCAAGCCCATGCTCACCAAGTATGAGGGCAAACCCATCCCGCCCGAGGTCATCGGTGGCCAGCGTTACGCCTTCATCCGGTCAGATGCTGCCGCTTTGGGCCCCCGTTTTAAATTCGCTCAGCATGGTCAGAGCGGGGCCTGGATCTCGGAAGTGATGCCGCATGTGGCCAAGATCGCCGATGAGCTGTGCATCATCCGTTCCGTGAAAACGGACCAGTTCAATCACGCCCCCGCCCAGATTTTTTTCCAGACGGGCTTTGGCCAGCCAGGCCGCCCCTGCATGGGCTCGTGGGCGCTCTATGGACTCGGGGCCGAGACGCAAAACCTGCCCGCCTTTGTGGTCATGTCCACCGGTTCGGGCCTCAGTGGCGGCACGGCCCTCATGTCCAGCGGCTTCCTGCCCACGATCTACAACGGCGTACGCTTCCGCAACAGCGGCGACCCGATTCTGAATGTCTCCAGCCCGGCGGGCATTGATTCGCGGGCGCAGCGGGACACGCTGGACCTCGTCAGCCAGCTCAATCAAAAGCGTCTCGGTGCGGTGGGAGATCCGGAGATCGCCACGCGCATCGCCTCGTATGAAATGGCCTTCCGCATGCAGACCAGCGCACCGGAACTCACGGACCTGCGCAGCGAGAGCAAGGAGACCCTGGAGATGTATGGCTGCGACCCTGACAAGCCCAGCTACGCCCGCGCCTGCCTGCTGGCCCGGCGCATGATCGAGCGCGGGGTGCGTTTCGTAAACATCTACCATGAAGGCTGGGATGCCCACTCCAACGTCGAAGGCAACGTGCGCAACAACTGCAAGGAGACCGACCAGGCCAGCGCGGCCCTGGTGAAAGACCTCAAACAACGCGGCCTGCTAGACGATACGCTGGTGGTCTGGGGCGGTGAATTTGGCCGCACCCCGATGGTGGAAACCAATCCCGCGTTAGGTCGTGCTCTCGGGCGCGATCACCACCCGCAGGCCTTCACCATCTGGATGGCAGGCGGCGGTGTCAAAGGCGGTCAGACAATCGGTGCCACCGATGAGCTCGGCTTCAATGTCGTGGAAGATCCCATTCACGTCCACGATGTGCAGGCCACCATGCTCCACCTCATGGGCTTCGATCACGAACGCCTCACCTTTCACACCCAGGGCCGTGACTACCGCCTCACCGATGTCCATGGCCATGTTGTGAAGAAGATCCTCGTGTGATGGGCACACGAGGCTGAATCCTCCATGCCGGGCGCCCTTGGCTTTTAGCCCCCGTTTACGTATAACTCGCCTAACATGCTGCGGTTTTCCCTTTTACTCCTCGCCCTTTCCTCTGCTCAAGCGGTGGATTTTGTGGCGGACATCCAGCCGATCTTTGAGAAGCGCTGCTACGGCTGCCATGGCGGCAGCAAGCAGGAGGCGGCCTTCCGCCTGGATCACAAACCCAGCGCCCTGAAGGGTGGGGACTTTGGCCTCGCCATCAAGCCTGGGCACAGTGCCGATTCCCTTCTCGTCCACGCCATCGAAGGCCGGAACCCGAAGATGAAAATGCCCCGCAAGGGCGATCCTCTTTCCGCTGAAGAGATTGGCAAAATCAAAGCCTGGATTGATGCCGGGGCCGAGTGGCCGGACAGTGCCAGCGTCAGTCTGGAAACGAAGGTGGACCACTGGGCCTTCAAAGCTCCCGTGAAGCAGCCGCTGCCTGCCGCCATTCACCCGGTGGATGCCTTCATTCAGCAGCGCCTCACCAGTGAAGGCCTAAAATCTTCCCAGGAAGCCGCCCCGGAAACCCTCATTCGCAGGGTCTCCCTGGATCTCACCGGGCTGCCGCCTACTCCTGAGGAGGTGACTGCTTTTGTGCAGGATTTTAAATCCTCTCCACAGGCCTATGAGCGCATGATCGAAAAGCTGCTGGCCAGCCCGCATTATGGCGAACGCTGGGGTCGCCACTGGCTGGATGCCGCCCGCTATGCGGACAGCAACGGGTATGAAAAGGACCCCATGCGCCACATCTGGTTCTACCGTGACTGGGTCATCAATGCCTTCAACCGCGACCTGCCCTATGACCAGTTCATCATTGAGCAGCTCGCGGGGGACCAGTTGCCCAAAGCTACCCAGGATCAAATCGTCGCCACCGGATTTTTGCGGAACTCGATGATCAATGAGGAAGGCGGCGTGGACCCTGAACAGTTTCGCATGGAGGCCATGTTCGACCGCATGGACACCATCGGCAAAAGCATCCTCGGACTCACCATCGGCTGCACCCAGTGCCATAACCACAAGTATGATCCGATCAGCCAGGCCGAATACTACCAGATGTTCGCCTTCCTGAACAACGACAACGAACCCTGGCGTGTCGTTTACACCAGCAGCGAACAGATGCAGCGCGCCCAAGTTTTGCAAGGCATCCAAGACCTGGAAAACAAGCTGAAGCACGAGCACGCCGACTGGCCTCAACGCCTGGAGCAATGGGCCGCCCAAGTGAAAGGCAGCCTGCCGGCTTGGACCACCCTGAAATTTGAAGACGATCCCTCCGGTGGTGAAAAGGCCATCCGCCAGAAAGACGGCAGCATCCTGGCCCAGGGTTACGCCCCCACCAAGTCCCACGTCAAGTTCGTCGTGAATCTCAAGGACTCCGAGCGGAATGCCGGCACTGCTCCGCGCACTATCACCGCCTTCCGCCTGGAACTCCTCAACGATCCCAACCTTCCCGCCTATGGCCCCGGCCGCTCCATCAAAGGCATGGCGGCCCTCACGGAGTTCACGGGTGAAATCAAGATCGGTGACAAGCTCACCCCGTTAAAGTTCATCAAGGCCACCGCTGATTATGGTGAGCCCGAAAACACCCCCTTGGTGCAGTATGCGCGCGACAAAGAGGCGGACAAAGACCACCGTGTCACCGGCCCGGTCACTTACGCGATTGATGGCGATGCCAAAACGGCCTGGGGCATAGATGCCGGACCCGGTCGCCGGAACGTGCCCCGCAAGGCCGTCTTCGTTTTGGAAAAGCCCCTGGTCGTCACACCGGACATGGAACTCACCGTCGGCCTCAGCATGAAGCACGGCGGTTGGAACAGCGATGACTTGCAGACCCTGAACCTGGGCCGCTACCGCATCAGCTCCACTGATCTTTCGGACGCTGCCGCTGACCCGCTGCCTGCAGCCGTCCGCACCTGGGTAGAAAAAAGGGAGGATGCCTCCATGAAAGACGCGGGCATTCCCGCCCCCGTCTTTGCCTATTTCCGCACGACTGTTCCTGAATGGAAGAGCATCAACGAAGAGATCGAAACCCTCTGGAAACAGCATCCCGAAGGCACCACCACCCTGGTGCTGGATGGCCGCGATGAACCCCGCATGACGAACCTGCTGAAGCGCGGAGATTTCCTCAAGCCGGGTGAACAGGTGGCCGCAGGCGTACCTGCGATGCTGAACAATCCGCTAACCAAAGACGCGGACGGTTCTCGACTCACCTTCGCCCGCTGGATGGTTTCACGCCAGTCTCCCACCACAGCACGGGCTTGGGTCAACCGGGTGTGGCAGGCTTACTTTGGCGCGGGATTGGTGGATACGCCGGAGGACTTTGGCCTCCAAGGCAGCCTGCCGAGTCACCCCGAGCTCCTAGATTGGCTCGCGGCCGAGTTCATGGACAAAGGCTGGTCTAACAAAGAGCTGCATCGCCTCATCCTCACCAGCGCCACCTACCGCCAGGAGAGCAAGGTGACTCCGGCGCTTCTGGAAAAGGATCCCTACAACCGCCTGCTGGCCCGTGGGCCCCGCTTTCGAGTGGAAGGTGAGGTGGTGCGAGACATCCAGCTCGCTGTCAGCGGTTTGTTAAATCCTCAGTTAGGCGGACGCAGCGTCATGCCCCCGGCCCCGGAGTATCTGTTTGAAAAACCGGTGAGCTACGCCCCCTTTCCCTGGAAGGTGGAGGTGGATAACCAAAAGTATCGTCGCAGTGTCTATGTCTTCCGTCGCCGCAGCACGCCCTTTCCTTTCCTCGGCACCTTTGATGTGCCCAATGGAGAGACGGCCTGCGTGAAACGCGCCCGCAGCAACACCCCGCTTCAGGCCCTGATGACGCTCAATGAAACCCTCAGCATGGAGGCGGCGCAGCATCTGGCCCGGCGTATGGAAAAGGCGGGCGCGGGAGATGATGCCAAGGCCATTGCCCACGGCTTCAGCCTCTGCACCTCACGTGAACCCACCGCCAAAGAAGCCGCCCTGCTGACGGATCTGCTGCAACGTCAGCGGCAGGTGAAGGCCGCCGAAGAGGCCTCGCCGATGGTGGTCGTTGCCCGTGTCCTGCTGAACCTCGACGAGACGATCACCAAGGAGTGAGTCTCTTTGATCTCACGCCACCACCACTTCAGCCTCTTCGGTCTCGCTGGGGCCTTTGGAAGGTGGCTCGGGCGGGGTGAAGGTGGCCATGGAAAAGCGCTTCATCAGAGAGCTGAGGGAAACGTAGAGGAATCCGCCGAGGAACAGGGCGAGGAAGGGCAGGGAACCCCACTGTTCCTTCTGCACCGCCAGCCAAAAGAGGTGGCCGAAGTATCCGACCAGGGCCAGCTCGATCCACAGGCAAAGGGACTTGCCCGCCTTGTAGCGGAAGGATTTCTTCGAGGCCTGCGCCTGGGCCCGGCTGTTCACCCCATACTTCGGTGTGCGGACAAAGTCGGACTCCTGGCCGAGCAGGGCCTCAATGACGGCCTTGCCATTGTTGATGGACATCCCGATGCCGAGCGCCATGAACAGCGGGATGTAGGGGATGGTCTGCAGCCAGCCCAAGCGCCGCTGGGCGCCCTGGGCGGTAAGGTAGAAGGCGATCACGGCCACGGTGGCAAAGAGGAACACCGGCAGGTCCACAAAGATCGCCTTCTGCCAGGAATTCACCGGCAGAAAGTCCACCGGATACAGCAGCACCAGGGTGCAGAGGGTCAGCAGGTTTGCGAAGTTCGAGGTCAGGTGGGCGGTGGCCTCCACCTTTTTCATGAAGGGCTCATCGCTGCGCCAGACCTTGCCCAGCACCTTTTTGCAGACTTGGACGGAGCCCTTGGTCCAGCGATGCTGCTGGGATTTGAAGCCATCCATGTCTGGCGGCAGTTCCGCAGGCACGATGATGTCATTCAGGTAAATGAAGCGCCAGCCGAGCATTTGCGCGCGGTAGCTGAGGTCCAGATCCTCCGTCAGCGTGTCGTGCTTCCAGCCGCCTGCCTCGTCAATCACGCAGCGGCGCCACAGGCCGGCGGTGCCGTTGAAGTTGCAGAACTCGCCCTGCCGGCTGCGGGAGGTCTGCTCCATCATCAGGTGTCCGTCGAGCAGGATGCCCTGAAGGCGGGTGAGCAGGGAGAAGTCCAGGTTTTTGTGGCCCCAGCGCGCCTGCACGATGCCCACCTGGGGATCGGTGAAGTGGTGGATGGTCTGCTTCAGGTAGTCAGGTTCCGGCTCAAAGTCGGCATCGAAGATGCAGATGAACTCGCCTTTGACCGTCGCCATGGCGGCATCCAGCGCGCCGGCTTTAAAGCCCTGGCGGTTGCTGCGGTGGCGGTATTCCACCTCAAAACCCTGCTGCCGCATGGTCTGGGCGTATTGCTCGCAGGCCTGGGAGGTTTCGTCGGTGGAGTCGTCCAGGAATTGGATCTGCAGCCGATCTTTCGGATAATCCAGGGCGCTGATGGAGGCCACGAGCTGGCCCAGGACATCCGCCTCATTAAAGATGGGGAGCTGGATGGTGACCACGGGCAGTTCGGCGAACTCCTCCAGGGCCTTGGGCGGGTTTTTGCGATGTTTCCAATAGGTGTACAGAACCTTAACCTTGTGCGCCCCAAAGGCGGACAGTCCGGCGGAAACGATGATGTAGCTGGTTAACCAGAGAAGCTTTTCCCACTCGATCATAGGGAGCCCGGATGTCGGGGGGCAACCAATCACTGCCGGTTCACTTCCGTCAAGCAGCAATCCAGGGGCCAAAATCTTCTCTTTTCCCTTGGCATCGGGCAAATCTTCATTTTTGAGAAGGGGGAAATGGGTGTTTTTGGTTCACGGCGGTGAAACTTTGCGCTGTGATTGCGGGAATCCATCGCTGGGATTAATGTTCCACCTGCTGGCTCTGTTTGTTTTCCAAGTTCTCCCGTCATGAAAGGCCGTTTGACTCTCCATGCCATCGCCCTGGGCCTGCTCTTTGGGGTGCCTGCCTTGCAGGGGGAATTCACGTCTTTGGGGGTGCTGGGAAACCAGGATGGCAATCCGCAGGAGTTTGGCGATGGTACCTGGGGGAGCAATGCGGCCCCGGGCAGCGCGACTGCTTTGGACAATGATTTCTACTTTGCGGGGACTTATCCCGCGCCCATCGGCACGGTCGCCTCCTCGGAACCATGGACGAATCTGGAGCGTTCCCTCAGCCCGGACAATCCGCTCACCCGGTTTCATTTTAACCTGGGGGCCAACCAGGCTACGCCAACGCTGCGGCTGCGTTTTGTTTTCCACCATGTCTGGGGTGGCTGGACAGAACCCGGCTACGGGGCCCATGAACTGGAGGTGCGGCTGAATGGCACCGTGCTGAAAACGGAGATGGTGACCGCCAGCGGCACCGTGGTGGTGGAGGTGGATGCGGGCAGCTTTACCCCGGTCGTAGGCGAAAACATCCTGCAAGTGGCCCGCATCGGCGGTGCGGCAGACGGCTGGGTGCAGTTTGATGCGCTGAGGCTGGAGATCCACCCCACCGCGCTGGTGGATGCGGATGACGATGACCTGCCACGCTGGTGGGAGGAAGATTATGGGCTCAGCGATGCGCTGGCTACGGACGCTGCCGGGAATCCCGATGGCGATGGCCTGAGCAACCTGCAGGAATTTGCCCTGAAAACGGACCCGCGTGTGGCCGATACGGATGGCGACGGGCTGAAGGATGGCCGTGAGGTGGAACTGGGCAGCCACCCCCTGCGGGCGGATACGGATGGCGATACCCTGAGCGATGGCGAAGAAGCCTCCGCTTCCCCGCCCACGAATCCGCTGCTGGCGGACACTGACAATGATGGTGCGCCCGATGCCTGGGAGGTGAGGACCGGGTTTAACCCCGCCCTGGCGAGCAGCACCCCACCGGCGTGGAGTGGCAGCATCGGGCTGAATTTTGTTTCTGACCTGAATCCAGGGAATGCCCTCGCGGCGCTGGCCGTCACCGGTTTTTCCCCGCAGATGAACTGGAACAGCACGATCCCCCTCACCAGTTGGAACTCCCCCACGGGAACGCAGGAGGCTGTGGCGAGCCCTGTGGCTGGGGTGTTGGTGAACAGTGCAGGCGCTCCCACTGGCACGACGATGAGCTGGAACTCGAGCTCCGGCTTTTGGGCCAGCGGGCAGGGAGGCAGTTCCACGGGCAAGCTGTTCGATGGCTTTTTAAGCGTGAACAATGATACCGGAGGCACCCTCACTTTTGGCCAGGTGCCCTATGCCACTTATGACGTGATCGTCTATGTGGGTTCCGTGTACGATGGCGCCAAAGGGCGGCTGCGGCTGAATGACAGTGCAGGCAGCGACCGCTGGTTTGTCACCTCCAGCACGGCCCCGGAGACGCGTTTTATCCAGCCGCTGGTGTCCAGCGAAAGCGTGCCGTGGCGAGGTAACACGATCCGGTTTAGCAACGTCACCGGCAGCGGTTTTAACCTGAAACTCTTCCGCACCAGCTGGTATGAGGTGGGCATTCATGGCGTGCAGATCGTGGACTCAACTGCGAATGCCGACAACGACGGTCTGCCCACGTGGTGGGAGCTGGCGAACCGGCTGAACCCGGCGCTCAACGATGCGGGCGGTGATCTGGATGAAGATGACCTGGACAATCTGGGCGAATGGACCCGGCAGACGGACCCGCATGTGGCGGACACGGACGGAGATGGGCTCACGGACAAGGTGGAAACGGGCACAGGCCTTTGGGTGAATGCAACGGACACGGGATCGAATCCGCTGATCGCGGATACGGATGGCGACGGCCTGGCCGATGGAGCGGAGGTGCAGCACCTGCCATTGTCCACCAATCCGAATCTCGCCGACAGCGATGGCGACGGGCGCAGCGACCCGGAAGAGATCCGCCAAGGCACGCATCCGCTGGAGGCCGATGCCGCCAATGCGCAGATGCCCATCGTCACCATCTCGCCCCGCAACTTCATCTGGGTGGTGGACAATGCGCAGCTGGTCTGGGATCACACACGGGGTCATGTGGTGGACATGCCCTGGGGGGACAACCAGCTGATGAATTTCCGGCTGGCCAATGCCGCCAATCCAGGCCGGGATGCCTTTCAGGTGGCGCTGCGGGTGAAGGGCGGCCGGGTTTCCCACTTCCTATTTTCCAGTTTTGAAAATGGCTTCAGTCACCCTGACAACGATGGCTGGGATATCTGGGACGCGGACTGGACTGAGATGCCGACGGATCACAAGGCCGCGCTGGGTTTCAGCGGGCATGGCCGTGTGGACATCTCTGACAGGCTGCGTTTTCAGATCCTCGGCAGCAGCACGGGTTCGCAGACGAACTGGTCTTTCACCTTCAGTCTGATCAATCAGGACACGGGTGCCACCGTGATCAGCCGCAGCTTTACGGGCTGCCGCCTCGCCACGAACGTGCATAACAATGCGGCGAGCTGGCAGGACTTCCGTGATCCGCCCAATGCCAACCGGCTGGAAATCAGCCGGCATGATGGCGTGCAGATGTTTTTCCAAAGCACGCCGCTGGAGGACACGCCAGCCTTTGCCGCCTACAAGGACACGGATGAAGACGGCATGCCGGATGGGTGGGAGGACCTGCACACGCTGAACAAAAACAATGTCGCCGATGCCGCAGTGGACAGTGATCTGGATGGCCTGAGCAATCTCCGTGAATATCTGGCGGGCACACTGCCACGGGATCGCGACAGCGATGACGACGGCGCACCCGATGGACTGGAAGTGCAGGGCGGCAGCCATCCTCTCCAGGCAGGCAGCCTGCCGCCCTTCTACCACGGCGCTCCGGGTCTGCCCGTCATGGAAGACTTTAATGGCAATGGCATGTCAGATCCCTGGGAGCACTGGGCTGGCGGAGGCATCCTGCCCCGCCACCTGGATGCGGATCAGGATGGCCTAACCAATGGTGATGAAGCTGCGGCGGGCACAGATCCTTTCGATGCGAACTCGCGCTTTTGGTCTGCCGTCGAGCATTCGGGTGCGGATGTGACGGTCCGCTGGCCGGCGCTGGTTCATAAGACGGGTCGTGTCTGGCAGTCGAACAACCTGGCCGACTGGGCGGCTGCGGCCGGTGCGCCGGTGCCGGATGGGGGTGCCTTTCGACAGACCTTCGCCAACGTGTTGCAAAATCCGGTCAACACCTTCTACCGGCTGGCTCTGGAGGATGTGGACAGCGATGGGGATGGCGTCAGCGACTGGACGGAGGTGAACGTGCTGGGCTCTGACCCGATGGTTGCCAGCAGCGTGCGGCCGCCGGTCTATACGGACCTCAATGCCGACGGTGTGCCCGATGCGGAGGTGGGGGGAGATCTGGTGAGCCTCCTCGAGCAGTTTGGCCAGGGCAGCGGCGGTGCGAATGCAGGCAATCCGGCCATCATGAGATCCCAGGCCTCCCGCTTCCTCATGCAGGCTGCCTTTGGCCCGACCCTCGAAGACATTCAGCGCGTACAAACTCTTGGTTATGCTGGCTGGATCGATGAGCAGGTGGCCAAGCCATCCACCCTGCACGCCACGTACATCAAGGGCATCTACGACGACATGCTGGGGCAGCGTTCGCAGAGCAACTTCAACCGTGGTGGGGAGATCGAAGCGCCTTTCCTTTTTGGCAACAACATGATGACGGCCTTTGCCCGGGCGAGCATCCAGGGGGAGGACCAGTTGCGCCAGCGCGTGGCCTTTGCCCTCAGCCAAATCCTGGTCACCTCCCGCCGGGATGCGAACCTGGAAAGCCGCTGCCTGGGCATGGCGGACTACTACGATGTCCTGGTGCGGCATGCCTTTGGCAACTACCACGACCTGCTCATGGAGGTGACGATGCACCCGGTGATGGGCCGGTACCTGAGCCATGTGGGCAACCAAAAGGCGGACCCTGCCATCAACCGTTACCCGGATGAGAACTATGCGCGTGAGATCATGCAGCTCTTCACCATCGGGCTGTGGGAGCTGAACCCTGACGGCACGCAGAAGCTGAACGGGCAGGGGCAGCCGATCCCCACCTACAGCAATGCGGAGATCACCCAGCTCGCCCGTGTGATGACAGGCTTTTGGTTCGGCGGGCACAACTGGGGCGGCGGCGGATGGACGGAGCAGGATCTGGCCACGCCGATGACCCTGCGCGGCGAATATCATGACTTTGGCAAGAAAACTTTGTTAGGTGGCTACGTCATCCCGGCACGGGCGGCGACGAACGAGAATGCGGAGCGCGATGTGCGGGATGCGGTGAGGCATTTGTTTGAGCATCCGAACACGCCGGTCTTTATCGGGCGGCAGCTCATTCAGTTCCTGGTCACGGACAATCCCAGCCCGGCCTATGTGCAACGGATTGCAGGCGTGTTTGCTGACAATGGCGAGGGCGTGCGGGGGGATTTGAAGGCGGTGGTGAAGGCGATCCTTCTGGATGAAGAGGCCCGCGATCCCCGCATCACCGGACGGGCCTCCTATGGTCGGCTGAAGGAGCCAGTGATTCGTACCATGGCGCTGGCCCGTGCCTTTGGCCTGAAGGAGGTGCCCGATCTGCTGTGGTGGGACTGGGGTGATTTCTTCAATGCCAGCCGCCAGGAGCCCACCTACTCGCCGAGTGTCTTCAACTTCTACCGGCCTGACTACCGCGCGCCCGGATTGCTCACGCAAAACAATCTGGCAGGCCCTGTGTTCCAGATCACCGACAGTTTCAGTTCCATCTCCTTTCCGAACCGGCTGTGGCAGATCATGGTGGAGGGTTTTTCCCAGTGGGAGACCTACCGGTTTCCGCTGGATCTCTCCCGTGAAAAAGCCCTGGCCGCGACTCCGGCGCACCTGGTGGATCATCTGAACCTGCTGTTCTGCGCCGGGCAGATGCGCCCTTCGACGCGCATGCTCATCCTGGGGGCCATCAACCAGATTCCTGCGGAACAGGCCGATGCCCGTGCGCAGGTGGCGGCCTATCTGGCCATCGTCTGCCCGGAAGGTGCGGTCATGAAATAAGCTTAGTTCCCCATGAAGCCTTCAACCTCCACCCGCCGCCGTTTTATCGGACAATCTGCCTGTTCAGCGCTGGGAAGCGTCTCCGTGCTGAACACGCTGCTGAACCTGAAGCTGGCAGGGAGGGCGGCGGCGCAGGGGGCACCGACGGATCACCGGACGCTGGTGTGCCTGTTTTTGCACGGGGGGAATGATTCTTACAATTGGTTAGTCCCTCGGGACAGTGCACGGCACGCGGTTTATGCGGAGACGCGGGATCATCTGGCGCTGGGCACCGGGGAGCTGCGGCCGCTGAACCAGGATGGCGGGGACGGGCAGCTCTATGGTATCCACCCGAGTTGCCCTGGCCTGCAGGAGCTGTTCAATGGTCTGGGCGGGAATACGGCCAAACGACGGGCGGCCTTCATCTCCAATGTGGGCACACTGATCCAGCCGGTGACAAAGGCGCAATACCTGGCCGAGAGCATGCCGCTGCCACGCGCTCTGTATTCGCACAGCGACCAGATCGACCAATGGCAGACGTCCGTGCCGCAGGGCATGACACAGCTTGCGGGCTGGGCCGGGCGGGCGGCGGATGTGCTGCACAGCGTGGTGAATGCGGACAGCATCTCGATGAACATTTCGCTGGCGGGCAACAGCCTCTGGCAGGTGGGCAACAGCACCACGCAGTTTGTGGTGACTGACAGCGGGGCGCTGACTTTCACGGGCAGCGACATCGGGGAGGAGCTGCATCCGATGCGGCTGAAGAATGCGGCGCATCGGAGCATGATCGAGCAGTCTTACTCGAACCTGATGCAGCAGTCCTATGCCCGGCTGACCAAGACGAGCATCGAGCTCCAGGAGTTCTTCTTGCAGCAGTTCAACGGCTACGATGACAGCGCCATCAGCGGCCTGTTTCCCTCGGGCAACTGGGTGGCGCAGCAGTTCCGTGCGGCGGCCAAGATGATCGCCCTGCGCGACAGCCTTGGGCTGCACCGGCAGACGCTGTACCTGAGCTTTGGTGGCTGGGACCACCATGGCGAACTGCTGGAGACACAGGCCGAGATGCTGACGATGATGGACGAGGCCCTGACGGCTTTTCAGCGGGCGCTGGACCAACTGAACCTGCAGGACAGCGTGATCACGTACACGGCCTCGGACTTTGGCCGGACGCTGCGGAGCAACGGCCGTGGCACGGACCATGCCTGGGGTGCGAATGCGCTGGTGATGGGCGGGCCGATACGCGGCGGGCGCATCTATGGCACGTTCCCGGACCTGACTTTGGAAAGCAACGATGACACGGGCTACGGCGGCCGGACGATTCCCACGACTTCGGTGGACGCTCTCTTTGCCGAGATGCTGCGCTGGTTTGGCGTGTCGGCGGCGGACATGGATTATGTGCTGCCGAACATCGCGAATTTTTACAACGTGAACTCGAGTTCGCTGCCGATTGGGTTTTTGAAGAACGGCACGTGGAGTTGAGGTTGGGGGTGCTCCTGTGAGCCCAGTCTGAAGCAAGAGAGGTGGCGGGCTGGGAACGCAGGGGGCTGCGAGGGTTCCCAGACAGGCGGGTAATCCGGCGATGGGACGTGTCGAGTTGCGAGCTTTTTTTGCGCCGGACACACCCACCCTACGGCTGAGCTCCTGGCCCGACGTCACCTGGGAATTCTTTTCGGGATCTGCTGTAGAAGAGGGGACATGCCTGCGAGAGACCCGGGATTTGGGTCGTCCGAGTTTCGACGGTCGCTCACCCCATTTCTTCCTGGTGCATCACTTCCTCACGTAGAGGAGGAGACGGTCATGGACGAGGAGGGCGAGGTCGAGTTTGCCGTCGCCATTGAGGTCCACGGAGGTGTAGTCGTGAGGTTCGCTGGCGAGGCCGGTTTTGCCACGGTACTGGGGGTCGATTTCGAAGATGCGGAAGTGGAGGGCGCTGATCCAGGCAGGGGGAGTTTCGGCCTGGGCCTGGAAGAGTTCCAGCACGCGGCTTTTGCCGGAATCGATCATGACGAGATCGTCGTTGGCACCCTGGGTGAAGGGGGCGACGATGAGGTCGGTGGCGGAGGTGTCCTTGAGTTCGCTGTCAAAGGTGGTGAGGGTTTCCAGTGCGAGGATGTCGCCGGTGAGGGGGCTGATTTCGAAGCTGGTCTTGCCGATGAGGAGCAGGCCGTTGCCTTTGCCGGTGGGGATGAGGTGGCATTCGTCCGGGGTGAGGCTGGAGAGGGCGTGGGTGTGGGCGGAGCGATAGACGCCGTCCTTGCCGGGCACCATTTCGTAGAGCTGGCCGTTGGCGGTATCGGCCAGCAGGACATCGGGCTTGTCTTTGCCAGGGACGACGATGACGGCGCTGATCTGGGCGGTGGATTCGGGAGCGTTGAACTGCTCGACCGTGACGGCTTTGCCATCGGCACCGATGCGGAGGGCACGGGCGATCTGGTCCTTGGCGACGATGATTTCGGCCTTGCCGTCGCCATCGAGGTCGGCGGTGGTCATGGCGGTGGCGGAGAGCTTGTTGAGCAGGTTGTCCGGCAGGCCTTCGGCGCGCTTGAAGGGGATTTTTTCGTCCTTCTGACTGAGGAGGATCTGCATGGAGGCGATGCTGGAGAAGATGGCGAGATCGCCACGGCCATCCTGGTTGGCGTCGACCAAGCGGAGGGCATTGGGCTTGGTGGGGCTGCTGGGCAGCTCCTGGCTGGAGGCCTGGAATTTCTTTTCTGCTGAGGCCCACTTCAGGGAGAGGAGGGAGACCCTGCTTTTGGCCTCGGTGAGGACGAAGACGGAGGTTTCCTTGGAATCGCCGAGGCGGCCGGTCTGAAGGGTGAGCAGGGTGTCGGTGGTCTGGTGGATGACCTCGGGGTAGGTGAGGCGGTCCTTGGCCCAGCGGGAGAGGCCAAGGCTTTTTTCGGCGGGACTCAGGAGGAGGAGCTCGGGTTTGCTGTCGCCATCCACATCGGCAATGGCGAGGCTTTCGATGCCGCTGAGGGCGGGGAATTCACGGCCTTCGGCAAAGCCGCCGGTGGCGAGGCCGGCGAAGAACCAGAGGCGGGCGTTCTTAGGCTCGGCGAGGACGATGTCGGCAACCTTGTCGCCATTGAGGTCGCCATAGGCGGTGCCGCCGCCCTTGCTCTCCGTGGTGGGCATGGCGTGGCGGATAGTGACGGCGCGGTCGGAATCAGGCTTGGCGGCGGTGCTGGTGAGGCGGGCAATTTCGACCATGCCGGTGTCGCTGCGGATCCAGGCGAGACCGGTGTCCTTACCGAGTTTCACGGGGTGGACCCAGCAGCGGCTTTCGGGCATCTCGAGACGCCATTCTTCGCCAAAGCCGGTGCCTTCCTTTTGCAGCCTAACCAGAAGTGCATCAGCATCGGGCGCGGTGTAAAAGAGGTCGGTGAGGCCGTCGCCGTTGAGGTCGCCACTGCGCAGGCCGCCGCACTCGGTCTGGCCGAGAACGTAGGTCTTGGGCTCGGCCCAGGTGCCGGGGGCGCTTTGCAGCCAGACCATGAGACGGGTGGAGGTGAGGAGGGCGAGGTCGTGACGTTTGTCGCCATTGAGGTCCGTGGCGAGGAGGACGGTTCCATCCTCGGCGACGGAATCGAGGGTGAACTCTTTTTTCTGGCTCCAGTCGCCGGGCTTGCCCTGGGTGCGGAGGACGAGTTTGTCGTCGTCGTTGGTGTAGGCGATGTCGGGGCGGTTGTCGCCGTTCCAGTCGCCGACGGCCAGGGACCAGGCGCTCTGGCCGATGATGAGGGGCTGCTTTTCCAGCCGGGAGACTTCCAGGATGGGGTTCCAGCGGTCTCCCCGGGAGGTGCGCTCCGGCTCGCCGGGCTGGGCACCGGCCTTGCGCTGGAGGAGGAACTCGATGCGCGCGCGATCCTGATTCAGGACCACGAGGTCCTGCAGCCCGTCGCCATTGAAGTCGCCGGAGCGGGGGCTGGAGGTATTCCAGTCCAGCTTGACGACTTCCGGCCCGTCAAAGTAGAGGCCGGGGGTATCGGCAGCCTGGGCGGTGAGGGCGGCGAGGAAAAGGAGGGCGCGCATGAGCAGGGCGGCGATTTACTGGGCCTCGACAGGGGTGGAGATGGCGCGGTAGTGGATGGCATCGGCAGGGGAGTAGTAGCCGCTGATGCTGGTGCCGAAGTAGCGCTTCCACATGGCGTCGGAGGGGACGGCGGCGGGGTCGAACCAGGAGTCTTTACCACCTGCGATGGCCTCGAGGGCGGCATCGGTATCATCGGAATCGGCGGCTTTTTTGCCTTTGCCCTTCTTGCCCTTGCCTTTTTTCTTGGAACCCTGGCCGACTTTGCCCTGGACCATGGACATGGCGTCCACGACGACCTTCATCATCTTGCCGCCATCGGCGACGCCGACGCCGCCGTAGCCTTTGGGCAGGCGGGCGATGAGATCCTGCACGCGGGCGTCATCCCAGATGCTGGGGCCGGTGGGCTCCTTCATGCGGGCGAGGACTTTTTTCAGCAGGGCCTGGGGGCCGGTGCTGAAGAGGAAGTAGCCATCAGTGAGGCAGAAGGCGAGCTCGGTGCCGCTGGGCTGGGCGGCCTTGATGACATTGATCTGGTGGCCGAGGTACTCGGTTTCCTCAAAGGCGGCGAAACCAGCACCGGCAAAACGCTTCACACCATCGAGGGCACCGCCGAAACGTTCGCGGTCCTTGACCTTGATGGCGATGACCTGGCTCTGGGCTTCGAGGGTGCCATCGGTGATTTCGATGTATTCGTCATCGAGGCTGGCGAAGATGTCTTCGCGGATTTTCACTCCGGCCTGGGCTTCCACGCCGCCGAGCTGCATGGTGGCCATGGCAGCCATGGGGCCGAGCTTGTTGACCATGGCGAGGAGATTGTCCCAAAGGCCGAGCAGGCTGTAACGGGTGACGGTGCTGCTGAGGACGTCTGCGGGGACGAAGGATGGGAGAGTGATCTCGCCCTGGGAGCTGCGCAGGAGATTGACGAAGCCGGTGGGCTTTTCGGGATGGAGGATGGCCATCTCGATGCGGGACTCCGCATCGGTGAGATCGAGGGTGAGGGCGATGGACTGGAGTTCCTTGGGGCCGAGGGCTTCGATGATGGCATCCGGGGAGACGGGCATCTGGGCGGCACCTTCGCCGGCGGAGGCGAGGGCGGCATCGAGACCCCACTGGACGAGGGTTTCGCCATTGAGGTAGATGAGGACGTCGGTGTTGCCGTCGGTGAGCTTGGACAGGCGGGTGAGGTGGCCGCCGACGACGTCGGAGCCTTCACCGGCACCGCTTTTCAGGGCGGTGATGAGGTATTGCATGTCCTTGAGGGAGGTGGCCTCCACGAGGGTGCCATCCACGAAGGCGTGACCGTCTTCCCAGCCTTCATCGGCATCTTCAGAGTCCGAGAGGATGTGGACGGTGACACCGGCGACGTCCTGGGTGCGGAGCTTCAGGGTCTCGTCTTTTTTGATGGAGAGTTCGGCCTCTTTGGCCTTCATTTCTTCGAGGGCTTTTTCCTGGCCGGTGGCATCGCTGAGGGCGCAGAAGGGGGGAGAGTCGCTTGAGAAATCTTCCGGACTGTCGCCCACGAAGATGGCCATGCTGGCGCCAGGGTAGCGCTTGAGGCTGTCATAGAGGCCTTCGCCGGTGTCTTCCTTGATGGCCTTGTCCCAGGGGGTTTCGCCGTCCTTGATCATGGGGGCGGTCCATTTTTTGAACTCCTCATCCTGCATCAGCTTGGCGAAGCTGCTTTTGTCCCAATCGGCCAGCAGCTCGGGCGTGTTCTTGATGGCGATGACGCCGACGGTGTTTTTGGGCAGGAGCTTGTACCATTCGTCGAGCTTGTCTGCGCGGGCGGACACGCTGCCCAGGAGGCTGAGCAGGGTGAAGAGGGAAAGAAAACGGGGAGGTTTCATGGCTGAGTCTCTGGGGTTTTGGGGGAAGGTTCAGGGGCCGCCGGGGTGGCCGGGGCAGGGGGAGAGAGGTAACGAAAGCCGCTGTTGGGATTGCGGGGATCGAAGGCGAAGGCGTCGCGGTTTTTGAGGAAGAGCTTGAGCAGATTGGCCGGGATGGAGAAGCCGAGGCCCTCCACACCGACACCGGCGAGCTTCATGTTGTTCACTCCCACGACTTCGCCACGGGCATTGAAGAGGGGGCCGCCGGAGTTGCCGGGGTTGATCTGGGTGGTGCTCTGGATGGACCAGGCACCGCGGGTCTCGCGGGCGCGGACGCTGACGATGCCCTGGGAGACGGAGCGCTCGAGCCCGAGGGGGCTGCCGATGGCGAAGACGGGCTGGCCCTGGATGAGGAGGTCTGAATCGCCCAGGGGGGCAAAGGGCAGCTTGCTGGCGGCGGGATCGTCAATCTGCAGGATGGCGAGATCGAGGAAGCCGTTCATGGCGATGATCTTGATCTTCGGGAAGACTTCCTTTTCGAGGCCGCCGTTCTTTTTGCGATAGACGACGACGGAGATTTCGCGCTCGCCAGCGATGACGTGCTGGTTGGTGATGACGTGGCCGAGCTTGTTGATGATGAAGCCGGAGCCGAGGCCGGAGGAGGTCTGGATCTGGACGACGGCCTCGCCCACGCGCAGCACGTTTTTGTCCACGGCCAGGGGTTCGCGGCCAGGTTCGACAAAATACATGTCCTCGCTTTCGGCGATGCTAGGGCCGATGAGCTTTTGGACGCTCGTCTTTTCCTGCGAGGCGATCTCGGTGCGGGGCACGTTCAGGACGGTGAAGCCGAGATCGAGCATGAGGACGTCATCGCGTTCGCGGAGGATGTCGCCCTGGACCTGGGCTCCGTTTTTGAGGGTGACTTTCACGGGCTCTGCCGAAGAAATGGCTGTGCCTGCCACGCTGAAAGCAAGCGCGCCCCAAATGCCCCTGGTGCTTTTTTTGATCACGGGTCGGGAAACTAGCAAGCCCCCGGAAGGATACGAGGATTTTGTGTCGTTGGGAGACGATTCTTTCCCGCCCGCCGCTGGAGGAGGTGGTGCTACGGTGGCAGGCCCGCTTTCCTGGCTGGACAAAAGGGACGGCCCAGCCCTTGATGGGGCATGGATGACCTGGCCGCCCAGATGAAGCGCGATCTTGAGGAGATCGGCGGGACTCACATGCCGTTTGGCAAATACGGGCCGCAGAATCACCCGCCGTATGGCGTGCCGATCTATGACATTCCGGCGGAGTATCTGGGCTGGTTTGCGAACAAGGCCGGGTTCCCGAAAGGGCGGCTGGGCACGCTGCTGAAGATGGTCCACCAGATGAAGGTGGACGGATCGGACGTGGTCTTTGACATCTTCCGCAAGCAACGGGGCGGACCCACGCGCCTGCGGCCGAAAAAACGGCGTGTGTGGGAGGGGCTCAACCCACCCGACGACGGCGGCGGAGCAAGAGGCTGAAGCCGCCGAGGGCGAGCAGGAGGGCGCGACCCGGCTCTGGAGCGATGGTGATGAAGCCGGTGGTGTAGAGGGCGCTGGTATCCCAGTTGAGGCCGGGGCTGAGGGTGGGCAGGTTGAAGCTGGTGAAACCGCCGGTGTGATGAGGGTCGGGGCTGAGGCCGCTCCAGTCAAAGAGCTGCCAGGAATCGCCATAGGCCCAGGTGGAGGTGTCATCCAGGGTGCTGTTGGTGACTTCCAGGGTGCCGCCGATGATGACCGCCGTGTCGGAGGTGAGGCGGAGGATGTCGTTGTTTTCGGAGCTGTTGATGCCGGCGCTGCGGGCAAAGAGATCGAACTGGACGATGCCGCTGAGGGTGATGGTGCCGAGGCCGCTGGTGGCGAGGTCGAGATCGGCAGGGAGGCCTTCCTGGAGGCCGTGGGTGCTGCCGATGCGCAGCCTGCCACCGCTATTTACCAGAATGTTGGTGGTGGAGCTGGCGGAGCCGATGCGGCCTGTGCCGCCGAGGGTGGCCCCGGTGAGGACGGAGACGGGGCCCAGGCCCGTGCCGGAGCCGCCGGAATTGTTCACCAGCAGCACGCCGCCATTCACAGTGATGCCGCCGGTGTGGGTGCTGGTGGCGGTGAGTTCCAGGGTGCCGGTGCCGGTTTTGATGAGGGAGCCGCTGCCACTGATGGCCCCGCTGTAAAGGGTGGACTGGTCATTGCCGCCGACGGTGAGTGCTACGGGGCCGTTGTTGGCATTGGTGAGGCTCAGGTTTTGAGAACCCTTGATGCCGCCGAGGGTGGTGGCGGCGGTGGTGACGCCAAAGCTGAAGGTGCCGCCCGGGTAGTCGAGGGTGCTGTTGGTGAGAGCGCCTGTGACTGCGCCAAAGGTGGCGCTGGTGCTGCCTGCGGTGGCGGCGGAGGAGGAGCGGATGGTGATCTGGGAATTGCTGTCAATGGAGGCGATGAAGGAGCCTGCGGGAATGCCAGCGCCCGTGATGGGCTGCCCAACCAAAAGGGTGGTGGTGGCATTGGTGAGGCCGGTGATGACAGTGGTGAAGTTGCTGCTGCTGCCGGTGCTGGTGCCGAGGGTGCCGGACTGGACGGAGCCTGCGGCATTGCGGAGCTCGATGCCGCCGGCCACCAGCACGGTGTCGCCGGTGGTGGTGCTGTTGCCTTGCAGGCTGAGGATGCCATTGCCGTTTTTCACCAGGGAGACTGCGCCTTGCAGGCTGCCATCGAAGAGGCTGTTGGTGGCCTGGTTGAGGGTGAGGTAGGCTCCGATGGTGCCGGTGAGGATACGGGTGGGGCTGGTGTAGCCGCCTGCACCGACGGAGATGGCCCCGGTGCGGAGCTCGGAGGCGGTCTGCTGGGTGCCATTGAGGTTGAAGGTCGTGTTAGGCGAGCTGCCGCTGAAGGTGGTGTGGTAACCCAGCTCGAGGACGCCGATGGGGCTGAGGGCATTGTTGACGGTGACCTGCGAGAGTGCGCCCCAGCCGGAATTCAGCACGCCATAGCTGTTGCCTGCGACGGCGATGATGGGCTGAGTGGCACCGGAGACCAGCTCCAGGCGGCCCGTGTACATGTTGACCGGGTTGCCGGTGAAGGTCACCCCGCCGACGACAACGAGCGTGTCTGAAGAGGATGTGCCGGAGCTGCGGACGCCGCCACTGACGATGAGCCTGCCTATGTTGCTGACGGTGATGCGTGAGCTGCCGGAGGAGGGCATGGTGATGAGGCCGGAGACGGTGCTGTCGGTTGTCGTGTTGCTCTGCAGAGCCCCGGCGCTGCTGATGCCCTGCCCGATGAGGAAAAGCGGCTCGGCCAAGGTGAACCCGGCCCCTTCCAGGCGCAGGGCGGCGTTGTTGGCCACGGTGGTGCCGCTGGCGCTGCTGCCGAGGGCTGCGCCATGGCTGATGCGCAGGCGGCCTGCATTCACGTAGGTGTGGCCGGTGTAGCTGTTGGCGACGCTGAGCTGGGCATCTCCGGCCCCGGTTTTGTTGAAGGGGCCGTTGCCCGCGATGGGGACTGCGACGGTGAGGGCCAGGACGCCAGCTGCGGAGGTGGCTTCGAGCGTGCCGCCGGAATCGCCGAGGGTGATGCCGCGATTGGTATCATCGAGGGTGAAGGCGGTGGCGGTGGAAAGGGTGCCGCCGTTGAGGGTGAGCTGGTCGGCAGCAAAGGCGGTGGGATTGGCCCCCAGCGCGGTTTCTGCATCAATGATGAGGCGGCCAGCATTGAGCGTGGTGCGGCCGGTGTAGGTGTTGGTGCCGGTGAAGCGGGTGGTGCCGGTGCTGCCGCCGAGGGTGACGGAGACGATGCCTGTGCCGTTGTTGGCGATGGTGGAGTTGATGGTGAGATCATTCGCAGACCAGCGCTGAATGAGGATTTCGCCTGCGGTGTCCGGTGCGCCACCTGCGGTGAGGGTGCCGTCATTGGCTGCCGTGCCGATGAGGAGGGCGCCGGCCCCGGTGGCGTGGAGGATGCCGCCTTGCGCACCCAGGCGCAGGGTTTCGCCCGTGCCGGGATCGATCGTGGTGGTGCCGCCGTTGGCCGTCATGTTCAGGCTGTGGATGTCCGTCACTGCGGCAGCGAGGGTGATGTTGCCAGCGGTGCCGCCATTGATGATGCGGACATTGGCCGCAGGGGTGTTGGGCACGGCGCTGACGCCGAGACGGGTGATGTCACTGTAGCCGGTGAAGGCGGTGATGGCCCCATCGGCCGCATTGGTGGAGTTCACGGCCCAGTCGGTGCCGCCGACGGTGGCCCAGGTGCCGAGCATGCCTGCGGCATTGTTCAGGGTGTCGGTGGTGGCGATGCCTGCGGTGGCGATGTTCAGGGTGCCGCCTTCACGGGTGATCTCATTGAGCTGGAGGGTGGAGGTGCCGCCGGGGCGGGTGATGTTGGCCGAGCCGCGAACGGTGGTGGAGCCGACGATTTCCACATGGGAGCCGGTGGGGGTGGTGGAGCGGTCGAGCTGAAGGGTGGCGGTGCCCAGGATCAGGGCTGCGCCATCGGCCAGCTTGGTGGTGTTGCTGGCGGTGTAGTCCAGGATGAGGGTGCCGTTGTTCACGGCGGTGGTGCCGGTGGCGGTGTGGGTGCCCTGGAGGGTGAGTGCAGCGGTGCCGCCTTTGATCAGGGAAACGGCTCCGCCGAGCGCGGCATCGAAGCTGGTGGCGGTGTATTGGTTCACCGTCAGCGTGGCGGGGGTGGCGCTGGTGATGACGCGGGTGCCTGCAAGGGAGGTGCCCGTGATGAGGGAGCCGACGGTCTGGTTGAAGCCATTGAGGTCCACTCCGCCGCTCGTCGCATAGCTGAAGCCGAGCTGGAGCTGGCTGAATTCGGGCAGGACGTTCTCTGCCCCCAGGCGCAGGTTGGTCATGGCGGCCCCAGAACCGATGCGGGTGCCGCCCCAGTAGTTGCCGGTGGAGGAAAGGGTGGTGAGGCCGGAGGAGTCGGCATAAAAGGTGCCGCCTGCGCCGAGGACGACAGACTGGCCGGAGAAGTTGATGGTCGAAGCCGAATTGATGACGAGCTGGGAAGTGGCCAGGGCGTTGACGCCGCCGGTGATGTTCATGGTGCCTGCGGTGGTGGCAATGCGGGTGCTGCCCGTCAGCGTGAGGAGGCCGGTGAGGGTGTTGTTGCCAGCGAGGTTGCGGAGCACTGCAGTGAAGTTGACGCCTTCGCCCATGAGGGTGATGGGCTCAGCCGTGGTGATGTCGCCACGGAGGCCGAGGATGCCGCCTTCGGGGCCGTTCACCACGGTGCGGCCGCTGGTGCTGCCAAGGGCATTGTTGTGGGAGGCGGTGAGGGTTCCCTGGTGGATGTGGGTTTCACCGGTGTAGATGTTGGCAGCGGAAAGGATGACTTCATTGGCCCCGGCCTTGGTGATGCCGCCGCCGCCCGTCACATTGATGGGGACGCTGATGGTGAGGGTGTTGCCCTGGGCGGTGAGGATGCCTTCATTCCAGACGCCGTTGCCGAGGGTGATGCCGCTGAAACCGCTGATGGTGGTGACGCCGCTGGTGAGATTGGCGATGGCTCCGCTGGCCACGGTGAGGGTGCCGGTGCCGCTGAGGGTGGAACCAGCGATGAAGCGGAGGGAGTTCACCGTGGGGCTGGCATTGGTGAGGGTGCCATTGAAGCCGGTGACGTTTTCGGGATTGAGGGCGCTGGTGTAACCGGCGGTGAGGACGGTGTATTCGCTGGTCGCCAGGGGGCGCAGGCCGCCGATGGCATCGTAGGTGACAAAGCTGGTTCCATTGCCTGTCGCGGAGGTATCGCCGAGGAGGTAGGGGACGATGCGGAGGTCCTTGGCCGTGCCGGGGGTGCTGCCGCTGGCGGTGGAGGTGCCGACGAAGGTCAGGCCGGCGGTGGAGGCGAGGGTGATGCGGGTGGCGTTGGTATCGGCCTGGCCGAGGTTGGTGCCACGGATGAGGCCGGTGCTGGCATTGCTGCGGGTCAGGCCGGAGGCTGCCAGGGTGTGCAGCAATCCGGCGCCAGTGCCATCGAGGGTGAGGATGCCGCGCGAGCCTGCGATGCCGCCGCCCAGGGTGATCTGACCGACGGTTTCCGTGGTGCTGGTGGTGGCATTGCCGGTGAGCTGCAATTGGCCGAAGCCCCGCAGGGTGACGCCGACGGTGTCGCCCAGGCGGTTCAAATTGCCTGCCGTGTTGTCCAGCCAGAGGCGGCCACCGGTGGAAACGGGGGACCCGAAGCTGAAACCATTGTCCACGATGATGGCGCTGCTGGTGGTGATGGAACCGGCGAGGCCGCTGACCTGGAGGGTGCCCGAGCCCACGGTGGTGGTGCCCGTGTAGGTGTTGGTGCCCAGGAGGGTGAGGGTGTTGTAATTGGCGGCGGTGGAGGTGTTGGCGGCTGTTTTGATGATGCCGCCGCTGCCGCTGAGGATGCCGCCGAGGGTGATGCCGCCGGCGGTGGCCGTACCTGCGGTGCCCTGGGTGAAGGTGCGCACGCCGCTGAGGATCATGTCCAGATTGATCGTCTGCAGGGTGTCGTCGTTCTGGGTGATGTTGTTTGTGAGGGTGATGCGGTTGCCTGAGAGGACAAAGGCCCCCGAGCCGCTGGCAAAGCTGATGCCCGCGATGGCGATGTCGGGCGTCAGATTGTTGATCGTGTTCAGGCGGGTGGTGCCTGCGAAGCCGATGCTGTTGGTGGCGACGGGGGCGGTGCCTCCCCAGTTGGCGGCGGTACCCCAGTTGTCATCCGCTCCGGCACCCGTCCAGGTGCGGGTTTGGGCGGGAAGAGATGAGACGACGAAAAGACCAATCAGGCTGCAGAGCAGTTGACGCATAGCGGTTGCAAAGGGGGAACGGGGTTGGGGAGGTGTAAGCACTACGCCGGGGAGGGGCACATTCCAGCGTTTTTGTACGGCGGGCTTCCCTGGCAAATGCAGCCGGACGGATAGCTGGGGGCGGTGGGCCACGTTTGATGGCTGGTTCCTCTATCGCCATGAAACGCCACCTCACCTCCCTCTTTGTCGCCGTTGCCCTGGCAACCGCAGTTTCGTCCCAGGCTGCTTTGCTTGAATCTCCCCAACAGGGCGGGCTGAAGCTGAAAAGCATCACGTCCCTGAGCTTTGGCAAAGACGGCCTGCTGCTGGTGGCGGACACGGCTGCGGCCAGCGTGGTGGCGATCGAAACGAAGGATGTGGGCCCGGTGGCCAAGCTAGCGGCCCCGGTCAGGGACATCGCCACGGTCATCGCAGGCGGGCTGGGCACGACGGCGGAAAACATCACGGTGGTGGACATGGCGGTGAATCCGGCCAGCGGGAAGGTGTATCTGGCCGTGCAGCGCAAGCCGGACAATGCCACGCTGATCCTGACAGTGGATGCGGCGGGCAAGGTGGCCCCGTTGGACACCAGCGCCCTGGCCTATGCGAGTGTGACGCTGCCCGGCGGCACCGACACGAAGATCACACGCATCACGGATGTGGCCTTTGACGGGGAGAAGATCTTTGCGACGGGTTCCAGCAATGAGGAGTTTGCCAGCCGCATCTTCACCCTGCCGGTGCCGGTGAAGCATGGCAGCACGGCGGCTGTTTTCAGCGCGGAAACCTACCACGTGGCGCATAAGAAGTGGGAGACGAAGGCCCCGATCCAGAGCTTCATCCCTTACACGGCCAAGGATGGTCGTTACATCGTGGGCGCTTTTGCCTGCACTCCGGTGGCCAAGTTTCGTGTGGATGACATCGAGAACGGCGCGAAGGTGAAGGGCGTGAGCATGGTGGAGCTGGGCAGTGGCAACCGGCCGCTGGACCTCTTTGATTACACGGACAGCAGCGGCAAGGAGTGGGTGGTGGTGCACACGCAGCGCTTCAAGGACAACCTGTTTGGCCCCAGCAAATTCTGGGGTGCGCGGGTGAGCATGGACCACATCAATGCCAGCGAGGACAAGACGAACGAGAAGGCTACCTGGCGTGAAGTGAAGGCGAAGACCGGGCCGGAAGGCATCGAGATCGTGGAGGCCCTCTTTGGTGCGGTGCAGGTGGACAAACTGGACAATGCCAGCGCGGTGGTGCTGAAGGATGTGGAGGGCAAGCTGTCCCTGGAGGTGGTGGCGCTGCCCTAAATCCAGGATGTGGCATCGGGCCAAAGACCTGCGTTTTCTGCTGCTGGGGCTGCCTGCGCTGGCCGTGGCAGCGGGGGCTTTCGCGTTCCTGCTGCTGAAGGGGAAGGAGGCGCAGGCCCCGAAGGTTTCGTTAAGCCCGACCCTCATCGAGGTGATGGAACTGCCTGCATCGGTCACCTCCCTGGAGGTGCGGCCTGTTTTGGCCAGGGGCCCAGGGGCGGTGCTGATGGGTACATCGAAGACGGGGCCAGGGAGTTTGCGATTTGAGCCTGCACTGCCGCTGCTGGCGGGACAAACTTACCAGGTGCAGTGGCAAGAGGGCCGGGAGACGGTGACCTGGACGGCGGCGTGCCCGGCGGGTGAGGTGGCCGTTCCCACGGTGCGTCTTTTGCCGGTGGGAGTGGCCCTGCCAGCCAATGCACTGAAGCTCTACCTGCAATTCAGCGAGCTGATGGAGCAGGGGGCGTTCCTGGACAAGCTGCGGCTGCTGGATGCTGCGGGGCAGGAAATCAGCGGCCCGTTCCGCGAGACGGAGCTGTGGTCGCCCGATGGGCAAAGGCTGACGGTGTGGTTTCACCCCGGACGACAGAAAACGGGGGTGAACCTGAATGTGGAGGAGGGGCCGGTGCTGGAGGCGGGCCGTGCCTGCACGCTGGTGGTGGATGGCAGCTGGCGCAGTGCAGCGGGGGTGGCTTTGGGAAAGAAGGCGGTCTTTTCATTCACGGCAGGCGGGGCGGATCACGACTGCCCGCAGCCGGAGCGTTGGCGGCTGGCGCTGCCGAAAGCGGGCAGCCGGGAGGCCTTGCGCGTCACCTTTGATGAGCCGCTGGACACGGCGATGCTGGCAGGGGCGCTGAAAGTTTACCAGGGTCCTGCCAGGCAGGAAGTGCGGCTGAAGGTGACGGTGGCCGCCTCGGGGCTGGAATGGAGTGCCGTGCCGGAGGTGCCCTGGCAGGCAGGTTCGTATGAACTGAGCCCGGACCCGCTGCTGGAAGATCTGGCCGGAAACAGCCTCAGCAAGACCTTCGAAGTGAATGTGCAGGAGCCGGGTTCCCTGGTGAATGCAGCTATGCTGCTTAGACGATTTGAGATTCACTGAAAAAACCGTGTAACTTGCATTACGCAACGTTGTACTGAGTGGGACGCATCACCCCGTCTCCCTTATGAACGAGATTATCGAACTTCTGGCCCATCATCGCATCATCCCAACCGTGGTCATTGACGACTTAAAGTCGGCCAAGCCCCTTTCGGATGCCCTGGTGGCCGGTGGGCTGCCGGTGGTGGAGGTGGCCTTGCGCACGCAGGATTCGCTGGCGGCACTGGAGCGCCTGCTGGATCGGCGGGACATGATCGTGGGGGCAGGAACAGTGACGACGCTGGCGCAGTTTGATGCGGCGTGGCGGCTGGGGGTGCGGTTCATCGTCACTCCGGGCTTTGATGAGAACATTTTGCGGCATGGCCGACGGCGGGATTTGCTGGTGATCCCAGGCGCGGTGACGCCGACGGAGATCATGCAGGCCCAGAATCTGGGGGCGAGCCTGGTGAACTTTTTCCCGAGCCAGGCCTTTGGCGGCCTGACGGCCATCGAGGCGCTGGCAGGGCCGTTTCCGAAAATGCAGTTCCTACCTACAGGCGGGGTGAATTTGGAGAACCTGTCCGGTTACCTGAAAAACCCGAATGTGGTGGCCTGTGGCGGCACGTGGATGGCGCGGCGCGAGTGGATCCAGAAGGGGGAATGGGAAAAGGTGCGGGAGGCCTGCGGCAAAACGGTGGCCCTGGTGCGCAATCCGAACTGAGGGGCACGGGGGACTTCCCGTCACAGGAATATGTGAGCCGCACACGCGGATATCGCAGGCGGGGCAGGTTCGGGGTTGAGTGCTGATGAAACAACGCCAGAATCCGCGTATGGATTGGCTTGTCGTTTAAAGCAGACGATGGACTTTCCTCCCCAACCACCGCCCCAGACCATGTCCCGCCGCACCCTTGCTGAGTCCTACGAGCACATTCCCACCCAAATTTTCCCCAACTCGGGAGCGGCGGCAAAGGCCCTCGCGGCTGAGGTGAAGGCGCTGATCGAGGAGCGCGCCAAGCAGGGGAAAAACGTCGTGCTGGGCATGGCCACAGGTTCCACACCTGTGCCTTTTTACCGCGAGCTGATCCGTCTGCACAAGGAGGAGGGGCTGAGCTTCAAGAACGTCATCACCTTCAACCTCGACGAATACTACGGCCTCAGCGGCGACCATCCGGAGAGCTACGCCTGCTTCATGCGGGAGCAGATTTTTGATCACATTGACATCCCGAAAGCGAACATCAATATCCCCAGCGGTCTCGTTCCTGGGGATCAGGTCTTTGCCCATTGCCGCGAGTATGAAGAGAAGATGGATGCGGCAGGCGGCATTGATTTCCAGATCCTGGGGATCGGTCGCACGGGCCACATCGGTTTCAACGAACCGGGTTCCAGCCGCGACTCCCTGACACGCCGCATCACCCTGGACCGCGTGACGCGCCAGGATGCTGCCGCTGACTTCCGGGGTGAGGAAAACGTGCCGCACTTTGCCATCACCATGGGGGTGGGCACCATCCTGCGCGGCAAGAAGCTGGTGCTGATGGCCTGGGGTGAAAACAAGGCCGAGATGGTGGCCAAGGCCGTGGAGGGGGAAGTCACGGAGGCCATCTCCGCCTCCTTCCTTCAGGATCATCCGGATGCCCGTTTCTTCATTGATGCCGGGGCCTCGCGCGAGCTGACCCGCGTGAAGCTGCCGTGGCTCGTCGGCCCGGTTTCCTGGACCCCACGGGAGACCCGCCGCGCTGTGACCTGGCAGGCATTTAAAACGAAGCGCCCGGTGCTGAAGCTGACCGATGAGCACTACAATGAGCATGGCCTGAGCGATCTTCTTTCGGAGCAAGGCCCGGCCTACCAGCTCAACATCCGCATCTTCAACCAGCTGCAGCACACCATCACGGGCTGGCCCGGCGGCAAGCCGAACGAGGACGACACCTATCGCCCGGAACGCGCCACGCCGTATCCGAAGCGCGTGCTTGTTTTCAGCCCGGAGCCGCAGGATGCCATCGTGGCCATGGGCAGCACGATCGAGCGCCTCGTGGAGCAGGGGCATGATGTGCGCATCGTCGCCCTCACCAGCGGCAGCCTGCGCATTGCGGACAGTGAGGCGGACAAGTTTGCCGGAACTTTGCTCGAGCTGGCAGGCATCGTGGAAGACAGCCCAGCCTGGCAAAACCAGACCGCCTATGCCCGCGAGGTGCTGCGCCTGCTGGAGGAGAAGGGTGAATTCGGTGAAGACACTCCCGTGCTGCGCCAGCTGAAGGGCCTGATCCTGCGAGGCGAACTGCGCGATGCGGCCCATGCCTGCAATGTGGCGAATGACCATGTGACCTTCCTGGACCTGCCCTTCTATGAGCAGGGCCGTTACCGCCGCTTCAAAAGCACCGAGGCGGATGTGGAAGCCCTGGTCGCCCTGCTGCGCGAGCATCGCCCGCACCAGATCTACACCACCGGTGATGCGGCGGATCCGAGCAGCGTCTCGGGCATCTGCTTCCGCGTGCTGGAAAGTGCGCTGAAGGCCTGCAAGAAAGAAGACTGGGCGGGCAGTGCCAGCCTGTGGCTGTATCGCGGCAAGGAGAAGCCGCTGGCAGCGCATGAGATCGACATGGCGGTGCCGCTGAGCCCGATGCAGCTCGGGCGCAAAGGCCGCGCGCTTTCCCGCTACGGTTCCCTTTCCAGCCTGGAGCTGGGCTCGCCAGAATCGAACCGGCAGAATGCCCGGAACTATGATGCCCTGGGGCTGGCCGAGTATGAGGCCATCGAGACCTTTCAGCGCTGGAGCCGGGTGTGAGTGAAAATCTGGACCCAAGGCTGTTTGGGGCGCTGAATGTGCGGGGGTCGTTTTGACCTTCGCTGTTGGCAGCGGCTGGAAATGCGGCTTTCATAGGCCGCCATGAAAGGCCTGCTTCTCATTCCCCTCATTTTGCTTGCCTTCAGCCTGCCTGCCTTTGCCGCAGGAGGTGTGCAAGGAACGGTGGTGCTGGACAGCCAGCGCCCGCCGGCGGTGGATGCGGGCTACAAACCGAAGACGGTGAAACCCATCGAGGGGGAAGAGCCGGCGGCAGGCATTGTGTGGCTGGAGATGAGCGGCGGCACCTACCCGCAGACCCGCACGGGGGAGGTGGTGAAGATCCAGCAGCGGGGCTATCAGTTTCGCCCTTCGCTGGTGGCCTTGCAAAAGGGCGCGAGCGCGGAGTTCCCCAACGGGGATGACGAGTTTCACAACGTTTTCAGTTATTCCAAGCTTCGCCGTTTTGACCTGGGCCGCTTCCGCAAGAATGAGCCCAGCCCGCGCATCAACTTTGACAAGGCGGGCCTGGTCAAAATCTACTGCGAGATCCACCAGCACATGCGCTGCCGGGTGCTGGTGCTGGACACGCCGTGGTTTGCCGTGACGGATGCGCAGGGACGGTTCAAGATCAGCGGTGTGCCTGCGGGCAGCTACCAGATCAAGGCGCTGCTGCCCTCCGAAAAAACGGTGCAGGGCCAGGTGACGGTGACGGATGGCAAGACGGCCTCCGTGCAGCTCTCACGTTAATTGAACCTGCGCCCATGACCTTTCGCGCCAAGCTTCAGCAGGCCATTCTGGGAGTGGTGGCGGGCACGACGGCGGCGGTGCTGATGGTGGCGCAGACCCAGAACAGCGCGTCTTACCGGCGCATGGTGGACACGCTTTTCAGCCAGCAGATGGCGGCCTTCCGCATGGAGCAGGAGGCACAGCTGCAACTGGCCCGGAAGCAGGCGGCGCGGCTGGCGGAATCCGTGCGTTTGTTTGCCGCCCTGGAGGAGGGCGACCCGGAAACTTATCAGGTGGCGGCGGATGAACTGCGGCTGGCGGAGTTTGATTTCTTCCGCCTGGCCAGTGCCCAGACGGGCATGATGGCACCGCCGGAGGGCAGCCGTTCCGGTCGCTTTCAAGAGGCGGTTGAAAAGGCGCTGACGCTGCAACTGGAGGCCGTGGCGAAAACCCTGCCGGAGGAGCAGGTGCAGGCGGAGGTGGGCTTTGCCCTGCTGTCTGGGGCGGAGGGCGGGCAGGATCTGCACCGGGTGCTGGCCATGCACATCCGGAACTTTGACCAGACGGTGGGCACGCTGTTCCTGGGGCAAAGCGTGCGACGGCTGATGCCGATGCTGGAAGGCCCAGGGGAGCAGCCTTTGCAGGCGGCCTTTTGGACTCAGGGACAGCTTCTCGGGGCGAGCCTGCCCCAGGCCGCCGCCGCACCTCTGAAGGCGCTGCAAACGACGGCGGAGCAGACGGAGTTTTCCTTCCGCCAGGAGGGCACGGACTATCTGGCCCATGCGCACCTGCTGAATGCCGGGTCCCGCTTTCCCCCGGCCTGGCTGGTGAGCGTGTTTTCCCTGGCGGAGCTGCAGGCCCAACAAAAAGCGTTGCAATGGCGCGTCATCGGCATCGGTGCGCTGGCGCTGCTGCTGGCCTCGGTGGCGGGCTGGCTGTTTGCCGCGCAGCTGGCGCAGCCCCTCCGCGAGCTGGTGGCGGCCACCCATGAGGTGCGCGGGGGAAATCTGAAGGTGCGGCTGGAGCGTGGGCGCACAGATGAGCTGGCGGCGCTGACGGAATCCTTCAACGACATGACGGCGGGCCTGGAGCTGAAGGACCGCTACCACTCCGTGCTAAACATGGTGGCGGATGCGCGCGTGGCGGAGCAGCTCATGGCGGGCAGCATCCAGCTGGGCGGGGAGCTGCGCCAGGTGACGGTGGTGTTTTGCGATATTCGCGGTTATACCGCCCTGAGCGCGGGGAGGGATCCGCGCGAGGTCATCGCCCTGCTGAACGACCACATGGGGGCGCTGACGCGGGTGGTTTATCGCTGGCATGGGGTGATCAACCAGTTCGCCGGAGATGCCATCATGATCCTGTTTGGGGCACCGGCGAGCCACGGCGAAGATGCGCGGAATGCGGTGAACTGCGCCCTGGAGATGATCGCCGAGCGCCAGCGGCTGAATGCGCAAAGCAAGGAACCCCTGGGGGTCGGCATTGGCATCGCCACGGGCACGGTGGTGGCGGGCTGCATCGGGGCGGAAAACCGGGCGGATTACACCGTGGTGGGCGAGCATGTGAACCTGGCTGCCCGCCTGTGCAGCAGCGCGGCGGCGGGGGAGATCGTGGTGGATGCGGCCACGCAGAGGCTGCTGCCTTCCGAAATCCCTGCCGTGCCGCTGGAACCTTTGAGGTTGAAAGGCTTCGCGGATGCTGTCACCGCTTTCCGCATCGTCACTGCCCCCTCCCCCGACTGATGAAATTTCTTGTCTCCCTTTTGCTTTTCAGCGCGGTCTCCGCCAGTGCCCAGTCTGTGCTGGAGGCGGTGGATGAGGCGCTGACGGTGGCCACGCCTAACCAGATGTTTCGTGCGGATCTGTCGGGCCTGGTGGATCTGGAACTTTATGCGCCGGACATGCCCGCCATGGGCCTGCTGAATACGGATGATGACCTGTTTTTCAATCCACGCCTGACGCTGTTTCTGGACCTCCAGGCGACAGAGCACCTGCGTGGCCATGTGCAGATGCGGGTGGACCGTGGGTTTGATCCCGGTTTCGCCGCAGACGGGCAGACGCGGCTGGACGAGTATTTCCTGGAATGGAAACCCCTGGAGAAAAGCTGGATCAACTTTCGGTTAGGCAAGTTTGCCACGGCTTTTGGCTCCTGGACGGGCCGCCGCCTGTCCTGGGACAATCCCTTCATCACCGCGCCCATGGCCTACAGCGACATGCTGCCGGTGACGGATGAGACCTTCGTGCCGCTGGGCGGCATTGGAGGCCGCCGGTTCAAGCCCGACAACCGCGATACCTGGCTGCCGATCATCTGGGGGCCTTCCTATGCCACTGGCGCGTCAGTTTTCGGCCAGGTGGGCCCAGTGGACTACGCCTTTGAAGTGAAGAATGCGGCCCTGTCTTCGGCTCCGCGAAATTGGGATGCCATCCAGGGCGGCTGGGAGGGCACCACCTACACCGGCAGGGTAGGGCTGCGGCCTGCACCGGAGTGGAATCTGGGCGCGTCCTACAGTCATGGGCCTTACCTGACGGATGCCGTCTCTGAGAACATGCTCATCATTGTTCTGCCACCCGGTGCCAAGCAGTATGGGCGACCGCAGGATTACAATCAAACCACCTTTGGCCTGGATGCCTCATGGGCTCATGGCCCCTGGCAGGTCTGGGGGGAGTTGATGACCAGCCGTTTTGAAACCCCAAATGCTGGCGGCGACGCCTTAAGCAGCTCCTCCGTCACCAACACCCCCGCTGCCGTCCGCGTCGTGAGCGGTTTTGTGGAGGTGAAACGCAAGCTGGGCCCCCAATGGTGGGTGGCCACACGGTGGAACCAAAGCCGGTTTGATGATCTTCCAGGCACCAACAACGCCTGGGACAATGATGGCTGGCGGGCGGATGTTTCGGTGGGCTACCGCTTCAGCCGTCACCTGCAGGCCAAGCTGCAATACAGCATGGCCGGGCGGCAGGGCGCAGGCCGCGAGGGCCACCACCTGCTGGCCGGGCAGATCACCCTGAAGTTCTGACGGGCAATTCCAGTCGGTGGGGCTACTCCCAGGATTCGGAAGACTTTTGCTTTTCCTTCACGCGCTCACGGCGGCGCACTTCCTTCTCGTCCTCCAGCAGGCGGAATCGCCACAGGGAAAAGCCGCCCCAGCCTTGGCGGATGGGGGGCAGTTCGGTGAGGCGCACGCTCAGCATAGGGCGCTCAGTGCCGTGCTCGTTGGCCCAGAAGACTTCGCGGATGGTGTAAACGCCGTCCTGCTGTGGCAGGCGGTCGAAGGCTTCCAGGGCTGCCTGGGGAAAGTGGGCATGAATGCAGACGACTTTTTGGCCGACGGGATGCGGGAGCGCGTTCATGAGGAAAGAATAACCAAAAGTGAAAGCTGGGGCTGTTCCATTATCAGGATTTTTTTCCAGGGTTGTGCCGGGTGTGTGAGATGGCGGCTTTCATGGATAAAAAGGGGCCGGGAAAAAACTTTGCCGATTTTGCGCAAGTCTTGGCAGTGAGCTGCATCTGGGCTGTGAAGGGCGGCGCTGAGCTGCCCGCCGAATCTGAAAATCTAACTTACTGAATCCCATGAAACGCCGCACCGCCCTCTTCGCCATCGCCGCCAGCTTGCTGGCCTCCGTGGCTTCCTCCGTCCAGGCCGCCCCCGTCCTGATCAACCGCATCGGCAGCATCACCCCAGCACAGGCCAGCGTGGGCCAAGTGATTGAGGTCATCGTCACCCGTCCGGAGCTGGACCCCGCCATCGCCAAGCTGATCCTGATCAACAAAAGCAAGCTGATCAATCTCGCCTCCCGCTTTCCCAACAACTTGTCCAGCCGGTTCACGCCTAACTACAAGGTGTTTTTCACCGGGCCAGGCAGCACCTTTGTGGAGGGTCAGAACCTGACCTCCCTGGGTAACAACCGCTACTCCGTGGTGGTGCCGCAGGGGGCCCGCACGGGCCGTCTGAAGCTGGTGAATGGCACCGGCAGCCAGGCCCCCTCCAGCCTTTCCACCGGCACCTTCACGGTGAGCAACCTGGGCATCGCCTTCTTTAACAACAGCCAGTATAACATGGTGAGCATCAAGGTGAACAATGTGGAGCAACTGACCGGCAACCAGGTGGTGGTGCCGGGTGGCTTTGGGGATCTGGGCCTGCCAGCGGGCAGCAACTACCGCGTGATCTACAGCATCGGCATTGACCGCAACCGCCCGATCCTGACCCGCGATGGCGGCACCGTCACCGCCCGCCCCTTCAGTGCCGCCGAAGGTGGTTTCCCCATCGCTGTCACGGCTGAGCGCCTGACGGCCCGCGAGATGCTGCGCTCCACCCCCAGCTTCACCTTGAATGGCAACCTCATGACCTCCCGCTGGATGGGCTTCAATGTCCTCACCGGTTTCTTCGACGGGTATGACTTCATCTCCGACACCACCACTGGTGCGATGAGCTTTCGCAAGTGGCAGGGTGATCCCGCCAACATCATCGCCAGCGGTCCGGTGAACGAGCCTTCGAGCTGGGCCAACCTGGTGAGCCAGATCGCCGTGCCGCTGCGCAACCAGAACAACAGCCTGCACGCCAACATGGCCATCACGCTGACCAACCCCGGTTTCCTGCCCAGCTTCATCACTGGCGACGGCCTGACCTATGAACCCTTCTGAAGCCCTGGGTTAGGATTGAAATTCAGCCTCGAGACTCCGCCGCGAAACCGGCGGAGTTTTTGCGTGATGGGGGGGGGGCGACGGAAGGGGGTGCCGGTACGTTCCCGCGCTCCTTCAGAGCGCCAGGCGAGAGGTCGTTGGTCGTGTGGCCTACCCAGGGCTTGCGCCCTGGGCTGAGTCCGTCGGCCCTTCAGGCCGCGAGGTGGGGGAGATTGTCATGCGAACGGAGACATCGCCCTTTGCCAGGCCTGAATGCGGAGCTATTCTGGGCGCGAGGGAGAGTTAGTGGTCATGGAATGGCCCCAAAGATTTCGCCCAGGGTTGACTTCAAGTGGAGAGGAAGAGTGGATGCTTATTGGAGTGCACCTGGGGCCTTCTTCACGGACTGAGTGTGGAGCCATGAAGGGCGCGACATGGGTTAGCCAGTGCTCTTGTTTTCATCGGGTAAAGGGTTGCATCTGGCAGCCTTTTAGATTGCTAAGTTGGGGTGGCAGGAAGCTGAAAAGGAATGAAGAATGCCTAGTCGGGTATCGCCAGATGTACAGGGAGTGAAACTGTCTGGTGCCTCTTTGTAGCCGTCGTCTTTTCGATTTTGCCATGAGATGGATCGGTGGCCTGAAAGGCCACGGGATTCAGCCCAGGGCGCAAGCCCTGGGTGACGGGTAGGTGTGAGTTGCGGATTCCGGTGCGGCCTGAAGGGTCGCGGGAGAGGGGGGATTTGGGACAGTCCCTCACACCAGGCCTTGCCGAAAAGTCGGCGACTTTGGGGGTATCCCAACTCCGCGATGGACGAATCATCTCGGCCACGCATCATGGATTGAATTGTGCAATTTAGCCTTTGCTCCGTATGGCCCAGTCGCTCGCTAAAGTTTACGTCCATTTGGTGTTTTCTACCCGACATCGGGAGCGCTTGTTGCCTCGGCATTTGCAGCCTGAATTGCAGGCTTACATGGGCGGCATTTTGCGTGACTTGGGGTGTACGGCTGTGGAAATCAATTCGGAGCCGGATCATGTGCATCTGTTGTTTCTTCTTTCTCGCACGGAGTCATTGAGCAGCATTGTGGGGCAGGTGAAAACGGGATCTTCCCTTTGGTTGCAGGATCAGGGCCCTGGTCTGGCCGGGTTCCATTGGCAAAATGGTTATGGCGCATTTTCTGTGAGCCAATCGGGGATTCAGGAAGTGCGATCCTACATTCGAGAGCAGGAGGAACGGCATCGGGTGCTGACTTTTCAAGATGAATACCGCCGCTTGTTAGCGAAGTATGAAGTGCCATTTGATGAGCGGTATGTGTGGGATTGAAGGGGAGGTGATAGCGTGCTGCGGCACGTACCCGCGCTCCTTCAGAGCGCCATGCGTGAGCTGGTTGGTCGTGTGGCCTACACCCAGGGCTTTCGCCCTGGGCTGAATCCGTCGGCCCTTCAGGCCGCTGGCGGTGAGAATTGAAGCGTGGGTGAGCCGGGGCGTTACCAGATGCGCGAGGTCAAGGTTTTGAAGTTCTCTTCGTCTTTCGGTCGTGGAAAGAGATGGATCGGTGGCCTGAAAGGCCACGGGCCCAGGGCGCAAGCTCTGGGTGACGGGTGGGTGTGAGTTGCGGATTCCGATGCGGCCTGAAGGGTCGCGGGAGAGGGGATTTGGGACTCTGCTGCCCTTGCAAAGACCCCGGCCCATCTTTTTTCATGAATCTGCGCAAGTTCACCCGGCGGCCTGCATCTGCTCTGTGAACGAAGGCCCGATGGCGGGCCGGAACACTCTGCAAAATCCAGCTTCAAACACACACACGCTTATGAAAACGAAACGCTCCTTCCTCCTCCATCTCGGGACTCTTCTGGCCCTGTCCTTGGGCATGGCTAACCAACTGTCTGCTCAAAATGTGGTGTCGCCCAAGGGCATCCCGGTCATCACCTCCTATGTGCCAGCGGCAGCCCCGGCAGGCCACTCGGTGCTGGCGAACCTCGAAGCCGACAGCACCACCTTTGGCGGGGCGGTGATCGGGGAGGTGCGGACGGTGTCGCACATCCAATTTCGTACGTCCCTGGGCATGGCGGTGTCGGCACCGGTGACCTATGTATCGCCCAAGCTGATCCGCTTCACCATTCCTTCGACGGCCATCACGGGCCCCACGACGCTGGTGAACGGCAGCCTGTTTAACAGCCGCACGCAGCCCAGCTTTTCGGTGGTGGCCTTTACCCAGCGGCCACGTGGATTCACGATCATCAACTCGGCCCAGTGGGATGTGAGCAGTGTGAAGACGGGCACCACGGAGCTGCTGACCGGGAACACCACCCTGCGCACGGGTGCGGCCCATTTCTTCCCCCGCATCCTCACGGCCAACCGCCCGCTGCTGCTGAGCGTGACCTTTAAAAACCAGCCCACCACCGCAATCCCTTCCGCCCCGCTGTTCTCCGTGGCGGAGAGCGTGGCCGTTCGTGGCACCGCCTCCGGGCTGACGCTGGTGACGCACACGGAACTGACGCTGGAGCCCTTCACGGTGGCGGAGATCCTGCGCATGGGCGCCACCACGGGCAATGCCCGCTGGCAGGTCCTGCAGCGCCGCCTGGACCGCCGGATGGAAGTGACCCCTGAAGGGGGTGTGGTGCTGACCCAATTTACCTTCCCGGTCAATAACAGCATTAATCCGATCAACCTCACCATTGATGAAGCCAATGCGGAGTTCTCCCAGACCCGGATTCGTTTTTCGTTGAAGCAGGGCAACCGCCGCTCCGGCGAAGTGATCACGCTGTATGCGCCCTTCAACACCTTTGCCGCTACGAAGCTGGGCCCCTGGGAGATGGAAGATGAGCTGCCTCCCGTGGTGAGCCCGAACATCGGTGCGGTGCCTCCGAGCGCCGATGACCTGCAGCCCAGCCCGATGCTGGTGCGCCGGACGAACTGAGTGCCGCCACGGATCGAGAAATCACCCGCCCCGCCTGCAGGATGCTGCACGCGGGGCCTGGTGTTTTAAAGGAGCCCGCCCGGCCAAAGGTAGCCCGCACAGTCCCTGTGCGGTGGGCAGTCTCGAAAGGTCACAGACAGCCGCGTGGGTGAAGACGGCTTCGCAAGATTCCACCGGAGCCAGGGACGTGGGCAAGTCTGGAAAAGGGCGGCCGCTCAGGGCTTCGCGGCGCTATCTGCACAGAGGACTGTGCAGGGGACTTTCCGGCGCAGGCTACCTTTAAGCAGAGCCCTAGGAGTACTTCACGTCCTTGCGCGGCTCCATCTCAAAGGCGGTGGCCTCCTGCTCGGCGACGTTGGGCTTCAGCACCTCTTCGCGGAACTTGATGTAGTGGGGGTCGTCCTGGCAGATGGCCAGCTTGTCCATGCTCTCCACCTCGAGGTAAACGAACCAGGGATACGGATCGCTGGGATTCACACGCTTGCCGGTTTTCACGGTCAGCACCTCGGGCACGCGCAGCAGGGCCATGCGGGCGCGGGACATCATGTCCTCCAGCTTTTCCTCGGTGACCTCAGGACGTAGCTTGTAGAGGCTGAGGTAGGCGATCATGAGGGGCGGGGATCAGTTTTTCCAATCGAGGGCCCCTTTGCGCCAGGCGTAGAGGAAGGCCACGCCGAGGATGCTGATGAAGGCCAGGGCCGCCCAGGCGATGCCCAGGCCAAAGACGGAAAGGTAGTCGCGGTAGATGATGGCACCGGGGTAGAGGAAGACGACCTCGATATCGAACAGCACAAAGAGCATGGCCACGACGTAGAACTTCACGCTGAAGCGGGGCTGGCCTTCGGTGAGGGGCAGCATGCCGCACTCATAGGCGCTGTCCTTCATGGCGTTGCGCTTGGCGGACTTGCCCAGCAGGACAGAAATCAGCAGCGTGACACCGGCAAAACCGCCGGCGAGGACGACTTGCAGAAGGACGGGGAGATAGTTCTCGATCATGACAAAAGGGGGAAAGGAGCGCGGAGCAGTAGCCTAGCCGGGCGGCAGCGTCAAGCAAACGGGCAGGGGACCCGTGGCGGAGTCCGCCCTGGGGTGCAGTTTCCCGCTGAAAAGCCGTTTTTCCCACCCTTCAGGGCAGCACAAACACGCCCCGTGCGGCCTTGAGGCTGATCTTTTGATTCCGTGCGTAGGCTGCGGCGGCGCGTTCCCGCAGGGCGGGTGGTTTTTCCCCCGCCAGCCAGCCCTCCAGCAGGGCGTGGAGGAGAAAGGAGCCGGGATACATGAATTGCGAGGTCATCAGCATCGGCTGCCCGCCGCTCTCACGCAGGCGCTGGGTGAAGTAAGAGTCGCTTTTGCAGCAGAGGACGGTCACCGGCACGGGCGTGGCCCTGCGCTGGCTGGCGGGGAAGGGCAGGGTGAAGTCCATGAGGCCATTGTGGCCGATGAAGGCGAGGAAATGGGCCTGCCCTGGCCCGGCGAGAGGCACCTCCGCCTCCCCATCTTTCACCACCAGTCCTGGGCTGGCAGTCCCGGCCACCCCGGCCAAAAAGTCCTCCATCATCCCCCGCATCTCGGCCCCCCGGTAGGCATGGGCCACCAGCCAGACGTTCTTTTGGCGGTGCTTGAAGACCAACCGCTCCAGCACCCGCGCGGGCGGGGCCTCCTTTTGGCTGTGCACCAGCCGCCAGGATTTCGACCGCCGGAAGACGGAGCGCAGGCCGTCATCGCAGCCCCAGTACAGGTTTTGATCCGGGTCATCCCCATTGCCGATCTTCGGCGGCACCGGGACGATGCCCTGGGTGGCATTGTCGCACAGGGCGACAAAGGCGTGGATGACCTGGACGGATTCCGCTGCCTGTCCGGGCGTGAGCAGGCCCAGGACGGCCAGGCAGACGAGGAGGCGGCGAATCATGCGTGGGAGGTGAGAACGAGGCTGCGTGGGGAATGTTCAACCCGCGCCCGCAGAATCCTCGCTGCCAGCGGCTGTCCGGGAGAGGGAAGGGCAGCCGCAAGGGGGCCCGGCGGGCTACTTGGTGATGGACACAGGCGTGCCGGACTGCACCCATTCGTAGAAAAACTTGGCCGGATTGCGCCCCGTCAGCGGCATGCGCATGCAGCCGTGGGAGGCGGGGTAGCGGGGCACGCTGGTGTAGCCGTGGACGAAGATGTGGCCACGGATCTGCACGCTCCAGGGCATGGGGGCATTGTTGTAGAGGCTGGACCGGTGCATCTTTGCCCGGTAGGGGCCGGCGGTAAATTCACCCGCCGGGGTCCCACCATTTTTGCCGGAGCTGATGTTCGTCTGCAGCACTAGGCGCTGTCCCTGCCAGCCGCGCAGTTGCTGCTCCGACAGGCTCACCTCCACCCGCTGGGCGGCGGGCAGGATGACGAGCCGCCGCCAGCCCTTGCCCACGGTGTAGGCCCCGTCCTTGGCAGGCCCTTTTACGGGGGCTCCCGCGCGTTGCAGGTCGGCGACTTCCACCAGCTCCGTGCCATCGGTGAGCTGGCGCAGGCTGCCGGGGGTGAGCGGGCTGCCATTGAGCTGCGTGGCGCGCCCCTGGTCATCGCGCTCCAGGCCCCAGCGCAGGCGGTTGGCGGCCTCATTCAGCGGCAGGTAAACTTTGCCCGGCTCTGCGGCAAAGGTGATGGCCTCATGCCGGGCACCGCCGAGGGTGAAGGCATGGGCCGGGGCCGCCAGGGCGACCATGCAGACGATCCAGGTGAGGATGCGCAAAAACATGGCACGTTTGTTAGGCCAGGACGGCCCAGATTCAAGAAAGAAAGCAGGGTCGGGAGGGATGATGAAGAAATCGCGTAGAGTGTGGCAAAAAGCCCGAGCCGAGGAGATGAAATGCGACTCGCCGAGCGGTGGCGGAGTTTCTTCCATTTAACACCCCTAGAGGCAGGTAAAATGGAAGAAACTCCAAGGCCGCCTGCACAGCTGAAAGTAGCCTGCACAGTCCCTGTGCAGAAAGCACCGTGAAGCTCCCCACTCTCGCCCGAATCAGTCTCCGCGCCGATTCCCACTCCGGTATCTCAGATCGCCTCGATCCTGCTATCCGCACAGCAACTGTGTTAGTGAGCAAGCTTAAAGTGAGGATTGGCGATTAAAAGGTTGAGCAGGCAGAGCAGTTTGCGCATGACGGCGGTGATGGCCACCTTGAAGGGCTTGCCCCGGCTTAGCAGACGTTGGTAAAAGGCTTTGAGGATCGGGTTGACGCGAACACAGCGCAAGGAGGCCATGTAGAGCACCCGGCGCACCTTCTTGCGGCCGCCTGCGATGTGCCGCTGGCCGCGCATCGGACCGCTGTCCCGGGGATGGGGGGCCAGCCCGGCCAACGAGCTGATCTGGGCAGCCCCCAGGCTGCCAAGCTCCGGCAGTTCCGCCATCAAGGTCGAGGCGGCCACCTGGGCAATGCCGTCCATCTGTTGCAGGCGCACGGCTTTGGCCTTCGCCGCTTCGTTGTCCAGCACGCTTTTGATGAGCTTGTTGAGATGCGCGATCTGGCCGCTGAGGGTTTTGATCAGCGCCTGGGCCTGGCTGATGAGTTCTTCGTGCGTGAGCTGGTGAAGCTGGGTTTTCTGCTGCGCACGCAGGCTGACAAGCTGCTCGCGCCGGCTGACCAGGCCGGCGAGCTCCAGCTCCCACTCGGCAGGCAGCGTGTCGGACTTGGGCTTGAGAACCTCGCCAAAGGAGCTGAGCACGGCCGCGTCGATGGCGTCGGTTTTCGCCAGCTTCATGCTCGCCCTGGCCAGATGGCGCACACGGCCTGGATTGACGCGGCTCACGGGCCTGTGCGCCCGCAGCAGGGCCAGCCACAAGGCCTGCTCGTAACCGCCGGTGGCTTCCAAGACGACGTGGGCTCCGGCAGGCAGGCCTGCGATGAGCTGGACGTGCCCGGCGGCCGTGTTGGGCAGCCGGGTGATTTTGGCGCTGTTGAGGCCGTGAATGTCGAGCCATTGGGCACAGACATCGACCCCGACATAGACAACGCTTGGGACAGGGGCAGAATGGGTGTTCATGGAGGGATGAGTTTGAATTTGCAGGACTTCATTCTTGTGATGCGAACTTCCGCGCCGGGCTGTCCTGGGGCAGGCTCCTTCAACTGTTCGAGTTCGAGCTTGTCCTGGCCTGGGGGAGACTTGCTGTGCGTCGGCCTCAAAAGGGCCGTGGGACTGTCCGGTCTTCCCCCAGGCGCTCAGGCGGGCCGGCCGTCACCGGTCCGTCTGAGTTCCAAGCCTGCCTTGAATGTCGGCTCAAATCAGGACCTCGCTACATACAAGGGACTGTGCATGCCACTTCTGGCCCAACCAGCATGGGCGGATGAGCGCAGAGCGCCGTGTTTCGGGAATCTGTTTCGTTTTTGCCATAAATAGGATGGCCCTTTTCCCCTATCCGGGACTAAAAGGGGCGATGTTCATTGACCGTCTTCAGCGTGACCTGGCCATTTGTTCGGCCACCCAGATCACTCCGTTTTTGGCGAAGGAACCTGGGCACTGGAACGTCGTCAGCATTCGCGAGCCCATCCATGCCGAGGCGGATCTGGCCCACGCGCGCAGCCTTCACCCCATGGTGTTTGAGGATGTGCTGACCACGCAGGACGAACCGGGCAGGGGGCCCACGGCGGCGCATCTGGCGGCCTTTTGGGCCTATGTGGCGGGGACCGGGCGGGAGCCGCTGGTGCTGCAATGCTGGGCGGGCCGCTCCCGCAGCACGGCCGTGGCGCTGGTGGTGATCGTCAAGGACCTGTCCGAGGCCGGGCTGGAAGGGGCAGAGCTGGTGCAGGCGGCGGTGGACATCCTGCTCGCCCTCCGCCCGCAGGCCCTGCCCAATGCCCTTGTGCTGCGCCTGGGCCTGGAGCAGTTTTTGCCCGCCCCTCAGGCGGAGCCCCTCAGCAAGGCCCTCATGCGTGAACCCCGCATCCGGAAGAATTTCGGGTGAGGGGGATTTGTGGCGATCAACTCATGGGTTTGCTCTTGATAGGAGCGCCGGATTTCCGCAGCATTGAGGATGTATTCCTTTCAAGACCTGTGCCCAACAGCAGAATATCCCTTTTGCTATCTGATCGGTGTTTTGAAAAAGTGGCCTTTAAAAAGCCATCTTTCGGCTGATTTTTTCACCAGCCAGTTCAGTCGTCTGATGACTGTCGAAGATCAAGCTGACACAGTGTGGCAGACCAAACGGCGCTGCCCGCTCACTTGCAGTTACGTGAAGCCTACAGCACCGCTTACCATGGCACCTTCATGGAGTCCCTTTCCCCTTGCTGCCAGCGTGCTTCCAAGTTTGATCCAGCACGGAAAGACGGAGGATTGTTATGCCTCTGCTTATGCGGTGTTTGAGCCGAAACTCAGGGCGGGAGAAGTCGTGAGCATGCAATTCGGAGGTGAAGTGCGCGCTTTTGAACTGGCCGTTGCTGACAAAGACCTGACGATCGAAAACATTCATGCACATCACTTTTTTTGGCTTCTAGAAATGACGGTGGCCCGCGCACAGCAGTTGCGAAAGCCCATCATCATCGCGGGCCTGCCGGGTTATGGATATGACAACCATCTTGAGGATGAAGCCGGTGCTGAAACGCGGTTGAGACTGCTACAGGCTGGCTACCTCTACCCGTCGCGTCTGCCTCAAGGCGCACGTTATGCTTTCCTGTCTGATCCTGCCGCCAGAGAAAAGAGGCGTGTCAAGATGGCTGCCATGCGCGCATCAGATTCTAAACTGCCGCCGCCGCCCGGCCAGTGAGCCAAGCATCACAAATGCCACTTGGTGCGGTTCAGCACCACAATGACTGCGCCATCTGCCAGCGGCTGCTGCAGGTCCTCTTTGAGCGGCAGGCCATTGCTAAGCCAGACGATTCACCTGCCACTGTAGCCGCTGGAGTTAATGCGGATCATGTTGTGCAGAGGTTTTCCGTCTTCATCGTGGCCTGTGTAGAAGAGGGCATGGGTCACAGAATCCCCCAGCGATAGCCGATGAGAGCGGTATCCAAGGCGATGAGAACCATGGGGACCAGCAGCCATTTGAACGAAAGCTCTTCACGGACAAAATAGATCGTGAAGGAAATGCAAAGGGGATACACGAGGAGGCCGGTGGCTGAAAACAGGCTGATGAAGGCGACGGCGACGATGATCCAAGGCCGCAGCAGAAGGGCGACCAGTATGTCAGGGTCGCCATCCAGAATGGCCTGAGGAAGGGCGGGTATCAGCATCCCCAGCCAGCAGGCGCCATAACAACAAACCAAGCGCCCTAAAACAGTTTGGGCAGCCGACAGAATCACTTCCGTCGGGCTGCCCAAAAGGTTCATCTTCGAGTTGATGGGTTAAACGTGGATCGGATGGCCCTTGGCCACTTCGGTCGCTTCTTTCACCATTTCGCTCAGGGTCGGGTGGGCGTGGATGGTGGCTTCGATTTCGTCCCAGGTGGCTTCCAGGTTCATGGCCAGGCCGATCTCGGCGATCATCTCGGTGCTTTCGCTGCCGACGATGTGCGCGCCGATGATTTCGCCATGAGGCTCACCGTAGAGGATTTTGACAAACCCTTCGGACTCGGCGGCGGCGAGGGCCTTGCCACTGGCGACGTAGGGGAACTTGCCCACCTTGAACTTGAGGCCCTTTTCCTTGGCTGCGCGCTCGGTGAGGCCGATGCTGGCCACCTGCGGGTTGCAGTAGGTGCAGCCTGGGAAGACGGTGACCTTCTTCGGCTTGTGCTTGGCGAAGAGGCCTTCCACGCACTGCACAGCCTCGTAGCTGGCCACGTGGGCGAGCCAGGGTGGCCCGATGATGTCGCCTGCGGCGTAAATGTTCTTCGCGCTGGTCTGGTAGCGGTCGTCCGTCTGCAGCCAGCCGCGGTCGGTCAGCTTCAGCTCGATGCCGCCGGGGAGGACGGGCTTCACGCCGATGGCGACGAGGCAGACATCGGCCTCCAGGGTCTCATTGGCGGCGCCTTCGACGGTGATCTTCACGCCTTTGCCGTCTTCGGAGGTGCCGGTGACTTTCGTGTTGGTGAGGATGCGGATGCCGGATTTGGCGAGGCTCTTTTCCACCACTTTGGAGACTTCGGTGTCTTCCACGGGAAGCACGTCAGGCAGCATTTCCACCACGGTCACCTTGGTGCCGTAGGCATTGAAGAAGTAGGCGAACTCGATGCCGATGGCGCCTGCGCCGATGATGACGATGCTCTTTGGCTGGGTGGCCATGGTCATGGCTTCCTTGCTGCCGATGACGGTGGTGCCGTTGAAGGGGAAGCCGGGCATGTCACGGGTCTTGGCCCCGGTGGCGATGAGGATGTTGGCGGCCTCATGGGTGGTCTTGCTGCCATCGGCGGCGGTGACTTCCACCTTGCCTTCCGCAGGGATGCTGGCGGTACCTTTGAGGTAGTCCACCTTGTTCTTTTTGAAGAGGAACTCGATGCCCTTGTTCAGCTTGTCCGAGACGCCACGGCTGCGGCCGATGACCTTGGACCAGTCATACTCCACGCTACCGATCTTCAGGCCGAATTCCTCAGCGCGATGGGTGAGGGTGTGATAAAGCTCGGCGTTTTTCAGGAGGGCCTTGGTCGGGATGCAGCCCCAATTCAGGCAGGTGCCCCCAGCGCGGTCATTTTCCACACAGGCCACTTTTTTGCCGAGTTGCGCTGCGCGGATGGCTCCGACGTAGCCCGCAGGCCCGCCGCCGATGACGATGAGGTCGTAGTTCATGTGTGTGAGAGAGGGGGAGTGGTGATACGTGCAGAAAAGCGCAGGGGGTGGGCGAGTTCAACAAGAGACTGGACCCGCGCCGGGTGAAAGAGGGGGATTCCCTGGCCGAAAGGCGGGCCGGGCGGGCGTGGGGCGGCTGGATTCCGCCTCCGGCTGCAAGGAAAAGGCGGCCGGGGGCGATCTTTCCTGCACCCATGAAATGGCTTCTCCCGGTCCTGCTGCTCGTCGTCACCGCCTTCATCGTTGCCCAGGCTCCGGTGCCTGTCCCGGCCTGGAAGGTGGGGGTGGCCTCGGTCAAAATCACCCCGGACACCCTCATGTGGATGGCGGGCTATGCCGGGCGGACGAAGCCGGCGGAGGGGGTGGAGCTGGACCTTTTTGCCAAGGCGCTGGTGATGGAAGACGGCCAGGGCGGCAAGTTTGCCCTCATCACGATGGATCTCATCGGCGTGCCGCGAAATGTGCGCCTGTTTGTGGCGGCGGAGGTGGAAAAGCAGTTCGGCATCGCCCCGGCGCGCCTGGCCATCAATGCCAGCCACACCCACAGCGGCCCGGAACTGCGGACGACGAGCACGCACGGGACGGATGACCCGGCGCAGCGGGAAAAGGAGGCGGCGGCCTACACGGCGCAGTTGCAGGCCCGGCTGGTGGCCCTGGTGGGGGAGGCGCTGAAAAAGGCGGTGCCGGCCACTTTGCACTTCAGCCAGGCCAAATGCGGCTTTGCCATGAACCGCCGCATGCCCAATGCCAAGGGCGGCTACGACAACTTCCCGAATCCCGAGGGCCCTGTGGACCACGCGGTGCCCGTGCTGAAGGCGGCGGATGCGCAGGGGAAGGATCTCGCCTACGTTTTTGGTTATGCCTGCCACTGCACCACCCTGGGCCACCAGAAATTCAGCGGCGACTACGCAGGCTATGCCCAGCAGGCGCTGGAGCAGGCCCACCCCGGTGTGACGGCCCTGTTTATGAATGGCTGCAGCGGCGACCAAAATCCCTACCCGCGCCGCACGATGGAGCTGGCGCAGACGCATGGCCGCACCCTGGCCACGGCGGTGGAGACGGCCCTGACCACCCGCATGAAGCCCCTCTCTGGCGACATCCGTGCCGCTTACAAGGAGATCCCGTTGGCCTATGACACCCTGCCAGACCTGGCGCAGTTGCAGGAGAAGATGCAGTCCAAAACCCGCCTGGATGCCGACCACGCCAAGCGCGTGCTGGCCCGCCTGGAGGCCGATGGCAGCCTGCCGCAGACCTACCCATATCCCGTGCAGGTGCTGCGCCTGGGGCCGGACCTCACCTGGGTGACACTGGGCGGTGAGGTGGTGGTGGACTACTCCCTGCGGCTGAAAAAGGAGCTCAAGGACCCCATCGTCTGGGTCAGCGCCTACACCAATGATGTGCCCACCTACATCCCCAGCCTGCGCGTGTGGAAGGAGGGCGGCTATGAAGGCGGCGACGCCATGAAATGGGGCACCCACCCCACCCGGTGGAGCCCGGCGGTGGAGGATCACATCATCACCACCGTGAAGGAGCTGCGCAAACAAGTGCAGTAACAGCCGCCCGGAAACAGCGTTACAGGCAGGGAATGGCTCTTTGTCCGTCTCCAGCCCGGAAAGGCGAGAGGTGACATGGGGGCTTCCATCGGTTAGTCTTCCTTTCTCATGCGTCGTCACACCCTGCCCCTTCTGGTGCTCCTGCTTCTGCTGGCAGGCGTGGCCTGCATGGTGTGGCAGCAGCCCGGTCCGGCAGGGATGGGGGAGGGAGTTTTCGCAAAACCCGTTAGGCCCGAGGCACCTGCGGCTGAACAGGCCGCCCCGATCCTGGGAGTGCCCGCCTCTGCCGTGCCAGTCCCGCCTTCCTCGCCGCCGCCAGATCCCGCCCGTTTCCGCCGCGCCTACCTGCTTTCTCTGGATGGGGGCAAATTGGGCCTGGAGAATGCCGAGGACATCGAGGGGGACTTTGCCTCACCGCGCCGCCGTCAGGAAGAGTGGAGCGGGATGCTGCGCTGCCGCCTGATCTCCGCCGAGGGCAAGGTCCTGGCTGAGGAGCTGCTGCCCGCGCCAGACCACCTCTGCACCGTGCTGGATGCGCGCGATGGCACGCCCAAGCCGGTGACTTACACCCCGCCCGGCCCGGTCCTGTTTCAGTTGCGGCTTCCCCGCCGTGCCGATGCCACCCGGCTGGACATCGCCCGCATCACCGGCCCCGGTGCCTTGGCACGGGACCTGCCCATCGGTTCCCTTTCCCTTCTTCCTCCATGAAAACATTGCATTCATTGTTAGGCTTCGCGCTGCTCTTCCTCACCCTGGGGATGGCGCAGGCGCAGACCTCCGCCCTCTATGAAGTGGGGGCCGTGGGTCCGCGCAGCCAGCGGCTGAACATGGTTTTCCTGTCGGAGGGCTTTACCCAGGCCGAGCTGGATGCAGGCAAGTTTTCCACGCATGTGGAGGGGGTGCTGGCCTACCTTTTTGCCCAGGAACCGTGGAGCCGCTATCGCTCTTACTTCAATGTTTATCTCATCGAGATCGCCTCCAACCAGTCTGGCACGGACAATCCGTATGGCAATCCTGCCTACAGCCGCGACACGTACTTTGGCACCGGCTTCCATCCGCAGATTGAGCGCCTTTTGGTGCTGTCCGGCACGGGCACCAGCCGAGCTTACGCTTTGCTTAATAAGCACGTGCCCGAGTATGACATCCCCATCGTCATCGTGAATGACGAGACCTACGGCGGCTCCGGCGGGCCGATCGCGGTGGCGTCTCTCGATTCCTTTGGGGCCGAGCTGGTGGAGCACGAGGTGGGACATTCCTTTGCCAAGCTGGCGGATGAGTACGATTTCGACACTCCTGGTTATCCCGACGGCGAGTTTCCCAATGCCACGAGGAAGACCGTGCTCTCGCAGATCCGCTGGAACATGTGGATCGAGCCGGGCACTCCCCTCTTCACCCCGGAGTATGATCCGCTTTATACAAACAAGGTGGGGCATTTTGAAGGAGCGCACTACCGTTCGGTTGGCTATTTCCGGCCGCATGATGCCGCCCTCATGCGTTTCCTCGGAACTCCCCCAGGAGCCGTCACGCGCGAGGCCTTTGTGCTGAACTATTACAGCCGCGTCTCCCCCGTGGATTCTCATTCACCCGTGGCTTTGAAACAGAGCGTCACGCAGCGCATGCCGCTCACCTTTTCCGTCGTGCCAAAGGCACCCTCCGCCGGGCCGGCATTGACCGTGAACTGGAAGGTAGATGGCGTGGCGCAGGAAGTTGCCTCCAGCCCCACTTTTAATATTCCCAGCCAGAACATTGGCGAAGGCACGCACACGGTGACGGCGGTGATCACGGACCCCACCGAGTGGGTGCGCCGCGACCCCACGGGCCTGGTGGAAGAAACCCGCACCTGGACGGTGACGCTGACCAATCAGGGCGAGCCCCCCGTCATCAATGACGGCCCGGCCTCCCTGCTGGTGGAAGTGGGAGATGCCGCCAGCTTCAGCGTGGATGCGGCAGCCGCTGGCCCCGGTGCGCTCACCTATCAATGGTACAAGAATGGCAAGGCCATCGCCAATGCGAAAACGGCCTCGCTTTCCCTCCCCAGCGCGCTGTTGTCCGATGGGGCCATGTACACGGTGCGTGTGATGGGCGACGGAGCCTTTACTGAAGCTTTGGCGGATCTCGTCGTGGTGGATCCACGCGTGCAGACGCTCGTCCTCGCCGAAGGCAAGGCAGCCACGCTGACCCCTCTGGTGAGCGGTCCGGTGCAAGGCTACGAATGGCTGCGGGATGCGGTGGTCATCACGAATGGCACGGCCGGTTTTAATGGTCTGGGCACAGCCAAGCTGGCCATCTCGCCCCTCGCCGTCAGCAGTCATCGCGGGTCCTACAGCGTGAAGCTTACCACCGCCGCTGGCGTGGAGACGTACGTCACGCATCTGCTGCAGATCTTTGATCAGCCGCCGCAGCTCGTCCTCAGTGCGGGGGCTTCGCTACCCGCAGGGCAGGTGGGTGCCACCTATGGCGATGGCGGCAATGGCGCGCAGATCGATGTGCAGGCTGTCCCCGGCGGGCCAGCCTCCACGTATGGGGCCACGGGTTTGCCCCCTGGGCTGAAGGTGGATGCCAAAACGGGCCGCATCACAGGCCGACCCACAGCTTTCAAAGCAGACAAATCAGGCAATGTTATTCCTTACGCCGTCACCCTCAGCGCGGGCAATGGCAAAGGAACGACGAAGGTCGCCGTGAACCTGCTCATCTCGCCCCTGCCGCAAAACACCGTGGGCACCTTTGTCGCGGCCTTGCCCCGCCATGGTCTGAATGGTGGTCTGGGTGGCAGGATGGATCTGCTGACCACCGCTGCGGGCACCTACAGCGGCAAGGTGGTGATGGGCGGCCTAACGTACAGTTTCAAAGGACTGCTCACTTCCACGGTCGGCATCCCGATTGTGACGGGTTCAGTCAGCATCCCGCGCGCTGGCAAGCCCGCCCCTGCACCCTTGGCGCTGGCCTTTACCCTCACAGGCCCGGCACAGTCGCTGACTGGAAGTCTGGGCGTCGGTGAAAATGCGCTCAGCTTCAGCGGCTGGCTGAATCCCTGGAGCAAGGCCAATCCTGCGGGGTCCTATGATGGTTACCATACCTTCCGGCTGGACCTGCACAATGCCCCCGTGGGCGCACCTGTGGGCAAAGGTTTTGGTTCCTTCACCCAGGGAGCCGATGGCAAGACCACCATCATCGGCAGGACGGCGGATGGCGAGACCTTCACCAGTGCCAGCCACCTGAGCCAGATCGGCAAGCTGATGCTCTTTTCGATGCAAAAGGGCAAACCCCAAGGCTCAGTCGTGGGTGAGTTTCGCCTCAACTCGCAGGGCGATGAAGACGATGAAAACAACGTCATCGAGAGCAATCCGGAACAGCTCAGTTGGTGGAAGCCGGAAAGCACCGATCCCAAAGCCCGAATCTATAAAGACGGCGTGGGTCCGGTGGACATGATTGCCGTGGGCGGCCGCTACACCGCCCCTGTCGCACCCCAGGTGGTTTTGAACATGGATGCAGGGGCCTCGAATGCGATGCTGATGTTCTCGGGGGCAAGCCTCAGTGGCGTCTCACAACCGCCGGGGACTGAGGTGGACATCCTGGCCGGAAACAAAGCCCAGCCTTCGGAGCCTCTGGCCGCTAAAACCACGCTCATTCTCAATGCCAAGCTGGGCACCTTCACAGGCAAGTTTTCGCTGCTGGATGCGAACCCTCGCGTGATCGCCCCTTTGCAGGTGCCGCGCGTGGTGACCTATCAGGGCATCATCATTCAGTCTGGCAGCGGGCTTCGCGGGCATGGTTATTTTCTTTTGCCAGATCTGTCGTCTGTCTCGCTCGAAGATACGCCCAGCACCAGCCCGATCCAATCGGGTGCGGTAACCTTGATTGAAGGGACAGAACTTCCTTAAGCGGGCTGAACTTTTCACCCTCGGCTGTGCTCAGAGAAAGATGCGGTGAATTTATAATGCACATCCTGAGTCGCCCTGCTTAAATCACGGCCATTCAAGCTGTGATCGAACTCATTCAAGAAGCTCTGGCCATCTATAACCTGCCGCTCACTGCGCTGCTGGGCATGGTGCTGCTTTACTGGATGATGGTGATGATCGGCATGCTGGACTTTGACATGGATCTGTTTGATTTCGGCGATGGCGGAGCCGACGCGCCGGACATGTCGGTGGAGCATCCTTCATCCATGGGCGGAGCGATGTTGACGGCGGGGCGGTTCCTCGGTTTTTCTCAGGTTCCCATCGCCATCTGGGGGAGTTTTTTCGCCCTGTTTCTGTGGGTGCTGGCGCTTTATTCGAATCACCGTTTCAACGGTGTGCCGGGTGATCGCGACTTGGTGACTGCGGCTTGGCTCCTGGTGCCCTGCATCACTGCGAGCCTATTGCTGACGAAGCTGGCCACCCTGCCTCTGGCCCGTCTGTTTGCCGCCATGTCCGGTGCGGCCACCGAGAGCCAGGATGTGCTGGGCCAGCCCGGGGTGGTGACCACCACGGTGCTGGATGACCGCCATGGCCAAGTGGAGGTGACGCATGATGGCGCTCCCGCGCTGGTGAATGCGCGCTTGCGTCCAGATGGTGTGCCCTTGCAGAAAGGTGACGGCGTGCGCGTCACCGAAATGTCCCCAGACGGCCTTTTTTATTACGTCGAACCTGTCCCCGTCTCATCCCACATACTCCCATGAATGCAGTCCACCATCCACTCGCCATCCTCGGCTTTGAGCTGAGCTTGCTGACGGTCTTCGTCCTCGTCGGCTTTGTCATCGGCTGTGCCGCCCTGATCCTGGTATCGCGATTCTTTCGAAAGGTGCAGCAGGGCCAGGCCATCGTGCGCAACGGCATTGGCGGCACCAAGGTGTCCTTCAATGGCATGATGATCATCCCCATCGCTCATCAGGCCGAATACATGGACATCTCCGTGAAGCGCATCGAGATCGAGCGCAAGGCCACGGAAGGCCTGATCTGCAAGGACAACATCCGGGCGGACATCAAGGTCGCATTCTTTGTTAGGATAAACAAGATTGATGAGGACGTGAAGCGGGTGGCCCAGTCCATCGGCTGCGTGCGTGCCTCCGCCATTGACACCCTGCGCACCCTCTTTGATGCGAAGTTTTCCGAGGCTCTCAAGACCGTCGGCAAGCGCTTCGACTTTGTGCAGCTTTACAATGAGCGCGACCATTTCAAAACCGAGATCCTCAAGGTCATCGGCACCGATCTGAACGGCTTCACCCTGGACGACTGCGCCATTGACTTCCTGGAGCAGACCCAGCTCGAAAACCTCGATCCCCAAAACATCCTCGATGCCGAAGGCATCAAGAAAATCACCGAGCTCACCGCCACCCAGGCGAAGCTGGCCAACCACATCCAGCGCGACAAGGAGCAGATCATCAAGCAGCAGGACGTGAAGGCCCGCGAGGCCATCCTGGAGCTGGAGCGTCAGCTTTCTGAGACGGAGGCCAAGCAGAAGCGCGATGTCGAAAGTGTGAAGGCCCGTGAAGAGGCGGAGACACTGAAGGTGCAGTCTGAAGAGCGCCTGAAGTCCGAGCGTGCAAAGATCGCTGCCGATGAAGAGATCGCCATCGCCACGGAGAACAAAGACCGCCAGGTCCTGGTGGCCCAGCGCAACAAGGAGCGCACCGATGCCGTCGAGATCGAACGCGTCACCCGTGACCGCGATCTTGAGATCATCGAGCGCGAGCGCATCACCACGCTGAAGACCATCGAGAAAGAGAAGGCCGTGGAAGTGGAGAAGAAGAACATCCAGGAGGTCATCAAGGACCGCGTGGTGCTGGAAAAAACCGTCGTCGTCGAGCAGCAGAAGATCAAGGACACCGAGGCCTTTGCCACGGCGGACCGCGAGAAGCAGGTGGCCCTCACCAATGCGGAAAAGAACGCCCAGGAACAGCTGATCCAAAAGATCAAGGAAGCCGAAGCCGCGAAGGAAGCCGCCCGTCTGGTCGCCGATCAGGACGCCTACACCTCCATCAAGGCCGCAGATGCCTCCAAGCAGTCTGCCGAGCTGCGAGCGCAGGAAATGCTGACGTTGGCCGATGCCCGACAGGAATCCGCGACACGCGAGTCGGCTGCCGAGAAGTCCATGGCGGAAGGCAAGGCGGCTCAGGCTGCTGCCCAGGGATTGGGCGAAGCCCAGGTCCTCATGGCCAAGGCCGAAGCCTCGCAGAAGCAGGGCACGGTGGATGCCGAGGTCACCCAGCTCAAACTGGCTGCCGAAGCCGATGGCATCACCAAGAAAGCCCAGGCCATGAAGCTGCTGGAAGATGCCGGTCGCGAGCACGAAGAGTTCAAGCTCACTCTGGAAAAGGACAAAGCCGTCGAGCTGGCCCACATCAACATCCAGAAGGACATCGCGCAGCAGCAGGCCATCGTGCTTGGCGAGGCCATGAAGTCCGCGAAGATCGAGATCGTCGGCGGCGAAACCCAGTTCTTCGACAAGATCACCAACGCCATCGGCAATGCCCGGGCGGTGGACCGCTTCGTCGAAGGCAGCCGCACCCTCACCGATGTGAAGGAGACCTTCTTCAATGGCGATCCCGAGTACTTCAAGGCGCAGCTCAAGACCGTTGTGGACCAGTTTGGCCTAACCAGCGAGGATACCAAGAACCTCACGTTGAGTGCCCTCTTTGCCAAGCTCATCGGCCTGAACCCCGATGAAGCCACCCTGAACAAGCTCACCGGCATGTTTGGCGCGGCCTCCCGCTTTGGTCTGGCCGAGCAGACCGTGAGCGGCCTGCTGGCCTCCAAGAAGAAGTAACCGGATGCGCTCCCGCACCTGCGGGAGCCGCTTCCTCTTTTAAGACCGCCAGTCATCGGCCCGTCCTATGTCCGATCCTGCCCCCACACCCCAGGCTCCTGCCGCCAAGCTTGAAGCGGGCGCTTACGAAGTCATTCGTCAGCGTCTGGACAAGCATGGTGCGGAACTGCAGCGCCGCCTGGATCTGCTGAACGCGGATCGCAAGGCGGAGTTCGGCGGCATTGACACGGCGCTGCTGGCGACGACCCGCCTGACGACGGAGAACAACTGCGTTCCGCGTGACATGGTGGCCATCGGCCCGAAACGCTTTTTGTTCGGCTACAACGTCCACCTGGGCCTGCGCACGCAGATGCATGTGACGGATGTCTTTGCCATCTACGACTACCAGGCGGATGACCACAGCTTTCATCCGAACAAGGACGATCTGCTGGCGGACAAGGCCTTCACTGAGGACTTCGATTACCTTTACCGTTACTACAAAGGCGCGTCCTTCCTGAAGTTCCACCGCATCGGCCCGCATCTCTACATGGGCATGCAGGTGGGGCGTGGGGCCACGGAGGTGAAGACCTTCAAGTGGCTGATTGATGACGAGGCGGGCACGCTCAAGTACCTGGGCAACCGCTACGACCACGAATTCGTCTTTCCCACGCATCAGGAGTTCGAGTGGAAGCGGGCGCGCCGTGAGATGTACCGCCACGGCCTGCACCCGCACATCAGCATTGAAGACCGGGTGTTTGTCGAGACCGTCGGGGGGGATCTCACCGTCAAGGTCGAGAACAACACCGAGACCGGACGCGGCATTTACAATGAGCCCGTGGACAATGCGGACCAGACTCTGGACGATGCCGAGATCCACTACGCCATCGTGGGCAATCTCATCCTGATGAAGGTGCTGCCTTATCAGGAGAAAACCTGGCGTTACCTGGTCTTCAATGAACGCACGCGCGAGGCGCATCGCATTGACAGCATCGCCGAATCCTGCGTGCTGCTGCCGGATGATCACGGCATCGTTTTTCCGCATGGGTACGTGCTGCAAACGGGCGAGGTGAAGCGCTTTGAAACCGGCCTGCCGCCCATGCGTTTCGAGCGCCGCATCGCCGCCGCGAATGGCGAAGACACGCTTTTTGTCTTCAGTCATCTGGAGAGCGGATCCTACCTGCTGCTGAGTTACAACCTCATCACGCAGAGCGTCGCCACGCCCATCATCTGCCACGGCTACAGCCTCTTTCCTTCGGGTGAACTCATCCTCTTCCAAGGCGATGAAGAGCCGCGCAAGCACCACGTGGTGCAGTCCTGGCGCACGCCTTTTGTGACGCAGCAGGACAGCCCGCATGCGAAGTCACAGACCTTTCTCAGCAAGATCGGCAATGCCGAAATCGTCCGCTGCATGGCCGAGTGCAATGGCGTGCTGACCCTGCTGGCGAAGGACGACTCCTTCTCCGGTCTTTATGTCGAGCTGGCCCGCAGTGCCGGAGACATTGCTGACAGCTACTTCTGGGTGGACCGTGAAGAGGCGCAGAAGCTCAAGGAATCCCTCCTGGAGATCAAGACCACTGCAGAGGCCGCTCTGGGTGAGTTTGAAAAAGTGCGCCGCATGCGCAAAGCGGCCGCGGATCAGACGGAGGCCCTGCAAACGCAGGTCAATAAGAGCCTCAGCGCGGCAGGCGGGAGCGATCCCGACAACATCCTGGCGTATGTGCACCTGCTGGCCACCCTGCGCGAACTGCGCGGCCAGATCATCGCCCTGCGCGATGTTCGCTACGTGGATCTGGAGACCATCGCCCGCATGGATACGGGCGTGGCGGAGGCGGCGGACAAGCTCTCTGAAAAATGTGTGGCCTTCCTGCTGAAGCCGGAGGCGCTGGACCCCTATCGCCAGCAGATCACCGAGCAGCAGACGCGCGTGCCGACGCTGCACAAAGTCACCGAGGCCCAGGAAGTCGAGGAAGCCTTGGCGAAGTCCAGCAGCGAGCTGGAGATGCTCACCGGCATCGTCAGCAGTTTAAAGATCAAGGATGCCACGGAGACCACCCGCATCATTGAGGCCATTTCCACGCTTTTTGCGCAACTGAATCAGGTGCGCTCCGTGCTGCGAAATCGCCGGAACGATCTGGCCAAGGTGGAAGGGGCTGCGCAGTTCCAGGCCCAGCTCAGCCTGCTGAATCAGAGCGTGCTGAATTTCCTCGAAGTCGCCACCACGCCTGAGAAGTGCGATGAATCTCTGACCCGTGTGATGGTGCAGATCGAGGAGCTGGAAAGCCGCTTCTCGGACTTCGATGAATACGCGGCCGAGCTCACCACCAAGCGGGATGAGATCAACAGCGCCTTCGAGTCTCGCCGCCTGTCTTTGGTGGAGGCGCGCAACCGTCGTGCCCAGTCGTTAGGCCAGTCGGCAGATCGCATCCTTACCAGCGTGCGCAATCGCCTCGCGGCTTTTGCCAAGCCGGAGGAAGTCCATTCCTGGATCGCGGGAGATGCCATGGTGGCCAAGCTGCGCGACCTGATCGAGGAGCTGCGCAAGATGGGCGACAGCGTCCGCGCGGATGAACTTCAGACGAAGCTTAAAACCCTCCAGCAAGACTCGCTGAAACAGATCCGCGACAAGGCGGAGCTGTTTGTGGATGGCGGGGATTTGATCCAGCTCGGCAAGCACAAGTTCAGCGTCAATCGCCAGCCGCTGGAACTCACCATCCTGCCGCGTGATGAAGGCCTGGCCTTCCACCTCACGGGCACCCGGTATTTTGAGGCCGTCACGCATCCTGAATTGGAGGCGCTGCGGCATGTGTGGAATCAGGCCGTGGTTTCTGAAAACGATTCCGTTTACCGGGCTGAATATCTGGCCTGGAAGTTCCTCCAATCCGGCACTCCTTTGTCACCTCAGGCGGTGCCTGACTTCATGGCCCAGCGTTACCATGAAGGTTACACCAAAGGCGTGCATGACCATGATGCGGCCCTGATTCTGCAGCCTCTGCTGGAAATGCAGGCTGCCCTAGGACTGCTGAAACATTCCCCCCTGGTGCGAGGCCTGGCCTTGCTGGTCTGGCATGGCTGGGAGGACTCGGCAGAAAAACAGGCCTTGGCCGCCCGCATGATGGCGAAGGGGAGAATGCGCGATTTGTTAGGCCATTCATCGGCGGAGGTGAATGCGGCCCTCGCGGCCCGAGTCGCCACGGAGTGCAGTCGTCTCACGGGCATCCATGAGCTTGGCGATACTTCGTCGGCCTCCCTCCACACCGCCGTGGCCGCCTGCCTCACCGATGAGCTTCAGCATCTTTCCAGCAAACATCCTGCACTGCCTGTTACCCGCTCCAGCGCAGCCGTGGAGCTCATGCGCTCCTTCCGCAAAGAGCTCACGGTCAAACGTGCGGCTCAGGATTTTGACGCCAGTTTAGAAGCCCTGAGCGCCCAGCCTTGGCTGGCCTTTGAGATCGCCCTGGACTGGCTGCGCGCGCTACATGCGGCCACGGACTTTGGTCTCTTGGTGGAGGCCGCTGCCCTGCTGGTGCTGAAGGATCAGCCTCCTGCGACACTGCCTGCCTCACCGCCTTCACGCGCCACGCTCACGGGCTTCACAGGCACGCATCCCCGCATCCAGGAGGCGAAGCTGGAGCTCGACTACCATGAATTCATCGCACGCCTTCAGCGTTATGATCAAAGCATCGTTCCGGATTACGAGCGCTTTCAAAAGCTGAAGCACGACCTCGCCCAGCAACGCCGCAACGAGCTGCGGCTGGATCAGTTCAAAGCTGGCGTGCTCAGCTCCTTTGTGCGCAATCGCCTCATTGATCAGGTGTATCTCCCCATCATCGGGGCGAACTTGGCCAAGCAGATTGGGGCCGTGGGCAACGATACCCGCACGGATCGCATGGGCCTGCTGCTGCTTATTTCACCACCGGGTTATGGCAAGACCACGCTCATGGAGTACGTGGCCAGCCGCCTGGGCATCACTCTCGTCAAAATCAATGGTCCGGCCATCGGTCACAAAGTCACTTCACTGGACCCTGCGGAAGCTCCGAATGCCAGCGCCCGTGAGGAAGTGGAGAAGCTGAACCTCTCTCTCGAGATGGGAGACAACGTGATGATCTACCTGGATGACATCCAGCACACGAACCCCGAGTTCCTGCAAAAATTCATCTCGCTCTGCGATGGCACCCGCAAGATCGAAGGTGTCTTCCAGGGCCAGGCCAAGACCTACGACCTGCGAGGACGCAAGGTAGCCGTCGTCATGGCGGGCAATCCCTACACCGAAGTCGGCGGCAAATTCCAGGTGCCCGACATGCTGGCCAACCGCGCCGATACCTACAACTTGGGCGACATCCTCGGCGGTCATGAAGCGGCCTTTAAAGACAGCTACGTCGAGAACTCCCTTACCAGCAATCCGGCCCTGGCCCGCGTGGCGGCCCGCAGTCACAAAGATGCGCTGGCAGTGCTGAAGATCGCCATGACGGGCAACCGCGAAGGCATCGAGTTTGAGGGCAATCAAAGCGCCGAAGACATCAATGACTGCGTCGCGGTCATGGAAAAGCTGCTGAAAGTCCGCGAGGTCATCCTGCGCGTGAACCAGGAGTACATCCGCAGCGCCGCCATGGAGGATGCCTACCGCACGGAGCCGCCCTTCAAGCTCCAGGGCAGCTACCGCAACATGAACAAGATCTCCGAGAAGATCCAGCCGCTCATGACTGCGGCTGAGGTGCAGTCTCTCATCGAAGACCACTACCGTGGTGAGTCGCAGACGCTCAGCCAGTCCGCCGAGGCGAACCTGCTTAAATGGCGAGAAATCAACGCCCTGGCCAGCGAGACCGACCAAGCGCGCTGGAGCGAAATCAAGCGCACCTTTGGCCGCAATCTGCTGGCGGGTGGAGGCGGGGAAAACGATCCCGTCAGCCGCATCACGGGCCAGATGAGCGCCTTTACCGCCGGGCTGGAAAAGATCGAGCAGGCGGTGGCCAATCCCACCCTCTCCGACATCTCTATCGAGCGCCTGCAAAAGATCATCGAAGGCCTGCGTGCGGTGCCCGTCACCGTGGAGATCAAAGTTCAGCCTGTCGAAAAACAGGATGAACAAGACTCCCCGGTGGATGTGCAGAGCCGCGTCACACAAGAAGAGTAATCACGAGGTCATTGGGCGGTCTCGAGAATCTTCTTCAGGCTGTCCAGTTCCTTTTGAAGGTAGGGCTTTGGCTTCGTCTGACTGATTTCCACCAGCACGGAGGCCGCTTCAGCCTTTTTGCCGAGCCTGATCAGCAGCGCTGCCTTGCGAAGACCGACGACATTTTTGTCCATCCCATTCGGGTCTTTTTTGGCCAGCATGAGGTCAAATAAAGGTAGCACGCGGGCACTCTGGCCTTCATTGATGGCGCATTCGATGATCTGGAAAGTCTTCGCCCCATAGGGGGTGTCGAAAGTTTGGATCACTTCGGCCTTGGCCAGCATTTCATCCATCGTCAGCAGCCGATGCTTGTCCTTCAGCTTTGCGAAGATGGCATACGAGTTGCCTCTGCGGCCGTCGGCTAGCAGATCCAGAACAATGTCCAGGCGCTGCTCGTGGGTCATTCTCTTCTTGCTGTCGGGGGCACCCACGAAGGCGGCTGCCGTTTCATAGACTATGTCCAGGTACTCAAGGCTCCGTTCACAGAGCTTCAGCTCCGCTGGGGATCGTTTCTTTTTCCAGGCTTGCAGCCCACCTTCAGTCTGGGTGGCCAGCACATAGGCATAGCTCACCGCCACGCCAGTATGCGGACCAGCCCGGGACTCACAGAGGGTGATGATTTTTTCCAGGATGGGCAGCCACTTTTTAGCGTCCCTGGCTTCACCTCGTTCCCACAGGGCCGTGATCATGTCCGCCGGGTAGCGGATCAGATCCGCGAGGCTGCTGTTAGATGTGTATCCATTGGTTGAACTGTGGTGCGCCAGTGTCTCGATGGCCTCCAGCCACGTCTCCGGCTTGCCTGCCAGTGCCTGCTTGATGAAGTTGACCGAAAGGATGTATTCCTTCATCGCCCGCTCCCCCGAATCCTCCATCGTGATGAGGCTGTCGATGGAGATCTTCTTGGCTTCTTGGGCGCAATAGTCTCCCATCAGGTCCAGTGCGGCCAGGGGCGCATAATTCGCCACGATGCTGACGGCATGCATCCGGGTGGACTCATCGCGAAAGGCCGTTTTCAGGACCTTAGGGGCCAGCGTGGCGATGCGCTGGGACAGGGTTTCTTTGTTCTTAAAGGCACGCAGCAAGGCGGGGTGCGGATCGCTGGCCTGCAGGACGATCATCTCCCCCAGCAGCGCCAGCCCAGGATCCTCACAGGCCTTTTGAAAGGCAGGCAGGTTTTTGCGCATGTCCGGGTGCCAGGTGTATATGCCCGACTGCCAGGCATACATGCGGGCATGATTGGCCTTCAGCAATGAGGCGGCCTTTTGCGGGTGGCCTGCATCCACCAGGATGGCCACGATGGAGCGATACTGCTGCAGGCTGGGGGCCTGCACGTTCAGCAGGGTGTCAATCCACTCATCCTTCTTCAGCCTGCCTGCCAGTTGTAGCAGGGCAAAGGTGTGGCCCAGAACTGGGTTGGACGTCTCATTGTCGTCCAGAGACACCTGCCGGTTGCCTTGTCTTTTCATCCAGCCTTCCCACAGGATTTCAGCCGTGGACCGCCATTCCGGGGTCATCGGCAGCTGGTTGAAGCAGCGCAACACATTGGCCAGGACGAAGCTTTTAACGATGTTTTGGTCGCGATTCTCCATCGCTGCCAGCTTTGCCAATGGCATCACGACATCTGCCGGGACTGCCCACGGATATTTGTAGCACAGATGGTTGCCCAGAGCCAGGCGCAGCCGGGGGTTCAGCTTCTCATCTGTCAGGGTTGCCACGTAGTGTTGCCAGAGGGGGGCATGAGCAGCATGGCCGCGGATGGCACAGGTTCCGGAGGGGCCCACGCCTTCAGGGGATGCTTCCAGATACAGCCGGGCGGCCGTTTGCAGCTCCTTTGCCAAGGCATGGCAGGAATGGTCTTTGGGCAGCTTTTCCGTCCATTGCAGAAAGGCCTGGATGTCAGACCTTCCCAGGCGTGGCATCCAGTTGTGAAAGACCATGGCCATCACGGCCAGGGACTCGCCTTTTAGCTGCTCATTCAGTTCTTCCATCAGGGCCTGCAGGCTGCTGACAGGGGCTGCCCTGCCGCCGAGTTCATGCCAGGACTGCTGCAGATGCTGGCCCCAGCCGTAGTCATAGACCCAGGCGTCGCCATGGAGCTGGCCGGTCCGGTCTGCGTTGAGAACCTTGAGGCCAAAGGCAATGACTGACGAGTCTCTTGCGTTGATGCAGTCTAACAAAAACGAGGATCTGGACATCCAGGGCCGTGCGAATGGGCTGGGCCTCTGCTGGTAAGGGTCGGACACTCCGCCTTCCCGCCGTGCCTCCATGAGTTCGCAGGTCTTTTCAAACACCCAGACTGCCTGGGTCAGGTTCTTCTCCTTCACCAGTTTTTGGATCAGCTTCTTGCTGGGGATGGTGAGGTTGGAATCTGGCAGCTTCAGATCTTGCAGGGAGGTGGCCTTCAGCAGTGACTCCATGAAAACATCCTCTTCTTTCCGCCGGCTCTCCTGGATGCGTTGCAGCACCTTCTGCACTTCATCGGGCAGTTCTTCGGGATACTTCAGTGACGTCCAGTGGTTTTCCACGGCAGCCAGGATCAGGGCCTGCGTTTCTCCCGGCATCTGGGCCAGTTCCTCACCACGCCGGGTGGCAAAGTCATTCAGGGCTTGGTCGCGGTTCAGGGCCACCAGCGTGCTGAGCAAATCCACGCCAAAGGTGCGCTGCTTTTCCGATTTCAGGATGCTCTCCACTTCAGCCCTTGTTTTGAACTGGTGCAGCCGAACGGACAAGTAGTGCAGGAGGCTGGAGTAGGTGGGGCCGCCCAGCCCAGGCAGAGGATCAAACGCGCTCGCTTCATTCAGCAGACCGGAGCGGACGAAGGCATCCCTGAGGCTAACGACGTCCGTTTCGTGCTTATCCATGTAACTGCCGCAGTAGGCCCACTGGCTCCATTCGGGCTGGTTGAAGAAGCCGCGCGACCGGGCCTCTTTGGACATCAGCGGCCACAGCCCTGGATCGAGTTTGAGACTCTGGAGGAAAGCGCCCATTTTGGAGGAGCGGGCATCCCGCCTGTGCATCAAATCCGGTTCCGTCCTGGCAATGACGCCAACCAAATGTTTGAACACCTCCTGGGCACCTTTGGGATCATGCTGGGTCACCAGGGCCAGATCTGTGGCCAGCAGATTGTTGCCGCTTCTGTCCTGGATGGCCTGCTCGTGCGAGAGGGTCAGCAGAGTCTTGCGGGTATCCTCCGCCTTTTGTTTTTGCTTTTTCAGCAGTTCCTTCAGGACCGGGATGTCTTGGTCATAGACAATGAGAGGGCTCATCTCCGTCTCGATCAGCAGGTCAAAGCCCTGTCGGGTTTCGGGGGTCATCTCGGCAACGTCCTCCTGGCGGTCCTTCAAAAATTTCAGCAGGGCCATGCGCGGCTGCTCATGCAGCAGGCTGAGCAGGAGGGCATGGCCAAAGGTGTCCGGGTTGTCTTGCAGCCCCTTCAGCACCGCCTCTCGCAGCTCCTTTTTCCGCTGCATTTGCGCCACGACATAGCCCAGGACGGAACCCTCACTGGAGCCGGTCATCGGGTAGGCCCGGAAGTCCTTGGACTGGCCCAGGAATGGCGAGCCTTTCAACAGGGTGACAAGGCTGGCTGCATCCTGCAACTGCTGGCCTTCATTCAGGCCGCCGTAGAGGCTGTTCATCCAGTCGCGTTCCTCCATCAGCCCTTCGGTTTCCGCCCGTTGCATGGCCGTGCCGAACAGCTCCGGAATCTGGGCGCACTGGCGCAGCCAGTAGGCCAGCGGCGTGTGGACGAGGTTGTTCTGGCTGCGTGACTCAGCCGCAAACAGGAGCGTCAGTTTTTCAAAGATCGGCAGCGCCTCCTTGGGACGCCGGCGGACGTAACGGCGGAGCTTTGCAGCGAGCTCTTCACTTTCACCGGGAGCACGGTCGCCAGCCTGCAGCGTGGGGGCTTCCAGAAAGGCTTCCAGCACGGCCTTGTCATCCGCCGCCTGGGCCTCGAACAGCGGTGCCAGCGCTGTCTGCAAAGACTCTGTCAGCCGGTGCGGCATACGATACATGCTGTCGCGCGCACCCAGGGCCACCAGCAGCCCGCTGGCTTCGGCCCCTGGCAGCTGGCCCAGGGCTTCCGTTTCGGAGATCAGGAAATCTTCCAGTGCTTTGGGGGCGTTGTCCAGCAGGGCCAGCGTCAGCCGCACGCCGAAGGTCTTCGGGTTGCGGCCTTGCAGGTCCTTCGTCAGGACGGCGGCCGAGGGCCGGTAGCTGCTGCTGCGCAAGATGCCGCACATGCGCACCAGCGCGGAGCCCTCGGACCGCCCTGGAATGGTGAGGCCGCGGAAGTCTTTCGCCTCCGCCACAAAGGGCGTGTCCTGGAACATGGCCAGCACATGCTGGGGCTGGTTGAGAGAGTTCCCCTCTTCCATGGCGTATGTGTAACGGCTCGTCCAGGTGGAGCTCAGCCCCTCCTTCTGTGCCAGGTCCAGCGTGATGTTCATCAGCTTTGGCACCTGGCCCATCTGGACCAGCAGATCGAAGACGGGACCGCCGTTCGCCGAGTTGTTCTGCAACTGCGCGAGGGTTTGTTTCAGCAGGCCCACGGAGTGTTTCAGCACGCGTGCTGCCTTGTCTGGATCCGTTACGGCCACATCACGGATGATTTGAAGCAGCCTTTCATCAGTGTTGTATTCCTCCAGTTTGGCCTGTTCCCAGGTGGTTGCGGCAAGGATCACCTCCGCCATCTGGACCGACCGCTCCTGCTGGGCCTCGGTCAGCGGTTCCAGCATCGTCCGGGCTTCCGCGTCCAGAGACTGCATCAGGTTGTATCCATTGCGACTGATCAGGGCCGACATCTCATGCTTGGCCGTTGAGGACAGGCTGGGCAGTTCCTTGCTGCGCCGTTTCAGGAACTCACTGAAGGGCGGGCCCATGGCGCTGGATTGATTGGAAAGCAGGGTCACCACCAGATCCGTGCCAAAGGTCTGCGGCTGGCGTTTTTGCAGGGTCTCGATGAGGAGATCCCTGGCCTTTTTGACATTGGGGCTGCTGTCGTCCATGCGTCCGAGAAAGGTCTGCATGGCGGTGTAGTTTTGTCCTTTCTGGCTGAACCAGAGCCTGAAGTCCTCGGCCCTGGCCAGCAGCCGCAGTTCATCCAGCACGGCGACCATGTCACTCGCCGGACCTTGAATGAGGCTTTCATCAAAGAGATTGCCACAGATCTGGGAAAACAGTCCGGGTTCATCCAGCAGGCCATCCTCCCGCGCGAGGCGGATGCCCACATGCGCGGCGGGGCCCTGGCGGATCACCTCGCTCAGCAGCGAGAGGTAAATCTGCCAGCGCGTGGCAGCGGCGTTGGGATTGTACATCCCGTACCGGCGGTTGGGGGAATCCTGCATGCTCACAAATTCGGCCAGTGATTTCCTTCGCTCCTCCTCTTCTTTGCCTAACAGGATGTTGCGCGCTTGATTCAGGAAGGTGGCGGCGTCTTCCATCTTTCCGGCTTTGGCCAGAATCTGCATGTAGCCGGCCATTTGCTGCATCTGCACATTGAAGTTGCGGCTCTTCAGCTTCTCCAGGTAGATGTCATGAATGGGGGTGCTGAAGCGGCGTTCAGCCCAGATTCGGGTGATCTCCTGGTAACCGCTGGCCGAGCCGATTTCCTCCTGGCTGCGATTCCATATCCGGGCTGCGGTGAGAAACTCGGCTTCGGGGCAGGTCAGCAGCCAGGTGTAGGCCCTCATCTGCTTTTCAGCCGCCGGGCCGCTGGCTTTCCGGATCAGTGGCAGGAGTTCGGTTTCGATCTTGGCCTCTTCATGGCGGGCCACCAGCACCCGCAGCAGGATGTCCTCTGGCTGGGGCATGGCGATCTGATTGCTCTGGCCGCCGTAGCGAGAGGGGGACCGGCCAAACCAGTAGCCCAGGTTTGGTGCATGGCGGCGCGCCAGGATCTGGCGGTTCAGGATTTCCCGGGCCAGGGTTTCCAGCTTTTCCGGCGGCTGACCGTCTTTCTCGGCAAGGCCGGCGTAGGGGCCAAATCCGCTTTGCGCCAGCATCGGAATTTTCATCAGTGCCAGGCAGAAGGCATCATGGGCGCTACGCAGCTGATCCCGGACTTTTTTGGCCGCATCGGAAAGTGCTTCGCGGGGCGGATTCGTTTCATACAAAGCGGGGAATGAGAGGTCATTGTACTCACCCTGCTGGATGTAGTTGGGCATCTGGGAGAACTGGCTGATCAGGGCCGGATCCAGCCGCCGCTTGGGGTCCAGATGTTTTTCCACATAGGCTGTCATCAGCCGGATCACCGCCAGACGGTGCTCGAAGACCCGGCCAGAATAGGACCGGGGGCTGATTTCCTGGCAGATCCGCTGCAGCGCCTGCCGCAGCTCCAGGCGCGGAATGGCCGCCAGATGGGGCAGGGCCTTTTCCACATCCTTGCGGGCCAGGAGCAGTGCCAGCCTGCTGCGCACTTCCCAATTCCGGGGCCTCAGGGCCAGCGTGGCCTCATAGGTTTCCACCGCCGTTTGGTCATGGCCCATGAGTTCAAAAAAGGCCGCTGCCCGCTGCAGGCTTTGCCAGCCGGTTTTCGGGGCGGCCTTCAGCTCTTCCATCAGCCGGCCCGTGGCCTGGCGTTTATCCAGCACGCCGCGCAGGGCCTGCAGTTCATTGTCGGCATTGCCCCAGTTCACTCCAAACCACAGGTCGCCGATGCGCCCGACCTGCTGCTGGAATTCAGTGAAGACGGCGGCTTGGTTTTGATCGGCCAGCAGCTTGTCCAGCTTGCCATAGGGGCCCTGCTGGGTCTGGTTTTGACGGCGTGAGTACGGATTGTTGCTGCTGCGGGATGCCTGTGCAGAGGGCTGCCGGGTGGCGGCGGCCTTTGTCATCACCTCCATCTGCTCGGTGAAGCCAAGAGTCGCCGCAACATCCACCAGATAGCCGTTGGCCGGTGACGCAGGCAGGGTGGTCCGCCGCCGCTCGAAGCTCGCCAGAACTGCTGGCTTAATCTCCGGGGTGAGGGCGGAGCCGGAGTTGACCACTTGGAGGGCACCGAAGATGAGGGCGTTATCCACGGTCTGCTGCACCATGGCATCTGGCTTGCGGGCGCTGACTTCACGCAGGCAGGCGATCTGGAGCGGGAAGTCCTGAAGGGACTGCGCCAGAGTGGCGGCGAATAGCCAGTTGTCGGTCTTCAGGTCCGGTTGCTTCATCAGCTCGGCCAGCCCGGCTTTGCCTTCCTCCAGCCCTCGCATGCAGCTTAGCAGCAGTTTCAGTCCGGGCGTCTTCAGCCCAGCGGTCATTTTTTTCAGGGCGGCCTGGGTATCGGCATCGACGTCCTCAGAGTCCTCCACTTCCGAACTGCTGAATGGGTCCCGTGCTACGGAAAAGCCCAGGCCGTTTCTTCCGCGTAACAGTTGCTGAACAATTTCCATCATGCTGGGGGCCACGTCCAGGCCCGACCACATGGCGGGCAGGGGCTGGGGCTCAAAGTGGCCGGAGGGGTACCTCTGCTGCTGCACCAAAGGGGGCTTGCTGCTCAGTTGCACCGCGTTCTCTTTCTCCAAAAGATTCGCCACACCCTCCCAGTTTTCCAGGGCGACAAAGAGCATGATCAGCGAGTAGCCACTCCACGGGCGTTGGTTGGAGCCTTGCTCACGATACAGGGATTTGGACCATTCTGTGGTGAGCTCCATCACCTGCTCGGCAAGGCCGGCGGGCAGAGGCGGGCCACTGGCGCTGGTCTGCAATCGCCGCTGCACGGCACCGAGCAGATAGCTCATCGCGTTGTTGTCTGCCTCGGGCAGATTTTTCGCGTTGGCCAGCACTTCACCTGCCAGGGCGTCACCCTCCGGTTCATGAAGGGCCAGCGCTGCCATCCCCGCCTGAAAGGCCAGCAGGGGGTAACTGTCCTTGAACAATGCCACACAGCGTTTCAGGCCAGGGAGCAGATCTCCCTGAAATTGGTTCACATGCATCAGCCACAGCGCGTGCAGCGCCTGGTGGTCGGGATGCGTCTCCAGCAGATCCGGTGGAATGCCGAGCTGGCCCTCATACACAGGCACCTCCAGCAGCAGGGCGGAATCGCGGATGCCTGCGGCTTCCATGTGCCTCACCAGACTGGCGCGTTCATCCACCTTCAGTCCCTGGCCCATCTCCACCAGGTGATACAGCGCCATGGCCGAAAGATTGGTGACGTTTGCTGGCTGCTGCACCCAGCCGGAGGGCAGGGCCCCGGGCGCTGGACGGTTCATCTGCATGTAACCATGTATTTGGCCATAGCTGCCGCGCTGCTTTTGCCGGTGCTGATAGGCCAGGTAAGAAACGTTCGGCAGTTGCAGCCATTCGGCCGTGCCGGGGGGCAGGGAGGGGAGCTCCAGGCTGAAGCTCTGCGGCTGCTGGGCATTGGCTGCGGGCGGTGCGGCCAGGACCTCAGGCAGTTCCTCGTGCAGGCTCATCAGATGCACAAAGGCAGCGATGGCCTCGTCCTGCCTCCCTTCTTCCTCCAGGGCCACAGCCTTCAGGTAGTGCAGCCGGTAATCTGTGGGAAAGCGTGGCAGCAGGGGCTCCAGGAGGGAGATGGCACGGTGCCACTGGCCATGTTCGCAAAGCGTGTCCGCCATGGTTTCGATCGCCCGCGCACTCGCCGTGCTGACTCCTGCCAGTTCAAAGATCAACCGGTAGCCTGCTTCCTCATCCCCGTTTTCAATCATCAGGGCCGCGATTTTCTGCCGCGTGGCAGAGCTGCTGTCCAGAGGTGCGGCCGCATTCAGCGTCCGCAGGGCTGCCTCATACAGGCCGTTTTCTTCTTCGATCCGGGCGATCTCCGTCAGCAGGCCCAGGTCTTTGGGCCGCAGGCGCGAGGCTTCATAGAGGCAGCGCCGGCGTTCCTCGTCATTGTTTGTCGCCGCATGCAGAGTGGCCAGGGCCAGCCAGGGCAGGGCGCTGGCGCGATTTTGACGCTGCCTCTGCTGAAATTCCTCCAGCAGACGTGGCAGCGCGCCGGAGTATTGCGACATTTGGGCCAGCGGCGTCAGAAACCGTAGCTTGGCTACGGGATCCTCCGTCTGTTCATAGAGGGCCATGTAGGCGGTGCGTGCTTCCTCCATCTTGCCTGCTGCGGCCAGGGCTGCGGCCAGCGTGCTCATGACATCGGTGTCGTCACTGAACTTCCGCGAAGCCGCACGCAGCACGTCCAGCGCGGCGGACTGTTTGGCCTGCTCCATCAGGATGGCGGATTCCTCCAGCCACGGTTGCACCGCTCCCGGGGACAGTTTTTTCCACTCGGCGAGGGCGGTCAGCGCCTTGTCATAAGCCAGCGTGCGCCGGTGCAGCCGTGCCAGTTGCTGGGCCCGGTCACTGGTCATCCCTCCGGGCAGCTGCATCCCCAGAGCCAGCGCCTCCGCCGCCCGGGTCCAGTCCTGCCGCTGTTCCAGCAGCCGCACCTGCTGTGTGCTGAGCATGAGCTGCTGTGCAGGCGTGGCCTGCGGAGCCTGAAGGGCCGCCTCTGCCTCGGTGGTCTGCCCGGCTTCCTCCAGCAGTTCCGCCAGCAGGCAGCGGTCTGGAATGGTCATTTCCTTCTGGCCTTTCAGTTCGGCGATGATCTTGGCGGCCATCTGCCCGTCGCGGATGGCCTGATGGGCCAGCTTCACCGCCTCTTGCAGCCCGGAGGCTTCCCCCGTCAAGGCCAGCCGCCTGCGCGACCATGTGACTGCTTTGTCAGATTGTTTGTTAGTCAGGGCAAGCTGGGTCAGCAGGCCGAGAAAGCGTGGCTGCTCGGCCATATCCTTTTCCCGTGTGACCAGGAGCTCCTGGGCCTCCTGGGTCAGGCCATGGGCTAGCAGTGCCTGGCCTGCCCGCAAGACATCCTCCAGCTCACCTTTCTGGACGAGTGCTTTCCAGATATTCAGGGCCGCCTCATCGTCCTTGCTGCGATGCAGGTAATGCGCCAGCGCCTCTTGAGCGGAGACACTTTGCGGATGCGCCTCCACCAGCTTTTGGTACGATGCCTTGGCCTCCTCCTTCAACTCCCAGTTCTCCAGCAGACGGGCGATTCGCAGGTGGTCATTTTCCGGGGCCACGCCATTGACCACGCTTTTTTCCAGGTAAACCGTCAGGGCTGTTTGCGCCTCGGGCAGCCGCTTTTGCCGTTCCTCCAGCGTCGCCAGGTGGATCAGCAGTTCCTTGTCGTCGGGATGCTGCTTCACCAGCACCTGGGCCTGCTCCGCCGCCTCCGCGATGCGGTCCAGTCCCTCCAATAAAGAAAGATAGGCCTCTTGCAGATCGCGCCGCCCAGGATTGCGGGCCAGCAGCTCGCGGAAAAGTTTCACCGCTGCTTCCGCATCACCCAGTTCCCCCTGCACCCGGGCAAACGCCAGGCCGATGTTGACGCGCTGCGCATGCACTTTGGTCAGTGCTTCCAGCCGTTGTTTCAGCCCGTCCAGATCATCTTCCCGGCGGAACACCTGATCCAGCCGCGACAGCACATCCGCCTCCACCCAGGAGTCCTGGCCGCTCTGAACCAGGGCAGCTTCCAGCACGGCCAGCGCCTCGTCACGTTTCTCCGCCCTCAGCAGCAGGTCGCCCAGGCGCAGTTGGCGGGCCAGTTTTTCAGAAGGGGACTTGGTTCGCTCCACCAGGGTTTTGGCCTCCGCCGCAGCCTCGGCATACAGCCCTTCCTCAGCCATCAGCTCCACCACATCCTCCGCCAGATCCAGGTCCGTGGGATGCTTCTTCGCCAGGCCTAACCAGGTTTGCAATGCCTCTGGTGCACGGTTCAGTCTCAGCAAGGCCCGCCCCTGCTGCCTCGCAATGTCAACCCGCAGCTGCTCCCCAGGTGCCGCTGCCGTGGCTGCCTCCAGGCTCTTCAGCGCTCCTTCGAAATCCGACTGCCGCGCCTGCACGCGGGCTTTTTCAAACCACGCCTCCGCATCCTTGGGGGCCAGTTTCAAGGCCGCATCCAGAGCCTTCAGCGCCTCCGCATCCTGCCCTCGCCGCGCCTGCAGCAGCGCCAGCAGGCGGTGATCCGCCGCTTTGGCCTCAGCCCCCTGCGCCCGATTTTCCAAAAACTTCAGCAGGTCCTCCGCAGGGGCAGCCTCCAGCCACGCATCGTGAAACCGGTCAAACATTGTGCCTGCCTGCGGGCGTCTCAGCAGCAGCTCGTGATAGAGCTTTGCCTCCGCCGGTGGCTCCTGCGCTCCTAGGAGCTGGGTGAAAAGCAGGGAGAAAAAAACAAAGCGCCTGTCCATGGTTCTGTTCTAGGTGAAATGAGGTGCCGGTAGCAAGTCTTTCATCTCATCTCGCGCAGAGATGAACGTTTGACAAAAGGCTCTGTCATAGACGTAGTTACCCCCGCATGCGCTCAAAAGCCCGTTACCAAATCCTCACCTGCCTCGCGCTTCTCGCGCTGGGCTGGGCGCAGGTTTTCGGGCTGATGCGTGGTTACATCTGCGATTGCGGGGGCGAGGTGGAGATCACCGCCTTTGACCATTGCCACGGTCCTCATGGGGTAGCCTGCCACCACGATGATGAGCCTGCCCATCATCATGATGATGAAACCGAGAGTGACACTCACGAGCACGAGCCGCTGAAAGAGCCTGGCCACGCCAAGCAGCTTGTCTCGCAGTCCTCAGCCCTGCCGCTGCCGGTGCTTGCTGTGGTGGCCACCTTGGAACTGCCCACGCTTTTTCTTTTGGTCAACGATCCTGCATGCCGCCCAGGGATGCATCCACCCAGGGACGATGGCAGTGGCCGACGATGGCCGGAGGTGCTGACACGCACCATCGCACTGAGAATTTGAGACACGGACCCAGGGCCGTCATCCATGATGATGACCTGCCCCTGGCTGTCCCGGCACCGGACCTGACTTTTTAGTCAGGCCTCCCATCTCAAATTCTCATTCTTATGTACCGTCCTTTCCTGTTTCTGCTCGGCCTCACGTTCACCACGTCCGCCTCGGCCCTTACCCTTTCAGACATCGCGCCTCGTGTGCGCCATCATCACCCTCAGCTCAAGGCCGCCCGCATGGCCGTGGAGGAGGCCCGGGGTCGCCAGCTCGGTTCCGGCCGCCTGGCCAATCCCACCCTCGGCACCCAGTTCCAAAACGAAAGCCGTGTCTCCCCCCGCTCCACCGAGTTTTCGCTCGATCAGTCCTTTCCCATCACCCGCCGCCTTGGCCTGGAGAAGCAGCTCAGCGCTCAGCTCGTCACCTCCGCCGAGCTGGAGGTGAAGGACGTGGAGCGCCGCTTTATTGCGGACGCCCGTCTCCTCGCAGTCAGGCTTCTCGCGCTGGAAAAACAGCGCACCCTGCGCCAGCAGCAGACTCAGCTTGCGCAAAAGCTTTCCACCTTTGCCAAAGACCGGGCCGAAGCAGGGGAACTCTCCCCCCTGGATGCCGCCCAGGCCCAGGTGGATGCGCAGCGCCTCCAGCTTGAGGCACGCCGCATTGAGGTCGAAAGCGTCAGCCTCCAGGGCCAGCTCAAGCCTATGCTGGGTTACTCGCCGTCTCAGGCCTTGCAGCTCACCGGGGAACTCCCCGCTCTCACGCTTCCGGGCAGAGTGCCCTGGCAGCAACGCGCAGACTACCTGCTGGCTCAGGCCAAAACGCAGACCGCGCAGACCGAGGCTTCGCTCGCCCACGCACGTGGTTTTCAGGATGTCAGCGCCGGGTTTTTTGCCGCGCGCGAACAGCAGGACGTCACCTCACGCCACACGGAGCGCACGGGTTTCGTCGGCTTCCGTTTTTCCATTCCGCTGCCGTTGTGGAATCGCAACCAGGGGGAGATCGCGGAGAAGAAGGCCAGCATCGAACGTGCCCGCCTGGAGGCCGCCGCCCTCGCTGCCGAAATCACCAGCGAGGCTGAAACCGCCCGCCGTGAGATGGAGGCCAATGCGGCCCTCGTCAGCGAAACCCGGGACAAGCTTCTGCCCCTCGTCAAACAGCAGACCGACAAGCTGGAGAAAGCCTACGAAACCGGCCAGACGGACCTCCTCACCGTCCTCCGTGCCCGCGAGCAGCGCCTCCAGCTTGAAGCCGCCGCCCTCGATGCCACCCGGGATTTTCATCTCGCGCGCATCCGTTACGAGGCCGCCGTCGGCTCCGCACGCTAAGCCATCCTTTGCCTAACCGATTCATCGAAAAGCCATGGCCTACTACCTCATCAAGCTCTTCCTCAGCGCTGGCGTCATTGTCATCGTGACCGAGATCGCCAAGCGCAACAACAGCGCGGCCAGCATCATCCATTCACTGCCGCTGACTTCCCTCCTCGCGTTCATCTGGATCTACATGGAGACCAAGGACTCCGCCCTCATCGGGCGGCATGCCTTTGGGACCTTCTGGTTTGTCCTGCCCACGCTGCCCATGTTCATCCTCATGCCGTGGCTCATCAAAAAGCTCGGTGGTTTCTGGCCAGCCTTCGGCACCGGCATCGTGCTCACCGTCATCCTGTACTTCTTAACCATGCGCCTGCTGAAAAGCGCGGGCGTGAATCTTTAATCCATCGCTTATGATGAACCTGTTTCTCAAAACCCTTTCTCTTTTTTTCTTCGTCAGTTTCGCCTCCGGCCAAGAAGATTCCAAACGCACTTCCAACACGGTGGTTCTCGACGACACCGGAGTGAAAAACCTCCGCATTGAAACCGTCGAAATCGAAGAAACCACCTTTGAAAAAACCATCTTTGCCCTAGGCCGGATTGAAGTGAAGCCGGGCAGCAAGGCCGTTGTCAGCAGCCGCATCCCCGGCCGTGCTTTCAGTGTGCTGGGGCTGCCGGATCAGGAGGTGGAGGAAGGGGATGAACTGGTGTGGGTGGAAAGCCGTCAGCCCGGTGATCCGCCGCCGACAGTCATGCTGCCAGCACCCATGACAGGGGTGATTTCAAAGGTGGACATCGCCGTCGGCCAGCCAATAACTCCTGATCAGTCGCTGATCGAGATTGTGGATCTGAATGTGGTCGAGGCCAGCGCCCATGTGCCGGAGCATCTGGCCTCGGCTTTGAAAAAAGACCAGGTGGCCCACATTCGCGTGCCGGGTTTTCCTGACCGAGTCTTTGAGGCCAAGCTGGCCCATATTGGGGTGTATGCAGATGCGGAAAGCAACACGGTCGAGGCCGCCTTTCACCTGCCGAATCCTGACAAGCTTTTGCGTCCAGGCATGAGGGCGGAGTTCTCCGTCGTCCTGGAGAAACGGGAAGGAGTGGTCAGCATTCCACGCAGTGCCTTGCAGGGAGAAGCGAGCAACCGCTTCGTTTACGTGAAGGACTTCGACCTGCCGAATGCCTTTGTGAAGACCAAGGTGCTGGTAGGCGAAATGAACGACCGCTTCGTCGAAATCACCAATGGCCTGCTGCCGGCCGATGAAGTCGTCATCCGTGGCGCCTATTCACTGTCCTTTGCCGGGGCCAGCAGCGTCTCTCTCAAGGAAGCTCTGGATGCCGCGCACGGCCATGAGCACGCGGCGGATGGCGGCGAACTGACGCCTGAGAAAAAGGCTGAAATGGAAGCCGCCAAAAAAACGGCGGCAGGTGGCGGCCATGCGCATGAAGAAGAGGCCGGTCCCATGTGGATGTACCTCAGCATCGTCCTTTTTGCCCTGCTGTTGATCTCCTTGTTTTCCAAGAAACGAGGCCCGGTCTCCGGTGAAGAGGAAACTCTGGTGAAGCCTAACAAAAAGAAGGTTCACTAGCCATGTTGAACAAAATGATTCATTGGTCGCTCGCAAACCGGGCGGTCATCATCGGCCTGTCGGTAGTCCTCATGGTCATGGGATGGCGCACGGCGTCCGAACTGCCCGTGGAGGTTCTGCCAGACCTGACCAAGCCCACCGTGATCATTCTCACGGAAGCCCCCGGCCTCGCGCCGGAGGAAGTGGAGATGCGTGTCACCCAGCCGATGGAAAGCGCTCTCCTGGGCGTGGCGGGACTCACCCGGCTGCGTTCCAATTCAGACGTTGCCCTTTCCCTTGTCTATGCCGAGTTCGGCTGGGATACGGACATCTACAAGGCGCGCATGCTCGTGCAGGAGCGGCTGCAAGGCGTGCGCGAGCAGCTGCCAGAGGGCGTGCAGCCTTTCATGACGCCGGTGGCGTCCCTGATGGGGGAGATCCTGCTTGTCGGCGTGCGTTCCACGATCAAGGAAGGGGAACCGGGTTACATTCCTCCGAGCGAGGTTCGATCCATGGCTGACTGGACGATCAAGCGCCGCCTGCAAAGTATCTCGGGCATCGCTGAAATCCTCAACATGGGCGGCGGGGTGAAGCAGATCGAGATCCAGCCCGATCCCTACAAAATGCAGGCCAATGGCATCCGTTTTGATGAGCTGGAGCAGGCGGCAAGGGAGGCCGCGAACACCACCACCGGCGGCTTCCTCAACACCGGTCCCACGGAGATCATGGTGCGCAATCTGGCGATGACCGTTGAACTGAACGACATCGCCCGCACCATCATCAAGAAGATCAATGACCGCCCGATTTCCATCGGTGATGTGGCCAATGTGGTGTGGGGCATCGAGCCCATGCGCGGTGATGCCACCGTGAGTCAGGCCCCGGAAAAGTCCCCGACCTATGGCGTCATCATGTCCATCACCAAATCTCCAGGCTTCGATACCCGCAAGCTCACGGAAGAAATCAAAACGGCGCTCGAAGAACTCGGGCCCGCCTTTCCCAAGGGCGTCGAAACCACGCTGCTCTTCCAGCAAAAGGACTTCATTGACCACGCCATTGGCAACCTCACCGAAGCCATCCGCGACGGAGCCATCATGGTGACGGTCGTGCTGTTCCTCTTTCTGCTGAATTTCCGTACCACCTTCATCACCCTGATGGCCATGCCGTTGTCTTTCGGCATCACCCTTCTGGTTTTCAAATGGTCTGGCATCAGCGTGAATTCCATGACCCTCGGGGGGTTGGCCGTGGCCATCGGAATGGTCGTGGATGATGCCATTGTGGATGTCGAAAACGTGTTCCGGCGGTTGCGGGAGAATGCGGCACTGCCAGCCCCGCATCCGCGCTTGAAGGTCATCGCCAAAGCCTCCGGGGAGGTGCGAAATTCCATTCTCTACGCCACCGTGCTCATCATCCTCGTCTTTCTGCCTTTGCTCGGCCTGACCGGTGTGGAGGGGAAGCTCTTCGCGCCCATCGCCATTGCCACGATCATTTCGATGGTCGCCTCCTTCATCGTCTCACTGACGGCCATCCCGGTGCTGTGTTCCTTTCTGCTGAACCCCAAGGAAGGGCATGAACACAAAGACGGCTTGATTGCCCGAAACTTGAAATGGCTGCTGGAGCGCACGCTGCTGCGCTTCGCGCTCAGTCAGCCGCTCATTGTTCTTGCCATCTCGGCTGCCCTGCTTGTCGCCGCGTTCTCCTTGTATCCGAAAATGAACAAGGACTTCCTGCCCAAATTCCAGGAAGAAACCGCCCTTGTCGCCGTCACCACGGCACCCGGTACTTCGCTGGAGGAAATGAACAAAATCTCCGATGTCATCGAGCAGCAAATCCTCTCCGTGCCGGAAGTGAGGAAAGTCGGGCGCCGCCTGGGCCGGGCGGAGCGAGGTGACCATGTGGTGCCGGTTTCCACCGCTGAGTTCGATGTGGACTTCCGTGAAATTGAAGGTGAGAGAGGCGGCGAGGGCCGGGATCGCAAGGCCATCCTTGATGACATCTCCACGAAGATCAGAACCGTGCCGGGGATCTTCGCCGTTGTCAGCGGGCCGCTCGCGGACCGCATTGGTCACATGCTCAGCGGTGTCTCTGCACCTGTGGCCGTGAAAGTTTTTGGTCCTGACCTTGAAAAGCTCCGCCAGATCGGCATCGAGATCCAGGTCGTCGCCAAAAGCATCCCCGGCTTTGAAGACACCAAGCTGGATCAGACCTCCTACATTCCCCAGCTTCGGATTGAGGCAGATCGTGACCGCGCCAAAGCCTACGGCATTGCTCCAGGAAAGCTCAATGAGCAGCTCTCCGCCCTCATCGGTGGCAAGGAAGTCGCCGAACTGCGGGATGGCCAGCGTGCGGTGAATCTGGTCATGCGTCTGCCCGGCGAATGGCGGGATTCGCTCGACAAGATCGCCGGGCTTCCCATCGAGACAGGTGAAGGCCAGCGCATACCTCTCTCCCTCGTCGCCGATGTGCGTGAGGCCAAAGGGCCTAACGTCATCTTTCGCGAGAACAGCCAGCGCCGCTTCGCCCTGGGCATCAAGCCGAGTGTGCGGGATGTCTCCAATCTTGTTGTACGTCTGAAGAATGAAGTCGCAGAAAAGGTGAAGCTGCCAGAAGGCTATTTCATCACCTTTGAAGGCGAGTTTCAGGCACAGAAGGAAGCCACGCAGCGGATCGTTGTCTTTTCGGCCGTTGTTTTTGTGGCCGTCTTCCTGATGCTTTTCAGTTACTTCCGCAGCGCGTCGCTCGCCCTTCAGGTGCTGGTCAATATCCCTCTCGCTCTCATGGGCGGGCTTGCCTTTACCTACCTGAAACTGAACAACATCAGCATTGCCACGCTCGTTGGTTTCATCGCCGTCGGCGGTGTGGCCGCACGAAATGGCATCATGATGATCAGCCACTACCTGCACCTCATGCAGCATGAGGGGGAGGGCTTCACAAAAAAGATGGTCATTCGGGGTACGCTGGAGCGGCTTGTGCCCGTGCTCATGACGGCACTTAGCGCAGGCATCGGCCTCATCCCGCTCGTGCTGGCCGCAGATCAGCCTGGCAAAGAGATCCTGCATCCGGTGGCTGTCGTCATCGTCGGCGGCCTCATTTCCTCCACCTTCCTCGATATGGCCATCACACCCGCCATGTTTTGGCTGATCGGACGCAAAGCCGCGGCCAAAGCCATCGAACTCGACGCACCTGCGTCCCATTGAATTTCCAAACGGCGGAAGCGTCCAAGGCTTACGTCGCAAGGCAAACCCAAACCACAAACAAGTCAGAACCCGCAATATGAAAAAGTTACTCACCACCGCCCTGTTCACCCTCGCTCTTGCATTCACCGTCAGTGCTGCCGACAAAGGAAAGCACGATCATGACCATGAACATGCTGCCAAGGCGGGACCTACCGGCGGCAAGTTGATCACGGAAGTCGAACCCCATGTGGAGTTCTTCGTGAACAAGGACAAGAAAGTCGAAATCCGCTTTGTGGACGATGACATGAAAGTCGTCGCCCCCGGCACGCAGGTCATCAGCGTCACTCTCGGGGATCGTGACAAGCCCACCCGCCTCGCTTTCACCAAAGATGGCGACAAGCTGGTTTCTGATAAAACCATTCCTGAAGGTAACAACCTGCCGACCGTGGTGCAGATCCGCGCGAAGGAAGGTGCCAAGGCCGTCAACGAGAAGTTCAATCTGAACCTCAGTGACTGCCCAACCTGCAAGTACAAGGAATACGCCTGCATCTGCGAACACAGCCACGACGAGAAAAAGTAGTCCCTCCAGCCCGATCTCCGGCACGGTCATACCGCGCCGGAGATCATTCTTTGGCGGTCTTTTTTCTGGGACCTTCAAAGTCCCAGCCAGCGCAGATCCAGCGGAGCTCCCGATGGCAGGGCGTTCAGCGTCAGGTCTCCCGTCTTGCGGTCTTCCAGCACGGCACGGCGTTTTTTGGGATCGGGATCCAAAGAAAGCCAGATCACAGGCAGGCTGGTGTCCGCAGGCGTCAGCACCAGCACTGGGCCGAATTTGAGGATGCGCACCAGCGCGTGAGAATCATCCACGATGACTCTCATGGGATCCCACAGGCGGTCACGGGTCCATTGGGTCAGCGTCAGCGCTGTCGCCTCCGCCTGGGCTGTGTTTACCGCCGTCCCGGAGGCAGGATGTCGCCAGCGCAGCTCGCCAAGCTTGGGCAGGGAGAGGCTCTGCCAGTCCACTGCCTGAACTCCTGCAGAAAGCAGTCCCGCCGTGGTCAGCAGGGCCACCAAGGGACGGAGCAGAAGCTTCAAGTAGGAGGCCGTTTGCATAAAGAGCGTTTGTAAAGGTGGCATCTGGGAAGCCAGATGCCACCTCGCATTTTCAACAGTGCAGGCAGCTCACGGTGCAGGGGCCATGCCGGGCAGGATCTGGATGTCATCCAGAATGATGGCCGAATCATAGATGCTGTCTCCCACATCGGTGCAACTAAATCGCAGGACCACCGTCTTGCCGGAATAGGTGTGGAGGTTCAGCGTATCCATGCGCCAGGTCGTCTTGTAAACCCCGCCCTGGTCAAAGCCCACATCGGCCGGGATGACCTGGCCAGCGAGGCCGTCAACGGTCCGGTTAAACAACGTCGTAAATCCTCCGACAGCGCCTGTGACAGGATCCACCACCGCGATGCTCACGCTGAAGGCATCCTGATACTGGCTGCCTACATACTCCAGCCATTCTTCAGAATAGAAGCTCCAGCGGAAGCCCATCACCGCGCCCGAATCCGGCACGCAGAAACGCTGTTGAATGCTGCCTGAAGAGGTCGTGTAACCCAGGCCCGTGGAGATGATGCCCATGAACTTTCCTTCCTTGGGCCGTTCAATGCCCAGGCCAGTGATCACGCGGCCGTCCCCCGCCACCTGCCAGGGAGCGATGATGCCATCCTCAAAACCACGGTTGGCCAGTTCCGAATTGGGAAACTTCAGGTCCGTGGCCCCCATGTAAACAAAGGCTGCGGGGTCGGTATCCGCATCATTGGCCCCATACTTAGACACAGCAGACTGGGCCGCCTGGATGAAGGTCTTGTCTTCATACATGCGATCGATCACTTCCTGCAGTGTGTTCTGGCAATAGCTGCAGCTCACATAGTCGGTATAACCAATGACCGCCCCCGCACCTTTGGAGAGGAACACGCTCATCAGCGATCCATTGTATCCAGTGCGACACGCAGCCAGGGAGACCAGGCTGTTGGGCAGCGGCTGGAGATAGTCCTTGAAGAACTTCGGCAGCATCACCAGCAGGCCACCAGGGCCGATGGCGAGACGCTTCTGATTCAGGTCATCTGCATGCACGCCCAGCACATACTTGCCATCCACTTTCGGCAGCTTGATGCCGCAGTAGATGCCCACGATGGACAGATTTCCCTTCAGGAAATCATTGGGCCCCCACTCATCTTTCCACAGCGTCAGCAGCCCGTTGTACAGGTTGTCCCCATGGGTGCAGATGTGGATGTAGCCAAAGTCGGACAAGTTTTTGAAGTCAGCCAAGCCGATGCTGACGGATCCATTGTTGAGGGCTTCTTTCTCTGCATACAACCCGCAGGTTTTGTGCGCCTTGATCGTGGGCCACGGTTTGTAGTAATCATCGCCATTGCCAAAGCTGCTACCATTGGGGTTGCTGAGGAAGGGGCTGATCAGGACGGCGCGGTCACTCAGAATACGATTGTCCTCCGCCGCCGCCAAGGTGGTCATGGGACCGTCAATGCCCATGGTCACCGCCTGCTGGACTTTGGGGAACAGCGTCTCCCAGTCATCGGGGCTGTAGAAGGGCGTCTGAGCAGGATTGGCTGCCAGGGCTGCATCCAGTACCGGAGCGGGACCTCCCCGGCCGCCTCCGTCCACCACGGCTCCCGCGCGCTGGTCTTCATACGTGGTGTGATAAAAGCCCAGAAGACCATCCTCCGTCACCCACCACACGCCGCCTTCTTCCGTCGTGCCTGCGGCCCCGATGTCCGGATCCTGCCGCAGCAGAGCGGCGACGAATTCTGCCGCCTCCTGCACCGTCATTCCCCCGGTGACCTGGGCCTCGAACTGCTGCGCGGCCTCATCCGCCAGTTCCCCGGCGGTGTTGGCCATGTCGTTGGTGAGGGGTGGCGGTGCCCACACCTCCTTGGTTTCGGAGTAATAGGTCACCGGCCCGGGTTTGACCACGCCTGCCCGGTAGTAGAGATAGCCGGCGGTGTTGGCCGTGATCGTCGTGTTGCCGGTAAAGATGCCGTCCCCCTCGATCTCATCCGGCAGGGTGCCATCATCCCGCATCTGCACGGCGACGGTCAGCTCATCCTGTTCGTTCACGGAGTACAGCGTCACCACCGCCCCTTCAGGGCCCAGCAGGCCCAGCTTCCAGGTCACGGCGGTCGGTGTACCCACCGTCAGGCTGGAAAGCGGCTGGTTGGAGACATAGGGCGTCAGCGGAGTCGTGAAGTCGGTTTGCGGGTAATAGGTCACGATGGTGGGATACCACGCCACGTCCCCATCATTGCCCACGGCGGCGAACCAGATTTCATTGTCACCCAGCACCATCGGCACGCTGACTGTCCAGTCATCATCCGTGGCTCCAGGGCTGGCCTCGCCCCAGTTGGTGGCACTGACATTGTGGTAAAACACCCCCGCCACACCCAACGTGCCATTGGTCAGCAATTGGAAGTTTGCGGGGCTCTTGTTGGCGACATGGATGGTGTCTCCCAGACCCACCGGCGTGATCCCCAAAGTCCCTGCAAACTGGGTGCCCAGAGGTGCATACACCGCTTCCACGCGGTGGTTTTTCCGCACTTTTTTCAGCACATATGTCAGCTCTCCGCCTGTGGGGGCCTGCGCCTTCAGCACACCATTGACCCGGATGCCCGCCTTGAATCCTGCGGGAGGTGTCACCTTGAAGCTCTGGTCCTTGCCATTCTGAACATTCAGAGTCCCAGACGGCACGATGGTGCCACCAGGCGGACTTGTGGCCTCGACCACATGCGTGGTGAGGCTGAACTTCGCCCCGATCGTGCGATTTTTCGTCACGTTGATGAACTCGTAAACCCCATCCACATCATCCACCTTTTTTCCATCCACCAGGAGATAATCGAGCTTGTAGCCGATCTCCGGATTGATGTTGTAAGTCTGGCTGCCTCCCATCGCCACCACCTTGTTTCCTGCCGGGCCCACGGCTCCTCCGACCGATTGCTTGGCCGTGATCAGCGGCAGCTTGGTGAAACTGGCCGTCACCACGGTATCGGCCTGGATGTCCGTCACGACCACGCTCAGGACGGAGCCTTGGGAAAGCTTGCCCACTTTCACGTCCAGGACTTGGAAGTTGATGTCCGGGGTCAGGTTCACCGTGGGGCTGCTGCCTTTGGGGACCAGGGTCTTGCCTGCGGGGAGCGCGGTGCCTCCCTTGCCGGCCAGGGTCGTCAGCGCCACATGGTCAGTGCGTTGTTTGAAGATGGCGCTGATGGTCTGGTTTTTCGTGACTGAGGAAAAAGTGTGGCTGCCGGAGGGCGGCAGTTTTTTTCCGTCCACCACCAGATTGAGGATCTCAAAGCCCGTCAGTGGCGTGATGGAGTAAGTGCGGCTGCCATTGAGCGAAACGGATTGCACGCCCGCCGGACTGATGCTGCCGCCGGGGGCCTGCTTCGCGGTGATGGTGGGGTTCTTGGCAAAGGTCGCTATGATGGCACCGTTCTTCAGCACATTGGTGATCGAGTGGGAGGAAACGGCACCGACGCTCTGTCCATCCACCTTCACATCCAGGATCCGGTGGCCTGCTGCCGGAGTGATGGTGAAGGAACGGCTGCCGCCACTGGCCACTGCGACCTTGCCTGCCGGGCTGATCATTCCCCCGGCGGCTGCCGTGGCCGAAATCAGGAACTGCCCCTCTTGAAGTTTGAAGACCGCCGTGACGGTCGTGTTCACCTTGATCCCAGTCACCGAGAAGCCCGAGCTCCCAGGATGGCTCTGGCCATTCACCAGAATCTTGTCCACCATGTAGCCTGCCTGAGGAGAGAAGGAGTAGAAGACGCTGCCATTGTAGCTCGCCGTCACTGGGGTGGTCGGCGTGATGCTGCCTCCTGCGGCCTGCTTCGCTGTGACCACCGGTCTCTTGGCAAAGGTGGCCGCCACAGTCTGCGCTTTTTGGATGTCGGTCAGGGTGTGGCTGGAGACCATGCCCACACTCTTCCCATTCACCTTCACATCCTTGATGTAGTAGCCGGAGTTCGGCGAAATGAGGTAGGTCTTGGAGCTGCCTTTTAATGCTTCCACCTTGCCGAGCGGCGTGATGCCCCCGCCCGCTCCGGCCGTGGAAGTGAGCAGCACTTTGGAGGGATCCAGGGCAAAGGCCGCCTTGATCGTGGTGGTCTGCGTGATGTTTTCTACCGTGTAGGAAAAAAGGGAGGGCTTGGGATCCGGCAGCGTCACTGCCACACCATTCACGAGCAGAGAATTTAGCATGCTGCCAGCGGCGGCCTGCATGATGTAAGTTCGGCTGCCGCCACTGCCGACGGTCTCTTTGCCACTAGGGGTGATCGTGCCTGTTCCCGTGGCACTGGAAGTGATCGTGGGGCTTTTGACAAAAGTCGCCGCCACCACCGTCGCTGCCGCTACCGGCCCCACCTGGACCTGGGAACCTTTTCCCTGGGATTCGCTGTTCACCATCACTTGCTGGATGGAAAAACCTGGATCGGGAATGATGAAAAACGTGGGTTTTGCCCCCTCTGGCACCGTAATGGGACCGGAAGGGAAAATACGGCCGCCTACACCTGGGGCCGTGGTGATGCTATGCTGGGCAGAAGCCTGGCCTGCGATGACAAGGGTCATCGTCAAAAGGCATGCTCCATACAGCAGACGACGAAGCGCTGCCGCTGTGAGCATGCACACATGCTGGGTGGTATCTGGGTTCATGGACGCGATAAGTTAAGTTTGAGATCGCAGAACTGAAGAAAACTGAGTTCTCTCCGTGGCATCCAGCTGCAAAGGGAACTCCTTCTGCTGGATAAAGATTATCCGCCGAAGATTAGCATTTTGATCTAAAAATGGAATCAGATAATTCGAATACGCAGATTCATTATTATCAATAAAGCCGAATATATCTTATGATAAATGGTGTCACCCAGAGTGAATTGCTCAGGCTGTTGGAGGTGATAAAAGTGAGTTATTGGGACATCAATGGTGTTTTGGCTTTCATTGAATGGGCGATGAATAACCTGTGAATGTAGGGAAATGGGATTTTTCAAGGCTCCGCAAAGAATGGAGCGGCCCTTTTAACAGACGCCGTCTGTATGTGATGAATTTTGATCCTTCTGCATCTGTCCCCCAGGCTCCGATGTGCCAGGTTCCAGCATGTCAGAGAGCCTTCGCTTCACCTTCTTGAGGCGGTTGAGTGGCTGCTCGTGACCACCATCTCCCCACCGCTGATCACCATGATTTCACACGTTTACTCGACGAGACGCTGATTTTGGCTAGTTTGCATGCCCGCCAGGCCCCGGCTTTGCGTATTTTTTGTCCCACCCTTCTGCGAAACACTCAAGAAATGCTTCCCGAGCACTCCCCCTTCTCCCCTGACCTGCGTCGGGCCTTGGACGGCCTGATGGCGAGTTTCACCCCAGTTCAGCGCTTCTGGCTGGCCGGGTATCTTTCCGCAGGGGACACGGGCGCTTCCGCCGCCGTGCCAGCACCTGCTGCTGCGACTAAGCTGACCATCCTCTACGGTTCAGAGTCCGGGAATTCGGAAAAATTGGCGGATATGTCTGCCAAGGATGCAAAAAAACGTGGATTTTCCCCCACGGTCAAAAACATGGCCGACATCCAGCCTGCCGACTTGGCCAAGGTGGAAAACCTCCTGGTCATCATCAGCACCTGGGGCGATGGCGAGCCGCCTGAGACGGCCACCTCTTTTTACAAGGCTTTCATGAGTGAAACGCTGAGCCTGCCAAAGCTGCGCTTCTCTGTTTGCTCACTCGGTGACACCTCGTATGAGAAGTTCTGCCAGATGGGCAAGGACTTCGATGCCCGTCTGGAAACCTTCGGTGCCCAGCGCATCCACCCGCGTGTGGACTGCGATCTCCAGTATGAAAAGCCGCATCGTGCGTGGTTGGACGGTGCCTTGTCTGCCTTCGGCCCTGCTGTTGCCGCAGCCCCGGCTGCTGTCGTCGGTTTCGCCGCTCCGGCAGCCACCGAGCATGACAAGAGCAACCCCTTCGGTGCCGAACTGAAGGAGCGCGTGCTGCTGAATGGCAAGGGCACCGCCAAGGAAACCTGGCACTATGAGCTTTCCCTGGAAGGTTCCGGCCTCACCTATGAGCCCGGCGATTCCCTGGGCGTCATCCCGGTCAATGCTCCCGACGTGGTCGAAGGCATCCTCAAGGCGGCCAAATTGGTCGGTACAGAGAAGGCCAGCGTGCCAGACATCGGCAGCAAAACCCTGGCAGATGCGCTGCGTGAAGATCTGGACATCACCGCCCTTTCCCGCCCAGTGCTGACCAAGTTGCTGGAGCTCACCAAGTCCAAGAAACTGGCCACCCTCCTGGGGGATGGGGCCAAGGACAAGCTGAAGGACTACCTGCATGGCCGCTGGATCATGGATGCCATCGAGGACTTTGCCTCCAAGGGGCTTTCCCCTGAGGCGCTGGTCTCTCTCCTGCGTCCGCTGCCACCGCGCCTGTATTCCATTGCCTCCAGCCCACTCGCCCATCCCGATGAGGTGCATCTCACCATCGCTTCCGTGCGCTATGAGTCCTTTGGCAAACAGCGCAAAGGCGTGACATCCACCTATTTGGCCGATCTGGTGAAGCGTGGCGATGTCGTCCCGGTTTACACGAACCAGAACAAAAACTTCCGCCTGCCTGCCTCCGGTGATACCCCCATCATCATGGTCGGCCCGGGCACCGGGGTGGCCCCGTTCCGCGCTTTTGTGGAGCACCGCGCCGCGCTGGAACAGCAGGGCAAATCCTGGCTCTTCTTTGGCGACCAACGCTACACCTACGACTTCCTGTACCAGACCGAGTGGCAGGACCACCTGGCCAGCAAGGCGCTGACCAAGCTGGACGTCGCCTTCTCCCGCGACCAGCCCGAGAAGATCTACGTGCAGCAGCGCATGCTGGAGCGCGCCAAGGAACTCTATGCCTGGCTGGAAGAAGGCGCCCATTTCTATGTGTGTGGTGATGCCACCCGCATGGCCCACGATGTGAACGAAGCCCTCATTTCCGTGGTCGAAAAACAAGGCGGCAAATCCCGCGAAGCCGCTGAGGCCTACATCGAAGACCTCAAGAAAGCGAAGCGCTATCAGCGCGATGTCTATTAATCCCCTGGAGCTCACACCCAAACCCCTCCAAATCCCATGAGCGAAAAGCAACTCTCTGCCAATGAAGGCATCAAGACCCGGTCGAATTACCTGCGCGGCACCATTGCCGAAGGTCTGGCCGATCTGTCCACGGGCTCCCTTTGCGAAGACGATCAGCAGTTGATCAAATTCCATGGCAGCTACCAGCAGGATGATCGTGACCTGCGTCCGGACCGCCGCAAGCATCGCCTGGAGAAGGCCTTCTCCTTCATGCTGCGCATCCGCGTCCCCGGTGGCGTGGCCACCTCCGGCCAATGGCTGCAGACGGATCATCTGGCGGATACTTACGCCAACGGCACCATCAAGCTGACCACCCGCCAGGCCTTCCAGCTGCACGGCATCATCAAGTCCAACTTGAAGCGCACGATCAAGGAGATCAATGACGCGGCCATGGACACCATCGCCGCCTGCGGCGACGTGAATCGCAACGTGATGTGCAATCCGAACCCCTACCTGTCCAGCGTGCACGCCGACGTGCTCCAGGCAGCCAAGGACATCTCCGCCCACCTCACCCCCGCCTCCCGCGCCTATCATGAGATCTGGCTGGATGGTGAAAAGGTGCAGTCCAGCGAAGAGGAGCAGGAGCCGATTTATGGCAAAACCTACCTGCCGCGTAAGTTCAAGATCACCATCGCGGTGCCGCCGAGCAATGACGTGGACATCTTCGCGAACTGCCTTTCTTTCATCGCCATCGTCGAAGACGGCAAGCTGGTCGGCTACAACGTCGCCGTTGGCGGCGGCATGGGCTCGACCCACGGCAACGAAGCCACCTATCCCCGCATTGCCGATGTCATCGGCTTCTGCACCAAGGAGCAGGTTGTGGATGTGTCGGAGAAGGTCCTCCTGGTGCAGCGTGACTTTGGTGACCGCACGGACCGCAAGCATTCCCGCTTCAAGTACACCGTGGATGACCATGGTCCTGAGTGGATCCTGGCGAAGCTGAACGAATACCTCGGCTACAAACTCGGCCCGGTGCGTCCCTACGTCTTTGCGGACAATGGTGACCGCTTTGGCTGGGTGGAAGATGAAACTGGCGATTCCCACTACACCCTCTTTGTCGAAGGTGGACGTGTGCTGGATACCGAAGGTTACCCCATGCGCACCGGCCTGCGTGAGATCGCCAAGATCCATGACGGCGACTTCCGCCTCACGGCGAATCAGAATCTCATGATCGCCAAGGTCTCCCCGGCCAAGCGTTCCCAGATCGAAGCCCTGCTGGAAAAATACGGCATGGCCAAGAGCCACGAGCAGAGCGCCCTGCGTCTCGCCACCATCGCCTGTGTGGCCCTGCCCACCTGTGCCCTGGCCCTGGCCGAGGCCGAGCGCTTCCTGCCCACGATCGTCACCCAGCTCGAGGAGAAGCTGGAGGAAGTCGGCCTGCGTCATGATTCCATCACCATGCGCATGACCGGCTGCCCGAACGGTTGCGGCCGTCCCTTCATCTCGGAGATCGGTTTCGTCGGATTCGGCCCGGACCGCTACAACGTTTATTTGGGCGGTGGGCATGCGGGTGAACGTCTCAGCAAGCTGTTCCGCAAGGACGTGCCTTCCAAGGACATCAAGCCCCTTCTGGATCCGATCTTTGAGCATTACGCCAAAGAGCGTCTTGATGGGGAACACTTCGGTGACTTCGTCATCCGTGCGGGCTACGTGGCCGCCACGGTGCAAGGTCCGGATTTCCATAAGAACATCAAGCCTGAAGCCATTGCGTTGAACAGCTAAGCTTGGAATTAGGATTCATCTCTTTGAGGCGGTGACCGTGATGACGGTCCCCGCCTTTTTTGTTAGGGGTGAAACTCTTTGTCTGTCGAAAGACGGGTGCATTGTTCCGTATTGGACTGTCTATGCGCCTGATTATCCTTGCCGCTCTCAGTCTCGCCTTTCCATCATGGGCGGCGGAGACTACCTTTTTCGCCTTTGATGACCACGCCATCCCGTTGCGGCAGAATCTGCAGCTGACCCTGGTGCAGGCGCAGAAACATGCGGGCAATCCCGTGCTGCGTTGTGGTCCGCCCGGGGCTCCAGATCATGGGCACGCCATTCTCTACGGCAGCGTGCTGCACATCGGGGGCAAGTTTCGCATGTGGTACCTGGGCATGAGCCAGAAGGAGATCGTCAAAGGTCAGGCCCCAGGGTATTGGCGGCCCATGTGTTATGCCGAAAGTGAAGACGGCATCACCTGGACAAAACCTGAGCTGGGGCTGGTCGAGTTCGGTTCTAACAAAAAGAACAATATTTGCCTCATCGAGTCAGATCCCCATTCGCTCAGCCGGGTGAATGATTTCCTCACCGTCATCCACGAGCCGGAAGCTCCCGCAGACCAGCGCTACAAGTGCGCCTTCATTGCCCATCTGCCGTTTGAGGATGTGAAAGGGGGGCGCTCCGCCATCGGTCCCGATGAAAGGCGCTGGGGTGCCTTCGTCACCGCTACCAGTGCGGATGGTCTGACTTGGAAGGTGGTGGGAGACCGCCCTGCCAATGCCGGAGGAGAGCGGTTTGAAGTCAGCGGCCTGTTCAAGTTTGGTCATTTTTATCATGCCACAGGCCAGCTTCTTTCTCCATGGACATCTCTGCCGGATGGCCGGGATGTGGGGCGCGTGATGCTGACGTACCGCTCCCCGGATTTCCAGCAGTGGAGTCAGGCCACGGCCCTCAGCTTTGCACGCCCTGGGCAGACGCTGGCGAATCCCGTTCCGGGTCAGCAAACGCACATGGGCGCTGGTTTTTGGAACCGGGGCAATGTGCTCGTGGGCCTCTATGGCATGTGGCAGGATGGTCCGAAGGACAAGCCGAAGGGCAGCTCCCATCTCTGGGGCACGCATGTGGACCTGGGGCTGGTGGTCAGCAATGACGGCCTTCATTTTCGTGAACCGGTGCCCGACTTCAAAGTCATTTCTCGAGGTGGGGAAGGGGAGTGGGACAATGTGGCCCTGCTACAGGGTCATGCCTTTGCGAATGTGGGAGACCGTACCCTGCTCTGGTACTCCCACTGGGATACGGGAGCGAGCTTGAAGAACATGGAGATCGGCCTCGCCACCTTGCGTCGCGATGGATTTGGTTATGTCAGCACCCGGCAAAAGACGGCTGCGGGGAGTTTCATCACGGATGCCTTTCCCATCGGTGAAGGAACCCCGGAAGTGCGGGTGAATGTGGAGGGTGTGGATGCGGACAAACCGCTGACACTCCAGTGGCTGGATGATCATGACCGGCCTTTGGGGGACGCCACAAAGGTAGGGGAATCCGGGACCCAGGTGGCTGTCCGCTGGAGCGGGGTGCCGCTGCCCCAGGGCGGCCGGGCAGCCTTGAAGCTGACTTTCCCGCCCGGTTCAGAGGCCCGGGTCTATGCTGTCTATGTGGGGCGTTGAAGGCAGATTTTTTGTCGTCTGAGGTGATTGAGGCGTGGCTTGCAAAGGCAGATGCGCCTAGAATGTGGGGCCTAACTTGCTGTTGATGCCTCCCCATGTCTGACCTCCGCGCCCCTGATTTCCCCTCGGTGAACGAGCTCGGTGCCTGGCTGCCCCAGTATGAAGTCCGGCGGCAAACCCACACTGGGCATGACCATGCGATCTTTCTGGGACGCCAAACAGCCCTGGCCCGGTCCGTCGTCATCGAGGTGATCCCGGAGCCGCCCGAAGTTCTGGCCATGGCCCTGCAGCAGCGCCTCCGCCGTCGGGCCCGTCTGGTGCATCCTTTGATCACCGCGGTCTTTGATTTTGGCCGCACACCTGCGGGACAGTTTTATTTGGTCATGGAGCATGTGGAGGGCCACCCTTTGGCAACGCTCATTGAGGAAGGTCAGCTCAAGCCGAAGTCGGCTTTCCCTCTCGCGCTTGAATTGTGCGAGGCCCTTCAAATCCTCCACGATCAGCAGATGCCGCATGGGGCTCTGGACGTGCATTCCATCTGGGTGACGCCTGAGGGCCATCTCAAGCTGACAGGCATCGGCATGACGCCTGATGAGGTGGGAGACCTCGCCTGGCTGCGTCCTTTTCGGGGCAGCCTGAGTGATGACATTCGGGCTTTGGGCATCGCCTTGCACTGGATGTTTGCCCGCTGTGCACCTGCCGCCGATGGCCGTCTGTCGCGGGATCTTCCTCCCGCCTTTGCCGCCGTGCTGCGTCGCGCGCTGGATACCGATGGCACCCGCCAGTTTGCACAGCCTTCGGAGGTGGCTTCTGCTTTGAAAGAGGCGCTTCGTGGCGAGCAGGACAAAAGTGAAAGTGCCACCACGAGATCCCGGATGGTGGTTGCCCCCGGGGCCAGACAACCGACGCCCGCAGCCCCTGTGGCACCGGCTCCGCCAAAACTGGCTCCAGGCCATTTGCAGCCCGTGGTCCGTCACTACCAGCCCACCTTTTTCCAACGGATGGATGCCTTCGTCTGGAAGGCCTTCAGCACCGGGCTTCACCTGATGATCTCCCTTCTCAGTGTGGCCAGCCTGATTTTGCTGATCCTTTTCAAGGACAAGATCGTCATTGAAAAGGACAACACCCTGCCCATGGCCACGGTCGAAGAAATGGAGGCCCCGGAAAAACCGATTCCGGCCGAGGTGCTGGGCGGCCTGCCTCCAGTTCAAGATCTGCCGACTGCGAGTTCTGCCATCATCATCAAGCCCATTACTGTGATCCCGCCGCCTCCGAGGCCGCCCGTGGATCCTTTGGTGGAGCTGCGCGCGCAGTACGTGGCCGCGGTGCAGGAGGCGGCGAATCAGGCGCTTGAAAAAGTCCGCCTGGATGACCTGCCACATCTTCAGCGGGAACTGCAGTTACTTCAGAGCGGTGGGGAGATCCCGGCCGTGGATGAACCCAATCTGCCCGCCTCCCTCAAAATCCTGCGCCAGCGATACCGTGAGGTGCGTAATGGCCGGGGTGCCGGCGCACCTTAAAGATAGTTAGGCGAAAGGCAGGCCGAGGCCTACTTTGAAGGCGGCTGGATGAGCCCCTGCTGCTGTTTGGTTGCGGCCTCAAGCTTTGCTTCGCTCGCATAAGGGTTGGGCGGCATCAGAGTCGCCGGGATGGGGGCCCGGCGGTAGTTGGCTGCGTCACCAGGGCCATAGTTGACCGCGAGGTATTGGACGATCTTTTTTTCCACCACGGGGTCCAGCTTCCACAGGCCGCCGTTGGTCTGCATCCATGTCAGCACGGAGGTCCAGTTGGCCTCCGTGGCGCGCTGGCGCAGGAAGGTCTGGGAGGAATGACAGATGATGCAGTGGTTCCGCACGATCTCCCAGTCCGGGGCCATTTTCATGCCGGTGGCGGGGTCCAGGGGGACTTCCTCAGCCTGCAGCGCCGGGAGGCAGAGCAGGGCTAGGACAAAGCTGCGGAAGAGAGGGCTCATGGTTAGACGGCCTGGATGGCGACGCGGTGGCAGGTGTTGTTGAGGTAACCTTCGGGGTTCCACCCCGGCAGTACCATGGGCTGGCTGCGGCCCTGACTGTCGGTGGCCCGGGCCCAGATTTCGTAGTAGCCCTTTTTGGGGAGCTTGAGTTCCGCCTTCCAGTGCTGCCAGGCATAGCGGTTGCGCGCGGGGCGCAGTTCCGTCTTCTGCCAGGTGATGCCGAAATCCAGAGATACATGGACTTCGCGGATGTCGCCCTCGCCTGTCCAGGCATGGCCACGAATGCTGAGCGATTCTGCCGCAGGGTGGGTGCCTCCGGACTTGGGGAAGGTGACGAGGGACTTCACCGGCATGGCGGCGATGATGTCCATGTCTTCCGCCGGGATCTTGGTGCCGGGCGCCACGGGATAGCGCGGCATACGATAGGAATGGCCGGTCATCTTTTCTCCGTCGTGCTCACGGTCTCGGATGACGATGCGCTTCAGCCACTTGCCGCAGGTGGAGGCTGCCCAACCGCCGAACATGAGCCGCAGCGGATGGCCGTTCTCCATGGGAAGGTCCTCGCCGTTCATGGCGAAGACCAGGAGGGACTCATCCTCCAGAGCCTTTTGGATCGGCACCCCGCGGGAGATGGAGGACTTTTTGATGTCGCCGGAAAGGTGCAGGTCGACACCGTAGTAGCCGATGTAAACGGCATCCGGTTTGATGCCTGCATACTCCAGGACATCGCGCAGCCGTACACCCGTCCAGGTGGGGCAGCCGACCCCACCCGTGGTCCATTGGTTGCCGGTGGCGGGCGGGTTGAACTCGCTGCGACCGTTGCCGGCACACTCCAGCACCATTTGCAGGGTGTGATGCTCGAATTTTTCCTTCAGTTCCTTCAGCGTCAGCGTGATCGGTTTCACACAGCTTTCGCCGGCGATTTCCAGCGTCCATTTTTCGGGATCGAGCTGTTCTGGGGCCGGGGCGAGACCGTTGTTGCGTACGAAAAGGTACTTCGCGGGAGTGACTTCGTCATCCAGCAGATGGGCGGGGGTTTCCGCCACCAGCGGGCGGTTGTTGAAGACGGAGAGACCCTCTTTTCCCGGGATGGCCAAAGGCTCGGCCCCCTGGCCGAGGGCGACAGGGACAAGTCCGGCTGGCATTTGGTCGCCAAAGACAATTTCTGCCCCGAGCGCCGCCGTCAGGGAGGCCAGGCTGAGGCGGTTCATGAATCCCCGGCGGTTCAGACCGTCTGAGGGCTGCTTGCGGACACCCTGCGTCTGGAACTCGCTGGAGCTTGCTGGCTGGGGAGGGGACTTCAGGGCGGGGCGGTTCATCTGATTAAAACGTCTTCAAAGGCCTGTTTTTCAACGGGAAGATGGCGGAAGTTTCGGTGGCTTGGTGGATTCAGCTCCTCGTGCGGGGTATTTTCCTCTGTCACTTGGCCGCAGATGATGCACTGTTTTCCCATGCGCATTGTTCTGGCTCATTGCATCTACTTGGCCGCAGGCCTCAGCCTCCAGGCTGCCAGCCCTGCCACGACGCCGGTTCCGGCCGCCCCCAAGCCCGCCACCACCGCTCCGGCTGCCCCCCAAAAGGCAGACGCCCCAGCCAAGCCGAAGGATGAAAAACCAAAGGTGCCAGCGCCGAAGCCGCCGCCCCAGGATGCCTATCGGCAGATGGAGTTGCTGACCCGGGCCATGGAAACCATCCGCCAGAGTTATGTCGATGAATCCAAGATCACCTATGAGGAGCTGGTGGAGGGCGCCTTGGAAGGCATGCTGCGCCGCCTGGATCCGCACTGCGAATACATGGGCCGCAGCCTCTTCGAGGACATGCAGCGGGAACAGAGCGACACCTCCGAAGGTGTGGGCATCACCGTTTCCCTGCGTGACGGCACGCTGACGATCATCACCGTCCGCGATGACGGCCCGGCTGCCCGTGCAGGGGTGCTGGCAGGGGACCAGATGGTGCGCATCGGTGATGTGCTGACGGACAGTGTGGGCGTGGCCGAGGCCGTGCAACTGCTGCAGGGGAAGGCTGGCGACACCATGAAACTCACCGTCCGTCGTCCAGGCACCCGGCAGTTTCTGGAGTTTAATCTGGTGCGGGAAACACTGACAGAAACCTCCGTTCATGATTCCATGCTGCTGGTGCCAAAGCTGGCGGGTGACTACAAGGTGGGCTATGCGCGCATCTCACAATACACTCACTCCACCACCCGGGACCTGAGCGAGGCACTGGATGAACTGGAAAAGGCAGGCATGCAGGCCTTCGTGCTGGATCTTCGCAACAATCCTGGCGGCCTGCTGGACAGTGCCGTGGCCGTTTGCGGGGAGTTCCTGCCCGAAGGTACGGTGGTGGTCACGACGGAGGGCCGCATCGCCTCCCAGAATCCACCGCCTTATCGTACCCCGACACGCGATGGAAAAAAGCCGCGCCGCTATCCCATCGCTGTGCTCATCAATCACGGCAGCGCCAGCGCGGCGGAAATCACCGCAGGGGCCTTGCAGGATCTGAAACGCGCCATCGTAGTGGGCACCACCAGCTTTGGCAAAGGCTCCGTCCAGAGCATCCTGCCGATGAAAAACGGGGCCGCCATGCGCCTCACGACGGCCAAGTATTACACCCCGAGCCATCGCACCATCCATGAACATGGGGTGGAGCCTAACATTGTGTCTGTCCTGACGACGGATGAAGAAATGAAGGTGGCAAAATGGCGCAACAACCATGGCACCGGGGAGGCAGCGGCCATTGAGATCGCCAATCTGGGAGACCGCCAACTGGAGCGTGCGGTGGATGCGTTGAAGGGTGTGCTCGTTTTCGATTCCTTCCAGGCCAAGGCGAAACCCGTGGCCCCGCCGGATGTGCCGCGTGCCCTGCCCGCCAAGGAAGACGCGCCTTAAAGTTTCGCTCACGTGCCTTCCCAAGATCCGGCTCCCATCTCGCCCCCCATTGCCCTCATCACCGGAGGCGCAGGAGGTTTGGCTCAGGCCATCCGTGCTGAACTGGAGGCTCAAGGGTGGCAGGTGCATGCGCCGAGCCGCACTCAAATGGATGTGACGGACAAGGCCCAGGTCCAGACTATCATGGGGGTGCTGCCACGCCTGGACCTGCTGATTCACAATGCCGGTTTCTTGCGCGATGCCAGCCTGCTGAAAATGACGGCGAGTGACTTTCACGAGGTCCTGCAGGTGCATCTGAAAGGAGCGTTTCTCACAACCCAGGCAGCCTTGAAAATCATGGTCAAGCAGCGCCAGGGACACATCGTGACGATCGGTTCCTTCAGCGCCTTGTCGGCTCCAGTAGGACAGGCGAGCTATGCGGCAGCAAAGGCGGGTTTGATCGCGCTGACGCAAAGTTTGGCTGCGGAATACGGGCCGAGAAACATCCGCGCTAACTGCGTGCTTCCCGGTTTTATCGAGACAAAAATGAGCCAGCCTTTGCTGGAGAAACAACGCTCGCAGATCGAGAGCGCTCATGCCCTGGGACGACTGAACACACCGCAGGAGGCCGCGCGTTTCATCGCCTTTCTGCACACGATGGAAAACGTCAGCGGCCAGGTGTTCCAGCTCGATAGCCGGATTCATCGTTGGGTTTAAAAAGAGTCAGTGAAGTTCCTGCAAGCCCTGCGGTTTTACATCGTTGATGTGCGCTCCATGAGTTTGCGCCGCCTGTTTTTCTCCGCTCTTGTTCTGCTTCCCTGTGCCTTGCTCAGTGCCGCGAAGCCTAACCTCATCCTCATCAACATTGATGATCTGGGTTATGCCGATATCGGCCCGTTTGGTTCCAGCAATGCCACGCCGCATCTGGATCGCATGGCTAAGGAGGGGATGAAACTGACCAGCCACTACGCGGCTCCGGTGTGCAGTCCATCTCGGGCTTCTTTGCTGACGGGATGCTACCCCAAGCGGGTGCTGCCGATCCCGCATGTGCTGTTCCCGGGCGCGGCGGTGGGCCTGAACGCGGATGAAACGACGATCGCTGAGGTGCTGAAGGAAGCGGGCTATAAAACCGCCTGCGTCGGCAAATGGCATGTGGGGGACCAGCCCGAATTTCTGCCCATGGCGCAGGGTTTTGACAGTTACTACGGCATCCCCTATTCTAACGACATGGGGCCTGGGGCCGATGGTTCCAAGAGCAATCCAGGCAAGCCGTTGCCACAGCCGAAAGGTCAGGCAAAAAAGAAAGCGACCGCCGTGAATGATGAGACGGGGCTGAAGGGTCCATCCCAGCCACCGCTGCCTTTGCTGGAGAATAACAATGTCATCGAGCGGGTGAAGGCGGCGGAGCAGTTCACCGTGACTCAGCGCTACACGGACAAGGTGTGTGACATCATCCGCCAGAACAAGGAGGGCCCTTTCTTCATCTACATGCCGCACACGGCGGTACACTTCCCGCTTTATCCTTCGAAGGAGTTCATGGGAAAGTCGCCGAATGGTTTGTTGGGCGACTGGGCGCAGGAGGTGGATGCCAGTGTGGGCCAGGTGCTGAACGTGCTGCGTGAGCTGAAGCTGGACACCAACACGCTGGTCGTTTTCACCAGTGACAATGGCGGCTCGATTCCCCATGGGTCTAACAACCAACCGCTGCGTGGCAGCAAAGGCCAGACCTTCGAGGGTGGCATCCGCGTCGGCACCCTGGCTTGGTGGCCGGGGCAAGTGCCCTCTGGCTCAAGGACCGAAGAAGTCACCAGCCACATGGACTGGCTGCCCACCTTTGCCGCCCTTGCCGAGGCGAAGCTGCCCACGCGCAAGCTGGACGGCAAAGATCTATCTCCTCTGCTTCAAGGTAAAAAAGGTGCCACAGGGCATGATGTGTTTCATTATTACCGTGGCTTTCAGCTGCAGGCTGTACGCGGCGGCCCTTGGAAGCTTCACCTGGAGAAGGGGGAGCTTTATCACCTGGGCCAGGACATCGCCGAAGAGAAAAATGTCGCGGATCAATACCCCGACGAAGTCAAACGCCTGCGCGCACTGGCCGATGAGATGAAAAATGATTTGGGCCTGGATGGGCCCGATGCCCCAGGTGTGCGCCCGCTGGGCCGTGTGGCGAATCCTCAATCCCTCATCAGTGCTGATGGCACGGTGCGGCCCGGCTTCGACGGCGTGGCCAAGAAGCTTCCTTGATTCATCTTTAACCTAACCAATCATGATGAAACGCCTTGTTTTTTCTGCCCTTCTGTTTTCATCGAGCCTTTTCGCAGCGGAGGTGCTGCTGAAAGATGACTTTGCCAATCCCAAGCTGGAAACCCGCAGAGCCTCGCGAGGTGAGTGGAAGTTCGCGGGAGGCACAGCCACCTGCACCCAGGATGATGAGCTCTACAAAAAGTTCAAAAACCACGGCCCCATCATCTTCTATGATCTGGGGTATGAGGATGCGACGATCCGATTCAGCTACAAGGCGGATGCTGCGGTGAAGAGTTTGGTCTTCACTTCGAATGGGGCGGAGGGTCACATTTTCCGGTTCGTCACGGGTCCGAAGAGCACGGGTATCCGTGCCTTCCCCTCAGATTCAAAGGATCACAAATCCATCTCGTTGGGGACGGAAGGACCGGCCTTAAAAGCAGATGCCTGGGTGCCGGTGGTGTTGACGCTGAAAGGGAGGCAAGCCATCGTGAAGATCGGCGATTTTGAACAGACCTACGAGCACGCCAGTCTCGCCCGACCAAAGACCAATTTGAGCATTGGCTTCAGTTTTGGAACGGTCAGTGTGAAAGACGTGGTGGTGGAGAAGTAGAAGCCTACATCACCTCACAGCCCACCCATCTCGCAGATCTTTTCCCAGTGCTTGGGCTCCACGGCGGTGATGGAGAGGCGGTTGCCCTTGCGCAGGATCAGCATGTCAGCCAGGGCGGGCTCGGCCCGAAGCATTTCCAGGGAGACGAAGGTCTTGAAGGCGGCTTCCCACTTCACATCCACCATCAGCCAGCGGGGTTCTTCCTGCTTGCTTCCCTGGTCGAAGTATTCGGACGAGGGATCAAACTGGGTGTGGTCTGGGTAGGCTTCTTTGACGATCTTGACGATGCCGGCAATGCCCGGGACTGGGCAACTGCTGTGGTAGAAGAAACCCAGGTCGCCCAGGGCCATTTCGTCCCGCATCATGTTGCGGACTTGGTAATTGCGCACGCCATTCCAGGGTTCGGTTTTCTTCGGGCGCTTTTTCAGGTCGTCGAAGGAGAAAACGTCGGGTTCGGATTTGAGCAGCCAGTAACGCATGGGATTGGGGCACGAAATACACGCAAGTGACGGAAAGGGAACGCTGAAAATGCGGTTTGGGGCGTCTTCTTGGCCATGATCTGGGCAAAAGGGCCGCATGGAGGGCCTGTCGGCGGCGTATTTTTAGCCTTCGATTCGTTGGAGAACCCTTGACCCCCATCCCGGCTCCGCGTTTACTCGCCATCCCACTGTCATGTCCCGTCGCCTCACCCTTTCCCTCTTGCTCTGCACCGGCGCTGCCTGGGCCTCCCAGCCCAAGTCCGCCTCTGATGTTCCTGATCCCAATCCCGAAGTGCAGAAGGCCGGTTTCGTGGTGCCTGAAGGGCTTGAAGTGACACTTTGGGCGCAGGAGCCCATGATCGCGAAGCCGGTGCAGATGAACTGGGATGCCCAGGGCCGCCTGTGGGTGGTCAGCAGCTCCACCTATCCGCAGATCAAGCCGGGTGATGCGACCAAGGACCAAGTGGTGGTACTGGAAGATACCGATGGCGATGGCAAGGCTGATAAATCCACCGTCTTTGCGGAAGATCTGCACATCCCTACCGGGGTGATCCCGGGCGATGGTGGGGCCTATGTGGCGAATTCGACGGAAGTGCTGTTTCTCAAGGACACCGATGGCGACCTGAAGGCCGATGAACGTACCGTGGTGCTCAGCGGCTTTGGCACGGAGGATACGCACCACCTGCTGCACACCATGCGCCACACGCCGGAGGGGCTGCTGTCCTTCCTGCAGTCCATTTACATTCACAGCCACATCGAGACCCCTCATGGTGTACGCCGTCTCATGGGCGGCGGTGTGTGGGAGTTCCGCCCGGAAACCCGTCGCTTGGAAGTGATCAGCAAGGGCCTCGTCAACCCGTGGGGTTATGAGTTCGACCAGTGGGGCCAGTCCTTCGCCACGGATGGTGCGGGCGGAGAAGGTCTGAACTACATCTTTCCAGGCAGCGTTTTCAAAACTTCCCCAGGGGCCAAACGAACCCTCAGTGGCATGAGCCCCGGCCAGCCGAAGCAGTGCGGCCTGGACGTGCTGGATGATCCGCATTGGCCCGAGGAGTGGCAGGGAACCTGGGTGACCAATGACTTCCGTGGCAACCGCGTGAACCGTTTTAAAGTCACGCCCAGCGGCAGCGGCTACATTGCGAAGCAGGAGGCGGATGTCCTGGCCTCCAACCACCGCGCCTTCCGCCCCATTGACATTCGTGTGGGGCCTGATGGCGCGCTTTACATTGCCGACTGGTACAACCCCATCATCCAGCACGGTGAGGTGGACTTCCGCGATCCACGCCGCGACCTCGTCCATGGCCGCATCTGGCGCATCACGGCGAAAGGCCGCCCGCTGAGTGTGATGCCGAAGATCGTCGGTGCGCCGGTGCCGGAGCTTTTGGAAATGCTGAAGAGCAACCGCAAGTGGACGCGCCATTTTGCCAAGCAGGAACTGCGTGCACGGGGTGTGGCGGAAGTCATCCCCGTACTGAAAACCTGGCCAGATACGCTGGACAAAGGAGCTCCCGATTACTGGCACACCCTGCTGGAAGTGGCCTGGACGCGCGAAGGCCTGAACCGTTTTTCCCCCAAGCTGTGGCGTGAACTTTATGCCAGCCCGGATGCCCGCGTGCGCGCGGCCGCCCTGCGCATCCTCTCTCACCGCTGGCGCGAGCTGCCGGATGCCATGGAAGTGCTGGGAAAAGGTGTCGGCGATGAAAATGCCCAGGTGCGCCTCTGGGCCCTGGCTGTGCTTTCAGACATGCGCCAGCCGAAGGCCTTTGAACTGGCCTTGAAAGTCCTGGATCAAAACATGGATGAGAGCCTGGACTTTCTATTGGAACTCACCGCCCGCGAGCAGGCCGGTGTGTGGATGCCCCTGGCCCTCAAAGGCGACCTCAAGCTGAACGACAATCCCAAGCACCTCGTCTATGCCATGAAGGCCACGGGCCGCAGTGATGCGCTGAAGCCGCTGCTGATCTCCCTGAAAGCGGGCAAGCTGGCTTCTGATGATGCCGCTGCCGTCATGGCGATGGCCGGTGATGCTGCCGATGCCGCCCAGGCGCGGGAAATCGCAGAACTGGTGAATGATCCGGCGCTGGCTGACAAGGTGGTCGGCCTCATGGATGCTCTCGTGAAAGCTGGGAGCACCCGGGCCGTGAAGCCTGAGGGTGCAGAGGCCATCGTCACCGCTTGGTTGCAGAACCCGCGGGCTGAGATCCTGCATCGTGCCACCATTCTGGCAGGCGCCTGGAAGATCGAATCTGCGCGTGAAACGTTGCAAACCCTCTTGGTGAGACCCGACACGGTTCCGGCGATCCGCGATGGCGCGGTGCAGGGCCTGGCCAAACTGGGCGGTGCAAAGTCGCGTGATTTCTTCGACAAGGTGTTCCAGGAAAACGCAGGCCTTCGCAGCCTCGCCGTACAGGGTCTGACCGATACCGGTCCACAGATTGCCGCCAAGCGTGCCATCGAATTTTTTGCCACCGCAAAAACGGCGGAAGAAGCCGCGCCGATCCTCACCGCTTTCCTCAAAAATAAGCAGCTCCCGGGTGTGCTGGCCAAGGAACTCGAGGGGAAAACCATCCCTGACTTTGTGGCCGTGGAGGCCATCCGCATGGTGTCCACCCGGGGCATCAAAGGCCCGCTGGAAGAGGCCCTGCGCACCGCAGGCGGTGTGAAGCAGATGAACCAATCTCTCACGCCTGAACAGATGGCCGCACTGGTGGCAAAAGTGAAGGATCAGGGCAATGCCGCCCGTGGGGAGCAGATCTACCGCCGTCAGCAGTTGCTCTGTCTGACTTGCCATGCCATCGGTGATTCGGGTGGTGTGCTGGGGCCCAACCTCGTGAGCATTGGCGGCAGCGCCCCGGTGGATTACTTGATCGAGAGCCTGCTGGAACCCAGCAAGAAGATCAAGGAAGGCTACCACATGATCATCATTGGCACCCACGATGGTAAGGTCATCAGTGGCGGCCTAGTGCAGGACGGTGGGGATGAAGTCATCATTCGCGATCCTTCCAACCAGATGCAGAAAGTGCCGAAGGCCCAGATTGCCAGCCGTCAGATGAGCCCCGCCAGCATGATGCCTCCGGGCCTCACCGCCAGCCTGCGCGAAGATGAATTTGTGGACCTCGTCCGTTTCCTTTCCGAACTGGGCCGTGAGGGCGACTACAAGATCAAGCCAAACCGCTACGTGCGCACTTGGCGTGTGATGGGCGGCGCGATGACCCAGGAGGCCATTGACCATGTCCGTCATGTGGGCCTGCCAGCCCTGCATGAAAAGGATGGCAACTACCCCTGGCAGCTCCTTTTCTCCCAGGTCAGTGGTGACGTGCCCCTCGGTGAGATCCAGCAGATCAAGATGTATCCCTGGTTCCCTAAGATCATCCAGTTCAGCCTGAAGCTCGACAGTCCAGGCAAGGTCAAGCTGGGCCTCAGCAGCACCAAGGCGGTGGAAGTCGTCGTGGGAGATCAGACTGTGAAAGAAATCACCCCTGAACTGACGCTCGACCTGCCTGCGGGAACGCATCCTGTGAGTGTCGTCATCGGCAAGGATGCCGGTGAACTGGCCACTTTCCGGGTCGAGATTCTCGATGGTGCGGTGACGGTGCAGTGAAAGTGGCTGTCACTTCCGCCAAGACGTTGTTCATCCAAGCTCGCTCATCGCGGGCTTGGATGAAATGTATCGGGAAAAACTTCTGAAGTTATATTGTTTGTTAGGTGGTTCTCCGGCCCCGCCTGGGATGCCGGTCGCTGGGGGCTTGATGCTCAACGGGGCTCCAGGATAAAACTGTGATCATCCCACTGAAGCGTGTGGTTCGAGAGTTCGGCGATGTAACGAAGGGCTTCAATCAGCGGCACGTCTTTGAGCATGAGGCTGATCTTGAGGCCGGCGGGGGCACCCGGTTTGATGATGATATTGACGGGGGACTCCTCCATACGGACACAGGCCGTTTGTACATTGATCCGGATGAATTCAGCGGCCTCTTCCAACGTGGCTTCCTTGAACTGGACTTGGGGCAGAATGATTTTGCGGCCCAGTTCGCCTGCTCTCCCCTTTTGAATCTTGGCAGGACTTGGAGTTGCCGATGTCTCTGGTGCTGCGCCCGAGGCGGGGTCAATGACCACGGCATAAGCTTCGACTCGGGCTTTCACCCCGGCCAGTTCCGTGGTGTAGCGGAGGGCTTCGATCAGCGGGACTTTTTTGAGATCCAGGCTGATGAGGTTTGGTGTGGCAGATCCTTTTCGAATCAGGAACGGGATACCTTTACGGGATTCATCGGGTTCCGTGGTGTCGAACTCCCGCGATTTCACCCGCAGAAATTCAACGGCTTCCTCAAGCGTGGCGCTACTGAACTGAATACGAGGCAACACGATGCGCTTCAGTTTTTCCTGCAAGTACCTGTTCGCAGCGGTGGTCTGGGGGGTATCGTTGGCTAGGTAGCTGAGGTTCAGTTTCTGCGAGGCTTCAGCTTCCGCATTCGTGCCAAAGTAGATCACGCCGAAAGCATTGTGATTGCTCGGGGCGGCGAGCTTGTAAAAAGTCAGATGCGGCAGGCCGGGATAGGGCTGAGGCAGGCTGAGAGAAAACTTACCGCGCCCTTTCTTCAGAACAACTTGTTGGTTAGGTCCATTGGGGACGCCTTTGAGGGGCGACTCTAGCGAGGTGATGTAGAGTCCCAGCGTGGCGCCGTCATGGCTGGCCAGTTCATATTCACCGGTGACGGTGAGAGATTCAGCGGTCCTTTCCATGGACGTGATGCGAAGGGCGTCACCTGCCCGGAACCGAGACTGGCCCAGGGCAAAGCTGAAGGAGCTTTCGGCAGTCTCGCCTGGAGGCGTCTGGGCGCGGGTGCTGCCCAGGAAAGTCATCACCGCCATTGTCGCGACGATGAGCAGGCGCATGAGGGGATGGGATCTTTGAAACCGGGCGATGGCCTGGATGCGGCTGCGCAAAGCGGACCCACGCTGGAAGATGCCGACAAAACCCAGGCTCAAACCATGGGGGCAGCAAACGGACTCAATCTTCAACAGTGCGTGGCCATAGTGAAGGCGGCATTCCGTGGGGCCATCGGCCAGCACTTGGGCATCGCAGGCGGCTTCACGATCCGTGCGCGCTTTAAAGAAAGCCAGCCAGAGCAGGGGATTGAACCAATGCATGGCCATCAGCCCACAGAGCAGCAGGTTCATCGGCAAGTCACCACGCTTCAGATGCATGAGCTCATGCATGAGGATGAGGCGGACCTCTGCCGGAGTGAATTGCTCGCCTAACCGGGAGGGTAACATCAGCGTGGGGCGCCACACACCTGTGACTGCCGGGCTGCTCACTTGGGGGGAAACCAGGATGCGAGGCAGGCAGCGCAGACGCATTTCCCCCGCCAGCTGCTCAATCTCATGCAGCAGGCTGGCCTCTGGCTGGATGGCGCTGCGCCGATAACGTCTCAGTGCGAGGGCCAAAGAAACCGCTCCGCAGATCAGCAGGCCGCCGCTGCCCACAGCCCAGGTCGTGGCCAGGGCAAACTGCCAGTCAAAGGGGTGCCCCGAGGTGGGTGTGGGTGGAACTGACGGCGTCTGTGCGCTCATTTCCATGACCGTTGGAAGAGACTCCGCCGTCTGAGGAATCACGGATTCAGCAGCGGTGGGAGAGAGAAGGGTTGCTACGCTCCATCGGCTCTCCAGCAGGCCCGGCATGAGCAGCGTTGCGAGAACGGGCAGCCACAAAGCGTAGCGCCAACGTGGAGTCAGATGCCGATGCAAAGCGGCCTGAATCAGGAGCACGGCTCCCGTGAGGAGTGAAGCGCGGAGGCTGGTGGCGAGCACCCATTCAAAGAGGAGGGCAGGTGTGTTCATAGTGGTTAACGGTTGAGCGATTGATCGAGCATTTTTTTCAGCTCCTTCACCTCTTCAGCGGTGAGTTTGCTGTTCTGGGCAAAGTGGACGAGAAGGGGTTTGGCTGCCCCTTGGAAGACGCGCTGGAGGAAGGAGTCGCTCTCCGCCCTCACGCAGGCCTCGCGTTTCACCGCAGGCAGGTAGGTGCGCGTGCCGCTGCTGTTTTCATCCGTCTTCAGCGCACCTTTTTCGACGAGGCGGGTGAGCAGGGTGCGGACGGTGTTTTCTGCCCATTTCATCGTGGGTTTAAGAGTGCGTGTGACTTCGGAAGCGGTCTGTGGGGCACGCTCCCAGAGAGCTTCCATGATGGACCATTCAGACTCGGAGATGTCAGGGGCAGGCATGATTTATTTATTTCACTACATTTGTAGTGTTTTGACAACTACAAATGTAGTGGACGGGTATTTATTTTTGGTTAGACTTGGCGGGCCGCCAGTGGAAAGGTTCAAAAGGCCGTTTCTTCCCACACCTTCTGCCCTCTCCACATGAGGCTTTGCAGCTTCCTGGAGAGAGGCGGGGATCTCTTTTGAGATATGCAGAGGCAACCGCAGCCCTAGGCTCTGATCGCTAGGCCTTATTCCGTCTTGTCGATCGTTGCAAAATTGTTGAAAGCGGCGTTCTTATCAACGGTGAAATTTGTTAGCGTCAGCTTGAGATGGTGTGCCTCGCACTGAGGGCATTTTTTCAAGGTGAACGTGATGCGCGCAGCAGCATCCTTCTGGATGTCCTGATCGAGAGCCGCGATGGCGGATTCTGTTTCTGCGAGCGGAACCGTGGCTATTGAGCCCGCAATTTCATTCGCGCGCTCTGCGAGTGTTTGGATGGCTTCTTGCAGGGCCGCAAGACGTTCGTTTTTTTTAAGCTTCTTCACCGTTGACCACAAAGCTGGTGAGTGGATGTGGGCGGTGCGATGGTTCTTGAGATACTGCTGGCAGGATTTGCAGTAAGGCATCCCAAAAACGGTGAGCGAAGGGACGATGGCACCGAGTACGTAGCCGCCTAGTTCGAGGATTTTGAACAGGTATCCCCATATGCCGAGCGGACTACCGACTTCGTCAGAATTGCGACCCTTGAAGGCCATGCCCTCACAAATCTCGCGGATGTAGTCGGTGAAGCCATAGCGTTCCGGCGAGATGTTAGATTGCTCAAGAAGGTGGGTGTAGGTGAGGTATTGGGCGGCGAAGTAATCGATGACTGCCGTGGTGATCATGCCCAAGACGAAGGCCTTGCTTAGCTTCACCTGCAACACCCGTGAGGCGATTGCATAGCCCAGGCCGCTGGCGATGCCCACCAGCATTGCTCCAGCCGGGATGATCGCATTGAGGTACCAGCCCATGATGTTGAACTGCTGGCTCTCATGGAGATAGTGAACCAGCCAGAGCGCCAGTGCCGAAGTGCCAAGACCGCAAAGATAAACGATGATGCCTGGCTGGCGGGGAGATTTGCTTGAAGTGCCCATGAATTGGGGCGGAAATATCAGCGGCTCAAATGGATGACAAGTCCTTTGTCCTTCGAATCTTGCCAAATAACAAAGAGACCGTTGGCCCGCATTGGAAAAAAAGCTGAATTCACTCAGCGGTTGTTGTGGTTAGGCGGATGCGGTGATTACTGCCCGGTTTCCGGCTTTTTCTTGTTCTGCCGTGGGCGGTGCTTGGCGTCCACTTCAGCGGCTTTGGTCTTGATGGCTTCAACGAGGGCGGCGTCCTGGGCCTTCAGCCAAGTCTCGTAGCCCTTTTTGCGGCTGGCGAGATACTTGTAAGTGTCAAAGATGGCTCCGTTGCCGAGAGCGCGGGGATCGCCTTCTTCTTTGAGCAGGGACATCATCTGATCGCGCAGTTCATTCAGCACCGGGATGAAAGCGAAGTCGTTGGCGAGGTTGCGAATGCCGGTGGGGTCATCGCTGAGGCGGTAAAGTTCATCGGCGGGGCGTTTGCCAAAGGCCATTTCATAATAGGTTCCACCGAGGGCTTTGAGGAGTTCCTTCGTTGGGCTGGGGTCGCAGTTGCCAAAGTCGGTTTCGGGGTTGCAGGCGGGCCAGCGTTCGGGATGGAAATTATGCACGTAGAGGTAGTCCGGGGTGCGGATGGCACGCACCGGATAACCCCAGTCGTTAGGCCGACCAAGGTCATGCCGCTCTTTGCCTGCAAGCATGATCTTGCGATCTTCAATGAAGCCCGACTTGGGCGAGCGCAGGATATTGACCAAGCTCTTGCCTGTCATCTGCTCATGCGGTTTCACTCCGGCGAGTTCCAGGAAGGTGGGGGCGAAATCACGCACATTGACAAAGTCCTCCACGACACGCCCTGGCTGGATGCCTTTGCCCCACCGCATGGCCAGTGGCAGGTGGAATCCATCTTCGTGGATTTGGCCTTTGACGTAGGGGAAAGGCATGCCGTGATCGGACGTGACCACGATGAGGGTATTGTCCAGCTCACCCGCCGCCTCCAGGGTGGCCAGGGCCTTGCCGATATAGGCATCGGCGTATTCCACCTCGATGGCGTAGTCGGCTAGGTCACCACGCACGATGGAGATGTCGGGGAAATAAGGTGGCACCACCACGTCCTCCAGTTTTTTGCCCATGCGTACGCCAGAATCCGGCTCGTAGGCACGGTGAGGTTCCTGAAAGCCCATCCAGAAGCAGAAGGGTTTGCCCTTCTCACGCTGGTTCATGAACACTTCAAAGTTCTTGCCGTAGTCGTTTTTTCCCATGCCCTTGGCTGGAGGCACGGCGGTGTGTGAGTCAAAGCTGGGCCCGGCAGGATTTTGGGTGCGGCCATTGAGTTTAAAATCACCGGGGCCCCAGCCTTTGCCCGTGAGGCCGAGGCTGTAACCGGCGGCTTGCACGAGATCGGGATACACCGCGAACTTCGGTGGAAAGAGACCGTTGTGGCAGGAGGCTTCTTCAAGCTGCCAGGTGTTGCGCCCGGTCAGAATGCTAGCGCGGCAGGGACTGCACTTGGGGTTTGAGGTGTAAGCATTTTTGAAAAGGATGCCTTCTTTGGCGATGCGGTCAAAGTTCGGCGTCTTGACCCAGGTGGAGCCATAGGCCCCGGCATCACGCCAGCCCCAGTCGTCGAAGATGATGAATAAAACATTAGGCCGATCTGCCGCTTCGGCGCAGGTGCCGAGCAAGCTTAATGAGGCCAACAGCGTGAGGAGAAAGCTTTTCATGAGGCTGGGAAAGCAGGGTTACTTCTTGGGTGGGTTCGGTACTTTGCCTGTGATGAATTCTTCGCGGCTGAGGCTTCCATTGGCATCTTGGTCACGGGCCTTGAACCAGCCTTCAGCATCGGTAGCACTGCGCCCTTGGCGGAATTCGTCCCAGCTCAGCACTCCATCTTTGTCCGTATCTTTTTGGATGAACTGCTTCTCGCGACTGGGATCATTTTTAGCGCCTTGGTTTTTACCAGCGGCTTTCTTTTTCGGCGCACCTGCGATGGGCAAGGGAAGGTAGTCGTAGTCCAGGATCATCTTTTCCTGAAGGGCCTCTTTGAGCTGTTGCTCAATGTCTTTCATGTCGGGCTGGCCAGCGAGATTGCGCAGCTCACTGGGGTCGGCCTCCAGATCGTAGAGTTCATACACGGCGCGTGGGCTGGTGAACCAAAGGGTTTCAAAAGCGCTGTCGAGTTGTTTCTCCTCGTGGGCTTTTACGATGTCTTTCCAGCTCGGGTCCCCGGCGCTGTCCACGGGGGAGTAGCGGTGGCTGGGGGTGACATTGTAGATGAGTTTGTAACGGTCGCTTCGCACCGCGCGGCTGTAGTCCACGCCAGCAGCGGAGACGCCTTCATTGAAGGTGGCGCTGCCATGGGGGCCGCGCTCGGCAAAAATGTGCTGGCGCGGTTGGAAAGGCTGGCCGCGCAGCAGGGGGAGGAAACTTTTGCCACTGATTCGGTTAGGCACAGGCAGGCCCGCCGCCTCCAGGCAGGTGGGGGCCACGTCTTCACCGGAAATGAGGGCGCGGGATTCGCTGCCGGGCTGAATGACACCGGGCCACCAGACGATGAGGGGAACATTCAGGCCAGGGTCATGCAGGCTGCCTTTGCCACTGGGGAAAGCCATGCCGTTGTCTCCGGTGAAAACGATGAGGGTGTTCTCCAAACCGGCTCGATCTTTGACGATGTCCAGCACCCGTTTGAAGTCGGTGTCCATGTGCTCGATCTCGCCCACGTAGCGGGACAGGTCGGCGCGTACCCCTGGCAGATCCGGCAGGCTGCCGGGTACGGCAAGTTTGGCCGGATCGGGCGCATTCGTGCCGGTATCCCAGGGGTGATGGGGATCGCTGAAATTGACCCAGAGGTAGTAGGGTTTGTCTTTCGGACGTTGATCAAAAAAGGCCTTCATCGTCTCCGGGATGGTCGTCTGGCCGGTCGAGTCCACGTAGTCGAAGCGTTGCTTGAAGGTCTGTAGCTGGTTGGCCTCAAACACGCGCGCGCTGGCCTCGGGGCTGCGGCCGGAGCCATCCAGGTGATAGCTGCGTCCCAAGACGCCGACGAAATACCCGGCCTCCTTTTTCAGGATCTCCGGGTAGGTGATCTCATCGCGGGGCAGGGGAGAGCTGAAGCGGGTGATGCGGCAGGCCACGGGTGAGCGCCCGGTGAGGAAGGTGGCCCGTGAAGGCACGCACTGGGGGGCTCCGGTGAACATGCGGTGGAACTTCATGCCCTCCGCCGCAAATTGGTCAAAGTTCGGCGTCTTCATCTCGGGCCGTCCGTAGCAGCCGAGGAAGGGGTAACTGTGGTCATCGCTGAGGATGAAGACAATGTTCGGCGGCGGCGGTGCGGCGTGCAGTCCCGAGAGGGCTGAAAGGCAAAATAGGGCAAGAATGGAAAAACGGCGCATGGCGAAAGAGCCCTGGGAACGAAAGCAATGCACCCGCGATTGCGATAAAAGCACATCTTCGGTATTTTGGCCGTGCCGATGTTCACCTCTGCTGGACCCACCCTGCCCATTGCTTCCTTGAAAACCGCCCTGCATCACTTGGCGGAGCAGAATGTTTTCATCGGCACTTCTTCCTGGAAATACCCCGGTTGGAAAGGCCTGCTGTATGAGGAGGAGCGGTACCTTTACCGGGGCAAGTTTGCCGAAAGCAGGTTTGAGCGCGAATGTCTGGCGGAGTATGCGCAGGTCTTCCGCACGGTCTGTGTGGATGCGGGTTATTACAAATTCCCTTCGCCCAAGTACATCGCTGATCTCTGCGCCCAGGTGCCAGAGGGGTTTAAGTTCTCTTTCAAAGTTACGGATGAGATCACCGCGCGCACCTTTCCCAAACTGCCGCGTTATGGCGAACGTGGCGGCCAGCGAAATCCGCACTTCCTCAATGCCGAGCTGTTTCGCAGCGCCTTTCTTGCCTCTTGCGAACCGCATCAGGAAAAAATCGGCGTACTCATGTTTGAGTTCAGCCATTTCCACCCGCGTGATTTCCAACGCGGGCGGGAGTTTGTGGACCTGCTGGATGGGTTCTTTGCTCAGTTACCCAAAGGCTGGCAGTATGGGGTGGAAGTGCGCAACCGTTCCATGCTGCATCCCGATTACTTTGCCATGCTGCGCAGCCATGGCGTGACGCACGTCCTGAACAACTGGACCCACATGCCTACGGTGGCGGAGCAATTGCGGATCCCTGGCAGCCTAACGAATGATGAGTTTGTTGCAGCCCGATTTCTGCTGAAACCCGGCCGCACCTTCGAGCAGGCCGTTCAGACATTTCAGCCGTATCAGTCCACCAAGGAGATCAATGAAGAAGCCCGGGAAGCGGCTGCCGCCATCATTAAAATGCGCCGGGCCGATGCCGCGCGGCGGAAGACAAAACCTTCGTTCTTGTTTGTGAACAATCGCCTGGAGGGGAATTCCCTCCTCACCATCATGGCGGTGCTAGATCGGTTAGGCCTTCAGGCGGACACATTGCAAAAAGCAGCCACATCCGGATCTTCGGGCGGAGCCGATAACTGACGCAATTGTCAGGGAATCCAGATTGACCTGACGGGTGCGTTTCAGATACCATCAAAAACCCTTATGAAAAAATCTCTTCTACTTCTCGCCGTTTCGTTGGCTGCCATTCAGACGTCCCTGGCTGACTGGGTGGTGATTCAAAAAGCCACGACTGACGGGCAGACCCAGGAAGTGAGCATCAAGATCAAAGGCGACAAAACGCGCATGGACGTGGGCCAGCAGATGAGCGTGGTGGCCGACGGTGCTGCTGGCAATATGGTAATGCTGATGCACGCCCAGAAAATGATGATGAAGATGGATGCAGAGTCGCTCAAGGCCATGATGGCCATGGCGGGCGGTGCGATGGGCGGCAACAAACCTGCAGAGAAACCAGTGGCCACCGGCCAGAAGGAAAAAGTGGGCACTTATGACTGTGAAGTTTATACCTGGACCGGCCAGATCGGCAGCGGCAAATTCTGGGTGGCGAAGGACTTTCCGGGTTATCAGGAACTGAACGCTGCCCAGGACAAGCTGATGAAGGCCATGGGCAACCCTGCCTCCGCCCTTTCCCCCCAGGCCAGCGATTTTCCTGGCATGGTGATCAAGTCTGAGATGACCATGATGAGCAAAACCAGCGTCTCTGAGCTTGTTTCCGCCAAGGAAGAAAAGGTGGATGACAGCGCTTTCGCGCTCCCTGAAGGCTATCAGGAAATGAAGATGCCCGCAGTGCCTGGCAAATAGTCGTCACTCAGCAGCGGTAGTTTTTTCAGGAGCGTGGCTTTCGGGCCACGCTCCTTTTTGTTGGCAGGCAGGCATTGGCCGCCGTTAGACCGGATTTCAAAAAGGTTGTCATAAACGCAATTTGGGACGGCACTGGGA
>JAZKER010000021.1:0-168046 GCA_040386955.1 Verrucomicrobiota bacterium
CGCCATGGACGCCGTGCACAAGTGCTCCTCCGGCCACCTCGGCCTGCCCCTCGGCTCGGCTGAGATCGGTGCCGCCCTCTTCGGTGAAACTCTCCAGTGCGATCCTGCAGAGCCCAAGTGGCTGAACCGCGACCGTTTCATCCTGTCCGCAGGTCACGGCTCCATGTTCATCTACTCCTGGCTGCACCTCAGCGGCTACGCCGTGTCCATCGAAGACGTCTCGAATTTCCGCGCGCTGCATTCCATCACCCCAGGTCACCCTGAGTTCCATGAAACTCCTGGCGTGGAGTCCACCACGGGCCCTCTGGGCCAGGGCATCGGCAATGCCGCCGGTTATGCCCTTTCCGGCAAGATGGCTGCAGCGAAGTACAACACGGCTGAGCACAAGATCATTGATAACCACATCATCGCCCTGGCAGGTGACGGCTGCCTCCAGGAAGGTGTGGCCCGTGAAGCCGTGGCCTTCGCCGCCCACAACGGTCTGGACAACCTCATCGTCATCTTTGATTCCAACGACGTCACTCTCGACGCCATGGCCAAGGTGACCCAGAGCGAAGACACCCAGGCGCTCTTCACCGCCATCGGCTGGGACGCCGTGACGATCGATGGACACGACCTTGAAGCCGTGAAAAACGCCATCGAAGCCGCCAAGAAGAACGACAACGGCAAGCCGAAGATCATCATCGCCAAGACCATCATTGGCAAAGGCATCCCTGAAGTCGCTGGCACAGCCAAGGGCCACGGCGAAGGCGGTGCGAAGTTTGTGGACGCGGCCAAAAAAGGCCTGGGCATCCCGGAAGGCACGCATTTCTACGTCAGCGACGAGGTGAAAGCCTATTTTGCCGACCTCAAGGCCCAGCGCGCCACCGCCCACGCGGAATGGAACCAGACCTTCAGCGCCTGGAGCGCCGCCAACCCTGGCCTGGCGGCTGAATTGGACTCCGCCCGCAATGGCAGCCTGAAGGCTGAAGACCTCCTCAAGATCATCCCTGAGTATCCGGCAGAAGGCAAGGCCGCCACCCGCAACAGCGGCGGCGAGATCCTGAACCACATCGCCAAGGCGGTGCCTCACCTCATCACCGGCAGCGCCGACCTTTTCGGCTCCACCAAAAACTACCTCACAGGTGCTGGTGACTTCAGCGCCACCAACCCGACGGGTCGCAACATCTGGTTCGGCATCCGTGAGCACGCCATGGGCGCGATCTGCAACGGCATCGCCTACGACGGTCTGTTCCTGGGTAGCTGCGCCACCTTCCTGGTGTTTGCCGACTACTGCCGCCCGAGCATCCGCCTCGCCGCCTTGGCCAAGCTGCCAGTCACCTACATTTTCACCCATGACTCCGTGGGCGTGGGTGAAGACGGCCCGACCCACCAGCCGGTGGAAACCGTCAGTGGTCTGCGTGTGATCCCGAATCTGGACGTCATCCGTCCGGGCGACGCAGAAGAGGCTGCGGCCGCTTTTGCCGCTGCCTTCAGCCGCGCTGATGGCCCGACCCTGCTGGCTCTCAGCCGTCAGGACCTGCCTCACCAGGGCAGCGCCAGCGCCGCGACCCGCCGCGAAGGCACCCTCAAAGGTGGTTATGTCCTCGTGAAGGAAACCGCCCCCCTGGAAGCCATCGTCATCGCCACGGGCTCTGAAGTCCAGTGGGCCGTCGAAGGTGCCAAGGGCAAGCCCGGCGTCCGCGTCGTGAGCCTGCCTTGCTTTGAGCGTTTCGACCGTCAGGACGCTGAGTATCGCGAGTCCGTCCTGCCAGCCGCCTGCACGAAGCGAATCTCCATCGAAGCCGGTGTCACCGGTCTCTGGTGGAAATACGTCGGCACCCAGGGCCAGGTCATCGGCATTGACCGCTTCGGCATCAGCGCCCCCGGCAACGTCGTCTTCAAGGAACTCGGCATCACCGCCGAAGCCGTCGCCAAGGCCCTCGCCTGAAGCTGACGCGGCCTAGACCGCCTGACAGATCACATCCCGAAGGGAGGCTGGCAACAGCCTCCCTTTTTGTGGATGATCGCAGACACTTTACTTGGTCGCTTTGCCGTTTTCTTCGATAAGAGTGGCCGTGACAAAGATTAGACGACCTTGGTCCTTCACCTCTGTCAGGTAGCCGCCAAGGATGAGTGTCTGGCTTGACCAAATCGTCACTGCTGTGGAAACCGCTTTTTCTGGGGCAGGATCGAGGCTCGGAGGCGCCACATTCAGATCAATGGTGTAGCCATCAGCCCAGCCACTTGGAGTGACGGCGAACGACTGGCCTCCCATATTTTCAGGCAAGTGGAAAACGGCCTCTTTGCCATTTTCCACCGCACTCGCTGGCAAGGCCACTATGACAGCACCCTGCTGTTGCGCCAAGGCACGCATCACGAGGCTAAACTGAGCCTGAGCCAAGACTCCAGTGACCAAAAACTGTCCATTGAGATGGGGATGTAGAACGCCCAAAAGACGATCAGGTTCCGCCTTTTCTTTTCCGTCCAGACCCATGTTGGCGGCCAGTGGAGAGACCGCCGATACGTCTGCAACAACGACTGATAAAAAGACTTTTTTGTCAGCCACCCTAGGAGACGTTTTTTGCTCTGTTGGAGCGGCTCCGGGCTGGTAGGGGATGTCATTTCCCACCTGAACCGGCCAGAGGACGTTTGCGACTCCCTCAAAATGACTGGCCTCAGTGCCGTCCGGCAGAAGGGCAATGGCCGAGATCAAGATGGTCATTTGTTTCCCGCCGACCTGCAGGTGCTGCACCAAGGTCTCCCCAGAGGCCAGTTCAGCCTTGCCATTACTGGTGTACACATTGACCTGTGACCAGTCCTTGGGCAGGCTAAATTTGGAAGAAATCAACGTTTCCCCTGACTCCAGCCCCAAGGAGGATTTTGTCTCGATGAATACCTTTCCCCCATCGGCCTTGGACGGCATCAGTTCTTGGCGGATACCAACCCGTTGCTCCGGATTTGCAGGATTAAAGTGGCCAACTTCGACAACGGCCCGCTGCCCCATTTTCGTTGTGACGCGGGGTGCACTGAGCAAGCCGATGCCAGCTTGTTGACTGACACTTGCAATCAGAGCGGCGGCTGACTTGCTATCCAAAACAGCACCGTGAATCCCGAAAAACCGGTCTACCTGGATGAACCGCGTGACGAAATAGACCTGAGGCTGGATCATCGATGCTGTGTTTAAAACCTGGCGGGTCTTTTCCAGATTCGAGAGCGTGTTTGTCACCAGGAGGCGAGAGGTGTTGGTCTGAAAAACGGCCAGCGCATTCTCAGGGAAAGGGACTCCTTTGCTTTCCAGGAAATCCCTGGGAGTGACTCTGTTGACAGGATTGGAAGGAATGGATAATAAATTCGGGGAGACCACATACGTGCGGGTAAACAAGGAGCTGTTATCGCCAGGAGTGCTGGCCAATTTGGCAGGTTCGGCGGCGGCTGAGGCTGAGGGAACCACCAGACCCATGGAAGCGATGAGCAAAGGTCCAACGACTGCCCCTGCGGTGCATGCGAATATAAAAATCAAACCCAGCCGACGACGCACCGGACGGGCTTCGACAAGCGCCTTCAGCCGTCCCCGCAACCGCTGTGCAGGCCGTGATTGAGCCATCGGCATGACGCCTGCCATGGGGTGGCAGGTCCGGACCCAACTGAGCAGAAATTCGGCATAGTCTTTGTTTTCGCCTGCCTCACCCACCGCAGCCGCATCGCAGATTTCTTCCCGGGCCCGGGCATGACACTCGATGAGCGCATGAACGAAGGGGTTCCACCACAGGACAGCGCGCGCGCATTCGAGGAGCCAGGAAACCAGCGTGTCTCTTCCGCGCAAATGCTCCTCCTCATGACGGACCAGCCAGTGCCACTGCCTTGCAGTCAAGGTGGCGAAGGATGAGGCTGGCACGGCAATCAAAGGCCGGAACCAGCCCACCACACAGGGAGTGCCTTCGTGGAGGAAAACAGCCAACCGTTTCCCACGCAAACTCACAGGGATTGATTCCAGTTCTTCCTGGACCGGCTTTCTCAAACGTCTCCTCAATGCCAGCACCCGGGCCGTCCGCCATAGGTGCCCCAAAAGCATGGCCGAGCTGCCGCTCCAAAAAACCCATTTCGACCACACCACCCAACGGTCGGCATGCCAAACAAACTTTGCGACAGGATGTGCAACCGTTTCAGGTGAAGCCGCAGGAGATGTCTCAGGTTGAATGACGATGCGCCAGTCCGTTTCCAGCGTCTGATGAAGCGCCGTCAAGGCAGGCATGCCACCGCCTTCATCAGAGGACGGCAGCAAGGAAACCAGCCAAGGCCCTCCCACGGAAAAGAGAACGGCTGTCATCGCCGCAACACTTCGCCTCAGGGCATCGCGAATCAGGAAGCGCAGAATGACCCACCCCAGGAAGCCAAACACAAGGCTGTGCAGCCCAAAGTTGAGGCAAGAAACGCTTTCAGGACTCATGACTCGCCTCCTTTCTTGGCAGTCCCGCCGCGGACCAGTTTGCGCAGCTCCACCAGTTCTTCCTCGGTGATCTCTTCACTTTCGACGAGGCAGCGGACCAGTGCCAGATTGCTGCCGCCAAAGAAGCGCTGCTTCAGCTCTGCCAGCACACTGCTGCGACCTCGCTGCTCGGGAACAGCAGGTGTGTAAGCATGGCTGCGGCTGGAATCATCACGAGAGATCCAGCCCTTCGCCTCCAGACGGGTGAGCTGCGTCTGAAGCGTGTTGCGTGTGACTGGCTCAGTGCGGCTCTCATTCACGGTTTCTAGCAAGTCCAAGACGCTGGCGGGCGACCGTTTCCAAAGAATGTCCATCAGCGCCTGTTCGGCAGCAGAGAGCGGGGGAAGGGATTTATTGGCCATATTTCGCGATCTTGCCGACACTTGTCGTATTTGTCGAGATTAATATACGACACATGTAGGACTATGCTGTGCCTCGGCTTTCTCTGCTTGGCTACTGCCCAGAAATCTGCCATTGAATCCCATGGCCCGTGTCCTCATCCTTTTTGCCCATCCGGCGCTGCATCGGTCGCGTGTGAACGTGGCGCTGATGGAGGCGGTACAAGGGATGGAAGGCGTGACCTTCCGCGATCTCTACGAGGAGTACCCGAACCTGCACATAGACTTTGAAACGGAGCAGGAACTGCTGCTGGATCATGATGTCATCGTCTGGCAGCACCCGTTTTACTGGTACTCGGCGCCTGCGATCCTCAAGGAATGGCAGGATGTGGTGCTGGAGTATGGCTTTGCCTACGGTGAGGGCGGCACCAAGCTGGCAGGAAAAAAGGTGATGAGTGCGCTGACCACGGGCGGGCCTGAGGAAGCGTATCACCGTGAAGGCTACAACCGCTACACGATGAAGGAACTGCTGGCTCCCTTCGATCAAACCGCGCGGTTGTGCGGCATGGAGTATCTGGACCCCTTTGTCATCCATGGAGTTAGGCAACTTACGGATGAGCAGATCACAGCCTGGGCACAACGCTACAAGCAGTGCATTCTCGAATTGAGAAACCTTTGAGTCACTTGTCTGGCCACAGCCGCCAGGCGACCAAGGCAGTGTCCGAACGGGCATAGATGCGATTTCCCACAAAGGCAGGGTGGGCCCAGGTCTTGCCAATGATCTGGTGACGGGCCAGCTCATCGAAGCCACCGGCCTTCAGACGGATGTAGACGAGCTCTCCGCTGGCATTGAGGAGAGCGGCGAGTCCGTCACTTTCACGCAGCCAGACGAGGCTCATCTGAGGATTGCGGTCTTTGGGGGTGAGGGTGTTGGCATCGCTCCAAAGGATTTTCCCCGTGGCGAGTTCGATGCCTTGCAGGCCCTTGGTTTTATCGAGCAAATAAACGATGCCATCCTTGTACAAGGGGGCAGACATCAGGCCGCACATGTCCTTTCCATTTTCCCAAAGCAGGGTGGGCTCGGCATCAGGTCGCAGGGCTTTGGTGCCGTGCCAGTAACCGGATACCAGCAGGATGCCATCCCGATAAAGCGGCTGGGCGATGCTGACGCCATAGGTGATCTTATACGGGTAAGTCCAAAGCGTGGCTCCGGTCTCGGGATTCAGGCTCTGAATGTGCTCTGGCCCCCAGGCGATGAGCTGCCGCCGCCCTTCATGCGTGATGATCTCGGGCGTGCAATAGCCTGCGGGGTCTGGCCCACCGCGCCAGAGAAGCTGACCGCTGCTTTTATCCAAAGCGAGGACGCTCCCTTCTGGCACAGCGCCCACATGCAAAAGGACTTTGTTGCCATCCAACACAGGAGAGGCGGCAAAGCCCCAGGTGGGCATCTGCGCGCCATGCTCTTTCACGGTATCCACCTGCCATAGAATTCCCCCCCCGGCGGAGTCCAGGCATAGGGCCATCCCCGCAGCCCCTAAAATGTAGGCTTTCCCCTCCTGCAGCGTGACGCAGGAGCGCGGGCCAGTGCCATAATCCATCCGCCCATAAATGGCAGGCCAGTTCTGTGACCAGAGCATCTTGCCCGAATCTTCAGCATAACAAAGGATGCGTTCAATATCCTGAGGCTCTTTGGGGCGATCCAAAACATACACTCGCCCCTCACTGACGGTGACGCCAGCATAGCCTCCCGCAATATCCGCTGTCCAAAGCTGCTCTGGGGTGCGATTGGACAAGTCGGCAGGTACGTTCTCGGGATTCCAACACCCATCCCCTGTGGGCCCGCGCCAGCGCGGCCAGTCTGCCGCTGAGACGAGCTGGGTGAGGGCCAAGAAGCAAAGCCAGATTTTCATGGGGAGATGCCTTTAATACGGCTGTGAAGGCAGGCCCATTTCACGCAGTGAGGGTGGTGAAAGGAAGTCATTTCTTCGACCATTCATGACAAACCAGCGGCAGCAGGGGGATGGGGGCCGAGGCAATGATGAGGCGTCAACCAACCATGTCCAAGCCACTCCTCATCCTCTTCGGCACCTTTTCAGGGAACTCTGAATCCTGCGCAGAAAAAGCGGCCCACATCGCCAGGCAGCGTGGATACGACCCTGTCCTGGAAAACATGATGGATTCCACAGCGGATGTGCTGACACAGTTTGATACGGCACTTCTCATCACCAGCACTTATGGTGATGGTGATCCGCCTGATGGCACGGAGAATTTTTATGAGCAGGTGGTCAACCGTCCCCGCTTTCGCCTGGAGCATCTGCGTTACTCCGTCCTGGCTTTGGGAGATTCCTGCTATGATCGTTTTTGCCAGTGCGGCAAAGATTATGATGAAGCCCTGGAGGCACAAGGAGCCACCCGTTTTCATTCCCGAGTGGATTGCGACATTGACTATGAGGACCCCTGCGATGCCTGGATCGAAGGCGTATTCGCCACCTTGGCGGAGGAGCGTCTGCTGGCAGCCTAACTCTTGATTGCACTTGATCATGGATTCCACCTCACATCATTCGCCGCGCATTGCTTACAGCTTTCCAGCGCATACCTTTGATCTCCGTCGGGTGCGCCCGGAATGGTGCTTTGAGGCGGATGGAGGTGCTGCGCTGGCCCTCCACCTGGATGGCCAATGGAAGGATTTCTTCAGCAACCTGAGGGAACTCGGCCTGGTGATGGTCACGGCAGCCCGCGGCCCCTTGAGCCTGGCCGTCGCCTGGGAAAAGCCCCTGTTTCAAGGTTACCCCGGCAGCGATGAATGGGTGTGCCTGAAGTCAGGCGCCGAAATCCGCCCAGCCGCATTAGGCGGAGGCATGGCGGTGGTCGAAACCGTGGGCGACCAGCAGGTGGCCAGTTTCCAATTTTTTGATCGTGGTGGTGAAGGATGCCTGAAGATCCTCGTCACGAATTGGTCCGATCACGAGGTCTTTGAAGACCTCGTCGCCCGCCACGTAAGTGGGCGGCGGACCTTACCCTTTGGCCAGAAATCCGAAGTCCGAAAAGAGCAACCTTCACCTGATTCACAGACGGTGCGGCAGCTCTGGAAGGGCCTCTCGAGAAGCCTGCCCGACTCTGCCTTTCCCGGCATGGAGGGCGTCTCCCGCCTCTCCGCGCTGGAGGCAGCGGGGCAGGATCTGGCCTGGCGCCTGCCGCGCAGGGTGGTGCGGCAGGCGCTACAATCCATGACCCTGGGGCAAGTGCCCCTGGGTGGAGCTGTGCGCAATGAGGCGGTATTTCTGCCCAGCGGCTTTTTCCCCACGCACTGGGGCGAATGTGGCTGCGGCACCACCTTTTTTGGTGAGGCCTCTCAACTTACCCTGCGCGGCTGCGGCCACCGAGGCCAGACCTGGGCAACCCGTTTTGAACTGGGCGGTGAGGAAGTCATCTGCATCGAGTTCTATGATTCACGGGGTGACTTCGCCGGCGGCGTGGGCCTGAGACCCGAAGCCGCCAGCTGGCAACGCGACCAGTGGGCCGATGTGATCAAGGGCATCCCATAGTTCACTTCAGCTTCAGTAAAAGCATCCTTGAAAGCATTGCAGACCCCCTGCCCCGCCCCCTATTCAGGACGGTAGATTTCCAGCTTGGCGGTGACGGGGTCCATCTGCACCGTGTAAAAATTGGCTGGCAATTCTTGCCGTACGGAGTCTTGGGCATCCAACAGGGTGAGATGCCAGGCTCCTGTTTCGGGAAGGTCCGTCGAGCCATCCGGACGAAAGCGGATGGCCACATATTCCTGATCTCCTTCGGGAGTGGTTTCGGTTTTCGATTCAAGGGTCCAGAGGCTGGACCACCCTGGATCGTTGCTGATGAGGACTCCCTCTGGCACCAGCACCTGCGAGCCCATCTTTTCAAGGCTGGCGATGTCCTCATCGAGAATGTCCGGCGCGTTTTCCACCCATTGAAGGAGCTGCAAGTACTGCCCGGTGCGCCCATCCCCAGGCGGGACAGGAGGAGCCTTATAAAAGCGAAGCTCAACATCCGAAGAAAAGGTCATGGCGAGTCCTTGGGCTTCGATGATCTTGCCGCTGATCAGTTCCCCCGCCGAGGTCAGCCGCGAGGCGCGGATGGCTCCCAGCATGGAGGGGGCGGCGAGGGCAACGATCATCCCGAGGATGAGGACGACGCTGAGACTTTCGATGAGTGTGAAACCTGGACGCGCAGGGCGGAGGGTGATTTTCATACGACAATGGGGAAAAGGAGAGGAGAAAGACAGCCTAACCAATGATGCCATTCATTCGGTCAGCAGCCTGACCATGAAGACAGGAGCGAGTTCAGTAAGTAGTGCTGTCCCAGGCGGCATTACGAAGGGGGACGGTGGCCGTGAAGACACGGAAATTCAGCCGCTCGGCCGTGAGGTAGTCTTTGAGGCGGGTGAGATCACGTTCGTAGTGACGCGACTCCGCGAAGGGAGCATCGGCGGCGGCGCAAATGTCCACCGCCGTATTGCCCTGACTGGCCAGCCACCTTCCCATGCTACCCTCTTCACCGGCGACGAGGGTGACGCGCACGAGTGGCGGCAGCAAATGGCTGGTGCCCTGGTCCAGGGTGCCATCGGCCCTAACCACAGGCTTGTCCAAGGCAGGCGTGGTATTGTTCGCATCGCGGGAGGAGTAGCGGTAGCCGGGGGCCAGCCACCAGGGGGATTTGCCAGTGCCTTCCACGGTCTCAGGCGGCACTTGAGGACTGATGACCAGCAGCAGCACGTTATCCGCAATAGGCCGCGACACTGTGTCGAGATCCTGCTTGAACCAATCCGCCCGAGTATAAACGGTGTTTCCTTGCACCGTCTTGGCACTGGCACTTCCACCCGCTGCGGCAGTGCCGGCCGACAGGCTGGTCTGCTCCGCCGGAGGCCTGTATTCCATGAGCTGGTACCGAAACTTCACCGGCACCACACCGCCCGGCAGAAAGGCCGGGCGCTGATCTTCATTGCTCTGAAAACGGACATAGTATCCGCGTGCGTTGAGCAGGTTTCCCAGCCCGCGAAAGCTCTGGCTGAGGCCCAGAGGAGCCTGAAAGAAAAGCGCTTGGCCGGGCAGGTCTGCGGGCGTCTCCCCGGTGCCCAATTCAACGCCGGGGAGAATGCGAAAATCGAGTTCAGACTGCCTGACATAACCCGCAGGTGGAGATGCTGCATCCGCAGGCGGGACATTGGATCCCGTGGCTGCATAATGATAATCCCAGTAAGTGTTCAGCGTGGCCTGGGAAAGGTTGCGGGTGATCGTCTCAAAGGCAATTCGCGCCCCGCGAAACTGGTTCACCTTGCCCTTTGTTTCCCTCCAGGAGCGCTGCATGGTCTCCAGAGCGCTGAGGGTCACCAGCAGCAGCACGGCCAGTACGGCGGTGGATACCAGCAGTTCCACCAGTGTGAAACCAGACCGCCGGGATGGAAGGGAACGAAAACGGGAAAGATTCATGAATGAGCGAAGAAAGGTTTCCCTCTTCGCATGCTGCGCGATGAAGGTTCGGAGCAGGAAATTCCCAGTTTATTTGCAATCTTATTTGTTAGACCTGACACTGCCTCACTTCCCTGTGCGGGCGATGAGCGTGGTGTGGGTCCGGTAGGCCATGGGCAGCGCACGATCGAAATCGAAGTTTTCATTGGCGACGCTGGCCACCTTGACCGTCACGCGGCGCAGGTAAGGATCAATTCCGGCTTCTTCCGCCTGCGGGCCGGCATCCGCAGGCAGGGACACGTCACGGGCAGGCACACTTACTTCCGCCACATAGGCAAGTTCAGGCCCTGGCTCATCGGTTTCAAGGGCGACGCCCTGATCATCAAAGTAGTAACGCTGCTGATCAAAGGCCGGGGCCAGGATGTCTTCCCCACCGACGTTCTGCCAGCGGGCCTGGCTGACGCTGCCCAGCACATGGGTGGTGATGCGCGTCTCGGCGGCAAGGTTTCCCGCCTCTTTGACATTGTTCAGCCCATGAGGAATGAGACCGAGCAGCGTGGTGAGGGCCAGGGCCGTGATGCCGCTGGCAAGGGTCACTTCCACCAAGGAAAAACCACGGCGCAGCGGGCGGGAGAAAGCAGGAATTTTCATGAACGTATGAGGGGGATTGGGTGAACCGCCTTCCTGCGTGGGATCAGCGCCGCCAGCGATAACACACTGGACGAGTATGAATTAAACCCTAATTCACTCCATTCAAGTGGGAATTATCAAAAAAGACGGCGCGGGTTTCTCCACGATCTTCAAAAGCCGAACCGCTGCGTCTGCAGGATGCGGAATTCATGATAGTGGTCCAGCGTCTGGCCGGCCGGGTTCGTGGCGAAGTCAGGAAGCCCTGGCTGCGTAGGATCAAGGTGGCGTTCAATCAGGGTGGAGCCGCGGTGCTCGCCGCTGATTTTGTCGCCATCGCCCATCGTGTCTGGTCCGGAGGAGCGGGCTTTTTTGATCGTCTGGGCGATGAAGTGGACCCGGAACGTGTTTGACCGCGTGGTGACGCGCGGATACAGCCCCGCATAGGGACGCTCGCGGGTGTTGTCGCCCGTCAGGCGGTGGGCACGCCAAAAGGCCTCCATCTGCGTATGGTCCTGGATGCCGGGAGCATCCTTGGGCACCAGGTGGATGTCGCAAATCTCGCTGGGGCTGATGAAGGCACGTCCCTGGGCAAACCGCTCTTCAAACTGGGCCAGGGTCTTCTCCACATCCACCTTGTAGTGCCACTGCTTGCCCTGTGCGCTGCCCCAGAAGGCATTTTGATTGTTGGCATCGGGAAACACCTTGTAGTTAGGCGCGTCCTCCGTGGGCACAGCATGGATCACCTCGCCCGCAAGGGCGGCATGCAGGGCCGTGGCCCGCCGGATGTGGGTAAAGGGGAATATCTGGTAGTTCAGGTTCACCTTGCCTGCGGTGGAGAAGGGCTCGCTGATGGCATAGGGTTCTACTACAGGCATCCAAAAATACTCCAGCAGGAGGTGGTCCGCCGGGCTGTTGCCGCCCAGCTTGGTCGGGCCACCGGGATGACCCTGCTGCGGACGAAACAGCAGGGTACGCCACGGATCCCCCGCCTGCACACCACTGGGCAGAGAGCCAAACATCACCGGCGAAGGAATCATCCGGTTCGGCGAATAAAAGTCCTGCTCCGTGGTGCGATGCTGGGCACTTTCACTGAAGTAGGCCACGCCGCCATTGCCCGCCACAATGTTCAGGTTTCCTTCATCGGGCTTGTTGATGTATGGGCCGTCGCGATGGGTGCCAGGACCGTTGTCAAAGTCGCCATATCGCTGAGCTGCCTCACGGGCATCGGAAAGATAAGGAAAGTCCGGCAGACGATGGTTGGGGTAGCCTGCGCCGGTTTCATTGGGCACCAGACGGTCGGCAAAGTCCGTGTTTCCGCCATAGTCATAACCAGGCAGATGATTGGACACAAAATTGGTCAAACTGTGCGCCAGCCTTCGGCTGCCGTAGTGGCGATGCGGAGCCCAGTCCTCTGCGGGCACCACGTTCTTGGCCGCAGTAAGGCGGTAATCTCCGTGACGGATGGTCACCGTCTGCACCACATCACTGCCCTCCAGCTCCTCAGCCGCATCCACCTCGTTCTGGAGGTTCGCATTGTTCTGCGTGCGGAAAATGCGCGGTGCCCCGTTCTGCACGGAGTCGAAGCCGAAGAAGAAGGCCCCCATGGTATGCTTGTTGTTTACATGGGGGGCAATGTGATGGCGGAAGAGACGTCCGCGCATCGTGGCACCGCCCTGGGGAGCTTTTTTGTCCAATCCTGCAAGGGAATCACGATTGCCAAAGCCGAGCGCACCGCGCGAGTAAAAGGTCCACCAGGCAGGTGGCTCGCGCCCCTGATCAGGGCCCACAGGCCGCGCCGCCGTACGGACCAGCGTGGGCGGGCGCAGGGATACAGCGGGGAACTCCGGCACCAGCGTCTGCACCAGCTCTGCAGGCGATTCCAGGAGGGAAGCCGTGCGGCCCAGGTGGCCGGAATACACCTCCACACTCAAAGGCACGGCCTGAGCCAGGTCGGTATTGCTGAGCATCATGTTCTGCGTGCCCTGACGACCCACCTCGATGTCCACGAAGTTGCTGATGAGGTCATAGTTGATCACGCACTGGGTATCACGGGTGGCGCTGGCAGGCTTCACCTCCCAGTTGTCATTGCCATAATTCACGTCTGCAGGCATCGGGGCACGTGCAGGCACCTCGCGCGCCCGCAGCAGGCCCTTCAGGCCGGTGCCATAGCCGCCCTGCATCTGGGCACCAGGATGGGTGGCACGACGCCCGGTGTAAAAGAGCTCTTCATCATTGGGGAACAGCGGCCTGCCATTGACCCGGAATTTGCTCAGCCCCTTCACTTTCACGGTCAGATCGGGCTCGATCAACGTATAGCCGGCCGTGGGGATGAAGAACTCCAGCAACAGGCGCGCCTGGATGCGGCGGAAACCGGGCCGCAGAGGCGTATTGACGGAGAGCTGATGGTTCCAGTTGTCTTTTTGATAGCCAGGGTGCTTTTTGTCTGAGCCATAGGGGAAGCCGTCGGTCAAAGGATACCGGACGTTGTCCGCCGGCTCATTGCGGCTGGGGTCGGGAGTCGGCCGCGGAGGAAAGTTCGAGTACCACCGGTCTTCCGCTCCACTGGGCGGGTTGGTGCCCAGTTGCCCCTTCTTGGCGCTGCCACCACCCGGCTTCCCGATGGCCGGATCTTTTTCCAACAACGGATTGTCAGGATCGTCCGTATTGTCGGCCGCGCAGATGAAATGCAGCCCCACCTCCGTGATCGTGGGAAAACGGCCGAAACCCTGCACAACCTCACCATTCACGGTCCAGCGCGAAGGAGTCACCTGACCATGGCCAGGGAAGCCCAGCTTTTCCACCTGCCCGCCTTCGGCATCCGGATCATCAGGATCCGTGACCGCGCCAAAAAAGCGCGGGTCCGTGAAGGTCTTGAAGGTGGTCGGACGGGCGCTGTTGGCCACATAGCCCAGCATGGCGTTTTGGGCTTTCCCAGTGCCATCAAACTTGTCCGTCCCCCGGATCAGGCTGCCATCATGCAGGTTCACGCTGCGAATATAGTCGAAGATCTCCACAAGGATCTGCGGCATGTCTTTGCCATACTTTTGGTTAAACGTCTGCCCTGCAGAAGTGGCAAATCCAGGAACGGGCCTGGACAGCATTTCCTGCAGATAGGTCAGCAGCGTCTTGTTCTCCGGGAGGTCAATGTCCTGAAAAGTGGAGTCTGCCCATCCCCGCTGAAAGACGTAGCTGCGGGTGCCCGCCGCCGTACGGAGGGTGCCGCAATGGGCGATCAGCTGATCAAAGGAGGTGCGATAGTCGGCGCCACGGTAGCTGACGGGCCAGGCAGCGATTTTCGGCAGGCCCAGGGGATTCGCCTCAGGCACGCGGCTGTGCGCCGTGAGAAAAAAGCCCGCACGCTGGATGACCTCAGCACTCAGCACCGTTCCGCCCAATTGGTTAGGCTGGCGGTTTTCGTTCAGCAGCAGTTCATCCAGGCTGGCATACAGGCGCTCACGCTTGTAAGTGGCCAGGGCCACGGCTGCGATGTCCGGGTCACTGTAGGCGCGCGTGCCTGCACGGCTGCCTCCGGGCCCGATCTTTGGCACCAGATCGTAAATGGACTCCTTCTGCGCGGTCCCCAGCACCTGCCCAGGAAACAAAATCGGTCCCAGTGCGGTGGTGGCCGGGTGGCCCGGGTAACGCTGAAACTCGCCACCCACAGGCTGATAGCGCGCATAGCCTGCATCCTGGTCATAAAAAAACGTCGGCATGGCCCAGGGGGTCGGCTCAGAGGCGGTATTCACATTCACTTTCGAGGACTCGTCATCCGTCCAGAAAGCGATACGCCCCACGATGGGATTCTGGGCCGTCGCTGGCACCGCCCCGGCAAACTCGTTTTGCCCGTTCAATGTCCCCAGACTGCCATCTTTCAGCACATAAAGCCACTCCACGGGCATCGGTACCCGCTGGCGGTCGCCACCGCTCGTGCGGACGCCCCCCACAGGCTGTCCGGCCACGTTTTGCTCACGGTAGGAAAAGCCGCCGATGCTGCCGCCGCCCGTCGCCTGGGCCCGTGGATCCAGAATCGGAAACAGCAATATCGGCTGCCCTTGGGGAGTCGTGCGCACAGCCGGGCGGTTCAGATCTGCATAACGATGTGGGTGTTCCTGCCAGTCTCCCGGCACGGCATCCGCCAACAGCTGGGATTCGATGTTCCCTGGATCCCGCAGCACCAGCACAGGGCTGGAATAAAGTTTGTAGGCCGACTGGGTCTGCCCGCTGGTCGCATAGCGGCGCACCAGTCCTGGCTGGGAAGTCCAGGCTTCCCAGCCCGCAGTCCCGGTGTTTTGGGTGGTGGCCTTGCGCAGTTGGGAGATCACCAGATTCACCGCCACTTCCGAAAGCTGGCGCGCCTGCTGGCCATCCGCACTGACATGCGCAGACTTCAGCTCCGTCTGCGAGATCGAAAGCATGGCCACGATGAGCATCGTCATCAGGGCGACCAGCGAGATCACCGTCACCAGGGCTATGCCAGAGCGGTGGGAATGAAGGGGGGAAAGAACTTTCATGCAGCCGAAGGGGGAAATCGGGAGAAACAATCATCCTGCAGAGGCAGGTTGGATATCCCTCACAATAATTCACACTTATTGAGTGTGAATTAACACACACCCTAATCCACCTTATTCAAGTATGAATTAACGGTTTTTCATTTCCCCTGGCTTTTGCATCCCTTTGTCTATGAAAAAAGGCCAGGGATTGCTCCCTGGCCTTTTTAGATTTCAGACAGTCAAACCGTTCAGACACCACAGGGTCTGCGGCGACGCAGCATGACCATGAATCCGAGCGAGGCCAGAGCCAGCGTGCTGGGCTCAGGCACGGGTGCGACGGAGAAGTTTGTGAATTGCAGCACCGTCTGGTTGTCTGTGATGGTTCCCAGCAGGTTCACGTTGGCGATGGTGGCGGCATCGAACTCAAAGGTGAGGTCGTCCGCTCCGGCCGGCGCATAGAACTGGAAGTCAATGGTGGCCAGGCCACCGCCCAGGGACAGCAGGTTCAGCACATTCAGTGTTTCCTCTGAATTGATGTCCTCAATGGCCACGCCACCGCTCAGAAGCGAGAAATTGGCGGAGCTTAGCGCATTGAGGTTCAATCCGGCACCGGAGCTGACATTGAAGCTGGCGGAGTAAAGCACCCCTTCGCTCAAAGCCAGATTGGACACCGTGGCCGATGAATCCCAGCTATTGATGGCACTGGCCCCGACGACGCTATTCACCGTACCGGTGAGCAGCCCCCCCAGATCCGGACCGAGGAGATTGACATTCAAATCACGGCCAAAGACCAGCGAGTTCCCGATCGTCTGCGTATAGGCCGCCAATTGCACGTTGGCCACCAGGAGGACCCCCAGCTCCACCAGCCCCCCGGACTGATGCGTCCAAGTGACGTCGCCGGCCGATTGTGAGCCGGGATTGTACAGAGTGGTATTCACATCCAGGGAAAGAATGCCCCCGGAGCCCGGGCGACGGGCCTCAAAATCAGGATTAAAAAAATCTGCGGACGAAATCAAGCTTTGAGCCTGAGCCAGGCCCGAGGAGGCCAAAATGAAGGCAAGTGCCAACTTCATCATAGAGGAGCTGGAGTTGCCTCTGCGGGAGGATGTGAGCGGTTTCATAAGGATTACTGAGTTTTCTCCAATGGCTGCATTAACCGGATAAAACATTATAACCATAGAATCCATCCATCACACCCATTTATGTAAGAATTTCGTTAATGTATATTCAAGATAAATAATTATATTCCTTATCTTTAATTCATTTTTACTGATAAATTAGTTAATTTAATGGGTATTTTTTAGTGTACATTGTATTCATAAATGATACGTATAACATTGGTTATCATGCAATTAAGCTCAATTGTTCACCCATTACTAATGGCTCAGATATTGAGACTGAGTATCTTATTAAAGATCCGTGAAGCGTATTGGGATCAGCTGTGCGCGCGCCATAATACTTATCATGAATGAAAATTTCAGATTGGATCTGAAACCAATCGCTTGCGTCTTTTTTGACTGTTCCGAGGCGCTATCACCTACGTATGACCTTGAGCAATCACGAGTTTTCTCAGCTTTTTAGAGGAAACTCAGGCCTTGGACGATAATCCACAAGGTCTCGACAGCCCATATACCAGCTCGAAAAAACTGGGTGGCCTCAAGATTGATTAAGAACTCCAAATCATTTTCCGGGATTTTGCATTTTGCAATTCAAAATGATATCGGCAGGTTGACTTTTATGCATTCAAATCGTGTATTTGTTAGATCTGAAAGCGATAATTGATGATTATAACTTGATCATTAAGGATTAACATCCGCTCATTGACTCCATAAATCACCTCTACTGGCTTCCATTTACATCTTGACCTTAACTTTAGGATCATCCTTTTCAGGACAATGATGGGGATGCCTGTGCTTTTAATGCACGGTTCTCACCTGCCAAATCTCCCTATTTATGCAAGTAATTAGCAAGATCGATCACTCAAGAATTCGGTCTAATGCCAGCGAGAATTCAAGAGGTCTGTTGCCCCTGATGAATGCACCAGGACAAACCGAAAGAGGCTCACTCCTGGGGATACCCTTACCCTGCGGCGGTCTTCGGGAGTCTGTTATTTGGCCCTGAGGTAAACGTGTCATCTGCACTCCCGTCCACGACGCGCTTTGAAAGAGCGTGGGGACAGATCGTGAGTCCTTCCATCCTCGTCCGTCTCCTGGCCTTTCAGACCCAGAATACAAGCAGGTGGTTAGCCTTGAAGGACGAGGTGAAACGGACCTATTTTGACGAGCCTTGGCATCAATTAAAAGGATCCCGAAGGAGGATGCAGCATAGTTCTCCAAAGCTTCAGCCCGCCAAAATCCCAACTCGGGTTCGACTCCTTATTTGGTCAGCTTGGTATTTATACCACCGCCATTTGAAAACAGGTCCATTCCTCAGCCGAGCCCCCCCTCTTTCAAGCCAATCAAAAGCCCTGGAGTCCAGCCCTGGGTAAGGGATGGCATCTCCTCGTATTTCACCTGAATGAATGAACCATGAGTTCCGAAACGGACCCGTTTTCTACCCTCTTGGGTAATAGAACCAGCGCCTGGATGACTTGGCTTTTCCGGTGGCGATAACCCGGAACGGACGGCCCACACGGCCCACAGCACGCAAACTCGCATGTGGGGCTTGGCGATACACCAACATGCCAGAGAGGCAGCCCCCAAATGGAATGCACCGACTGCCGTTTAGCCGATGGGCAACAGTGTTTGGGTGATCTCCTCCCACAGGCTGTCCACATCCTGGGTACTGCGGGAAGGCTTTCGAGCCTTGGAAAACCAGTAGTCCGCATTCCATTGATCTCCCTCAATCACATGCAGCAAAGCATGGATCCAGGAGCCGAGCGGGGTGTGAATGTCCTGGGCGATGTTGTGGGCCGCCTCCCAGTTCCCTTGCTTGGTGTGCCAGAGCGCCTGGAGTTCAGGGCTGAGGCCAGCGGGCAGTACGGGGGCGGAGGCGAATTCGGCGACGGTCATGAAAGGAAGCCCAAGTTTTCCCATGAAAGGGCCCTGTGGCAAATGCAAAGGCCCAGGCTCGTCACAAGCCTGGGCCTTAAATGAGATTCGCCGGGACGAAGAAATCAATCTTCCGGCATCGCACGCCCTTTGGTCTCGGGGAGGAAGATCAGGGCAACGAGACCCAGGATGAAAATCACACTCATGTAGGAGCAGGCATTGCGGAAGGCTTCCAGCTTCGCTTCCGGCGTGGTGGCACCCGCTTTCAAGGCGGCCTGCAGGCTGCCCAGGGTGAAGGGACCACTGGCGGCAACAAAGCGGCCGACGTTGTAGCAGAAGCTCGTGCCCGTGCTGCGCAGACTGGTGGGGAAGAGCTCAGGCAGGTAGATGGCAAATCCGGCAAACAGGGCGAGCTGGCAGCCGCCCATGATGGCGCTCATCCAGATGTCGCTACGGCCGTTGAAGAGCTGGAAATAACCGACGGTGGCCACCAGGGCGGCAACGTAGGCAATGGCGAAGGCTTTTTTGCGCCCCAGGCTCTGTGCAAACTTGGTGAACAGGAGCATGCCGATGAAAGCACCGATGTTCTGGACGATGGAGTTCACACCGATCCAATAGGTCTTCTGACCCGCGATTTCTGCGGCAGGCACGCCTTCCGCTTCCAGGGACCGCTGCATCACGTCGCCCACCAATTCAGGGCTGAAGAAACCGATACCCCACAGGCCGATGACGCCGGCGATGCAAAGGACCATGCCCAAAAGTGCATTTTTGCGCCAGCGCACATCCCCCAGGAGGGCGGAGTAAGAGCCAAATTTCACGCCAGCAGCTTTGCCTGCAGCGCGGGCTTTCACCCACTTCTCGGGTTCTTTCAGGCGGATCTGGATGAACACGCAGAGGAAGGCCGGAAGCGCGCCGACGAGGAACATGTATTTCCAGGAGACCCCGGCCTCGATGACCTTGGTCTGTTCCAGGCGGCCCATGAGCATGCTCACAAGACCCGCAGTGACGTTCCCCACGGCAGAGAGAGCCTGAAGGGTGCCCAGGGCTCCCGTGCGGGCGCGGTCAGGAAGGGTATCTGCGACCAGGGCCACAGCCAGACCGAACACACCACCGACGCCGAGACCGGTGAGGAAACGGTAGATGGCGAAGTCCACCCAGCCTTTGGAGAAAGCCGAAAGGCCGGTGCAAACGGAGTAAATGAGCACCGTCAGAGTCAGGGTCTTGGCCCGACCGATGCGATCTCCCACGGAACCGAAGATGAGGCCCCCGGTGGCCCACCCCGCGACGAAAATGGAGGTCGCATAGCCGCCGTACTTGATCGGATCCATATCCGGCGGCAGGAGGGCCTTCATGGCAGAATTGCGAGCCAGGAGGAAAAGCTGCTGATCCAGACAGTCAAACAGCCACGCCAGCGAGGCCACGATGAACACAAACCAGTGATACGGCGTGAGATGTTTGTACCACGGGTCGTTGTCGTCGGGAGAGAGGGCGGTTTGGCTCATGGGCGCGGAGAGTGAAGCAGGCATACCAACGTGGCAATCAGGAAATGCTTTGCACATTCATTCCGACCGCCAGGAAAAGGCTGCCAAAGACCATCAATCACTGAAAAGTACCGCACTGGGCCACAAAAAGCGGGGCGGTCCGCGTCCGTTGCTGGGCATCACAGCAGGTCTTTGAGCTGCGTATCGTAAAGGTGCTGGGCCTGGGCTTCACCGGCAGCGTAGTAATTGGGCATCTCTTTGCCGGAAAAGGCGGCCGGGCGGGAATGCACGGTGCGGGTGGCGATGATTTTTTTGCCATGCAGGGCGGCCAGGCGCAGGCGGTATTCCTGCAATTGCTCACTGGCACATTCATGGGCCTTGGAGGCCAGATGAAAAAGGTTGAACGGGAACATGCGCGGCGGCGGACTCTCTGTGTGGGTCACCCGGTGCATGACGATGACGTCGATGTCCTCGTCCTCCAGCCACGGGTCAATGGGGGCCTCATGGGCCACACCACCATCGAAGCATTGCATGCCCTCATGAGGAATGGGGGCAAAGACGGTGGGGATGCAGCAGCTCGCCACCATGATCTGCGCCAGGGGGCCGCGGGTGATGAAGTGAGTGCGGCAGGTTTCCAAGTTGCTCACTGCGGCCATGAAACGGGGCGAGGAGAGACTCTCGATCTCACGCTTGCCCATCACCTTTTCCAGGTAGGCAATGGCACCGTCGGTTTTGAAGGCTCCCACATTGGATTCAAAGAAACTGCAGCGCAGGTAATGCGTCAGCCAAGGTGTGCGACGTACAAACGAGCGGCGAAAGCCATGGGCCAGCACCGTTTTGCGGATCATCTCCTGCGGCAGCCCGGAAGCGTAAAGCCCCGCAGCGATGGCCCCGGCGGAGGAACCGCCGATGACGGTGGGGCGGACCCCCAGGGAATGCAGCCGGGCCATGAACCCGGCGTGGGTGGCAAAGCCCAAAAAAGAGGACCCAAGGGAAATGGCAAGGCGGTGTTTCAAACGTCGGGAGAGGGGGAAGCGGAAGTGGATTCGGCAGAGGAAACGGAAGCCGTCGCTGGACGCCGGCCAAGGATGAAAAGCAGACCGCCCAGCAGGCCCCAGACCACGCTCATGGCCCAGCCCGCGAGGGAGGCGGAGACGGCCGTGGCTTCAGGCAGGGTGGTCATGGCACTCACCAGGGTCTCAAAGGTTTTTTCCCGCACACCCAGGCCGGACACGGAGATGGGCAGGCCTGCGGCCGTATCCACGATGGGCATGGCGGCCATGATCTCCAGCAAGGGTGCCTGCCCGCCGACCGCATAGATGCCGCAGTAAAAGGACAGGAAGTGGGTGCCGAAGATCAAGATGGAAAGCAACGCGGCCAGGAGAGAACAGCCCCAGGCACGGCGGATGGCATCGCAGGCCTGGGCAAAGCTCTTGAGCGGAGGAAATCCCAGGATCTTCGGCCACTGCCGCTCCCCCCAGTTGTAAAGGCGGGGCGTGAAGGAAATGGCGGAAAGCAGGATGCCCACCAGGGACCCGCCCATGAACCAGCTAAAGCCTTTCACAATCGCATGAACTTCGGGGCCATAACTGTCGAGCCGGTTTCGAAAGGCGTAACCACAGGTCAGGAACAGCACCGCCAGCCCAAGCATGCCCAGCATGTGATCCAGCATGATAGAAACCATGATGGGCAGCCGCCGCGCCCCAGGCCGCCGCATGAGGGCCAGCACACGGTAGGCATCGCCACCCACGGCACCGAGGGAAGTGATGTTGAAAAAATTGCTCACCACCGTCACGCGCAGCACCTCGCCCCCGGGCACGGGGTGCTCCTGGCCGATGAGGAGGACCTGCCAGCGCAGGGCGCTGAACCAAGTGGACAGGCCCACGAAGCCAAGGCCAGCCAGCATCCATCCCCAATGCGTGAGCATGGACCGCAAATGCGGCAGAATGGCCACAGTAAAACGGTGCTCCCGGAAGATCATCCACAGCAGGACTGTGGTGATGCCAAGTTTGACCAGAATGACCAGGGCCTTTTTCATGCGCCCAAGGTGGTCAGGCCAGTCCCGCTTCTTCGATCGCCTTGGCGATGCTGTCCACGCTATGCAGCGTTTCGCGGGCCTTGTTCTGGTCGCTGATCTTCAGTTTGAAATGCTTTTCGATGGCCACCACCAGTTGCAGTGCGTCCACACTGTCCAGGCCGATGCCACTGGGGCCAAAAAGCGGACCGTCATCCGTGATTTCGTCAGCACTGACTTCCAGCATCAGTTCGCTGGCCATGACTTCTTTGATGCGTTGGCGGAGGTTCATTCGTGATAAATACGGAGCAGAGGATGAGTAGCAGGAATCAGACAAGGGCACCATCCAGTTTCAGAGAAGCGCCAGTCATATAGCTCGCCTCCGGTGAGGCAAGGAAGAAAACCACGGCAGCAATCTCTTCGGGGCGGGCAAACCGGCGCATGGGCGTCTCCCGCCGCACGGCCTTGATCTGCTCTTCGCTCCAGGAGGCGGGCAAAGCACCTTCGATATGGCCAGGACAAACGGCATTGACCGTGATGCCCAGACGCGCCGTCTCCTTGGCCAGACTCTGCGTGAGACCGATGACTCCCGCTTTGGCGGCGGCATAATTGGTCTGCCCGGCCGGAGAATGCAGGGCACTCAGGGAGGCAATGTTGACGATCCGGCCCCAGCGCTGGCGCATCATGGGCTGGAGGGCCGCCTGACAACCCAAAAAGACCGCATTGAGATTTGCGTCCAGGACACCCGACCACTGAGGCTGCGTCATCGTGGCCAGCAGGGCGTCATCATGGTAGCCGGCATTGTTAATCAGCACGGAAAGGGGGCCGCCACCTTCGGATTCGACCTGGCTGACCGCCTCTACCCAGGACTCCTGCCGGGTGATTTCCAGAGGGCAGAGAAAGGCGCGACCTGGAAACTCCGCCACCAGGGATTCAGCCCGGTCGCGCCGCTCGCGCACGCCCAAAAAGACCAGACAGAGCGGATCGCGCTCCAGAAAGTACCTGGCCGTGGCGTGGCCCAGGCTTCCATTGGCTCCAGTAATGAGTAGGCGGCGTGGATCTGGCATTTAGGGAATAAGAAAGGCGAAACAACGCCCGGACAGCGGCATATTCGGACCAGCCCACCTTGGTGGCCGTCTTTAAGATGGCAAATCCGGAAACTATTTTTTGCGGGACGGGCGCGGTCCGCGCGAAGATTCGATATTCGTGCAAAAAAGACCCGCCCGGCGATGGAACGCGGGGCGGGTCATCATGGATCGTGAGCTCTCGCCCGCAAGCTTGCCGGTTAGGCAGCAGCCGGAGAGTGAGTGTCGCAGTGTTCCGCTTCAGGCTCGGTCTCTTCGATCTGGGAATTGTCCTTGAGGAACTGCAGAGCGCTTTCCAGGAGCAAATCATCGCGCATGCGCTCGATAAGACCGCTCTTCTGAGCCTCGGCCATGAATTTCTTCACGGGCTTCTTCTGGCGGGCAGCCATGTTGGCCAGGGCGTAGGTGAGCTGCTCGTCGGAGATGCTCAGACCTTCCTTCTTGGCCACCTGTTCCAGGATGAAGCTGACCTTCACGCTCTGCTTGGCCTGGTTGGTGGCGTTGCTGAGGATTTCGTCCTGCTGCTTCAGGAGTTCGTCCTGGGAAATGCCCTGCTGCATGGCGCGGGTGGCGATGTCATTGGTGCGGCGCTGGGCCTCACGGTTGACGATTTCCTGGGGCACGTCGAATTCCACCTTCTCAAAGATGTGGGCGATGACCTGATTGCTCTTGGCGGTTTCACGGGCCTGCTCGCGGCGGCGGCGCACGGCTTCCTTCACTTCGCTGCGCAGCGTTTCTTCAGTCATTTCTCCACCACCGATCTTCTGGATGAATTCGGCATCGAGCTCGGGGATCACCTTGTCCTTCACCCCTTTGCAGGTCACGGCGAGGTCCAGGGTCTTGCCACGGAGACCTTCGAAGGCGAAGTCTTCCGGCAGGGCCAGGGAAAGGGTGCGCTGCTCATCCTTGGTGATGCCAACAAGGCCCGCATAGAAGCCTGGGAGGAAGTCTTCTTCAGCATCCAGAAGGAACCAGTTTTCTTCGATCTGCTTCAGGTGGTCAGGGGCGTCTGGCAGCACGTCACCCAGGGGCTGGCCTTCAAGGCTGCCGGTGAAACCAAGCACGACGGCATCACCCTGGGCGGCAGGGCGCTCCACATCAGCGAAAGTGGCATAGCGCTCGCGCAGGTGCAGGATGTCATGGTCCACATCGGCATCGGTCACTTCGATGCGGGAGAGCTTCACCGGGATGCCTTTGTATTCTGGCAGTTCAATCTTCGGTGCCAGGCTCATTTCGGCGCTGAAGCTGAAGCTCTTGTCCGTTTCATGCAGGATTTTGTCCGTCACGGAGAGGATGTTCAGCACTTCGAGGCCTTCGTTTTTGATGGCGGTGCGCAGGCCGTCATTGATGAGCTGCTTTTCCAACTCGCTGCGGATGTCATCGCCAAAACGCTTTTGCACGGCGGCGGCCGGGGCCTTGCCTGGGCGGAAGCCGGGCAGGCGCACCTGGGTGGCAAAGTAGGCGGTGATGGCGGAGCGCTGCTTGGCGACTTCTTCGGCAGGCACACGGATGTGGGCGATGGCGCGGCAGTTGGGCTGGTGTTCGACGTTGATGTTCATGGCTTGAAAAGGCGGCTTTTAATCCCTTCCGGCAGCACGACGCGCAGAGCACCTGGGCCGGAGGGGCAAGCAGGCTAGAACATTTTCCCCTTTTGACAACCCTGGAACGCATCTTGTTAGAAGCCGCCGCCTGGATGACGCCCCGGCAGCGATGTGCAGGCCTCTCCGGGCAGACCGCTTCTGAGAAGGGTTTTCTTCGGATTTCTGGTGCTTTGGCTCCAGATCGGAGTGGGCAGCAACCGATGCCGAGAGTCCTCTGCCCCAGAAATTTTCCAGAGCAGAGCCACCCTCGGGAGGCAGCAGAACCTTTTACTTTCCGAGCACCTGCTTCAGCGTGGCGATGCACTTCTCATTCTGCGGCATGGTGCCGACGGAGACGCGGATCCACTCCGGCAATTTGTAGGAGGCCATGGCGCGCAGGATGATGCCTTTGTCCATCATGGCTTTGAAGACGGCATTGCCATCCCCCACCTTGACGAGGACGAAGTTGGCGTAGCTGGGGATGTATTCCAGCCCCATGGCTTCAAACTGGGCCTGAAGATAGGCCCGGCCTTCATCGGTGATGGCCTTCGTCTTGTCCTGGTGATCCTGGTCCAGCAGACCGGCAAGAGCCCCGGCCTGGGCGACGGAGGTGATGTTGAAGGGCTGGCGGGTGCGCTGCAGCACATCAATCAGCTCTTTGTTGGCGATGCCGTACCCCACACGGGTGCCTGCCAGGCCCTGGATCTTCGAGAAGGTGCGCAGAACGACGACATTGCGGCCCTGGCGGACGTACTTGAGCGTGTCCGGCGGATTGTCGAGGAACTCATAATAGGCCTCGTCAAAGACCACGATGACGTGCGGCGGCACCTTGTCCATGAAACGGTCGATGGCCTCCTGGGTCACCAGCGTGCCCGTCGGGTTGTTCGGGTTGGCGATGAAGATTTCCTTCGTGCGCGGGGTGATGGCCGCAGCCATGGCGTCCAGATCGTGAACATAACCCGGATCATCCACTTCGATGGTTTCGGCATCGAAGACCTTGGCCATCAGCTTGTAAACAAGAAAGGCGTGCTTCGCGGTGATGATGTTGTCCCCAGGCTTCAAAAAGGCGTGGCCGATGAACTCAATGATCTCGTTGCTGCCGCAGCCGAGGATGATGTTGCCCAATTCGAGACCAAACTTTTCTGCCAAGGCGTTGCGGAGCTTCCAGGAGGCGCCATCCGGATAAATGTGCACTTCCTTGACGGCCTCCTGCATGGCTTCGATGGCCTTGGGCGAGGGCCCCAGGGGATTCTCATTGGAGGCCATCTTGATGATGTCTTCCGGGCGCAGGCCGCGCTCCCTCGCCACATCTTCGATCGGCTTTCCAGGTTCGTAGGCGACGAGGTCTTTGAGCTGCGGGTTGGCGTAGTTCCAGATGGACATGGGGGTCGGGGTTGGGAGGGCATTCTCTTCGCCTGAGATAGGGCCGCTGGCAAGTCTGGGTCGCTCCCGGAAAGGCGAAAGCCTGGAACCTGCGATCACAGCCTCCTTGACCTTTTCCCCCTCCGCCGTGACGCTGCGCCCATGCGCAACCCGGAACGGACCCACACCATGGCTGTCTTTTGTGATTTTGAGAATCTGGCCCTTGGGGTCCGGGATGCGAAGTATGACAAATTTGACATGGGTAAGGTGCTGGAGCGCCTGCTGGTGAAGGGCAGCATTGTGGTCAAAAAGGCCTACTGTGACTGGGAGCGTTACCGGGAATTCAAAAAGGCCATGCATGAGGCGGCCTTTGAGCTCATCGAGATCCCGCATGTGCGCATGTCTGGCAAAAACAGCGCGGACATTCGCATGGTGGTGGATGCGCTGGACCTCTGCTACACCAAGGCCCACGTGGACACCTTTGTGGTCGTCAGCGGGGATTCGGATTTCTCTCCCCTAGTCAGCAAACTGCGTGAGAACAACAAGACCGTCATCGGGGTGGGGGTCAAAAACTCCACCAGTGACCTTTTCATCGGCAACTGCGACGAATTCATCTTTTACGACGACTTGGTGCGCGAACAGCAAAAACGCCGCAGCACCCGCCTCCCCCGCGCACCGCTGGCCCCCGCCGCCAATGGCACGGAAGCCCGCCCCGAGGGCAAAACAGACGCTAAACCCGAACCTCGAACCTCAGGCCGCAGCAGCAGCGCCGCCAAAACAGCGGCCGCAGCCACCAGCGCGCCCCCTGCTGAGCCTAAAAGTGCCCCGGCTGAGCCCAAAGCAGGGGGAGACCCCGAAAAAGCCATCGAAATGCTGATGGCCACGGTGGATGACCTGATCGGCGAACAAGGCGGCGACCAAGGAGTGTGGGGGTGGAAGGTCAAGGAGACGCTGAAACGCCGGGCGCCGCAGTTTAGCGAGCGTTTTCATGGTTTCCGCTCGTTCAATGCGCTCCTGGAGGCCGCCGGCAAACGTGGCCTGCTGGACCTAGTGTTCGATGACCGTTCTGGAGGTTACCGGGTGCGCCCAGGGGCCGTGATCGAGGCCAGTGAAGCGGGTGGTTTGGGTGAGGAAGCCTAGGATTCCGCCACGAGAAAGAAGCGCAGGCCAGCCAGCGACAAGGGGCGGACGGCTTTTGGGCAGTTGTGCCAAGATTTTTCTCGCCTTTCGGGGCGCAGCTTTGTCTAATCGTAGCGTCGGCAGGTTTTTTCAGCCCGTCGGCGCATACATCATAATCCAAACCATAAACGCACTACTACCATGAAAAGAGCACTCCAACGAGGTTTCACCCTCATTGAACTCCTGGTGGTGATCACCATTATCGCGATCATCGCGAGTTTGGCGGTCCCCACATACAACCTCATCACCGTCAAAGCCAACCAGATGAAAGGTGCCAGCAACTGCCGCCAAATCATCGGTCTGCTGCTGACCTACGCCTCGGACAACAACGGTCTGTATCCGGACTCCGTCACGAACCCGACCACGGGCAGCGTGCCGCTGACCTCCAACGATGCTTTCCGCGCCCTGGTGCAGGAAGGCCTCGTCCAGGACGAAACGATCTTCGGCTGCCCCGGCAGCCGTTTCATGCCTGACAAAAACATCGGCATCGCGCCGACGTTTGACCAGGCCCTGATCGCCGGTGAAAACCATTGGGCCATGACCCAGGGCCAGTCGAACACCAGCTCGAGCATCATGCCGATCGTGTTTGAAAACCCAGCCGCTGCAGGCTGGCCTCCACAGTGGAACTGCGATGCCGCAGGCAAGCCCGTTCCAGGCCGTGCCTGGCAGGGTGGTACCATCATCATTGGCAAAAACGACGCCAGTGTTGAAACCGTGAAGCTCATGTCTGCACAGGGTGCATCTGTCGGTCCTCGCCTTCTCGGCAGCGGCTTCGACATGTTCACCATGGCCAGCCCTAACCAGCCCCAGCAGATCCTGAACATCGTGGTCTCCGGCACTGGCAGCTACACCGACCCAGGCTCAGGCGGTCTTCCAGCCGGCCCTGGTGGCCTTCCTGGCGCCCCAGGTGGCCTGCCTCCAGCTCCTGGCGGCCTTCCAGCCATGCCGGGCGCCCCTGGTGGCCTGCCTCCTACTCCTGGTGGCCTGCCAGCACTCCCTGGCGCTCCTCAGCAGTAATTTGGCTGATCTGCCCAGTTAGTTATACTCAACGCCGCCTGGTGCTCCCAGGCGGCGTTTTTCTTGCTGCACGGTCCCGCATTCCGCCTCTATGTTGGCCTCATGCTGTCTTCTCTGCTGCTCGAATGGAACTGGGGTACCGTCGCCCTGGTGGTCCTGACGCTCGCACTCAGCATCACGGCCCTGCTGCATCTTCTCAGCCACCATCGGGACCACCGTTCCGCCGCATTTTGGGTGGCGCTGATCGTCCTCTCGCCACTTGTCGGAGCCTGCCTGTACGGCCTTCTAGGCATCAATTTTGTCCGCCGCCGCGGCCAGCAGTACCGTGGCAGCATCGGCCCGGCGTACCGGGACCCACCGCCCACCTGCCCGCTGTTTGTGCATTCGGATCCGGTGCTGGCGGAGCGTGACTGCTCCCTGGCCATGACGGTGGACCGCATTTCCCGGTTCAACTTTACCTCGGGCAATACGGTGGAGCCCCTGATCAACGGCGATGAGGCGATGCCCGCCATGCTCGCCGCCATTCGCGAGGCCAAGATCAGCATCGCCCTTTCCAGTTACATTTTCGAGGCCACCCATATCGGTGCGGATTTTGTCGAGGCCCTCGCCTCCGCTCACAACCGGGGGGTGAAAGTCCGGGTGATGGTGGATGATGCTGGCACCCGCTATGCCTGGCCGCCCGTCACCCGGGAATTGGGCAAAAAAGGGGTGCCCGTATGCCGGTTCATGCCCAATCGTTTCATCCTGCGCCTGCTGACGATGAACCTGCGGAACCACAAGAAGATCCTCGTTGTGGATGGAAAGGTGGGCTTCACCGGCGGCATGAACATCCGTGAAGGCAACATGATCTCCCGCAACCCCGGCCATCCGGTGCGAGATCTGCACTTCCGCATCACCGGACCCGTCGTGGGTCAGATGCAGCGTGTCTTTGCGGAAGACTGGCAGTTTTGCGCCGGTGAGGTTTTGGACGGCGAGACTTGGTTTCCCCAAGTACCCGCCAGCGGCGAAACCCACGCGCTGGGCATCGTGGACGGCCCTGATGAGGACCTGGAGGTGATGCCCGTGGCCCTCTTTGCCGCGCTGAATGCCGCGCGCAACCGCGTGTGCCTGATTACCCCCTACTTTCTGCCCACCGCCATCCTGATGGCGGCGCTGAAGCTCTGCGCCACACGCCAGGTGGAGGTGACCATCATCACGCCTGCCAAAAACAACATCCCGGTTGTGGCCTGGGCCACTCGCACCCTTTATCCGGAACTGCTGGAGGCAGGCTGCCGCATCTATGAATCGCCAGCACCTTTCGATCACTCCAAGCTCCTGCTCATCGATGATGCCTGGAGCTGCATCGGCTCCACCAACTGGGATCCGCGCAGCCTGCGGCTGAACTTCGAGTTCAATCTCGCCTGCCACTCCCCTGCCCTGGCCACCCGGTTGCACACCATTTTTGAATCCAAGAAAGCCGAGTCCCATGAAGTGACGGAAGCCAGCCTGCAAAACACCCCCATGGCCATCCGGCTGCGCAACGGATTCGCGAGACTGTTCATCCCCGTACTCTGAGCCAAGAACTTTCGGGGAGCTGGTTTGACATTCTTACCAGATACAGGCCGATGCGGTCACGCGTTCACATCCCCAGCAACCGTCTCGCAGCCATGACACCCATCCGAATCTTTTTGTTAGGCCTCCTGCTCACATCGGCCGCCACAGCTCAGGCCGCCGGGCCTTTTTTGGAGAAAACGGACCTCTTTACAGCGGGTGAGGACGGCTACGCCCTTTATCGAATTCCCGGCATCATCGTCACGCGCAAAGGCACCGCCCTGGCGTACTGCGAAGCACGGAAGGATGCCCGAGGTGACTGGGGCCCCATCGACATCGTCCTGCGCCGCAGCACCGATGGAGGCAAAACCTGGCTACCCCGGCAGGTCATTGTTGAGGTCAAGGGAGATCTCCCGGTCAACCCCGTGGCGGCTGCGCAAAATCTGGACAAGCCTGGTGACAACACGGCCAACAACCCCGTGGCCTTCGCGGACAGCAATGGATCCGTCCACCTGCTTTACTGCCTGGAATACGCCCGCTGCTACCATATCCGCAGCGATGATGAAGGCCTCACCTGGAGTGCCCCGGTGGACATCACGGCCACCTTTGAAAAATTCCGCCCTGACTATGACTGGAAGGTGATTGCCACCGGCCCCGCCCATGGCATCCAGCTTCGCACGGGGAGGCTCATTGTCCCTGTGTGGCTCTCGCTCGGCACAGGTGGCCACGCGCACCGCCCCTCCGTCACGGCCACCGTGTACAGCGACGACCACGGGGCCACCTGGCAGCGTGGGGCCATCGCGATCCCAGATACGCCTGAGTGGGTCTATCCCAATGAGACCTGCATCGTAGAGACCCTGGTGGGCACGGTGATGATCAATGCGCGCACCGAGTCTAAGACACATCGGCGTCTGATCAATCTCAGCCGGGATGGTGGTGAAAGCTGGGCCAAACCACGCTTTGACCCGGCCCTCCTGGAGCCCATCTGCATGGCCAGCATCGTCCGCTACTCCATGCGGCCAGCGGCCGATAAAAACCGTCTCCTCTTTGCCAATCCTCACAACCTAGAAAGGCTGGATGGGAAGGCCGTGGAAGGAAAGTCCCGGGACCGCCGGAATCTCTCGATCAAACTCAGCCACGACGAAGGCAAAACCTGGAAGTTCAACCGCACCTTGGAAGCAGGCTATGGTGCCTATAGCGACCTCGCCGTGCTACCCAGCGGTGATGCCCTCTGCCTGTATGAGCGTGGCACGGACGATGCGCTCGAACTGAAAAAATCCACCCATTATACCCACCTCACCGTGGCGCGGTTCAACCTGGAATGGGTCAGCCATGGCAAGGACAGCCTGAAAGGCCCGCTTAATGGCAAAACCAGTTTCGGAGCCCAACGAGATGATTTTGAAGTTGCCGGCGTGGAAGGATTTGTCCTTCACCCGACCAAGCCCGCAGGCAATGGCACCCGTCCATGGGCCTGGTATGCCCCCACCATTGGCAACAACCCGGGCGCGGGCAACACCTGGCTCATTCAGCGTCTGCTGGACCAGGGCTTCTATGTCGTCGGGCTGTATGTGGGCGAAACCTTTGCCAATCCCAAAAGCCGCGACCAGTTCACTGAATTCTACCATCATCTGCGGAAAACCTATGCCCTGGCCCCGAAAGCCTGCCTCATCGCCCAAAGCCGTGGCGGCCTGAACCACTACAACTTCGCAGCCGACCATCCCGAATGGATCCACTGCATCGCAGGCATCTACACCGTGTGCGATTTGACCAGCTACCCTGGACTGGAGCGGGCCGCACCCGCTTACGGCGTCACGCCAGACGAGCTTGCCGCACAGCTTTCCCGGCACAATCCCATCGAAAGACTGGGCCCCATTGCCGCTGCGAAAATTCCCATCCTTCATATCCATGGAGATGCTGACAAAGTCGTCCCCATCGAGAAGAACAGCGCGGCACTCGCCGAACGTTATCGTTCGTTAGGCGGAAGCATGGAACTGATCGTCGTGCCAGGGAAAGGCCACGAATACGACGCTGGATTCTTCGAATCCGAGAAGATGCTGCAGTTTCTCCTGGATCATGGGCTGGATGAATAGCCCATCGAGGAGTTCTTTGCCGAAGGAACCCATCCTTTGCTGATCCCACGTATCGTCGTCACCGATACACTTCGGCAAGGTCGCCGAGGATCTTTTCAAGATCAGCGTAGTAACGTTCTTCGCCGATTTTTTCACGCTGCCTTTTGAGGTCTTCGAGGGCGCGTTCAAGGGTGTCGCGTTTTTGGCGTTGGGCGTCGGTGAGTTTTTGTTCTTCTTCCGTTAGGACGAGGGCGATCTGGGCGGCGCGTGCCCCATCGGACTGAGGGTTTTGCGCCTGCACCCCAACAAAGGTTTCAGCTCGAGTTCCTTGGCCGTCGGCGTTGTCTTCGAGGAGGGCGTGCTCGGTGGCGAGGCGGGCTTCTTTTTCGTAAAATTCGGCGGTCTGGTGGCTGGCGTAGAGGAAGGCCTCCAGGAGGGAGACTTGGCGGTCTTGGTCGAGATCGGCCGCAGGCAGGCCAGCGATGGCGGGGGCGAAGTGCTCGCCAAAACGGGTGTAGAAGACTTCGTCAGGCCCTTTGGTGGCGCTGATGAGGACACGGTTTTTACCGATGAGCGAGGGGAGAAATCCGGCACTGGCGGAGGCGGTGTGGATGAGAATGAGCTCTTGCGTGAGGGGTTTAAGTTCCTCGGCCAACTGGCGGGCGCTGAGGTCCGGGCCACGGAGGTTGAACTTGGCTTCGCGACCGTCAAAGGTGCCGTGGCCGATGAGGACGAGCCAGAGCTGGCCGGCGGGTTTGGCCCGGGCCTGCTGGAGGGCAGTGGTGAGCTGGGCGAGATCGGTGGGGCTGTCTTTCGCGGGGGTGTCTTGGCCGATGATGTGGAGGGGGAGACTGGCTTTTTCACAGGCTTGTTTCCAGTTGTTGACCTGGGCCTGGAAGAGTGGGGCGTATTCGTCGGTGCCGGGCGCGCCGAGGACGAGCAGAACCTGTGCATCCCGGGGGGGAAGCTGGGCGCTGAGAGCGGTGGCTAGGCTAAGCAGGACAATGATGAGAAGCGTCATGGGGACGTGAAGAACGCGCAGTTAAGCAAGGCCATGGCGGCGGCGGAGGTACCACTCCAGGGTGAGGAGGGCGAGGATGAGGAGAAAGAACCAGGGTGTATGCCAGAGGGGGGTGCTGAGGGTTTCCTCCACAGGGACGCGGATGTTTTTGAGCAGCTCCGGGAGCTGGGCGACATCGGCGAGGAGGAGAGCCTGGCCGCCGCTTTCCTTAGCGAGGCTGGTGAGCCATTCGGTGCCGGGTTTGAGCTGGGCAAATTCGGCGGTGAGGGGATCGTGCGCCCAGCCGGTGGCGGGGCTGCCTAACAACAAGGTGGGAGCGGCGGGTGTGCCTGCGGTTTGCGCCTCTGCGGGGGGTGGGGCGCGGACCTCGGCCACAGCGCGGTAGGGGCCGGGCTGGCGGGGGTAAAAATCGGCTTCAAACAGGCCGGGCTCTTTCAGGCTGGGCTCGGCGTAGAGGGTGGAAGTTTGGGCATCGGGCGTGGTGATGGCGATTTTGACGAGGGCGTCATCCAGGGGGATGAAGGCGCGGTCTCGGACGCGGACTTGGAGTTTGACGCTGTCGGCCTGAGGGTTGGCGGTGATCTGGAGGCGATCGGGCACGTCCACGACGAGCCAGCGCATCATTTGCCGCCAGGCACGCTGGAGGTCTTGGGCAGCGGCTTCATCGCGCAGGCCCCAGCGCCAGAGATCGGCCACCATGAGAGCGCTGACGCGGCCTTCGCCAAAACGCTGGGCGGCGAGGGCGGGCATGGCGTCTTGTTCATCGCCACTGATGGTGGCGAGAACGCTGGCTCCGGGCTTGATGGAGAAGGTCTGATTGACGGACTGAAAGGCGGGCATCTGGGCAAGACGTTTTTCGTCATCCTCTCGGTTAGGTCGGAGACGGGTCCAGGGCTCCAGCCAGCCTTCGCGGGTGAGATTGAGCCGGGCGTTTTGGAGAGCGGGGGCCTGGCTGATGCGGTCGAGATAAACAGGCAGCATGCGGCCGATGGGGGTGTGATCGTACCCGCCGGCCTGGTAACATTCCTGCCCCCCGAGCATGAGGAGAGCGCCGCCGCGTTCGCTGACGAAGCGCTCGATGAGGTTCATCTGCTCCTGGGTGAAGAAGGCGGCCTCGAGGTCGTCCACGACGATGGCACGATATTCAGCAAAGAGGTCTTCGGGGGTTTTGGGGAAGCCGTCGCTGAGCTCTTTCGCATCGCGGGTGCCGAGACGGATGAGGACAGGCTGGTCATACCGCTGGGCTTCGGCCTGCTGGCCAAAGCCGCGAAAGAGGGGGTTGCTGGTTTCGCCGGTGCGGCCACGCCATTCAAATTTGGGCTCGCGCTTGGCGATGCGGATGAGGGAGGGCATCTGGATTTCGTCATCGCCGAGGAGCGCGCGGCGCATGAATTTATACTCCCAGTTAGGCCGCCCGGAGACGTAGAGGATGCGGTAGGGGCCTGCGCCTCGATCCACGGAAAGGAGGCGTTCGTTGTTGGCGAGGGTGGCTTCTTTGGCGAGGGTCTTCCATTCACCCTGAGGGAGCTTGGGCAAAAGATCGGCCTGGAGGATGAGGAGGCGGTAAAAGGAGACGCCGGGCTTCACGGCGGGAACGCGCAGGCGGACGGTGTGCGCGGCGTCATCTTTTGTTAGGCGAAGTTTTTCGCTGGCGATGGTTTTTCCCGCTTCATCCACGACGGCGACGGCGATTTCCTGGCCGCTGAAGCCGTGCCCAGCGACCTGGGCGGTGAGGGTGATGGGGGTGTCCTCAAAGGAAGTCTGGGTGAGGCTGTGCTGGAGGAGGTGGAGATCTGGCTGGGGGGCGGTGCGGCCGACCTGGACGGTGAAGATGGGGATGCGGGGACCGGCGGGGTGAGGCGCGGTGGCGGGGGCATCGGTGGGGGAGCCATCGCTGAGGAGGACGATGGCGGCGACGCGGCTGCCGGGGCCGCCGCTGCGCAGGGTAGTGAGGGCGCGGTGCAGCTCTGACCGGGAGCCGGTGGAGTCGAGATGAGTGAAGTCGGCGACGTTTTGCAGGCGGTCATCGGCCAGGAGGGTCTTGACGCGAAAGCTTTTCCCCAGCTCTTCGATCCAGGCGGGTGGGGTGGTTTGATCGGCATTCAAGGCGCTGCGGAGCTGGGCGGCGCGGGTGGGCTGGCCGGGCTGTTCGGCGATGCTGAGGGAGGCGCTGTTATCGGCGACGATGAGGACTTCATTTTCGCCGGTTTTCGGCTGGCGGCGGGTGGCGACGGGATCGGTGAGGCAGAGGGCGAGGAGGGCCCAGGCGGTGGCTTTGCAAGCGAAGGCAGCCCAGCGGGAAGGGCCGCGCCAGGAGGTGCGGCGGTAGCCGAGAAAGAGGAGGACCAGCGCGACGGCGAAGAGGCCGAGGGCGAGCGCGAGACGCTCGGGGTGCTGGAGGGCGAGGTCAGTCATGAGGGACGGGAAAGGGGGCGGACGGGGCTAGGGGTGAGGTGGCTTCGGGGTGTAGTGGGGTTTTGAAGGTAGATGGGTCTATGACGAACGGAGGCGAGAGGGTTCAAGGAGTGACGGCGTCCCGCCGTCAGCTTGAGGGTGCAGGGGACGATTGGGGGCGCTGTGGAAAAGGCAACATGCTGACGGCGGGACGCCCTCACTCCTTGAACCGCTTGGTGTGCGGGAATCAGTTGCCATGGCCGAGCTCCTGATAGTAGCGTTTCACGAGGTCGCGGAAGGCGGGAGGGACGGGGTCGCGGTCCACGGGGACGGTGGGGTTGGCGGGGTCACGCTTGGCGAGTTCTTCGGCGACGCGGTTGCGGAGTTCGACGAGGGGCTGGGTGATGCGCATGCCGAGGTGGTCGGCCTGGGGGGCGAGATTGTTGCGCTCGTGGTCAATGCGAAGAGCGTGGGCGTTGTCTAGGACCTTGGCGACTTCGTTGCGGAGCTGGGGCTGGGTGAGGAGTTCTTCAACGTTGCGGAGGCGATCGGTCCATTCTTGGTAACCGCTGCCGGTGAGGGGGCTGCGGTCGGTTTGTTCGTCCGTTTCGTCGAAGAAGAAAGCGCTGCCGCTGCCGCTACGGCGATCGTTGCCGGAGAGGTTGCGGCCTGCGGCGGCGGGAGATTGGGAGGAGGAGTTGTTGGAGGCTTGGGTGGGAGTTCCTTGGCCTCCGGGCTGGTTCTGGGCGGTCGGATTCTGCGGGGTATTGGGATTGTTGGGGGCGTTAGAGCTGGCGTTACGGACAAGAGTGTCCGCGCGCCCCTCGGGGGTGTTGGCGCTAGTGGGGCCTTTGCCACCTTGGTTGTTAGGTTGACCTTGGGGGTTGGTTTGCGTGCCTTGGCCACCTTGACCGCCAGGCGGGTTTTGCGCGGTGGGATCTTGCGGGCCGTTGGGGCCTTCGCCAGGTTGTTGACCGCTTTGACCTTGGGCCATTTGGGGGGATGAGCTTCCAGGCTCGCCGCTGGGTTGTTCGCCTTTTTGGCCGCCAGCGGAACTTTGACCTTCGCCGGTTTTTTTGTTAGGCTGACCTTGACCTTCTTGACCTTTTTCGCCGGGTTGATTTGGGGCGGTGGGGGTTGGTGGGTTGGCAGAGGCGGTAGAGGTGGCGCTCTTCTCGGGAGCCTCACCGTCTTTTTGATTAGGCGCTTTGGCTGCGGTTTGGCGGCCTTGACCCTCTTGACTGGCTTGACCTTCCTGACTGCCTGGCTCCCCTTTCCCTTCCTCCTGCTGAATGCCTTCAATGAGCTTATCCAGCTCGCTGCGGGCGAGGCGGAGGGATTCGGTTTCGCTGCCGAGGACGCTTTCGGCGGCTTTTTCGACGTTTTGTTGGAGCTGGGTGACGCTGGTGTTGGCTTGGCGTTCGGCGTCTTGGGCTTCGCTGCGGTTGCCGTAGCGGGATTGCAGGCGGGCTTCTTCGAGGTTTTCTTCGAGGTCGCCGGTCTGGGCGTCGCGCACGGCTTCGTAAAGACGGCGGTGGAGGAGGGGGTTGTTGCCTTCGGCCTGCTCACTGAGGCGGCGCATGTTTTCCAGGAGGTCTTTGACCTGGCCGGCCTGATCCTCGATCTGGCGGGCGATCTGACTGCCATCGAGGACTTTTTCCAGAGCGGCGCTGGTGTCGCTGCCGGTCGTGGGGGTCTTTTGGTTTTCGAGGGCTTCGCTGATCTTTTTCTGGGCCTCGGCGACGCTGCGGGCCTGCTGGCGCACCTGGGTCATTTCATCGGTGAAGCGTTTGGCGGTCTTTTGTTTGAAGTCTTCCTGCATGGCTTCCAGTTCGCGCTGGGCGCGGGTGGCGGCATTGGCAGCTTCGGCCAGTTGCTGCTGCTTGAGTTTTTCAGCGGCATCCATGACCTGCTCGCGCGTTTGTTCGAGCCGGTCCTTGGCCTCAGCAAGGTTGGCGGTGTTTTCGGAGGTGTCCATGCGCTCCTGGAGGTCGTCCACATCGCGGAGCAGTTGTTCTTGCTCGTCCTGCAGGCGTTTGAGTTGGTTGGCCAGCTCCTGTTTTTCTTCTTCGCTCTGGGCCTTCTCGAGTTGCTTTTGCAGCTCCTTCATTTTCTCGGCCAGGGCTTCCTGGCGGCGGGCCAGTTCCTTGAGGCGATTGAGGACCTGGAGGTTTTCTTGTTGTTCGGCGGTTTGTTCGGGGCTGGCTTTTTTCTCTTCTTCGTAGCGCTGTTCCTGCTGCTTGAGTTCCAGATTCATGATCTGGTTTTGCTGGGATTGTTCGGAGGCGCTGGCGCTTTGGCTGGGCTGGCTTTGGCGCATGACGCGGTGCTCGCGGCTCTGGGCGCGGTGCAGCCATTCGAGGGCGCTTTGTTCAAAGGTGAGGGCCTGATTCAGTGAGGCGCGTTTCTTTTCCTCGGCCGCCTGGCTGAGGGGGGACTGGGCATCCTTCATGCTTTTCCAAGCTTCGGTGAGGGTGTTGCGGATCTCGGCATCTTCGGCCTTTTCCATGAGTTCTTTGGTCTGCTCGAGGGCGAGGTTTTGGGATTCCTGGACGACGCTGACATCGGGCGAGGCGGCATCCATGGTGCGTCCGCCATTGGTATCTCGGATGAGTTTCCAGGTGGCGTTGACGATCTCTTTTTCCAGCTTCACGAGCTTGTCGAGGTCGGTCTCTTTTTTGGATTCACCGGGCTCGGGCGGTGGGGCTTCGGCCTCGCGGAAGATGTCTTCAAAATGGCGAACATCGGCAAAAAACATGTCGCTCATGGCGCGGCGTACTTCGCCCTGGGGGCCTTTGTCTTCGGCCCAAAAGTGGTAACTCACGAGCTGGCGTGGCTGGGCGCTTTCATGCTCCAGGGAGAGCATCTCGCGCACATCTTGTTTTTTGGCCGGGGCGGTGGGGCCGTGTTTAAAGACGACCTCTTTGCTCTGCCCGGCGAGGCTGAAGCTGATGCCGCTCTGGGTTACGCCGAGGTCATCCCACACCTTGGCTTCGACGGGGAGCTCCTGGATGGCAGAGACCTGGATGTCGCGCTTGGGGAAGACGACTTCGATTTTGGCGAGTTGATTTGCCTGGACCTTCACGCTGAGCCAAGGCGGGTTTTTATTGGCGCGTTCTTGCGCATCCACCAGGTGCACGCGCCAGCGCTGGGTCTTTTCCGCTTTCATCGTGGCGGTGAGTTGGGTGGGATCGGTGGGGCTGGGTTTCAGGGGCAGGATGGTTTTGTCCTCGCCGAAGAGTTCGGCGTCTTTGACGGGGCCACTGACCTGAAAGGTCAACTCCAGGGTGCTTCCCTCCATGGCGGTGACTTTCAGGGTGTTCTTGATCTCCTTCACCGGCAGGCCGGTGTAGGCGGGCGGGGTGATCTTGACATCGGCCCGCACGAGCGCGGGGTACACAAAGGTGGTTAGGCGATGCCGCTGGCTGCGACCGCCCTCAAACTCCACGTGGTAATGGGCGTCTTTATCCACACGGGCAATGAGGCCGCCGAAGACCTGACCATCCACGGTGAGGCGCATGGGCAAACGTTCGCGCTCGGCGCCATCGAGCTCGGTGACGACGAGGGTAGCCTCGGGCGGGACATCCTGGGCGAAGGTGGCCTCGATGATGACCCGGCTGCCGCGTTCGATCTCGACATCGCCCGGCGTGAGAGTGACGGCAAGGGTGGGTGCGACAGCGGCGGGCGTGCCTTTTTTGGCAAGCTCCTGGTTAGGCTGACGAGCGGCGATGCGGTCCCGATGCCAGAGGGTGGCGACGGTGAGCATGAGGAAAAAGGCGATAGTCCCGGCGTAGTTCAGCCCCTGGAGCCACTGCTGCTGGCGCTGAGTGAGCACGGTGACCCAGTCCTGGTGTGCGCTTTGGTCCACGGCCTGTTCCAGCACGCGCTGGGTGAAGACATTGCGGTTTTCTCCGGGTGGGGGGCTGAGGTTTTCCGTGGCGGTGAGCAGCAGGGCATTTAGCTCAGGGAAGCGTGACTCGACCAACCGGGCGATGCTCCGGTGATCCCACTTTTTCCAGGGATGCAGCCAGAGGGACAGGAGGACAAAGACGGTAGGCAAGGCCAGTAAAAGGGCCAGCCAGCCGAGGCTGCTACGGGGCGTGAGATCCCACGCGTGCAGCAGGGCGATGACGGCGGCGCTGCCGAGGGTGACGATTGCGCCGTGGCGGTGATTTTGGATGGCCCTCAGGCGTGCCTGCAGTTCATCCAACTTGGCTTTGAGGATGTGGTCGTTCATGGCCTGAAGGGGATGGGGTGGACGTAGCTGCCAGCAGGTGGGGTTTGGGGCGAACGGGGCAGGAGAGAGCCGGGGCACCGTTTTTTAACAGGATTGACAGGATGGCAGGATTAACAAGAGGTGTGTTTAGAGTACCGTGTGGAGCGGGGACGTAGCTGCCTGCGCTAGCAGATGGCCGTGGAAGATAGATGGGTCTGAGGCGAACGGAGGCTAGAGGGTTCAAGGTGTGACGACGTCCCGCCGTCAGCTTGGAGTAGGAGCAAAGGGGCGGAAGCGGGCGTGCGAACGGGTTTCCGCGAAACGCGTGCGCTCCATGGCAAATGGGGCGGTTTCATGTGGCGATGGGCTGGGGGATGCGGTTTCTGCCAGCTAGCCAGGTCTCGGCCCCGAGTACGGCGAGCATGGCGGCGAGGAGCCAGAGCCACACGCGCTGGCGGCTTTCCTCTTCCTGGGTGGCGAGGCGTTCTTTTTCCTCGGCCTTCACGGGAGCGGTGGTGGGATCATCCACCGTGGTGAGGGGCAGTCCGAGTTCGCGCAACTTGGCGGGATCCAGGGGAGTGATGCGACTTTCCTCAGGCGGGAGGTTCACGGCGAGGAGTTGCGGGGGCTGTGTCTGCAAGGTGTAGAGGCCCACGCTTTCGGCCCGCAAGGGAGCCTGCGGTGTGGGTTTCACGGTCTGGCCTTCGGGGGTGAGGATGGCGATGCCGGGGAGATTTGGCAGGGCGTCGCCCACCTGGAGAGAGGCGGCCTGCTCATGGCGAAATCCTGCCGCCTCCAGCCAGCCGTAGAGCAGCGGGACGAACTTGGTGGAGAGGGCCAGTTGGCTATCCGCCGGGTGCCAGCCGCTGGTGAGCCAGAGCAGTCTCCCCTGCCCCACGGCGGTGGTGAGCAGAGCGGGTGCGCCATTGTCAAAACGGGCGATGACGGGCACCTGTGCCTGGGCAGGGCCGGTGAGGGTGAGGAGGCGATGTTTCCAAAAGCGCAGCTTGGTGAAGTCGCTCAGGCGGTCATCGGCAAAGGGGCGCAGGAGGGGCTGGGTGGCATCCACCTCCGCCAGCATGAGGTAGTCTGCGGTTGGGCGACCGGGGGCCACCTGCACGCTGCCTTCGGGCAAACCGGCCAGGGTGGTGAGATCGGCAGCGGGGGTGCCCTCCTCCACAACTTGCACGACCAAACCGCCGGCCTGGAGAAAGCTGCGCAGGGCAGCGAGGAGGGGTGGGGACAAGACGGGGCTGGCGATGAAGACGATGTCTGTCTCGGCAGGTAAACTCGTGGCGGTTGGCGGTCTAACGGAAAGTTCAGGAAGTAAGGTGGTTGTTTTTTGCAACGCACGGCTGAGGTAAAAGAGGGGGGAGGCGGCCTGGTCGCGCGTGGTTTCTTCGCCAATGAAAACGAGCTGCACGGGCCGGGGCTGGGGGGGGGCGATGAAGACGCAGTTGTCAAAGTCCCACGCATCGCCACTCAGGCGGAGGACGCGTGCACCTTCCCCCGCCGGGGGCACGGGCAAGACGCGGCTGGCCCCGGGGGGCAAATAACCGCTGAGGGGCTGACTGCCGCCGGTTTCCCAAGCGAGGGTGTAGTCCGCCACCTGCGAATCCCGCGCGCTGCCGAGGCGGACTCGTTGGGTGGTGGCGACGGGGCTGGTGGAGGGCGTTGTGGAAGCGGGCGCGGGGTTTTCGGCCTCGGCACGCGCGGCGGCGGCTTCATTGACGGCGGCGAGGGTGAGGGAGAAGTTATCGGCGGCGCGTGGCAGGGAGACTTGCTGGATTTTCACGCGGATGTTTTCGGGCCAGACGCGGCTGCGCAGGGCCTCGAGCTGGCTGCCTTCCTGGAAGTCCGTGATGAGCACGATGCTTTTTGTTAGGCCTGTAAGGCTGGTTTCGCGGCTGAACCAGGAGGCGGCCTGAGTGAGGGCGAGGCCGAGATCTGTCCCGGCCCAGCCCGGCTGGGTGGCCTGCAGGCGCTGGCGGACGAGGGCGGCGCGGCTGCCGGCGGACTGGGCGTCCTCAGCGAGGGTCCAAAGAGGCGTCAGTTGATCATCCCAAACAGCCACGGCGACGCGGTCTGCCGGGGTGGTTGGCAGGGCTTTAAGGGTCTGGGCGACGGCCTGGGCCCAGAGATCTCCCCGGCGCATGGAGGCGCTACGGTCGAGCAGGAGGATGGTGGCCTGGTTTTGGCCGAGGACAGTGGCCACTTCACCGCGCCAGAGGGGCCGGGCAAACATGAAGGCGAGCAGGAGCAGAGCGAGACAGCGCAGCAGGAGCAGGAGCCAGTGCTCGAGACGGCGCTTGGAGACGGGCATGGGAGTCTGCGCGTCGAGAAACATGAGGGAACTGAATTCCACCCGGTCCTGCGGCGGGCGCCGACGCAGGTGCATGAGGATAGGCCCCAAAACGGCAGCCGCCCCGAGCAGGTAAAGTGGAAAGAGCCAGATCATCGGCGAGGGCCTCCTTTTTTTCGGGCGCGGGCTGAGAGGAAGTCGAAGAGGACACTTTCCAAAGGAGTGTCGCTGGGGGTCCAGTGGTACTCGATGCCCTGGCGCTCACACAAGCGGCGAATGAGGTCGCGATGGACGCTGAGGCGATTCAGATACGTCTCACGCGCGGTGGCGGGATCAATGAAGCGCTCGGTGCCAGTTTCGGCATCGCGAAAGTGGGCGGACTTCTGGAAGGTGAAGTCGATTTCCGCCCGGTCCATGACGTGAAAAAGCACGACGTCATGCCCCATGGCCCCTAACAAACCGAGTTGTTTTTCCAGCCGATCCACCGGAGCGAGGAGGTCGGAGACGAGACAGATGAGGCCGCGTTTGCGCAGCAGGTCGGCCAGTTGTTTCACGCTGAGATCCAGCGCGGTGGCCCCGGCGGGCGCGGGCTTTTCCAGCTCCAGCATGAGGCGGCGCAGGTGGCCGGGGCGATTGCGCGCGGGCAGGTGCTCCTGCAGGCTGGGGCCAAAGGTGGTGACGCCCACGGCATCTCCCTGCTGCATGAGAAAGAGGGCCAAGGTGGCGGCCAGGGTGGCGGCGTAGTCTGCCTTTGTCAGCGGGCCGGAGCCAAACTGCATGGAGCGGCTGTGATCCACCACGAGCTGGCAGCGGAGGTTGGTTTCATCCTCGAATTTTTTGATGAAGGTGCGGTCACTGCGGGCCAGGACTTTCCAGTCGATGGAGCGTGGATCATCCCCCTGCACGTAGGCGCGGTACTCGCTGAACTCCACGGAAAAGCCATGGTAAGGACTGCGGTGCATGCCTTTCCACAGACCCTCGACAATGACCTTCGCACGCAATTCCAGGGAGCGGATGCGGGCCAGGGCGGCGGGATCGAGGGTGGTGGGCATAAGGGGAAAAAGTAGAAAAGAGGAAAGCAGAGGGGGGCTCGGTGGTGTTTCTGCTTTCTGCTTTTTCGTTTCAGCCTTCCCGTTGAAAGGCAAGTTCAAGGAAGTCTTCGAAGCTGGGAGCGAGGCGGATGGCTTCTTCGGGCGCGAGGCCTTCGAGGGGCAGCATGACGATGGCGGCGGGACTGCTGCGGAAGTCAAAGGCCAGCAGTTCCTCGCGCCCATTGCTGCCGAAGGCCCAGAAACCGGGGGCGAGGAAGGGCACGCCATACTCGGCATTGGCCACGGGCACATCTTCAGCGCACCAGCAGACAAGCCAGCCGGGATCAAGAGAGATGGGCCCATCGCCACCATTGCCCCGGCGCAGCCAGTCGAGGTAAGCAGCGGGTAAAATAAATGGCGTGGCGGTAGCGAGAGCACGCAGATCTGCGGCTGTGGCAGGGGCCTCAGCTTCCCATTGGAGGGCGGTCGTTAACGGATGAACTTTCACAAAGAGGGTTAAGGGAATTCCAATGAGGCCTAACTTTAAACACGGCCAAGGTGGCGCAGGTGCGCTTTACTTCACGGTTTCCAGCAGCTTATCAATCACCTTACCGACGGTGACGCCTTCGGCCTCGGCCCGGTAGTTGATGAGCACGCGGTGGCGTAGCACGGGGTGGGCGAGCGCACGGATGTCCTCCAGCGTGACATGGGCGCGGCCCTGCAGGAGGGCGCGAGTCTTGCCGCCTAACACGAGGCATTGCGAGGCGCGCGTGCCTGCACCCCAGCTCACCCATTCATTGATGAAATCGGGCACGCCCGTGCGACCGGGGCGGGTGGCGGCGGAAAGGCGAACGGCAAAACGGGCCACATCCTCGGCGATGGGGACTTTTTTCACCAGCCGATGGAAGGCCTGGAGCTGCGGCCCGTGGAAGATGCGCTGCACGGGCTCGCTCTTGCCACTGGTGGTGCGGGTGACCACGGCCACCTCGTCATCCTCACTGAGGTAATCGATGACGATGTTCAGCATGAAACGATCAAGCTGCGCCTCAGGCAACGGATAGGTCCCCTCCATTTCGATGGGGTTTTGCGTGGCCAGGACAAAGAAAGGCTGCGGCAGCGGCAGCGTATTCCCCGCCACGGTGACCTGGTGCTCCTGCATGGCCTCAAGGAGGGAGGCCTGGGTCTTCGGCGGGGTGCGGTTGATCTCATCGGCCAGGATCATGTTGGCAAACACAGGCCCCGGTTTGAAAACGAGTTGGCGACCGCGATCGGTGTCCTCCAGGATCTCGGTGCCGGTGATGTCGGAGGGCATGAGATCCGGCGTGAACTGGATGCGGTGAAAGCTGAGGTCAAACACCTCCGCCACGGTCTTCACCAGCAGGGTCTTCGCCAAACCGGGCGCGCCGGTGATGAGGCAGTGCCCGCCGGAGAGCAGGGCAATGAGCATTTCATCCAGCACCTGCGTCTGCCCCACGATGACCTTTCCCACCTCCGCCAAGATGCGCTCCCTTGCCCCTGCCAGCAGGGTCACGGCCTCCTGGTCAGATAATTCAACAGCCGCAGTAGAGGAGTCGGGATGGTCTGACATAAGCACTGTCTATCAAACAGCCTCACCCATGCCAAGCTATCGTCCGCTTTGCTGGAATTTACATCAGGCTCAACAATGAGCACCTACCAAGGCTGCCCCTTCGTTGAGCTGAAGGCAGACCAGGGTGCTGGCCTTGATGTGGAAAGACACCCCACCTTCGATCAGCCTGGAATCAGGCTCGACAAATCCGGGCACCAGGCTGGTGTCAAAGACCACGCTCCAAACCGTCTCCGCACTGCCTGGGAGAAGGAAATTCTGAGGCAGCTCCCCCCGGTTAAACAGCAGCAGCAGCGGAGGTGCGCCATCCAGCAGGGCCCCGAAGAAGACGCGCTTGGGATCATGCCACTCTTCATGGCAGAGCAGGCTGGCATCCCCCTCCAGCCAGGTCACATCCGCCAAGCCGGTGGCGGGATTCACCATCCCATCAAAATACTGAGTCCGGCGCAGGCTGGGCTGCCGCTTTCTCAGAGCGATCATCTGCTTGGTGAAGTCCTGCATCTCTTCATCACAAAAGGCCCAATCCATCCAGCTCAGGTCATTGTCCTGACAATAGGCATTGTTATTCCCTTTCTGGGTGCGCCCCCGCTCATCTCCGGCATTGAGGAAAGGCACCCCGATGGAGGTCATCAACGTCGCCAGCAAGCTGCGCCGGAGCCGCGCCCGAAGCTTCAGCACACCGGCGTCTTTGGTCGGCCCTTCCACCCCGCAGCTCACACTGTGGTTGGCATTGTCCCCATCTCGGTTTTGTTCCCCGTTCGCTTCATTGTGCTTGCTCGCGTAGCTGACGAGATCCAGCAGGGTAAAGCCGTCGTGGCTGGTCAAAAAATTAATGCTGCTGAGCGCCGGACGCTGATTCCAGCCAAACACGTCCTGGCTGCCGCACAGGCGCTTGGCAAATTCCGCCGTGGAGCCTTCATCCCCGGCCCAGAACTTCCGGACGGCATCGCGATACTTCCCGTTCAGCTCACGCCAGGGTTCCGGGAAACCTCCCACCTGATAGCTGTCCATGCGGAAAATGTCCCACGGCTCCGCAATGAGCTTCACCTGCGAGAGCACTGGATCCTGCGACACCGCAGCCAGGAACTGGCCATTCGCGTCAAAGTTATCATGCTGATCCCGCGCCACCGTCACGGCCAGATCAAAACGGAAACCGTCCACGTGCATCTCTGTGACCCAGTAGCGCAGGCTGTCCAGAATGAGACGGAGGGCAGGCGGGGTGGCCGAATCCACCGCATTGCCGCAGCCGGTGATGTTGATGTAGTTGGCCCCATGTTCATCAAAGGTGTGACGGTAGAACAGGCGGTCATCCAGCCCACGGAACATCAGCGTCGGGCCGCGTTCGTCCCCTTCGGCCGTGTGGTTGTACACCACGTCCAGGATGACTTCCAGCCCCGCCGCGTGGAGGGCACGCACCATCTCTTTGAACTCCCGCACTTGCCCCTGCGGATCTGTGGTGGATGCGTATTCATTGTGGGGGGCAAAGAAGCCAATCGTGTTGTACCCCCAGTAGTTCGTCAGACCCTTTTCCAGTAGAAACTGGTCGTCCAGATGCTGGTGGACTGGCAGCAGCTGCAGACTGGTGACGCCCAAATCCTTCAGGTAGGCGATCACGGCGGGATGACCCAGACCCGCATAGGTGCCACGTAGCTTTTTTGGCACGTCCGGGTGCTTCTGGGTAAAGCCCTTGACGTGCAATTCGTAAAGCACCGTCTCCTGCCAGGACAGGCGCGGAGAGCGATCCCCCTGCCAGTCAAAGGTGGTGTCCACCACGGCTGATTTCAGGGCCTCGGGGCCATTGTCATGGGCACCGGGGAAAACCGATGGCCCTTTGTGGCCGAGCATGCTCGTGCGACCATCAGGCTGGCCGACAATGGCGAGGGCATAGGGATCCAGCAGCAGCTTGTTGGCGTTGAATCTCAGAGCCCGGTCCGGCATCCAGGGACCATGAGCCCGGTAACCGTAAAGCTGCCCAGGCCTGATTCCCGGAACTTGGGCCGTCCACAGATCACACTCACCACGCCGCATCCTGACACGCGCCGTTTCCACGGAAGGTTTGGCAGGGTCATACAGGCACAGGTCAACCACCGTCGCATGCCGGGAAAAGACACAGAAGGTCGCGCCCTCCGGCGAGAGGGTGACACCGGGACGGTTGGGCACAGGGATGGCCGGGTCAGAGGGCATGGTTCCAATGTCATGGAGCAAGGCGCGGGCCGCTGCATGAGGTATTTCAGGATTGTGCAAATTCCGCGCCGATCGATGGGACTTAATATTCGCGTCCCCCATCCCTGCCGGATGGGTGTAAAAACCGATTCACCGGGACAAGAGCCTGCGCGCCATCACGCAGCCAGCGGAGCATCAAACCAACGGCCATGATCCTTGATAAGGTCCACCAACCGTTCGACGGCCTCTTCTTCGGGGATGTTGAACTTCACCGCCGTTTTGCCGACGTAGAGGTTGATCTTTCCTGGGGCGCCGCCCACGTAGCCAAAGTCTGCATCGGCCATCTCTCCAGGACCGTTCACAATGCAGCCCATGACAGCGATGCGCACGCCTTTGAGATGCCCGGTGGAGGCACGGATTTTCTGCGTGGTGCTCTGCAGGTTGAACAGGGTACGGCCGCAGCTCGGGCAGGCCACATAGTCCGTCTTGAAAATTCGCACGCCTGCCGCCTGCAGGATGTTGTAACTCAGGCGCAGGGACTGGCCGGGAGCTTCCTCACCATTCACGATGATGGCATCGCCGATACCGTCGCAAAGCAGGGAGCCGATGTTCGTCGCCGCAGTGAGAAGATTGGTGGTGAAATCGCCTTCAGAGCCAGCCGCTGCCTCGCCTAACAAAGTATCTTTCAGCAGGATGGAATGACGCGCATCCAGCTTGGCCGCCAGCAGACGGAAGGCATGGATCGGGGCGAGATCCAGCCCGTCCGCTACGGTCACCAACTGCGGACCCACGGCGGCATTGAGATCATGCAGGGCCGAGTCTTCACGGGGATCAATGGAGACGACACTGCTGTCTTCCAGCACCACTTCAGGTTTGAAGTCGCCCAGCTTGTCCAACTTGTGCGAAACAGCATCCCATTTCCTTCGGGTGGTGAAGACGGCGACGGTGGCACCACCACCGACGTCCACTCCCTGGACAGAGAGGCGGTCCGTCCCACGACGGCTGTAAACAAAGGAATCGTAACTGACAGGCAGGCTACTGCTGGTGCTGCCACAGTGACCGGTGCGCACACCTTCGACGACGGATTTCACCAGGGCCTGGGCCACGGGAATTTCATGGATGGCATCCTCCGTCAGGGAGACTCGAATGGTATCGCCAATGCCGTCGGACATGAGGGAGCCAATGCCGATGGCGCTCTTGATGCGGCCATCTTCACCATCGCCAGCTTCCGTCACACCGAGGTGGATGGGGTAATTCCAGTCGCTGCCCAGGTCATTGAGATGGGCCACCAGCAGTCGGTAAGCCTCAATCATGACCTTCGGATTGCTGGCCTTCATCGAGAACAGGAAATTGTGGAAATCATTCGCGCGGGCGATGCGGGCAAATTCCAGGGCGCTCTCCACCATGCCATGCGGGGTGTCGCCATGGCGGTTCATGATGCGGTCACTCAGGCTGCCATGATTGGTGCCGATGCGCATGGCGCGGCCCAGCCGTTTGCACTCTTCCACCAGCGGGACGAACTGCGCCTCCATGTAGGCCACTTCCTCGGCATATTGTTCGTCCGTGTATTCCTTCACGGCGAATTTCTTTTTGTCCGCGTAGTTGCCCGGATTGACGCGGACTTTTTCCACCCATTTGACGGCCTCCATGGCGGCATCGGGCTTGAAATGAATGTCGGCCACCAGGGGCACATCGCACCCAGCCGCACGCAGGCCATCGCGAATGTGCTGGAGGTTTTCCGCAATGACACGTGTCTGCGCCGTGACACGCACGATTTCGCAGCCCACCGCCGCCAGTTCCAGGGCCTGCTGGATGCAGGCCTCCGCATCGCGCGTATCGCTCGTCAGCATGGACTGCACCCGGATCGGGTTGCCGCCGCCAATGCCTACATTTCCCACCGTGACCAAGCGCGTTTCGCGGCGCTGATAATGGTAGAGGTCGGGGCAGTAACGGAGCAGGCTGGTGGCAGTCATCGGAGGTGGGGCGACACCAAACTCCAAGCTGGCGTCTCTGCAATCGGGAACAAGGTCACTTCGCAGCCGGACGCTGGCCCTCAGGCAGCCATTTCAGCTCGATGGAAGGGGCTTTCTTTTTGCTGCCGCCGATGAAGATGTCGCCCAGATCCTTGAAGGTGACGAAGAAGATGAAACCAAACAGCATCAGGGCACAGGCGGTCTGCACCCACTCGATGGCCCGGGAATGCAGCGGCTTGCGGCGCAGGCCTTCGGCGATCGCCATGGTGATGTGGCCACCGTCCAGCACCGGGAAAGGCAGCATGTTCATGATGGCGAGGTTGATGTTCAGAACCACGCTGAACCAGAGGATCTGCAGCAGGGCGGCGGGATCCTGAAGAAGGTTGTAATACACCCGGCCGATGCCCACAGGGCCACTCATGTGCGCGGGGCTGATGTCCGAATTTCCAGAGACCAGCTTGCCGATCATGCTGAACATGCTGCGTGCGGCATCGGACACCTGCTCAGACACGGGGGGATAAGCCAGCTTGCGCTCACCTGTGGCATGCCATTCGATGCCGACCATCGGGCGATCGTATTCCGGCGGCCGCTGGTCTGGCACACGAGGCGTCAGAGTCACAGGCAGTTCGCTGCTTGTCATGGTGGCCTTGTCCTTGCGGCGAACGATCACCTGCACCGGCTGCCCAGGCTTGGTTTCCAGGTATTCGGCAAACCAGATGCGGCTGAAAAGGGGCTGCCCGTCCACACTCAGCAGCTCATCATTCGGCTGCAGGCCTGCATCAGCAGCCGGACTGTTTACCTGCACCTTGCCCACCATCGGCGTTTCCTTGCCCATGATGCCGACTTCACGCAGGACAGGCCGCTCGAAAATGCTCATCCACCAGGAGCTGGGTTTCTTGTCGGGGTCCGGCCACTTCGCCGCCACTGCCAGGGTTTTCACCCCTTCACCGGGGCGATCCACCTGGAACTGAATCTCGCTGCCTTCGCTGGCAATGACGCCCCAGCGCACGCTGTCCACAAAGCCTTCAAACCGGCGAATGGGCTGTCCATCAATGGCCTGGATCACATCTCCGGGTTTCAGGCCCGCCGTGGCAGCGGGGCTGTCTTTGGCCACGTAACCGATGGTGGTCGTCACAAACGGTTCCGACTGGGGTTTGCCCAGCACGCTCACCAGCAGGGCGAAAAGACAGGCCAGACCAAAGCTGAACAAAGGACCGGCAAAGGCGACGATGATCTTATCCATCGGCGTGATCGGCGGCAGAGGCTCTTCAGAGGAAGATTCCCCTTCGATAGCTCCCATCGGGGCCATCTGCGGCAGCTTCACAAAACCACCTGCCGGGATGCTGCCCAGACCGTATTGCACACCATTGATGGTCTTTTTCCACAGCGGCTTGCCAAACCAGATCTGAAAGGCCTCCACCTTCAACCCACGCCAGCGGGCAGCGAGGAAATGTCCCCATTCGTGGACGAGGATCATGAGATTGAAGACCAGCAACACCTCAAAAATGAGGATGATGATGCGGAGCACTTCACCGACGGTGCCAAGAGAGGAAAGCCATTGCATAAGAACTGAATGCTATACGCGCCACAACGGCGCAGGGATGGAAAGCTAACATTCCCCACCACAAGGGCAATCAGCCAATGGTAAAATTCTGGAAATGTCCCAGGCGGCTTTTTTCACCGGCGCCGTGCCACCATGAGGCTGGTGGAGGAGGCCCGGTAAAGGTAGCCATAGCCAAAATCCAGCGTCTGTACCCGGTGCTGCCCGTTGCCATAGGCCGCCATGAGATCCGGCTGCTGCTGGCTGAAAATGTCCAGCGTGCCCTGGTAACGGCCGTAAAGATCCACTGCCAGCCCCGCACCCACCAAATCCCGATAAGGCACCCCGGATGGATCCTGGACGATGCCGGGCGTGGAGTGCAGCAGGTATTGGCGGATGTTTGAAAAATCACTGTTGTGCATCAGGTAGGAGGCACTTTTCAGCATCGCAGGCGGTGTCCCCTGCTTGGCCACGAAGGTGAGGAAGGGGCCGCCGGGCCGTGTGCTGCCATTGGAGAGGTCCTGGCGAAAATAAAACAACCGCTTCAGCCCCCCCATGCCGTTTCTAAACCGGATCATCAGCCCGGGGGCCGAACCGCTGGTCACAGCCGCCAAAACTGGGGTGCCGGAAGCATCCAACTGCACCACATCCACACTTTCCACCCGGGCACCGGACCGGGCGAGAAACACCAGCAAGATGGGCAACGTGCCCCGGAGACGCGTGGACTGGAAGTCACTGCGCATGTCTGTGGTGACAAAATACCCCGCGTTGACGATGCCATCCAGGCTCTGCCGAAGTCCATTCAGGCCAATGGCCACTTCTCCAGCTGTCAGGCTGCGAAAATCAGGCAGCGGCTCTGCGGATTCCAACCCGCAAAGAATGTAGGTCTCCGCCGAGGGAAAAAGGTCCTGGGCATAGAGAAAATCAGGCCCGCTGAAGGGATAAAACACGCTGCGATATCTTTGCAGGTCCGAGATTTCTCGCCCGGCCCAGGCGCGGATCTTTTGCCCTCTGCCCTCATCATACCGCCGCCACAGGGCATCCATCTGCTTTTGGTGGTAAGGCCAGGAATATCCATCGCGGGACCCACCGCCCGAAGTCTCCATGCCAGCGAGCATCCGGGCCACCTGGTTGATCTCAGAAGCCCGCATGGGCACATTGAGGGCACTCCCACCGGAGTAAAGCTCTGCACCATTGGCCGCCTGCGCCCGCCGCACCGTCACCCCCACCCCATCTTTAGGGAGCTGGCAACCCGCCAACAGCAGGCTCATGCAGGCCAGAGACAGGAACGGATGTTTCATAAAAGCAGGCAGCATACGTCCGTAAATGTAACAAGAGGCATGCCGTCTCAAAGCTGGTATTTTTCCTACCCACGGCGTTTATTTCGAGTCGCTTTAAAGGCTATGGAAATTCAATGAAACCTTTTTAGCTCCATTGACCATCAGCTTGGCCAGCCCATCTGATCAGTCTTCTTCAAACACGGGCCTTTTCCAGATAGGCACACGCGTTTTGATTTCCTTCAGATACCAGCGACACAGGTCAAAAGCCTCCGCGCTATGCTTGGTGCGCACCCAGATAAGGATGGAAGGCAACGCAGCAGCCACAAAACCCAGACGATGCTGGATGAACACCTCATGCGACCCGTGCTCCGCACGCCCCTGCTCGATCAATTCGCCAAGCATCCGCTCCGCCATGGGCAGATAGGCCGTGTAGTCGATGCCCGCAATGCGGCGGCCTGACTCCAGATCCCGAACCACGCCCAAAAAACGCACCTCGGCTCCCAGCTCAGGACCAAAGGGGCAGGTCGTATCGGGGATGGGATCGGCAGACAGGAGGAACGGAGGCATGGCTGGGTGAGGAACGAGAAACTTCTGTAACCGCAGAAGCGTGAAAATCCATCCTGGGCTGGAAAAGACCGCGCGGCTGCCCATCTGTCCTCCCATGGACCCTGTGGGCAACCTCTATCATGACCTGGGCGAAGAACGCCTGCGCAATCTCGTCACCGCTTTTTATCGCCGGGTGCGTGTGGACGACCTCATCGGCCCCATGTACCCGCCTGATGACTGGGCTGCGGCTGAAAAGCGGCTGGCAGACTTCCTCATTTACCGTTTGGGCGGCCCCCAGACTTATTTGGAAGAGCGGGGCCACCCCCGTCTGCGTGGCCGCCACATGCCCTTCTCCATCGGCCTGGCTGAACGTGACCGCTGGCTGGACCTCATGGGTGCCTCCATGCGTGAAGTGGAAATACCCCTGGACCATGTACCCGTGCTGGGGGCTTTCTTTGCCCAAATCGCCGATTTCATGCGCAACCGCCCTGAGGGTGAGTAGTCCAGAAAACGTCTTTCGTTTTTAAAACGGCCCCACTGAATCACTAAACGTCATGTCACTTCCCCTTGTCTTGCTCCTCGCCCCGCTGCCCGATTTTCTCCTGGGACCGCTGAAGGAGGTGGCTGTCTGCCACGACTATTTCCATGCACCGGACAAGGCGGCCCTGCTCGCCCACGTGGGGAAAGACATTCGTGGCATTGCCATGTCCGGAGGCAGTGTGGCCCCAGTGGAACTTCTGGAGCGGCTGCCCAATCTGGAAATCCTCAGTGTCTTTGGTGTGGGCTATGATGGCATTCCCCTGCCCTACTGCCAGCAGCGTGGCCTGCGGGTGACCAATACCCCCGATGTGCTGACCGATGACGTGGCCGATACGGCAGTGGCCCTGGTGCTGATGACCAGCCGCCGGCTGGGTGAGGCGGAGCGCTTTGCTCGGGCCGGACATTGGGCCAGCGGCCCCTTCCCCCTGGCTCATGCCTTACGCGGCAAGACCGCCGGCATCTTTGGACTCGGCAGGATTGGCAAAGCCATCGCCCATCGTCTGAGTGCCCATGGGATGGAGATCGCCTATCACGGGCGAAAGCCACAATCGGTGGACTACCGTTACTGCGACAGCCTCACCACCCTGGCAAAAACCAGCGACTTCCTCATCGTCGCCTGCCCAGGAGGGCCGGAAACCCAGCACCTCATCAGTGCCGAAGTGCTGGCCGCTCTGGGCCCCAGCGGCACCCTCATCAACATTGCCCGTGGCAGCGTCGTGGATGAAGCCGCCCTGATTGATGCCCTGGATTCAGGCTCGGTGCGCAACGCCGGGCTGGATGTCTTCGAACACGAACCCACCATCCCGGAAGCCTTGCTACGGCATGAGCATGCCGTTCTTCTCCCCCATCTGGGCAGCGGCACCCATGAAACCCGCCTGGCCATGGCCCGCATCTGTGTGGGCAATCTGGCAGCCCATTTCGCAAGCCAGCCGCTTTTGACAGCCGTGATCTAAAGATTTCAGGCATCTTGAGGTCTCCCGCACGGTCATTTGAACTCCCCGGTTGTCAGATCCTCACCGGGGCTGCACCCTGGGCACATGAAACTTTTCCTCGCCTCCCTGCTGGCCGCCATCGTCTCCTTTGCCTGGGGCTATGCGTCCTGGATGCTCCTGGGCTGGCACGAAAAAGGCATGCATGACTTTCGGGACGAGGCGGCTGTGGCGGAAGTACTAAAAGCCAATGCCACCCATGGCACGGGCATCTACGTGCTCCCCTTTCCTCGCAAAGCGGTCTCTTATGCGGATCCGGCTGAACAAAAGAACCTGAACACCACCCACCTGAAGGCCAAGACCGACGGTCCCTACCTCTACGCCATCCTCCGCCCAGGCCGCCATGATTGGAACATGACCTCCAGCCTGGGCTGGAGCTTTGGCCGCTCCTTTCTCGCCGCCCTGATCTTGGGGGCGCTCTTGCATCAGACCGTATTGTCTTTCCCTGGCCGCCTCGCCTTCTGTGCCGCCGCAGGGCTCTTCGCCGGGGCGGTGTGTATTTTGCCCCAGATGGTCTGGTTTGAGCTTCCAGAAAGGGAGGTCATCGTTGGCATGGCCGACTACATCATCGAATGGACCCTTGCCGGGATCGTGCTTGCCCTGTTCCTAAGCAAGGAACCCACCGACCGCGACTTGCGCTGACTTTTCCCCTTTTACAGCCGCTTGCATCCCGGCGGCTTGCCCTTATCCTCGCGCCCCCAAATAAGAAACGTATGAACCAGCTCGACCAGCTCAAGCAGCACACCATCGTCGTCGCCGACACGGGTGACTTCGAGGCCATGAAGGCCTACAAGCCCCAGGACGCCACCACCAATCCGTCCCTCATCCTCCAGGCTTCCCAGAAAGCCGAGTACAAATCCCTCGTGGACCAGGCCATCGCCGAATACAAAGGCAGCTCCCTCACCGGCGGCGCCAAGGTTGAAGCCATCATGGACCGCATCCTGATCCTTTTCGGCGTGGAAATCCTGAAGATCGTTCCAGGCCGCGTTTCCACCGAGGTGGACGCCCGCCTGTCCTTCGACACCCAGGGCAATGTGGACAAGGCCCGCCACCTCATCAGCATGTATGAGAAGGAAGGCATCGCCCGTGAGCGCGTGCTGATCAAAATCGCCTCCACTTGGGAAGGCATCAAGGCCGCAGAGATCCTTCAGAAAGAAGGCATCAACTGCAACCTCACCCTTCTGTTCAGTCTCGCCCAGGCCGTCGCCTGCGCTGAAGGCGGCATCAAGCTCATCTCCCCTTTCGTCGGCCGTATCCTCGACTGGCACAAGAAGAGCACCGGCAAAGATTACGCCCCGGCTGAAGATCCCGGCGTGGAGTCCGTGACCCAGATCTACAACTACTACAAGCACTTCGGCCACAAGACCGAAGTCATGGGTGCCAGCTTCCGCAACAAAGGTGAAATCACCGAACTCGCCGGTTGTGACCTCCTCACCATCAGCCCCGGCCTCCTGGGCGAGTTGCAGGCTTCTGAAGAATCCCTCACCGCCAAGCTCAACGTCGAGAACGCCAAATCCCTCAAGATCGAGCGTATCGGCAGCGACGAGAAGACCTTCCGCTGGCTCTTCAACGAAGACGCGATGGCCACCGAGAAGACCGCCGAAGGCATCCGAAACTTCGGCAAGGACATCGTCAAGCTTGAGAAGCTGATCGAAGCCGGTCTGTAAGACTCAAAAAGTGAAACCGGCCCTGCGCCAGTTTTGTTCAAAGCGCGATTCCGCCAGGGATCGCGCTTTTTTGTGAGGGTACGGTCACCTGTGAAAAATTCCCAATCAGACACTCACACGCGAACCGGGGTAGCCGAGGATCCTATCAACGACGCAGAACGAACTCCTTCGCATTGACCAAGGACCATGCGATGTCCTCCAGGGCTGCACGCCTGTCCTTGGCAGAGACGAGGAGAGACTCCATGATTTTGGCTTCATCCGCATTCGGGGCACGGGTCAGCAGGGCCCAGTAGAGATCCCGTACGACGGGGGCTGGGTCATCGTTTTTGGCGAGCGATTGCAGCCGGTTATATTTGTCGCTGATCAGCCTGCCGACAATGGGACCGCTGATGAACTGAAAAATCTGGCCGAGGTTGGTATCGCCGGCGCGTTCACACTCACAGCTCAGTTCGCGCTTGGGACGGCCAAATTGGACCAGGAAGGCCTCGGGCGACATTGGATCGGGGCTGCCTCGCCCCCCCTTTGGGCCAGCCATCTGCCCCGCGCGTTTTCCGGTTTTGTCCAAGGAGGACCGCACACGCAAAGCGAGGTGCAGCGAATCAAAGAGCTGCTCCGCACTGAGGCGCCGCGGCAGATTGTGGGAGTAATTGGTCTCATCGGCCGCGTTTGTCCCGCTAGGCTGGCTGTCGAGCTGGTAAGTGCGGCTCAGCATGAGGGTGCGGATGATGTGGCGGAGATCAAAGCCGCTTTTCACAAAATCCTGAGACAGATCTTCGAGGAGCTGCGGATGGCTGGCCGGATTGGTAAGGCGAAAGTCATCCACCGGATCCACCAGACCACGGCCCATGAGATGATACCAGATACGGTTGACCTGAGACTTGGCAAAGAGTGGGTTCTTGGGCCCGGTGAGCCAGACGGAGGCGGCCTGCAGTTCGTCTTCCTTGTCAGCCAGCTTCGGCATGTCGGCCCCAAGGAAGCGAGGTTTGGCCTTTTCTCCAGTGCGTGGGTTGTCCACGCTCAGCTTCGGATTCAGAAAGACGATCTGCTCGCCATTGAATTCATGCTTGTCGTTTGTGTCACGCCTTTTGTTATCCCCGATGAGCTTGTAATCCACCTGGCCGAAAACGGCGGACCAGTTGTAATAATCGTCCTGGGTCCAACGGTCGAAAGGATGGTTGTGGCACTCAGCACACTGGAGGCGGGTGCCGAGAAAGACCTGGGCGGCGGCCACAGCGCGTTCGGACGGGGTACGGTTGGCACGATAGAAGTTCGAGGGTGCCTGCTGATAAGTGCTTCCACGGGAGGCCACGAGTTCACGCACCATGACGTCCACGGGTCGATTTTGCGCGATGTTATCCCGGATCCAGCCATGAAAGGCTTTCAGTCCCGTGTCATCTAGAGTGCGGCCTTCGGCCTTCAGCACATCAGCCCACTTGAGGGCCCAGAAGTCGGCGAACTCCTGCCGGGCGAGAAGCTTGTCGACCAGGCGCGCCCGCTTGTCCGGACGCTTGTCGGTGGCAAAGGCACGAGCTTCTTCGGCCGTAGGAACCATGCCCAAAAGGTCCAGGTAAGCGCGACGGGCAAAGACCTCGTCGCTGCACACGCTGCTGGGGTTGATGCGCAGGGTCTTCAGCTTGGTGAAGATGTGTCCGTCCACATAATTCTCCCGGCGCGGCTGGGCCCAGACGAAACCGGGGCTGGCCCGCAGAAAGGTGAGACGCACAGGCACACTCTGATCCAAAAACCGGACAAGCACCGTGGGCTCGCCAAATTCCAGCCGCTTCACCAGCCCGCCGTGGCTGACTTCCACCAGTCCGTTTTGCAAAGGCTCATAGACGGCCTGGGAAGTGACATCCCGCTGGCTGCCATCTGCAAAAGTGGCCTTGGCCGTGAGTTGTACGTGGTCCTGATTTTCTTCGAGAATGAGTGTCAGGGGACTGACTTCCAGCTTTTTGAGCCGTTGATCGTCCTTGCCTGTTCCAGGCATGCCGCCAGCAATCCAGTCCCGCAGCACCTGATATTCCCAGCCCTTGGCATCTATCCGTTTGCCGCCCTCATGGGCCAGCTTGTTGGTGCCCTTGGACAGCAGCAGGCTTTCATCCGGGGAAAAAGCATTCACCCGCCGGCCGGAGACGTCGCGTGTCAGGGCCGCATAGTCATAGTCCATGTCCTGCCCGCGTAGGGACAGCTTGAAGCCGCCTTTGCCGGTGGCATTGCCATGGCAGGTGCCCAGATTGCAGCCTGCCTTGGAAAGGGCGGGCATCACCTCATTGCGAAAAGAGGGCACCGCCTCCCCATGGGCCATCTGCGATCCGAGCCACAGCAGGGAAAGCCAACGCAGGGGGGAAGAAAAGGCGGTCATGAACATAGAACAAACGCCCATTCTGCGCCTGTTTTTACGGAAGATGATCCAGCTGGGCCGCCAGACCGGTTTTCCAAAAACCGGCCTGAATCCTTGCAGAACTCAGCTCTCAGCCTTGTTGGTGCTCTCAATCACCGCCCAGGCATTGTGATTGTGGATGGACTCGAAGTTTTCCGCTTCGACCCGGAACCACTTGATCTTTTTATGGGCCGAGGCCTTCTGGGCCACGCTGCGCACCAGGTCCTCAACGAACACCGGGTTGTCATAGGCCGCCTCGGTCACATACTTCTCATCCGGGCGCTTCAGCACGCTGTAAAGCTGGCTGCTGGCGCTGGCTTCGACGAGTTCGATGAGATCCTCAATCCAGATCGGCTGGCGAAAGCGGACCGACAGGGTCACAACGCCCCGCTGATTGTGCGCACCGCGGTCGCTGATGGCCTTAGAGCAAGGGCAAAGCGTGGTCACAGGCACCTCGACGGTGACGACATAGTCAATTTCTTCACCCTCGGCATTGACCTCAAAGATCACACCGTAGTCCAGCAGACCTTCGGCCTTGGTGATCGGCGCACGCTTGGCACGGAAATAGGGGAAACGCATCTCCACGTGAGCCTTGCGGGCGTTCAGGCGGGCCAGCAGCTCCTTCGGCATGGCAGCGATGCTGGCGACGGTGAGTTCACGGCCGTGCGCATGGAGGATCTCCACAAAGCGGCTCATGTGAGTTCCCTTGTACTGGTGGGGTAGATCCACCGCCATCGTCACTGTGGCGACCGTGTGCTGCTGGGACTGGTCGCGATCACGGATGCGCAGAGGGAAACGCAGATTTTTGACGCCGACGCGGTCAATCGCGATCTTGCGGTCGTCCCGCTCGTTTTGGGTGTCTTTGAGATTGGCCATCGGAGAGAATAAACGAAACAAAATTTCCCACTGCCGCAGCTAGCAGCAGTGGGAAAGAATTAATAGCACCGCCAGGCAACTGCTCAGGGCAGAAGGTTCACTGCGCGGGCACGCTTGACTTCGCGGGTCACTTTGCGGTGCAGCCATGCTGGCAGACCGGTGGTGCGGCGAGGAATCAGCTTGCCAGTCTCCGTGAGGAAACGGGAAAGAAGCTCAGGATTGGTGTAGATCAGCTTCTCAACCGGGATGTCCATCCGACGGCGGGGCATCCGGCGGTTGTTCTTGCGGAGGGAGATGAGGCGTTCAGTAGTCTTGGGTTGCATGACGGTAACGGCAGCGGATTAGCGGATCTCGCGGTGCAGGGTGCGGCGCTTGAGGAAGTGATTAAACTTCACTTTCTCAAGACGGCCGGGTGTGCGCGGACTCTTTTTATTGCGAGTGGTGACGTAGCGGGAGGTGGGTTTTCCCTCCGCCTTAGCTTCCGTGCATTCCAGGATGATGATTTCGCGTGCCATAAAATTGGGGGCAGGAGACTAGACTACTCTTTGCTGAAGTCAAGCGACTCGTTGCTATTGCTGTTAGAAGTGGTGCTGCTCTCCTCTTCATCGCGGTCGTCATCGGCGTCATCGCCGGACTCGTCGAGGCCAAACAGGGAGCGTACTGGGCGGTTCCAGCGTCCGCTGCGCTGCTCGCGCTCCAGGCGCTCCTGGCAGACCACGGTGAAGCGGGTGAAGGGGAGCGCCTCGAGGCGTTCCTCAGAGATTGTGTCGCCGGACATTTCGCAGATGCCGTACATGCCGGCGTCAATGCGCTTGAGGGCTTCATTGATTTCGTAGATGGCGTCCTGCTCCTTGGCCAGAAGGCTGAGGGCGAAGTCGCGGTCATAAGCATCGCTGCCTGCATCGGCCTGATGCATGCCAAAGGCGGAGGAGTCACCACCTTCACCACCACGGAGGCTTTCGGCGGTCACGCCTTCAGCGGAATTCAGATAAGCATCGCGCAGTTCCACCAGGCGCTGGCGCATGCGCTTCAGGAAAGCGGCAGGGAGCACCGGCTTTTTCGGCGGCGTGTCCATGGTGATGCCTTCATCTTCAGCGCGGCCCATGCGGCGCACGTTGGTGATTTTTGGCGCTGGAGCTGGAGCCTTGGCTTTCGCCGGGGCGGCTTTCTCCACCTTTGCGGCGGGAGCGGCCTTCGGAGCCGGAGCGGCTTTTTCAGCGACTTTTTTCGCCGCAGGGGCCGCTTTCACCACTTCAGCCTTGGCCGGAGCAGCTTTTGCAGGCGCTGCTTTTTTCGCGGCAGGGGCTTCCTTTTTCGCAGGCGCTGCTTTGGTGGCGGCTGCTTTTGGAGCGGGAGCAGGTTTCTCCGCAGCTTTTTTGGCAGCGGGCTTCGTGGCAGGTTTGGCGGGGGCTTTCTTCACAGGGGGAGATTTCTGGGGCGCGGGTTTCGCGGCCTTTTTCACGGGCTTAGCCGGGGGTTTGGGTGCGGGCTTGGCGACCTTGACCGGCTTTTTGACGGCAGGTTTGGCGGGGGCTTTCTTCGCAGTTTTGGCCGGAGCTTTGGGCGCTGGCTTCTTTTTCGCAGGCATGGCTCGTGAGGTTGGGCGTTGGTTCGCAGGAATTCCGCCGACCTGGATGGCCAGCGGAAAAGAGGCGCGGATAGTGATGTGCTTTACCAAAAATGGCAACCGGAATTCCCTCGCAGAATTTGCACCCCTCCCGCAAGAAGCGCCAGGAATCAGCGTGCAGCCGTGATCTCCCGGTGCAGCCAGGCACGTGCGTAGGCCCAATCGCGCTTGGCCGTAGGCTCGGAAACCCCCAGCACTTCGGCCGCTTCGGCAAAGGTCAGCCCGACGAAATAATGCAGCTTCACCAGCTCTGCCTTCCGCGAATCCTCGGCGGCCAGGCGGTCCAGCGCCTCATGCACGGCCAGCAATTCGTCATCCTGGACGGCAGGCGCGGCGATTTGCAGGCCGTCCTCCAGCTCCACATGCTCCTGCCCGGACCCATGCCGCACGGCCTTGCGCTTGCGAGCGCGGTCAATGAGGATGCGCCGCATGGCCTCGGCCGCCGCCCCGAAAAAATGCGCGCGGTTCTGGAAACTGGCATCGCCCAGGCGCAGCCAGGCCTCATGCACCAGCGCGGTGGCTTGCAGCGTCTGGCCAGGAAGCTCCCGCGCCATCTTGGCCGCCGCCACGCGCCGCAGCTCGGCATACACCTCGGCCAAAAGTTGGTTAGGCGCCGCAGCATCACCCTGCTGGCAGGACTGGAGGAGGAGCGTGATCTGGTTCATGACGTCTGAATTCAGATCCCGACTTTGGCGCAGGCCAGGCTCAATGCCAGCAGTCCTGTGCTCAAAAGCACGGCCAGGGTGCGGCGCTGCTCCAGCGCGCCCAGCAGGCTCTTCACCGCGAGGGCCAGGCCGGGCAGGCCGCAGAAGATCCAGGCCGCCATGGAGAACGGGTGCACCAGCAGCACGATGAGCAGGCGCATCTGCACGCTGCCACCAGGCTTGGCCTCCATTGCCTGCGCCGCCATCCAGCCTCCCAGGGTGGCCACGGTGAGCAGCAGCAGGCTGGCAAGCAGGTCCCGCGAAAGCGAGGCAGGGAATGGGTGAGTGGAAAGTTTCATCCCCCTCACATGCGCAATCACCTGCGGCACCGGATCATGCCCGAATCTTTTTTATCACCCGACTCCTGCCAGCTTGCGGGCATACGCCAGCGTATCAATCTCTTCCGGCCCCTTATCCGTACGGATGGCCTTGATGCGAGGAAAGCGCAGCGACAGTCCGCTGTCATGCCGGTCACTCGCCTGGATCGAGTCAAAGGCGATTTCCAAAACGGTATCCGGCACCACCGTGCGCACCCGCCCTTTCTGCGCCAGAGTCGTCGCCGTAAAATGCTCCGTCAGCGTCTCGATCTCGGCATCTGTCAGGCCCGAGTATGCCTTGCCGATCACCCGCAGCGCCCCGTGTTCATCCCGCACCGCAAAGGTGTAGTCACTGAGCACATGGCTGCGTTTGCCGCTGCCCTGCTCCGCCTTCACCACCACCACATCCAGGGTGGCAAAGGCCTTCTTCAGCTTCAGCCAGGCCTTGCCCCGCCGCCCCGGTGTGTAGGCACTCGCCGGGTCCTTCGCGATCAGCCCCTCATTGTTCCGCCGTCGCGCCGCCAGGAAAGCCGCCTCGATCTCTTCTGCCGAGGTCACGCGCTGCACTTCGATCAAAGCCAGCCCCGCGGGCAAGGCGATGCCCTCCAACGCCACCCGCCGTTGCTCCAAAGGCAGTTCCAGGAGCGACTGCCCATCCTGCCACAGGAGGTCAAACACGACATAGCGCACGCTGATGTCGCTGGGCAAAAACAAGTCCGCCTGATCCCGGCGGCCTAACCGTTTTTGCAAATCAAAGAACGACAGCTTTTTGTCCTCTGCATATGCGATGATCTCCCCATCCAAAATCACGTCCGCACTGATTTCGCATGCCGCGCGGGTGACCTCCGGGAACTGTGCGCTGATCGGCTTCAAATCTCGCGTGTAGATTTCCACCCGGTCGCCCATGCGATGCAACTGCGCGCGGATGCCATCATACTTGTCCTCCAGCCAGACGGCATGTCCAGACAGTGACCCAGCCTCTTCACCCGCCAGCCGCTGCCAGATATCAGCAGCCGTTTCCTCAGGTGAGGCCAGCATCACCTTGATGGGCACCAGTGGGCGCGGTGCAGCCTCCTGCAGCCGCCCTGCCCGCGCCAGCACGGCCGCGTGGCCGATGTCGCCGCCCAGCATCGCCGCCTCACGCACCGCCTCGGCAGGCTGATGAAAAGCCTCTGCCACAGCCTCCTCTATCAGACCCTCCTTCGACCCCATGCGCAGTTCCCCCGTCATCAGGCGCACCAGCCAGGATCCCGTGTGGGGACTCAGCCCCGCCAACGTTTCCCGCAGCAGCTTCGTCTTCGGCACTGGCCCCCGGGCCTCTCTGAGACGGCGAAAAAGGGCATCCGTTTTCAGAAGGTCCATGGCCAAAGATTCAGCCATGCCTGCTGCATGCACACGCCCCAGCACCAGATAGGCCGTGCGCCCCGCATCCGCCTGGCTGCGCGAGATGGCCCGATACTCCGTATCGCTCAGCCCCGACAGCTCCTGCAGCGCACGCCGGATGATCGCCCAACCGGTGTTTAGCGGTCCCTCGCCCGCTGCCGGATCAAACAGCAACCCCGCGCAATATCGCACGGCCAGGGCAAGATCCTCCCCCGGCCCCAGCACACGCAAATAATCCGCCAGCAAGGCCACTTTTCCTAGCCGCGACGACTCCGCCGCAGCTTGGGCGCACACCTGCGCCCAGCGGGCAAAGCTGTCCGCAGCCAGCGTGGTATGGATCTCTGAAGACGACTCGGCAAGACCCGTCTCCGGCCCTGTTTTCTGGGCCAGCCCCAGGGACATCTCCATCTGGTCTGCCCGCTCCAGCGTCCAGGCTTCATAACCTCGCGCCCGCAGATCCGCCGCGAACTCCTGTGTGTAGCCATGCACCAGGTAAACCCGGCGTGGCTTCACCGTCGCCACCGTCTCCAGCAGCTCCGGATAGTCCGCATGATCGCTCAGGGGAAAGACCTCATCCACCTGGTAGCGATACTTCGCGCCCGATTGCATCGCCCAGCCGCTGAGCATCGCCGTGCGGCACACCTTCAGCTTGCGGATCGCCAGGCTGCGGGCTCCGCTCGGCGGGAAGAGCAGCACGTGCCCACGAGCCTCCGCCGGATCAAACAACCGATAGCTCGGCAGCCTGCCCAGCAGTGGCGCCACCACCTCCGTCATCTCCAGGATGGACTTGTGCACCATCACCGGCAGCCCAGCCTCCCCCAGCGCACACAGGATCTCCTGCGCCTTGCCTAACGAATAACCCAACAAGACGGGGATGCAGCCCTCATCCAGCGTTTCCCTCACCCATCTCAGCATCGCCGCCACTGTCTCCGCCGTCGGCGGGAAATGAAACTGCGGCAGGCCAAAGGTTGTCTCCATGATCAGCGTGTCCGCAGGCAGCAGCTCGCAGCGTTCCGAACTCAGCCCCTGGCGCAGCTTGTAGTCCCCCGTGTACAGCAGCGTCGCTCCATCACTCAGCCTCGTCAGGTGCAGCATCGCCGACCCGACAATGTGCCCCGCTGGAAAAAGCCGCATCTGCCAGCCCTCCCATTCAAAGATCTGCCGCATGGGCAGCGGATGAAAGGTGCTGTCCGCTTTCACCCCATAACGCGCCTTCATCAGCTCCAGGGTCAACTCCGAGCAAAATGTCGTCCGATGCCTCGCCACATGGTCACTGTGAGCATGCGAGATGAAGGCCCGCTCCACCCCAAAGTGAGGATCCAGCCACAGGTCCGCCTCCGGCAGGTAGATGCCCTTGCGATGGGTGACAGTAAGGAGAGGTGGCATGGGGAAAAAGAATACGTCCCGCGCCCTGCCGCCGTCCAGATTTACACTCCAAAAAGCCGGGCCTACCCAGGGCTGCCCGGCATCCTCTCCCCGCGCCTTTTGCAAGGCCACCCCTCCTCAGCACGTCCTACTATCTCATGCTTTCTCGCCTCCTTTTGTTGATCCTGTCTGCCAGCCTCCTGACCCAGGCCCAAACGCCGCTGCCAGATCTCAGCACCATCCCGGCAGATCTCGTCATCCCGGCCATCTCCTCAGGTCCCCCAGCCCCTGGCCAGCGCGTGCGACAGACCACCGCCGCGTGGCAGGGCAGCCAGGTGCATCACCTCCTCTATCTGCCCACCGATTGGCAGCCCGGCCGTTCTTGGCCGGTCATCGTCGAATACGCAGGCAATGGCGGCTACCAAAACAAGTACGGTGATACCAGCGACGGCAGAGTGGAGGGCAGCCGCCTCGGTTACGGCCTCACCGCCGGGCGCGGCTGCCTTTGGCTCTGCCTCCCCTACCTGGAAAAAACCGGCACCACTTGGCAAAATGCTCCCAAGTGGTGGGGCGACATCGAAGAGACGAAACGCTATTGCCTGGCCGCCCTCCAGGACACACTCGCCCGCTACGGTGGCGACCCGCAGCGCGTCCTCCTCTGCGGCTTCTCCCGGGGCAGCATCGCCTGCAACTACCTCGGCCTCCACGATGACGAGATCGCCAAACTCTGGTGCGGCTTTCTCTGCCACAGCCACTACGATGGCGTCAAAGAGCGCTGGCCCTATCCTGCGGCCGACCGTGCTAGCGCCCTCACCCGTCTGCACCGCCTCGCCGGGCGCCCCCAGTTCATCAGCCACGAAGGCAGCGTCACCGAAACCGAAGCCTGGCTGCACAGTACCGGAATCCCCGGCCACTGGACCTTTGCCCCCCTGCCCTTCCGCAATCATAGCGACGCCTGGACCCTCCGCGACATTCCTCTCCGCCAGCAGGCCCGCACATGGCTCAAGGAAACCCTTCGCCTCCCCTAGCCGCTCCTTTACCACAACGATTCCGTCACAAAGCGCAGCCTCTGATTGACAGGGGGGGCCAGTCCCCGGTAACACAAGGAGTCCCTCCATCCGATCATGAACCTGCCCAATCAGCTCACCCTCTCGCGCCTCGTGCTCACAGGGTTCTTTGTGGCCTGCTTCTACGTGCCTTGGGCCAATGCCTACTCCATCGCCGTCATCATCTTTGGCATTGCCAGTTTCACCGACTACCTGGATGGCAATATCGCACGTGCACGGAATCTGGTGACCAACTTCGGCAAGCTCTTCGATCCCCTCGCCGACAAGATCCTCATCGCCGCCGCCTTCATCCTCCTGTCGGTTGACAAAACGATCCCTTCCTGGATCACCATCGCCATTCTCTCGCGCGAGTTTTTTGTCACGGGCATCCGTCAGATCGCCGCCGGACAGGGGGCCGTCCTTGCCGCCGAAAAGCTGGGTAAACACAAGATGGTCTGGCAGATCATCACCGTCCTCTACTTCATGCTCAGCGCGGCCTCCCGTGAGCCGCTGTTTGGCTTCCTGAAGCCCCTGTTTGCTCCCTCCGTCGCCCATGACTGGGTCGGCGGTTTCATCATCTATTTCACCACAGCCTTGACCCTCGTCTCCGGCTTCAGCTACTTTTGGAAAAACAGGCACTTGTTCAATGATGCGTGAACCGGGCCTTCAGGTTTCAACTCCACCGAACTCGCCATGTCCGCCGAAGCCCAGCTCACCGCCCTGAATCTCACCCTGCCACCTGCACCTCCCAAAGGTGGCGTTTACAAGCCCGTCGTGGTCGTCGGCAATGTGGCCTACCTCTCCGGTCACGGTCCGTATCTCGCCGATGGCGGCATGATCCGGGGCCGCGTGGGTGAGGACCTGGACCTCGCCGAAGCCCACGCCGCCGCACGCCAGACCGGACTCGCCATGCTGGCCACGCTGCAAAAAGAGCTCGGCAGCCTGGACCGCATCAAACGCGTGGTCAAACTGCTCGGCATGGTCAACTCCACCCCGGAGTTCTCCGACCACCCGAAGGTCATCAATGGCTGCAGCGAGCTCTTTGCCCAGGTCTGGGGCGAGGAGAACGGCATCGGCGCACGCAGCGCCGTCGGCATGGGCTCTTTGCCCGGCCAGATCGCCGTCGAGATCGAAGGCATCTTCGAGCTTCACGCGTAGCCTCGTCCCGCCTCAGTCGTTCAGCCCATAGGCCGTGCCGACCACCTCATCGTCTTCCTCATCAAAGGCGATGCGCATCGGCCGGCAGCAGACTTCGCAGTCATAGTCCACATCACACGGTATCTCCGTCACGAATGGGGAGGGGACTTCAAATTCCTCAAAACAGGAAGGGCAGATGACAGGGACCGTGTGCATGAGATTTCAGGAACCAAAACGTCTCACCAGCTCCTGCTGGCGATAACGAAACACCTTCTCATGCATCCGCCTCACGTAAAGCGCGTGTGCGATCTCGCTGAAGGGCCAGAATGGCAGGGCATACACCACATGGTCGCTCACCTCCGTGTGTGTCTCTGACACGGCACGAAAGCTGTGCCGATGGTGCCACAGCTTGTAAGGGCCGAAACGTTGCTCATCCACAAAGAACTCGCCCGGCACCACCAGCTTGATCTCCGTCACCCAGGTGCGGTAGATAAAAGGGGCCAGCTGCAGACGATACCAGATCAGTTGCCCCGGGTGCACTGCCGAGAGATCCCCGCCCACGGTCTGAAACCGCATGTCAGGAGGAGTGATCTCATTGAGATTGGCCGGATTGGAAAAAAACGCCCACGCCTCCGCCAGAGGAATCGGCAAAACCTGCGACTGGCTAAACTCACGTAGATGCATGCTGTCTGTACGCCCCTGCCCCTCGTCCAGCCGGGGTCATCTCAGCGTATCGCTGTCTCAGCGGGCGGTTGCAGGCGGTCCGGCACCCGGTTGTTGTCTCGGTCAAAGGGCAGCAGATCGTCATCGTCCTGGCGGCCATCACCATCGTCATCACCGCCGGGTTGCAGCCAGGTACCGTCGGCTGGCATCACCTCCCCCGCCAGCGTGAGGCTGCGCCAGAGCTGCTGCGCGGCTTCGGCACGGGTGAGGGAGAAGCCTTGACGATCCGCATCCCGCAGGCCGGGAGCGGCAGGCAATCCGAGGCACCCTAACCAACGATGCAGCATCCCCCAGGTGGCCACGCCTTCCGGCTGAAAGGTCGCCTGTTGCGGACCGAACTGCCCCCAAGTGACCATCGCCTCAATGAACGGGCGGCGCGGGTCCGCCACGGGCACATCGGTGAACTGTGTCACCGGACTCAACTTTGGCCAGTCCTTCGCCAGCACCGTGGCACGGTGCAGGCGCGCCAGGACCACAGCCAGTTCACCGCGCGTCATCGTCTTCGCTGGCTGGAAGAAAACGCTGTCCGCCTCCGGCACCCAAAGGCCACGCACGGCCAGCAGATTCGCAGATTCAAAGTGTGCATCCTCCGGCAATACATCCTGCCACGGCCACAGCAGCACACCGGGGCCGCCATGACCACGCACCAGCTTTTGCTGCAACTCCCGCACGCGCGGCAGGCTGCTGGCGATCTGGCGCGGCTGCACACCGTCCCGCAGACTCATCCAGGCCAGGGTAGCACTCGCCTGGCCGATGAGCATCATCTGATTATGCAGCCTCAGGGCCGACTGCACGACGCTGCTGACGCCGATGTTTTTGCCTCCGCCTAACAAACCCTTCATCTCCACAGGCACGAGCCCGCGCAGAGGAAAAGTAGCGCGGTCCGTATCCGTGTGCCAGCCGCGCGAGGGCGTGTGGACATACTGCCAGGGACCGGCGGGATCACCCGTCAGGAACTTCCGGCGCGTGGGATGGAAGTCGATGTTGAACTGGAAACCGAGCACACTGTCGGTGGGCATCACCTTGGCCCACTTGGGCTCGCGGGCATCGGCCCGGATGTCCGTCTCACTTAGCATGGCCAGGGCCTCCAGGCGCAGGCCTTCGCGCACATAGGGTTTCGGCGGCAGACCATCGGCGGTGCCGAATTCATCCGTCAACTTCATGTAACGGAAGGACTGGGGAAAGTCGCTCACGCGATCATGCACCTTCGTTTGTAGATGATGTAGCAGGCCCAGTGCGTGAGCTTTGGCATCGGCAAAGATGAGCCGACGCTGCGCAGGCGTGAGCTCCACAATGTTTTTCTTCGAGGCCCCGGATTCCGTCGCTTCCAGCGCATCCACCACGGATCGCGGGAGCTGGCACAGGGGGTAGTCCTGCACCGGCCAGTTCAGAAAGGTTGCCTCCGTGCCAGGAGCGAAGCCATTGTGCCAGCGGTCCACCAGACGACGATGAGTGTAGATGCTCCAGCCGCTGCTGGCATAGGGACCTGCGCTCATGTCGCTGTCCACCCACGGTGGGGTCTTGTCCAGGGCGGTGAAACTGCGCACATCATAGCCGGGCGGGGCGGGCACGGTGCTATCCTTGCCCGCCTCGCGCAGCACCACGCACCAGGACAGCGGATTCATCTCCTGGCGGCCCGCTTCATCATAGGCCTCCGGTGCGCTCGGCTCGCCAAAACGGGCGCGCAGATCCGGCCCGGCTCCATACTTGGCCCCGCTGAGGCGGATGACATCGCCCCAGTCTGACGCATCCAGGGTCAGGCGGGCTTTCACCCTCAGCTCCTCGCCTTGCCCCCGGACTTTTTCAAAGGTCACGCCCGTCACCTGTCCGGCCTCCACCTGGACATTCGTCGGCTCCCAGTCACGCTCGATGCGCAGCACCCCGGCCTGCACATGCGGCTTTACCAGATCTTCAAAAATGGCTGCCGCCACCGCAGGCTCCACCGTATCTGTGCCGCAGTAGGCATTGCCCGGCATCGCCTTGCCATAAGTCGCCGTGTTGTGGGCGCGGATGCGCTGCACCACCTCGGCAAAGAGGCCGCTGCGCGGGAAATTGACGCGCTTGCCCTCCACCGTCGTCCATTCATCCAGGCAGCCCACACCCTCGGCGCTGAACTGCCCGCCCAGCCAGGTGATGTCATTGACCAGTACGATCTTTTTCACTCCCAGCCGCGCGGCCTGCACTGCCGCAGCACAGGCAGATTCCCCTCCCCCGACGATGAGGAGATCTGCCTCCACCACCTCGGCGCGCAAGCCGGCAAAGGAGATAATGACATGGAAGGTGGCTAACCAAAAGCGTTTCATAGTTGAGTCATCGGTTGGACCATGGGCCAGAGCGTGAGTTCCTCCGTCACCAAGTGAGCGGGCGCAGTGGCCAGATCCACCAGGACCCGCCCGAGATCGGCTGGGGAAATGCAGCGAGCCAAGACATCCGCCTCACGAGCGGGCAAACCGGCAGCCTGGGTGAAATCCGTCTGGCCCCAAGAGGGAAGCACGCTGGTGACTCGCACATTGTGGGGCCGAAGCTCGATGAGCAGGCACTTGCTGAACATCAGCAGGCCCGCCTTGGCCGCCGAGTACACAGCCCAGCCCGGCCAGGCGTGTTTGGAGCAGGCGCTGCCGATGTTGACGATGAACCCGCTGCCCTGCCGCTGCATGATCGCCCCAGCGCGGGCACAGCCCAGCATGGCCCCCATGAGATTGCTGGCCAGGCTGCGCTGCATCGCCGCATCCGTCTGGCCGCTGACAGGCCCGATCTCCACGCCCTCGCCCGCATTGTTCACCAGCACATCCAGCCGCCCGGTCTCACGCAGCACTTCGGCCATCAATGCATCCCAGGCTGCACCATCGGCCACATCCGCGACGAATGGCCGCGCGCCCATGGCTTGGGCCGCAGCCTTCAGCCTCACCTCATCACGCCCCGTGATCCACACTTGGGCACCGGCCTGGACAAAGGCGGCAGCGATGCCCGCTCCGTAACCGCGGGAGCCGCCCGTGACGATGACACTCTGGTTGTGCATTGAACTCATGGTTGAAATGACAAATCGGCCGCATGACTGCCTTTCTTTCTTTGCGTTTGCAATCACAAACCGATGTTCAAGGATGAAACCGATCATGAAAGCCCCGAAGCGCTCCACCGCAAACCCTGCTGCCGCCCCTCGTCTGGACCGCTACCGCGTGCCGATCCTGGACCGCACCCTGGACCTGCTGGAATGCCTCACTCAGCAGACGGAAGGGCTGACCCTGACGACGCTGACGGAGCGGCTGAAGATGCCCAAAAATTCCGTCTTCCGCATCGCCACCACCCTGGCCCTGCGCGGTTATGTCGAGCGGGACGAAACCACCAAAACCTACCGTGCCAGCCGCAAGCTGCTGGGCCTTGGCCACGCAGCCCTGGGCGTGCAAAACCTCCTGCAGGCCGCCTGGCCCGTGCTCACCGCCCTGCGCGATGCCACGGGCGAAACCGCCCTGCTGGGCACCCTCAGTGGCGACCACGGCGTGGTGCTGGGGCAGGTGGCCTCCTCCCATCCCGTGAAGGTCGTGGTGGAGGTGGGCCACGCCTTTCCTCTACACACCGCCGCGCCCGCCAAGGCCGTGCTTGCCTTTCTCGATGAACCGGCCCGCGAACGCCTGCTGCAAGGACTCACCTACCCCAAACGCACCGCCCGCACCCTCACCTCCGCCCGCGCCTACCGCGCCGAGTTGGCCCGCGTGCAGGCCCAGGGCTACGCCCTCGACCAAGCCGAAGAAAGCGACACCTTCACCTGCGCCGCCGCCCCCGTCCTCGACTCCCGCGGTCAACCCGTCGCCGCCCTCTGGATCTCTGGCCCCATCGACCGCCTCCCCATTTCCAGCCTCCCCCAATGGGGCCAAGTCGTCCAAAAACACGCCCAACTCCTCTCCGAAAAACTGGGCTGAGCGTTCAGAACAAGTCCCTCAAAAAATGGCAGAGGCAAAACCGCACGCCGAGGCGGCTGATACCAGTCCCACATGTCGGCCCTCAACAGGTCAGCACGACAAATCCCCATAGACCACCGGGCATGCTCAGCATGATCCCACCTACCCCATGAGCGGTCTTCAACGACGATCTAGACAGCCTTCGCACCAGGATCACCGCCCCTGGTATGCCCTCGCCCACAACGGCGACAAGCACCAGGGGTCCGCCGCCTGCGAGTTAAAACCCATCAAACACCATGGGGGATTCATCAACTACCTGGTCTCCTACCTCGGCAAGTCCGACCAGACCCGGCCCGGCGACTTCACCAGGCGTTACTGGGGCACCTTCGCCCGGCCCCGGCTTCCCGTCGGTGAGCTTCACACCTTGCAACTTACCCCGCAGCAGTGGGTCCGCGTCCGCTGTCTGGCCCGAAAAAAGATGGAGCACGATATCAACCACCGCCGCTGGTCCCTCTTCTTCAAAGACGTTAACCCCCGCAAGCCCGCCCCCGGCCCGGAGTTCGGCATCCTGTCCAAATGTCCCTCCATCTTCGGTAACCGTCTCTTTTGGGGCCAGCTCAAAAGTGCCTTCCACGGTGGCTCACGCAGGCTCCGCGCCTGGCACTGGATGGGCCGCGAAGAGGTCGAGTATGAAGGCTGCCTCTACTGGACCACCCCCGGCTACGGTTACGGCGTCACCGCCACCAGTATTGTGCCGGGTTTCCGCCCGCCCTCCCGTTACAAGGCCAGGCACATGGACAGGATTAGGCTGATTTGTAATGCGACAGGGTTTATCCAGGCCATCGAACGTGGTATCCAGCAAGGACTGATCTAACCTCTTGTTAGACCCGGCTCCGCCGCAACGCGGCGGATGGCTTGAAGACCCACTATGCCCATATCCCAAGGCCAAACAGACGGATTTAAAGACTGACGGATTAGACCTATTTATCCATTGTTCAGTATCTCAAGCGCACGACAGCATCGCTGCGCTACCGCCAGCTCGCGCAGATAGTCAAAAAAGCGACTTGTTTGGTCATCCTCCTCGATCATGAGGGCCATCAGGTATTCAACTCCATCAAAAATATCGACGACATTTTTTTGAAGTTCGTTATCGCGTGCGATAGAACGACCTGTTATGAGGAGCGCCTGTAGAGCTGCAAGAGCCCTTTTCTGTTGTTGAAAATCAATCATTAACTTTCTCCTGTTTCATCAAGGGTGACATCACGGATTTTAGGACCTCTATTCCCTGGATTTACTTGAATAGGAGGTAACTGTTTACCCGTTTCTGTTGCCTCTTTAACTCTCTCGAATCTGTCGCGCTTGGCTGGTGTGCTGACATCAATCGAACTCTTGAAAGGCGAATGAAGCGAATCAACGGGAACATCTTGCAAAATGGAAGTTCCGTCAGCTTGCTGCACACTAGCCTTGATAGTGCTATTTCCGTTCATATCGGCCGCTTTCGATCGACGAACTCCATCACTGATTTCATACAAAACTTATTCAACTGTTTCTTCCGTCTTTTTGAGGATATTCTGTGCTGTATCTGGACCAATATTTTTGGCCACTGCCTTTACTAGATCACCCGGCCCTGGCAAAGAAGGCCCTTCGTACCCGGTCGCCATTTCAACGCCTGTGGAAACAGCCTCGACTTCAACGAGCAGCCGAAGCCTAAACACCTAGGTTTTACGCGATCGAAGAAGCGAATTCGAAGGCTTGGAGCTGCCTGCTGCAGGGTTAAATGTACCGCTTGGGAGCAATGTGTAAAACACAAATTCGTTCATTTGAACATTTGTATTTTGAACAGTGTTTCATTCAGGCCTGTGTCTCAAGAGGCACGGCGCGGCAATTTTCGACACCGAAAAAAAGCGGCTCGCAGTTCTGATATTTCCGACGATTTAAATAGGCCTCTAATTTACATATTCTATAGGTGTAAATCATAACCCTGTAGTTCAATAAGAAAGATGGCCTTTTTTCTTTGCATATTTGATATTTTTATAGAAATTATAGTTCGGATTCAAAAAATCCGAATCAAATATGAAAATCGACACCCACACCGTGAAATCTCGTCTTCTCGCCAAACGCGCCCGCCGTTCGGGGATGACTCTCATCGAAATCAGCCTTGTGATCGCCCTCCTCCTGGGCCTGATCGCGGTGGTTTTCCTCGGCATCGGCAGCTATCGCCAAGGTGCTGACAAAGCCAAATGCAAGATGCAGCTCGCTGCCGTGCAAAAGGCAGTGCGTTCCGGCGCTAACATGCAGAACCTGGCCACCGCGGCCACTCTGGCTGAAGCCAGCGTTTTTGGTGCAGGCCAGCTCATGGAAACCGAGCCAGTCTGCCCTTCTACCGGTGACTATACCTGGCTGGGTGCAGTGCCTGCCGTCGGCATTCCTTACGGCAACTGTGACTTCGCAGGTTCTGGCCCCACCTCCACCCACGTGCTGGCAGCCGCTGACACGACCGACTGGTAAGCAGCCTTTGCTACTTCATCGCATCCTCCTCCGCATCCGGTCCATTTAGCTTTCTGGCCATGCTCACTATCACGGATCCCTGTGAACTCAAAGCGGCTGACATTTATCGTCAGGCGCGCACAGTGGCATCCAAGACGAGCCGAGGCACGGACAGCCATTGGTATCGGGTGCCGGAGGAGCTGCCATGGCAGTGGCATTTGTGGTTCGATGGCGGCCGCGAGGTCTGCTCAGCCACGTTTTCCAAGCAACATCAACGCTGGCGCCCAGGCCCCAGCCTTCCTCTGGCCAATCTGACCACGGGAGAAGGTGTGAGCGAGATCCTCGGGGAGCTGATGTCCTCGACTTATTTTGATGACAAACCAAAGGCGCTGGGAGTGATCCTGCATGTCGCCGATGAATTTGCTCTGGCTGAAATCGCCCAGGCCGGGGAAGTGGTGGGGGAGTCGGGCGAAGACTTCCAGATCCTGCGCTACAATCTGGTGGATGATCCCCGGGAAGTTCTGGCCGACCGGGAAGTGTCTGCCGAGGCCAATTCCTGGCGGCTGCTGCCCTTCTGGGGGGCCTCAGCCGGACAGGCACGCTGTGCTGCGATGATGCTGTCCCGCAGCCGTGAGGCCTTTTTGCAAAAGCTGCTGACCTCAGCGGAAGATCTGCGGATGCCTGTGCGAGTGGCAGTGACGAGTGCGGCCCTGGAATGCCTGGCCGCGCTGCCATTGCTGCGGCCCGAAATGACAGGTGGCAGCCTGGTGGCCATCTCATTTCATAAATTTACGGCGGTCTTTGCGATCAGCCCAAACGGCGAGCTGCAAACGGCGCGCAGTCTTTCTCATCGAGGAAATTCTCAGGTCCCTTCCGGTTTCGGGGATATTCTCTGGACCATGGCCATGGGGGCTGAGCTGGAAGGCACCAAGGTGCTGCTGGTTTCCGCCCAGGCCAGCGCCCTGCAGTCCGCCTCTCAGGAGCTGGATCTTTATTCCAGCCGACATGTGGTGGAGTATGAGACGCTAAACCTGTCCGAACACGCCGCCCTGGCGGACATTCCGGGCCACCGGCCTGAATTTTTAGTCTATGACAGCACCGCCGTGGAGCAGGTGCGTACCGGCAAAGCCCCTCTCGCCAGTGCCGAGACCTTTCGTTCCCTGTGGGGAAACTGGGGGCGGCAGAGCTTCATGGACACAGGGCGGCTGGACAACCTGTATCCTGCCCAGAGCGACCTGCGGCTGCTGCGTTTTTCCACCTGGCTGGTTTACCTTCTCGCCTTTGCCCTCCTCAGCACTGGCGGCTACGGCACCTACTCGCTGTTCGCGGCGATGAATCACCCCTCCTGGGAACTGACCCCCGAGGAGATGAAAAAAACGCAGGCCCAGCACACCATGCTGCTGGAAGAGAAAAAGCAGATTGATGTCACCTCCCGCCTGCTGCAGCCGCGCTCCCGGGGCTGGGTGACCCTGGAGTTCCTGCTCCAGCTTTTCCCGGAAGATTCCGGCGTGCGGCTGGAGAGCTTTCAATACAATGCGGAAGCCACACGCCCAGCTGCGGCTGTGGCCAAAGGCGCGGTCATCGACTCGGTGGGGATGAGCCGCACCTGGACCCTGAAGGGCCTGGTAAAACCCAAGGCGCTGGAACTGCTGAGCACGCTGAACAGCCAGCGCGGCCTGACGGCGTTTTTTGACCGCGTGGCAGAGGCCACCGGCGATGAATCCTACCGCCCCAGCCCCACCCGCCAGCTCACGGTGTCCCTCACCCAGGGCAGAAATGCGCGCTTTGACACCCAGGCAAGCCCCGGAGATCTCGCCCGCGATCCGACGCTGGCCTTCCCGTTCAGTTTCGAGGCCACGCTGACCCAGACCCTCACCGACAAGGACACCCTGTCCCTGCCGCTGGCCAAACCTTTTTAAAGCGGAACCATGAGCGCCTACACACAGCCCATTCTACGGTTCGGGCTCATCACTCCAGCCATCTTCAACTGCCTGCTCCTGGCCGGAGCCATGGCCGGGGTGAGCAAGCTGACCACTCTCCGCGCGGAGAAGGAAGAGCGCTACCGGGAGCAGACGCAACGCCTGTCGGCGATGAAGAAACTGGAAACGGAGATCGCCCCCAAACGAAAGCTGTTCGAAGACCACAAGGCCATTCTGAAAGCGGACCCTGGACAGCTTTTCACGCGCATCCTGGACAACATGCTGCCCAAGTACAAGGAGATCGAGCTTGAACGAAGCGGCCTTGTTTTCCCCCTGGATCGTGGTCGCTTTGGCAGACAGGTGAAGACCGATGCCGCCCGGGTGAAGAGCAGCTTCCAAGGTGGCCTCGGCCCCATGCAGGAGGCACTGCTGCAAGTCGAATCCCTGATGCCGCAGGCAATCTTGGAAGACATGAAAATCACCCGCAAGGCCGATCTGCTGATCAGCCAGCGTGAATACCTGGTGCTGGAAATGACCCATACCTGCTGGAAAGCCGAGGAGGAAAAAAAATGAGCCGTCTTCTTTTCCTCATCACCGCCCTGCTCCTGGTCTGCCAGATCCAAGTCCACGGCCAGACAGCCAAGCCCAAGGCCAAACCGGCAGCCCCGCCGCGTGCAGCCCTCTTCATTGGCAGTGAAAAGGCCTCCTGGCTGCCCAAGGCTGAAATCCTGCCCAAGGCTGAAAGCATTGAGGCCCAGGCCCAGAAGCTGAGCTCCCGCCTACGCAACATGGATCCCTTTGGCCTGTCCACCTTCCCCCGCGAAGATGATGCACCGGTGATTGAAGAAGACATCTATCGCAGCACGCCCAAGATCACCCTCAACCAGGCCCTGCAGACGCTGAAGATCAACGGCGTGAACCTGCAGCGGCGGGAGTTCCTCATCGGCGGCCGCCAGGCAGGTGAAGGAGACGTCATTGAACTCGCCTTCAAGAGCGAAATTTTCCAGGCCCAGGTCATCGAAGTCAGCGCCACGCAGCTGCTCTTCCGGGATCTTAAGCGCGATGAAACCGGCGTGCTCAAGCACGACATCATCCCCCAGCTCGCCATCGAGCCGCTGCAGAAGATCGCCTCCCAGTTTGAGAGCCGCATGACTCCCGTGGAACCTGCCCCTGCCGTCAAACCATGAACACCTTCCGCTACAGCCTCCTGTCCCTGCTCTGCCTCAGCCTGGGCGCCCACGGGCAGCAGGAACCCACCACCCAGCCGCTGCAAAATCTGCCAGTAGGCGCGGTGGATCTCTCCGCCCGTCTCGGGGGGCTTTCCAGCCTCCCGGCTCAGCCCGAGGATGGCTACTGGATTGACAACGCACCCATCAACGAAGTCTTCCAATACCTCGCCCGCAGCGCCGGACTGCAGTTCTTTTACAACAACGAGCTCAACACCCCGCAATACAACGTCACCGGCCATCTGAGGCTGGACAATCCGCGCCAGCAGATGGAGGACCTCGCCGTCGGCCATGGCCTCTTCGTGTATCAGCAACGATCCTCCGTCAGCCTGATGACGGAGCCCCAGCTCGCCAAGCTGCCAGTGGAAGTCATGAGCTACCGGCTCAAATACCTGCGCGGGGCCCCGCTGAACCGCAGCATGTCTTCCCCCGCTCCCAGCAGCAGCAGCGGTGGCAACGGCGAAGAGGGCGGCAGCGGATCCAGCTCATCTGCACCCGCCTCCGATTTCGAAAAACTCAAGGCCATCATCAAACCCATGCTCACCCGTGAAGTCGGGATGATCGAGTTTGAGGAAAAAACAAACACCCTTTTGGTTAGCGATAACACCATCAAGCTGGAGCGCGTGCGCAAGCTGCTGGAGGATATCGACAAGGCCAAACCTCAGATCATGGTCAATGTGCGCGTCCTGCGCATCCGGCGCAACCAGGGCCGCCAAGTCGGTGTGGACTGGAGCCGTTCGCTCGGTGATGACGGCACCAGCATCACGATTTCCCAGAGCCTCAATGCCCTTTTCAACCTGCCCGATGTCAGCAAACTGACCCGCGCCGGCAGCGCAGACAACCCTTCCACCACCATTGACAAGGTGAATACCGAGGGCGCAGGCATGGTCTTTAACAACGTGCAGGTGGAGGCCATCCTGCGCGCCCTGGAAGGGGCTGATCTGGTGACCCAGGAGGCCTGCCCTACCATCATCACCGAGGACAATGAACAGGGCCTCATCTCCATCGTGGACCGCTTTCCCGTCATCACCTCGGACATCAGCAACACGGCAGCGGGCCAAAACATCACCGACAAGGTGCGGTATAAAATTGACAGCGAGGATCCCAGCGCCACGCAGGAGCCTGAAAAGAATCGCGAAATCGGCGTCACCCTCTCCGTCACCCCCACCCTGCTCCCAGACGGCACCGTGCGGATGAAACTCCGCCCTCGCGTGGCCAAAATTGTGGAGCTCATCCCCGGCCGAACCAACAATGTATTTCCCCGCGTCAGTGAATCCACGGTCGAGGCCATCAGCCGTATCCCAGCCGGTCAGTCCCTCTTCCTGGGCGGCTTTTATGACTACAGCAACAGCGAAGGAAACAACAAAGTACCTATCCTGGGCACCATCCCCCTGGTGGGCAAGCTCTTCAGCTCCGACATGAAGAAGCTGGAGCAGGTGAGCCTGGTCTTTGTCATCACCCCGCGTGTGTATGATGCCTCCAGCTCGGCAGCGATCCCGGACATCAACTGGCATGTCCGCGAGTATTCCGGCATGCAGCCCGAAGACATCGGCGATGCCTCAGCCCTGCTGCCAAAACCCGGCTGGCCCAATGCCACCCCCGCGAGCAAAAGCCCCTCGTATGCGCCCGAACTGCCCACCTCCCAGATCACCCCCAAGCAGTCCTGGGTGAAGCGGCTGTTCGGGAAAAAGAACGAGGCTGTGCAGTGATCCGGCCGGAAGAGCCAGACCGAAAAGGCCCCCTTAGTTTCTCAGACATGACTGAATCCTTCACAGGCATTCCCCTCCCTGCCAAGACGGACCGCATCAGCCTGCAGCCCGTACTGGAGCGCATTGCGCAGACCACGGTCAAGCACCTGCGCGAGGGAGGTTATGTCTCCGAGGCTGAATCCGCCCCGCTGATTCCAGGCTACCTGAAGGAGCTGAACTCCCCCACCCCACCCACAGACTTCCTCACTTACGTGGCCGAAGTCCAGGCTCAAAAACACTCCCTCACCCTGGAGGGTGAAATCACCCGCATGCAGAAGCTGCTGCGGAACTGCCTGAATGACCGGGTGCATTTCTGGAGCTTCGGTCCCTTGCCCGGCCGGGCCGCAGCTCTTTATGATCATTGCCCCGGTCTGCGCCCTGTCTGCTCCGCCCTCGGCTGCCCGGCTACCCTGGCCGGAGAGACCAGCATCGTCCACATCGCCTCCATCAATCCCGTGTCTGCCCTCGTCGCCTCGTTCTGGATCAGCCATGAGCTGAATCGCGACACCGATGGCGACGCCCCTTTTGTGTTCTCCTTCCTCATGGAGCTGCCCGCCTGGCAGAGCCTCATGCAGACCCACTTTGCCGCATGAACCTGAACCTCGGCATCGAATTCAACGAGACGATCCAGCGGCTCATTATCAGCCAGCTGCGTGCAGCCACGGCCGGAAATGAGACACTTTCAGACGAGGCCATGGTGCGCAAATGCTCCAAGACTCGCATCCTCGGAGCCGTGGGCCGCGCCTCCGGCCTGCCTGCCTTCCCACAGATCCGGGAATTGGCGGAGGCCGAGTTCGTCGGCTATTGCGATCCCGTGGTGCTCGCACGCGGCATGTTTGTGCCACTGCGCCGCAGTTCACAGCAAATTTTGTTAGCCGTGGCCAATCCCTGGGACTACCGGGCCGATGACTACTGCGCCAGCCGCTTCCCTGAAGATGAGGTGCTGAAGGTCGTCACCCTGGCCTCGGAGGTTTCCGCCGTCATCGAAGGCTCCTCCAATTCTTCAGGTCCCAGCCGGGCAGAGCTCGAAGCCGTGGAGGTCGAAGAGTTTTCCAATGAGAGCCCTGACTTTGACGTCACCCGTGTTTATGACGAGCCCATCGCCCAGCTCGTCGCCAGCATGGTCAGCGATGCCATCAAGCAGCACGCCTCCGACATTCACATCAAGACGGAAAAAACCAGTTTCCAATACTGCTTCCGGGTGGATGGCGACCTGGGCACCCGCGTGGACATGCCTGTGAAATTGCGCGACCGCGTGGATGCTTTCCTCCTCAACCTCATGCGTCTTGCACCGGAGGAGCGCAGCAAACGCCCGGGCATCTCCGGCCGCTTCACCGCCAGCTACTATGGCCGCGCCGTCGGCGTGCGTTACGAACGGCACCGCACCTATCGCGGGTACCATGTGACCATGCGTTTGTTGGACAAGACGCATCTCGAGGCCCGTCTGGGCATGGGCACACTGGCCTTTGATGAAGAGACGCTGTTTGAGCTCGACAAGGCCATGGCCGTGCCTTCCGGCATCATCGTCATGTCCGGTCCTACCGGCTCCGGAAAATCCACCACGCTCAACGCGATGCTGCGTGAGCTGAACCACCCTGAGGACAACATCCTCACGCTGGAAAACCCTGTGGAAGATGAGATCCCCGGGGTGACTCACTGTGACCTCCGTGACTCCACGGAGTTCAAGCCGATGATCGCCAGCTTCATGCGGTCAGACCCGGATGTCATCCTCATGGGCGAGGTGCGCGACCGCGAATCAGCCGAGCTCGCCATCGAGGCCGCCATCACCGGCCACAAAGTGCTGACCACCATCCACACCCCGCGCGCCTCCCAGATCATCGAGCGCTTTCAGCAGCTCGGCATGGAACGCTGGAAGATCGCCCAGACGCTGAAGGCCGCCTGCGCCCAGCGGCTTGTGAAGCTTCTCTGCACCGCCTGCCGGGAAAAACGTGATGGCATTCCGGAACGCGAAATCCGCCTCTTCCATCTTGATCCCAGCTGGGCGCAGCGCCCGGTGTTTGTGCACCGCAAGGAAGGCTGCCCTGAATGCAAAGGACGCGGCTACGCCGGCCGAACCGCCATTTTAGAGATTCTGCCCATCAGCCCCAAGATCGGTGACAAGCTGGCCAAGGGTGAGATCACCCCCTTTGAACTGGAACAGGAAGTGCGCCGTGAATCCGGGCTGCCCTCCCTGCGTGACAACGGCATCAAACTGATGGCCGAAGGCAAAACCGACCTCGATGCGCTGAAGAAGGTGCTGGACCTCACTTACGAATCCTAAGCCATGAACGCTTTTCAAGTCACCCTTCGCAACATCAAGCGGCCCGACCAGTCGAAGGTCCTTGAATTCGAAGCGCCCAACCGGGAGCAGGCGGCCCTGCTGGCAGCCAAGCCGGGCTTTCGTGTCGCCATGGTGAAACCCCTTACCGGGGCCCGCAAAAGCGAGAAGTCCAACAAGGCCATTTCGCGCAAGGAGCTGATCAAGCTTTTCCGCGGACTGGCCTCCATGCTGAAGGCCAACATCAGCACGGCCGATGCGCTGCTGTACTATTCCCAGGGCCTGCCAGATCCCGAGTTGCAGACTTCCCTGATGAACATCCGCAACCGCCTGGAGGCAGGATTGCCCGTGCATGTGGCCTTTGCCAAAGAGCAGAAGTTTGACACCACCATCATCACCATCATCGAGGCCGGAGCCGATGCCGGCCAGCTAGGAGAGGCCTTCAGCTCCCTGGCACGCCGCATCAAGATCGAACTCATGTTTGCCAGCAAGCTGCGCGGCGCACTCCTGGTTCCATCGTTGGTTATTCTTTTCCAGATCGGTCTCTTCATCTATTCCCAGGTCTATGTCGTGGCCCAGGTGGAGGACACGCTGAAAAGTGTGCGACAGGAGCCGGACCCCATCTCCGTGGTCATTTTCACCATCAGCCATGTGGTGCAGAAAACCTGGCCCTTTTTTGTCATCGCCCTCGCGGGCTTCATCACCGCCGTCTTCCGCTCAGCCGACTTCCGGCAGACCTTGCTGATCCAGGCCATGAAACGCTGGAAGCTGCTGACCAAGCTGGTCATGGGCCTGCGCCAGAGCGCCTACATCGGCACGCTGCAAATGCTTTACGCCAACGGCATCAACTTGGCGCGCGCCTCCGCCCTCAGCGCCCGTGTGGTTCAGGGCACGCCCATGTACCCAGATTTCATCAAGGCCTCCCAGGTCTATGAATCCTCCGGCGTTCCCTTTGCCGAAGCGCTGAAGCGCAACACCAACCTGGATCCCCAGGTCGTCCACATGATCGGCATTGGCGAACGCTCCGCCTCCCTGCCCCAGCAGCTTGAGCTGCTGCGGGACATTTATGAGGAGGATACCGCCGCCATCATGTCGGACTTCACCCAGGTCATCAATTTCCTCACCCTAGCCATGGCCGTCGTGCTCATCGGCTTCGTCTTCACCGGCTCCATGCTGCCCATCTTCCTGATGGGACCGCGCATGATGCAGTCCGGCAACATGTAATCTGCGCTTATGAAAACACTCCTTCTTTCCTTCGTCTTTGCAGGCAGCTTGGTGGCGGCAGACTCGGCGCCCAAGCTGGTCCCCAGGCCCATCCCCGGGCTCACCCTGCCGTCCCCGGAGGATGCGCCCTTGGTTCAGCCGCTGAAGACTCCTTCGGTCCAGCCATCGCCTGCGATCCTGGCCGTCAATCCGGACCAGGCTCGTGTGCTCTACATCCACCGCCGTGCAACCTTGCCGGCGGAATTCACCAAGGACCTGCCCGCTCCTTCGGGCGCTCCCGCCGCCTCGGCGGATGCGACTAACCTCCAGGTGCGGCAGGGTGCGATAAAGATCATCCCGAAGAGCCAGGTCGCCAATCTGCTGCAGCCCCAGGAATGACCTTATGAAACGCTGCCCACCACCCACCTCAGCCCGGCATCTGGCCGGCGGCTTTACCCTGATTGAAATCAGCCTGGTCATCGGCCTCCTGTTAGGATTGGCCACCTTTGCAGGCATGAACATCTCACACGTCCGCAACTGGCAGCGTGGCAAGGATGCTTCGGTTTCTTTGCAGGCCGTCTTCGCCGCCCAGCGTGCCTACATGGCGGATCATCCCGCCGCAGACATTTCCGATGTCACCGCTGCCGAACTGCAGGTTTACCTGCCTGAAGGCTGGTCTGCCATTCCCACGGTGCTCAGCCTGGACAATGACTCGCTGAACGTGGATCACTCCGTGATGCCCCCCCAGTTGCTGATGGGGACCGCCCCTTATGATCCTTCTGGGAGCGGAAATGATGGACTTTGGGACACGGGGCAGTGAAATTGCCGGGATCTTACACGCATGGCTCCCGCCCCTCTCCTGCAAATCCCAGACGGCACTCGCTTCGGCTATCACACGGGCTTGCCATGGAACCAAAGACCGCTCTGCCTGGTCGAAACCACCCAGGAGGTCGCCATCGGCCCCGGGCTGCACCTTCTTGTCGCCCCCAACGGCACCGGCAAGACCACTCTCCTGCGCACCCTGGCAGGCCTCTCACCGACGCTAGCAGGAAAGGTCAAAACTCAGGGCTGCCTGCACTACTTTGCCGATGAGCTGAAAGCGGATCCCGAAATCAAGGCCCGCACTTTTTTCCGCGCCTGGTTCCGAAAAGACGCCCTCAAACAGGCTGAGCATCTAGCCGAGACTCTACGCCTGAATCTCAATGCCCAGATAGGCAAGCTCTCCCGGGGCAACCGGCAGAAAGTCCTGCTCATCCTGGCTGAAATCAAGGCCGCACAGAGCCAGGGCAGCGTGCTGCTGATGGATGAACCCCTCACCGGACTGGATGCTGAAACTCGTGCCCAGGTCACCCAACTCTGGGCGGATACGGGCCGCACCACCGTACGCCTCATCATCATGCATGAGTTGGAATGCGTGCGGCAGGCGGATTCACTGCTGACGATTGCCCAGGGCAAGCTGCGCCATGCCACCACCCGCACGGGCGACTCCTGGATGAACACCTACCAAACTTTGCAATCATGAAGGACCTCCGATCATGGCCCCTCTTCAGGCTAAGTCTCGCCGGTCTCATGGGGCGGGGCAGTTGCTGGCTGTTGCTGCCAGGCGCGCTGCTCTTTGTCTGGATCGCCCCCTTGCTGACCCCCTGGGAGGAAAATCCGCAGATCCTGCAGCCTGCCCGCGCCCAGGCGGCCTGGGTCTATGCCTGGATCGCCCTCTTCACCTGGCTGCCCTTCCAGGCTTCCGCCCTGGGGCATCGCCTACGCCGCGACGGGATGCTGGAGCATCTGCACGCCGGAGGTGTGGGCAAGATCAGCCAATGCCTGCAACTGAGCAGTGCCATCTGGATCTGGATGGCCGCCATCATGGTCACCGCAGCCCTCGTCTGCGTCACCCTCACCCTGCCCAAACGGCCCGAGGAAGCTCAGATGTGGATCACCCTGGTACTTCAGTACGGCCTGCTCTTTTCCCTGTGTGCCGCCCCACTGCTGCTGCTGGCCGTGGCCGTGGGCACCCGCACGGCAGAGGTCATCGCCTTTCTGCTGCCCACCGGCCTGCTGTTTTGCGGCCTTTTCGGCGCAGCGTGGCTGGCCCCCATTCTTGGGGGGGCAGAATCGCATGTTTTAAAATCCATTTGGCTGGCCCTGCCCCACTATCACCTGGCCGATCTCACCCCTCGTCTGGTGTTTAAGATGGGGCCTCTGCCAGCGGCCGACTTTGTCGCCGTCACCCTCACCCTGGCCCTCCAGGGCGCTGCCATTTCCATCTTTGGGTTATGCCTCTTCCGCACACGCCCCTGAGCCTCGCCGCAGCAGCGGGCCTGTGGTGGGCCGGCCATGCGGTGACCTGTACCCGCCCGGCACTCCAGCCGGAAGAAACGCCCCGGGCCTTTGCCCTCCCGGGCAGCGCCTACGGCAGCCTCATGGCGCGGCTGATTCGCGACTCCCTGTACAGCTACTGGCATGGCGGAGAAAGCGCCGCCGCGGCATCCACCCCACCCGCTGCCAAAGATGCACCGACCCCACCTCCACCGGCAGGCCGGTTTGCCAGAAAAGGCATGCCTGCACCACCAGTGATCCAGCCTGCCGATCCCGAAACTCCCTGGCTGCAAAAAAGGATGGATGCACTGGCCGCCCTGGAAAAAGGCCGCACCCGTCGCAATAGCCCCTTTCCAGTATCAGGCACCCACCAGCGCTACCTGAATGCCGCTGGCGATGTGCGTCTGCGCCTCGCCTATCAGCTCGATCCTGGAGACTCCACTCTCTACGAAATCCTGCACTTCCACATTTCAGCCCGCACCCAGCCGCCCGAGGCCGCAACACCAGCCCTCCAGGCTCTGGCGCAACGCGCCATGACCTATGGACTTCGCCAAGAAGCCAGCCTGGCCGATGCCCTCACCGGTGCGGGGGCCGCGATCAACCTTCTCAATGAGGAGCTGCGTCCAGGACAAACGATGCACGATGCCGGGGCCATCTCCCGCCACCGCGAGACCCTCGCCAACTGTCTTCAGCACTATCAGCACATCCGCAGCACCGCCCAGGCGGAAGGCTGGTGGGAAAAGATTCCGCTTCTGCGCCGGCAGGAACTGGAGGAGCACGCCAAGTTTCTCACCCGCATCAGCGACATGATCCAGCGCACACGCCCAGTCCAGGCCCCCACGCCAGCCTCTGCATCCCAGCCAAAAGAACCGGGGCTTTAACCCAGAAGGTTCGCATTGAACACATCCTCGGAGATCAGTCCGCCACGGTAGTGGTTCATCAGGCACTGGTCCCAGCGCAGGTTTCCCTTGTAACGCAAGGCATCCGCCAATGAAGTCGCACTGCCGTCGTAGGCACGCATGCCTGCGGCCACAGCCTCGCTGGTGTTTTGCAGATATTCGGTGACGAGCACACGCCCGCTGAAGCCTGTGAGCAACCCCTGGGAGAGCACAAAGGTCAAGGTCTCGCTCAACCGATGAAGGATGCCAGACTGCTGCTCCTTGGGGAAGAACTCCAGAATACGGTCAATCGTCTTTACCGCACCACGGGTGTGCAGGGTGGACAGCACGAAGTGACCTGTCTGCGCTGCCTCAATGCAGGTCTCCATCGTCTCACGGTCACGAATTTCCCCGATCAAAATGATGTTAGGCGTCTTGCGCAGCACTTCCTTCAGGCCGCTCTGGTAGGAGATGGTATGCCGCCCCACCTCCTGCTGCGTCACCAGCGACGGCGCAGGAATGCGCACCCCCGGCTGGTTCGGGTCATCCATCATCGCATCGTAGCGGTACTCGATGGGGTCTTCGATGGTGACGATGTGCTTTTCAAAATTCCGCCGCACCCAGTCCAGAATGGCCGCCAGCGTGGTGGATTTGCCCGATCCCGTGGGGCCCGTAATCAGCCCCAGGCCAAACCGACGCTGCATCAGTTCCCTCAGGCTGTCTGAGATCAGCGGATCAATGCCCAGAGTCTCCATCTGGGAAATTTTGGCCCGCAGCCAGCGGCAGGTCACGCCCAGGCCGTGCTCGCTCAAATGCACCTGCACACGCATGCGCACCGGCGAACCCAGAGCCCCCTCTTCACAACTGAAGTCAATCACCCGGCGTGATCGCACCAGCTCCCACATCCTGTCTGCCGAGGCCAGGGCCGCCTCGTCCGACCAAATCTCCTTCGACTGACGAGTGTACAAACCTTCTGCCAGCCGGGCCACCGCCGCGGCATCCTGAATGCCAAAGGACTCCGCAATCTCCAGTCCGCGATTGGTGTGCAGATAAATCAGCCCTCCCGTCCGCACCTGCACATCTGAAATCTCTCTCCCGGCAAAAAAACTGGCAAGCTGACCTAGAATGTCGGGGGACTGGGAAACGGAACTCATAGGGAGGTGGAGAAAATCAATCCTGCGGAATCTCTTCGATGACGACAAGCCAGTTCATCGGATGAATCGGCGGCAATTCAGCCGGGCTGCGCAGGGGAGTCAGTTCAGCAGAAATGCTGTCCGTATGCACGGCATCATCGCTGCCGGATTTCATGTCCAGGGGCTGCCAAGGTGCAGCCGTGCCACCCGTCGCCAGACTGCCGAGCTGCCCACGATGCTCGATAGGTCGGTTAAAGCCCGTCGTACCCACCCGCAGTTCCGCAGAAAAGATGGACAGGGGAGGGTAAAACTCCGTCTCCTCCTCCAGCCCAGATCCCTCCGGCACGCTCGCCGCGGCCACCGCGTTCAGGTCGTCCCCCACATACACTCGCAGCGGTGCCACAATGGACAGCCCCTTGGTATAATCGGTGAGGTTCTTCCCCTGGCGAATAATGACGCACATGTCCTCCATCGCAGGCGGCTCGCTCACTGTCCGCACCACGAGAGGAACCAGCGTGGGATCCACGCCAAAGTACAGGCTGTTGTTCACTGCCACGGAAGCACCGCCCTGGGACTGCAGCCAAGCATTGAGAAGCACGGGGTGGAAGGTGACGCAGGACCGGCTGTTGTTGGTCAGTTCCACCTGAAAAGGGATGACTGCGCCACCATCTTCAAAAGTCGTGGGCCAGTTCACCCCTCTCCGTAAAATCACCTCCCCCATCCCGCCCGCCTGGTTTTGAAACCGCACCCGCATCGCCGTCGGTGTCTGGTCCTCAAAGCTGACCATGTCGATCGCCTCCACCGTGATCGCACAGCGCTGGCCTCCCGCTGTGTAGGTGTCCCAGTCAGTGGGCGTGCTGCCAGTCGGCATCCGGCGCAGGTAACCAGCTCCCGTCGGCAGAGGCAGAAAAGTCAGCCTGCCTGAATTGGCCGAAATCGCCACAGGCAGCGCGTCGGATCCCTGGGCCGCCTGCAAGCGCTCTCGTTCCCCCATTGCATCAAAGTCAGACCTCACGGCCACACCGCCAAGTTCCGTTTCTTGGGCGAGGTCTATGCTGCTGCGTCCCGCGAGGCGGTCGGCCCCATAGGCCCCCTCCACCCGCATCTGATCCGCATACACAGCCCCCTGGATGCTCACCGATCCGGCATTCCAGGCCGTACCATTCTCATGCTGGCCAATAGTGGCAAAAGTGGATGCCTCAATGGGCATTTGCGAGGGAACCTCATACAACGACAACACATAATGACGCGCCACGCTGCTGTCCCGGTTGCCATAGTTCACCGTAAAGGCCCACCAGTTCCGCTTGGCGACAAAGGGGGCGCCTGGTGAAGCATAACCAAACCGGATGTTCGGATAAGGAATCAGATTGAAAGTGGGGTGGGCCACCACATCCGCCAGCAGCCCTGCCACCTGCGTGGCGTACTGCTTCAGCGGGGTGACCAGCGGGCGCAGTGCATCCGCTGCCTGCAAATCATCGTGCATGTGCAGGAGAGGAGGCACCTTTCCGGCAAAGGCCGGCAGGTCAAAAACATCGGTGTAAGCCGATGTACCCGGCGTCACCTGACCGGCAACTCCCGTGAGAGAAGTGATCCAGCTCTGCACTTCAGCACCGTCATGGTCACCGACATCGCCGCTGCGCTTGCCCCCCAGGCCCAGGGCCTGCAGCATTTCGGGCGACAGCCTGTTCGAGGCCGAGGAAAGCGCGATCGCCTCGCCGAAAATGGCATTCCAGTCATGCCTATCCCCCTCCGCCAGATTGGCTTTCATGCACTCGATCGCCCGGTTGGGAAACACCGCCACCAGGGCTCGCAGCAGCGCTTCCTCGCGCTGGTGGTAGTCCATGCGCAACTGCGTCTTCGAAGCCTGATCCCGATTCATCAGCGTCTTCTTGAAAAGCATCGTCAGGCTGAAGGTCAGCATCAGCGCCAGCCCTGTCACAATGGGCAGCGCGGCATAACCAAAAGTGCGTTTGGGTAAAAAAATTCTCATCGGGCACCTCCGCAGTAGCTGATTTCTTCGCCGTTAGGCCCCGTCAGGGTTGCCATGAGAATGCCTTCATCGGCCCGGAAAGTCGCTGCCTGCAGGCCCTGGCAGATCAGCCACGAAGTCATGCTGCCATCCTCCTGCAGGGCATAAAAACGCAGGTTGGTGCCTCCGGCAGCCGGCTCTGCCGCAATGATCCGCTCCGTTGTCGTCTGCGCAGCCCCTTTGAAAAACAGCCGCACCGCCCCGCCTCCGCTCAGGATCGGGGATTCCCCGCCCTGCGCCCCTTCCCGGTTGGTGTAAATGAAGTAGTGGTCCGCCTGCTGAAAGATGCGGCCCAGAATGTTGCCGATCTTCGGTGCCTCCTCGGCCAGGAACGACTGGCGCTGAGCCAGGGCCATGAAAGTGAGATGCTGCTGCAGCATCACCACCAGCGCCCCGCTGAGCATGACCATCAGCCCCATCGCTGTGGAAATCTCCATGAGCGTGAAGCCGCGACGGCGTGCCCTTGATGATGGAGTGAGGCGTTTCATTGCACTCGCAGGATGGATCGGCTCTTGGTGTACTCATCCTCGCCGATCCGGTATGTCAGCACCGAATGCAGTCGCCAGACAGCCATGGCGATGGACTGGTTGTCTCCGGTCTCCGAGGTGCGAAAGCGCCGTAGCACGGCAGACACTCCCTGCCCGCCGGGCAGGCGACCCAAAGTCACCGTCTGTTCAGTCGCCAATGGCGCTCCGGCAGCCTGGGCAGGCCACGCGGAGGTATCGCCCGCCACATCCGCAAAAGGGATTCGGTTTGCCAGCGCCGTCTCCCGGCTCAGGTAGGCATCCGTCAAAGTTTGCATGATGGACCATTGGTTCCCCGAGATGGCCAGCAGCGAGGCACGCATGAGCACAAGGGCCAGCATGGTGGTGAGACCCAGCGCGACGGAGACTTCAATCAAAAGGCTCCCCTGTCGGCTATGAAAGCCTGGGCGAAGCCGTGTCTTCATGGCCCGGTTCCCACCTCCTGAGTGCTGATCTGCCCACGCGAACTGATGACGCGGTCCACTTCAAACGTCACATAGAACAGGCGTTCAGGAGCCCGGTTAAAAAAGGGCGTGTGAGTGATGACCTCCAGCGTGTACTTGCTGTCGTCCGGCGTGTAATTGGAGAGATCATCAATCGAGATGGAAAAGCTCTGCGGCACATTCGTCGGCTCTTCTGTCTGTCCCGGATTATAGTACCTGCCAAAGCGGCGTTCAGTGCCATTGATCAGCGTCCCTTCTGTGCCCAGCACCTGGCCACCTTTGTACACCTGCACATAGGTGCGAGAATCTGGATACAGATGCTGCAATGACACCACGATGGACGGAATGCGGTCAATGAACACCTGGCCGGAAGTGACGTTTGCGACATTCGCCACTGACACAGGCCAGATTTCGACTTTTGGCTGAAGCAGGATCGTCTCCGGCACCCGATACGAAGGGTAGCGCACGATCGTAAAGCTCTGCTCACCATTGCCGGAACTCAACGTGGGAGAAGTGAGCTTGTGATACAAAGGACCAAAGACATAATCGTCGTTTTCGAGATTGGCGTCTTCCACCAAGTATTTCGGCTGATTCAAGCCTGAATAAGTCGTCGGATCAAAATTGCGTCCGTTCACGGCCAGATAAACCGTGCGTTCCGCCGTACTGGTACTGTCCTCGACCAACCCTTCCACGTGAATGTTGACCGTAAAGGGGCGGTCCGCCCGCGTCCGCTTGACGAATGTAGTGCCCGCAGGATCACCGCGCACATACTCATCTTCCGAGTTAATAGCAATGGTGGCGACAGGATTGTAGGTGCCAATAAGCTTCGTATCCAGCAGGTAGATGTTCGTATCCCAGGCCGTACCACGGGCGAAAAGTTGATACAGGGAACCCGTTTCATTCACACGAACAGGGGCCGTGTAGCTGCCCCCCGTCCCAGTGATCGGGGTGTCGTAAATCTGCCCGGTGGCCAAGTCCGTCTGGCGAACCCAGGCTTCAGGCTGCTGAGCCAGGGCCGCCGTCGCCGCGGTGAAAAAAGTAAAAAAAACGTGTTTAAAGTTCATATTTCACGGTTTTTTCACGGCCGAACTTTCTTCTGCGGGTTCTAAAATGGTGATGGGGCCGCCCTTATAAACAGCCACCAAAAGACGCGGATCCGTGGCGATGTTTTTAAAGAGTTCCTTCGCCTCCCGGGCATTGCCTCGCGACATGCCCAAAGACACTTCATGACCGGCCAGCCAGGAACTGTTGCGCTTGAGAAAGTTAGGCCAAAAGGTGAAATCGCCCTGCGGTTTGGCCACCACATGAGCCCGAAGCGAGGCAGGCAGATGCAGGATGGAACCCACCGGCACCAACGTGTATTTTTCGCCATCGCTGATGATGATGGACGTGGCCCACAAGGAACTTTCCACGGCAGGCGGTCTGCCCACGACTGGTTTGGCCTGAGCTTCCAACTGGGACTTCAAAGACGGGGTCGCTGCCACTTTCTGCCTCAATGAATCTTCCGTGATCACATCATATGCGGCTACGGCTGGCCGCTCCTGCGCAGCCGCAAGACCTGATGCCATAACAACCAGGGCTGTGACCACCCTACTTAAGCACTGCCCAGCAGGCTTGAATGTGACCATTGAACTCATGTTGAGGGGGGGCTCTTGCTGCGTTGCCATCAGGGGGCCACCAGCTTTATTCTCTGACCACTTTGGCCACGCCCTCAGGATTTGGGCTGTCTTCAAGAATCCATTGCCCAGTGGCAAAGGTGAGTGATCCCGTAGGAATGGGCGGATCTTTTTGATACTCGCCAAGCACATTGAAGATGCCGTTAGGCTTGTGCGCATTGCCGCCGCCCTGCCACGTGATATCAATGTCAATCGGCGCGGTGGAGGCCTTAAAAACTGCCACCGGGGAAATCAAAATCGTCTTCAGCGGAGCGGTGTTGTAGTCCTGAATGTTGCGAAATTCAATCTGGCCGACTTTTTCCGATCCGCCCCCGGATGAAGAAACACTGGCCTTCAGGTGAAACTGCCCACCGTTGCCATTGGTTCCCGAAGAACCGGGTGCCCCCAAGGTATCCCCCTTGGCCTGAATGCCTGAAAAGACAAACTTGTACGCGTCACTGAGCTGATGATCGATTTTGAAAGGAACCTTGGTCGCAATTCGCGTCCCTGCAGTCACTCCTGGAGCACCAAGGAGGATATCAGCCTGGGCAAACTGCACGAAAGTTAAAGCTGAAAACAGGCTGAAAAGCAAAAGCTGGGGTTTCATGGCATTCTCAATTTTGAATTTCCGCATATCTTTGACCTCGTCGTAAAAGAACAGGTCTATTTTGCTATCAAAATTGATAATTTGCAATGGAAATTATGTGATTTCTATTTAACCGAATAAAGAGAGGCCTTTTTCCTTCTCAAAATTGCAAAACGCAAAGTGGTTTTACAGCTCTCAGACCGCGAAAGTGCACGAAAAGTGCCTTCAAGGTCAGGTTCAGTCACTCATGCTCCGATGAATTCAGGCATTTCCTGTGAATGACAAAAAAGTTCTATGGACCCAAAGGATGAATGTTCGCCAAGGCCGATATCAGCCATTCACGCGACCATCTCCCTGGAGGGCATGCGGAAGGAACCTGCTGATTGAAATGATCCGGACAACCAGCCTAACAATCAAAGTGCTTCCAAAGCATGGCAGATCAGCCTTTCCCCCGCTTCAAAGCCTGGACTTCATACGGCAGCAGATGACGCCAGCTTCCTTTGCCCAGCTCGCCCAGGACCAGGCTGCCGACGGATACGCGCACAAGACGCAGCACCTCCAGCCCATGCGCTTCCAGCACGCGACGGATATGCCGGTTTTTGCCTTCATCAAGGGTCACGTCTAACCAACTGTTCTTCACGCCCGTGCGCAGCACGGAGACACGCAGCAGGCGCAGGCTTTCACCGTCCATCCGCACTCCGGCCCGCAGGCGTTGCAGCAGATCTCCATCCACCAGGCTGGCCACCTGGACATGGTAAGTTTTCTCCACATGCGTTTCCGGATCGGTAATGCCGTTGGCCCAGGCATTGTCATTGGTGAACAGCAGCAGGCCTTCGCTCGCCTTGTCCAGCCGTCCGACGGGGGAAACATGCGGCAGTCCGGCTTCATGAAAACATTCATAAACGGTGGCCCGCCCTTCTTCATCGCTGGCCGTGGTGACGAGCCCCCGGGGTTTGTTCAGCATCACGTACACCCGTGCGGCCGCAGCCACGGCATCTCCAGCGACCTGGATGATATCCTGCCCCAGCCGCACCGGCTGCTCAGGATCCCGGCAAATACGTCCGTTCAAGGTCACTTGCCCGGCTTTGATGAGGGCAAAGCCCTGGCTGCGGGAACAGTGGCCCAGTTTCGAAAGGGCGCGAGCCAGACCGGTGCGCGTCATGGAATCACCTGGATGAGTTGCGTGGCATGCCCATGCCGCAGATAGCGGGGCATAAAAAAGCGGGCTCACAACGGAGCCCGCTCAAGATCAACAAGAGAAATGCGGAACTGATTAGGCCTGAAGAGCAGCCTCATCAATGTTGACCCGACGACCATCTTTGTCGAAACGAACGCGCCCGTCTACCAGGGCGAAAAGGGTGTGGTCACGGCCGATGCCAACATTGGCGCCAGGGACCCACTTGGTGCCGCGCTGACGGATGATGATGTTGCCGGAGATGACGCTCTCACCGCCAAATTTTTTAACGCCGAGACGCTTGCTGTTGCTGTCGCGACCGTTTTTGACACTTCCTTGACCTTTCTTATGAGCCATGACTTGATCCTCGTGTAGGTGAGATGATTGAAATTAAGCGTTGATGGAGACCACCTGCACGCGGGTAAGCGGCTGGCGGTGGCCTTTGGTGAGATGGTAGCCTTTGCGCTTCTTGAATTTGAAAGCGGTGACCTTGGCAGCCTTGAACTGCTTCAGCACTTTGAATTCAACGGTAGCGCCAGCGACGGTAGGAGCACCGATCTTGATGTCAGCGCCTTCACCGGCGGCCAGTACCTGATCGAAGGAAGCGGTTTCACCTTCAGCAACTTCCAGCTTTTCCACGTCGACGAAGTCGCCCACGGAAGCCTTGTATTGTTTGCCACCAGTTTTGAAGATTGCGTATGCCATAACGTTGTCTGCTGAAGTTTTGTCTCTGCCGCGCGGATGTGATCTCAGAAGATCAAACGGTCCGGCATCGGGGGCGACGATCATGCCACACCTCAGGCCCGCGGCAACCGAATTTTTGAGCTTTCGACAGGTTCCCTTCATCAGCGGGCTTTTGTACGTCTGCGAAAAGCCTCGGGAAGCATTGACATCGGCCCAGCAGCCCCCAATATTACTCCCCACTTCATGGCCTCCGCGTCACGCTCATTCTTTTGTCGTCTTTTCGCCCTGGCATTGCTGGCGACTTTTTCCGCCTCCTGCTCTTCTGTCAGCGTCGGAACCGGGGGGCAGATTTCCAAGGTGAAGTACTATCACCTGGCCCCGGGCAATCCGGTGAGCACGATTGACCCCGCCGTGCAGTTTGAGCGCGATTACCACCTGTTCGGTGCCGTGACCCGCGCCGAGGTGACAGACCGCTTTGGCCATTACTACACCATTTTTTGGAAGGTTAATGACCGTACCCAGCCCGTAACCGTGCGTTTTGAGTATCGTCAGGCCAATACCGGGCTGGATGCCAAGGTGCTGGAAGAGGAAGTGACCGACATCGGCCGCACCCACCGTTCGAAATTTCAGGTCAGTGGCAGTGAATACAATACGTCCGGACGCGTCACAGCTTGGAAGGTGACGCTTCTGCGAGGTAAGGAAGAGCTGGCCAGCCAGCAGTCCTATTTGTGGAACTAAACCTGCTGACCCGCTTTCATCCCCCCATGAAATCCTCCTCCAAAACGTCCGCCTGGCCCACAGCCAGCCGACAATGCTTGGTAGAGGCTGCATCTGGTCAGGGATTTGAAGCGAATTGATTCTCGAGAACTTTTCCTGACTGCCGTGATTGCTCCATCTACCATTCTTGTAGGCCGGATAGGCAAAGTTTTTTGGTTACGGGTGGAAGGACGTGGCACTTTTCAAAATTCCGTCCAGGTCAAAAAAGCCCTCCAGGCCGTCGTGGCCAACGGCACTCACGATCTGGTGGTGGATCTGGAACGATGTCCGATGATGGACTCCACCTTTCTGGGCACCCTCACCGGGGCCGCCCTGCACCTGAGGGAAAAAAATGGCGGTTCCCTCAGCGTTTTGAACGCAAATGCCCGCAATCTACAGTTGCTCTCCGACCTGGGGCTGGACCACATCATGTCTGTGGACACCCAGGGAAATGCCTGGCCGGAAGAGCGTGAACTGGCCTGCGCCCAGCTCGCCACCTGCGGGGAAAAAGGCGCCAGTTGCAAACTCGAGCACACCCAACACGTGCTTCAGGCCCATCAGGCGCTCGCCGATATGAGCAATGTCAACGAAGGTCGCTTCCGCGACGTGATTTATTTTTTAGAGAAGGAGCTTGAGGAACAGCCAGAACTGGCCACCTCCTGAGGGTTGCCCACTCCGCCTTGGTTCGAAAAGTCCCAAGGCTGGCACGCCGCCCGACAATCCTGAACCATGAGCATCATCATCATCACTGTGCTGAGCCTGTTGCTTGCAGGCTGCGTCGCTGCCCTGGTGATCATCTCGAAGAAAAAAGACCAGGCCATCCAGGATCTGCTGAAAGAAGAGCAAGCCATCGTTGAGGAAGAGCGCCGCATGTTCGGCTTCCTTCACGACCTTGGTGAGGCCATCACCCGGGAAGACAGCCAGTCCACCATGTACCGCCTCATCGTGGAAGGGGCCATGCGGGTGCTGGAGAGCAACGGCGGTGCCCTTTACCTGCTGGATCCCACGGGTAAATCCCTGGTCCCCCGCTTCCATTCCGACCACGCGGCTCCGCTCATCGACCTGCCGGAGCGCATCGCCGCCATGGGCAAGGCCAATGGCTCGGCCCTGCTCAGCTTCCTGCGCCTGCATTCCCTCCGCCTGGACGAAGGCATCGTCGGCAGTGTTTTTGTCAATCAGCGGCCCGAAATCATCGAAGACCTGCGCAAAGACTCCCGGCTGAACCAAGCCAGCAGCTTCCAGAACAACATCACCACCCTGATCGGCCCCCTCAGTTTCGGCCCGAAAAAGCTCGGCGTGCTGGCCGTGACCTCGCCCAAAGGCGTGCGCACCTACAACGCCAACGACTTCGAAGTCTTCAAGTCCATCGTCGAACAGTCCGCCTTTGCCCTGGCCAATGCCATGGCCCACCAGGCCGCCTCTGAGAAAAAACAGATCGAGGCGGAACTGCGTGCCGCCAGCGACATTCAACGCATCCTTCTTCCAGAAAGCGATCCGATCCTTCAGGGATACACCATCGCAGGGCGGAACATCCCCGCGAAGGTGCTCAGCGGAGATTACTACGACTACATCCCCCTCGCCGGGAACCGCCATGGCGTGGTCATTGCCGATGTTTCCGGAAAAGGCACGGCCGCAGCCATCATCACGGCCATGTGCCGCAGCATCCTGCGCAGCAATTCCGACAGCAGCCCCTCCCCCGCCGCCGTGCTAGGGGCCGTGAACCGGCAACTGGCCCCGGACATCCGCGAAGACATGTTCATCAGCATGATCTACCTCGTCTTTGATGCTGCGACAGATCACATCACCCTGGCCCGCGCTGGCCACACCCTCCCGCTCATCTGGCGCAAGGCCACCGGCAAGGTCGAAAGCCTGCACAGCGGCGGCCTCGCCGTGGGCATTGACAAAGGCGACGTCTTTGAGCGCGTCACCAAGGACCTCACTTTCCAGATGCATCCCGGTGACTGCCTCCTGCTTTACACCGACGGCGTCAATGAAGCCCTCGACGGCAAAGGCCTCGAATTTGGTGAAGAACGCATCCACACCAATCTCGCCACCCTGGCTCCCCAGGGGGCCAAAGCCGTCATTGATGGCATTATCGCAGATGTGGACAAGTTTTTGGGCGGCAAACGCTCCCATGACGACATCACCTTGATTGCCCTGCAGAAGGCGGCATAATCCCCCTCCCTGCTTCCCTGGGCGGCCTGTCTTTGACAGTCCCCAAAAAGGTCGCACCCCTGCTTTTCCCAACTCATTCAACCCCCTCAAAAAACAAGCCACCCATGTCCGAGCCGAGTCCCTCCCCCGAGACCCAGCCTGAAATCCCCGAGTCCCCCGTCTCTGTGGAAGCCCCTGAAGCAGCCCCCGAGGCCGCTTTGAGCCCCCTGGAAGCCGCCCTGGCGGACGCCGCCCAATGGAAAGACCTGGCCTACCGCAATGCAGCGGAGCTGGACAACTTCCGCAAACGCACCACCCGCGAAGCCCAGGAAACCCGTTCCTTTGCCAATGCGGACCTTCTGCGCTCCCTTTTCCCCATCCTCGACAATTTCGAAATGGGCCTGGAAGCCGCCCGTGCGGAATCTGAGAAATCCATGATCTTCATGGGCATGAACATGGTCCACCGCCAGATCACCGATTTCCTCCGTGAGCAAGGCGTGCAGGAAATCGAAGCCCTGGGCAAACTCTTTGACCCGAATCTGCACGACGCCGTCTCCCAGGAGATCAGCGCAGAGGCAGCAGAAGGCACCGTGCTGCGCGTCACCCGCCGCGGGTACAAGCTCAAGGACCGCATGCTCCGCGCCGCCAGCGTCATCGTCGCAGGTGCACCTGCCCCAGCCGAAACCGCCCCGGCAGCGTAACCCCTTTTTGCATTCCCGATCATGGCAGATAAACGCGATTATTACGAGGTACTGGGCGTCTCCAAAGACGTCTCTGCCGATGAACTGAAAAAGGCCTACCGCAAACTGGCCGTCAAATTCCACCCGGACAAAAACCCCGGTGACAAGACGGCCGAAGACAAGTTCAAGGAAGTCGGTGAAGCCTACGACATCCTCAGCGACGACCAGAAACGCGCTGCCTACGACCGCTATGGCCACGGTGCCTTTGCCGGTGGCATGGGCGGGCCTGGCGCAGGCGGTGGCGGCGGTTTCCACGATCCCTTCGACATCTTCCGCGAAGTCTTCGGCGGTGCGGGTGGCGGCGGCGGTGCCGGCGGCATCTTCGAAAGCTTCTTCGGCGGCGGTGGGGGCGGTGGCGGACGCCAGCGCAAAGACGGCCCCCAGCGCGGCAGCGACCTCCGGTACGGCCTCGAAATCTCCCTCGAAGAGGCCGCCAGCGGCTGCGAGCGCGAGATCGAGTACGAGCGCCTCAACAGTTGCAAAACCTGCTCCGGCAGCGGCTCCGCCAGTGGCGGTGGCAAAAAAACCTGCCGCACCTGTGGCGGCGTGGGCCAGGTCATCTCCTCGCGCGGTTTCTTCCAGATCCAGCAGACCTGCCCGGACTGCAGCGGCTCCGGCGAAGTCATCAGCGATCCTTGCAAAACCTGCTCCGGCAGCGGCCGCTCCAAAGAGCGCACCAAAATTCGCGTCAAAATCCCTGCGGGCATTGAGGACGGCTCCCGTCTTCGCTCCGGTGGCAATGGCGACTACGGCAGCAAAGGCGGCCCGGCGGGCGATCTGTACATCGTCGTCCAGGTGCGCCAGCACGATATCTTCGAGCGTGAAGGCGATGACCTCCACTGCCAGATGCCGCTCAGCTTTGCCACCGCCACCCTCGGCGGCGAGACCACCGTCCCCACCCTGGAAGGCAAGGCAAACCTGAAAGTGCCCGCCGGCACCCAGAACGGCACCACCTTCCGCCTCCGCGGCAAAGGCATCAAAACCCTGGGCGAAGACCACCACGGCGACCTCTACGTCCACGTGCAGATCGCCGTGCCCACCAAGCTCTCGACCGAGCAAAAGACCCATCTCGAAGCCTTTGCCAAGTCCTTTGGCGAAACGCCCTCCTCCACCATGGAGCAAAGCTTCTTTGAGAAGGCCAAAAAGTTCTTCAAATAAGGTTAGGCCTGCGGGCGTAACCCTTCCCTGAACCCCACACCTCTGAATCCTATGAGCCAACCGAAAATCACCGCCTACCTGAAGACCTACTGCGGCTGGAGTGAAGGCGTGCGCGCCATCTTCCGCAAATACAACCTCGACTTCGAAGAGAAGGACATCATCAAAAACCCCGCCTTCCGCTGGGAGATGGAACAGAAAAGCGGCCAGCCCCTGAGTCCCTGCGTGGAGATCAATGGCACCATGCTTCCTGACATCAGCGGCGAAGAAGTGGAGCGCTGGATGCTCGCCAACAACCTTCTGGAAAAGGACGAGACCCCACCCGATGCCCCGATCGATTCTGCCTGCACCGACGCCCAGCATGCCGCCATGGCCGCTGGCCAAGTGGGCAAGATCAGCTTTGTGAACTGAAGTTCCATCATTGCCTGTCTGCCCGGTTGACAAGCCCCGCAGACAGGCTTAGTTCCACCTCTGCTCTTTGAGCAATGGCGAGGTAGCAAAGTGGTAATGCACTGGTCTGCAAAACCGGTATGCGCGGGTTCAATTCCCGCCCTCGCCTCCACCTTGAAACATCAAGGTTTTGTCCCAAGACCGCTCGTGGTTTTCACGTGCAACGATCCCAGCCGACAAACGCATCCCAACACAGCCCCGAAAAGCTCGTGGGGTTTCCGAAAAAGAGCTTTCGTCAGGATTACTGCTGGCAGTAACCATGAAAACATTCCTGATAACGATTTCGCTCATGGTGCTGACATTAACAGCATGGGGAACCACCGTTGGCACCCCTGCCTCTGTTGCAGCACGGGGGTTGCGAATGGTTATCACAAAATACCTCGCCAATGGTGGAGATATCAATGCGCTAACGATGGAGAAAGTCATCCAATGGGTTGACCTTGATGCAGCCAATTCGGTTGCCCAGGGCAAGTTTGAAGATCGCTTTGAAATACTCGGAGGGAGAGGGCCTGTTGATCAAGCGACGATGGCAAAGATGATCGCTTACACAACCCATCGGATCGCTGAAGATCGCCGTGATGCACCTGGGCGTTATGTGATCTGGCTTGCAGGCGGAGAAGTGAACTACAATTGGGAATCCGAGGAGAAGGTCCTCGCGCTTCTCGGCAGTGCAGGGATGAAGCTGATAGATCGGGGAGCCTGGAATCAGCCCGACACTAGAGCCCAAAGCATGTTTCATGCAGGAATCAGTCCTAAACCGCCGCCAGACAACAACCGCGCACAGGAGGACCAAGCAGGGCGACGGCTCTCGATCCCCGATTCAAAGAGTCAAAACGATCAGCAGCAAAGCGCATCAGAACAACCCGGCTCCCCCTCGGGACCGAGAACTACAGCAGACGCGAAGTCGCCCCCAATACCAAAAGAACCCGGAGCGAAACCAGCGACAGAGAGCAAGGAACCTGCCTCAACTTCGGGAGTCGTCATGATCATGGCGGCGATTGCCCTGCTGTGCTGGTTGCTCAAGCGGCGAACGAAGTGAAGCTGGGCAAGGCAGGCCTGAAGACCGAGACCGCTCTGGAAAATGACTTCAATGGCCTAACCATCCGCCTCTTCGTCGGCGATGCCTCCCTGTGGGTCCTGGCCCGGCAATACCCCAGGATCCAGACCAAGCTGAAAATCGCCCCGTCCTTCTACCAGCAACTGGATCCCGCCTACACCGAGGCCTTTTCAAATCTCAGGGTGCCGCCCAGCCGCCTAACCAATGATGACAAAGCCCCCGCATCTGTTCTTATTTTTGACGAAGAAAGATTTCACCGAGCTTCACAAGCCCGAGGCTTCATTCGGCAAATCGTTCAGTCTGATTGCCTGAAGCTCTTCCGCCGATAGAGACGGCTCGAGGCTGTTTGCCAGCGGGTATCTCAAGGGGCTAGCGGAGTAACGGAGAAGACGTTCAAGGTCCTCTGCGGGTATCGATGACATGGGGCAGCCAAAAAGTGTCGCTGATGCGCGGGCCAATCCGGCTTCACAGTGCGAGTAACCTCTGCGAGAACGAAATGGAACATGCCACGCAACAGTTTGAGCGTAATCCGCAGGGGTTAACTGGAAATAACAATTCAGAACAGAGATGGCCAAATAACGCGGCACCTTGTGAAGGACATGGTCGCTAGGCAGTTCCTGGAAGCGCCGAGCCGCATAAAAGAAACGATGAGGTTCCCTGGTCAGAATACCCGCTAGGTCGGCTGTAAGCGGCAAAGGTTCTGGTGCTGTACTTGCAATGGAACAGTACAGCCACACCGCCAGTAAGATCATCAAAACCAAACCGCACACAACCGACCGAAGGACGATTCGGCCAAACCGTTCCAATTTCCCTGTGTGTTCAATCATTGATGAAGATTTGGTTCCAAGAGGAGTGAAGGAGCGACAGCCTCAGCGTTCTAGTTCTTGAAAACCAAGGTTGTCTAGCAGCTTTGAAGCCTGACGATTGACGCGAGGTTTCTCTGAGAAACCGGGATAAGAGAATCTCAGAGGTAACCAAAAAGAACGCTCACCAAGGCGAGCTCACTTCCGCATCTGCACCAACTCATCCGCGAAGCCGATGCGGCGCCAGAAGGCGAGGGCAGCTTCGTTGCCGGTGAGGACTTGGATCTCGATGGAGCGGACTTTGCTGCTCTTCAGCCAGTCTTCCATCTGGGCGACCATGCGGCCGGCGAGGCCGTGGCGGCGGGCTTCGGGCTTCACATAGACGTAGCTGATCTCTCCCACCATGCCGCCACCGAGGTGGGCGGGCAGCATCTTGCAGTGGGCGCTGGCGAAGCCAACGAGTTGACCGCCGACGCTGGCACCGAGGACCAGGAAGACGGACTCTGGAAGACGCTCCAGGGCTTGCAGCCAGAGTTTTTCGCCGCCTTCGACCAGAGGGAGGCGGAGACCCTGCCCGGCAAAGCCTTGGAACATCTCCTTCATCAAGGCGGGCACCTGCTGCCACTCGGGACTGTTTTTCGCCAGGCGCTGGATCTCGGGCCCTGCCTGTGAGGCCGTGGCAGACGCATCGCCTGAAGCGCTGCTGGCGGCCGGTGCTTCCGTCTCAGGGAGGTTGAGCGACGTGGCGACAATTTTGGTTAGGCCGCCCAGGGTGGCGTATTCGGCGGGGTCCAGGCTCATGAGGTCTGGAAACACCCCAAAGCGCTGCTCGATCTCGGCCAGCAGGGCCACGAGGCCAAAGGAATCCACCAGGCCGGAGCCGATGATGATAGAGCTGTCCTCCGCCTGGGCAGGATTCAGCCCGGTCTTGGCGATGAGAAAGGCGCGGATGTCTTCTTTGGAATGGGAGGCAGTCATTGGAGGAGCAGGGCTAAGGCGTTTCGGTCGGTCTTTCCATTCGAATTCAAAGGCATCGTCGGCACAAAAAAGATGCGTGAAGGGACAATGTAGGCAGGAAGTGCGCGGCCCAGGGAGGCCAGCAGGGTTTTGGCGTCCTCCTCAGTGCCGGGCCCTTCGGCAAATCCGACGATGCCTTCGATGGTGGCACCACTGCGTGGCCAACCGATGGCAGCCACCGAGCGCCCACCGGCAGCGCTGCGCAGGGCGGTCTCCACCTCTCCCAGCTCCACCCGGTGACCATGAACCTGGATCTGGCTGTCCAGACGCCCGATGTAATGCAGTTGCCCGGAGGCATCCTCTTTCACCAAGTCCCCAGTCCGGTACCAAGTCCTGCCATCCGGCCAAGCCGCGAGGTGAACGAAGGCTTCACTGGTTTTCTCAGGATTGGCCAGGTAGCCCTGAGAAACCTGGGGGCCGCACAGGCAGAGTTCCCCGGTTTCTCCAGCAGCCACGGGCTGGCCGTCTGCCACCACGGCTGTCTGGTGGCCAGGGAAGGCGCGGCCTATCGGCACCACGGCACTGGCCGGACTGCCGGGAAGCGGAGGGGTAGAGCCGATCTGGTGGGCGGTGATGGCAATGGTGGCCTCCGTGGGGCCATAAAGGTTCCAAATCGACGAGCCAGGTGCCGCCGCCTGCCAAAGCTGGGCGAGGGCCGTGGGCAGGGCCTCGCCACAAAACAGGCTCTGGCGGAGGCCCGGAAAGGCATTCTCGCGCAGCAGACGAAGCTTGGAGAGCAGCGAAATCGTGGAAGGGACGGAGAACCAGTGGGTGAGGCGCTGATGAAGGATGAAACGCGCGGGTGCCATCAGGTCCATGCCGGCAGGCACACACAGGCAGCCACCGCCCAGCCAGGTGACAAAGAGGTCGTGCACACTCAGATCGAAGGTGAGTTCAAACATCTGGGAGGCGCGGTCCCCAGGCTGAACGCCGTACACCGCCGTGGCATGGGCGAGGTAGGCGCAAAGGTTGTCCGCAGAGATGCCGATGCCCTTGGGCCGCCCCGTGCTGCCGGAGGTGAACAGAATGTAGGCGAAGGCCTCATTTTCGCGGCCTGCCACCTGGTGGCTTCGGTCCTCCGTGAAACAGGCCATGGCGATAGCCGCACCGGGCAGGATCGCCTGCTCCTCACTTTTTTCAGAGGTGGCTGGCCCGGCCTCCTGCAAAATCTTTTCGAGCAGATCCGCATGCTCTGGATCATGAAGGATGCCGGCACAGCCTGCGACGGTCAGCATTTCCGCCAGACGACCAGGGGGAAACTTCACATTCAGCGGCACATAGGCCCGGCCACTGAGAACGGCGGCCAGCACCCCGACATACATGGCTGGCTCGCGCCCGCCCAAAAGGCCGATGGGTCCCGGAGGCAGCCCCTGGATGAGTTCATCCGCCACCCGGTTGGCAGCCTGCCACAGTTGCTCATAGGTCAGCTCGCCCTGGGCCAGAGACAGGGCCGGGTGGAGCCCATGTTTCAGGAAGGATTCTGAAATTTGTTCGCGCAGCTTCATGAAACGTTTCCTTTGCTAACTCAAGGCGCCCGGCGCGGAGGCAGGGCCTCATGCAGCGAAGAACAAAGGGCGCGGGTGAATATCTCCGCCCCCTCTTGGTCCAGGTGCGCCCGGTCATAAAAAAGTTCCGGACCGATGCCCGGCACCGTGCGGTGGTCTGCAAAGGAGGCTCCGCTGGCCTCAATGATTTTCACGCGCTCCGCAGGCATGTCATAGGGCGTGAGATTGGGCACCGCCACCACGAGAGCCTTCAGCCCCCGGCCATGAATCTCCTCCAACAGGCTGCGTAAGCTCTCCGAAGTGGGCTGGCTGGCCCTCAGGACTTTTTTTCGGGCTTCCTTGGCCTCTGTCGAGGCCACGACGTCAAACAGCACCTCCCGGTTGTAGGGCATCACAAAATCCATCAGCCGCCGCTGGACACGCCGGCGGGAGGCATAGGAAAGAGAGGCCTTGGCGACGACAAATTCGAGCCTCTTCTCCGTCGTCTCGAGGTCATCCATCAAGAAGGCCCCCATGTCCTTCGCGCTCACAAAATAACTGGCCGCCACCCGCGGATCGATGACTCCATCGTCAAAATGAGAGGCCCCGCCACAAATGACCACCAGATCCGGCCGGCAGTCTGGGGACTCGAAATAGCGCCGCCACCCCCAGCGCCAGGCGAGGATGGTGCCCCCATCTGGATAGAAAAAGTAAGGCTGGATCTTTTGGCCAAAACGTGACTCAAACTCGGTCACAAGGGTCTCTGGAAGGAGGCCCCGGCGGATGGAAGAATTGCCGATGAAGAGGACCTTCAAGGTGCCTGCAGGCAGGCCATCCCCCTGACGGATGGAAGCTGCCAGCGCCGGTGCAGCACGGATGTGGGCCACATCAATGGACAGATGCCGCTCAATGATCCGGAGAAAAATCTCCGAGCCGAGCAGCATCAGGGCCAGGACCAGGATCACCTTCCACTCAGAAGAAGACCGCCAGCCGGCGGGGGCGGGCTTAGAACTGGAAGTAGATGAATTCATTGGTGTTTTCCGGTGGCAAAAACCAGATCATGATCAGCATCACCCCATAAGCGGCGGCCCGGACCTGCCAAGGGGCTTTCAGAAGGGCCAGCGGATCTTTGCGGACCTCCAGCCAGCCTTCGAACAGCATGAGCGGACCCGCAAAAAGCACCAGCTGAGCCACGCAATAGATGACCAGAGGTGACAGGGACCAATGGGAGCCAAAGGAGGCGAACATCTCCCCGGCCTGGGTGATGGAATCCGCCCGGAACAGGATCATGCCGACGCACATCAGGTGAAACGTGCCCAGGATCCACGGCATGCGGCGCAGCAGTGAAGCCCCGGCGGGTGGCTCTGCAAACCAGCCCTTCCGGGTCAGCCAGAGCTGCCCGCAGAGATAAACCCCGTGCAGAAGCCCCCACAGCAGAAACGTCCAGTTCGCCCCATGCCAGACGCCGCTGGCCAGCTGCACCAGGATGGCGACCACATAAACTTTCACCATGCCCTGGAGCCAGGTCATGCGCATGAGCGGCATGAAGAGGTAATCCCTGAGCCAGGTGGACAGCGTGATGTGCCAGCGCTGCCAAAACACCTGGGGAGACGTGGCCAGAAAAGGCATCCGGAAATTCCAGCTCAGGGTGAAGCCCATCCACTTGGCAATGCCCTGGGCCATGGAGCTGTAGCCGGAAAAGTCGCCATAGACCTGGAAGGCAAAGGCATAGGCACCGAGCAGAACCTCCCACGCGCTGCGTTCTTCCGGCGGCAGCGAAAAGATGTGATTCACCACCACAGCCATGTTATCCGCCACGACCACCTTTTTAAAGATGCCCGTCATCAGGTGATAAAACCCTTCGGCAAAATCATCGGCGCTGAGGGGAGGCCGCTTGGTAAAAAGCTGCGGCATCAAGGCCGAGCCACGCTCAATGGGCCCAGCCAGCAACTGGGGGAAAAACCCGCAAAAGAGCGCATAATCCATCCATCTTTGCACGGGGGCCGTCTTCCGCCGATACACATCCATGATGTAGCTGACGGTCTGGAACGTGTGAAAGGAAATCCCCAAGGGCAGGATGATGTTTTTGATCCAGCCGGGCACATCACAGGGATAGCCCAGCAGGCCCAGGAGATGACAACTCTCCCCGGCAAAGAAGTTCAGGTACTTGAAGACAAAGAGCAGGCCCAGGTTCGACAGCAGCGACAACGCGACCAGCCCCCTGCGCACAGGCTCCCGTGTTTCCCTCCCGATCTGCCTGCCAATGAAGAAATCCACGCTGACGAGGTACCAGATCAGCGGCAGAAAGCGCCAGTCCCACCATCCATAAAAGAAGTTGGTGGCCACCAGCAGCAGCACATTCTGCCCGCGCAGGCCGAGCCGCCAGTAGGCAGCTAAGAAAATCCCAAAAAAGACCCAGAAGGTTAGCGTGTGAAACAGCATGCCGTTGAACAAAAGGATCTATGGGTATCACACCCCGGGATTCCAGGACGTGCCGGAGCCATGGGCGATGGAACCCGTGGGAAAGCTGGCATCTGCGGGATGGGGACGCCCATAGCCATCCTGGCAGCAGTGCCAGTTTTTGAGGGGTCTTCAGGGAGCCATTGCATTGCCATTTTCCAAGATTTCAAGACAGTCTGGGAGGAGAGATGCCAGTGTCGGGTTTAATTCGCCCCCCCTGGCAAGCAGCATATGGAAGCAGCCCACAAGAGACTCTAAGACTGGCTTCCTCACCTGACCCATCGACGGACTTATTTTCGGCTTACGCGAAAGCAGTAAAAGCAGGGCCTGTCTAGCGAAATGCACGACGATAAACCGCATTCTAAGAATCGCCTTCTCCAGAAAAGCTCAGGTTTTGCCGCCACCGTTCCATTCCCAGCCTGCTTTCAGCCATGGGACTGAGCCTTGATGAGCAAAATTGAAGCCCTGATTGGACAAACAGCTTCAAAATATTCTTCTCAAAGAGGGCGAGGCCTCCTCCAAATGCCTCAAAAAACGGTTTCCCAAAGTCAAGAATAACACTTGCAATCGCCGCCCTCCTCTGCAACACCTTGGCTGCGTCCACCTGTTTGAGGGTTAGGTCCAGAAGTTCATCAGGTGAATGTTTCGTCGGTGAGGGTTCTGGCTGATCAAAATTCAGTGACCACTCAGTTATTACCGAAATGAATACGAAAATGTATGTGGGGAACCTCCCCTTCAGTGCCACCGATGTTGATCTGCGCGATCTCTTCGCCCAATTCGGCGGCGTTACCGATGTCTTCCTGCCGATGGATCGCGAGAGCGGTCGCCCACGTGGGTTCGCCTTCGTCAGCATGGACACACCGGAAGCGATGACGGCAGCCATCACTGGCCTGAACGGCAAAGACTTCGGTGGTCGCTCCCTGACGATCAATGAGGCCCGTCCGAAAGAAGAACGCCCAGCCTTCGGTGGTGGCGGCGGCGGCGGCAGCCGTGGTGGTTACGGCGGTGGTGGCGGCGGCGGCAGCCGTGGCGGCTACGGCGGCGGCGGCGGCGGTGGTGGCGGCGGCGGTGGCCGTGGCGGCTACGGCGGTGGTGGCGGCGGCGGCGGTGGCCGTGGCGGCAAAAGCTGGGACCGTGACCGCGGTGGCAAGGGCGAAGGCGGCGAACGCTGGTAATCGCTCAGTGGCCTAGCCAATGAACAAATTTGAAGGCGGAACCCTCACGGGTTCCGCCTTTTTTGTGGCCTCCCAGGCCTGAATAGAATGATGAGAACTCAGCAGCCAGGACATGCTGTTTTCACTTGGGCCGCTCTTCAGATGCGCAGCCTTGAGGCGATTCAAGGAAAAGCGAGACAGCCTCCACCTGAAACTCCCGCCCTATTTTAGGCATCAGGTTTTCGTGAGTCGCCTCCGGGCTGGCCCTGCCAGTTTGGCAGGACCAGTCGGGGTCTCTTTCAGCGCTTTACCAGGCTGTGCCCAGCTCCCAGCGGCCGGCGAGGCTCAGCAGTTCTGGCCGCATCGGCCATTCATCAGGCCGGGCTTCCTGACCTTCGTGCCGCTGGCTGGCCCCTTTAAGCATCATGCAACCAGTGTTGTCCCCGATCTGGCGGATGATTTCCACCTCTTCGGCACTGAGCACCTTCTCAGCGGGCAGAGCGGCGAGTTCGGCCAGCTTGCTCTCGATGCTCTTTGCGCCCTCATAGGCTTCCTGAATGAGGGTGGGAACGACACTTTTCACAGGCTCCTGGGCCAGATCCCAAAGACAGGCAAGCTGGATCATCGTCAGCCCATGCCTGTCGGCGATGTGGCGGATCTTTTCCATCTTTTCACCAGCATGGTCCACCCACCCGGCAGGGCGGTGGGTGCGGTGGTCGCCATCGCGGAATTTGTGCCCCGGCTTCACATCGTCGTGGAAGATGCCGCCATAGTCCACCACACGGGTCAAGATGTCCACCCCATGCTTTTTAGCTGCGGGCAGGACATGCTGGCCTGGCCACGGCTCAAGCGGATTTAAGATGATCATCGCCCAGTCCATGCGGTCGCCGAAACGCTCAAAACAATCAATCATGTCGAGCGTGAAACCGTTGGCGGGGCCGGGAGCGATGCCCAGTCGATCCGTCAGTCCTTTGTCCTTCAGGGCGACGAGGCCGTCCCAGACAGCTTCGCTGGTATAACCAACGGTATCGGGATTGTGCAGCATGAGGAGATCGAACTTGCTGGCCCCGCACCGTTTCAGGGACTGCTCCGTCGCCATGGTGAGGTAGCTGCCATACTGGTCTGGCTGATGCAGGCTGGCCTCGGTGAACCGCGGATAGCCCTTGGCCCCTGAGCGCAGCCCTTCATAGAAATCATGACCGACCATGCCGACGAGGCAGTATTCATCACGCGGCAGGCCCTGAAGCGCCTGGCCCAGCATGGAGTCGGCCCGGCCTGCGCCATAGACATCGGCGGTGACAAAGGTGCGGACGCCTTGGTCAAAGGCGCTGCGGATCAGCGTGATGTAGCGTTCATCATCCATCATTTCACCGAAGTGCATGAATTTGCCGCCACTCCAGGTGCCGTAAGCTGTGCGTGTGAGGTTCATAGGGGGTTGGGGTCTGCAGTTTTAAGGTCAGGAAAGAGAAATCGGAAGCTGCGAGGGGGGATCTTGCAGAGTCTGCACAAGTCAGCAAGGACAGACGTCTTCTGCGCAAAATCGGCCTCAATGACGGGCACGAAAAAAGGGCAGGCCTTGCGGACCTGCCCTCAAAAACACCATCAACATTGAAAATTAGATCAGACCGGCTTCTTTCAGAGTCTTGAAAGCACCGTTCTTGTCCATCGTCTTCAGCGCACGGGCTGTCAGCTTCACATTGACCCAGGTATTGAGCTCAGGGACGAAGATGCGCTTGTGGCGAAGGTTCGGGTAGATTACACGCTTCACACGTTTGGTGATGTGCTTACCGATACCACCTTCCTTCTTAGCTTTACCGCTGCGATGAATGTGGTGGCCGCGGGTGACGCCAGCTCCGGTGATTTGACAGACTTTAGCCATGTGAGTGCTCCTTGAAAAAAAAATTGGGGCGCGATAGTAGCTGAGGACGCGGTTGCGTCAACCTCAGAAACACATTTTTGCGCCGATGGGGTTAATAATTGAAGATTTCGCCGTCCTTGAAGAACCGCTTCAGCTCGACTGCGGCTGCTTCGGGAGAATCGGAGGCGTGAACGACGTTGGTCATTTTGTCGCTGCCGAAGTCACCACGGATGGTGCCTTTGGGTGCAGCTTTGGAATCCGTCGGACCCAGAAGGTCGCGAACGTGGGAGATAACATTTTCTCCACCCAGGGCCACGGCGATCACTGGCTTGCTCTTCATGAAGTTGGCGACTTCAGGGAAGAAGGGCTTGTCGGCGATGTGGGAATAGTGATCCTTCAGCAGCTCATCCGTGAGCTGGATCATTTTAATGCCACGCACTCGGAAGCCTTCGGCCTCCAGACGCTTGAGGACTTCGCCGTTAAGACCTTGGTCGACGCAGTCGGGCTTCAGCAGGAGGAGGGATGTTTCTTGAGCCATAGGGTGGGGGTTGGAAAAAGGGCGCGAAAGGTGCTGTCCATGTGCCGTGGAGTCAAGCGAGAAGCAAAAACAGCCCCTTGATCAGCCCCTGCTTCGCCCATCTTTTCCGCCTGCCTTCAGGTGCCCACAATGTCGTGAATCTCGATCAGATACATCTGGCGCCCCTTGTTGTGTGGGGAGTCAATGCAGACCAGGCGCCCATCCCGGCTGCTGCGGGGATGGGTATCGCAACGCCATTCGCCGGTGTAAAAGGCCGGGCTGTAAAAGTGGCCCAGATCCACACGGCGATCGGTCGGGATGTGATAAAGGTAGGGCGTCTGCATGCGTTCCTTGTCCGGATAGCAGTCATTCAGCACCCACTCATTGTTCGTGTGCGGCACGTAGGTGTTGTGGCCGTTGCGGGGCATTTTGTCTTTGCCCACCACTTCCACCTCACGGGTTTTGTCCTTGTAGAGGTAAAAGCGATCTCCGTGGCTGGGGTGAAAGGCCCAGGCGAAGACGTGCTGCGGATCCCGCCAGACAAAGTGGGAGGTCTTGCCCAGCGGATCCAGTACGTAAAGGTCGGTACCATCGGCCTTGGCGGTGAAGAGGCGGGTATTGAAAGTCTTGTCCCCATCGCCTTTCCAGCGGTGCAGGAAAATGAAGCGGCTGCCATCAGGCGAGAATAACAGGTGATTGAACCAATGCTTGGCATTCGGGCTGAAGCCTCCCTCGTAGGGAATGGCCGCCGCCTGGGCAAAGGTGATGATCAGCTTCTGCTCCCCCGTTTCCATATTGATCTTCCAAATGCCGGCATCTTCTGGGATGAGGACATCCTTGTTAGGGTCTGGAACTCCCGCGTAACCATAGCCGGGCCGCGTGTCATTCAGCCGACGAAAATCCGGCGCAATGCCCCATTTGCCATCCGGGCTGAGGTTATACACCGGGTGCGGAAGCGTGCGCTTTTTCTGCGTCTTCACGTCCATCAGGTGGCAGACAAATTGACCCTCCACCCGGTCATTCCACATGACGGTACTTTCCGTTCCTGGCACCCACTGCAGCATGCAGCCCTGCTGCCAGTTCCAGGCGTGGGATTCGCCCAGTTCGGTCCATTTGTCGCCGTCCTTCAGGTCCACCATGCCCACCTTGATCACATCCTCCGCCGTCGGGGAACGGTGCTCAAAGTCCACCTCATTGCCCAAGACATAGCGGTTGTCTGGGCTGAACTGGTCCTTGTCATAATAGGCGAACCAATGATGCTTTGGCCCCTGGGTGATCTGGCGGACCTTGATGCTGTCTGCCGCCTGGGCGGACAAACCGAGGCGAGAGGCAAAAAGGGCGGTGACAGAAGTCTGGAAAAAGTGACGGCGGCTGGTCATGGTCAGAGGAGTAAAACGAGAGTGGGCAGGATTGTCGAACTGAAAGACTGTTCACTCCTGCCCGGTTTGCGCCGCGCCGCTAGCGAAGACGAAGCCAGTCCATAAGTGCTCGCAGGAAAATGGTCAGGGCGAAGACCAGCCCGACTGGAGCAAACGGGCTAATGCCATTGCTCTGGCACACCTTCCAAAAGCTGCTTTGCCGACTGCCGAGGAGAAAATCATACGGGCGATCAAGCATCACCAGAATAGAGATGTACTGGTGCTCCGGCAGTCCTGTCGAAAAGTTCCGCGTGTAATGTTTACCCTCAATCTCCAGCGTGTAGCGGTAAACGGCGTGTATTTTTCTGCGGGGCTCAACATACTCATCCAAGCGGGTCACAAAGGCCGTTTTTTCAATCCCACGTCGCCAAAACGTGGCGACCTTGGTGATGTCAGGCAGGATCATACCGCAAATTGCCAGTAAGAACCCCGCAGCCAGCAAGAGTCCTGCTAGAGGTGACAAAGGTGGGGACTTGCGACGAACGAACGGCATGGCAACGGAATGTTCTTCTATGCATATCGGGACTGAGTTTCAAAACAAGACTCTATTCCTCCGCAAAGCCCCTGCCCCGCTCCGCTAACAAACACTGCTTGCGTTTTCCACGATTCATGGAATCCTGCGAACCGGTTTTTAACCGCTTCCCCACTTGGGGCCGAAGTTTGACATGTAGCCCGCCAGATCTGGTGGTGATCCCGTCTCCTCTCACAGAGACGCCCTTACTGCGACAGGTTGCCCGCTCACGGAAGCCTACCTGCCGGTACGTAACATACATGGAAAAGACATTCGCAGATCTCGGCCTTTCGCCCGAGCTAATGAAAGCTATCGAGGCCCAGGGCTTCGAACAACCCTCCCCCATCCAGGCCCAGGCCATTCCCGTGGCCCTCACCGGTCGTGACGTCGTCGGCCAGAGCCAGACCGGCTCCGGCAAGACACTCGCCTTCGGCCTGCCTGCCGTGGACCGCATTGATGCCAGCAGCCGTGACACGCAAGTGCTCATCATGTGCCCGACACGTGAGCTGGCCATGCAGGTCTGTGCAGAAATCCACAAGGTCGCCTCTTTCAAAGAAGGTGTCCGTGCCACCCCCATTTACGGCGGCTCTTCCTATGACCGCCAGATTCGCGCCCTGCAGATGGGCTCGCAGATCGTCGTCGGCACCCCCGGCCGTATCCTGGACTTTGTGGACCGCGGCACGCTCCGCCTGGACAACCTCAAGACCCTTGTCTTTGATGAAGCCGACGAAATGCTCGACATGGGCTTTGCCGATGAAATCGAGCGCCTGATGCAGGCGGTGCCGAAAGAGCGCCAGACGATTTTCTTTTCCGCCACCTTTGATCCGCGCATCCGCCGCCTCATTGACCGGTACACGAACAATCCGGCCACCATCACCATCGAACAAAAAGCGATGACGGTGCCGACCATCGAGCAGCGCTACTATGAAGTGCAGGGCCGCAGCAAGACGGAAGTGCTCTGCCGCGTGCTGGACATGGACTCCCCACGCCTCACCATCGTTTTCGCCAACACGAAGAAGGCTGTGGATGACACCGTGGACGCCCTCACCGCACGTGGTTATGCCGCCGACCGCCTGCATGGTGACCTTAACCAGGTCATGCGTGAACGCGTGATGCGCAATTTCCGCAGTGGAAATATTGAAGTCCTCGTCGCCACGGACGTGGCCGCACGTGGTCTGGACGTGAACGACATTGACCTGATCGTAAACTTCGAGCTTCCATATGACACGGAAGACTACGTGCACCGCATCGGCCGTACGGGCCGTGCCGGCCGCAAAGGCACCGCCGTCAGCCTCGTGGCTGGCCGTGAAATTTACCTCATGCAGCGCATCCAGCGCTTCACGAATGCCAAGGTCACCCGCACCAAAGTGCCTTCCCAGGAAGAGCTGGAAGCCACCCGAGTGGACCAGAGCTTCGAAAAACTGAAGGCCACCCTGGAAGCTGGCAACTACGCCAAGCATGAGCACACGGTGCAGCGCCTCCTGGACGCCGGTTTTGACCCGACCGATGTCACCAGCGCCGTTCTGGACCTGTGGATGAAGGAATTCTCCCGTGAAGGCGAGCAGATCATCGAAGACCGCGCCAATCCGCGCCCGCAGCAGCCCCAGCGCGACTTCGTCCCTAGCCAGCAGTCCGCCGTCACCGGCCGCACCGCAGCCGCTGGCGACTTCCCACCCGTGCCCCGCCCGGCTGATGCCCCGCGTGCCGAAGCCGCCCCCCGCGCGGAATTCACGCCAGCCGCCCCGCGCGCTGCCGACGAACCCGCCCGTGACGAAGGTCCTCGCCGCCCGGATGCGCCCGCTCCTTCCTACCAGGAACCACGCGACGACTTCGGCCCTGCGCCGATGCGTTCCCGTTCCTTTGTACAAAAAGGCCCCCGCTCCGGCATGGTGCGCCTTTTCGTCAACATCGGCGGCATGGACAATGCCCGCCCTGGCGACATCGCCGGCATGATCTACAACACGGCCAAGATTCCTAGCGGCACCCTCGGCACGATCGAAATCTTCGAGAAGTGCGCCTATGTGGAAGTTCCTGAAGACCACGTTGAAACCGTCATGACCACGGTCACCGGCACCAACTACCGTGGCCGCGACGTCCGCATGAACCTCGCCGACCGTCAGGACGGCGGTGGCGGGCAGCGCAGCACCTTCGGCCCGCGTGGTTTCGGCAGCAAGCCGAGCTACGGTGGCGGTGCCAAGCCAGGCGGCTTCCGCAAGCCTTACGGCGGCGGTGGTGGTGGCGGCGGCAAATTCGGTGGCAAACCACAGGGCGGCCCTGGCGGTGGCTTCAAAGGCCGCCGTTGGGAAGACTGATTCCTCACATGAAACAGATGCCTGCATCCGTTTCATGACACCCTAAAAACTTACTTCAAGCCCGTCCATGACTTCATGGACGGGCTTTTTGTTAGGCAGGTAAAACCATCCAGCGAGCCCGGGCGGTTGCGACCACGCAGAGCGATGTGGATTCAACCCGGGGGTATCATGATGCCTGCATCCATAGGCCATCCTGAGACACTCGCGATCCGGTCATAGGCAAAGCCGATCTCCGTTGGCTCCCTCCTGAGCTGTCATGCCCAACAGCATAAGCCTGGCAACATTCCTCAGGCAGGCTGCTGCCCATTGAAAGGCGACGCTTCCATCGGACGACCTTTTCACGAAGCCTTCAGGGCAACAAAAAGGCCAGAGACACGGGTGATTCCCGCGCTCTGGCCCAAAGTGACTTGAAGCTATTCGGCCTTCTTCTCAGCCTCAGGCTCAATGATGGTCGTTGGCAGTTCAGGGGCCACCGGCTCATCTTCAAGGATGTCTTCCTCAGGTTCGATCACCGGAGCGGCCGTCTTGTTCAGTTCGGCTTCAGCCTCAGCGACCTCAGGGCCTTCGGCACCTTCGACGACGTCGAGTTCGGCCTGCACGGCATCCGTCGTCAGATCATCCGAGGAGGGACCTGGAGAAGATTCGTTGAGCTCTTCCTGAGCCTCCAGGCTGACGCCTTCGAGCGAACCGATGTGAGAAACTTCTTCGGATACGGGAGCGTCTTCTGAGGCGACCTCGGAAGGTGCCTCATCCGTGGCGGTGGCGGCTTCAGCAGCCCCGGCAGATTCTTCCTTGGAGGAATCTTCCTCACCGGCTTCCACGGCTTTGGCCGCTTCCTTACCCTTCTTCTCTTCCTTGGCTGGATTTGGCTCGCCCTGGACACCCAGGAAGACCATGCCATCGCTGTATTCGATGACGTAACCTTCGTTGGTCAGCCAGCGCAGGTCCTTGAGAACAGAAATCTGATCGTCGGTAAGCTGAGGCTTGGCCTCTCCTTCCACGGCGGGCTCAGTGCTAGGCACGATAGTCTCCACCAGCTTGGCCAAAGGCATCCCTGGAGTGGTTTTGAGCACTTCCACAATTTTGGCCACCCGCTCGGAGAAGACCACGCCTGGATCAATGGCACGCGGTTTCACACGGCAGACAAAGAGTTTGCCCGCACGGCGTTTGAAAAGCTTCAACCCGCGACGCTCGAAGCCACCACCGAGTTTCTGGGACATTTCGAAGAGATGCTTCCGGGCACCTTCCACCGCATTGCGGAGCATGATGCCGAGGATGTGCGTGAGCTTGGACTTTTCCTGGCTGCCAGGAATGACCACTTCACGGCCTTCGATGACGGCGTCCTCACCATGGATGCGACGGAAGTGGGCCTCCATCTCGGCGCGGCTGCTGAAAGCCACAGGCTCCGCGTCTTCGGGCTGGTCCTTCACATAGACCCAACGCTGGCCTTTGCGCTGCTGTTCCTTCCATTTGGCGACGAGGTCGGCATTCACCTCCGTGCGGACACGGCGTTTGTACTCTTCCAGCGGCATGTTGCCGAAACGTTCGCGGTGCAGGCGCAGCAGTGTCGCCTGGTAGCTGTGATGGCTTGGCGGGCCGAGGAGTTCCCCGGTCATCCCACAGACGCCCATGCTTTTGAATTCGCCTTTCGGCTCTTCGAGTTCGATTTCTTCGGCCTTATAATAAGACTCGATGGCACTGCTGCGCAGGATGTGGCTCAGCGCCTCCTCGCGGGTCAAAAACAAAGCACCATCGGCAGAGGTGACGAACAGGCCGCCGGCACGCTCTGGGGCGCAACTGAAGCGGGCATGGAAACGTTCGCCCTCGGCAAGGACCAGACGCGCTGCATCAAACATGCTGAAAGCATGGCCGCTGGAGCGGATGTGATTGGCCAGGGCCTCGGCCGACTTGTCTTCGGGCTCGATGATGACTTTGATGTCCTTCGGAATCTCGACCCATTCACGTTGCGGGCGTTCTGGACCGCGATCGCGGTCGCCAAAACGACGGGGACCGCCGCGGTCATCGCGGCGTGGGCCACCACCCTGGCCTGGAGGGCCGTCACGGCGGGGACGAAACTCGCCCCGGCCCTGGCCGCCGCCAGGTGCGCCACCAAAGCCGCCACCATCACGGCGCGGCGGGGGGCCGCCACGGCGGTCCCCACTGCGGCGGTCTGGCCCACCGTCACGACGAGGGCCGCGGTCTTCCCGCTCCTCGTACTTGCTCAGGTTGCTTGGGGCACTCATGCCAGCGACCCAGGCGGGCATCATGCGTAAGTCAGAGAGGTCCACCATCCCAGCGGGTTTCGGGGTCGGTGTTTCAGGAGTCGCTTCAGGTTCAGTCATGACAAGGAAATCAGAGTGCGCAGTATGGCGCAACTTCGGCATTGTCGCCACCTTTGTTCGCAAACCTGAGGGATGGCATTTTTGGCACCTGAAATCCCAAATTGGAAAACAGGTGCCTCGGGCAGGTTTTCCCCAAGGTCAACGCCCTCAGATCATGTCCATATCCACCAGGATCTCGCGCGGTTTGGCCCCTTCGCCAGGACCGATGATGCCACGATCTTCGAGAATGTCCATCATACGGGCGGCACGGCCGTAACCGAGCTTGAGACGGCGCTGGAACAGGCTGGTGGAGGCTTTCTTTTCCTGGCGGATGACTTCCAGGCATTTCTCCAGAGTTTCCTCTTCTTCACTGCTCACGCCGCCTTCACCATCGTCGTCATCGCCGCCCATTTCGCCGGTTTCATCATCCACCTTGACGTCAAAGATCGGTTTGCCCTGGGCTACGCAACGCTCCACCACGGCGTGAATTTCATCATCGGTGACGAGGGCACCCTGGCTGCGGATCGGCTGGGCACCGCCGGGCGGTACGTAAAGCATGTCCCCTTTGCCCACGAGGTTTTCAGCCCCTTTGCGATCCAGAATGACTCGGCTGTCCAGTGCGCTGGAGACCTGGAAGGCAATGCGGGTGGGGATGTTCGCCTTGATGACGCCGGTGAGCACATCGGCACGCGGTGTCTGAGTGGCCACGATGAGATGGATGCCAGCGGCACGGGCCATCTGGGTGATGCGGGCGATGGCGACTTCAATGTCCGCCGGGGCGGTCTGCATGAGGTCGGCCAGCTCGTCAATGATGACCACGATGTAAGGCAGGGTGTCGGGGATGATGAACTCCTGACTGCGGGCCCGTGGGGGAGGTGGCAGGGAATCGCCGATCCACTCGCCATTGTGATCCACCGGCAATTCCACCGGTGCGGTATCGGCCTCCAGTTCAGCGGCGACTTCGGGGTCTTCCCAGGGTGGCGTGGTGCCGTCCACCAAATGATCCGCCGCAGCGGCCGCTTTGGCGAAAGCCGCAGAAACGCGTACATCGTCCGTGCCGGCCGAGGTTTTCACCGGCTTGGCAGGCGGGACTTCCGGGGCGGGCTCTGGCACGGCCATGGCGGCAGCCGCTGCCTTTTTCGCCTCGTTGGCCGCCGCACGTTTGCGGTTGCGATTGTTGAAGGTTTCGAAGTTGCGGCAGCCTTCCTGGGCGAACATCTGGTAGCGGCTTTCCATTTCCCGCACCACCCAGCGGAGGGCCAGCAGGGCCTTCTTCGGATCTGTCACCACCGGCACGGCGAGGTGCGGCAGGTTGGCGTAATTCTGCATTTCGACGACTTTCGGGTCGATCATGATGAAACGCAGTTCATCAGGGGCAAAGCGGCACAGCAGGCTGGTGATGATGCCGTTGATGCAGACCGATTTCCCGGATCCCGTCGCACCGGCCACGAGCAAGTGCGGCATGGCCGCGAGGTCGCCGATAATGGTCTTGCCATACACGTCCTTGCCCAGGGCGATGGGCAGCCGTGCCTTGCCATTGGAAAACACTTCGTCTTCGAGCAGTTCGCGAATCGGCACGATGACCTTGTCACGGTTGGCCAGCTCGATGCCCACGGTGTCCTTGCCTGGAATTGGGGCCAGGATGTTGATGCGCTCCGCACAGGTGGCACGGGCGATGTCATCATCCAGCGCCGCGATGCGGGCCACGCGCAGACCATCCACCGGACGTACTTCATACCGCGTGATGGCGGGGCCGCGGGTGATGTCGCCGGCCTCGACCTTCACGTTAAAGCTGGCCAGGGCTTTGATGATTGTGTCCTGGATGGCGATAAGTTCGCGCGGATCGGTCGGCTTATGCAGCGATTCATCCGGCCAAGACAACAGGTCCAATTCAGGAAGTTTGTAGTCCTTGAAGCGCACCGCCAGATTGCCCAGGGTGCCGTGAGGGGCCTGCTCCAGCTTCTGCGCGCGTTTTTTCTCCCAGACGTCTGAAAGGCGGGGTTTGTCGGCGGTTTCCGTGTGGCTGCGGGAGGCGGAAGAATCGATGATCTTCGGCTTCGGCGGCTCAAAGGTAAGTCCCAGTTCAGGAGTGACCAGGGGGCCTGCGGGTGTGGTCTCTGCCTTGATCTCAGCCGGGGCCTTCTTCCGCCGCACGGGTGTGGCAGCGCTGACGCTGTCTCCCATCTCGGCTTCACGGGCGGCAATTTCACGACGGATCTGATACGTCTCCCAAGCCCGGGTGATTTCCGTGCGGATGGCCTGGATGGCCTGCAGGGGGTGAATACCGCTGGCGAGGAAAAAGCCCACGGCATAGATGCCTGCGAGCACAACGGTGGAGCCCACCTTGCCCAACAGATTGGCCAGGATGCTGCCGCCGATGAGGTAACCGAAGCCGCCACCGCCGCCGAGAGGGGTGATGTTGTCCCGCTGGTTCAGAATGTCCTGCACCTCAAAAATGGCCGCCGTGGTGATGACCATCAGCGCCACACCCAGCCAGGACCGGCCGGTGACCTTGACATTCGAAGCCAGCTTGCACACGCCAAACCAGGTCATGCTGAAGGGCAGCAAATAGATGGCCATGCCCGCCAGATAAAGAGAGGCCCCTGCCCCCATGGCCCCAAAACGGCCAACGAAGTTTTTGACCACCAAGTTGGGCTGGTCCGTCACGCTGAGCCAGAACCAGGTGGGCAGATCCATGGGATCATAGGAAACCAGGGCCAGCAGGTACATGGCAGCGAGCACCAGCATGGCAATGCCAACTGCGTCGTTCCAAGGGCTTTCTTTTTCCTGCACACGGGCACGGGCAGGACGGGATTTTGCGAGTTCGGCAGCCATGGAAATCGGGGAGCGAGAATTAACTCAGCGAATTAGACATTCAACATTACCAAAATAAACTGGCAACTCAATCCCGAAGGTGCCGAAACGCGAATTTCCAGGTTTTACCTGGGCAGATCAGCCCTGCTAAGCCAGCCCCGCAGCCAAAAAACGCCGGGAAACAGCCACATATTTGAGCGCGAGATGGATATTCGCCGCCTGTTCCTCCGGTGTGAGGGCACGCACCACACGAGCCGGGGAGCCCACCACCAGGGAACCTTCCGGGATCACCTTTCCCTTGGTCACCAAGGCACCGGCGGCAATGATGCTTCGGGCACCGATGACGGCCCCATCCAGGATGATGGCTCCCATGCCCACCAGCACCTCGTCGCCGACCGTGCAGGCATGCACAATGGCCCGGTGGCCCACGGTCACGCGATCCCCCAGGATGCAGGGATGGTCATCACTCACATGCAGCACGCTGCCGTCCTGAACATTGCTCTGGGCACCGACGACGATGCGGTTGATGTCGCCACGAAGAACGCTGGTGTACCAGACGCTGGATTCGGCTCCCAGCTCCACCGCACCGATGACAACGGCCCCCGGAGCAATAAAAGCGCTGTCGTGAACGGCAGGCTCCGTGTCAGGAATCAAGAAGTTTTTCAAAGGTTCATGGCTCATGAATCCGCATAAATACAGGGGTTGAAGCGATTTTTATGTTTGACGTAAACGCACGCTTGGAGTCTTAATCGCCGACAATTCCGCTTATCACCAAGCGCGGATAGCCTCAACTCGAACAACAACCAATACCAGCATCAACATGAACAAAGCTGAACTCCTGGAACTCGTGCAGAAGAATCTTGGCGCAGAAACCTCCAAGCGTGCCGCCGCTGACGCTCTCGAAGCCGTGCTTGAAGCACTGGCCAAAGGCATCAAAAAAGAAGGCAACGTGCAGCTCATCGGTTTCGGCACCTTCAAGGTCGCCAAGCGCGCCGCCCGCACCGGTCGCAACCCAAAGACTGGCGAATCCATGAAGATCAAGGCGTCCAAGAACGTCCGTTTCGTGGCTTCCAGCGCTCTGAAGGGTTCCCTGTAATCCTCGCCTGATTCCTCGCGAATCATCAAAGCCCCGTGTCCTCCCCGAGAGGCACGGGGTTTCTTTTTGGCCTGGCGCGGCTGCGCAGAAAGACCGCCCTGAATCCAGGGCAGCCTAACCATTATTGCGCCATCAACATCCACCTCCTCCCTTCAGGCGGTGGCCAGGCAGGGAGCGTGGCCATCTTTCATGCGTCCGCGAAACTCCGTGGGGGATTCGCTGGCGATGCGGCGGAAGCTGCGGTTGAAGTGTGAGAGGCTCTGAAAGCCGACGTCGTAGGCCACCTCCGTGATGCGTGCGGCAGGCTTCATGAGCATGCGCTTGGCTTTCTCCACCCGGGCACGGTTGACAAAGTCAGTGAAGGTCAGGCCAGTCGAGCGCTTGAAGATTTTACAAAAGTGGAAGGGGCTGACATTCACCGCACTGGCCACCCCATCCAGTGTCATCGGCTCCGCCAGATGGGCATGGATGAAGATCTTGGCATTGCGCACCGCATCTGGCTCATGGGTGGCATGGGCAAAGAGCAGGCGGTGGGCGTTTTCCCCCAGCTGCAGGGCAAAGGAACGGAGCAGTGACAGGGCGGCCTCATAACGCACAGGCTCCATCACGGGCACCTGCTGAAAATGCACCTGCGCGGTGCGGACTTCGTCGGCACTGCGGTCATCCTCCAAAAGGGCATGGGCAAGAGGGGCAAAGGTGCTGGCATTGGCGGGCTCCAGCCGCACGCCGCCAGTCTGCAGAATCGCCACGGGGTTTTTCCCCACCCGCACAGGCACCAGGGTTTCCACCACACCGGAGACGGATTTGTGGGTCACCAGGGTCTCCACAAATTCCATGTCGCCCTGAGCACGCAGGGTGAGGGGCAGCCCGGTAAGCGTGTGGAAGGCACGCTGATATTGCAGGAAGAGATCACTCTCCGAAAGGGTTTCGATGAAGCGCTGACGGCCATGGGCCTGAGAGGTGGTGGTTTGCATCGTGTTCGTCGGGTGGTTCAAGGTGACGTCCTGATACTAACCTGCGGCCTTATGCTCCTCTATTGGGGACGGCTACGGCCTGGGCTGTGAGGGAACACCGCAATCCCGGTGTAGTGGAAACCATTAGCCGCGAGGTTTCCCCGGCGGGTTCAGACCTTCGTCCGGCCTTCCACCCACTGCACGGCGTAGCGCACCAGGGCAGCGCCTTCGGTGATGGCCAGCTTGTCCTTGATGTGGGCCCGGTGGGCCTCCACCGTACGGACACTGATGCAGAGCCGTTCGGCGATGTGTTTGGTGGCCACGCCTTGGCCGATCATCTCCAGCACTTCCAGTTCGCGGTCGGTCAGGCTTTCCAGGCTGGCGGCCTTGGCCCGGTGGCCGACCACCTGCTCCATCATGCGGCTGGTCATGCTGTCACTGACATAGATGCCGCCCGAGAGCACCTTCCGCGCAGCGGTGATGAGGTGGTCCGCAGCCGCCTCCTTCATGATGTAGCCGCGTGCACCGGCGCGCAGGGCACGTTCCCCATACATCGCCTCGTCATGCATGGAGAGCACCAGGCACAGCGTGCCCGGATGGAGGGCCTGAATGTCCTTGAGAAGCTCCAGACCATTTTTATCCGGTAGAGTTAGGTCAATGACCACCAGATCAGGCTTCAGCTTTTCCACCGCAGCCAAGCCATCCCGCGCATTGCCAGCCTCGCCACAGACATCCAGCCCGTCTTCAGCGCGAATGAGCTGGGCCAGGCCGTGGCGCATGATGGGGTGGTCATCAATGAGGAGCAGGCGTTTCACAGTCGGCCTTCGCTAACAGGTTGTTTGGAAATGGCGGACACGGGCACGCTGCATCGCACGATGGTGCCGCCGGATTCGTCCAGATCCACCGTCAGCAAGCCCCCCAGCATGCGTGCGCGGTGAGTCATGGTCAGCAATCCCATGCCGCTGCTGCGGCCGCTGACGTTGTCCGGAATGCCCACGCCATTGTCACGAATGTTGAGCAGCACGTGGCCATCCTCTTCGGCGAGGCTGATCTCGATTCGCTCGGCGTGGCTGTGCTTGATGGCATTGGCCACGGCCTCCTGGGCAATGCGGAAGAGCTGGGTGGCCATCTTGTTGTCGGGGATCTCCACGGGGGCATCGCAGTGGAATGGGCAGTCCACGCGAAAGATGCGTTCGGTCCCCTGGGCCAGATCCGCCAGGGCGGCCATCAGTCCGGAGGCATCCAGCACCACCGGCATAAGGCCACGCGACATTTCACGGGCCTGCACGTTCGCATGGGTGACGAGGCGCACAATCTCGTGTAGATTTTCCGCTGCGGTGCTGCCGTTTTTGTGGAGCTGCTGATGCGCCACCTTGGCCAGGCAGCCGATGGCAGCGAGCTGCTGGCACAGGTCGTCATGGATGTCCTGGCCGATGCGGTGCTGCTCATCCTCGCTGATTTGCAGGATTTTGTCCTCCAGCTGCTTGCGGTCGCTGAGATCACGAATGATGCCGGTGAAAACCCGCCGCCCGTCCGGCAGCAGCGCCTCCCCCACGGAAAGGTCCATGGGGAAAACTGTCCCGTCCTTTCGCTGGCCCACGGCCTCGCGCCCGATGCCGATGATCTTCTTCACGCCGGTCCGCAGATAGTTCTGCACGTAGCCATCATGCTTTTCCCGGTAGGGCTGGGGCATCAGCATCTTGATGTTCTGTCCCACCAGCTCTTCCCTGGAATAACCAAACAGACGTTCCGTGGCGCTGTTCACCGTTTCGATCAGCCGCGCCTCGCTCATCGTGATGATGGCATTGACCGCCGTTTCCAGAACGGCGCTGCTGCGCTTCTCCGAGGCCACCAGGGCCTCCCGCGTGAGCTGTAGCTCCGTCACATCCCGGCCGATGCACAGGATCCCCGTCACCCGCCCGTCATCATTGCGAATGTCGGAGTGAAACCACTCCACATGGCGAAGCCCTCCCTCCTGGGTGATCAGGGGCTTGATGTGGCTGCGGCTGCGGTCCCCACCCTGGTTGCCACGGCACAGCAGGTAGGCTGCGGCACGATGTTCCAGGGGGATCAGGCTTTCCACCCAGTCCTTCCCTGTCAGTTCATCATCGGCATAGCCGGAAAGCTTTTCCAGCCCCCGGCTCATCCATTGGATGCGCCCCTGAGTATCGAGTCCCAACACCAGCATTCCAGCATGGTCCACGAGGCTCTGGAGGAGGGCTGGATCGGTGATGGGGATCATGTCGTCGGCGACGCCATGTTCCCTGTCATGATCGTGCCTGTCAAGGCAGCCTCCCTTGCCGCCGCAGGAACCCTGGCAGCCGCAGCCGACATGGTTTTTGGGTGAAGAAGCGGAGGGACGAGGGAGGCTCATGACTCAGTTCACTCGTTGGCAAATCCCTCAGGCTTCACGGCCAGGATGGAACAGGGCGCATTGGCCACGATCTTTTCAGCGGTGGTGCCGATGAGCAGTTCGCGCAGACCCGTTTTCCCACGGGTGCCCAGCACCACCATGTCGGCATGGGTTTCTTTGACGTGGTCCAAAATGGCTTCGCGAATGTTGACACGCTCCAGCACCAGGGCGCGGGTTTTGACCTCGGGGAAATCGCGGCCCTGCTCCGCCACAAACTGGGTCAGTTCCCTCTGCCAGCTTTCCACGGCCTGTGAATCCGTGCCCAGCGGCATGGGGGCCACCATGCCTCCGTAATCCAGCGACATGGCGAGGGCGGACTGATAAACGTGCAGGCAGTCCAGCGTGGCACCATCCTGGCTGGCCAAGGCCAGGGCGATGCGCACGGCATCGGTGGCATTCTGGGAAAAGTCCACGCAGGTGACGTAGTGCCGGAAGGGGCCCCGGGCATCCTCACGCACCAGCAGCACATCCACCGGGGCTTTGCGCACGCATTTAGCGGCAATCACACCGACACGCCCCGGATCGTTGCGCGAACCTTTGGCCCCCATGACCAGGAGGCCCGCCGCATGAACCCGGCACGACTCGGACAGTTCCGCAAAAGGGTGGCCAATCCGCACCTCCATCTCCACCTGCGCACTGCCAAGATCAGACTCTTCGACAAACTTTTTCAGCCGGGCCGCCCAGTCCGCCCGAATGCTGGCCTGATCGGTGGAAAGCGCGCGTTTGAGCTCATGAACGAGGAATTCGTCCATCACATGCACCGCCGTGACGGAGGCCTGATTCAGGGAAGCCAGGCGCACAGCCTCGCGGAGGGCATTGCGGCAGGAGGGGGTAAAATCAATCGCCGCGATGATTTTGGAGTATGGTTTCATAGTCGTCAGTGTTGGGTTGAGCATAATGTCTCTGACCACGCATTGCCCTCCGGCGTTTGCTTTGTTCTAAGCGTGCCTTGCGCAAATCACCCATAAAGCCTGTTTGAAACCGGCCAAAAACTGGATTCCACGGTCCATAGCAGCCCCAATGAACGGCCGCGCGCCGGCAAGGCCGTGGCATCGCCCAGGGCGGTGAAGGGGGAGAAAAGTGGGTCGGCCTTCATAAGCCGGATTTTGTACCTTCAGCCTCGCGGCCCCCGGCGTGGTCATTTATCTGGTGATGTCCCGCAAGCGGTACACCTTCCCCTGCCGAAGCAGGTGCGACTATTACCCGGAGTTATCCACCCTCTTGCGAGGGCTTGCGGCCAGGCGGGCCTTTCTCCTGTTCTGTCTTGCACCGCATGGGGTTTGTCATGCCTCCTTCATTGCTGTCGGAGCGGTGGGCTCTTACCCCGCCTTTTCACCCTTACCCTTCGGGGCCGAAGCTCCAAAAGGCGGTTTGTTTTCTGTGACACTTTCCATTGCCCTGGGTTGCCCCAGAACCTCCGACGCTTGCGCGCGGCATGCTGCCTTGTGGTGTCCGGACTTTCCTCTCGTCCGCGAGCCTCACGACTCCGACGAGCGACCACTCCGGCCGACCCACTGTCATCTTAGAGCAGCTTGCCCATTCGCCAAGCGGAATGTCGCCAGACGAATGGGCTCCGGAGGGGGAAGTCGTTTACTCTGCCTTTTTGCCCAGCTTCCGCATCTCCACCCAGCGGATGGCAAAGGAGGTGAGGGAGGTGCCTTCGGTGAGTTTCAGTTTCTGGCGGATTTTCAGCTTGTGCACATCCACGGTTTTGGGGCTGATGCGCAGGATCTCCGCGATCTGGCCGGTGCTGCGCCCTTCACCGATGAGCTGGAACACCTCAAACTCACGGTCGCTGAGGTGATGAATGGCCCCATCGGGGCCCGGGCTGGCACCGGAAGAGAAAGCCAGAAGGATGGTTTCTGACATGCGTTCGCTGAGGGCGATGCCGCCGGAGAGGATACGACGGAGGGCTTTTTCAAAGGCCCCATGAGGAGCATCCTTCATCACATAACCTTTGGCACCCGCCTTCAGCGCACGCTGGGCATAAAGGGTCTCATCATGCATGGAGACCACCAGGACGGGGAGATCCGGATTCAGGACACGCACGTCCTTGATGAGCTCCAGCCCGTTGCGGCCCGGCAGGGTGATGTCCACCACAAGCACGTCTGGCACGTCCTTTTCGAGCATCTTCAAAGCCTCCTGGGAATCTGGGGCAGTCCACGCGCAGGCGAAGTCTTCCAGGTTTTCGACAAACATTTTTAACCCCTCCCGCATGAGGGTGTGGTCATCAACAATGGCGATTCGGTGGGGCAGGTTGGGGGGGGTATTCATGCGATTTCGACGGTGGCGGTTTCTGGGTTTGCTGAAAGAGGAATGAGGCACTCGACGGAGTTGACCGCGTCGTCGCCCTGGGCCGGTGGGTGGAAACTGAGGGAAGCCCCCAGGGCATCCAGGCGCTGTCGCACCAGGTGCATGCCCATTCCCTCGATGGCAGCCGAAACCGGGCGGTACGGACGACCATCATGGGTTACGAGCAACCGTGCTTCCTGGGGCGTCATTTCAAAGCTGATCTCAATCCACGAAGGGTTGCCATGCTTGGCCGCATTCGTCGCCAGCTCCTGAGCCACACGGAAAATATGCGTGGAGGACTCCCCGGTGAGCGCGGTGTCTGCGGCCGAACATTCCACCCGGCAGGGTATTTTAAAACCACGGGTGATAAATTCGCCGAGATCCGAAAGGGCGGCGGTGATGCCGAGGGCCTCAATGCCCACGGGTGCCAGTCCCCGGGCAAAACCGCGGGCAATGCCAGTGGCCTCCGAAAGGTCGTTGGCCAGTTCCGCCGCCAATGGTTCCTGGCTGCTGCCGCCCGAGCGCGCCAGGGCCGACTGCAGCACACCCGTCTTCATCAGCGCGGCGGCCAGGCGCTGGCAGAGATCGTCATGCAGGTCCATGCCGATGCGGCGGCGCTCATTTTCCGCCGTGTCCAAAAGCCGGCGCTCCAGTGTCTTGCGCTCGCTCACATCCATAGCGATACCTGCCACGGAACACTCTTGACCGTCTGTGCCGGGCACAGCAAAGCCCCGGCAGCGCACCCAGCGAAGCTGTCCCTCGGGTGAAGCCACCCGCACCTCGATCTCCAGACGGGGGCCCCCTTGACGGAGAGACCGCAGCATTTCCAGGCAACGGCGACGGTCCTCCCTCACAATCGCGTGAAGCCAGTCCCAACGGTGGGTCACCAAACGAGCGGCACGGCGTGAAAAAACGGTGGCATACGCATCATTCACGAAGGCAAAGCTGCGGCTGTCATCCGGGGCCAGCCAGAACACATCGCGCATGGTCGCGGCGATCTGGTGCAGCCGCTGTTCCGAATGACGCAGGCGGTCGTGAGTCAACCTGACAGCCTGAGAGACCTGGGCCAGTTCATCCCGGCCCTGGATGGCGGGCATGGGCTCCGTCTCCAGCGACATGCCCTGCACCTGGCTGACCAGAGTCTCCACCCGCTCCGTCACCACTTTTTTCAACAGCAGCCAGAGCGCCAGACACCCCCCCATCAAAGCCATGGACTGAGCCAGCAAAGCATGCAGCGCCAAGGCCGAGGCCGAGGCCAGGGGCATTTCCAGATCATATTCCAGGATGACGCTTCCTTTGGCCTGTGCCAATCCCTCCCAAAAAGGGAAAATGGCCACCAAACGCTTGCCTGGCACGTTTTCCAATACCCGACCTTCCATGGAGTCGCGTACCATCTCCAGCAGCGGCCCCACACCGGCCAGGGGAGTTTCGGCCAGCGTCAGCCCGCGCATCTGCTGCATGGTCGCATGGCGCACAATGTTTTCACCATCCACGATCAGGCCCAAGCGCAGGTCCTTGTTCGTGGAGCTGTAGCTGAGTTCCAAATCTGCCGCCCGGGAGACCTTCCGGCGCAAAAGATGCTGAGACATGCCTGAGAGGCGGGATCCCTCGGCAAAGGCCAGGCTTTTCATCGCACTGCGGCGGCTCTGTTTGGAGCGTTCATTCAGCCGCAGGGCACTGATGCCGATGAGGATGCCTCCCACCACAAACAGTGACACAGAAATCTTGAACTGGAGGGAGCGCAGCAGGTGCTTCATGGCAGTTCCTCCAGCAGGCTAGGATCAAACACCTCGCTCGGTAGCAAGCGGGGAGCCGTTTCGGAATCCTCCACCAGTCCTTTTTGGAGTTCGATAAAAAGCTCGCCCAGCCAGGGCTCCTCACGGCCTAACAAACGACGGTTCCGGGCCAGGTCCACACCTTCGACGTTTTCCAAAATCTGCTGAAAAACTTCACCAGACACGCCTTCACGCCGAAGCACGGGATTCAGCTTTTCGCCTTTCTGAAAAAGCCGGGGCATCCACCGAAAGTGCGCCTGCATGAGCGAGATCAAGGCCTCCCGATGTTCCACCAGGGCATCGGGGTGAACGGCCAGCACCCGCACAATGGAGGCCCCGGAGACGGAGGAGTCATAGACCTTGTTTAGATTCAGGCTGCTCAGCCTCTGGCGCCAGGGTTCCGCCAGCACCACCCCATCCAGGGCCAGTTCCTGGAAAATCTCCTCCACCTCAGCGGGGTTCAGCGGCACCTGCTGCACATCGGACAGTTTGAGATTGGCATTTTGCAGGGCTTTGCTCAGCAGCCAGGCACCGGAGGTCCGTGGCTCATAGCCGATGCGGCAGCCTTTCAGCGCGGCAATGCTGCCGATGTTTCCCTTGGTCATCAGCAGGTCCGCGCCCCGCGAGATGTCGGTCACCATCACAATCCGCAGCGGGTAGCCCTGATGAATCTGGCGGATGACCTCGTCCAGCGAAAGCACGGTCGCATCCACCACCCGGTTCCCCACGGCGCGCATGGCGGCCGAGGTCCAGTTCATCTCCACCAAATTGACCTGACGGGAGTCGAGTTCCCCGGCTTCCCGTGCCAGCACCCAGGGCTCGGCCCCGGCCCACATGCCTACCGCGACCCGTAAAGGCTCCTCCTGCGGAGGAACTGGCACCTGCAGGGCGGCACCCCAAAGAACCGCGACCAGGGCCATGATGGCAATGGTGCCAAAGGATAGGAAGGGACGTTGGCTCATAATGCAGGCGGCTGGCGATGCCCCATAGCCTAATCACAAAGCCCCCCTGAGGGTCAATAAGCCATACCTTTATTAAGGTCTAAAGCTCATGCCAGGATGCCTTTGACCACGTGATGTTCCTCCACCCCGGTCAGCCTTTGGTCCAGACCTTGGAACTTGAAGCTGAACCGGCTGTGGTCAATGCCCATGAGGTGCAGAATGGTCGCATTCAGGTCATTGATGTGCACCGGGTCCTTCACAATGTTGTAGCTGAAGTCATCGGTCTCTCCCCACACAGACCCTGCTTTCACTCCGCCGCCCGCCATCCACATGCAGAAGTTACGAGGATGGTGGTCGCGACCATAGTTATCCTGCGTGAGCGCACCCTGGGAGTAAACCGTGCGGCCGAACTCGCCGCCCCAAACCACCAGTGTGTCATTGAGCAGACCGCGCTGTTTCAGGTCCATCACGAGCGCAGCACATGCCTGGTCGGTATCTTTGACCTGATTGCGCAGATGTTTGGGCAGGCCGTTGTGCTGGTCCCAGCCGCGATGCAGGATCTGCACCACGCGGGTGCCCCGCTCGATAAGACGCCGGGCCATGATGGCGCTGTGGGTGAAGCTGCCTGCCCGGTTCACATCGTCCCCATACATCTCCAGGGTGGCCTTGCTCTCCTTGCTCAGATCGGTCAGCTCCGGCACGCTGGACTGCATGCGGAAAGCCATCTCGTATTGGGCGATACGGGTCTGGATCTCCGGATCTCCCACGCGGGCGTGATTGATCTCATTGAGCTGGTTCAGCGCATTGAGCATCGTGCGGCGGTCCCCTGGATTCACCCCCGGCGGATTCTTCACAAACAGCACAGGATCCCCCTGCCCGCGCAATGCCACCCCTGTATATTTGGTGGGCAAAAAGCCGCTGCTCCACATGCGAGTGAACAGCGCCTGGGCCGCGCTTTCTGGTGGGAAGCTCGGTGTGAAAACCACAAAGGCCGGCAGGTCATTGCTCTCGCTGCCCAGGCCATAGGCCAGCCAGGAGCCGATGCTCGCTTTGCCCGGCACCTCATTGCCCGTCATGACAAACGTACAGGCCGGATCATGGTTGATGGCCGTCGTATTCACTGTCTTCACCAGCGCCATTTCATCCACGATCTTCGCCGTGTGCGGCAGCAGTTCACTCACCCAGGTGCCGCTCTTGCCATGCTGCTGGAACTTAAACATGGAGGGGGCCACGGCCAGCCGGGACTGGCCACTGGTCATGGTCGTGATGCGCTGGCCATTGCGCACGCTCTCGGGCAGATCTTTGTCGAAATAATCCTTCAGTCCCGGTTTATAATCCCACAGGTCCAGCTGCGAGGGCGCCCCATTCATGTGCAGGTAGATCAGCCGCTTCGCCTTCGGCGCAAAGTGCGGCAGGCCCGGCATGGGCGGGTGGATCATCCCCTCCGCAGGGGCCGCCGAGGCAAAATCCCGCCCCAGCATGGAAGCCAGCGCAATGCTGCCTGCGCGCAACCCCACCTGGCCGAAAAACTGGCGGCGTGTCTGCGCAAGGTGATAGTCGAGGAGCGGATCCATGCCTGCTAATACGAAGGCAGCCTTCCCAGAATATCCACAGGCGGAGAAAAACCATCCCCAGAGCAGCATCCTCATGATTCGGCCTGATTTGTCTCACGAAGAAGGTTTGGCGAAGGAAGCAGCCCCCACCTTCCGTAATGCCCCCTCATGTTTCTGCGCCGCCATTACCTCCTCGCTCTCGCCGCCATGCCCCTGCTGGCCCTCGCCGCCAGCCAGCCCCAGGAGGAGCAGGGCTTTGTCCCCATGTTCAATGCGAATGATCTCGAAGGCTGGGTGAATGCCAACTGCGCCCCGGAGACCTGGAGCATCAAGGACGGCGTCATCGCCTGCACCGGCCTGCCCACGGGCGCGCTGCGCACGGAAAAGCAGTATGAAAACTTCATCCTGGAGGCCGAGTGGCGGCACCTCAGCGAGGCAGGGAACTCCGGCATCTTTGTCTGGGGCACCCCCATCAGCGCACCCGGTGTGCCCTTCCTTCGCGGCATCGAAGTCCAGGTCCTGGATCACGGCTACATGAAAAAGGCCGACCCAAAAAAGCCCAAGTGGTTCACCACCCATGGCGATGTCTTTCCCATCCATGGTGCCACCATGGACCCGCATGGCGAGAGCAACGGCAAACGCAGCTTTCCCAGCGAAGAGCGCAGCAAACCCAGCCCCGAGTGGAACCACTACCGCATCGAGGCCAACAACGGTCGCCTCACCCTGGCCGTGAATGGCAAGATCGTCAGCGGTGGGGATAACTGCAACTATCGCAAAGGTTACCTCGCCCTGGAATCCGAAGGCGCTCCCGTGGAATTCCGCAACGTCCGCATCAAAGAACTCCCTTCCACCAATGCCACCCCAGACATGACCGCCCCGCTGGATCAGGGCTGGAAGGCCCTCTACACCGGTGTGGATTTCCGCGGCTGGAAAGTCCCTGCGGCGAGTGCTGCCAAATGGACCACTGCCGACTGGCAGATCAAGCTGGGCGCGGGCCCGACCGGCCCGGCCCTCCAGACCGAGCAGGAGTATGGCGACTGCGAAGTCATCGTGGATGTGAACCTCCCGAAAGGGGCCGACCTCACCCAGCCTGTTGCCGGCCTTTGCGTGCGCGGCAGTGACAAGCCTCTGGTCCAGTTTGGCCAGGGCCAGGCCCCCATCGTCCTCGGGGCAGACAAGATCAAAGCCGGCCAGTGGTACCGTATCAAAGCCACCCTCAAAGGCAACACCGCCAAAGTCCTCATCACCGAAGCCCAGGAAGCCAACCCCCAGACTTTCGAAGCCACCGTTGACATGGGTGCCAAAGGCAGCCTCGGCCTTGCCGACTTCGGCAGAGCCACCAGCTACGCCAATGTCTTTGTGCGGGAACTGACAGCATCGGAAAAGGCTCCTTAGTCTTAATTTCGGAGCTGGGATTCAAGCTCCGTGATGCGTGCCTTGAGAGGGGCCACGAGTTCGGCCACCTCGGCAGCAGTGTATCGTGGAGTGATGTATTTGGGGCAGTTCCAGTCATATGAAACGATGCGGATTTTGAAGATGCGCTCCGTCAGCCTAACCATCTCTGGCGCAGCGATTTTCTCCACCAGATCAGGATGGTCGCGAGCGTCCAGCACCTCGGCATGACCAAGGAGTTTGAGCCGCTCACGCCGGGGGTAGTCCATCAGGAAAAGAGTCACCCGATTGTTCACCGCCAAGTTGCCCGTGCTCAGCATCTGGCGATTCCCTTTGTAATCGGCAAAGGCGATTTCATGGGACGAGATGACTTTCGCGAAGCCTGGCGGCCCGCCCCGATGCTGGATGTAAGGCCAGCCGGTTTCGCTCACGCTGCCCAGATAAAAACTATCGCGGGATTGGATGAAATCGATTTCATCCGGCCCCAGCGGATCGTCCCTCGTCGCCGGAGGCAGCACCTGAGCGTGGCCATAATAATGCTCCTGCGCGGCCAGCACTTCAGGAGTGAAAGCAAGATCGAGAAATTTATGGGCCATGGTGAATGATTGGTTAGGCGTGGATGATCAGGGGCAGCGCGGGCCGCTTTGCAGAGGCTTAGAAAATGAGCACCTGCCAACCTTCGGTGAGGTAGTGACGCAGGCTCAGGACGCCTGTTGTACCAGCCACCGCGTTGTCGCTTTTGACGGCGATACCACTGGCCTCAATGCCTTCCGTGGCCCCAAAAGCCGTCGCACAGGCACAGGATACGCCGACGACTAGGTCCCGCACTTCGTTGTATAACCCGTTGGCTGGGTTCGTGATTTTCGACAGCTCTGCTGGCCAGCGGGTGCCTGTGCCGATGAAGCTGATTTCCACTTCGTCCCCTGTCCTTTTGCCTTCTGCGGCTACGGCCAGGGCATTGAAGGCACGTGCAAAAGCCTCTTCTCCGGCTTTGGGATCACTGATGATGATGACGGCGGTTTTCATGAGATGTTCGTTTGTAGGTTTGCTTGTGGAAATGACTCCCGGTTGACGAAGGCATCCTGGCCCCTTTCTCAGACGACGAATAATGCCCGCTCGCTGTTGCCGTTATGTCGAATGGGCATACCCTCCAGCCATGATTGATCGCATCCGCGCTCTGCTCACCGTCATCGAAGAAGGCAGCGTCAACCGTGCCGCCGTGAGGCTGCGCATCACTCAGCCCGCCCTGAGCCGGCAGATGAAACTGCTGGAATCCGAGGTCGGCGGCAAGCTGCTGGAGCGCGAGACCAGCGGCGTGAAGCCCACCAGCCTCGGCCATGCGCTGGTCAAGGCCATGAGCCCCGTCATCACCGCCTATGAAACCGCACTGGCCGATGTGCGGCGGCAGGCCCGTGGCACCCGGTCCGAGCTGCGTGTCGGTTACCTCATCTCTGCCGCTCAGCCCCTCCTCTCTCCCACCCTGGAGCGGCTGCGCAAGACCCACCCCGAACTGAAGCTCAAGCTCCACGACATGTCGCCCCGGGAGCAGATTGATGCATTGAAATCCGGCGAGCTCGACCTCGCGCTCATCGGCCAGGAAGGAGCCGTGGCCGCGCAGGATTTTTACAGCTTCAAGCTCGCTTCATTCGGTGTCTGCGCCGCCATCTCTGCCGCAGATCCGCTCGCCTCCCAGTCACAAATCAGCATCAAAGAACTCAAGCAGCACGACTTTATCGGAGTGGATGAAGACCAGATGCCGGGACGCAACCGCTGGATCACCTCCCTCTGCCGCAACGTCGGCTTCAAACCCCGCTTCCTCGCCATCCCCGACGGCATCACCCACGTGCTCTCCATGGTCGCCTCCGAATCCGCTGTCACCCTTCTGCCCGACTATTTCAAAACCACCACCCATCCCGGCATCGCCTTCGTCCCCATCTCCGATGCAAAAGCCCGTTGGGACTTCATCGTCCTCTGGCAAAGAGGCAAAACCCCTGCCTCAATCACCACCCTGGTGAACGCCTTGAAAGAGACAGCGCTGCAGCTCTCCGTTCCGATTCCCTAACTACTCACTCCACCACCAGCGCGTACCGTTCCCCGCGTTCTTCCAATTCCACGGGGGCGCCGTAGATTTCACTGAGGGATTCGCTGGTGAGGATGTCGGCTTTTTCGCCTTGGCTGTGGACTTGGCCGTTCTTTAATAGGAGGACGTGGGTGAGGCAGGGGAGGATTTCCTCCACGTGGTGGGTGACCATGACGAGGGAGGGGGCTTCGGGCCAGGTGGCGATTTCAGCCATCCAGGTGAGGAAGTGCTCGCGGGCGACGGGGTCGAGGCCGGCGCAGGGCTCGTCCAGGATGAGGACGGTGAACTGGGCCATGAGGGCGCGGCAGATGAGGACTTTTTGGCGCTCGCCCTGGGAGAGGGTGCCCCAGAGGCTTTTCCGCAGGTGCGGGCTGCCGGTGGCCTTGAGCAGGGTGGCGGCCTGGCGCTGCCAGGCGGCGGGCGGGGCCTGCCAGAGGTTCAGTTTCGCCTCGCGACCACTGGCGATGACGTTGATGACGGGCTCCCCAGGCTCGATGAAGGTGGTAAGGGTGTTGGTGACGAGGCCGACGCGCTTGCGAACCTCCCGCCAATCGCTATTGCCGAACTGGTCCTCGCCGATCTGGATGTCGCCGCTGGTGGCGGGTTCGTAGCCGGTGATGAGATTGATGAGCGAGGTCTTGCCACAGCCGTTCGGCCCCAGGATGCACCAGTGCTGCCCGGCCTGAACCTCCCAATCAATCCCTTTGAGAATGCGGCGGCCGCCACGGACGAAAGTGGCTTTTTGAACACGTAAGACGGAGGACATGAGAGGAGTCTGTAGCGCGGCAATCCGCAGGCTGCAAAGCGCAACGCAAGATTGAAGATCCGGCCATCCTGGTGCAAGGTGGCACGCGGGTTGCGCGTATTTTCGTCCTCGATCAGCGTATTTTCCAGACGCTGAGAGTAGCCCGTTGCTTCATCGAAGCCCCCCTCAGATGACTTCCCAGACTCCATTTTTCCTCCGGCTCCTCGGCGGCAGTTTCGCCATCGCTGGTTCTTTGGCCTCTGCTGCCGACACTTTCCCACCGGAGCAGATCGAATTCTTTGAGAAAAGCGTGCGCCCAGTCTTGGCAGAAAATTGCTACAGTTGCCACGGGGATCACAAGCATGAAAATGGTCTCCGCATGGATCTGCGCAGCGCCATTTTGCGCGGCAGCGACTACGGCAAAGTCGTGGAACCGGGCAACCCGGCCGCCTCCAAAATGATTAAGGCCATCAACCACGTCGCGGGCGTGGAGGCCATGCCCAAAAAGAGCGACAAACTGAAGGCGACCGACATCGCAGCCCTGGAAAAATGGGTGCAAATGGGTCTGCCCTGGCCGGAAGAAAAAGAAGTGGCCCATGGTACAGCGAAGGCAGATCCCATGCAGCACTGGGCCTTCCAGCCCGTGAAAAAACCCGCCGGCACGGTGGACGCCATGGTCGGCACAAAATTGAAAGCGGCGGGACTCGACTTCGCCCCCACGGCCGATGCCGCCACCCTGTGCCGCCGCATCCACGTCACCCTCACCGGTCTCCAGCCCTCCTATGAGGACGTGAAGGCCTTTGAACAGGCCTCCACCAAAAACGCCCAGGCTGCCACGGATGCCCTGGTGGGCAAGCTGCTCGCCTCCCCTGCCTATGGGGAGCGCTGGGCGCGCCTGTGGCTGGATGTCGCCCGTTATGCCGATACTGACGGCTACCAAGTGGCAGGTAAAAACACCCGCTACCCCTATGCCTACACTTACCGTGACTGGGTGGTGAAGTCGCTGAATGACGACATGCCGTATGACAAGTTTTTGATGTATCAGCTCGCGGCGGACAAGATGGTGCCTGCGGGCCAAAACGACCCCCATCTGGCCGCCCTGGCCTACCTGAATGTGGGAGACCGCTTTATCAGCAACAAGGACCTGCAGACCGATGACCGGATTGACGCTGTGACTCGCGGCATGCTGGGCCTAACCGTCGGTTGCGCACGCTGCCACGACCACAAGTTTGATCCCATCCCGGCCCGCGACTACTACGCGCTCTACTCCATCTTCAACAGCAGCGAAGAGCCTGCCAATGAAGCCATGCCCATCATCGGCAAGGCCGCCAATGAGGCCGACATCAAGGACTACGACGCCAAGGTGGCTGCCATCGCCAAAGAGGAACTCGACTTCAAAAAGCAGGTCTATGATGAGATCCGCAATCCGGAGCGTGTCACCGAATACCTCGCCTTTGCCCAGGAAGCCGTCACCATCAAGGATCGCAACACGCTGAAAGGTCGCGCGGGCCAGCTCAAGCTGCGCGACAAAGTGGCCGATCAGTGGGGAGACTTCCTCAAACGCCACGCCCTGAAGGACAAGCCGCATCCGGTGATGATCGCGTGGAAAGAATTCGCTGCCCTCCCGGCGGATCAGTTTGCCGCCAAGGCCCCGGCCATCGTCGAGGCCATGATCAAACCCGAGCGTGGCCTCAATGCCGTGCCTCGCAACGAACTGGCCAAGCGCCCTGTCCCAAAGAACTTCAATGAAGTGGCGGCGCTGTATGCCGATATCTTCAACACCTGCCTGGCAGGCAAGGAGCCGGACAATGATGACTGGAAGCAGGTGCGCGAAATCCTCCAGGCAGCCCCCAGCCCCATGTCCGTGCCGGTGGAGCAGGCCAATGTCTTCTTCACACGCAAAGACCAAACCCAAATGGTGAAGACCTCCAACCAGCGTGTGAAGCTGGAGACCGACCATCCTGGCGCCCCTCCCCGCGCCATGGTCATGCTGGACAAGCCGAAGCCAGCCGACGTCAGCATCTTCATCCGTGGCAATCCGAGCCGCCGCGGTGCCGTGGCCCCCCGGGGCTGGCTGACCATGTTTGGTGGCGAGACTTTCAAGGAAGGCAGTGGTCGCCTGGAACTCGCCCAGAAAATCGCCAGCAAGGACAACCCTCTCACCGCCCGTGTCATCGTGAACCGCGTGTGGGCGCAGCATTTTGGCAAACCTTTGGTTGGGCAAACCAGCGACTTCGGCGTGCAGACGGACAAGCCCATGCAGCAGGACGTCCTGGACTACCTGGCCGCCACCTTCATGGAAGAAGGCTGGAGCCTCAAAAAACTGCACCAGCGCATCCTCAGCAGCCGCACCTACCAGCAGTCCGCCCAGGTCACCGCCGAGAAGAATCTCAAGGATGCGGACAATGAGCTCATCAGCCGCCAGAACCGCCAGCGCCTGGACTACGAGTCCATGCGCGATGCCATGCTGCAAGTCGCTGGCGATCTGAACCCCGGCAAGATCGGTGGCCGTGCGGTAGAACTGAAAGACAAGGAAGCCGACAGCCGCCGCAGCCTCTACCTGCTGGTTGACCGTTATGATCAAGCCACCGTGCCTGCCATGTTCGATTTCGCCAACCCGGACAATCACAGCCCCATCCGCTACGTCACCACCGTGCCGCAGCAGGCCCTGTTCCTCATGAACAGCCCTTTCATGCAGCAGCGTTCGACCAAGCTGGCCACGGCCACCCCGGTCAAAGGCAGCACTGTGGATTCAGAATCTGTGCAAGCCCTCTACCACCGCGTGCTGCATCGCGATGCCAGCCCGGAGGAAGTCGAGATGGCCCAGCGCTTCTGCAATGATGCGGATGGGCTCAGCCGCCGTGCCGCCGCCTTTGTCTGGCGTTATGGCTGGGGCCAGGTGGAAAAAGATGCCACCACCGGCAAGGTCAGCCTGGGTGCTTTTGAACCCATGCCCCACTACGGCAAGGTCGGCCAAAGCACCTTTCGCTGGACCCCGGAGAAGGTCCATCCTTCGAAGGAATTCGGCCACCTCTACATCGGCGCAGGCAATGGCCACCCCGGCCACTCCTGGCCATCCGTCATGCAGTGGACCTCACCTTTTGAAAACCAGAAGATCCGCATCAGCGGCGTCATCAAACGTGCCAGCGAAAGGGGCAACGGCGTGCGCGTCTGGATCATCTCCAACCGCGCTGGAAAGATCCGTGAGGAGCTGATCAAACCCGCCAGCGGCATGGACCTCACCGCCGACCTGGAAGTCAGCCAGGATGAGGTGCTAAGCTTCGTCGTCGAATCCGAAAGCAAAAACACCGACAGCGACAGCTACACCTGGGCCCCCAAGATCGAACTCGTGGAGGCCGATGGCCACCTGAGCCCGATCACCCGTGCCGACACCGACTTCTGCGGCCCCGAAGGCTGGCCGATCAATCGCGCGAAGGCCCAGACTCCTCTGGCCCAGTTCGCCCAGGTTCTCATGATGTCGAACGAGTTCCAATTTGTGGATTGATTCCATACCTTTATTTTTTCACCCAGAACGAAACCTGGAGATCCTCCCATGTCCCACCACGCTCCCAATCTCGAACATCACTTCCTCACTCGCAGGCAGCTCCTGGGCCGTCTCGGCATGGGCCTGGGATCCATGGCCCTGGGCGATCTCATGGGGGCAGGCAAGGCCCAGGCCGCACTGAATGCCAACAACCCCTTCGGCGTGCGCCAGTCGCATTTCGAGCCCACGGCCAAGCGGGTGATCCATTTCTTCATGAATGGCGGCCCTTCGCAGGTGGATACCTTCGATCCCAAGCCCATGCTGGACAAGTATGATGGCAAGGCCCTTCCGAACATGTCGCTCAAGACCGAGCGCCCTACCGGTGCCGGCCTGAAGTCCCCTTTCAAGTTCCAGAAGTATGGCCAGTGCGGCCTGGAAGTGAGCGAGATTTTTTCCCGTACCGCCCAGTTTGCCGATGACCTCTGCGTCATCCGCTCCATGCAGGCCGATGTGCCTAACCATGAACCCTCCCTGGGCCTCATGAACACGGGCGACGGCCGCCTGCACCGCCCCAGCTTCGGCTCCTGGGTGACCTACGGCCTGGGTTCTGAAAATGAAAACCTGCCGGGCTACATCTCCATGTGCCCAAAAGGCATGCCCACGCGCCGCACCAAGAACTGGCAGTCCGCCTTCCTCCCCAGCATCTACCAGGGCACCTACATCAACACCGAGAACACGGATGTGGACAAGCTGGTGGAGTTCATCAAGAACACCTCGCTGGACATGAAGCAGCAGCGCCGCCAGCTGGACCTGCTCTATGAGATGAACCACAACCATCTCATCCAGCGCGATAAAGACCAGCAGCTTGATGCCCGCATTCAGAGCTACGAACTCGCTTACCGCATGCAGATGGAGGCGACCGACGCTTTCGACATCAGCAAGGAGCCCGAGCACATCCGCAAGGCCTATGGCGAGAACGACTTCGGCCGCCAGACCCTCATCGCTCGCCGCCTCCTTGAGCGCGGCGTGCGCTTCATCCAGCTCTGGACCGGGGCAGGCCAGCCCTGGGACAGCCATGATGAGATCCTCGATCACGCCCGTCTGGCCAAAGATGTGGATGGCGCCATCGCCGCCTTCATGGCCGACATGAAACAGCGCGGTCTCTTTGACGACACCCTCATGATCTGGGGCGGTGAATTCGGCCGCACTCCGGCGGTCGAACTTCCAACCCCGGGTGCCAATGCCGGCAAGCAGCGCGGTCGCGACCACAACCACTACGGCTTCACCAACTGGCTGGCCGGTGGCGGCGTGAAAGGTGGTTATACCCATGGGGCCACCGATGAGTTCGGCTTTGCAGCTGTGGAGAAGCCTGTCCACGTCCACGAACTGCACGCCACCCTGCTTCGCGCCCTGGGCTTTGACCACTCCAAGTTCACCTTCAAGTATGCGGGCCTCGACTTCCGCCTCACCGGGGTCGAGGACTGCAAAATTGTGCCAGAACTGCTGGCATGATACTTTGATAGCAGCCAGTTATGGTTCATGAGTGAACCTGCATCGCCCGAGGCCGAAGTGGCCGCCCTGCGACACGAAGTGCATGAACTGCGCTTCGTGCTTAAGCTGATGTGGAGTGTGATGGTGCTTTTCCTGGGCTACATCAGCTTCAGGGCCTGCACATCCATTTACCATTTTGAGAGGATTTTCGAGGACATGCTGGGGGACAGAAATAAGCTTCCCGATCTGACCAAAGGTTTGATCGAATGGAGTCGTGCTGGCGGAGGCTTGGCAGCTCCCGCAACGGTCGTTCTGCTTACAGGATTGAGCCTCATCATTCCCTGGTCCCTCAAAAGCATCCGAGCCTCCGTTTGGGTGTCCATAATTTGCTGTGCAGCGCTGGTGATCCACGCCGCTGTGTGCTGGGCAGGCACATTCGCTCCGCTCATCACCGTCATCAAAGGCCTGTCAGGGGGCAGTGACTTTTGATTTAGAGCCCCAGCATCTGCAACATCCTGGCCTTGGAAATGGCTCCGGACTCACGTGCCACTTCCCGGCCGTTCTTGAAAGCAATGAAGGTGGGGATGCTGCGGATGCCGTGACTGGCAGCCAGATCGCTCTCGACATCCACATCCAGCCGCACCACCTTCGCCCGCCCGGCGACTTCGTGTGACAGTTCTTCCACCACAGGACCCACGGTGCGGCAAGGCCCACACCAGTCCGCATAGAACTCCACCAGCACGGGCACGCTGGAGTTTTTCACTTCGGAAAGTGTAGAATAACTGGTTCCCTGGGAACTCAGTGGCTCTGCCATGTCCAGCAGGATCCAGGCACACCAAGCGATGGCAGCGCCGGCGATCCAGAGTCCGATATTGGATGACTTCATCAGAAAATGTCCGGCATTTCTCTTCGATGCCGATCTCTTTCCACCGCCGATCAGGTCATCATCGCGGGCTGGCCCGTGCTTTCCAGCACGGCGTGCCACAGCTCGCTATGCGGATCCACCTTGCGGCGTCCATGAGTCACCATGTCGAGTGGCAGATGCACAAAGGCATTGTGCCAGCGGCCTACCAGCATCGAGGTTTTGCCCGCCATCGCCGCATGCACAGCCGACTGCGCCAAGCGTGAGCAATAGACATTGTCCTGCGGATTCGCCGGCACGCTGCGGACGATGTAGCTGGGGTCAATGTACTTGAGGTTCACCTCCATCCGCCGGTCCTTGAAGAAAGCATTGATCTGATCCTTGAGATGCAACCCGATGTCGCCATAGCGCTTGTTGCCGCTCGCATCGGTGGCCCCATCGGCCTGGAAAAGCTCCTGCCCGGCCCCTTCGGCCACCACGATGACCGCGCTGCCCCGTTTGGCCACACGATAACGCAATGCCTCCAGCAGGCCTGAGGTGCCCTCCATGGTAAAACTCACCTCGGGAATCAGCACAAAGTCCACGTTGCTGCCCGCCAGGGCGGCATAACAAGCGATAAAACCACTGTCGCGCCCCATCAGCTTCAGCAGGCCGATGCCATTGACCGCACCACAGGCCTCCGTGTAGGCACATTTCACAGCATTCACCGCCTCGGCAAAAGCGGTCTCAAAACCAAAGCTCTTGTCCAGATACATGATGTCATTGTCAATGGTCTTCGGAATGCCCACGATGGCCTTGCGCAGACCTCGCCGGGCGATCTCCTTGGCAATCTCCGAAGCCCCCCGCAAGGTGCCATCTCCACCGATGACAAAGAGGATGTCTACCGCCATGTCCTCCAGCGTGTCCACCATGTCGCCGATCGGCTGCTGCCCGCGCGAACTGCCCAGAATGGTGCCGCCGAAATTATGGATCTGTGCCACCGATTCGGGTCTCAGCATGATGGGTGTGTGGCCATAGCGCTGCACCAGCCCCTCGTAACCATAACGAAAACCATAGACCCGGTTGATGCCATACTGCCGGTAGCACTGGTTCACAATGCCACGGATGATGTCATTGAGCCCCGGACACAGGCCGCCACAGGTGACAATGCCTACGGTCGTGCGCGGAGGATCAAAAAAGATCTGTTCACGCGGCCCCGCTTCCTCAAAGCTCAGCGCACTGTTCGGTTGCTGCAGGCCCTGCACCGTATTGGTGTAGAGGATGCGGTCAGCCTCGGTCTTGTAGGGCACCTGGACGCTGCCGATCTGATGCAGCGGCGAGTGGAACTGGCAGGGACCAAGAGAGGAAATGTCAACATTCAGCATGGGCAGTCAATAGAGAGCACATCGGGTGCCATGCACAGGGCGTGATGGCGATTTTGTGCAACGTTCAAGTCAGAGGTTTCAGGCCACGCCAAGGTCGCTCATCAGCTGGCCGATAAAGATGGCCCGCTCCTCCTCCGTCATGGTGCCAGCACGCCAGCACAGCGTCAGCACCAGACGGCCATTTTTCTCATTCGTGAAGACCCCCGTTCCTGGAGGATCCGAGAAGCTGGGCACGTGATAGGCATTCGTCACCTGCGCCCCACCAAAGTGAGTCAGCTCAGGCGCAAAGATCCCCGTGTTCGAGTGATAGAAGGAGCTGAACTTCCCCTTCATGTGCCAGTTGATAAAGTGCATGTGCAGGCTTGGCGGCATCGGCCTCATCATCCACATCAGATCGCGGAAGGCATCGCCGATCTTGTCCTTAATGAACCGGGTGTGCTGCTTGTGCAGAGACTGTGCCGCTGCATCCAGCGTGGTCAGATCCTCCGCCACCAAATTGCAGAAAAACATCGTCAGGTGATTTTGGAAAAGCGGTCCACGAGTCCCCTTTCGCCGCACCTGGATAGGCACACAGCACATCAGCGACTCCGGCTTTTGCCCACGATGGGCAAACACCCGCTGGTGCGCCCGCATGGCACAGGCCAGATGAAACGGCATGTTGATCAGCGGCCCTGAAACCTCCGCACTGCGGCGCGCGGCCTCCGCACTCTGGGCTTCAGTCAATGTGATGACCTGGAAGTGCGCCCGCCCTGCTGAAAGCTTGGCCGAGCCCAGCGCCTCAAACGGCTTGCTCATCACCGTATCAAAAAACGCCGGCATCACCTTCGCCGTCTTCCACCGTTCCCCCCAGCCCCGCTGATCCTTCAGGTCCGTGAGGTCAAACCCAGGCACGGGTTCACTCTTACCACCTAACAAACGATTGATTTCCAGCAGGAAAAACTCCGCCCCGATACCGTCCATGATGAGATGGCTCCAGGAGAAAACAAAGACGCAGGAGCCATCGGCCTTTTCCACCAGGTCAAAGCGCACATTCATCCACCCATCTTCATACTGCGGCAGAGAGGTGTTGATGATGTCATCCAGCTTCGTTTGCAGGTCTGCAAACTTTTGCGCGCCGTGTGTCAGCAGCGTGCCCACTGATTTTTCGTCGGACCATAACTGCAATTCCAGGGGCCGTGGATTTGTGGCAGGCACCCAAAGAGGCAGGGAGAAGAAGCTCGGCTTTTTGAGCTGCGCGGTCAGGATGGGGAAGGCAAAGTGATCCTGCAGCCGCACCAGCAGCGCCTTCAGCGCCACCACATCCGGGGCACGGTCCAGCTCGATGAACGAGCGAGCAATGTGCCCCCCCTGCCCTGCTTGGCGCAGCATTTCATCAAAGGCATGCGTGAAGAAATCGCAGTCCCTCAGCGGCAGCCGATCAAATTTTTCCTCCGGCACCGGCGGGGCCTTGGGCACGATGGCCACAGGCTCGGACGGGGGCGCAGGTGCAGGCTCCTCCACACCGCCCTGGGTGATGGCGTACCCCTGCTCCACCAGCAGCGCGGCGATGGTTTGCGCCGTTTTGAAATTGGCCCGTGAGACGCTGCCCACCGGAATGGCCACGCCGTAGTGCTCCTCTAAAAGCAGCAGCAACTGCATGATGGCCATCGAGTCCAGCCCTGCCTCAAAGAGATCGGAACTGACACTGAAACCAGGCGGCGTTTGGAGGACTTCGTCACGGACGAGATCGAGCACTCGCAGCTCGAGTTGGGACAGGGTGGGGGCTTCAGGCATTACGGGGGTAAGCCTGGAACGTACAAGCACCAGCCACAGGGTCAAGGGCAGGCACACGCATCGTTACCTACTTCCCAGCCCGTACTTCGATGTGTTTCACCCCTGCAGCCCGCTCATTCACGGCAAACTGCACGGAGAGGAACCTCTCGATGAGGGCCATGTTCGTCTGCACATGATTGCTCAGCGTCAGGGTGGTGAACTCCCCACCGCCCGCCAGCGGCAGCAGCAACTGATCTGCCAGATGCACGCCCACTGCCGCCTCGGAGGCCAGGTAACTTTTCAGCCCCTTGGCCGCCCCCGTCGCCACAGATTCCGCCGACTTGCCCATCTGGGCAATGCCTGTGCTGATCTCGCACACATTCGCAAACTGCGCGCCCAGCAGCAAAGCGTTGCCAGGTCCCACACTGTCGTTGGCATAGCGCAGTTCCATCTTTTCCTCCGGCCAGCCCAGCACCTGGGCAGCCACCGAAATTTCGCGCTGCGCGATCTCACGATGCAAATGCGCATGCAGCACCCGGCCAAAGTGCTCCTGCAATTCCCCACGCTCCAGCAGCTTCAGCTTCTTCCACTTTTTCACCGGAGAAATCGTGGCCGTCAGCACCCCACCACCCGCTTGCATGAAGCCATGGCGCTCCAGGGCGACCGCAGCCTGCACACCCAGGCTTTGCAGCACAGGCAGGAAACATTCATCGATGAACTCAAACGGCGGCGCCAGGGGATTGTGTGTTCCACCCTCGATCCTCAGCGTGCTCGCCCCTTCCGCATGCAGCAGCGCGGGCAGCAGAGTTTGCAGGACCAGCGTCGTGCTGCCTCCACTGCCAATGTTAAAAGCATAGTCCCCAGCACGGATTTTCCCCGGAGCAAAAACCAGCTCCACCGAGCCCAACTCCGCGCCATCCACCGCAGCCTCACAGACCTCCGCCGCCGCCTTCACACAGGTCAGGTGCTGACGCATCAGCCCCGGCTTCGGCCGCTTGCCACGAATGTTCGTCATCCGAAACGGCAGCCCCGTCACCATGGACAACGACAGCGCCGAACGCAGCAACTGCCCGCCGCCGGATTCACCGGAGATTTGCAGGAGGGAGGAAGTTTGAGTTCGAGCGGTCATGGATGGGATCCAACAATGAAATGGCTGATTTGGATAAGTCCGAAAATGAAGATGACGGCAGCAAGCGAGATCAGAAATAGGCAGCCCACCATCGCAAACTTTGAACCTACGGATTGGGTGCTTTCCGTCCAAGTACGTGATTCATCTAGACACCGCACTCCAGCGAATTCCACGGAGCTCTCTTCGATGCGACTGTCTCCAGATTCAATAGCTTGATCAATAGCCTGCCGAAGCACCAGCAGCCCCTCACGATTGCCTTCGAGCATATCTTCATTTTCGCCATACGACGCACCAAAAGCAGCCCACGGCTGGTCTCGTTTTGGCGACAGTTTTGTGTCGGAATCTTGCATAATAAGCCTGATAAAGAAGGGTCTGTAGAATAAAGAAAACGGAGTGCAGACAAACGTTGCCCACACCCCGCTATGGCTCAGTCATCCGCCTCTGCGGCATCCTTGATCACAAAGCGCGCCTTCAGCTTGCACACCTGCTGCGCAAGTCCGGCGGACTCCACACTGCGAAGCACTTCTTTGAAGTCCTTGTAAGCGTTCGGCGCTTCATCAATCGGGTACTGGCGCGAATTGAAGAGGATGTCGTTAGACTCGAAATCCGCATCCACGGTTTTCTGGTCCAGCACACGGGAGGCGTGCTTGCGCCCCATGCAGCGGCCGGCACCGTGGTTCACGCTGTAGCAGCTTTTCACAGCCTCCGGTTTCGCCACCATCACCACCGAGCCATCGCGAGGATTTCCAGGCAGCAAGATCGGATGACCGGTCGCGGCAAACGGCGTGTCCTTCAGCGCATGATGACCACCAGGGAACGCACGGGTCGCCCCCTTTCGGTGCACCCAGGAGAGCTGGTTATCCACCACTTCCTGACGCGCGATGTTGTGACTGATGAAGTACACCAGTTGCCCCGTGGTCCCAGGCAGCACTTCCTGGAAGGCTTCCAGCACCAGCGCATTGATGAGCATGTGGTTCACCGTGGCAAAGTTTGCCCCCAGCGCCATGTCATCCAGATACGCATCTGCCTCCGGCGTCCCCAGCGGCGCGTAAACGAGCTGCTTGTCACCTGCCGGAAAATCCAGGCCCCAGGTGCGGAAGAAAGTTTCCAGCGCCTTGAACTGACGCTGCGCCAGGATGTTCCCAAACCCGCGCGATCCACAGTGGCTGAGGAAGGCGACACGATCATCCTGAAGGCCAAAGACCTCCGCCGTCGCACGCATCGCCGGATCTTCATCAAGCTGCACCACCTCGCACTCGCCGAAGTGATTTCCACCTCCGTAGGAGCCGAGCTGCATCATCTTGTTTTCAAAGTTTGGGAAGGCATTGAAGGCGCGCATCTTGTCCAGGCGCTCATGCAGGGTGGAGACGTTTCCGTCATGCCCATAGTGCGCACTGTCTTCACAGCGCAGCGCCCACTCGGGCGGGATTCCCAGCGCCTCACACACGGCCTGGCTCGCGCCTTCGGTGCAAGCCTGCACCCCGAGGGCCGCCGACACACGACGGGACTTCTTCGCCTCACGCTGACCACGCCCCGGCCCCGTGGGGGTGCGGGCCACGATGGCCTCGATGAGACGACGGCGAACCGTGCGATCCACGATCTCACTCGCTGGAATGTTCATCTGCAGAAGCGACATGGAGCACTTGATGTCCACACCCACCGGGCCTGGATAGATGTGCGTAGGCGAAGCCATCACGCAGCCCACCGGGGCTCCGTAACCGGCATGCGCATCCGGGTTTAAAACCAAGTCCGTCACCCCAGGGGCCGAACGCGAGTTCAGCGCCTGTTCAATGCAGGTTTGGTCAAAGCCATTTCGGATGGCTTCGGTACCGATCACCGTGATCGGTTTCCCGGCATTGTTTCGCGCCGGGAGAAAGGCTTCAGCTTCGTTGATGATGTGAAAAGGAGAGGTCATGGGATTAAATCAGGTGGAACTAGCATATTCAATTTCATAAAATGATTGATACGCAGTCTCTATCTCTTGTCGTATAGGCCCAAATTTTTTATATACATTAATGATTGGTTCAGGATCCAATTTATTAGCTCGATAAAGAGCAAATGCTCTAGCTGTAGCATAAATAAAAACATCATAAACAAGACGAGCCGCATGAGCCAACTCCACCGCGTGTCGCCTTTCATCACTACGTCTCATACGCTCAATCACCATCCCCGTTCCAATTCTATCTTGATGAATAATATGACTACTCATCCCATATGGGTGATGAAGGTGGAATATTTCCGCAAAGTAAAGGTCGCCATCTCGTTGCAACTCATCACATATCTCCATAAATGCCCATCGTTGCTCAATTCGCTGCCTAAATTTTCTCGGATATTCATTTTGTATTCTCTGAATTTCCTCTTCAGGAAGGATCATGTCTTTAAAAGGTTTCAATAATGGATCTGCGAAATTGGGGTTTTTGGCTATGATCTCCTTAGCTCTTTTATGTTGCTTTAAACTAGAGAATAGTGGAAGTAGTATTCCATACTCATGAAGCTTAACCCCTCTGTCAGCTTCATTACCATGGCATAAAAATAAAAACCGAATAGTTCCCTCGGATACACTACGAGCCAATGAATCTGCATCCCACAGTTTCATACTGCGTATTAGCAGCAAAATACTTTCCGAACTCAGATGGCAGCAAGAATTGAGTTCAAACAACCAGTTCGTGAATTCTCGAGGGAGCGGAGAATACACACCAACGTGTGGCGACACCAACATCGTCAACTCATGTAACATCTCGCTAATGGTAGACGACCATTTCAAAACCGTCTTTTGCGTCAAGGACATAAGATATTTTTCAGTAGTTTATTAATTGCAGAAAACATATTTAAAATATCAATTAATTTCGATTCTACTTATTTTCTTGGAAAGTTGGTCTGAGTCCGTCAGCCCCAGCACAAGGGTATTCCCCGCGCTGGTTCCCACTTCCTGCAGCGTCTGCAGGTAACGGAGTTGCAGAAGCTCTGGGTTGTCGCGCATCAGTTTGGCGGCATTGGCCAGGGTGCGCAGGGCAGCCGTTTCAGCACGGGCTTTTTCGAGTCCGGCTTGCGCTTCCTGCCGCTGCTGGAGGGCAGACATGAAGCTACGTTTGAGATCGGCTGGCAGCATCACATCGCGGATGTCCACGCGAGCGACTTTCAGCCCCAGGGCCTCAGCATTCACCGCCACTAGCGCAAGCAGCTTGGTGCCGTGATCCCCTTTCTGTTGAAGGAACACCTCGGCAGCATCGGCAGCGACAATCTGACGAAGGGCAAGCTGGATGTCGGTATAAAGGGCGCTGCTCACATCCTGAGCCGCGCGATGCATCGCCAGAGCATCCACCACCTGAAAGGTCGCCAACGCGCTGACTTTCAGCGCCACTTGGTCAGCGGTCAGGAGCTCCTGCCCTTGTACCAGGATGGCTTGGGCACGCATGTCCACACACTTCACTTCGTGACCCGAAGTCCAGAAACGATGTTTACCAGGAGCCAGAAGTCCGACGTAACGCCCATTTTTGAAATGCAGGGCCGTTTGATGATCCTGAACGACAAAGCTACGGGAGGCCAGAGGACGGAAGATGGAGATGAAGGTGTTCATTTAAAAAGAGTTTTAGAAGTTCCTCCGGGATGGATCGGCGGACCAATGACGGGAACTGAAGGGGCCAAACGTGGCGGCTTTCGCCACGACACCCGACAGCTCGCAAAGTCATCAGGCCGTTGTGTCTGCCTGCCGAAGCAGACTTTCACCCCGACCATCCGGGAGGAGTTTTTTTGAGTTGTAGTACCTTTTCAGGGGCATTGCCCCCCTCACCGATGCGCAGCGTTCATCGGCCTATCGCCTCAGGTTGCTGCATGGAGTTGGAGAACGATAAGTAGTATTGCCAATACCGTGCCAAGTTTTGGCACGGAGGTGCTCAATGACGCTGGAAACCCTATAGAATAAGGAAAAGAAAAATTTTATCCAGTGTCACACCCCCAAACGCCACAGCATCCACACTCCTATTATGTATTTATTTAGATAACATTTTATCTTTTTAGATAAATGATTAATTGTCTCCACAGACGAATCCGACCCCGTCTTTCTTTTTCATGAAATCCACCGTTGTTTTTGGCTTCCTGGGCACCTCGCTGGACCGCGCACAAGGGGCCGACCGATGGTCCAGGTGGCGGCCTACGGTGGCCATGTGCCAGCAGGAAGATCTTCTCGTTTCACGCCTGGAACTGCTGGTGGAACCCAAGTTCCTGGACATGGCCCAGCAGGTGATTGCCGACATCCGCCAGGTATCGCCCGACACGGTGGTGAAGATTCACGAGGTCTCCTTTGCCGATCCCTGGGACTTTCAGCAGGTCTATGAAGGCCTCTACGACCTGATAACCAATTATGCGTTCAAGACGGATAAGGAGGACTACCTCATTCATCTCACCACAGGCACACACGTGGCGCAGATCTGCTGGTTCCTGCTCAATGAGGCGAATTTCATCCCGGCACGACTTTTACAGACTTCACCCGTTAGGCGTGAAGGACGTGACTCCACGTCCGCAGGGCGTTATGAAATCATTGATCTGGATCTTTCGAAGTATGACCGCCTCGCCACACGCTTTGCCCAGGAGCAAGAAAAGACGCTGGATTTCCTGAAGAGCGGCATCGCCACGAAGAGCAAGAGCTTCAACCAGCTCATCAGCCAGATCGAACTCGTTGCTGTGAATTCCAAGGCACCCATGTTGATCATGGGGCCCACCGGCGCTGGCAAGTCCCTGCTGGCCTCCCGCATTTATGATCTGCGCGCCACCCGTGCTGGCCTAACAGGAAGGTTTGTCGAAGTCAACTGCGCCACCCTGCGCGGGGACCAGGCCATGAGCACCCTCTTTGGCCATCGCCGGGGGGCCTTCACGGGCGCACAGGCAGATCGCCCAGGCCTGCTCAAAGAGGCGGACAAAGGCCTGATTTTCCTGGATGAAATCGGCGAATTGGGCCTGGATGAACAGGCGATGCTGCTGCGTGCCCTGGAGGATAAAACCTTTCTCCCTCTGGGCGCTGACAAGACCGTATCCAGCGACTTCCAGCTCATCGCTGGCACCAATCGCGACCTGCGTGCGGAAGTGAAGGCAGGAAAATTTCGTGACGATCTTCTCGCCCGTATCAATCTCTGGACCTTTACCCTGCCCAGCTTGGCAGAACGGCGTGAGGACATCAGCGCCAACCTGGACTTTGAGCTGGAGCGTTTCGCCAAATCTCATCGCAGGCAGGTGCGCTTCAACAAAGAAGCCCGCGAAGCCTTTCTCAAATTCGCCCGCAGCCCCGAGGCCAAATGGAGTGCCAACTTCCGCGACCTCAACGCCGCCGTCACCCGCATGGCCACCCTGGCCCCCAAAGGCCGCATCACGGTGGCCTGTGTGGAGCAGGAGAAAGCTCGTCTGCTGGGCGGGTGGATGGAAGGTGAACCTCAGCGACAGGACTCCGTTCTCAGAAATGAAGAGCGGTCGCAGATCGACCCTTTTGACCTCGTGCAACTGGACTACGTGCTCGGCATCTGCCGCGAGAGCAAAACTCTCTCCGATGCCGGCCGGAAACTCTTCACCATCTCTCGCGAGAGCAAGGCCAAGACCAATGATGCGGACCGCCTCAAGAAATACCTCGCCCGTTTTGGCCTGACCTGGGAGCGCGTGAAATAATTCACCAGCCCGGACTGGCGACGAATTTGTGCAACTCCTTGTTATCCACAACCTGGGTGATGCGGATTTCCCCGTCGTGACTGGCTGTGATGACGGCCTGGCCATCAACGCCTCCGAGGAGGGCCATGGCATTCACCCGGTCTCCATGCATAGCCAGCCGGGCCTTGATCTTTCGGGCCTTGGCATCGATCACGCTGACCTGCCCACTGCCGCTGGCGGTGAGAGGTGTGTCCTGGTCCAGGTAGCCCAGGGCCAGCACTTCCGTGCGGCCTGCGGGGCGTAACGTGCTGTCTTTTTTCCCTGTACCATCCAGCGCCCAGCGCCGGGCCTCACCATCCTGACCACCAGAGATCACCTCCTTGCCATCCGGGGCAAAGGCTACGCTGAGTACAGGCACGCTGTGGCCAGTAAAGGTGCCTTCAATTTCTCCCGTGGCGGTCTTCATGACTTTTGCCGTACGGTCACGGCTGGCGGTCGCTACATGTTGGTCGTCCAGGCTGATCGCCAAGCCAAGAATCCAGTCCGCATGGGCCTCAAAGTTCCAGATTTCCTTGCCTTCGGGCAGGGCAAAACAGCGCACCCGGTTATCTGCCCCTGCGGTGACCAAATGCTTTCCATCCGAAGACGTCACCACCCCCAGGGCGCAGTCACGCATCTGGGCCAGCCGCTTGCGCTCCGCAGGTTTGGCATAGTTCACCAGCCACACTTCGCCACTGCGCCCAGGGGTGCCCCCCACGACGGCGAGCCAGGGACCGCCCTGAACAAAACTAAGCCCCAGCACCCGCTCCGGCATACCAGCTAGCCGCCCGCGCATCTTGACGGTGGCCGGGTCCCAGCTCAGCACTTCATAGTAACCGCTGGTCACCAGCACTTTGCCATCGCCATTCAGGGCCAGTGCGGTGACTGGGATGGGACGCGGATACTTCTCCGGAGACTGGATTGCCTTTTGTGGCAGCAGCGTGGTCAGGATGGCCTGCGGGCTTGCTCCATCATACTTCGCCCCTTCATTGATCCATTGACGGATCAGCATGATGTCTTTCTCAGGCAGGGCATCGGCCTTTTTGGGCATGCGGTCTGCATCGTCATGAACAACGAGAAGTTCATAAAGTTCGCTGGCCTCCGCCTTGCCTGGCACAACAGGCACTTCCTCACTGTCGCCAGTTTTGAGCAGCTGCTCGAAGGTATCCAGCCGGTAGCTGCCCTTGGCCTTTTCAGCGCGGTGACACTCCAGGCATTGGCCCGCCAAAATCGGGGCGATCTGCTTGGAAAACGAAACGGGCGCCGCCAGGACGGAACTGGAAACGAGAAAACTGGCGATGATGAACCTCACGAAGAAAGAACGTCTGCCAATCGCCACTTTGAACATGTGAAATGTGTCATCAGCGGGCATCCAGAGCATCTGCCACCGCAGGCTCCAGTTCACGGGAACCATCGCCACCCAGTTTTTCATCCAGGGCCTCCAAACGGTGGATCAGGTCGGCAATGTGTTTGCGCGGATACATGCCGCCCGCAGGCTGGCAAAAATGCGTGCGGCATCCGAAGGGACGGTGGGCATAGATGGTGCAACGCCCATCTTTGCCTAACAAAGGACAAGCTCCTTCAGGATTCGGTTTCATCACCTTGCGCCCACTGGCACGCACGCCCTGGGCCGCGTAGATCGCCTCTCCCAAAGTAAGGAACGGCGTCTTGCCGGTCAGCCGGAAATGGCAGCACTGTGTGCGCATCTGGCAATCTCGCTGCAGAGGCCGTTTTTCCAACTCGGCATAGACCGCTTTCACCTCATCCAAGGTGGCGCGGAGAGCGGGATCAGGCTGCTTGCGTGCCACAGTGTTTACTCCGGCACGATGATCTGGTCATCCGGCTGCACCTGAACATCCACGCTGGGATTGCCCGTGCCCGAAGAAAGATTGTGAACGGTGGGTGCACGCCCCGCACGGACGAGCTTCACCTTTCTCATGCTGCCGAAGGGCGTGGGACCACCTGCGGTCATGATGGCCTGGGAAAGCGTCATGTTTTGCTTGTAAGGCACCGCCCCGGGTTTGTTGACCCCCGTCACCATCACTTGGCGCATCGTGGCATCGCCCACGCTGTCAATGGAGACCAGCACGTTAGGTCGGGTGTAGATTTCGCGGCTGATGTAGGTTTGCTCAATCGTGCGCTGAAGAGCGGAAGGCTTCAGACCGAGCGCACGCACTTCACCGATGTGCAGGAGGTTGATCGTCCCGCCATCACTGATGGTGTACACACCTTTGATCTGCGCCACTTCATTGTCTGGGATGGCCCCGACGGAAATGGTGATGCGATCCCCAGGCCGGAGAGGCAGTTCACCACTTTGGGCAGGGGCCTGGCGGAGCAGTCCGAGACAGGCCAGAAGAAGTAAAAACGATTTGTTCATAACCAAAAAGACTGAGAGTTAGAAAAGGTCCCCTCGCGGAGTGTTCGAAGATCCCCCAGCACCAGGAGTGGGCGGGCCTGCCAGTGATTGTTTTTTACGCCGTTCAGGCTTTTTGTCTGCCGGTGCCGCCATGTTGTCGGGCGAGTAATAGGTGTAGTAGCTGGTGTAGTACTGGTATTGGGAATCGCTGCGGAGATCCACATTGTTCAGCACCACACCCAGGACAGTGCCTCCTACATTTTCCACCGTCTGCTTCACCCGCATCAGCATGTGACGCGGCAGTTTCCGGTGCTGCACCACGATCAAGGTCAGATCAGCCTCGTTGGCAAGGACGGACGCATCGCTGACACCGAGGATGGGAGGCGAATCAATCAGCACGAGGTCAAAGCGGCTCTTCGCATCAGCGATGAGTTCCGTCATGCGCTGGGAATTCAGCACGCCGGCACTGTCTGCAGGCAGCATGCCGCTGGGCAGAAAGTATAGATTTTCCACCGGGGTGCGAACCACCACCTCCTCGAGCTGCACATTCGTGGTGAGGAAATTGGTGAGTCCCACCGAGTTGCTGACGTCAAACAGCGTGTGCATCCGGGGGCGGCGGAGATCGGCATCAATGAGCAAGACGCTGTATCCGCCCTGGGCACAAACAAAGGCCAGGTTGCACAGTGTGGTGGACTTGCCCTCCCCTGCCCCGCCGCTGGTCACCGTGATGCAATTGGCATCCGGATTCCGGCGATTGAACTCAATGTTAGTCCGCAGAATGCGATAGGCTTCGGCATCGGGATTGAAGCCGCTGGCCCGGTGCAGCACCGCCACATCCTTGGGAATTACTGCCAGCACAGGCACTCCGAGGAACCGCTCCACATCATCCAGGCTTTTCACTGAGGTGTCCATGTACTCGAGGAAGAAGGCCAGACCCACCCCCAGCATCAGCCCCAGCACACCGCCCAGAGCCAAGTTTAGCGCCACGTTCGGCTTGGCCGGTTTGCCCTCAGGCGTGGCGACGGCATAGATGGTGGCGGGGGACTTCACCAGCTCGAGCTCCGCCTTGGTCTGAAAGTAGGTGGACTTGAGCTGCAGGAGCAGGCTCTCGATGTAGGCCACTTCATCGGCCGCCGTCTTGTAATCATTCTGGGCCGACTGCTGATCCAGCATGCCTTTTTTGGCATCTTCGTTGGAATTTTGCAGTGAGGCCCGGCGCTTGCTCGCGAAGTCCATGCGTGTCTGCAACGCAGAAAGATGAGATTTGACGGCATCGAGAATGAGCTGCTTGGAAAGCAGAATCTGGCTGTCCACCCCCTCCACTTCCGGATGCTTGCGCCCCCGTCCGGCATTGACGAGACCTTCACGGGTGACCTGCAGCTTGTTAAGGTCGGCCATCATGCTGGTGACATTGGTGTTTTCCAATTTCAGGCCTGATGCGCGTGCCACCAACTGGTCTCCTTCGAGCTTGCTCAGCTCATCAATTTCAGCACTGAGAGACTGTACTTCCAGTTCGGCCTGCAGCAGTGCCTGCTCGCGCGTCACCACCATGGAGTCTTCCGTGGTCCGCAGATTGGCCCCCGGAGTGGTCGAATTGGTGCCATTGGAAAACCATTCCCCGACAATGCCGCCCTTCTTTTTTGCCTCCTGCATTTTCAGCCGGGCCTGATCCCGCGACTGCTCCTGCTCCGTGATCTGCTGGCCGAGCATGATCAGGGCCTCGTTCTTCTGTTTGGACTCCACCTCCACACGGCGGGTCATGTAACTTTGAGCCACCGCATTGGCGATTTCCGCGGCCACATTGGGATCCTGATCATAGAACTCAATCGTGACAAAGTCAGAACGCACGCTCGACTGAGTGTCCAGATTCCCGCGCAATTTGGCCAGGGCCGACTGCCGATTAGGCAGTGACCAGCGCTTCTGCAGCTCCAGCTTGTCCACCACCGGATAGAGTGTTTCCGGCTTGGTGATGCTCTCAAATTCGTTTTTGATCACCACATCGCTCGGGGCCATGAAGTCGTCGGTGCTGCCCTTGAAGACCTGCACCTTGGTCTGCATGCGCTCGATCTTCATTTCCACCAGCCCGCGATATTTGCGCGGCATGATGTAGGTAATGATGGCCGCTGTCGCAAAGACGAGCAAAAAGGACAGGATGATGAGACCAAACCGGTTCCGAATGACCTGCCAGGAATCTAGCGCCTGCTGCTGAAGCTCGTTTCCGGTGTCATGCATAACAGTGTTGATTGTCTGGAAAAGTTAGGAACCTGAAATTTCATCAGTTCGCCAGTGTCAACGCAAGGCTGAACACTGGCGAACGGGTTGGGCTGTTGGCAAAAATCTGGATCTCAGAAGGAGGCAGTGACCCCTACGGAGATGTTGTTGCGGTCAAATTCGCGCAGCGAATCGTCCGACTGCAAAATCGAATAAGAATAACGGGCATCGAGCGAAAGGTTTTCGAGCATCTGGTAGGAGATGCCGGTGGAAAGCAGCAACGAATGCTCTGTCACATCGGTTCCTGCACCGCCATCAAAGGTGCTGTAAGCGTAAGACACACCGCCGTTCACGGCGATACGCTTGTTGATCTGGTGGCTCACGTTCAGACCGGTGCGGACGGCATAACGGGTGTCGTAACCCCCGATTTCAGCAGCATCATAACCGACCGAACCGAACCAACGGGCTGTTGTCTGGCGGGCGACCAAGTAGCTGTAGGCCACCTCGGCATAGGGGGAGGTGTTTTCAGCACGATCCGATTTGAAGAACTCAGCCCCCACCCGGAACGAGCCAGTAGAACGCTCACTCCAGGCATGGTCCACACCGACGAGGGCAAAGTGAGACTGCGCATCCACATCATCACGCTCACGGTAATCTGTGATGCGGTAGCGATATTCAGCCGCCAAGCTGGTGCGCTTCGACAAAGCATAACTGAACTGCTGCGCGATGAGGACTGAAAGACGATCCTCGAGACCCGAGACCACTTCATCCTCATAAGAAATGCCGTCCACCGTCAGCGAGGTTGTGGTGGAGAATCGCTGAGACCAAGCGTAGCTGACGTTGAAATTATTGAAACCATAGAGATACTGGCCATTATAAAGAGTCGTGGAGCCGCCGGTCGCAAAATTCGGTTCCGCCTCATAGGTAAGATAGAAATTATTGCTGATTTTCAGACGCTGTGAAATCTGATGGGCAATGTTAAAAGCCACCCGCGCATTGTAAAACGTGTCGTCGTAACGCGGAATGCCATCCAGATAATGAATGACCCCCAAATCAAGGGCCATGCTCCAGGGCGTCGTCGGGTCGGCATCAGCATAGGTCATCCCCACGCCTCCCTGCGCATAGTAGGATTCAAAATCCTGCAAGAACGGTGACGGCACCTGATAGCTCAAGGAATCATAACCCCCACGCGCCGAAAGGCTCCAGGTCAGAGGCTGATCCCCGCCAAAATCACCCGAAAAATCCCGAATGGCTGTAAGCCCTTGGGAAAAAGCCGAAGTGGCAAATGCGGCCATCAGGGCCGCAAAAAACAAGGCGTTGGGAAAGCGCATGGTCGGGAGATGTTGAAAGGTGATCGAAACTCAACAGTTAACCGAAGATCATGGACTGCAATTGCAAGGGGAGGTAGGCACCTTGCAGCACTTGCGATGCTTGGGATCACAAGGGATGAAGCTTGTTCCAGGAGGCTGAATCAGGTAAACACCGCGGATGCTCGGTGTCGGAATGAACTCTTCTTCTACAGGCGCTACTGGCAAGGGATTCTTGGAAGGGTTTTTCTCAGAGGCCGTCGGATCAACGGAAGCCACAGACGTCACATTGGTAATCGCTGCACCAGGAGAAACGGAGGTCGCACAATCCATGATCACACCCGACATTTTGGGCGCCACGGCGATTCCCGTCTGCACAATCTGGTTCACCATGGCACTGTCGGCCTGGGAGGCCAAGATCGCCGCCTTGATGATTTCACAGGCGCATGACTCATTGATGACAAGCGCGTCCTCAACGATCATCAGAGCCTTGGAAGGATCCTTTTGAATAGCCGCAGCCACATCTCTCGAGATGTCATCGCAACCGCTGGATTGAGCCAGAGCCTGGGAAAATTCGGCACTGATGGCAAGCCCAAGAAGGCAAACAGCAGATCGAAGAGCGTTAAAAACTCTCATAAGAGGAAGAAGACAGGGGTTTTTACAACTGGAGCGGGTAGTGGGAATCGAACCCACATGGCCAGCTTGGAAGGCTGGAACTTTACCACTAAGCTATACCCGCGATTGGAGTTATAATAACCGACTGTCTCTTAGGCCTGCAAGATATTTTTTAGAATTAACACAAAAAGTTTTAAAATTTAGAATTGCTAACAGATCAACAAAACCAAATTTTTAAACATCCTGCTTTTCCTGCTGATGCGACAAATAGCAGGGCTGGATGATCTGGCAAGACTGATTTATCAAGTTGTAACCGAGCCGGAGAAATCGCGTAGAAGAGTTGACCCCAACCGATCTGAATTTTTCGATTTGTTAACAAATGTTAAAATTATTTGCAAATTTTGTTGACGATGGTTTTAAACTTTAGTTCAACGAGGGTGTCAGAATGTGCGCGCCGGAGACCGTGAATCCAGCCGCCAAACCTACCACCACAATTTGGCAGAAAAGTTGCTTTGAAAAAATGAGGAGAAAGTCAGTCATCCTTATGCTATGCTGCCGACCCTCTGTTTTTGAGCAGGGCGTCAAGAAAAGCAAAACTGCACCGTATTTAAATCTGTAATGTCTAACATGGAACTCGACGGAGGTATCAAGATCTACCTGAGGGAGATCGGCAAGACCGACTTGCTGACTCCTGAGCAGGAGGTCGAACTCGCCGAGCGCATCAAGCGCGGCGACCCAGAAGCGCGCTCGCACATGATCCGCGCCAACCTCCGCCTGGTCGTAAAGATCGCCCAGGACTACGCCAACTATGGCCTGCCGCTTCTGGATCTCATCTCGGAAGGCAACATCGGCCTGATGAAGGCGGTGGAACGCTTTGACCCCAACAAGGGGGGCAAACTTTCCACTTACGCCGCCTGGTGGATCAAGCAGTCCATCAAACGCGCGCTGGCCAACCAGTCCAAGACGATCCGCCTGCCTGTCCACATGGTGGACAAGATCAGCAAGATGCGCCGCGTGGCCATGGCCATGTCTGAGGAACTCGGTCGCGAGCCAACGGACGACGAACTGTCCGAAGAAATCGGCATCGATCGTGCGAAGCTCAGCCAGCTCAAAGTCGCCTCCATGCGTCCGGCTTCCTTGGATGCGCCCATCAGCGATGATGACAGCACCGAGTTCGGCGAAATCGTCGGCGATGAAAATGCGCAGACGCCTTTTGATCTCCTCAGCCACAAGAACATGCATGGCCAGCTCGATGGCCTGCTGACGGTCCTGGATGAGCGTGAGCGCAAGATCATCGATGCACGTTTTGGCCTTGCGGGTCAAAAGCCACGCACTCTTGAAGAAGTGGGTCAGGAATTTGGCGTGACGCGTGAGCGTATCCGTCAGCTTCAGAACATTGCGCTGCGCAAGCTGCGCCGTGCGCTGCAGAAGAAGGAAGACCCGATTCCGAAGGCGCTGCGCAATGCGGGGGCCAAAAAGAAAAAGAAGGCTGCCGCCGAAGACAAGATGCTGGGCTGAGGCCCGGTGTCCCAAGACACATTCCAACAAAAAAGGCAGGTCATCACGACCTGCCTTTTTTATTTCTGGTTAGGCCACAGAAGGATTGATCACCGTTTCTTTGAAGCCGGCTTGCTCTCCGCCTTGGGCAGCAGGGCCAGTTTCTGCTTCTCCCAGCCGCGTGGTTTGGCGATGCCCAGGCTGGTCCATTCCATGCCGCTTCTCACCCATTCCTCACGCCACTCATCGTAGCTGATCTCGTCATCGTCATCACTGACACCGAACTGGTAACCGCAGGCCGGGCAGATTTCATAGCTCGGCCCACCGGAGGCACTGCGAGGAGGTTCCTTGAGTTTGGCAAAGCCGCAGACGGGACAGGAGTGTTGGGGATCTTTCATCGGGTATATTAAAAGGGCAGGTTGGAGACTTTGACCTCACGACCGGGCTGGCGCTGCCAGTAGGAGGGGTTGCCGGGACGGAAAAAGGTTTTTGTCATGCCCTGCCTGTTATAGGCGGCAAAGGCACGAGTCTGCGGATCGAACACCCGCAGGGTGCCATCGGCATCATCCCACTTCATGGGCAGTTCACCGCGCTTGCCCCGTTGCAGCAGCTGCCAGGCCTGGGCCGCATACTCATCGGGACTGTGGCTTTGGAAATCGGGTCCATGCCGAACAAAATGGTCCTGCAAGGTATCCATGCGGCCCCAGGTTTCGCGGGTGGGGGGCGCTCGGGATTGAACCGTTGTGGCAGGTGCCTTGGGAGCCGGCTTTTCCTCCGGAGTGAGGATGCTAAAAACTTTGTCGAGGATGGATTTGCGAGCCGGAGCTGAAGTCGGAGGGGGGGCCGTGGCGGTTTCACTGCCAGGCACTTCAAAGCGACCTGCATGCAACTGCTGGCGGGCGCTGCCCAGTGTGTATTGGTAAGTCGCACCTGCCTTCAGGCCCGTGAGAGTCACTTCATGCTGGGCGGTGACGGGGCCTTCGGTTTTTTGATCTGCCTTGCCTGTGGCCAGTCCATAACTGACGCGCGTGCCGCAGGCGACATCGGTCTTCCAAGTCAGCGTCGCCGTCGTGGCCTGAATTTGCACCTGCGGCGGCCCCAGCAGTTCCACAGCCTGGGCCAGGGAACTGAGGCAAAGCATCACAACCAGCCCAAACAGATGTCTCATGCCCGCAGTAAGGCAGACAAGCCGACGGAAGGCAAGGACGTGCATGCGTGGCACCGTCTCAGCGGGATTGTATTTTTTCATGGATTCGCCCGGCACCCGTCCTTTATTCCCACTCTCTTGATATCGCATCCCTCCGTCCACGCGCCGAGCTACTGGCAAACAACCTGTCAGCGGGTTTTGGACGGCTTTTACCCCCGGGTCTGCCGTCATTGTGAGGTGCGGCTGCCCGATGAAGCCCCACGGCAGGGAGTTGCCGCCTGGTTTTGCGCCCCCTGCCAGGATGAACTGACCGCCATCCAGGCCCCTTACTGCAATGTTTGCGGAGAAGCCTTTTCCGGAGCCATGACCCAGGCTTTCCGTTGCTCCAATTGCTCAGGCCGCCGTCTTGCATATGACTTCGCGGTGGCAGGTTACAAGATCACCAGCCCGCTGCGGGAGGTGATCCACCGCTACAAGTATGGGCGGGATCTTTCGCTGCGGGCCGCAGTGGCAGACCTGCTGCTTCCGGCGCTGAACGATCCGAGGCTGGCTGCCGAGGACCTCACCCAATGGTTGCTGGTGCCCGTGCCTCTGCACATCACCCGCCGAATCTGGCGCGGGTTTAACCAAAGCTGGGAGCTCTGCCGCCAGATTTCACGAAGCACGGGCATCCCGGCAGCGCAGCCCCTGTCGCGACAGGTGCGCACGGAGTCCCAGGCGCACCTGCATCGGCGCAAGCGCCTGGCCAATCTCAAAGGGGCCTTCGCCCTGTCGCGCCCCTTCCCTTGGCTGCCGCGCCGGAACCTCCAGGGGCGAAACATCCTGCTGGTAGATGACGTGCTGACCACGGGAGCCACGGCCCATGAATGTGCAAAAGTCCTGAAGCTGGAGGCCGGGGTTGAAAAAGTGGTGGTGATTACCGCAGCTCGTGGTTAGTATCCGCCCCACGTCCGGTAACCATCGGGCTTCTTGTTCAGGTTGTGAGGCGTTCTCACAGCCGCTCCTGCGGTAGCCATCCGGGGATGAACGAGCTGCCTGCTAGTGAAAGACGGGACGACACATCACATCATGGGATTTTTCAAAAAGCGCACTGTCAACGAACTGGGTGAAAAGAAACAGGACATGCCTGAAGGGCTGTGGACCAAATGTCCGTCCTGTGGGGAAAGCCTCTTTGAGCAGACCCTGGCCAGAAACCTTCGCGTCTGCACGAACTGTGGTTACCACTTCACCATCAGCAGCGGCGAGCGCATCGCCAGCCTGGTGGACGAAGGCACCTTCGTCGAGATGGACCTTCAGCTCGACTCGGTGGATGCCCTTGGCTTCAAAGGGTATGTGGACAAAGTGAAGGCCTACCAGAACAAAACCGGCCTCAAGGAGGCTGTCGTCACCGGCCGAGCCAACATTGACGGCGTGCCCGTGCTGCTGGCCGTGATGGACTTCCGTTTCCTCGGTGCCAGCATGGGCAGTGTGGTGGGTGAAAAGATCACCCGCGCCATTGAGGCCGCCACGGCAGAAGGCAAGGCCGTCATCGTCTTTTCCGCCTCGGGGGGAGCCCGCATGCATGAGGGCATCCTCAGCCTGATGCAGATGGCCAAAACCAGCGGTGCCCTGGCCCGCCATGCGGAGGCACGCCTGCCTTATTTCTCCGTGCTGACTCACCCGACCACGGGTGGTGTCACGGCCAGCTTCGCCACTTTGGGCGACGTCATCATCGCGGAACCCAAGTGCATGATCGGCTTTGCCGGTCCACGCGTGGTGAAAGAAACCACGCATGCAGATCTGCCACCTGGATTCCAGACGGCTGAGTTCATGAAACAGCACGGCCTGGTGGACATGATCGTGGAGCGCAAAGACATGCGATCGACCCTTTCCAATCTGCTCAAGTACGTCAGCAGCGCGAAAGCGGTCTAATTCCCCCTCCGCGCTACAGCAAACCTTCAGACGCCGCGAAAGCGGTCGCCGCGCTCTTCATTGCGCTCAGGCGGGCGACCCTGCTGCCGGGAGTGCTCTTCACGATGTCCACGTGGTGCATCGGCCCTCGGGCCATCATCACCGCGCCGGGGGCTTTCATGACGCGATTTTTCCTCTCGGTGCCCTTCTTGGTCGTGACTCCGGCCTGCGGGGCGATGGCCAGGCCCCTCCCCCCGCTCCCCTCGATGGGCTGGCGGAGGCCCAAAACGGGAATGCCCATCACGTGACGATTCCGGCCTGCCTTGCGGCTCCGGCCCACGCTGCGGAGACATGTGATCGTGGCGCTTCTGATGGTGATCCATATGACGGGGAGGACGTGGCATATCGCTGCCACGTGGGGGTCCACGAAATTCCAGGCGTTGCTCCAAGCGCGCTTCTCCCTGATGGCGGAAACGTGAAGGGGCCGGGCCTCTCTGGAGGTCGCCCCGGTGCCTCAGGCGAGACTCGCGGCCGCGCCCATCCTGGCCACGAGAATGACCGTGAGTGCGGCCTCTTTCGGAACTGCGCGGATCCAGCCGCCCATCCTCTTTTCTGGCGGGAGGCTGATGTGAATCACGGTCTTTGTCAGGGCCTCTAGACTCGGCATGGGACTGAGGGACCTCGCCACGCCGGGGTTCCGGCTGGGAACGTTCACGGCGGGATCCTCGCTCTGAAGTACCTCGTGGCTCGCCACGCTCGGATGGCTGGCGGCGGGGCTCATCCCGGGGCGGACCTCCGCGTTCCGGTCCCCGTGCAGGCGGTGCCTCCACGACAGGGCGGGCGGGAGAGGACTCAGGGCCAGGGCCGGGCGGTGCATCCGGAGGTTTTACCTCCGAAGCAGGTTTTTCAGGAAGAGCTTCCTGGGCAGGCAGGGAGGCCACACTGGCGGCCAAACCCAGAAGGGCCAGCGCGAAGGTTCGGTAGGTCGGTTTCATGTCCGTGTGTTGGGTTGCGGCTGAAGGATCAGCTTAATGGCCTAACGACACCGGCCCGCTCTTTTGTGTGCCCGCCTGGCCCCCTGGCGAATCGGCTTGAATAAAACCTGTGAAGAAACAGTTTAAAGACGGCTCCCGTTAACCTCCCCATGATTCTGATGAAACGCCCCCTGCTCGTCATCGCCCTCCTGGGCCTCATCACCCCCGTTCACGCCGAAGTGGAAGTGGATGTGGAGGCCTTTGGCCAAAGCCTGGGCGGCTGGCTGGCCCGCAAAGGCAAAGCGGCAGAGTATGAAATCTCCGAGGCCGGCTACCGCACCTACCAACCGGAAGTCTCCCCTTCCCCGGATGGCGGCATCTTTGTTTCCGTCCGCATTGACCACCGCCGTGGCTTCTTCGCCTCCGATGACCATGCCAGCCTGGAGCTGAGCTTTTCACCCGATGGTGATCTCGTTTCCGCCCAGAGCAGCCTCGCCCTGCAGGGGCGCACCATCAGCAGTGAACTCATCAAAGGCGGGGCTTCGGCCTCCACCTCCGTGGCCGCCCCCCAGATTGAGCGTGCTGTCAAAGTGGGGACCGATCTCGTGGCCGACCTGTCCTCCAAGCTGTTGCGCGAGAAGATCGTGGAGCCAGGCCGGGTGTCCTTCCCCGCTGCCATCCGGCACAACTACAACCTGCTGTACAAAGCCGTCAAAACGAAGACCGCACCGGTGGTCGCCACGACTCCGTCTGCCAGCACCAGCCCAGCCCCGGCAGCGGGAACAACACCCCCGGCAACCTCTCCTGCGGCTGCCTCTGGTACAACTGCGACACCCACTGCGCCTCCAGCCACAACGACTACCGCACCCACACCCCCAACCGCCCCAGCAACGAATCCGGCCCCCCCCACCAAGCCCGCCGCACCTCCGGCAGCCAATCCGCCGCCCGCATCCTCACCTTCCACGGCCCAGGCTCCAGCAGCCCCACCGCCTGCTCCTTCGGCGACTGCTTCTGCCAGCAGTCCTCAGACCACAGCCACATCTGCGACGGCCGCCACGCCCACAAAGAAAACCATTCCGCTGCCTGAGATCAAACCTTACAACCCCAGCGGCGCGCCCGCGACTCCCCTGCCGACCAAACCCGCGAAGGAAAAGTCGCTCATCATGGAGCATGGCGGGGAAGTGCTGAAACTGGCCCGTGATGTGGTGAAATCCACTGCGGCCCAGTAACCTCACTCAGGCAGATCCTGATCCTTCGTCTCCGGCAGAAAGGCGAGGAAGACCAGTCCCAGCAAGAATAGCCCGCCCAGGCAGGTGATGGCCAGCCGCAGGTCAAAGGCCGACTTCATGAAGGCCGACAGCCAGATGAGTACCGGAGCCGCGAGAATGCGGCCGGTATTGAAACAAAACCCGGCACCCGTAGCTCGCAGGTGGGTGGGAAAAAGCTCCGGGAAATACACCGCGTAGCCCGCGTGGATGCCCTGGGCAAAAAAACCGAACACCGGCAGCAGACACAGGAGCAAACCATAGCTCATGAAATGCGAGGGGACCCAGCAGACCACCGGTGTCATCATCAGCGCCATCAGGTGCATGACGGTGAAGGTGCGCCGCCGGCCCCACCGCGCGCTCAAGGGACCAAAGGCCAGCATGCCCAGGCCCGCGCCCGCGGTCTGAATGAACCCAAAGGCGATTTTGGATTTGCTGGCCCAATCCGGATCGCCCAGACGTTTGAGCAAGTCCGCCGCCAGGTCCTGCCCCGCAACGACCACGCCCCAGAAGGTCGCCAGCCCGACCATGGCCAACCCTGCACCCAGCAAGGCGCGAAGACGCCAAAGCGGATTGCCTAACAGTTCGGTAAAACTGCCCATGCGGTCCGCCTTTTCCCGTTTGGCCTGCTTCCAGGACTCCGGCTCTTTGATGCTGATGCGAACCCACAGCACCAGCAGCGCCGGGATGACTCCCAGAAGGTAGGCATAGCGCCACTGCGTGCCCACCAGCAGGCTGGCACCGGCAGCCATCCAGAGACCCATCACACTGGTCGCATGAAAGATGCCGCTGGCACGCTCACGCGCGTGTTTTGGAAAGACCTCCGCCACCAAGGCTGCACCGACCGCCCACTCCCCGCCGACCCCCATGGCCACCAGAAAGCGCAAGGCACCGACATGCCATATCTCGGTCGCAAAATACGTTAGGCCAGAGAAGAGCGAGTAACAGAGGATGGTCAGGGCCATCACGGGGTTGCGCCCCCATTTGTCCGCCAATGAACTGAAGATCCAACCGCCCAGGGTGCCTCCAATGAGGAAGATGCCCAGGAAACGTTCCCCCCAAATTTTCACCAGCGGATCGTCCCCCTTTACTTGCAGGAGGTCTGGCAGCATGTCGGCCCGCGTGATGTTGTAAAGCTGCCCCTCGAAGGCATCAAACACCCAGCCCAGCGAAGCCACGATGAGCACCAGCCATTGGTAGCGCGTGACACCGGTGTACCATTTGGAAGAAGCAGTCATGGCTGGAAGGAAAAGATGCTGCGGCGAGCGGTCATTTCTTGCTAGGCTAGAATTTCAACCATTCTCCGACAGGCAGGGGTTTGCCCTGACGGATGGATTCTTCTGCGACCAGACACAGCCCAGCGGACCAAAGCCCATCCAGCCCGGTGGCTGCAGGTGGCCTGCCTGTGCGAACCATGGCCACACATTGGGCGATTTCCTCCCGCAATTCGAAGACCTCTCCGCTGTGCGTTTCGATCTTCACGGTTTCGAGGTTTTCTCCATCAAATACCTTGAGGAAGTAGCTGGGCTCCAAGGTGCGATCCAGCGCCCCGCTCCAGCCTGCCCAGAGGGCTCCTTTCGTACCGCTGACCTTCACGGTCTGGTGATGCTCAAAGGCTGCCAAAGTCTGCGAGACCACGGCGTAGCTGCCATTCGGGTATTTGAACATGGCACTGAAGTTATCAAACAGGTCCGGGCGCTGCCGATCACGTGAGTTGCCATAGGCATAAAGCTCCACGGGGTCTCCACTGCCTTCCAGGTACCAACGGGCGAGGTCAAAGAAATGGATCGGCTCCTCCAGCACCCAGCTGCCGACGCGGCCTGGATCATAACGCCAGCCGCCAGCCCCCAGGCGGTAGGGCTTGCGCGACAGCTCCACCAGCACGTATTGCGGGTCTCCGATGGTTCCTCGCTGGATGATTTTTTTGATCTCTCCCCACTGCGAGGAAAGCCGCAGCTCATGCCCAACGGCGAGATGCACTCCATGTTCCGTGGCGGCCGCCACGATGGCTTTGCAGTCGTCCAGCGTGATGGCCATCGGTTTCTCCAGCAGCACATGTTTGCCACGGGCCATGGCCACCACGGCAATCTCCCGGTGAGTGTGGCTGGGGGTGGCGATGTCCAGGATCTCAAAATCCGCCTGGGCAATCATCTCTGCTGCTTCGGCAAAGATCTGCGCCTGGGGATAAAGCTGGTGCGCCTCTGCACGCGATGCCTCAGAAGGCGCAGTGATGGCTACGAGCTGCGCCTCCGGATTTCCGGCAATGGACTGGGCATGGAGCTTTCCCCAGGCACCAAAACCGGCAAGGGCAAAACGAACAGGAGGTGGCATAGGAAAGGCGGAAAAAATGGAAGGATGGTCAGACCCTTGGAGCAGTGGTCAGCGGCGTAACCGGATCTGAAACGAGCCTTCCCTGCACTTCATTCAGACGGCAGGTAGGCAGGTGCGGAAGAACGTGGCGGGCAAAGAGGTCGCACTCCTCCAGATGCGGATAACCACTGAGGATAAAGGAGCGCATGCCCATGTCCATGTAGCGGTTCAGTTTGGCCAGCACCTGGTCCGGATCCCCCACAATCGCGCTGCCGCAGCCGCTGCGGGCCAGGCCGATGCCAGACCACACATGGTCCTCAATGAAGAGATCCTTGCTCTGGGCGCGCAGCTCATCCTGGCGCAGGACTCCGGCACTCTGGCTGTCCATGGAGCGGTTGCGAATTTCCTGCCCTTTGTCCGGGTCCAGCTTGGAGATCAGCCGATTGGCCGCAGCGCACGCTTCTGCTTCTGTCTCGCGAACAATGACATGAATGCGTAGACCAAAGTCAATCTTACGGCCATAGGCTGCAGCCTTGTCCGCCATGCCGCGCATGGTTTCCTCCAGCCGGGCCTCGGTTTCCGGCCACATCAGAAAAACATCACAGTGCTTGGCACATAGGTCCTGCGCCAACGGTGAGATACCGCCAAAATAGAGCAGCGGTCCGCCGTTCTGCTGGTAAGGCCTGGCGGGATCGCAGGTGGGCAGGGAGAACTGGTAGTGCTCCCCTTTCCATTCCAGAGGCCCTTCTGTGGTCCAGAGAGTTTTCAGGATCTGGATGACCTCACTGCTGCGCGCATAGCGCACGTCGTTGCTCTCCTTCATCCCCGGCATGTCGGAGGAGATGATGTTCAGGCACAGGCGGCCTTTGGAAAGATGATCCACCGTAGCGATGGCCCGGGCCAGCATCGGCGGCCATACTTCACCCATTCGTAGAGCCACGAGCTGGTTGATCTGCTGCGTTTGCGGCGCGGTGGCTGCCGCAAAACTGAGAGCGTCCTGTCCGACGATCCAGCCCGAAGGAAGCAGGATATTTTGAAAGCCATGCGCATCCGCTTTCCGGACAATGTCACGGCAATGGTCAAAACTGCTGCGCAAATGCCCGTCTGGTACCCCCAGATACTCATAGTCATCACCGCAGAGGGCGGAAAACCAGGCAATTTCTGCTTGGCGCTGAGGAGTGCGAACGGATGCCGAGAAGGACATTGAAGGGGGGGATTTGCAGAGGAACCGCACGCCAAGTCATGTCCAAAGACGTGCTTCTAGACATTCTTTATTTTATGCAGTATCAAATTATGTAAAATCCTGTTCATTCTTCGCAAGATTAATTTCGCATTTCTGAGAAGAAATGCAGTAAGTTGTCACTTTCCATGCGCACCAAGCCTGCTGACCAGTCAGTTCTACTCGCCTCCATCCTCCTGCAGTTGCGGGGGCAACATGCGTCATCCCGCAGCAGCCTGTCGAAAGTGACCAATCTGTCCCCCTCCACGGTGGGCATCTATGTGGATCATCTCATCGCCCTGGGTTACGTGAACGAGTCGGGCCTGGAACAGGGACCCATGGGCAGGCCCAAAAGAAAGCTCAGCCTCATTCCGGATGCCGGCTGGTTTGCCGGAGTGGAGTTCAATGCCGAACGTGTGCAGGCGGTGCGGGTGGACTTCGCCGGCAATCGTGTTGCATCATTGGTTAGGCCACTGCCCCCCAAGACCAACACCCAGACCGTGCTGCGCGAGATCCGCAGCGTCGTTGTCGGTCTGGGGAAGCTCGCCCCCGGTCCTCTGCTGGGCATGGGAGTCGGCGCACCGGGCCTGGTGAATCCTGAGTCCGGCGTGGCCATGCAGTATGCTTTCATCCCCGATTGGAAAAACGTGCCTTTGGTGCAAGAGCTGAGTGAGGATTTCCCAGTCACGGTCACACTGGAAAATAACCTCCGCGCCATCGCCTTGGCCGAACGCTGGTTTGGCGGTGGCCGTGAACTGGATGACTACGTGATCCTGGGGCCTCGCAGCGGCTTTGGCATTGCCATTGTCAAGAATGGCCAACTCGTGCGAGGGGGCCACCATGCCGCTGGCGAAATCGGCCGCTGGCCCTGGCCGCTGACTGGCGGAGGCGGCGAACTCCACGACGAAATGACGGCACCCGCTGTATGGCGCAGGCTGACGGCTGGCAGGCAGGACACCCTGCCCATGGATCTGCGCAGTGCCCTGAAGGGCCTCGCAGGTGAAACCGGTAAAAACTGGGACCTCGTCATCGCCGACTACGCCCGAGTGATCGGCCTGCTGCACTTGCTCATTGATGCGAAGACTTACTTCCTACACGGGCCACTCACCGCTCTCGGCCAGCGTTTCTGCCAGGAAATCTCCCAGCAGGCCGCCCAAATGGTCCCGGCCCTCAAGGACATGCCCCCGGTCATCCTGCCTTCGGATCTCGGGGATGAAGCAGGTGCGCTAGGCGCTGCCAGCCTGGCCATGGAAGCCTGGATTCCTGAAATGAGCGGGGTCCAAGCCTTCTAGTCCATCTGGACCATGCCCGGCCACATTCCGCAGATCGCCATGCTGGTGGATACCTCCCGTACTTACGGGCAGGACATCGTGGCAGGCGTGCGGCGATACGTGGCGGAGCATGGCCCGTGGTCCCTCTACCTGGAGCCGCGGGACCTTCTTTCCAGCTACCCGGCCTGGCTGGAGGAATGGCCTGGCGATGGCATCCTCGCCCGCACCGGTGATGCGGCCATGCTCCAGCGCCTGAAGGCCACCGGCCTGCCCGTCATCGAACTGCGCGACTCTTCGCCGGACCAGCCCTTTCCCTTTGTCGGCATGGACAACAGCGAGATCGGAGTGCGAGTCGCAGTCCACCTGCGCAGCCGGGGTTTTCAAAGGTTCGCCGCCTACCTGGATCCCACCTTGGATTTCTTCCGCGAGCGCATCCAGAGATTTTCAGAAACGGTGAAGAGCGAAGGATTCGCCTGCCCGGTCTTTGAGGCTTTTTCACCCAGCCAGCGTCCGCGCTGGGATGAGCATCAGCAGGCCCTGGCAGACTGGCTTACCTCTTTGGAAAAGCCGGTGGGGGTGTTCGCCAGCAATGACCAGCTCGGATTCTGGCTTCTGGATGCTGCACGGCGTGCCGGCATCTCCGTCCCCGAAGAAGTGGCCGTGGTGGGTGCTGAAAATGACAAGTTACTGTGTGAGACCGCCTGGCCTCCGCTCTCCAGCGTACAACTGCGAGGCCAGGCCGTGGGTTATGCCGCCTCCCAAATGCTGGACGCCTGGATTCACACCGGCACCCGCCCGCCTGCGCGCACCCTGCTCCCCGCCGGGGATTTCATTGTGCGCCAGTCCTCGGACATCGTGGCCGTGGAGGATCCCCGCCTCGCGCGCGCTCTCACCTACATCCGCCAGCACGCCACGGAGAACATTGGGGTCAATGACGTCGCACGGGCCTCGTCACTCTCTCGCAGCGCACTCGAAAGGCAGATGAAAAGGCAGATCGGCAGATCGCCAGGAGAAGAGATCAACCGCATCCGTTTTGGCCTCGTGGAGCGGCTGTTGACGCAGACGGACCTGACGCTGGACGCCATCGCCGAACGTGCCGGATTCACTCATCCGCAGTACATGGCCGAAGCCTTCCGCAAACGTCAGGGAGAGACGCCGGGGCAATATCGCCAGCGCCGTAAAATCTGAACATTTGTTCGGCAAGAAGACAGGGGCACACGGATGTTTAAAGAAACATGCGTTTTCTCTGGCTCTGCCTGATCTGCCTCACCACCTCCCAGGCGGCATCCCCACAACCTATACCGATTTTCAAAAAGGTTGTCGGAAAAAGGGCTGTACATTCATTAGAAA